>NZ_CP176427.1:4800000-6070284 GCF_046250085.1 Mycobacterium sp. SMC-16
TTCCGGCTGCGGGTCGTCGCGCGTACGGAGTTCGGGACGCCCCAGCGCCGCATGGTCCCGATCGGGACGTTGCGGCCCTACATCGCCAAGGATCTCGCCGCCGACATCTCCGTGCTGCTGGCCAGTGGCGCGCAGTTCGACGGCCGGCCGCTCACCGCCGGTGACATCGCGGTGATCGTCGACAGCGGCCTGGACGCCGTCCCGTGCCGGGATGCGTTGCTGGACTTGGGCATTCCGGTGGTGTACTCGGGCGACACCGACGTGTTCGCCTCGACCGCAGCGGCGGAGTGGCTGCGCCTGCTCGATGCCTTCGACACCCCCAACCGCAGTGGCGTGGTGCGGGCCGCCGCGACCACCATGTTCTTCGGTCACCGCGCGGCCGATCTGGCCGCCGGCGGCGACGAGCTGACCGACCAGATCACCACCACCATCCGGCAGTGGGCCGGCCTGGCCCGGGACCGTGGCATCGCGGCGGTGTTCGAGGCGGCGGTGTCGCTGGGCCTGCCCGAGCGGGTACTCGGACACCGCGGCGGCGAACGGCACATGACCGACCTCGCGCACGTCAGCCAACTCCTGCACGAAACCGCCCATCGCGAGCGTCATCACCTGCCAGCCCTGCGTGATTGGCTGCGCCGCCAGATCAAGGACCGCGCCGGCCCGGCCGAGCGCAACCGCCGGCTGGACAGCGACGCCGCGGCGGTGCAGATCATGACGGTGTGGCGCAGCAAGGGGCTGCAGTTCCCCGTCGTTTATCTGCCGTTCGGGTTCAACCGGTTCGTCAAGGCCGACACGGTATTGCGGTTCCACGACGCCGACGGTGCGCGGTGCCTTCACGTCGGTGGTGCCGGGGCCACCGACCGGGCCGCGGCGGAGCAGGCGGGCCTGGCCGAGACGGCCGGCGACAACGTCCGGCTGACCTATGTCGCGCTCACCCGGGCACAGTCACAGGTGGTGGCGTGGTGGGCGCCGTCGCGGGACGAGCAGAACGGTGGCCTGTCACGGCTGCTGCGGGGCCGCCGGCCCGGTGCCACCGCGGTACCGGACTGCGTTGTCCCGCAGACACTTTCCGACGACGACGCGATGGCGTGCTTCACCGCGTGGGAGCACGCGGGCGGTCCGGTGGTCGAGGCGGCCGAGCCCGTCGCACCGATGTCGCCGCCGGCGCCGGAGGCCCCCGCGGACCTGGACGTGCGGCATTTCCATCGCAGCATCGACACGCATTGGCGACGGACGTCGTACTCGGCGCTGGTGCGCGTCGTGCACGACGACGGGCAGGCGGTGAGCAGCGAACCGGACACCGCGCTGCGGGATGACGAATCCGCCGACGTCGTCCCCGAGGCGCCGCCTCCGCTGCCCGGCGACCTGCCGTCGCCCATGGCGCAGCTGCCCGCCGGCGCCGCGTTCGGCTCGCTGGTGCACGCCGTGCTCGAACGCGCCGACCCGCTGTCCCCGGATCTGACGGCCGAACTGGCGGCCCGGATCGACGAGCAGGCGGGGTTGTGGAACGTCGAGGTGCCGATCGGTGAGCTGGCGCCGGCCCTGGTGCCGATGCACGACACTCCGCTCGGCCCGTTGGCGCCGGGCCTGACGCTGCGACAGATCGGCTTGCGGGATCGGTTGCGGGAACTGGATTTCGAGATGCCGCTGGGCGGCGGCCAGGACCGGGCCGACGTCGCGCGGGACATCCGGCTCGGCGACGTCGGCGCGCTGGTGAGCGAGCTGCTGCCGGCGTCAGATCCGTTGTCGGTCTACGGCGCGCGGCTGCAGGCCGAACCGCTCGGGCACCAGCGGTTGCACGGCTATCTGTCGGGTTCCATCGACGCTGTGCTGCGGGTGCCGGACGAGGGCGGCCACAAGTATCTGGTGGTCGACTACAAGACGAACCGGCTGGGCGACTTCGGCACCGAGAACACCGCGGCGGACTATACGGCGCCCCGGCTCGCCGAAGCCATGATGCATTCCGACTACCCGCTGCAGGCGTTGCTGTATTCGGTTGTGCTGCACCGGTTCCTGCGGTGGCGGCTACCCGGCTACGCGCCCGCCCGGCATCTGGGCGGCGTGGCCTACCTGTTCGTGCGGGGCATGTGCGGCGCGGCGACTCCCCTGGTCGAGGGTCACCCGTGCGGGGTGTTCAGCTGGCAGCCCCCGGTCGAGCTGGTGAGTCGGCTGTCGGATCTCCTGGATGGGACGGCAGCATGACGGCACCGCTGGAGGCAACACCGGACCGGCTGCCCGACCCCATGGACTGGCGGCAGGTGCCCGCGGCCACCGGGCTGCTCGCGACGTTCAACGCCGCCGGCGTGCTGAATGCCGCCGATGTGCATGTGGCCCAGCGGTGTTGCGCGCTGGCCGAAGAGACGGGCGATGTCGTCGCCCTCGCCGTCGGGCTGGCGGTCCGGGCGCTGCGGGAAGGCTCGGTGTGCGTCGACCTCAGGACCGTCGCCGACGACATCGGCGGTGACCTGCCTTGGCCGGCGCCCGGCGATCTGGTCGCCGCCGTCGCGGCCAGTCCGTTGACGGGCAAGGCCATCCGGCTGGACCGCGAGCGGCTCCTGTACCTGGACCGCTACTGGCGCGAAGAACAGCAGGTTTGCACCGACCTGCTGGCGCTGTCGGCGCAGGCGTCGCATCCGGTCGCCGACGCCGAACTGGAACGACTTTTCCCGCCACCGGGTTTCGCCGAGCAGCGGGCCGCCGCACAGCTCGCGCTGACGCAGCCGGTGACGGTGCTGACCGGTGGGCCCGGCACGGGCAAGACGACGACCGTGGCCCGGCTACTCGCGCTGCTGGCGCAGGCCGCGCACCCGGGCCGGCTGCGGATCGCGCTCGCGGCGCCGACCGGAAAAGCCGCCGCCCGACTGCAGGAGGCCGTCTCGGCCGAGGTGGCCAAACTCGACAGCGCGGACCGGGAGCGGCTCAGCGGGCTACGCGCCGTCACGCTGCACCGGTTGCTCGGCGGGCGTCCCGACAGCGCCTCGCGGTTCAAGCACCACCGCGGCAACCGGTTGCCGCACGACGTCGTCGTCGTCGACGAGACCTCGATGGTGTCGCTGACACTCATGGCCCGGCTGCTCGAAGCCGTTCGGCCCGACACCCGGCTGCTGCTGGTCGGCGACCCCGACCAGTTGACCTCGGTGCAGGCAGGTGCCGTGCTGGCCGATCTGGTCGACGGCCTCACCGACCACCCGTCCATCAAGATCGCCGCGCTGCACACCACGCACCGCTTCGGGGCGGCGATCGGCGGGCTGGCCGAAGCGATCCGGTCCGGTGATGCGGACCAGGTGCTCACCCTCCTGCGGGCAGGCGATACGGCGATCGAGTTCATCGAGGATGCCGAACCGGCCGCGGCGCTCCGCCCGGCACTGGTGGGCCACGCCCTGAAGGTGCGGGCCTGCGCACTACTGGGCGCCGGGCCCGAGGGTCTCGCGGCCATGGACGAACACCGCCTGCTCTGCGCGCACCGCGACGGGCCGTACGGGGTGCGGCACTGGAATCGTCAGGTGGAGCGCTGGATCACCGACGAGACCGGGCAGGCCACGTGGTCGCCGTGGTACCCGGGCCGCCCGCTGCTGGTCACCGCCAACGACTACGCGCTGGGCATCTACAACGGCGACACCGGCCTGGTCTCCGCCGGACCCGACGGCGTGCAGGTGTACATCGCGGGTGCGACTGGGACGCAACGGTTCTCGCCGAGCCGGATCGCCGAAGTCGAGACCATGTACGCGCTGACCATCCACAAGAGCCAGGGCTCGCAGGCCGACGAGGTGACGGTGGTCCTGCCGCCCGCCGACTCCCGGCTCCTGACGCGCGAGCTGTTCTACACCGCGGTCACACGCGCGAAGCAGAAGGTGCGCATCGTCGGGTCGGCCGACGAGGTGCGGGCCGCGGTGCAGCGGCAGGCGCTACGCGCGTCGGGGCTGCGGGACCGGCTGCGGGCCGGCACCTAGGGCAGCCCGCGCCTAGGGTCGCACCGGGTGGCGGCTCAGGATCGACACCCGATTGAAGGCGTTGATCGCGGTGGCCACCCAGATCACGGCGGAAATCTCGTCGTCGTTCAGTACCGCTCGCGCCCTTGCGTATTCGCGTTCGGCGGTGTCGTGGTCGGGCAGCGTCGTGGTGATCTCGGCGAGCCGCAGCGCGGCCCGTTCCGGCTCGGAGAACAACTCGGTGTCCCGCCAGGCGCGCAACGTCGCCAGCTGCTTGTCGGTCACGCCGGCCTTCACCGCGCGACGGTGATGGATCTCCAGGCACGACGGGCAGCCGTTGATCAATGAGACACGGGTGTTGATCAGCTCCACCAGAGCCGGCGACAACCCGGCCTCGGCGGCGGTCTTGCTGACCGCGGTCGCGACCGCCACGAGTGTCCGGTAGGCATGGGGCGACTGCTTGTCGATGTGCACGTGCGCGGGGCCCGGTTCGGTGGTGTCCATTGCCTACTTTCAGGTTGTGGCCAGGACGGCGCGGGTATGGTCTGAGCGAACGCGACGATGGTACGCAGCCGGGAAGGCGAATCGTGAGCAATCTTGAGGCAGACCCCGTCGAATACGACTGTGCCGCCGGGCCTCCCAACCGAATCGAGATTCTGGAGCCGCGTGAGGTGCCGCTGGGTGGGCCGCGCGCCATGATGGTCCGTCGCACGTTGCCGCAGCGTGACCGCTCGCTGGTCGGCGCGTGGTGTTTCGCCGACCATTACGGCCCGGAAGACGTGCGCACCAAGGCCGGGATGGACGTCCCGCCGCACCCGCACACGGGTCTGCAGACGGTCAGCTGGTTGTTCAGCGGCGAGATCGAGCACCGTGATTCGCACGGCATCCATGAGATGGTGCGGCCCGGAGAGCTGAATCTGATGACGGCCGGGGCCGGCATCTGCCACTCCGAGGTGTCCACGCCGGCGACGACGATCCTGCACGGTGTCCAGTTGTGGGTCGCGCTGCCCGAGGCCGCCCGCCACGGTCCCCGCAACTTCGACCACTATGCGCCGCAGCCGGTTTCATTCGGTGACGCCACGGTGTCGGTGTTCCTGGGCGCGCTGGCCGGGCAGCAGTCACCGGTGCGCACGCACACACCGTTGCTCGGTGCGCAGGTCGATCTGCCCGCCGGTGCGACCGTCGAATTCGAGGTCGACCCCACCTTCGAGCACGCCGTACTGCTCGACCAGGGCGCGCTGACCGTCGCCGACACCGCGGTGCGACCGTACGAAATGGCTTATCAGGGCGTCGGATCCACGCGCCTGGCGGTCACCAACACCGGTACCGAACCGGCGCGCGCCGTCATCCTCGGGGGCACGCCCTTCACCGAAGAGCTGCTGATGTGGTGGAACTTCGTAGGGCGCACCCACGACGAGATCGTCGAATACCGCAATCAGTGGCAGGCCGAGTCCGCACAGTTCGGCGAAGTCATCGGCTACGAGGGCGAGCCGGCTCGGTTGCCCGCTCCCCCGCTACCGACCACCCGTCTGGTCCCGCGGAAACCACCCACCGGAGGAAAGGCCCGCGTGATGCTCACCGACAAGAACGGCGAACCCGTCGAGGTCACCCAGGAAGCCGACCGATTCAGCATCGCGGTCGACGGAAAGCCCGTGGGACTCACCGCTTTCATCGAACACGGTGAGCAGCGGGTTTTCTACCACACCGAGATCGATCCGGCGTTCGGCGGGCGCGGACTGGCCAGCGTCCTGATCGCTCAGGCCCTGGCGACGACGCGGCAGCAGGGCAAGCGCATCGTGGCGATCTGCCCGATGGTCAAGGCATACGTCGAGAAGCATCACGACTTCGACGACATCCTCGATCCGCGGACGCCGGAGATTCTGCGGCTGCTGCCGCGCTAGGCCGCCGGACGGTCAGCCTGCGTGCAGGCTCCGTTCGGGATGGTCGGCCAGCCAACGCTGTTCGACTCGCTTCACCCGCAGATGCTCGAACGTGATGACGAGAGCTCCCGCGGTGACCAGCGCGCCGGCGATCAGGCCGAGCGGTAGCTGAAGGTCCGCGCGGTGATACGCGGTTGCGAAGACGAAGCCGGCGATGGTGACGATGCCGAGTGCGATCAGGCCCAGGCCAGGCAGCCACAACGTGTCGATGAAGGATTCACCGGCATGTGGCTGGGTGGTTCGGGAATGATCCACCGGATCATGGTGTGCGCCCTTCATTCGCATCTCCCTCCTTGCCGAAGATGCCCTAAGGCTACGCCCGAATCCGGGCCATTGTGAGATAGTTCACACTTGCCCGAGGCTGACTAGCGCGGCGGCAGCGGCGCGGCGACGGGCGCGACGGGCAGTGCCGGCTGCGGCAGCGCGGAGCCGCGGACCCACTGGTCCCACGGCATGCTCCAGTCGCCGTTCTGGCTCAGCTTCTGGGGCTCACCGCCGGTGTATTTGATCTCGACGATGTCGCCGGGAACGGAGAAGTCGTAGAACCACTTGGCGTTCTCGCTGTTGAGGTTCAGGCAGCCGTGCGAGGTGTTCTGTTTGCCCTGCGCCCAGACGGTGGAGTTCAGCTGATGCAGGTAGATGCCGTCATGGCTGATCCGCGTCGCCCACGGGATGGTCTCCTTGTAGCCGAGGCGGCTACTGGTCGGCAATCCGAACGTCGACGAGTCCATGATCACCGGGTTGGCCTTGTCCATCACGGTGTAGATGCCGGGCGGCGTCCAGAACGAGATGACGGTGTTGCCGATCGTCTCGGTGCCGCCCATGCCCATCGAGGTCGGCATGGTGCGCACCAGCTGGCCGTTGTCGAAGACGCTGACCTGGTGGGTGTGGTCGTCGGCGACGGAGACGTGGGCATTGCCGATGCGGAACGAGACGCGCTCGTCCTGCTGGCCGTACGTATCCTCGCCGAGCCGGACGCCGTAGATCTTGGCCGCGACGGTGACCGTCGTGTTCGGCGCGTAGTACTTCTCCGGACGCCAGTGGGCGTTGGCGCCGTCGACCCAGTGCCACGAGCCGGGAACCGGCGGGTTGGTGGTGACGACGAGGTTGCGCTCGGCGGCGGCCTTGTCCTCGATCTTCTCGTCGAAGTGCGCGGTGACGACGACGCCGATGCCGTAGGTCCCGCCCTCCTGCAGCTGAGCGCCGGACACGGTGTTGAGGTACACCGCGGTCTGGTACGAGGGGCTGAGCGTGGTGAAGCTCGACGTCTGCCGCGACGGCATGCCCGAGGGGCCGCGCGCCTCGATGGTCATCGTGTACTTGCGGCCGTAGCCCAGCTGCTCGGCCGGCGTCCAGGTCTTGGCGTCGGGGGCGAGCGTCCCGGGAATCTCTTTTCCGGCGCTGTTGACCATCGACACGGCGGTGATGGTGCCGCTCGCCGCGGTGACGTTCACGGGTGCGGCGGGGCTGACGTCCTTGGCCCCACCGGCCGGCGTGACGCGTACGACGGCGGGCTCCGGCGCGGCCGGCTGCGAGACGGACAGGTCGCGCGATGCGGCGACGACCTTGCAACCTTCCTGGCAGCGCGACGTCGACGACACCACTGTCCCACCGAGCACGGCAAGGACGGCCAGCGCAGCGGCCAGCCAGGCGCCACGGACACGGCGGGATGAGGTCAACACAGCTCCAAAGTTCGGCGTCGGCCAGGGATTGTCGGATCGATGTACCCGAGGTACTGCATCAGGGTAAGCGGTCGGCCGGGCTCTTTGCACGTCGGATGGAGCTCGTCTCGATTTCACCACAGCGCCGCTTCGGCGTGTCGGCTGGCAAACGTTCGTCGATGTGTGATAGGCGCCGATTTGCGGCGATTTCACCGCCATCGGGCGGCGGCGCGCCGACCAGGTGATTCAGCCAAAGATGTTGGCTGGCAACAGGTTTGGACAGCACCGCCGCCCCGATGACCGAATGCATTCCAGCGCAAAGCAATTCACGACGCAGCGCGAGCTGCGTCGTGAATGGGGACGGACCGCGGACTACTGAGCCGCGAATCGATTGAGGGTGCCGCCATGCATCGCTCGACCGGCGCGGGCCTGGCGGAAGCCGATGAGCCCACCGGCGCCGGTCAGCACCAACAGGCCGGTGAAACCCGGAACTGCGACGGCGGCGACCTCACCCAGGCCGGCGGCGCGGAGGTCGTCGGAGTACCCGGCCCGGTACGGCGCCGCCGCGACGATGGCGTTGTCGGCCGCGAAGACCCGGTCAGCCGGTTGGGGCCCGCGCACCGGCAGCTGCCCGCTGGCGCCGGAGTGGCCGGCGAAACGTGAATCCGTCTGCGCCCCACTGGATGCCGGGGGCTGAACGCGGCCCCCGAACTCTCGGCCGGACGACACGACGCCGGGCACACCGATCGTCGGCGTGCCGACCGCCGAGGACAACTCGGCCACCGCGGAGGCCCACCCCTCGACCACGGGCAGCGCTTGCGCGACAGCAAACCCGGGCAACGCGGCCACAGTGCGGATCGGCTCACCCAATGCTGCGGGCAGCGGCCCCGTCAGTGCCGTCACCGGCGCCAGCGGCGCATCTGCAAGGGCAAGAGCGGTCTGACTGACCGCGGCACTCGCCGCGACCACCGGGACGGAGACCGACTGGACCGACGGCACCGCGGCAGGACTTTCGGCAATGCTCACGGGTTCGCTGACAGGTGCGCTCTGCGTGGTGTTCACCGCGCCCGAGGACAGGCCGGCCGACGTGCTCGAGGACGAGGTCGCGGACGAGATGTTGGAGCCGTTGCGGCCGTCGCCGAACTTGGGTGCCAGTTGCTGGCCCGACGACTGCGTGACACCGAAGCCGCTGAGTGCACCGGTTCCAACGGTGGTCGCGGCGGTGGTCAGCCCACCGAGCGCCTTGCCCAGAACCCCGACGGAGGGCAAGCCTGGGCGCGACGTACCCGAGCTGGCCCCACCTGTATCACCAGAAACAGTGGGAGAAAGCGGCATATCGATCGGTGCGGCGCCCGCCACGCCGGCGCCGATCACCGGTGCGGCGACCAACCAGGTCACCGCCGCCATGCGCACGTGCGTCGCCACGCTGCATCCGTCCTCTCGAAGCCGACCGTCAGCGGCCTAGGTTCAGTTTGCCACGAGAATTTGCAATTGCGAAAATTTTTGTGGCATCTGGAACCATATTAGGGCAGTCGGCGCCAGAAATCAGAACGGCACTGTCGGCAGGTACTTACCGTCCAGCGTGATGACGGCGCGTTCGCCACCATCGGGATCAGCAACCTTCTTCACATCCAGGCGGAAGTTGATGGCTGAGATGATGCCATCGCCGAACTGCTCGTGGACCAGCGCCTTGAGCGTGGTGCCGTAGACCTGCAGCATCTCGTAGAACCGGTAGATGGTCGGGTCGGTGGGCACGCCGCCGGGGATCGATCCGCGAGTCGGGATGGCCTGCAGCAACCGCACCGCGGCATCGTCCAGCCCCAGCAGGTCACCGACGGCCTTGGCCGACTTCTCCGGAAGCGCGTGCTGACCGAGGACGGCGGCCGTCGTGAAGGCCACCGACAGGCCGGCGGCGTCGGCGATCTGCTGCCAGGACAGGTCCTTGCGGGTCTTGGCTTCGACAGCGTCGGCGGCGAGGAGCTGACGGGCGGTCGGGTCGAACTGTGCGTGGATCACGGGATTTCCTTTCGGCGGGCGGTGGTGTGTCGAACGGGCGTCAGTGCTGCGCCCAGGTGCCGTACGGCACCATCGGGTTGGTCCCGAACGGCACGTACGGGTTGGCGCTACCGATGAACGAGTCCTGCGCGTATACGGGAGCCGGCCCGGGCAGTGCCACCGAGCCACCGTTGTCGGCCGATGCCGGAGCGGCCAGTCCGATCGCGAGCGCGGCGAAGGCGCCGACGGCCAACCCGGTTGTCATGGCGCCGAGGCTGTTCTTCTTCATGATGGTGTTTCCTTTCTTGCTGCATTCACCATGTACGAACAGCACCTATAACGTCCAATAGCTGGTTTTCACCGTTCCCATAGACAGCATCTATTGTTGGTGTCATGGCTGGACTCGAGCTCCGCCACCTGCGATATCTCCTCGCCGTCGCCGAACACGGCAACTTTTCCCGCGCCGCCGAGGAGCTATATGTGTCGCAACCCACGCTCTCCCAGCAGATCAAACAGCTGGAAACGACGCTCGGTGTGCAGCTGCTCGACCGCGGCGGGCGGACAGTGCGGCTCACCGATGCCGGCGCCGCGTTCGCCGCGCGCGCCCGCAGCGCCCTCCGCGAACTGGCCGCCGCCGAACGTGCCATCGAGGACGTCCAAGATCTCTCGCGCGGGCACTTACGGCTGGGCATCACCCCGACGTTCATCACGTATCTGATCGGCCCGCTGACCGCCGAGCTGTACGCCCGCCATCCCGGGGTCAGCCTGACCGTGGTCGAGATGTCGCAGGACAATATCGAAGCGGGTCTTCTCGCCGACGATCTCGACGTCGGCATCGCGTTCATGGGGGCTCCCGTGCCGGGCATCGAGTTCGCCGCGCTGTTCACCGAACACCTCGGGCTCGTGACCAGTGGCCCGCGGGCCGCCGGCCTGCCGGCCGCCTTGCCTGTCCGCGCGCTGGACGACGTCCAGCTGGCGCTGCTCAGCAGCGACTTCCTCACCCGGACCCACATCGACACCTATTTCGCGGCACACCATGTGGACCCGCGGATCATGGTCGAAGCCAACTCGGTCCAGGCCCTCACCGAGATCGTGCAGCGCACGCCGCTCGCGACGGTCCTGCCGGATGCCGTCACACACGACCATCCGCACCTGACGCCGGTGCCGCTGGACCCGCCCATTCCGACCCGAACCGTCGCCATCCTGCGCCGCGACGGCGGCTACCACAGTGCGGCCGCCTCCGCGTTCGTCGGGCTCACACACGAACTCGTCGCGGATCGCGGCTATGCACCGCCCGGGTGATTGTTAAAAAAATCCTTGTCGCGCAACGTAATTCACGTGTCGATCGGATCGGGGAACGTCAGGTGAACGTTCCTCCCACTCTCAATTTATGGCACACCCCGGGGCTTGCCGCAAGGCCCCGGTGGTGCCGCACAATCGTCCGGCCAAGCGGTACGACGAATGGGGGATGTCATGACGAACACGCCGAAGCCTTTCGAACTGCACGAGTCGGGCGCGCTGCTCCACGGCACCAGAGCCGATCTCGCGATCGGCGATCTGCTGGTACCGGGGCGTGCGTCGAACTACGAAGAGGGCCGGGTCTCGAACCACGTCTACGTCACGCGGACACTGGACGCCGCGGCATGGGGAGCCGAACTCGCCGCCGGTGACGGCCGGTGCCGCATTTACCTCGTCGAGCCGCTCGGCGAGTTGGAGGACGACCCCAACGTGACGGACAAGAAGCTGCCGGGCAACCCGACCCACTCCTTCCGAACCCGGGAGCCGGTCCGCGTCGTCGGCGAGCTCACCGACTGGGTCGGGCATTCACCCGAGCAGCTCCAGGCGATGCGCGATGGGCTGGCCGACCTGCAACGCCGGGGCCTCGCCGTCATCTACGACTGACAGGCAGCCGTCTCGAACCTTTCCAATCGGCATCCGTAAGCCTAAACTTACCGTTAGTGACTACTTACGAAACAGCCGATCCATGGGGTGCTCTCGCCGACCGCACCCGGCGGACGATCTTCAAACGATTGGCCGCCGGCCCGCGCGCGGTCGGCGAGCTGGCCGACGGACTGCCGGTCAGCCGGCCGGCGGTGTCCCAGCACCTCAAGGTGCTGCGCTGCGCGGGCCTGGTGACCGATCGGCAGGTCGGCACCCGGCGCTTCTACCAGGTCGACCCCCGTGGCGTCGCGGCCCTGCGGGCCGAGTTGGACATGTTCTGGGACTCGACACTGACGGCGTTCAAGCAGCTGGCCGACGAAGAAGGGAAAGGTTCATGACGACCGAGGTGGCACCGATCCGCAAGAGCGTCGTCGTGGCGGCACCGATCGACAGGGCGTTCGCGTTGTTCGTCGGCCGCTTCGACGCCATCAAGCCCCGCGACCACAACCTGCTGGCGGTCCCGATCGCCGAGACAGTGTTCGAAACCCAGGTTGGCGGCCACATCTACGACGTGGGAACGGACGGCAGCACGTGCCGGTGGGCGCGCGTGCTGGCGTACGAGCCGCCGAGCCGCGTGGTGTTCTCGTGGGACATCGGGCCGACATGGCAGATCGAATCAGACCTCGGCAAGACCAGCGAGGTCGAAGTGCGGTTCACCGCCGAAGCCGACGGGCGGACCCGCGTCGATCTGGAGCACCGGCATCTCGAACGCCACGGCGCCGGCTGGCGGTCGGTGGCCGACGGGGTCGACGGCGAGGCCGGCTGGCCGTTGTACCTGAAGCGGTATCACGACGTCGTCGCCGCGGAGGCGTGACGATGCCGTCGCAGCGTTCCATGATGGACCTGGCATACGAGGAGCGTCGCGACCTCGCCGCCTATCTGCGGACGCTGTCCGACGCGCAGTGGCAGGCCCCCACACTGTGCACCGAATGGTCGGTGAAAGACGTTGTCTCCCATGTCGTGAGCTACGAAGAGCTCAGCATCCTGGGCCTGCTGCAGCGCTTCGCCCGGGGCCGGATCGTGCGCGCCAATGAGGTCGGCGTGCGCGACTTCGAGAGCTACACGCCCGCGCAGTTGATGGACTTCCTCGAGGCCCACCTGCGTCCACAAGGGCTCACATCCGGCTTCGGCGGGATGATCGGACTGGTGGACGCGACGGTCCACCACCAGGACATCCGCCGGGCGCTGGGCCACCCGCGCACCATCCCCGCCGAACGCCTCGAACGCATCCTGCCGACGATCCCGGGCAATCCGCGGCTCGGTGCGGGCAGGCGGGTCCGGGGGCTGCGGCTGCGGGCCACTGACGTCGACTGGCAGCACGGCAGCGGACCCGAGGTGCTGGGCACGGGCGAGGCATTGCTGATGGCGATGACCGGGCGCCCGGCCGTCCTCGATGAACTGGACGGTCCGGGTCAGTCGGTTCTCGCGGCGAGATTGCGGTAATCGCACAACCGCGAGAAATCAGCCGTTTGTACTGCAGACAGACGGCGCCTCATGCGGTATTCCCATAGGAGGGACATCTGTCCCTGTTTCGGGCCGCTTGAGAGGACCGACCATGAGCAACGCAAAGTACGTCGGCCGGGTCGGGGGGTTGGCGGTGGCACTCGGGGTGGGTTTCGCAATCGCGAGCACACCGGGTACGGCGTGGGCCGACGACGCCGCGAATCCAGGGGCCACCTCGGCGCCGACGCAGAACGCCGCGCCGGACGCAGCCGGCACGAACACGAAGAAGCCCGGCGCCAAGGCAGGCAAGACCAAACGCCCATCGGGCAAGGCGGCCAGTGAGAAGCAGCGCGCCACGAAACCCGAGCCGACCGCGGCGGACGGACCCGCGAAAACGCAGACGACCGCGAAGACCGTCACGGGCTCCACCAAGAATCCCACACCGCGGGCCATCCAGGCCGACGTGGAAACCACGCCGGCCCCGTCCCCGCGGACGGTGGCCGCCACGGCCCTCGCGACCTCGGCAGTCACGTCCACTCCCGCGGCCACGTCCACCCCGGCCGCCACCAACGGCGCAGTCAGTCTGATATCGGCGTCGACGCTCGACTCGTCGGCAACCGGTGGTCTGGCGTCGATCCGCTTGTAGCCGACGGTGTTGATGACCGACACCGTCCCGCTGCCGCTGTTGGCGACGTACAACCGTGTGCCGTCGGGACTCAGCGCCAGCGCGCTGGGCGCGGTGCCCACCGAGATGTCCTGCGAGAACCAGCTCGGATTGGCGTCGATCCGTTTCCCCGTGGTCGGGTGCGGGTGCCCCAGGCGGCCAGCACGGCGGCCAACGGTGAGAAGTCCGGCGTGGCGGGCGCGTGGAGACCCAGGCGAAACCCGCGGCGCTCACGTCGACGAGTCAGCCCGTGGCCGCCACCGCCGCGCAACCCGTCCCCACCGCCGCGCAACCGGTCTCCACGGCCGCGCAGCCCGTCTCCACGGCCGCGACGACGACCGTCCCGTCGCCGTGGCTGAACTATTCGAAGTCGATCTCGGTGGGCACCAATCCCACTGCCGAGGTGATGGGCGCCGACGGCCGGCTCTACGTCGCCAACACCGGCAGCAACACGGTGTCGGTGATCAACACAACGCCGGCGACGCCTTCTATCCGATCTATCAGGGCGAGAGTTTCTTCCTGCTGTGGCAGCACCTCTCCAATGTCAGCGCCGGCATCAGGGCGCGGCAGCGATGAACTTCGACACCAGCCAGATTCGCGCCAAACGTCAAAGATCGCTGTATGTGGCGAGCCAGACCGGCGGCACCCTCTCCACTATCGACACCGCCACCAACACCGTCATGCCCGGTGCGGTCACCGTGGGTCCCGCCCCCGGCTCGGTGGCCGTCAGCGCCGACGGCAGCGTCGCCTATGTCGCCAACGGCAATGACACCGTCTCGGTGATCAACACCGCCACCTCGGCCGTGGTCAGCACGGTCCGGTTCGATACCGACGCCACCGGCGCTCACGCCGTGGCCGTCGCACCGAGCGGCGCCGTGTACGTCACCGACGCGACCGACCGCACCGTGCGGGTGCTGGTGCAGCCCTCGCTCATCGCCACGTCGGTGACGAAGATCGGGAGCGTCGGCGTCTCGGGCGTCGGCTCGACGCTGTTGAGCAATGACGGCACCCGCGCGTTGGTCATCACCGGTCCCTCGCCCATCTCGACGACCAGCACCACCCGCGTAGCGGTGATCGACACTGCGACCGGCAAGCAGGTCGGCAGCACGGTGTCCATCGCCGGCAAGCCCGTCGTGCCGGCGTTCAGCGCCGACGGCACGCGGGTCGTGATCACCGCGGCGGGCACCACGGCGACGCAGCTGGCGGTGATCGACCTCGCGACCGGGAAGCAGACCGGCACCACGCTCACCCTGCCGGGTGCGGTCGGCGTGCAGCTGCTGTCCGCCGACGGCAGCCGCGCCCTGACCACCACCTACGGCTCGGGCACCACCCAGGTCGCGGTGCTCGACACGCTCACCGGCGCCCAGACCGGCACCACGGTCTCGGTCACCGGCAACCAGTTGGAAGCGCCCGTCCTCAACGCCGACCGCACCCGCGCACTGATCACCACCAGCCGCCCGATCTGGGAGACCCCGGACACCACGCGGGTGGCGGTGCTCGACACCACCACCGGCACGCAACTCGGCACCACCGTCGAGATCGCCGGCAATGAGGTGGCCCCGCCGGCGCTGAACACCGACGGCAGCCGCGCCGCGATCTCCACGCAGATCGGCGATTTCGCGTCGGGCTACACCACGCAGGCGACGGTGATCAATGTCGCGACCGGCGCCCAGATCGGCTCCACGCAAGGCCTCGAAGGCCAGGCCGTATACGGCGCACCGGTATTCAACGCTACGGGCGACCGCGTCGTGTTCATGGCTCGCACCGAGGGCCCGGTCGGCACCTTCACCACCCGGCTGACGGTGCTCGACGCCGCTACCGGCGCGCCCGTCGGCGCCGGACTCGTCGTCGACGGCGACGGGGCGCGCGAGCTCAGCGCTGACCGGACCCGCATGGTCATCACCGCGACGTCGACCGACCCGGTCACCCAGGTGGTGACCACCAAGCTCGCGACGGTCGACCTCGCCACCGGCAACCAGGTCGGTGACGTGGCGCTGCCCGGCACCTGGCGCTCGATGCTGATGACCCCCGACGGGGGCCGAGCCGTGATCATCGGCGCGACCACCTTGACGCACGTCGCTGTGATCGACACGCTGACCGGCGCCCAGACCGGCACCACGCTCGACTTCGCCGGCGAGGAATTCGGCTCCAGGGTCATCAGCGCCGACGGCAGCCGCGTGCTCATCGTCACGAACGTCTACAACGGGGCCACGAGCGTCAACACCGCGCGGTTGACGGTGCTCGACACGACAACCGGCGCCCAGGTCGGTAACACCTTGGCGCTCACCGGTTTCCTCAACGGCGTGCAGTACAGCCCCGATACCGACCGGGTCGTGGCCATGACCATCAGCAGCAATTTCAACACCACCGGCGTCCCCACGTCGCAGGTGGCGGTGCTCGACACGACCACCGGCTTGCAGCTCGGCAGCACCCTCACCCTGAAGCCCGACAACGGTTACCTCGTCCTCAGTGCCGGCGGCACCCGAGCGGTGGTCAGCACCGGCAGCCAGTTCGTCGTCATCAACACCACGAACGGCACGCAGGTGGGAGGCGCCCTCACCGGGGTGGGCAGCAATCCGCTGTTGACGGCCGACGGCAGCCGGGCGCTCACCACCGGCGTCTCGTACAACTTCTGGACGCGCACCTACACGACCACGGCGCGGGTGCTGAAGATCGTCTAGTGCTGGTGGTGGTCGTGGCCGGCGTGGGTGTCCCCGTGTCCGGCGTCGGGTGAGCCGCCCATCATGCGCAGCATCGGGACGCCACCGGTGCGGACGAAGCGGATCACCAGCACCGCGGCCAGCAGCAGGAAGACGATGTTGAGCCACGTGGTGTAGTTCCACGAGATGCCGCTCTCCATCACCATGGCGTTGCGTTGCGTGGGCGTGAGAACCGTTGCGCCGAAGAGCAATTCGACGAGATAACCCGCCGCGACCATCGAGACGTAGAAGGTGGCCAGCAGCGTCAGCATCATCCGGGTGCCGTAGTACTTCCGGTAGATGTTGAGGATCGGCAGGATCAGCAGGTCGGCGAAGATGAACGCGACCACGCCGCCGAAGCTGATGCCGCCGTTCCACAGCACCGCCGCCAGGGGCACATTGCCGATCGAGCAGACGAACGACACGATGGCCACCACCGGGCCGACGATCGGTCCCCAGATCGCGGACCACGTCGGGTCGTCGGCGAGGAAGAAGTTCTCCCAGAACGCATTTGGCACCCACGCGGCGATGGCACCGGCGATGAGCAGACCGATTATCAGATCTCGCAGGATCGCCGCCCACTCCATGACGAACACATGCGAGACGGACGTGAGGCCAGGTCCCGAGAACAGGCGCTTGGCGAAAGAACCATCGCCCTGCACCGACATGTCCATGGCGGCATGCCCTTCCATCGAGCCGGCGATGCCCTGGTCGGCCTGCACTCGGGCCTCGTCGATGAGGCGGCTGCGCACGAAGAACCGGAACAGCACCGCCAGAACGACGATCATGATCGGGCCGCCCACGAATTCCGCGGCGGTGAACTGCCAGCCCATCAGCAGCGCCAGGATGATGCCGAGTTCGACGACGAGGTTGGTCGAGCCGATCTCGAATGCCATCGCCGCGGTGAAGTTGGCGCCTTTGCGAAACAGCGAGCGCGCCAACGCCACTGCCGCATACGAGCACGACGACGATGCCGCGCCGAGTCCCGCGGCCACGGCGAGGGTCTTCGGCTTGTCGTCGCCGAGGAGGCGGACGATGGTCGATTTCCGGACAACGGCCTGCACCACCGCCGACAGCGCGAACCCGAGGATCAGCGCCCAGAGAATCTCCCAAGTCATCGAACCGGCCAGGGCCAGTGCGTGACCGATCGCAGCGATCGCGGCGTCCATCAGGTGACGTTAACCCGTCGGCGGCGTTCCCAATCGTCGAGCGTGGAGGTTCACCCGGAGATCTCGCCGGATCCCCGCGTCATCCCCCACAGTCGACGGCGGTCAGGCCGGGCTGCCGATGAACTCGAGACCGGCGTTGATGGCCGGGCGGTGCCGCAGCATGCGGTAGTGCGCGAGCTTCCCGAGTCCCTTGGTGGTGAGCAGCTGCGACCCGGGCCACGAGGCGGCGAGCTTCGCGCTCGACGAGTACGGGCTGTCGGGGTCGTCGGGGTCGTGGATGAGCAGCAGCGGCGGGTGGCCCGCGCGGGCCGCGAGGTTGACCATGTTGGTGTCTTCCAGCGACATCCCGATCCGGCGGACCAGCCGCCGCTGCAGGCCCGCGCGGATCCGCGGGCCGAAGTTGTGCCGCGCGGCGAACAGGTCCAGGTACATCGGGTAGTCGCCCATCGGCGCGAGCAGCACCAGCCGTCCGACCTTGGCGCCGTTGACCGCGGCGGCCATGGTCGTCGCGTTGGCCCCGAGCGAGTGCGCGACGACGGCGTGGGCCGGTCCGTGCTCGCGGATGACGGCCGCGACGGCGTCGGCGCATTCGATGGCGGTGGTGCGGCCCGGCGCGAGCGCCCCCGGGTCGGACTCGTTGTGGCTGGGCAGGTCGAAGGCGATTACCCGGTAGCCGGCGGCCACGAGCGGTTTGACGAACATGCCCAGGTGCGGCCGGCGCCCGCCCCACCCGTGCACGAGGTACACCGGCGGCCCGTCGCCCCAGGATTCGCCGGCGACGCGGTGGCCGTCCCAGTGCGCTTCCAGCGGTGCGCCGGGCCCGACGCCGGGCGGCATGCGCAGACTCTGCTCGATGATCGGCGGGGTGCACCACAGCTCGGTGGCCCACCGGGATCCGATGGGCGGCGCGAATCGTTCGAGCAGGGCGAACTGCTTGCGGATCTTGGGGTCGACGGGTGGCTGCACACCGGAACCCTCGACGTCGAGCACGACATCACGCTCAGAGGACGACTCGACCATGCGTCAAATCCTAACGACCGCTCTCGATGCGACTGCGGAGATGCACTCCGCAACGCAATCAGGCCCCCTCGAAAGGGGGCCTGATCAGTGTGGCAGGTACAGGATTCGAACCTGTGTAGGCTTCCGCCGACGGATTTACAGTCCGCTCCCATTGGCCGCTCGGGCAACCTGCCGGGTTCGTCGCCTCCCGGTGACCCCGGGTTTGGCGCGAGTAGCAGAGTACAACGAAGATGTACCGAACACGAAAACGGGACCCCGACCAGGGGCGCAGATACGGAGGGCAATCCAATGGCGGATTCATCGTTCGACATCGTCAGCAAGGTCGATCGGCAGGAAGTCGACAACGCGCTGAATCAAGCCGCCAAGGAGCTGTCCACCCGCTTCGACTTCCGCGGCACCGACACCACCATCGCCTGGAAGGGCGACGAGGTCATCGAGCTGGTCTCCTCAACCGAGGAGCGCGTCAAGGCCGCGGTCGACGTGTTCAAGGAGAAGCTGGTTCGCCGCGACATCTCGATGAAGGCGTTCGACGCCGGTGACCCGCAGCCCAGCGGCAAGACCTACCGCGTCTCGGGCACGCTGCAGCAGGGCATCAGCAGCGAGCAGGCCAAGAAGATCACCAAGCTCATCCGCGACGAGGGCCCCAAGGGCGTCAAGGCGCAGATTCAGGGCGACGAGATTCGGGTGTCCAGCAAGAAGCGCGACGACCTCCAGGCCGTCATCGCTCTGCTCAAGGGCGCCGATCTGGACGTGGCACTGCAGTTCGTCAACTACCGCTGACGGTCAGCTGTCGCTGTTCAGCTCTTTGGTCAGGTTGGTGCCGTTGTTCTTGCTGTCGCCGTAATGGTTGGTCACGTTGCGGCATTCGCCGTAAATCTTGAACCGGAGCCGATTTTCGCCCTGGTAGTACTCGATGTTGACCGCTACGCCGTCGCGGTTGATGGTGCCGCCGTACATGTGTTGGGAGGGCAGCTTGTCTGACCATCCCGACGCCAGCATGGCCGCCTTGACCTGCTCGGCATAGTCATGACCGCTGACGCCCGGCGGCAGCGCCGCACTCATCTCGATGTAGCCCTTGTTGAGCGGCGATCCCATGTCGTTGCAGAACTCCAGATAGCCGCCGCCTTGAACGTCTTGCAGCCCAGCCGCTTTCCGTAGTTGCCTGCCGGCGTTGATGACCTGCGCCATGGACTCTTCATCGGTCATGGGGTGCGCTGGGCGATCGTCGTGGGGAAGCAATCCACATCCTCCTAACATCAGGGCAATCACGGCAGCCGCTGCCGCGGTACCGACGCGATATCGACTACTTGTAATCATGGTCGTTCGTCACCGTCTCACCTGGGCGATTGGATTCGGGATCCGAATATGCCGGGGTCCCGGGAATGGGGATGTCGACGTGTGGCACCGGGACCTCGATGCCGAACGGCAGGTCGACGTGGTCGGGCGTCGAGAAGGTCGGCTGATGCCGCTCGGCGGCCAGTAGTCCGTCGGACGCGAGGCGTTCGCTGTGCCCGCTGGCGATGTCGGTCATCGCGCGCAACGACTCACTGCCCATGTCGTAGTACTTCGAGTGGTCGTGGAAACTCCAGCCGGTTTCGCCGGCCACCTCGGCGCGGAACCGGGTGGCGCCGAATCCCTCTGCCGATGGATCGGTCCCCAGCCCGGCGACGGGTCCCAGCGGGTTGCCGAGCTCGGTGTTCAGCCATTGCGCCGCCCCCGGGCCGCCCATACCCAGACGGGCGACCGGGTCGGTGGATGCCGCCCCGACGTACACCTGGCCACCGTTGACGTGGAAGTCCGCGGCGCTGTGCGCCAAATCTGTTCCCGGACAACCGATCAGCACCACATCATTGACTTTCATGCCGCTGCCCGCGCACGCATCGGCAACCGTGGTGGAACCGTAGGAGTGGCCCATCACCGTGACGTGCGACGAGCCGAGATGCGTCGCGGCCAGCCCGTTGACGTCGGCGGCCAGCAGGTCGCCGCCCTGCCGGGCCAGGGTCGGGTTCGCGATCCGTGGATCGGTGAAGCTGTCGGGCGCGTCGTAGCCCATCCACATCATCACCGCGGTCGATCGGCTCGGGTCCGCCAGCGCCGCCTGGTCGTACACGTGGATCGCATCGTCGTGGCCGTCGGCCAGCCAGCCGTCGTGGACGCTGCTGCCGGTGCCCGGCACGATCACCGTCGTGTTGTTGGCCGTGTCGGGGTTTCCGAGGCAGATGGCGGCCCGGCCCTGCCCGCCGTCCGCCTCTGGCTGATAAGCCCAGAGCATGACCGGACGTTCCTTGGTCGGGTCCAACGTGGAACCGCGCTGGTGCGCCAGCCCCTCGCTGGTCCGCCGCGCGTTGTAGAACCGCGTGGCGTCGGTCTGTGTCAGCCCGAACCGGCCGGGGTCCTTGAGGACGTCGTCTTCAGAGACGTGGTTGCGATTGGCGACGTCACGGACCCGGTTCAGGTCGTCGTTCATCACCTGCTGATTGACTGCGTCCCGCGCACTCGCCGGGACGCCGTTGAGGTTGCCCAATTCGGGTGGATGCCGGGCGATCAGCTGCTGTCGCTGCTCCGGTGTCAGCCCGGTCCACCATTTGTTGACGTCCTCGGGGTTCGTCCCCGGCGGCGGAATCTGGATCTCCTGCCCGCCGATGTTCACCGGCGCCGAGGGCTTCTGGCCCTGCACCGCCTGGTCGATCGCCGTGGCAGTGAGCGTGTCGGTGGTGTCGAACGCCTTCAGCTGCTCCTGAATGGAGTCGGTGAAGAACTCCGCCGTCTTCTTGACGGGCCCCAGGTCGCCGATCAGCCACTGCTGCGGGGTGACCACGCCGTCGTCGCTGACCGAGAATCCGAGTTGGAGCGCGGTGTCGACGAATTCCAGCAGGGTGCTGCGCAGCGAGGTCAGCTGATTGCCGCCATCGGTGAGTGCCTTGGCCAGCTTGTCCAGCCGGCCGCGGTAGGCCTCCTGCTCGTCGATCAGCTGCTGTGCCTTGGCGATGGCGGCGTCGCTCGCCTGCCCCTGCCAGTTCGCTTTCAAGTTGGCCAGCTGGCCGCGCTCCACGCCGATCACGATCTCCAGCGCGGCCGACGTGGTCCGCACGTCATCGGCGGCGTCGAGCATCGCCCCGGGCTTGGCCGCGCGTACGCGCGACACCGTCACCGTCACTACTGCCGCACCCCCTCGGCGATCGCTCCTCCGATCGTCGCACAGCGTGGGGGTACCAACCGACACAACATGCAATTCGCACCATCGACCGGACAGTCCGCCAATCCCGTCGCTCCGCTCGCCCGGGCGACATAACCTGTCGCCATGGCATCAGCGCAGCGCGTACCGACCGTCGTCGTCCTCGGTGGCGGGTCGTGGGGCACCACGGTGGCCTCGATCTGTGCGCGGCGCGGCCCGACGCTGCAGTGGGTGCGGTCGGCGGAAACCGCCGCCGATATCAACGAAAAGCATTGCAACAGCCGCTATCTGGGCGACGGGGTGGCCCTTCCCGAATCGCTGCGGGCGACCACCGACTTTTCCGAGGCCGCCAATTGCGCCGACGTCATCGTGATGGGCGTCCCGTCGCACGGCTTCCGCAACGTGCTGGGCGAGCTGGCCAAGGAATTGCGGCCGTGGGTCCCGGTGGTGTCGTTGGTCAAGGGCCTGGAGCAGGGCACCAATATGCGCATGAGCCAGATCGTCGACGAGGTGCTGCCCGGGCACCCGGCCGGAATCCTGGCCGGACCCAACATCGCCCGCGAGGTCGCCGAGGGATACGCCGCCGCCGCGGTCCTCGCGATGCCGGACCAGCACCTCGCCGCGAATCTCGCGGGCCTGTTCCGCACCCGGCGTTTTCGAACCTACACAACCGACGACGTGATCGGTGTCGAGATGGCCGGGGCGCTCAAGAACGTGTACGCCATCTCCGTCGGCATGGGCTACTCCCTGGGCATCGGCGAGAACACCCGCGCGATGGTGATGGCGCGTGCCGTGGCCGAGATGTCCAAGCTCGGCGTGGCGATGGGCGGCAATCGTGACACCTTCGCGGGCCTGGCCGGCATGGGCGACCTGATCGTCACCTGTACCAGTCAGCGCAGCCGTAACCGGCACGTCGGCGAGCAGCTGGGCCAGGGCAAGACCGTCGACGAGATCATCGCCTCGATGAACCAGGTCGCCGAGGGCGTCAAGGCTGCCAGCGTGATCATGGAGTTCGCCGAGACGCACGGGCTGAGTATGCCGATCGCCCGCGAGGTGGACCGGGTGATCAACCACGGCTGCACGGTCGAGGACGCCTACGCCGGCCTCATGCTCGAGAAGCCCGGGCACGAAGTCCACGGCGCGGGGTTCTGACCTCGACGGTCAGTTGAAGTAAGGGTTGCGGTCTTTCGGCCTGTCCAGCAACGGATTCGACTCGTTGACGATGAAGCTGCCGGACGGGCTGACCACGAAACCGGACTGGTCGAAGCTGTTGACGCACGCCGTCATGGTGCCGTCGGTACCGCACGTGATGTTGCGGTAGGTGATCCGGGAACCGCCAGGCAGCGTCTGCACCGCGCCCGGCATCTCGCCGACGTACTTCGGCCCGTTCAGGGTGTTGAACGCCGGCGCGCCGACCTGCTGGCCGACGACCACGTTGGTGCCCTCCGGGGCGCCCGGCATCGAGCCGCTACAGCCGTACTCGCCTTCGTTGCGGCGCATGATGCACGTCAGACCGCCGGGGGCCTGGAACATGTAGAACGTGCCGTCCTTGCTGGCGTAGGTCGACGGGGTGACAGGCTTGAATCCGTTGAGGTTCGGCGCGGCGGGTCCCGGTGGCGGGGGCACCGGCTCCGGCGGCGGAGCTGCCGCGGCAACACCCGGAACCAACGAGATCGCCCCAGCGGCCACGACCGCACCGATCAGGATTCTGCTCAACACCCGCTCAGCGTAGAACCCAATGACCACGCCTCGCAGCGTCAGCCGCAAATCACTTGCAGCCGAGGTCGACGTAAACCGTGGTGTTCTGACCGCGCAGCTTGCCCTCCTGGCTCGACAGCTCGCGCCCGTGCCGGACGGCGGTGACGGTGCAGTTGTCGATGGATCCGCTGCCGACGCGCGACTCGATGACCCGGAAGCCCTCGGTCTGCAGCCGGTGAATCGTCTGCGAGGCAGACTCCCCCGGCGCCGGCGGCACCACTGGCTGCGCCGCGGCCGGGGCGGCCGCCGCGACCAGCAGGGCCAGGACGATTCCGGGTCCGGCCGAGATCTTGGTGGAACTCTTCATGGTTTTTCCCTTTCCGCATCCAGCGCCGACAGCGCTGGATCAATAACTTCGACGGTAGTCGCGAAAAAGGGAGAGAAACACATTCTCAGGCCGAACCCATACGGATATCCGCATGAATCATGTCGAATTCAGGCGAAATTCAAACAGTCGACTCAGATACGTGCGGGTTGTGCGACTCACTCACCGTCACGTACTCCCCGACTTCCCGGTCCATCGGCAACCGCACCCGGAAAACCGTTCCCGCAGTGTTTGATTCGACCTCCACGCGACCACCGTGCGCTTTGACGATCGTCGACACGATCGCCAGGCCCAGCCCCGTGCTACCGAGCACGCGAGAACGCGATTTGTCGGCGACCACAAATCTGTCGAACAAATTCGGCAACAATTCTTCCGGAATTCCCGGGCCGTCATCGGCGACCGCCAATTCCACATATCCGGGACCCGGTGTCAGGCTGGTCGTGACCGAAACTCCGGCCGGCGTGTGGACACGCGCGTTGGCCAACAGGTTGCCGATCACCTGATGCAACCGGGCCGGGTCCCCGCGGACCCACACCGGCACATCGGGCAGACGCGAGCGCCAGCGGTGCGCGGGCGACGACACCGCGGCGTCGTTGACGGCATTGATCACCACGTCGCACAACTCGACGTCGTCGGTTTCGAGGTCCTGATGCTCCTCGAGACGCGAGATCAGCAGCAGGTCCTCCACCAGGCCGGACATCCGCTGCGCCTCGGCCTCGATACGGGCCAGCGCGTATTCGGTGGTCTCGGGCAGTGCAGCGCTGTCCTGGCGGGTCAGTTCGGCGTACCCGCGGATGGCGGCCAGCGGGGTCCGCAACTCGTGGCTGGCGTCGGTGAGGAACTGTCGTGTCCGGCGGTGCGACGCGGCGAGCTCGGCCAGCGCGCTGTCGACGTTGTCGAGCAGTTTGTTGAGCGTGTCCCCCACGATGCCGACCTCGGTGCGCGGGTCGGTGTCCTCCGGCTGCACCCGTTCGGTGATCCGGTGGTCCTCGCTGCCGAACTGACGCGTCGCCACCTTCGCCGCGGTCGAGGCCACGCGACTCAGCGGCCGCAGCGCGTAGTTCACCACCGCGATGGTGCCGACGGCCGTCAGCGCGATCGCCAGCAGCGTCATGACCGCGACCGCGACCGTCTTGCGCGCCACCACGCTGTTGGCGTCTTCCATGGACACGCCCGAGACCAGAACGTCGCCGCCGCCGGCGTCCTGCCCCGCCATCCGGTACCAACCGAGTCGCGGCAGCTTCACCGTCCGTGGCCCGAGGTTGGTCCACTGCTGGCCGCTGACGGCCTTGACGACGTCGGGCTGAACCGGTTTGGGTTCGCCGTCGGGGAACACCGCCGACTGCACGACGACGCCCTTGTGCAGCACCGCGATGAGATTTCCGGGGGCCTGGCCACCGAACGCGGTCAGGCCGTCTTCGCCGGCGTCGATCGGATGCGCCGGATCACCGCGCTTGATCTCCAGCCGGTCATACGAATGCCCGAGGGCATCGAGTGAACGGTCGAGCTCCGCGTCGCTCATCGCGGACACGTAGCTGTGCAGGCTGTACACCGACAGCACCCCGACCGCCAGAAGCACAACGGTGACCAGCGACGTGACGCCGAACACGAGGCGTCGGCGCAGGGTGCGCGGACGCCACCACGGCGCCCGAACCGGGGTACGGGCCGGCACTCGAGTCGGCACCCGGGTCACATGCGTCACCTCGGGCAGGTTAGTCCTCCGTGTCGGCAGGGCGCAGCATGTAGCCCACGCCGCGCACTGTGTGGATCATCGGTTCGCGATCGGTGTCGATCTTCTTGCGCAGATACGAGATGTACAGGTCGACGATGCTCGACTTGCCACCGAATCCGTAGTTCCACACCCGGTCGAGAATCTCCGCGCGGGCAATGGCCCGGCGCGGGTTACGCATCAGGTACCGGAGCAGTTCGAACTCGGTGACGGTCAACGAGATCGGCTCACCGGCGCGGGTCACCTCACGGCTCGCGCCGTTGAGGACCATGTCGCCGACCTTGAGCACCTCGTCGGACTCGGGCGCGAGCTGGCTGGACCGGCGCAGCAGTCCGCGCAGCCGAGCCACCAGCTCTTCGAGGCTGAACGGCTTGGTCATGTAGTCGTCGGCGCCGGCGGTCAATCCCGTGACGCGGTCCATCACCGAGTCCCGCGCCGTGAGGAACAGCGTCGGGGTGTAGCCCTCGGCCGCGCGCACGCGCTGCAGCAACTGCAGGCCGTCGGTGTCGGGCAGCATGATGTCCAGCACGACGAGGTCCGGTTCCATCTCGCCGAACTTGGTCACCGCATCGCGGCCGTTGTGCGCGACCTCGACGACCCAGCCCTCGTAGTGCAGCGCCATCTTGACCAGGGCGGTCAGCGCCGGCTCATCGTCGACCAGCAACACCCGGATGGGGGATCCGTCGGCACGTTCCATGCGCGGCAGCTGGCCGAGCACGGCGGCCCGGGGGTGACGCTCTCGTGGTGGTACCGACATCGTTGTCATTCTTCCATTGTGTTGAGAACACAGAAAATTGTCACTGCGTTCATACCGAGTTCAAATATTAGTCCCTGGATATGACTCACGTCACCTACCTGAGCCGATGTGATGCGCGAGAATCGTTGCAATACAGTGATCTTGACTGGTCGGACCCCCAATCACGAGCATACCGACCGGATCGATTCAAGCCGGTATCCCAGGTCGCCCAATCGATCAACCCTCTGGCCCACGGAGAAGATTTGCGTTCTCTATGGGAACTCTTCCTCGCCTTGCGACCCCGTCTGGCGATAAATACTCTCGCACTTAGCAATTGACGTCGCTTATCGTTGGCGACCGTCGAACAGTTCTGAAACATGTTGTCTCGCAACATGTTTAATCGACAATGGTGTCGGCGGGTGTGCGGACCGAACCTCGCGCAGCGCATCTGCACATGTGTCCATCGGACAACAATCGGAGAACGGAAACCTAGGCATGCTAGAAACCGCCCCGCCGGCAAAGGGTCTACGCGCCATACTGCGCTACGACCTGCCCGCGTCACTTGTCGTATTCCTGGTGGCACTGCCACTGTCGCTCGGCATCGCCGTCGCGTCCAACGCGCCCATCCTGGCCGGCATCATCGCCGCCATCGTCGGCGGCATCGTCGCCGGCGCGCTCGGCGGCTCGCCGCTGCAGGTGAGCGGACCTGCCGCCGGCCTGACCGTCGTCGTCGCCGGATTGATCGCCCAATTCGGCTGGGGCGTGACGTGCGCCATCACCGTCGGCGCCGGCATCCTCCAGATCCTGTTCGGCCTCAGCCGCGTGGCCCGGGCCGCGCTGGCCATCTCGCCGGTCGTCGTGCACGCCATGCTCGCGGGCATCGGCATCACGATCGCGCTGCAGCAGCTGCACGTGCTGCTGGGCGGCAAGTCCAACAGCAGCGCGTGGGAGAACATCCACGAGCTGCCGGCGCAGCTGATGAACGTCCACGGCCCCGGCTTCCTGCTCGGCATGCTGGTCATCGTCACGCTCGTCGCGTGGCGCTGGGTGCCCGCACCCGTCAACCGGATCCCCGGCCCACTGGTCGCCATCGTCGGTGTGACGGCGCTGTCCGTTCTGTTGCCGTTCGACGTCAAGCGCATTCAGATCAACGGCTCGCTGCTGGACTCGCTGTCGTTGCCGACCCTGCCCGACGGACAGTGGGCCGCCGTCTTCGCGGGCGTCCTGACCGTCGCCCTCATCGCCAGCGTCGAGAGCCTGCTGTCGGCGGTCTCGGTCGACCGCATGCACAACGGCCCGCGCACCAACTTCGACCGTGAGCTGATCGGCCAGGGCGCGGCCAACACCATCTCCGGCGCCATCGGCGGCCTGCCCGTCACCGGCGTCATCGTGCGCAGCTCGACCAACGTCGCCGCGGGCGCCAAGTCCCGGGCGTCGGCCATCCTGCACGGGTTCTGGATCCTGCTGTTCGCAGTGCCGTTCGCCGGCCTGGCCCAGCTGATCCCGACGTCGGCGCTCGCCGGCCTGCTGATCGTCATCGGCTGCCAGCTGGTCAAGAAGGTGCACATCGAGACCGCCCGGCGCACAGGCGATATCGCGGTTTACGCCATCACGGTGCTCGGCGTCGTGTTCCTCAACCTGCTCGAGGGTGTGCTGATCGGCCTCGCCCTGGCGGTCGCCCTGACGGTGTGGCGCGTCATCCGGGCCAAGATCGTCACCGAGCACGTCGCCGGAAACGACTGGCGCATCGTGATCGAGGGCTCGGTCAGCTTCCTGTCGCTGCCGCGCCTGACCTCGGCCCTGGCTTCGGTGCCGACCGGTTCGGACGTCACCGTCGAGCTGTCGGTGGACTTCATCGACCACGCCGCCCACGAGACCATCGATGAGTGGAAGCGCCAGCACGTCGCCGGCGGTGGCTCCGTCGAGATTCACGAACACGGCACGGCCGAGCTGCACAGTGCGGCCGCCGGTCCGCCGACCCGCACGTTCACGCCGTTCGACAAGCGCTCGGGTGTCGTCCCGTGGAAGTCGCAGCCGCAGACCTCCTCTGTGATGGAGGGCCTGGAGACCTACCACCGCCGCACCGCACCCGTGCTGCGCCCACACATGGAGGACCTGGCCCACACGCAGAAGCCGGAGACGCTGTTCATCACCTGCGTCGACTCGCGCGTCGTGCCCAACGTCATCACCAGCAGTGGCCCCGGTGACCTGTTGACGGTCCGCAACGTCGGCAACCTGATCCCGGAGGGACGCGCCGACGCCTCGGTCGAGGCGGCCATCGCCTTCGCCGTCGAGGTCCTGGAGGTCTCGTCGATCGTGGTGTGCGGCCACTCCAGCTGCGGCGCCATGACCGCGCTGCTGGGCGGCGATCAGGGTCACGACGAGCACCTGCACACCTGGCTGGAGCACGGCGATGCGACGTTGCGCGCCTTCGACGAGGGCCGCCACCCCGTGGCCGTCGCCGCGGCCGAGGAAGGGTTCGGCGTCGTCGACCAGCTGTCGATGGTCAACGTCGCACTTCAGGCGCAGACCCTCGCCGCCCACCCGCTGGTCCGGGCCCGGCACCGCGCCGGCGACCTTGAGGTGATCGGGTTGTTCTATGACATCGGCACCGCGGCCGCCCTCCGGGTGACGCCGGTCAGCGTGGACCGTCTGGTCGAGGTTGCCGAGTAGTACCTGATTGATCCTGCGCCCAGGGCCGTACCCCGCGAGAGCGGCAGGCCCTGGGCGCAGTGTCATTTCCGGGTCCTCGTCAGCTCAGCCGCAGCAGCATCCGCCGGCCGCCTCCGCGGCGGACGGCAGCTCGACGTTCGGCAGTTCGCCGTCGGGCCGCCAGTCGAACGGGAAGTGCTTGCTGGAGGCGCCGAGGTACTCGTGGGAGAAGTCGAAGCCGACGGCGTCGGCCTTCCTGACCACACCCCACGTCGCGACCTGGCCCGGGCCCACTTCCGCGCCCGGAGCGTTGACGGTGGTGACGCGACGGTTCGGGTCGGCCGTCGGGCCGGTCAGCGCATCCACCCGGACGTCGACCTTGCCCGGAATCTCCGCCCGCCAGTAGGCCAGGTCGTCGGCCGCGGCGAAGTTGATCGGGGCGTACTCGATACCCCGCAGCTCGCTGATCAGGGCGCCGAACTCCCCCGGCCAGCCGCCCTCGTCGCCGCGGAAGATCCGCTCCAGGGCTTTCCGTTGATCAGCGTCCGCCTTCTCGTCGATGTAGAACATGAGCTTCATGGTGGCGTCCGGGTCGCCGATCCACATGTTGCCGGCGAACTCGCCCAGGGCCACCACGCCAAGGCCACTCAAATCGGTTGTGCCGTAATGCCCTTCGTGCACCTGCCAGACGAGCGTGAACAAGCAGTCGCCGTGCGTGGGCTCCTGCGCGAAGCTGCACGGGCACGGCAGCTTGCAGCTGCACACATCGAACCACTCGCCGCGTAGATGCCAATCGGTCTTCGGGGTTGCCGCCACCGTCATCGCTGAATCCCTTCTGGTTTACATACCCCCTGGGGGTACCTGACGTGGATGACGTTACGCAGCGATCCGAGGGTTGGTCAAGTACCCCCTGGGGGTATCTTTTGGTGAGTTTGGTATGCGGGTCGGTGCTGCGTTGGCTCTGCGCTGCCGGCGCAAAAGTGCGAGTAGGCAAGACCCTCAATGCAGGATCAGCCGCGGGGCCCGTTCACCCTGAAACCACGGCGCAAAAGTGCGAGTAACCAAGACCCTCAACGCAGAGCCAACGTGCGAAACCCAGGAACTACCGCCCGGCCATGCGCTCCAGTCGCGCGATGCGGTCCTCGATGGGCGGGTGGGTCGAGAAGAGCTTGCCGATCTTCTCGCCGGCCCGGAACGGGTTGGCGATCATCAGGTGGGCCTGGTCGGCCAGCTGCGGCTCGGGCGGCAGCGGGGCCTGTTGCACGCCGGCGCTGATCTTGCGCAGCGCGCTCGCCAGCGCCAGCGGGTCACCCGTCAGTTCGGCGCCCGACTGGTCGGCCTGATACTCGCGCGAACGCGACACCGCCAGCCGGATGATGGTCGCGGCCAGCGGGCCGACGATCGAAAGCACGAGGAGGACAAAGGGATTGGGCCGGTCGTCGCGGTCGCCACCGAACATGCCGATGAAGTACGCGACGTTGACCAGAGCCGTGATCACCGACGCCATGGCGCCCGCGACACAGGAGATCAGAATGTCGCGGTTGTAGACATGCGACAGCTCATGCCCCAGCACGGCGCGCAGCTCGCGCTCGGTGAGGATGTTCAGGATGCCCGTGGTGCAGCACACCGCGGCATTGCGGGGGTTGCGCCCCGTGGCGAACGCATTGGGGGCGGCGGTGTCGCTGATGTACAGCTGCGGCATGGGCTGGCGCGCCGTGGTGGCGAGCTCGCGGACGATGCGGTACATCGCCGGCGCCTGCATCTCGCTGACCGGCTGCGCATGCATGGCCCGCAGCGCCATCTTGGCGCTGTTGAAGTAGACGTAGGCGTTCATGCCGATGGCGAACAGCACCGCCAGGTACATGATGTTCTTGCCGAACAGCGACCCGATCAGCACGATGAGCGTCGAGAAGCCCGCCAGCAGCGCGAACGTCTTTGCGGTGTTCGCGTGCGGATTCCACGTCATCGGCTACCTCCTCCAGCGCAGTCAAACTCACTGAATTGAACGCTCGGCAACTGGTGCCTGGTTCCAGGGTGTCCCGGTGGGAGGTCAGCCGTGGCGGTCAGCGGTGTACTCGACCAGGTTGAGCAGCGCCAACCGGCCGGGCAGATCCGGCAGGTTGTCCAACTCGGCGCGAGCGTCCGCGGCGAAGCGCTGAACGGTGCGCTTGGCCTCGACCATGCCCTGCGACGCGCGCAGCAGCGCCAGCGCCTCGGCGAGGTCGGCGTCGTTGTCGATGGGCTTGGCCAGCAACACCCGCAGCCGGTCGGCGTCGGGTCCGGTCTCCTGCAGCGCGTACAGCACCGGCAGGGTGTGTACGCCTTCGCGCAGATCGGTTCCCGGCACCTTGCCCGATTCGTCGGGATCGCTGTCGATGTCGATGATGTCGTCGGAGATCTGGAAGATGGTGCCGACGATGCCGCCGAGCCGGCTCAGCCGCTCGATCTGCTCCTCATCGGAGCCGGAGAACGTCGCACCGAACCGGCCGGACGCCTCGATCAGGCATGACGTCTTCTCGTACACGACCTTCAGGTAGTGCTCGACGGGGTCGGCGCCTTCGAGGGCGCCACGGGTCTCGCGCATCTGGCCGGTCACCAGCTGGGCGAAGGTGTCGGCGATGACGCGCACCGCGTCGGGCCCCAGCCGGGACACCAGCCGCGAGGCGGTGGCGAACAGGTAGTCGCCGGCCAGGATCGCGATGTTGTTGCCCCAGCGGGCGTTGGCGCTGTCCGCGCCGCGCCGCACCTGCGCCTCGTCCATGACGTCGTCGTGGTAGAGCGTCGCCAGGTGCACCAGCTCGATCACGGCGCCGGCGATCGCGACGTCGTTGTTGTCGGGGTCCGGCCCCAGCGACGCCGACAACACGGTGAACAGCGGACGGAACCGCTTGCCACCGGCCTGGAACAGGTGCTGGACCGCTTCGGCCATCAGCTCGTCGGCTTTGCCCAGCTCGGTCGACATCAGGTCTTCGATGCGCGCGACCGCGTCACGAACCTGCGCTGCGAAGGCGGCGTCACCAAAGTCCACGCCCGCGACCACTGTCGCTGGTGTCTTCATGGGTCCAACATACTGGGCGGCATGGTCGTGCACGCAGATGTGGTCGTGGTCGGAGCCGGGCCGGCAGGTTCCGCCGCTGCCGCCTGGGCAGCGCGCCGGGGCCGCGACGTCCTGGTGATCGACTCGGCGCAGTTTCCCCGGGACAAGGCCTGCGGCGACGGGCTGACGCCGCGGGCCATCGCCGAACTGCGTGAGCTGGGACTCGGCGATTGGCTCGACGGCCACATCAGCCACCACGGGCTGCGGCTGGCCGGCTTCGGCGCGCAGCGCGAGGTGCGCTGGCCGGGGCCGTCGTTCCCGGCCGCCAGCAGCGCCGTGCCCCGCACCGAACTCGACGACCGGATTCGTCAGGTGGCCGCCGACTCCGGCGCGAAGATGCTGCTGGGCGTCAAGGCCGTCGGCGTCTCCCACGATGCCGCCGGCCGGGTGACGACGTTGCAGCTCGACGACGGGCAAGAGGTGAGCTGCACCGAACTCATCGTGGCCGACGGCGCCCGCTCGACGCTGGGCCGGGTCCTGGGCCGGGAATGGCACCAAGAGACCGTGTACGGCGTCGCGATCCGCGCCTACATCGCGACGCCGCGGCACGCCGAGCCGTGGATCACGTCGCACCTGGAGCTGCGCTCCCCCGCGGGGGAGGTGCTGCCGGGCTACGGCTGGATTTTCCCGCTGGGCAACGGTGACGTGAACATCGGCGTGGGTGCGCTGGCCACCGAGAAACGCCCGGCCGACGCCGCACTGCGCCCGCTGCTCGCCCACTACACCAACCTGCGCCGCGACGAATGGGGCTTCGAGGGGCAGCCGCGGCTGGCCAAGTCGGCGCTGCTGCCGATGGGCGGCGCGGTGTCGGGCGTCGCGGGACCGAACTGGATGCTCGTCGGCGACGCCGCCGCGTGCGTCAACCCGCTCAACGGCGAGGGCATCGACTACGGCCTGGAGACGGGCCGGCTGGCCGCCGATCTGCTCGGCTCGGGTGATCTGAACGCGGCCTGGCCCGCACTGCTGCAGCAGCACTACGCGGCCGGGTTCTCCGTGGCCCGCCGATTGGCGATCCTGCTGACGCTGCCGAGGTTCCTGCCGCTGACGGGTCCTGTCGCGATGCGGTCGCAGTACCTGATGACGGTCGCGGTCCGGGCCATGGGCAACCTCGTGACCGAGGAGGACACCGACATGATCGCCCGCATCTGGCGCCGGGCCGGACGTGGCTCGCGCCGGCTGGATCAGCGCAAGCCGTTCAGCTGACCGACCGCGCGAACCCGACGATGTCGCGGACGGTGGCCGCGAAGACCTCGGGCATGGCGCCGGCGAGCAGGATGTCCCCGGCGTGGCAGGTGCCGGCGACGATCCGCCCGACGACGCTGACGCCGGCCGCGGCCAGCCTGCGGTAGTAGATCAGGCCCTCGTCGCGCAGCGGGTCGAGCTCGTTGACCGAAATGACATGCGGCGGAAGGCCTTCCAACTCCACACTGGTGGCCGCCCCGGCCCAGCAGGTGCCGTCTTGCGCGTGCTGCTGGTCGGGGTCATAGATGGAACCCAGCAGCGCCAGTTGGAGGCAGCTGATGAAGTACCCGTCGTTCTCCCGCAGCGACGGCAGGTCCTCGGCGTCCTCGAGCCACCGGTTCGAGATGTACGGGCACTGGGCGTAGACGCCGGCGATCTCGTCGATCCAGCCCTCCCGCTTGGCTTTCAGCGCGACCGTCAGCGTCAGGTTCCCACCGCCGGACTCCCCCGACACGATCAGGTGGCTGATCCCGAGCTCGTCTTTGTGCGCCGCCGTCCAGCGCACGGCCGCCGCGCCGTCGTTGAGCCCGGCCGGGAACGGGTGCGGACCGAGCGCGCCGCCCGAATTACGGAACTCGACGCCGACGACGACGAGCCCTGCGGCCGCAAGGTTTTCGCGGAGGCGGACGTACTGGATGTCGGCGGCGCTGAGGATCGCCATGCCACCGCCGTGCAGGTGCACAACCGCGGGCAGCGGACCGTCGGCATCGGTGGGTCGGCTGATGAACAGCGTGATCTCGTTGCCGTCGGCACCGGTGATGGTGGTGGTCGTGGTGGTGACGCCCTCAGGTGCGGGGGCCTGGTCCCCCAGCATCTTCAGCACGGCACCGGTCCCCTGCTCCGCGAACGCGGTGAACTCGAGGCGCTGCGCCAGCGGGGCGTCGACCGTCAGCGGCGGTTCCGGGAGGCGGCCGTCCATGCCGAATGCGGCGAGGGCCTTGACCATGCGCGGGTCAGAGCGGCGGTCGGTGCCGATGATGGAATCGGGATCAGCGAGGCGTCCGTAGGGCATGCCTCATCTTGGTGCACAAAGTGAACTTGGTCGAGACTTTGCGAAAAAGTCGCGACCAAGTTCACCGTGGGCGGAAAGTTACCGGTATTCGCAGAGGTAGGCGGTCTCGACCTCGACGCGGACGCCGAACTTGCTGTCGGCCGGCACGGTGAATTGCGTTCCGGCGGCGAAGGTTTCCCACTCGTCGCTGCCGGGCAGCTTGACGGTCAGGGCGCCGGACACCACGTGCATGATCTCGCGGCTCGAGGTGCCGAATTCGTATTCGCCGACCGCCATGACGCCGACGGTCGCGGGGCCCTCGGCGGGCGCGAACGCGATCGATGCGACCTTGCCATCGAAGTACTCATTGACCTTGAACAACACATCTCCTCGAACTCAGGTGAGGAGTCAGGATATCCGGGGCCTACGGCATCACGTACTTGTGGACTCCGAGGATGGCGTTCTCGTCGGCCGGTTCGGTGGTGCACTCGTGCAGCGCCGCCCGCACCTTCTCGGTGTCCATGCCGGTGCCGATGCACACCAGTTGGGTGCCGGTGCCGCGCCGCTTCTGCAGCCGCAGGGAGCCGCCCACCAGCTGCAGCAGGTATCGGTGTCCGGCGCCGAAGTCGACGAAACCCTTTGCCCGGTAAAGCCCTTCGGGCCGGTCACGCAGCAGGGCCAGCAAGCGGCGCGGGTTCAGCACGTCGCCGGTGATGTATTCGACGGACTGGTAGACGGGATGGTCGTGGTCGTGATCGTCGTGCAGCAGCTCGTCGAACGACAGCTGGGCCTGCGGGGCGCGTTCCGGAATGTCGATAAGCAGCGTCGGGTCGATGCGCGCGAAATCGGTGGGCTGCACGGGGACTCGCGGATTCTGCGCGCGAATCCGGGCCAGCACGGCGTCGACGTCGGCGACTTCACTTGCCCGGTTGAGCACCACCAGGTCGGCCACCGGCAGCCCGTGCCCGAACTCCGGCTCGCATCCGTTGACCACCAGGATCAGGCCGGCGTAGTGGAAGTCATCCGAATCGGCCGTCATGATGGTGCGCGCCACCGCGGGCGGCTCGGCGACGCCGCTGGCCTCCACCACGATCAGATCCAGGGCCGGGCGGACGGCGGCCAGCTTGCCCAGCATCTCAGCCACCTCACCGTCCTCGGCGACACAGCAGATGCACCCGTTGGACAGTGACGCCATGGCGTCGACCTGACCGGCGACCAGCATCGCGTCGATGTTGACGGACCCGAAGTCGTTGACCAGCACGCCGATTCGCGCCCCGCGGCCGTTACGCAGCAGGTGGTTCAGCAGCGTGGTCTTGCCCGCACCGAGGAAGCCGGCGACGGCGAGGACGGGCAGGCTCACGGCTTGACAGCGGCGTGCAGCGCGACGATCCCTCCGGTCAGGTTGCGCCAGCGCACCTGCGACCAGCCGGCCGCCTCGATCTTGCAGGCCAGGTCGTCCTGATCGGGCCACGCCCGGATCGACTCGGCGAGATAGACGTACGCCCCGGGGTTGGACGACACCGCGGTGGCCATCGTCGGGAGCGCCTTCATCAGGTACTCCTTATAGGCCGTCGCGAAGAGGCGGTTGGTGGGCGTGGAGAACTCGCACACCACCAGGCGGCCGCCGGGCCGCGTCACCCGGGCCATCTCGCGCAGGCCGGCGCTGAAGTCGACGACGTTGCGCAGCCCGAAGCTGATGGTCACCGCGTCGAAGACGCCGTCGTCGAACGGCAGCTTGGTGGCGTCACCGGCCACCTTCGGGACGTTGCGGGCTGCGCCGGCGGCGAGCATCCCGACCGAGAAGTCGCAGGCCACACACCAGGCGCCCGACGTCGCGAGCTCGACGGTCGACACCGTCGTCCCGGCGGCGAGGTCCAGAACCTTGTCACCTGGGCCGATGCCCAGCGCGGCGCGCGTCTGCCGCCGCCAGAACCGGTCCTGACCCAGGGACAGCACGGTGTTGGTGATGTCATAGCGACGGGCGACGCCGTCGAACATCGACGCAACCTCGTGCGGATCCTTCTCCAATGACGCGCGACTCACGGATATGACGCTACCGGCTGGTCCTGCGCCCCGCGTCTGCGGCGGCCCCGGGAATGGAACGGCCACCACGGGAGCTGTAAGCCGCATGGGTCAAAAAGTCTGGTTCATCACGGGGACATCGCGCGGGTTCGGACGCGAGTGGACGGCCGCGGCGCTGGAGCGCGGCGACAAGGTGGCCGCGACGGCGCGGGACGTGTCGACGCTCGACGACCTCGTCGCCAAGTACGGCGACGCGCTGTTGCCCATCGCGCTCGACGTCACCGACCGCGACGCCGACTTCGCCGCTGTGAAGGCGGCGCACGAGCACTTCGGCCGGCTGGACGTCGTCGTCAACAATGCGGGCTACGGCCAGTTCGGTTTCATCGAGGAGTTGTCGGAGGCCGAGGCGCGGGACCAGATCGAAACCAACGTGTTCGGCGCGCTGTGGATCACGCAGGCGGCGCTGCCGTACCTGCGGGCGCAGGGCAGCGGGCACATCATCCAGGTGTCCTCGATCGGTGGCATCAGCGCATTCGCGGGCCTCGGCGCGTACCACGCGTCCAAGTGGGCGCTCGAGGGTTTCTCACAGTCGCTGGCCGCCGAAGTGGAGCGGTTCGGTATTCACGTCACCTTGATCGAGCCCGGTGGCTTCTCGACCGACTGGGGCGGCGCGTCGGCGAAGCGGACCACGGAACTGCCGGAGTACGAAGGACTTCGGGCAGATGTCGCGCGCTGGCGCAGCGAGCGCAATGCGGTACCGGGCAACCCGGAGGCCTCGGCGGCCGCGGTGCTCAAGATCGTCGACGCCGAAAAGCCGCCGCTGCGAGTCTTTTTCGGCAGCGCACCGCTGCAGATCGCCAAGACCGACTACGAAAACCGGTTGCGCACCTGGGAAGAGTGGCAGCCGGTGTCCGAGCTGGCGCAGGGCTGAACGAAGGAACTCCGATGGCGGGATTGAAATTCGTCCGACGGGACGACGGGTTGACCTATGAGTTCACCGAAGACGGCGAGGCGCACGGGTTTCCGTCGTACAAGCGGGTCGATCTGGACATCTGGTGCCGACGGCTGCCGCACTTCGGATGGGTGGTGTGCACGGAGCGTGGTGCGGTGTCGAGTCGCCCGTTCGACCACGCGGGGTTCGGTTACCTGCCGCCCGAGGGTGCGTGGGTGAGTCGCAAGGACGACCGCTCGTATGTGTACGACCTGGTCCATGTGAGCTGATCTTCTCTGATCGAGCGTGCGTGTTTCTGCGCACGCTCGATCAGCATGTGCAGTTTCGTCGCGCTCGGCGGCCGCGAGCGGGACGTTTTTGTACACCAAATGCGGTGTGTCGCCGTGCAAACACGCACGCTCGCGGGAGGTGGCGTGCGCGGAAATGCTCGCGGGAGATGACTAGGCAGCGAGTGCGCGGCGCTCGCCGAGGACGGCGGCGTAGTGGCCGAGCAGTTCGTCGCACACGGCGGGCCAGGTGCGGCCCAGCACGCTGCGGCGGGCGGCGAGCGAGTAGCGGGACCGCTCGGCGAGCAGGTGATCGACCGCGGCCGGCAGCGCCGCCTCGAAATCCGCTACCGGCAAGAGCAATCCGGTGTGCATGGGCGTCACCAGGTCACGCGGGCCGCCGGCGTCGGGCGCGATGACCGGCAGACCGGACGCCATGGCCTCCTGGACGGCTTGACAGAAGGTCTCGTGCTCCCCCGGGTGCACGAAAACGTCCATGCTGGCGTATGCCGTGGCCAGTTCCCGGCCGTACAGTGCGCCGGTGAAAACTGCTGTGGGCATGAGTTTTTCGAGCTTGGTCTGGTCGATGCCCTCGCCGACCACGACAAGCTGCAGGTCGTCGCGGCCGGCCAGCGCGGCCAGCCGCTCCACGTGCTTCTCCGGCGCCAGACGGCCGACGAAACCCACCACCGGCTTGCCTTCGGGCGACCACTGCGCCCGCAGCGCGGCGCTGCGCGCCGACGGCGCGAAACCCGTGACGTCGACGCCGCGACCCCACTTGTGGACGCGCGGAATGCGATGGGTGACAAGGTCTTCCATCGTCGCGCTGGACGGCGCCAGGGTCCGGTCGGCACGCGAGTGCAGGTGCCGGTTCCAGGCCCACGCGGTTTTCGTCATCATGCCGACGCCGTAACTCTGCGCGAAACCGGCGATGTCGGTCTGAAACACCGCGACGGTCGGGATGCCGAGGAAGCGCGCGGCGTGCAGCCCGCCGTAACCCAGCAGCGCCGGCGACGCCAAGTGCACCACGTCAGGCTGAAAATCGCGCAGTACCCGCACCATTCGCGGCCGCGGCACACCCAGCGGCAACGACGTCACCTTGGGGAACATCCGGGACGGGATACGGTGCACGGGCACATCGCCGTGGAACGTGTCCGCGGGCGTTTCCCCCCGGGGCGTGTCGGGCGCGATGACCAGCGCCTCATGGCCGTTCCGGTGGAGGTGCTCCAGCACCCGGAGCACCGAATTGGTGACGCCGTTGACATTCGGGAGAAAGGACTCCGCCACGATCGCAACTCGCACACCTGCAGGCTGGCAGCGCAGCCTGACCGTCAGGTGACCGTCAGGGATCCGCGACGCGAAGACACGCACAACTCGGGTACCACCGGTATCGTCTGTCGCACCGCGGCGAGAAAGGGGTCGGCATGCGTCTACCTCGGCTGATCCTTGTTCTGGCCACCGCGCTGGCGCTTCTCACCGCATCAACCGGCTGCGGCCGCACCGTCACCGGATCGGCACTGCGGGACCCGGATCTGCCGGGCGTCACCCTCACCGCGGACGGCTTCGGCATCATCGCGGGCCGGCCCGACGCCCCCGCGCAGATCGAGGTGTACACCGAGCCGCAATGCACTCACTGCGCGCACCTGCAGGACACCGACGGGCCGGAGATGAAGAGCATGATCGCCCTCGGTCTGCTGACCGTCACCTACCGCCCGGTGACCTTCCTGGACACCGAGTACGGCTATTCGGCCAAGGTCGCCAACGCGATGTTCCTCGCCGCAGCACACGGCACGTCGGCGCCCGCCCTGCAGGCGTACGTCGCGACGCTGTGGGGCCACCAGAATCCGGGCGGGTCGGCGCCGTCGGACGGTCAGCTCGCGGGCTGGGCCGCCGACTCCGGCGTCAGCGCCGAGGCGGTGGCCACCATCCAGTTCGGTGAACACGCCGTCGACACCGACGAGATGACGATGACCAACGAGACCCGGCTGCAGGAGATCCGCGACGGCGACGCCGGCACACCCACGGTGTACGACCTCACCGGCAACACCGTGGTGGACATCCAGGAAACCGAGTGGCTGGCGAAGCTGACGGCGGGACGGCAGACCTAACCCAGTCGGCGCTGCACGAGAGTGACGATGCCGAGCAGCACACCGGCGACCAACCAGCCGACGACGGCGATCGAGCCGGCCGGGATGACGGCCAGCGACGCGTTGCGGTTCTGCACCCGCACCAGGTCCGGGTTGCTGCGGTCGTATTCGACGTAGATGCGCATCCCGGTTTCCAGCTCGGACGGGTACAGCACGCCCAGCTCGGGCCGGTAGGTGACGCGGTCGGGCGTCACGAACTCGATGGTGGAGCGCCGCGGACCGGCCGAGAGCACCTCGGCGGCCGCCGTCCCCATGTTGTGCTCGATCTGCTGATCGTTGCGCCACGCCCCCAGCACCAGCAGCACCGACTGCAGTGTCACCAGGCAGGCCATGATGACGATGCCGATCCGGATCCGGCGGATGACCCGCTGTGACCGGGTCTCCTTGCCGTTGCCGAAGAGGCGCAGAATCAGGTTGTCCCACAACGTGTTCAACCGGCAGCGCAGGGGTTCGGGAATCACGGAGCGGCCTTGATCGCCGCCCGTATCGAAGCGTGCAACGACCGTAGGGTGGACCGGTCGGCCTTGACCTCCAGCACCCGCATCCCCTCGAACGGTTCGCGCAGCGCGGCGGCCAGTCCGTCGGCCTCCACCTGCCGGCACTCGACGTGGTACGCCCGGCACAGGGCGGCGACGTCGACGTCGTGCGGGGTGCCGAAGATGCGCGACGACACGTCGGAGAACCGGGGATCACCCTGCTCCAGCAGCTCGAAGATGCCACCGCCGTTGTCGTTGGAGACCACGATGGTCAGCGCCTTCGGTGTCGGCTCGGTGGGGCCGATCAGCAGGCCCGAGCTGTCGTGGACGAAGGTCAGGTCACCGATGAGCGCCACGGTCCGGCCCGAGGCGTGGGCGAGCGCGGCGCCGATCGCGGTGGATACCGTGCCGTCGATACCGGCGACGCCGCGGTTGGACCGTACCGAGATGCCGTGCGAGTTCAGCCCGACGAGAGCGGCGTCACGCACCGGGTTGGAGGCGCCGAGCACCAGTTGGTCACCGGGCCGCAGACCGTCGGCGACGGCGGCCGCCACGTGCAGGCCGGTGGTCAGTTCGTAGGCCGCGAGCTGGTCACGCACGGCGTGCTCGGCGCGGGTGTTGGCTTCGGCACACTTCGCGAGCCAGGACGGATCCGGCGTCCCCGACGTGATGGCGCGGGTGCCGGTGGCCTGCGAGTTGCCCGACACGTCGGGCCAGCGCGGGCCGGTGGTCAGCGCGTAGACGGGCGTGTGCGGGTCGGCCAGCAAGGTGGAGACCGGCCGGTGCAGCGTGGGCCGGCCCAGCATGATCACCTGCTGCGGCCGGACCAGCGACAGCGCGAGCGGGTGCAGCGGGTTGTCGGCCGGGGGCGCCGTCGGTTCGGCGACGGTCGGCAGGTGCGCCAGGTTCTCGTGGCGGCCCGCGCCGTGGCCCGCGATGACGACGGTGTCGGCCGTCAGGTCGATCTCGAGGGGCTGGTCGAACGTGACGGGCGGGGTGTAGGTCCACGGCCGGCCGTCGGGACGGCCTTCCGGCGCGTAGGGGCCATCTTCGGCGGTGTCCGGGACCAGCGGCTCCCGCAGCGGGATGTCGAACTGCACGGGTCCGGCATTGGCGGTACGAGAACCTTTGGCCGCCACCAGGACCCGGCACGTCGCCGACCGCCACTGCGCGTTGGCCGCGGCCACGTCGGCCGTCGGCTCGGCCAGGCCGAGGCTGATGGTGGCCCGCACCTGATTGCCGAAATAGCCGAGCTGTTCCATCGTCTGGTTGGCGCCGGTGCCCAGCAGCTCGTACGGCCGGTTGGCGCTCAGCACGATCAGCGGCACGCGGGCGTAGTTGGCCTCGATCACCGCCGGGCCGAGATTGGCCACCGCGGTGCCCGACGTCATCGCGATGCACACCGGTGAGCCGGCGGACACCGCGAGGCCGACCGCCAGGTAACCGGCGGTGCGCTCGTCGATACGGACATGCAGCCGCAAGCGGCCGGCCCGGTCGGCGTCGGCCAGCGCGAACGCCAGCGGAGCGTTACGCGAACCGGGGCACAGCACCACATCGCGGACGCCGCCGCGAATCAGTTCGTCGACGACGACCCGCGCCTGAATCGTCGACGGGTTCATTGCTACAGCGTGTCACACCGGGTTGGCGGCGAAGAATTCCAACATGGCGGCGTTCACCGCATCGGGACGCTCGATGAAGCCGAGGTGCCCGGCGTCGGGGATTTCCAGGTAGCGGCCCAGCGGGATCGCGTCGGCCACCTCCTTGGACAGATGCGGAGGCAGCACGACGTCGTCGGCGAAGCCGATGACCTGTACCGGCACCGCGATCTGGCGGTAGGCCGGCAGCCGGTTGGTCTCCGGCGCGACGGCCAGCTGCGCGCGCAGCCCCGGAGTCGGCTTGGTCGGCCACATGGTGAACATCTCGATCCAGTCCTGGACGGCACGGTCGTCGTTCAGGGTCTTGGGTGAAAAGTTCTCCAGCAGCCGGTTTTTCGCGTCCACCTCGGGCGGCAGCTCGATACCGGCGGCCAGCAGCGCGCGCTCGGCCTCCCGGAAGAACGTGCGGGCGCGATCCTCCCGGCCGCGCGTGGCCATGAGCACCGCAGAGGACACCAGCTCGGGCCGGGCGACCATGAGCTCCTGGGCGATGAAGGACCCCATCGACACCCCGACGACGCGCACCGGGCCGCCGACGACCTTGTTGATCAACGACGCCGTGTCCGCGACCGCCTGGTCGGTGGAGAAGCCGATGGCGTTCTCAGTGGCGCCGATGCCGCGGTTGTCGAACGTGATGCAGCGGAAGCCGGCCCGCTGAAACGCCGGTACCTGATGCAGGTGCCAGGTGCGGCCCGCGCCGCCCCGTCCCGCGATGAACAGCACCGGCTCGCCGGATCCGCCACGGTCGTCGTATGCCAGATTCACCCGGCCGAGGTTACTGGACCCGGGATTTGTGCACGATTTTCCGCGGTGGGCGCGGAAAATCGTGCACAAATCGCGAGGTCAACGGCGGGAACGGACCTTTTTGACGGCCTGGTCCCACAGCAGTGCCGTGGTGTGCTTGAGTGCCGTCGGCTTGAGGAGCTCACGCGACATCAGGGCCGTCGCACTGGCCTTGGTGGCCGCCGAGGCCTTCGACATGTGCCCGGAGTCGAACGGCGGTTGCGGGTCGTATTCCATGGACAGCTGGATCGCCTTGGCCTTGTCCTCACCGGCGATCTGGGCGGCCAGCCACAGGCCGAGGTCGATGCCGGCCGAGACACCCGCGCAGGTGACGATGCGGTCGGCCGACTGCACGATGCGCTCATCGGTGACGGGTTCGACGCCGAACGTGCGCAGCAGCTGCACGGCCGCCCAGTGCGACGTCGCGCGCTTGCCCTTCAGCAGTCCGGACGCGCCCAGGATCACCGAACCGGAGCACACCGACGCCGTCCACGTGGTGGTCTCGTGGGCTCGCCGCAGCCAGTCCAGCAGCTTCTCGTCGCGCGCGTGCTCCAGGGTGCTGAAGCCGCCCGGGATCAGGATGATGTCGGGCGTCGGCGTCTCGTCGAACGAGTGGGTGGCGCCCACCAGCAGCACGCCGGAGTCGGCGACGATCGGGCCCGGCTCGTGCCAGACGAACCGGACCTCGGTATCCGGCAGCCAGCGCAACGACTCATAGGGCCCGATGAAGTCGAGGGCCGTGAACCCCGGGTACAGGACGATGGCAACTTGCATGATTTCTCCCTACCTCGCGCCTTCTCTGCTCCTCGCGTGCGCGAAAGTTCTGCGGTACTGATCTGGTGAAACCCCAACGCGCCGAACAAAACTGCGACGCAGCGTCTCGGCGCTGCCGAAGCCGCACCGCGCGGCGATGGCGGTGACGGTGTCGTCGGTCTCGGTGAGCTGCCGACGGGCCGCATCGGTGCGGACCCGCTCGACGTACGCCGCCGGCGGCTCCCCCACCTCGGCGGTGAACGTCCGGGTGAAGTGCCGCGGGCTCATCGCAGCGGCGCGCGCCAGCTCCGGAACACTGTGCGCCCCAGCGGGTTCGGCCTCGATGAGCTCCTGCACGTCGCGAATCGGTTCCCGCTTGGCGCGCGGCATCCAGACCGGCGGCGCGAACTGCGTCTGCCCGCCGGGCCGGCGCAGGTACAGCACCAGCCACCGGGCGACGTTCTGGGCGACGTCGGTGCCGTAGTCGTCTTCGACGAGCGCCAGTGCCAGATCGATGCCCGCGGTGACGCCCGCCGCCGTCCACACCTGATCCGAGCTGCGGACGAAGATCGGATCGGCATCGACTGCGATGCAGGGGAATTCACTGGCCAGTTTCTCTGCCGAGGCCCAGTGCGTGGTAGCCGAGCAGCCGTCGAGCAGGCCGGCCTCCGCGGCGAGGAACGCGCCGTTGCAGACGCTGACGATGCGGCGCGCGTGCGGTGCGGCGGTGCGAATCCAGTCGATGACGGCGGGGTCGGCCCGGGCTTCGTCGACCCCCATGCCGCCGGGCAGCACGATGGTGTCGATCGGTTCGTTCGGGTCGGGCGGCGGCTTGGTGACGAACTCGAGCCCGGTCAAGGTGGTGACAGGACCGCCGTCGGCCGCGGCCAGGACCGGCGCGTAGCCGTCGTCGCTCCGTCCCATCGCAGCCAGCTGCAGCGTGGCACCGGTGAACACCTCGAACGGGCCGACGACGTCGAGGGCCTGCACCCCGCGAAAGCCGAGCAGCACCACAGATCGCGTCACGCCTCTATCGTGCGACGCCCAGCCCCATGGCGTCTACGCCATGGGGCCCACAAATTAGGACAAACCTGTCGCTACCCGCGGCCGAGCAGGCTGCCGACGAGCCGCTGCAGTGGGCCGCGCGCCGAGTCCTCCACCACGGGCGCCTCGGCGCGTGGTACGGCGCCATAGCCCGCTGCCACGACGGCGTCGCACAGTTCGGCCGGGCCGACGTCACGGGCGGTCTCGATGGTGGCGGTCTTGGTGGCAAAACTGACCGACGCGTGCACGCCGTCGATCTTGTTGAGTGTCTTCTGCACGCGGCGGGCACACATGACGCACGACATTCCGGTGATGTCGAGATGGCTGGTGCCGACTTCCGGTGCCTCCTGCCGGGGCTGAGTCACATCCGTCAATGTCATTTCCTCACAATCTGATCAGCGCCGAAGACACCGCGAAGTGGCTCAGGCGCACTGGTGCATTCCGCGACAGCCGCGAAATCGACGTCGACACTGGGATATTCGGCCAGATAGTCGGCATACGTGCGGCCCCGCAATCTGGCACCCAACCCGACCCACGCATCGAGTACCGCCCAGCGCTGCGGATTTCGGGCGGCCCACCCGCTGCGGTCCAGCCGGTCCTTCCACTCCGCGAGGGCGATGGCCTCGAATCCGAGGCTGCCGAGAAACGCTGTGTAGGAGACTTTCTCGCCGCGCAGTACCGCCATGCCGCGGCCCAGCTCGACCGCCGGTGACAGCTGCGGAAGCAGACCGAGAATGCTGTGGGCGGCGGCCACGCCGGTGGTGACCTCTTCGGTGACGGGCACCACCGGGCACATCCGCAGCGTGGTGCAGGCATCGACCATCGCGACCAGGATGTCCGACGATTGCGCGAGTTGGCGGGCGTCGCCCAGCACCCGGGGCAGCCGCACCACCGAGAAGTCCAGATCGCTCGCGGCGCGGGACACGGCGATCTCCGCCAACGCCTTCGACGCGGCATAGGGGTACGGCGCGTGGCGGGGGTCGGTGACGCGGGGCGCCGTCACGTCGGCGTTGACCACGAAGGTCGACAGCTGCACCAAACCGGCGCCGCGCCGCGCACACGCATCGGCGAACGACGCCACCGCCGACACGTTGGCGGCCCGCAGCCGGTGGTAGGGCACCAACACATTCGTGTTGCCGATGCAGTTCACGACGGTGCGGGCGCCGACGCTGTCCAGAAGCGCACCCAGCTCCGCGGCGGTGAGGTGGTCAGGTATCCGCACGACGTCGACGCCGTCGACCGATTGCGCACCGGACCACGGGTTGTGTTCGGGCAGTGGTGATCTGGCAGCGAACACGACGTCGGGGCAGTCGAGGCCGGCATGTCTGCGGTCGAGAATCGCCTGCGCGAAGCCGGTGCCGAGAATGCCCGAGGCACCCAGGATCACGACGGTCTGTGCGCTGCCCCCGCGTGAGCGCTCGCGGGCGGCCGGTGCCGCCGGGTGCCCCACCGCCGCCAGATCGTCGGCGATCTGGGCCGCGGTCTCGTCGTCCATCCAGGTGTCGATGTCAGGCCGGCGGTCGACGACATTGGCCGCGGAGTCCGCACCGATCAGATCGAGAATGGACAGCTGCCAGTCGAGGAATCGTCGCGTCTCCGGCAGGATCCGGATCAGGTCCAGTGACCCGATGCCCTCATCCAACAGCGATGCGCTGGGCCCGATGGGACGTTCCAGCATCCGGCTCCACAGCTCGGCAAGCGCGGCGGCCCGCGGATCCTGATCGGCTTCGTCGCACGGAACCTCAATGTTCGCAGTGAGTTTCGCGCGGTCGACTTTTCCATTGGGCTGTCGTGGGATGCCCGGGACGCCGAAGACGGAGAACGCCGGTGTCCCTTGGCCTCTTGCCAGGCTCCGAACTCGGGCACGTGCAGCCGGATCGTCGTGTCCGGTGCGGGTCAGTGCGGATTGGAACCAGATACCCAGGCCGTTTCCGGCCGGTTCCACGGCGACATCGGATATCTCGGGGGCCGCCGCCAACTTGCGCAGCAGCGCGGCGGTGTCGAACCGCCTACCGGCGATCTTGACCACGGCGTCACGGCGCCCGGCCAGCACGGGATGGCCGCCGTCTGGCGTCACGCGGTCGCCGGTGGCGAACACCCGCTGCCGGGAGCCGTCCGGCGCCTGCACGGTGCCGAAGCTCGCGTTGTCCAGCCCGATGTAGCCGGCCGACACCAGCTCCCCGACGACAACGACCTCGCCGAACGCGACGAACACCGAGCCGGGTACCAGCGGGCGCCCTAGCCGCGCCCTGGCACGCGCGGGTTCATCGGCACCGATCGGCAAGTGCGTGACGACCACCGTCGTCTCGGTCGGGCCGTACGTCGAGACCAGCGAGATACCTTGGCCCGCAGCCGAATCCAGCCATTTGTCGACAGCAGCCGGGCGGACGGCCTCCCCGCCGATGATCACCTGGCGCAGCGCCGAGCCGCCCAGCGCCGCCAACGCCGCGTCGTCCTCGCACAGCAGGTGCCAGACCGCGGCGGGCAGGTCGAGCACGGTGGCGAGGTGCGCCGCGACATCGCGCGTCAACGCGGGCATGTCACCGGCGCGCATCCCGGCGGACCGCACCACGCGCGTGCCACACGACAGGGCGCCGAAAATCTCCTCGACGCTGATGTCCGAGGTCAGCGGGGCACACTGCAGGATGGTGTCCGCCGGCCCCCAGCCGTAGGCGTCCCGCGCCGCGGCACAGAAGATCGCCAGCGAACCGTGCGTCACGGGAACAAGTTTGGGGTTCCCCGTCGAGCCGGACGTCGGCATCACGTACGCGAGCCGGGAGCCCAGCAGGTGGTCGCGGCCAACCTTGCCGATGCGTTCTTCGACGACTTGTCGTGTCGCGCCGTCCAACTCGGCGCGAGGGCCGATGAGCTCGACCGCGTGTGCACCGATGGCGCACTGCTCGGCGATGGCCTCGACGCGTGCAGCCACGTCGCCGGGTGTCGCGCAGACGCTGTAGCCGCAGCCTGCCAGGTGGCAGGCAATCAGGAGCTCGACCGCACGCTGGGAATCGTCGTCGACGAAGACCAGTACGTCGCCGGGATCGACACCGCGGCCGACGATCTCGGCGATCCACTGGTCGACGCCGGGTCCGCGGCACTGGCCGAGATCCACGTCGAGGAACCATCCGCCCGCACCGGCTGGTCGTTGCACCGGTATCCCGCTGCCCGCTTCGAGCCGGCCGTCGGCGGCGAGCCCGGACCACTCGCCGACGGTCAGCGCGATCGGTAGGTCCCAGTGCGCGTCCATCGCTCGCAGGGCCGCGACGATGCGGTCGACGACGCCGGTTTGGCCCGCACCTTCGGGTTGATCGTCCCGGGTCCAGATGGCGAAGTCGATGGTGCGCCGCGCTTCATCGTGGACGCAGGCCACCGTCATCCCTTCCACCGGACCGATATCGGTGACCACCGGGGCTTCGGACAAGTACGGGCTCAGCTCCGCAGCGGACCGGCCGCGCAGGTAATTGACCGTCAGTGCGTCGACGGGTGCGCCGCGGGTGATCGCCAGATGCATACGGCGGTACCGCTCTTCACGGAACCACCGGCGTCGCAGCGCTTTGACGTAGCCCCGGTCGATCGCGGTCACCACGTCCCGGACCGCGGCGAACGGCGCGAATCGAACCGGGTGCGCGACCGAATTCACCAGACAGGTGGCGACATTCAACTCCGGCGCGCCGAAGCGGTTGTCCACCGGGTGCACGAGGTGAGCCTCGGTGCTCTGGCTCAGACTCGCGTGCACCGCCGTCGCGGCGGCCGCGACAAGGATGTTCAGCGGCACCTGCCGGGTCTCCGCGAGCGCGACGATCTCGTCATAGGCACGGTCAGCGACTCGACATGATTCCCGCAGCACGCCGCGGCCGGCGGTGCCGAGCGCCGCATCGTCCGAGCCCGGCGCGGAACTGCCGCGCCGGGCTCCGTCGGTCAGTTCGCGACGCACCGCGCCGACGTGGCGTTCGGTGGATTCCGCCACTTTCCCGTGCTCACTGCGGTGTGCCGCCGCAAGGAGCCCCAAACCCGCTGCGGCGCCGGCCTTCTGCTCGGGCCCGTCCAGATGCCGGGCCAGGTCGGCTTCGATGATCGCGGTCGCCGCGCCGTCGAGCAGGATGTGGTGGCTCTGTGCGTCCATCCCCACCACCCGGCCGTCGGCGTCGGTGTGCACGACATAGCGCACCAATGGGGTACCGAGTATGCCGTCGGCCCACAGCTCCCCCGGCGCTGTTCGAGTTGGCCCGGGCTGTACGCGGGCGATGTCCTCGAACCGCAGCCGGGCGACGAGCTCAGGATAGCCGTCGCCGGTCGCCGGCGGCTCCAGCACGCACAGCTGAATCGGGTTGTCCAGCACCATGTTTTCCAGCGCCGACAGGAATGCCGCCGGCGCCAGCGGCCGGAACCGGTAACTCTTGCCGATCAGATACAGCGCGGGATCAGGGTCCTGCAGCACCCCGTGATAGATGTTCTGCTGCTAGATGCTCAGCGGAATCCGGCCGTCGTCAGACGCCGCCACGGATGCCCTCCAGCTCTCGGACCCAGCCTGCGATCGTCAGCTCACGCGCCAGACACTTCAGCAGCTCCGATTCCCGATCCACCCCAAGGCGTTTCATCAGCAGGACGAACCGCACCGAATCCAACCCGAGCTCGCGCAGATCGGTGGCGTCGCCGTCGAACAGATCGGATGCGTCGATGTAGAGCACGTCGCCGACAGCGGCCAGGACGCGTTCGCGGAGCCCGTCAGCCATGGACCGCCGCTGCCAGTGCGGTGCGAATGACCTTGCCGGACTGCGTCCTCGGTATCTCGGTCACCAGCGTGATGGTCGACGGCCTGGCCATCGACTCCGATTCCGCCCGATAGCGCGCCGCGATGGCCTGCTTGAGCTTGCGGGCCTGGCCTTCGTCGAGTTCCCCGGACGGGATCACCGCCAGGCCGATCAGCGCGCCGAACTCGGCATCGGGGATTTCGAAGCAGGCCGCCGCGCCGACACCGGGGACGCTCTCGGCGATGCGGTCCACCTCGTCGGGTGCGACATTGACGCCGCCGGAGATGATCATCTCCGCGGACCGGCCCTTGATGTAGAAGTACCCGTCGGCACCGCGCTCGAAGATGTCGCCGGTGTTCACCCAGCCGTCGACCAGGACTTCAGCGGTGCGCTCGGGATTGTTCCAGTACCCCAACATGTTTGCCGGTGACTTGATCCACAACGTGCCCGAGTCAGCGCTGTCTCCACCGGTCAGCCGGACCTCGACCCCGGGGTAGGGCCGCCCTACGGCGCCGGCCTCGATCCGGGTGATCGATCCGTCTGACGTCGGCAGACACAATGCGGTACAACCTGTTTCGCTCAGGCCGAAGACCTGAGCCGCATGAACGCCGGCCGCTTCGACGAAGTGCACGTCGGCCGCGATGGCACGCGAGCCTCCGTAGCCGATCATCCGCAGCGGCGGCAGCGCGACACCCGCCTTGACCTCCGACACCAGTCGCGTCAGCAGCGTGGGCACCAGACAGGTCGAGGCGATCTGGTTCGCGGTGAGAACCTCCGCCAGCGACGTGGATTCTCACCGCCGGTCACACATTCACTGCCATGCATCAGGCAGTTCAGGATCCACCACAGGCCGCCGATGTGGCTGGCCGGCAGCGGCGAGTACGTGGCTTCTCCCACCACCCAGCTGATCCAGGTGAGGTTCTCGCGCGCCAGGATGTCGGCCACGGCGAAGAACGTGCGATTGGCCAGCAGTACGGCTTTCGGCTCACCGGTGGTGCCGCTGGTGAAGATCATCGCCAGCGGATCGTCGGCGCCCAGTTCCGCCGGCGCGACGACGGGCGCGTCGTCTCTGTGCTCCGCGACGTCGACGAGGATCACCGGGATCGCGCCGAGAGCACTCGGCAGTGCCGTCGCGTCCGCGCCCGGGGTCAGGAGAACCGCACTGGGGCCGGTGATGTCGCCGAAGCGCGCGACGGTCGCGGTCGGGACACCACGATCCACCAGCACCGCGATGGCACCGAGTTGTGCGCACGCCAGCACCGCGACGTAGGTCTCGGGGCCGTTGTCGGACATCACGAATACCCGGCCACCGCGAGAAACGCCGTGGTCCAGCAACTCGGCGGCCAGCCGATTCACCACCGCGGGGAGCCGGCCGTACGTGACGGCGCTGGTTCCGTCACAGCGCCGCAGCGCGATGGCCTGCGGGTGCTGCTGCGCCTGCGCGAGCAGCCGCCCCAATACGGTGCTCACGGGATGTTGAGGATCGCGAGTTCGAATTCGCCGGACGCGGATCCGCCGTCGTCGTCGTGGAACTCGATGGCGCACGGCACTTTCAGGTACCGCCAGGTCCGCTCGACGACTTCGATGCCTTCGCATGTCAGTCGGGCGGAGAACTTGCGCGCATCGATCTGCCGTTTGTAGCGCGACGCGGTGGACCGGATCAGCATGCTGGCCAACTGGTTCTCGAAATAGTCATCGAGCGTCCAGCCCCGGAAGCCGTCGATCTCGCCGTGGCGGACCGCGGGCGCGAACGCCGAGTAGGCGAGCTGGTTGAAGCACAGCACCAGTTCGACGGCGTTGAAGTGCCCGGTGCTGCGGATGTACACCGACTCGGGAATGCTGAAATTCCCCGTCGCGAACATCGAATCGCCGGTGGCACGGTATGTCGCGTCCGTGAGATAGCGGCAGCCTTTGTAGGAGTAGGGCTCCAGCACTCGCGCCAGGAGTTCTTCCGGAATCTGCTCGGTGTCAAGCCATTCGGTGACGGGTGCGGTCAGCTCGGGGGCGCTCATGCCGCGTACCCCGGCGTCGCCAGGCCGTCGAGCATGGTCAGCCGATACGTCGTCAGTGTGCCCGTCGCAGTGCCGTGTTTGGCCCGGTGAATCAGCGCCCGGTTGTCCCACAGGATGATGTCACCGACCTCGTAGTGCTGCGTATGGATGAACGGTGACGCGAATTCGGCGTCGAGCTGGCCGGTGGCAGTGAGGAGTTCATGCAGGACCGTGGGGTCGAGGACTTCGCCGTCACCGTCTTCGATCTTGCTGGTGCCGGTGGAGCAGATGTAGAGGATTTCCTGGCCGGTGTGTGGGTGCCGGATCACCGTGGGCCACTTGATCGGTGGCGTGGCGCGGTTGATCTCGTCCCACACCTCGCCGATCGGCTTGTACACATCGCTGGGCCGAATCTTGATGTGGCGCCGAGGATCATGCGTGCTGAAGGTGCCTCGCACCGGCTCCTGCTGCGCCGGCGGCAGGGATTCCCAGACCTTGTTGAGGTCGATGAAGTACGTGCCGCGGTCGGCGCCCGGGACCGTCAGCGGCATCACCATGGAGAACGCGAAGGGCTCGGGCATGAACATGTAGTCGATGTGCCAGAACGCGCCGGTGCGCGGCACGCCCTGCCCTTCCTCGGTGGATGAGACGAAGATCTCCGGGTGCTCGTTGTGGTGGTACACGGGCTCGTAGTACGTGACGATCTCACCGAGGATGCGGCCGAGCTCGATGAACTGCGCGGGTGTCGGCTTGACTCCCTTGAGGACGACAAGCTTGTTCTCGTAGACGGTTTCGCGGAGCTGGTCGGTCGAGATGTTGCCCAGATTGCTCGGATCGATTCCGACGACCTGCGCTCCGAGCCCTCGTCCCTGCACATTGAGCGTCATCGACGCGCCTCCCCAAGTTTGCTGCACCACGCCGGTGTGGCAGCGGAATTCATTGCCCCACAACGCAGAAAGTCGTTCGGTTGTTGTCTTCAATTGATCTAGTCGTCAGGGCCTCGAGAAAAGTTCCGCGCCCCTTCACAATTCGTGCTATTGCTGGTCGCGCCCGTCCGCCACGCCGGACAGCCAGGTGGCCGGAAGCAATGGCGCCGACGGGCTCGCACCGGCCGGCAGCCGCTCCACCATGCCGTTCGGTACGGTGCTCGCCGTGGTCACCGCACCGGTGAACCCGACGGGTCCCGCGCCGCGCGCGCCGGCCGTGACGACGGGTGCGCTCGGCGAATTGTCGCCGGCGCCAGTCAGATCGGCCTTCATCTCAGGAAGCTCATCGCGATAACCCCGGGCTCCGCGCCGGGCTCGACTCACGCGTTTGGCCCGGACACGGACGGCGGCGACGGCATGAGCGGAGGCTGCGGCATCGATGCTGTCGGTGCTGATATCGGGCGATTCACTGCCCGATTCCGGCCCTGGCCCCGCCCCGTGTCGCGACAGCCCGGGCACGGCGTAGACCAGGTTGGCTACGGGCGCGGCGCCGCCGGCCCCGGCGGTCATCGGCGCCGGCGCGGAGGGCCCGGAGGCCTGCGGCATACCGACCTGGATACCGGGGACGAGAGGCACACCCTGGGCGCGCGGCGCGACCACCGCGGGCTGAACGACGGCAGGTTCGGCGGGCACCGGTGCCGCGTCCACGGCAGGCAGCACTGGCGATTTCACCAGCGTCAGCGCCGCGAGCGCGCTGAGCGCCGGCGCGAAGAACGAGGCCAGTGGCAGTAGGTAGGAGGCGTAGTAGGGGTACCAGAGCATGTCGTAGAGCGTCAACGCCACCAGGGCCAGCACCGCGGACGTGGCGGGATTGAAGCCCAACTGCTCGAAGAAGCGTGTGAAGTTCTCGAGCATCTGGTCGACCTGGCCGGTGGTGCCGAGTTGCGAGAGGAACTGCCAGAGGTCGCTCAGTGGTTGGCCCGGCGAGGTGGGCGCGTTCGACAGCGGTTGCCGGGCTTCCCCACCGGGCGCGACGATCGACGGCGCCGGCTGTGCGGGCGGTACCGCCGCCGTGGCCACCTCGGCGACCGCTTGGTAGACGATCATGGTGTCGGCCGCCTGTATCCACATGCGCGCGTAGTCGGCCTCGTTGACCGCGATGGGAATCGTGTTGATACCGAAGAAGTTTGTCGCCACCAGTGCGGCGTTCGTCACATGATTGGCGGCCAGCTCCACCAGCGTCGGCATGGTCGCGACGGCGGTGCCGTAGGCGGCGGCCACCGTTTCATGCTGTGCCGCCGTCGCGGCCGTCGCCAGCGCGGACTCCTCCAGCCAGGCCAGGTACGGCACGTGCGCGGCGACGTACTGGGCCGCGCTGAGCCCCTCCCAACTGCTCCCCTGCACGTCGGCCAGGACGGTCGACAACTCGGCGGCTGCCTGACCGTACTGCACGCTCAGCTGTTGCCATTGCGCGGCGGCGGCCAGCAGTGAACCCGGCCCCGGGCCGGCCGTCAGCAACGCCGAATGCACCTCAGGTGGCATGGCCATCCAGATCGGCACAGTCACGTCGCGGTCTCCTCGCACGGCACAGCAGGCCGCGCACCGTGGTGGCGCGACCGCCCTGGATACCCCCACGGCACCCGTACGTCTAGCTAGTCGGCGGATGCATCGAGAAAGTTCCCGGCCCGGTGGCCCGGGCGAAATCGCCTATGCGACAGCCAGTTATCGCGGCACCGCGCGGCGGGTGATTTTCGCGACCGGTTTTGACAGCCACCCGATCGGTGGACGTACGGTGGCGCCATGCCAGTCATCGACGCCCGCCATCTCGACGGCGTATCCGAAACCGCGCTCCTCACGTTGCACCAACGCGCCACCGAGGCCGCCCGCCCCGACGGCATCATCGACGACCCGATGGCGATCGCGCTGCGGGACCGCCTCGATTACGACTACCAGGATTTCGGCCGCACGCATCAGGCCACCGCACTGCGGGCCCTGGTGTTCGACGCGGTCACCCGCGACTATCTGGCCGCTCATCCGCGCGCGACCGTCGTGGCGCTGGCGGAGGGGCTGCAGACCAGCTTCTGGCGCGTGGACAACGGCGAAATGACTTGGTTGTCAGTGGATTTGGCGCCGATCATCGCACTCCGGAAGCAGGTACTCCCGACGCCTGATCGGCTCGGATACTGCGCGCAGTCCGCGCTGGACCACTCGTGGATGGACGCCGTCGACGACTCCGATGGCGTGGTGATCACCGCCGAAGGCCTGTTCCAGTATCTGACGGCGGATGTCGTGTTCGACCTCATCGCCGCGTGCGCCGCGCGGTTTCCCAACGGGCAGTTGGTCTTTGACAGCGTGCCGCGGTTGCTGAGCGCGTATTCGCAGCGCCGCGGCTTCCGGCTCAGCGAGCACTACACCGTGCCCCCGATGCCCTTCTGGTTCACCGCCGATCAATACCCGCGTTTGCAATCCATCCGGGGTGTCCGCAATGTAAGCGAACTGCGCTATCCGGCCGGCCGCGGCAAGCTCGTGCCATGGGCCACCCGGCAGTCCTACCGGTTGTCCGCGTTGGCCCGCTTCCGCGCGCCGGTCACACTCGTCGAATTCAGTTGACGGGCAAAGTCTCCAGCACGGGGTAGCACTCCCGGACACGCTCGATCCACCAGTCCCGACGCGCGGGGGCCGCCGCCAGGCCGGCCAACCGCGCCGGGTCCGGCGCCACCGGCCCGACGGGCAGGAACCCGTCGACCGAACGCGCCACGTCCGCAACGTCTTCCACGAACAAGCCGCCCGTACCCAGCCCACAGGCGTGCTGCAGCGTCGGCAGACACCCGGCGGCCAGGAGCCCGCGCGTCATCCCGACCGCGGAATCCAGCGCGCTCGACACCACGATCGGGATGTCGATCTGACGGGCCACGTCCAACAACCGGGACACCCCGCCCAGCGGCGCGACCTTGACCACCGCGACGTCGGCCGCGCGCTCGCGGACGACACGCAGCGGGTCGGAGGCCTTGCGGATGGACTCGTCGGCCGCCACCGGCACATCGATCATGCGCCGCAGTTGGGCCAGTTCCGGCACCGTCGCGCACGGCTGCTCCAGGTATTCGAGCGGACCAGAGGCGGTCAGGGCCCGCGCCGCGGCCGTCGCTTCCGCGACGGTCCAGCCCCCGTTGGCATCGACCCGAACCACCGGCACCAGGGCCCGGACGGCCTCGACGCGGGCCACGTCGTCGGCCAGCGCCTGGCCCGGTTCGGCCACCTTGACCTTGGCGGTGCGGGCCCCCGGGAACCGGGCCAGGACCTCGGGCACCCGCGCCGCCTCGACGGCGGGCACCGTGGCGTTGACCGGGATGCGGTCGCGCACCGGCGCGGGCGACGGCCGGTACGCCGCCTCGATGCCGGACGCCAGCCAGTGCGCGGCTTCAGGCGGCTGATACTCGACGAACGCGCCGAATTCACCCCAGCCGCAAGGCCCTTCGATCAGTGCGACTTCACGCACGTCGATGCCGCGGAACCGGACCCGCATGGGCAGCGAGACGACGTACAGGCGATCGATCAGTTCGTCGAGCGCAGGCAGAGCGGGTGACACCCCTCTATCGTGCCTCACACGGTGGCGCGGTCCCGCCCCTCCCAGTACGGCTTGCGGAGTTCCTTCTTGAGGATCTTGCCCGTGGGGTTGCGGGGCATGTCGTCGACGAAGTCGATGGTCTTCGGACACTTGTAGGCGGCGAGGCGTTCGCGGGCGAACGCGATGAGGTCGGCGTCCGACACCTCTCCCTCAAGCGTCACAACGGCTTTCACCGATTCACCCCACTTCTCGTCGGGCACACCGATGATCGCGACCTCGGACACCGCCGGGTGTTCGGCGAGCACCCGCTCCACCTCGATGGAGTAGATGTTCTCGCCGCCGGAGATGATCATGTCCTTGAGCCGGTCCTCGACGAAGATGTAGCCGTCGGCGTCGACGCGGCCGATGTCCCCGGTGCGGAACCAGCCGTCGGGCGTGATGGCCTCGGCCGTGGCGTCGGGCCGGTTCAGGTACTCCTTCATCAATGTCGGTGTGCGGAACCACAATTCACCCTGTTCGCCGGCCGGCGCGTCCTCGAGGGTTTCGGGGTTGACGACCCGCACCTCGGCTTCCGGTATCAGCACGCCGGCGCTGACGAGCCGCTCCTCGTTGTCGGCGCGGTGGTCCTCGGGCATCAGCCGGCTGACGACGCCGCAGACCTCTGTCAGGCCGTACACCTGGATGAACTCGGTCTCGGGCCACGCCGCCAGGGCCTGGCGCAGCAGCGGCAACGGCATCGGCGAAGCGCCGTAGGCGTAGGTCTTCAGCGCGCTGAACAACTTCACCGCGTCCGGCCCGGACTCGAGCACCTTGGCGAGCACCGCCGGCACGAGGAACGTACGGTTCGCGCCGGCCAGGATGCCGCCGGCGAGCGACGCCCCGTCGGCGTCGCGCGTCATGTAGCTCGGCACCCCGTTGTGCAGCCCGTACTGCATGTACGACGAACCGCCGACGTGGAACAGCGGCATCGCCACGAGGTTCTTGTCGTCCGGCGTGCTCTCCCAGCTCTCGAAGGCGTTGATGGTGTGGGCGATCATGTTGGCCTGCGTGAGCGCGACGCCCTTCGGCCGGCCCGTCGTGCCCGACGAGTACATGATGATGGCCACGTCATCGGGCTGGACGTCGGGCGCGCGGTCCACCGGCGTCGCGCCGGCCAGCAGCGCCTCGTACTCGTCGCCGTCTCCGCCCTCGGGCGTCACGCTGACGATGTGCTCGACGGCCGTCAGCTTGTCGGCGATGGCGTCAACCGCCGGCCGGAGTTCGGCGCCGAAGATGAGAACCTTTGCGCCGCAGTCGTTCAGCACGAAGTCGAGCTCGTCGGCGGCCAGCCGGAAGTTGATGATCGCGTTGGCGGCCCCCAGCGACGCCGCGGCCAGCGTCAGCTCGACGCATGCGGGGTGGTTCTTGTCCAGGAACGCCACGACGTCCCCGCGTTTGACGCCCCAGGCCGCCAGCGCACCGGCCAGCCGGCGGACCCGGTCGTTCCACTGCGACCACGTCCAGGTCCGGCCCAGATAGGTGATCGCCTCTTCGTCTGGCATGGTCGCGGCCCAGTGGGCAACACGTTCATCGAGGAATCGGGGTGCCGACAGTTCAGTCATGTCCTGAGCCTGCCACGTCTGCCGCGCGCTCAGTCGGCTTTGGCGTGAACCTGTTGTCCTGCCAGGTAAGTCGCGAGCACCTCCAGGTCGGCGACGTCGTCCGGCGGCACCGTGCGCGGATCGGCGGACAGCACCACCAGATCTGCGTACTTGCCGACTTCCAGCGAACCGATGACGTCGTCGGAGAACAGCTGCCAGGCCGCGTCGATGGTCTGCGCCCGGATCGCCTGGTCGACGGTGAGCCGTTCCTGCGGCGCCAGCACGCGTCCACTGGGGGCGACCCGGGTGGCCGCGACGCTGATGTTGCGTAGCGGCTCCTCGGGCGTCACGGGCGGGTCGTTGTGCAACGAGATCCGCATGCCGGTCGCGACCGCCGACCCGGCCGGCATCCACACGTCGCCCTTTTCCGGGCCGAACAGCCCGTCGACGATGACGTCGCCCCAGTAATGGATCTGGTCGACGAACACGCTGCACGTGACGCCGAGATCGTGCGCCCGCTGCAGCTGCTCCGGCGTGATGGCGCCGACGTGCTCGAGCCGCAGGCGGTGGTCGTCGCGCGGCCAGCGCTGCAGCGCTTCCTCATAGACGTCCAGGATGGTGTCGACGCCGTGGTCGCCGTGCACGTGACAGGCCATCTGCCAGCCCTGCGGGAAGAAGGTGTGGACGATCTCGGCGAGTTGCTCGCGGGTGTAGTTGGCGTGGCCGCACGACCCGGGCACCACACCGATGGTGCGTGTGGCCTCGGTGTCCAGGTACGGGAAGGTGAGGTCGATGTTGCCGACCCACGGGGACCCGTCGACCCAGATCTTGATGCCGGCCTGCCGGACCATGTCGTCGCCGTTGTCGGGCGAGGCATCGGTGTGCAGCGCCGCGGTGGACATCTCGTAGGTGCGGAGGCGCACCGTGAGCTTGTCGCGCATCTGGTCCAGGACCGGCCGGAACATCGGGTCGAACGCCATCTCCGAACACGTCGTCAAACCGGCCTGGTTCAGCCGCGCACATTCGGCGAGCAGCAGCGCCGGATAGTCGCTGGGCGTCAGCACTCCCGTCACCAGCGGGAACACCGCGCCCGTTTCGATGGCGGTGCCGTCGAGTTCGCCGTCGGCGTCCCGGCCGTACTTGGCGCCGTGCGGATCCGGCGTGTCGCGGGTCAGGCCGGCGGCCCGCGCTGCGGCCGAGTTGAAGTACGCCTTGTGCCCCGAGTTGTGCACGATCACCAGCGGACCATCCGGCGCGGCCTCGTCCAGCCAGGCCGGCGTCAGCTCCGGCAGGCCCTGCTGCAGCAGCGGGTCCCAGCCGTTCAGGTAGGCGCCGTCGGCGCCGCGGGCGGCGACTTCGGCGTGGATCGCGGCCACGACGTCCGCGGCGTCGGGCATCGTGACGGGCCGGATGTCGACCATGCGGCCGCCCAGGACCACGGCCTCCATCAGCGGGTGGCCGTGCGCCTCGACGAAACCGGGCAGGACGCAACCGTCGACCTCACGCACCTCGGTGTCGGCGCCGATCCACGCCTGCACGTCGGCACGCGCCCCGACGGCGACGATCCGGCCATCGGTTACGGCGAGCGCCTCGGCGGTGGGCCGGTCGGGGTCGACGGTCAGGATGTTTCCGACGATGACGAGGTCCGCAGCGCTGGCCATGAGGTGGATGCTAGACCGCAGGGCTTGACCTACGGACTAGAACACGTTCTAGTCTTAGGCTATGAGTGACGAGCTGCTGCGCCATCCCCTGCATTCCGGGCACTTGACCGTTGGCGCCCTCAAGCGCAACAAGGACAAGCCGGTCCTGTTTCTCGGCGACACCACGCTGACCGGCGGCCAGCTCGCCGACCGCATCAGCCAGTACATTCAGGCCTTCGAGGCGCTCGGTGCCGGCTCCGGCGCCAGCAGCGGCCTGCTGTCGCTGAACCGGCCCGAGGTGCTGATGATCATCGGCGCCAGCCAGACGCAGGGCTACCGCCGCACGGCACTACACCCTCTCGGTTCGCTGGACGACCACGCGTATGTCCTGACCGACGCGGGCGTCACGACGCTGATCATCGACCCCACCGAGGCTTTCGTGGAGCGGGCCATCGGCCTGCTGGAGAAGGTGCCCTCGCTCCAGCAGATCCTGACGATCGGCCCGGTGCCGGACGCGCTGATCGGTTCGGCGATCGACCTGGCCGCCGAAGCCGCGAAATACGAGCCGCAGCCGCTGCAGGCCGCCGACCTGGCGCCCGATCACGTCGGCGGCCTCACCTACACCGGTGGCACCACCGGCAAGCCCAAGGGCGTCATCGGCACGACGCAGTCCATCAGCACCATGACGACCATTCAGCTGGCCGAATGGGAGTGGCCCGAGCACCCGCGGTTCCTGATGTGCACGCCGCTGTCGCATGCCGGCGCCGCGTTCTTCACGCCGACGATCGTCAAGGGCGGCGAGCTGATCGTCCTCAAGAAGTTCGACCCCGCCGAGGTGCTGCGGGTCATCGAGGAGCAGAAGATCACCGCGACCATGCTGGTGCCGTCGATGATCTACGCCCTGATGGACCACCCCGACTCGCACACGCGCGATCTGTCGTCGCTCGAGACCGTCTACTACGGCGCCTCGGCCATGAACCCGGTGCGCCTCGCCGAGGCGATCCGCCGGTTCGGCCCGATCTTCGCGCAGTACTACGGCCAGTCCGAGGCGCCGATGGTCATCACCTACCTGGCCAAGGGCGAGCACGACGAGAAGCGGCTGACCTCCTGCGGGCGGCCGACGCTGTTCGCGCGCACCGCGCTGCTCGGCGACGACGGCCGGCCCGTCAAGCAGGGCGAGGTCGGCGAGATCTGCGTGTCCGGCCCGCTGCTGTCGGGTGGCTACTGGAACCTGCCCGAGGCCACGGCCGACACGTTCTCCGGCGGCTGGATGCACACCGGCGACCTGGCCCGCGAGGACGAGGACGGCTTCTGGTTCATCGTCGACCGCACCAAGGACATGATCGTCACCGGCGGCTTCAACGTGTTCCCCCGCGAGGTGGAAGACGTTGTCGCCGAACATCCTTCGATCGCGCAGGTGTGTGTGGTCGGCACCCCCGACGAGAAGTGGGGCGAGGCCGTCACGGCCGTCGTGGTGCTGCGCCCGGACGCCGACCGCTCCGAGCAGGCCATCGCGAAGATGACCGCCGAGATTCAGGCGGCGGTCAAGGAACGCAAGGGCTCGGTGCAGTCGCCCAAGCAGGTCGTCATCGCCGACGCCGTGCCGGTGACGGCACTCGGCAAGCCCGACAAGAAGGCCGTCCGCGCCCAGTTCTGGGCCGGCTCGGAGCGTTCTGTCGGCTAGTTCCGGCCGAATAGCGCGAAAGCCCCCGATTTCCACGGAAATTGGGGGCTTTCCGCTTTCGCGCTAAGCAGGCAACCCCGCCAGGAGACGGTCGAAGAGCTCGGCTGCCGCGGCGGCGGCGCCATCGGGATCGCCGGCGACGATGCGGTCGAGAAGCCGGTGATGGTCCTCGAACTCGGTCTCGACGGGCGTCTCGTTCATGACGGACACGCTGGCGGTGATCACCTCGATCAGCCCGAGATACAGGTCGATGAGCATGGTGTTGCCCGATGCGCGCATGACGGCGCAGTGGAATTCGGTGTCGGCGTGGACGAATTCGTCGTGATGTCCGGCGCGCTGCTCGTCGTCGCGGCCGTCCAGCAGCCGCCGCAGGGTGACGATGTCGTCGTCGGTCCGGTGGGCGGCGGCCAGCCGGGCGCCTTCCACTTCCAGTCCGCGGCGGACCTGCAGCACGTCACGCAGCTCGTCGCTGCAGAGCCGGCTCAGCGCGCCTGACACCTCACTGGTGGCGCGGACGTACGTGCCGTCGCCCTGCCGCACCTCGAACAGCCCGGCATGCGCCAGTGCCCGCACGGCCTCGCGCACGGTGTTGCGGCCGACCCCGAGTGCCTCGACGAGATCGGTCTCATTGGGGATGCGATGCCCGACAGGCCATTCCCCGTCCGAGACAGAACCCCGGAGCTGTTCGATGACCTGCTCGACCAAGCCGGTACGACGAGCTGTGTTCAGCGCCACCAAATCATCCTTTCAACCAATCATAGGATGTATGTCATCATAGCAAGATGAGTGCTGCCGTGAACGGAACCAAACACGCCCGTTACGAAGATGAATTGGCACTCGAGCTCGACGGCGCCATCGAGATCACGGACGTCCCGGCGAGCCCGAACACCCGTCTGGCCAGTGGCGTCCTGCTGGCGCTCGCCGTCGTCGTCACCGCGCTGAACCTGCGGCCGTCGGTGACGAGCGTCGCTCCCCTGCTCGGCGAGATGCGCGCCGCACTCGGGGTGTCGTCGGTCTGGGCCGGCATCCTGACCACCCTGCCCGTGCTGTGCTTCTCCGCCGCCGGCGCCACCGCGCCGCTGCTGTCCAAACGACTCGGCCTGGGCCGGACCGTCACGCTCGCATTGCTCGCCCTGGCCGTGGGGCTGGCGGTGCGGCCGTTCGGCGACGGCGGCCTGATGCTCGGTGCCACGCTGCTCGCCTCGTCGGGCGTCGCGCTCGCGAACGTGCTGATCCCGGTGGTCATCAAGAGTTCGTTCCCCGCACGCGTCGGCCTGATGACCGGCATCTACACCAGCGCCTTGCAGGCCGGCGGGGCCTTCGGCGCCGCCGTCACGCCGGCCGTCGAACACAGCGTCGGCGGCTGGCGCCCATCGCTGGCCATCTGGGCGGCCCTCGCGCTGGCGGCCCTGCTCCTGTGGGTCCCCGCCGCCCGGCGCCACCGCACCGACTGGGCCGCCACCGCGGCACAGACCACCAAGCGCCGCTCACTGCTGCGGAACCCGCTCGCGTGGACCGTGACGGTCTACATGGGCAGCCAGTCGTTCCTGGCCTACGTCATGATGGGCTGGCTCCCACAGATTTTCATCGACAACGGCATGGACAAGACCAGTGCCGGCGTCATGTCCGGGGTGATGTCCCTCATCGGCGTCCCGATCGCGCTCCTGCTGTCGCCGCTGGCCGCGCGCAGCACGCACCAGAGCCTGTGGAACGTCGGCCTCGGCGTGCTGGGCGTGTCCGGCACCATCGGCCTGCTGATCGCACCGATGGCGGCGCCGGTGCTGTGGAGCACGATGATCGGCATCGGATTGAGCGCGTTCTCACTGGCGCTGACCATCATCGCGCTGCGTGCCCGCAACGCCGAGGACACCGCACAGCTCTCGGGTATGGCGCAGGGCTTCGGCTACCTGTTCGCCAGCACCGGCCCGTTCCTGTTCGGGCTGCTGCATGACGTGTCCGGCAACTGGCACGTCCCGTTCGTGTTGTTCTTCAGTGTGTACGCGGTGCAGCTGACGGCAGGCTGGTTCGCCGGGCGCAACCGCTACGTTTAGCTAGTACTGCGGCGGATAGCCCGGGTAACCGACGGGACCGACGGGCGCCGACTGCCCGCTCTTCCACCGGCACCAGGCCTGCGTCGAATTCAGGGCGGCCAGCACGCCGGTGGCGAGCGCGAACACGATCGGTATCGCGGCACTCATCACCGACAGCCCCGCCATCGCCTGCATGCCGTCGTAGCTGCCGCCCAGCGTGGAGTCGATGCTCTTGAGGATGGTCAGCGAGGCGAACAGGCCGACCACATTGGCGAGCACCACGGCCGTGCAACCGCCGATGACGATCCAGCGACCGACCGCACGACCCAGGACCAGCAGCACGCCACCGGTGAGCAGCACGATCGCGACAATCGTCTGCACGATGGCCATGCCGGTGGTCAGGCCCATCAGCTCGGACCGGGTGTCACTCGCGTAGGAGCCGATCAGCGCGCCCAGCGTCGCGACCGCGTACCAGCTGGAGAACGCCTGGAACGCCGTCGACAGGGCGCCGAGCATGCTGAGCACCGCGGCGATGATCGCCGTCACGCCTGACGGTCCCGACGGCGCGGCGGGCGGGGGCGCGCCGTAACCCATGGGCTGGGGGTACTGCGGCTGCGGCTGGGGATACTGCGGGTAGGGCACGCTCGGTGGCACGCCGGCAGCGCCGTAGGGGTTGGGCCCATACGGTTGACCCGGTGGTTGACCGGGTCCGAACTGCCCAGGCCCGAATTGCCCGGGGGGCCACTGATTCGACATCGAAACCCCTCCTTCAGCTGGGCGAACATAGCACGCCACCGCCGTTTCGGCGCCTCGTCTAGCCTCGAATCATGACCCGGGACAGCGACGCGAATCTCAAGCCACCGTGGTGGCTCAAGCCCATGAACAAGGTGATGATGGCGGTCATGCGGGTGGTCCCGATCAAGGGTCCCGTGGTGCTGACCGTGCCCGGCCGCAAGTCCGGTGAACCGCGGTCGACGCCCATCACCCCGTTCGAGGTCGACGGCGCGCGCTACGTGGTGGGCGGGTTCCCCAATGCCGACTGGGTGCGCAACGCGCGCGCCGCGGCGACCGCCACCGTCACGCAGGGCCGGCACCGTGAAGAGGTCCGGCTGTTCGAGGTACCCGCCGAAGAGGCCCGACCGCTGTTGCGGCAGTTCCCCATCCTGGTGCCGACGGGCGTCGGCTTCATGAAGAACGCCGGCCTGGTGACCGGACCCAACCCCGACGAATTCGAAGCGCTCGCCGGCCGCTGCGCGGTGTTCCGGTTCGACCCCGTCTAGAGACGAGTGTGGGGGTTGACGAGAAATTCTCGTCAACCCCCACGCTCGGGCAGCCGTCTAGATGTGCGGCGCGTTCTTGATCGGGGCGTCCTGCTGGCCGACCGTCTGGCACCACGCCAGCGCCGACGCGCGCGTCCCCGACACCTCCAGCGACGACGGATCGGCGCCCTTGCGGTCCTTGATCATCTTGTTGACCGCCTCGTTCTGCGTCTTCTCGTCGGCACCGACGAAGTCCTTGCACTTGGTGTCGCCACCCTGCACGGCCGGCGAGCATCCGACCAGCATCAGTCCGGCAATGACACCCGACACCACCACGCCTGCTGACCGCTTCATCAAGGACCTCCCTGTATTCGGGCCGCGAACGGCCGCTGTTTGTGTCGATCTAGTACCCCTGGGTGGCGCGGACCAAACACAGTCGGCTCTAAGGTCGAGGCGTGAACGCAGACAATCCGTTTGACCCGCAGCTCTGGCAGCCGGTGACCGAACTCGGTGAACTCACCGACATCACCTACCACCGTCACGTGCGCGACGGTGAGCCGCAGCCGACGGTCCGGATCGCCTTCGACCGGCCCGAGGTCCGCAACGCCTTCCGGCCGCACACCGTCGACGAGCTGTACCGCGCCCTCGACCACGCCCGGATGAGCCCTGACGTCGGCGTCATCCTGCTGACCGGCAACGGACCGTCGCCCAAGGACGGCGGCTGGGCCTTCTGCTCGGGTGGCGACCAGCGCATCCGCGGCCGCAGCGGTTACCAGTACGCGTCCGGCGAGACCGCCGAGACCGTCGACCCCGCGCGCGCCGGACGGCTGCACATCCTCGAGGTGCAGCGGCTGATCCGGTTCATGCCGAAGCCCGTGATCTGCCTGGTGAACGGCTGGGCGGCCGGCGGCGGCCACAGCCTGCACGTGGTCTGCGACTTGACCCTGGCCAGCCGCGAACATGCCCGGTTCAAGCAGACCGACGCCGACGTCGGCAGCTTCGACGGCGGCTACGGCTCGGCGTACCTGGCCCGCCAGGCCGGGCAGAAGTTCGCCCGCGAAATCTTCTTCCTGGGCCGCGCCTACGACGCCGAGACCATGCACAAGATGGGCGCCGTCAACGAGGTCGTCGACCACAAGGACCTGGAAACCGTTGCGCTGCAATGGGCTGCCGAGATCAACGGCAAGTCGCCGCAGGCCATCCGGATGCTGAAGTTCTCGTTCAACCTGATCGACGACGGTCTGGTGGGGCAGCAGATCTTCGCCGGCGAGGCCACCCGCCTGGCCTACATGACCGACGAAGCCGTCGAGGGCCGCGACGCCTTCCTGCAGAAGCGCGACCCGGACTGGAGCGAGTTCCCCCGCTACTTCTGAGGTTCGGCGGGGCCCTGGTCCGTCATCTGGACGACAGCCCGCTGTGTGCTTTCCCATGAGTGCGCTGTGTATCCGCTTAGGCGCGCGCCGATGGTGGAGACCTCGCGTCACACTTGGCACGTGGACGTCGGGACGCGAGCGCGAATCGGCCAGTGGGCGCTGGGGGCCGAGGGTTTCGCGCTGGGCGTCTTCGGCGGCACCGGCCTGGCGTGGTCCATGGCGAACCCGCATTTCGGCGCCGCCGGGGCGCCCCTGATGTGGCTGCGGGTCACGCCGCTGCACTGCGCGCTGCTGCTCGTGGTCGGCGTGGTGACCGTCTTCGCCGCGTTCGGCCGCGGCGCGGCGCGGTTCAACCGCGTCGCCGCCGTCGGCTGGTTCATCGTGACGGCGGTGTGCGTGGCGGCAACGTCGAGTCACAGCCCGGGACCTCTGGGTTTCGACTCGCGTGACACCGTCCTGTACGCGATCCTCACCGGCTACAACGTGACCCTTGCGGCGTGGTTCGCCTTCCCCCACCGGACCACGCCCGCAGGGCAGCCACCCCGCCGTTTCCACCGGCGTCACTCAGACGCGATCGGATCCCGCTGATCCCTGTTAGCCTCCCTCCGGTGAGCGAGCCGAGTTACTCCGACGCCGAACGCGCAGCCGTCTACCGCGTCATGTCCGAGCGTCGGGACATGCGGCACTTCACGCCGAATTCCACGGTGCCCGAAGAGGTTCTGCGCCGCATCCTGGAGGCCGCGCACATGGCGCCGAGTGTCGGGCTGATGCAGCCCTGGCGCTTCCTGCGCATCACCGACCCGGCCGTCCGGACGGCGATCAAGAAGCTCGTCGACGCCGAGCGCATCCAGACGGGCGAGGCCCTCGGGCCGCGCGAGGCGGAGTTCCTGGCGCTGAAGGTCGAAGGCATCGGCGACTGCGCCGAGCTGTTCGTCGTGGCCCTCGGCGACGATCGCGAGCGTCACATCTTCGGCCGCCGGACCATGCCCCACATGGACCTGGCGTCGGTGTCGTGCGCCATCCAGAACATGTGGCTGGCCGCCCGCGCGGAAGGCCTTGGGCTGGGCTGGGTTTCGCTGTTCGACCCGGCCGAGCTGGCCGCCCTCCTCGGCATGCCCGAGGGCGCCGAACCGATCGCGGTGCTGTGTGTCGGCCCGGTACCGGAGTTCCCGGACCGCCCCGAACTCGAGATCGTCGGCTGGACGACGGCGCGCCCGCTCGACGAACTCGTGTACACCAACGTCTGGCCTGTCACCGGAGCGAGCTGACGCCGCGGCCCTAAGCTCAGGGGGTGAGCAAGAGTCCCCTACGGCGCGTCTCCGAGAGCCTGCTGCTCGCCGGCATGCGACCGCCCCTGATCGAACGGTTGTCGGGCCACGGCGAGGTCGACCTGGCCGGAAAACGCATCGTGCTGACGGGAGCGTCGTCGGGCATCGGCGAGGCGGCCGCCGCCAAGTTCGCGCACCTCGGAGCGACGGTCGTCATCGTCGCCCGCCGGGCCGAACTGCTGGACAAGGTGGCCGCCCGGATCACCCACAGCGGCGGTGACGCCATCGCGCGGCCGTGCGACCTGTCCGACATGGACGCCATCGACAAGCTGGTGGCGGACGTGGAAGCCGAGCTGGGCGGCGTCGACATCCTGATCAACAACGCCGGCCGGTCCATCCGCCGGCCGCTGGCCGAGTCCCTGGACCGCTGGCACGACCTCGAACGCACCATGACGCTGAACTACTACTCGCCGCTGCGCCTGGTGCGCGGCTTCGCCCCCGGGATGCTCGAGCGCGGCGACGGGCACATCATCAACGTGTCGACGTGGGGTGTGATGAACGAGTCGTCGCCGCTGTTCTCCGTGTACAACGCCTCCAAGTCGGCACTGACCGCGGTGAGCCGGGTCATCGAAACCGAGTGGGGCGCAAGCGGAGTGCACTCCTCGACACTGTTCTATCCGCTGGTGAAGACGCCGATGATCGCGCCGACCCGCGCCTTCGACGGCATGCCCGGCCTGTCGGCCGACGAAGCCGCCGACTGGATGGTCACCGCGGCCGAGACCCGCCCGGTGCGCATCGCGCCCCGGATCGCGGTGACGTCGCACGCGCTCAACAGTTTTGTGCCCGGCCTGGTCGACCAGCTGATGAAACGCCGACGCGCGCAGTCGATCGGGTGACGCGATGGAGATCCTCGCCAGCCGCATCCTGATCCGGCCCGTCGACTACGCGAAGTCGGTGGCGTTCTACCGCGACGCCATCGGCCTGGCCATCGCCCGCGAATACGGGGCCGGCACAGTGTTTTACGCCGGGCAGTCGCTCATCGAACTCGCCGGCCACGGCCGTGACGACGACGGCCCGACGGTTCCGTTCCCGGGCGCGCTGTGGCTACAGGTGCGCGACGTCTACCAGACCCAGGCCGAGCTCGAGGCCCGTGGGGTGGCGATTTCCCGTGCCGCGCGGCAGGAACCGTGGGGCCTGCACGAACTGCACGTCACCGATCCTGATCAGGTCACCTTGATCTTCGTCCAGGTGCCCGACACCCACCCACTACGACGCGACACCCGGAGTTAGCACTCCGGGTGTCGCGGGTGGTGAGTTCTGCGGCGCGTCAGCGAGCCGGCGTCGCCAGCGGCCAGCCGACCGAGGCCAGTCGCGCCGACACCTGGTGGATGTCGTCGGGGCTGGGCTCCTGGTTGGTGACGGCAGCGATGGCGGCGTGAATCTCGGCCTCGGTGACGGGGCTCTCGCCGTCGTTGGTGCGCAGGATGGACCGCGCCGCCTCGACGACCTCGTCCTCCGTGAGCGAACGCTTCAGCAGCGCCAGCACCGGGTAGTAGTCCTTCGGCGGCACACCGTCGGGGTATCCCGCCCGCAGCCACTTCAGGACATTTTCGAACAATCCATTGGATTCAGTCATTGTCCGTCAGCTCACTTCTTCAGAAAGGGGAACAGGTCGACGCCGGTGTGGTGGATGATCGTGGACCGGGTGATCCACAGGATCGCGAGCAGGACGACGGCTCCGACCAGCACGAACAGCGCCAGACCCAGGTACTTGAGGATCGGGTTGGGGGCCGTGACCGTCCCATCGGAGTGCTCGCCGCCGGCCCCGTTGGAGTAGGCGACGAGGCCACCCGCGAACACCGCGGGGAGTCCGGCACCGAGGATCAAACCCACGACGAGGACCTTGAGGATGGCTTCCAAGTAATGCATCAGTGATTCCTTCTGGTTCGGTTCGCGGGGAATCAGACGCCGGCGGATTCGGGCGACTTGGCGGCAGCCTCACGGACGTCGGCGGGCACCACGGAGTTGGTGGACGCGTCCCATTCAGCGTTGACGTTGTTGTGGTCGACCTTCTGCTGCTGCGCACGCCAGTACATGAAGCCCGACAGCGCGACCAGGATGACGAAGATCGTGCCGTCGCCGACCAGCGCGGAACCGGTGGCGGACTTCAGGCCGTAGGACAGCCAGTACGACAGGGCACCGACCAGCGCCGCGGCCGGCAGCGTGATCAGCCAGGCCATGGCCATGCGTCCGGCGACGGCCCAGCGGACCGAAGCGCCGGGCTTGCCGACGCCACTGCCCAGGATCGAGCCCGTGGCGACGTGAGTGGTCGAGAGCGCCATGCCGGCGGCGCTGGAGCTCAGGATGATCGCGGCCGAGGACGCCTCGGCGGCCAGGCCCTGCGGGGACTCGATCTCGACGAGGCCCTTGCCCAGGGTGCGGATGACGCGCCAGCCGCCGATGTAGGTGCCCAGGCCGATGGCCAGGGCGCACGAGGCGATGATCCAGAACGGCAGGCCGTCCTTCTTCACGTCGCCGGTCAGGTGGCCGGTGGTGATGAGGGCCAGGGCGATGACGCCCATGGTCTTCTGCGCGTCGTTGGTGCCGTGGGACAGCGCGACCAGCGATGCGGTGGCGATCTGGCCCCAGCGGAAGCCTTCCTCACGGCGCTTCTTGATGACGTTGCGCGTGATCCGGTACACCAGCCAGGTGCCCACGGCGGCCACGAGGCCCGCGATGAACGGGGCCGCGACGGCCGGGATCAGCACCTTCTGGATGACACCGCTCCAGTTGATGCCCGCGGTGCCGAGCGCGGCCAGGCCGGCACCGATCAGTCCGCCGAAGAGCGCGTGCGACGAGCTGGAAGGGATGCCGAACAGCCAGGTGAGGAGGTTCCACAGGATGCCGCCGATGAGGCCGGCGAAGATGATGGTGAGTCCGGTCGACGCGTCGATGGACTTCAGTAGGTGCCCGGACTTACTGTCCTGAATCTTCAGCACCGAAGTGGTGACGGTGACGGCGACCTCGACTGACAGGAACGCGCCGACCAAGTTCAGGACGCCGGCCAGCAGCACGGCGGTCTTGGGCTTCAGCGCGCCTGTGGCGATCGAGGTCGCCATGGCATTACCGGTATCGTGAAATCCATTCGTGAAGTCAAATGCCAGTGCTGTTGCGATCAACAGCACCAGGATGACCAACTCTGCGCTCATGGCGCTCATTCTGGTGTAACGGCAGCGTTTTTGACCAGTTACAGAAGTCCCCGATCTTGACCGCGACCTGGGTGTTTTCGACTCTCGCAGAGGTGTTCATGGAGTGTTCACCTGTTAGCTTCGTCTAATTAGTCTGGCAAAGTGCTGCGCGCGGCGCCGGGGGCTACGGTGGCGATATGCCCACGTCACAGCATGGGCATAGGATTCGGTGCGCAATTTCGGGGCACGCAGCGCACAGCTGGGCCGCCCCTCTTCCCGAGATCAGGAGGTGACGCCATGAACTCGTTTCTCACCAAGATCGTGGCGTGGCTGCAAGCCGGGTATCCCGACGGCATCCCCGCCACCGACCGGGTGCCGCTCCTCGCCCTGCTGTCCCGGCGCCTGACCAACGACGAGGTGAAGTCGGTCGCGCGCGGTTTGATGAACCGCGGCGAGTTCGACCACATCGACATCGGCGTCCTGATCACCCGCATCACCGATGAGCTGCCCCGCGCCGAGGACGTCGAGCGCGTGCGAGCGCGGTTGGCCGCCAAGGGCTGGCCGCTCGACGACCCCCGCGATCCCGCCGACGGCGGGCCTGCCGACGGAGGCACGCCATAGGCGTGCTGCGTCCGGTCGCCGTCGGGTCCGGCGCGGCGGCCCTTGCCCTCATTCCCGAGTTGGCGCACGCCCTGGACGGTGCCGGCGCACTGTTGCCGGTACCGGCCGACGACGACCGCCAGGCCGCGCTGCTGACCGAGACGTTGCGCGCCGGCGAGCCCGTCGGCGACGGCGTGGCACTGGTGGTCTCGACGTCGGGTTCCACCGGAATCCCCAAGGGCGCCTTGCTTTCCACGGCGGCGTTGCACGCCAGTGCCGACGCCACGCACGACCGGCTCGGCGGTCCCGGCCGCTGGCTGCTGGCGCTGCCCGCCTATCACGTCGCCGGCGTGCAGGTGCTGGTGCGGAGCCTGCGGGCCGGCACCACGCCCGTCGCCCTTGACCCGGGTTTCGACGTCGGCGAATTACCTTCCGCCGTCAGCGCTTTGGGCCCGGGCCGGCGTTACACGTCGCTGGTTTCGGTACAACTGGCCAAGATCCTGGCCGATGCCGCCGCGACCGCGGCCCTGGCCGAGCTGGACGCCGTCCTGATCGGCGGCGGCCCCATGCCCGCCGGTCTCGGCGAAAAGGCCGCGGCCGCAGGCATTTCCGTGGTCCGCACCTACGGGATGAGCGAAACCTGCGGCGGCTGCGTCTATGACGGAACACCGTTGGCCGGCGTCCAGCTGCGCGTCGACGACACCGGCCGGGTCGCCCTGGGCGGCCCCACGCTGGCCTCGGGTTACCGCAATCCCGTCGACCCGTCGCCGTTCGTGGACGGCTGGTTCGTCACCGATGACATTGGCGCCGTGGATGATTCGGGTGTACTGCGGGTGCTGGGCCGCGTCGACGACGCGATCGCCACGGGCGGGCTCAAGGTGCTGCCGGCCCTCGTCGAGTCGGCCGTGGCCGGCCATCCGGCCATCGCCGAATGCGCGGTCTTCGGCGTACCCGACGACCGGCTGGGCCAACGGGTGGCCATCGCCGTCGTGCTCCACCCGGGGACAACCGCTCCCACCGTCGCTGACCTGCGGGAACACGTGAGCGCCACCTTGGCCGCCACCGCCGCCCCGCGCGAGGTGCACGTGGTGGCCGAACTCCCCCGCCGGGGTATCGGGAAGCTGGACCGGCGGGCACTGACGCTGCGGTACCAGAAAAACGCCTGATCGGCCCGTGATGCCGGTCACAGTACCGGCGCTTGATTCGGTGGCGGGCCCGGCTCTCTGGGACCCTGGAACGCGGACCGGAAGAGTTGGAGTTTCCATGCCTGCCCACAGACAGCCTGACAACCACCCTGCGGTGACCGCCCTGACCTGGTCGGGAGGCGTGCTGGCCTGGCTCGTCGCCGCCGCCGTCGCGACCCCGTCCACCGGTCTGCCACTGGCCGTCGTGCTGCCCGTGACCCTGATTTTCGGTGCGCTGGTGGTCGTGGCCATCCGCAGCACCGTCGCCAGCGCCCGCGGCACCGGCGTGCGGGTGGCCCTGGCCGTCGCGATCGGCCTCCTCGTCGGCGAACTGGCCGCGATGACGCTGTTCAGCAATGCCATCACCCAGCGCATGGACGCCGAGGCCGCGGCCCGCGCCGCGGGCACGCCGGCGGTCGCCGCCGCACAGGGCCAGTTGGACGCGCTGCGCACCAACCGCGGCGCGCTCGACGCGGCCGTCGACTCCGCCCGCCAGCGTCGGGACGACGCCCAGGTCGTGGCCCGCTGCGAGTACCACCCGACGCCGGCCTGCGCCCAGCAGCCGGTCACCGGGGTGCCCGGTGACGGCCAGATCACCCAGAACACCCAGGACATCCTCGAACACGACCAGCGTGAGCTCGACGCCGCGCTGGCGGCCCGCAACGAGCAGGCCCCGAGCCTCGACGCGCGGATCGCCGGTGCCGAGCACGCCGTCACCGCCGCGCGCGACACGGCCGGCGCCGGCGCGGACCGTGGCTTCGGCGCCCGCTGGGTCGCGATGAACGGCTACACCGTCGAGACGCCCGCCGCTCTGGTGGCGCGCATCGCCGTGATCGGCGTCTGCGTCCTGCTGTACCTGCTCCCGATGCTGCTGCACGCCCGGCAGGACCGGACGCTGCGCGAGCGTCACGACGAGTCCCGGCTGCGGGCCGAGCTGCGCGCCGAGACGGCCATCGCCGTCAAGCAGGCCGAGGTGCGGGCCGAAGCCGAGATTCTGAAGGCCGAACACCAGCTGGCCGCGATGCGCCTGGCGCTGGAAAGCGACGCCGAGATCAACCGCGAGTACCACCGCCAGCGGGTCGCCGAGGCCCGGACCGGCGAGGCACAGCCGGCGCTCGCCGCGCCGACCGCCGAGGTGCTGCGCCCCGCCGCCTCGCAGCCGCAGCCCATGTACTCGGACTGGGACGAACTCATGGCGTTCCCGGATCCGCAGCGCCGTTCGTTGAGCGCCGCGCCGCCGGCGCCGGAGCCCGAACCGGCCGGCGCGCCGGCCGAACCGACCCCGACGGCCGAACTCGTCCCGGTCGACGACAAGCCCGCCGAGAACCTGCCCGTGCCGGCGTCGTCACAGCCCGCCGGTGGCCTGACGCTGCCGCAGCTGCCCGACCTCACCAAGGTGGCGGCCCGCCTGCTGCGTCCGCTGGTGGCGCCCGTGGCACCGGTGGTGGACCGCGTCATCGACACCTCGGTGCAGCAGCTGCGCTCGGCACAGAAGGTCATCGAGGAGTTCGAGGAGATCACCTTCACGCTGCGGCGCACCTCCCGGACCACCGTGAGCGAGAGCGAGCACGAGCAGTCGTCGGGCCCGCGTGACCAGGGTCAGGCGCTGGGGCCGGGTCAGGGCATGCACCCGCGCGTCGAACCCCAGTGGGCCGCACCGCAGATGAACGCGACGTTCGCCCCGACCACGCCGCTGCGCGGCGTCGACCCGTACACCGCTCTCGACGGCAGCGACACCACGATCATCGACGCTGCCGACGAGCGCCGTCAGCTCCGTGAGGGCCGCCGCGCCATCGAGCCGTAGCCCTGTGATTTGTGCACGAAAATCCGCGGCCAGCGCGGAAAATCGTGCACAAATCCCTAGGGCAGCGAGCGGTTCAGGCGCTCCGTGGCGGCGAGGTAGTCCTCGATGAACTCGCGGACGACCTCACGGGCGGGCTTGACCTTGTTCATCAGGCCGACGCCCTGGCCGACGAAGTAGGTCGCCAGCTGCTGGGCACCCGGATGCCCCTGCTCGGCCAGCCGGTCGATACGCCGGATCACCGGCTCGCTCAGCATGTTCTGCAGCGGCAGCGGAAGCGGCTTGCGGCCACCGGCATTCGGCGCCCAGGCATCCGTCCAGTCCGAAACCAGTTGACGCGCAGGCTTACCGGTGCGTCCTGCCGACCGTACGGTGTCCCGTGACGTGGCAGCGAGCATCTTCTGCTTGGTGGCCGGCGCGGTCTCGGCCTCCTCGGTGGTCAGCCACACCGAACCGGTCCAGGCCCCGGCGGCGCCCAGCGCGACCGCCGCGGCCATCTGCCGGCCGGTGACGATGCCGCCCGCCGCCAACACCGGAACCGAATCCTCAATGGCCTCAATCACTTCCGGTACGACGACGAGCGTCGACACCTCGCCGCAGTGCCCGCCGGCCTCGGTGCCCTGCGCGACGATGACGTCCACCCCGGCCGCCACCTGCTTGATGGCGTGCTCCTTGGCGCCGACGAGCGCGGCCACCGGGATCCCCCGCTCGCGGCCGGCCTCGATCATGTAATCCGGCGGTACCCCAAGGGCATTGGCGATCAGCTTGATGGGGTGGCTCAACGCCACGTCGAGCAGGTCATGCCCGGTGTTGCCGGACAGCACCGATCCGCCGGTACGGACGCGCTCCTCGGGCTCGATGCCATGGTCGACGAGCAGCTGGGTGACGAATTCCCGGTATTCCGAAGGGATTCGGTCGGCCAGCTGGCCGTCGGACAGGTTCTCGCCCTTGCCCTCGAATTTCGCCGGCACGATGATGTCCGCGCCGTAGGGCCGGCCGCCGACGTGGTCGTCGATCCAGGCGAGTTCCCGGTCGAGCTGCTCGGGGGTGTACGCCGTCGCACCGAGCACGCCGAAACCGCCGGCGTTGGTGACCGCGGCGACGACGTCGCGGCAGTGGCTGAAGGCGAAGAGCGGGAAGTCGATGCCGAGCTGTTCGCAGATGCGGGAAGTCACCCCGTCAGTTCTGCCACCCCGACTTGACGGGTGTCAAGAGCCGGCCCGATCAGGGCAGTTCAAACGGCAGCGTCACCCCGGTGTGGGCCAGGCAGTGGGTGCAGGTCCGGTCGGCCGGGACGGTCGAAAGGGCCTGCTGCACCAGCGCCTTGAACATCGGGGTGTTCCGCTCGAACTCCGCGAACACGTCGACCGTGGTGACGCCGGCCCCCGCCTCGATGCCCGCATCCAGATCGGTCACCAAAGCGATTGCCGCATAACATATCTCGAGTTCACGGGCCAGCACCGCCTCGGGGTAGCCGGTCATGTTCACCAACGTGAACCCCTGGGTCGCGAACCACTGGCTCTCGGCGCGGGTGGAGAAGCGCGGCCCCTGGATGACCACCATGGTGCCGCCGTCGACGACGCCCGGCTGCCCGACCGCCACGGCGCGCAGTGTCGGACAGTACGGATCGGCGAAGCCGACGTGGATGCCGCCGGCGTCGAAGTAGGTGTCCTCGCGGCCACGGGTGCGGTCCACCAACTGGTCAGGCACGACCACCGCACCGGGGCCCAGGTCCGTCGTCAGGCTGCCGACGGCACACGGCGCGAAAATCCGCCGCACCCCGAGCTTGCGCAGCGCCCACATGTTGGCCCGGTACGGCACCGTGTGTGGCGAGTACTCGTGCTTCAGCCCGTGCCGCGGCAGGAACGCCACCTCGTGCCCGCCGACGGCGCCGATGGTGATCGGCGCACTCGGCGTGCCGTAAGGCGTGTCGACGCTGACGGTGCGCGCGTCGTCCCCGAAGAACGTGTAGAAGCCGCTACCGCCGATGACTCCCAGCATCCGTTATTCGGCGTCGGTCTTGGGGGCTTCCGCTGCCTCCGGTGTCACAGCCGTGACGGGCGTCGGGGCGGGCACGTCCGCGTCCGCCTCGTCGGTGTCCTCGACGTCCTCCTCGTCCAGTTCCAGCTCCGCGCGGGCGCGCCGGGCGCTGTCACGGATCTCGAATGCGTCGGTGGCCAGGGAGCCGATGGAGCTCGCCACGTCCTTGACGGCGGTGACGACGATGTTCATGACCTCGCCGACCGTGCCTGCGACGGCTTCGACGGATTCCTGCACGACGTCTTTGCGAATCTCGTTCTTGCTGAGCCGATCCTTCATGCCGATAAGTGTAGGGGCGTGGGACGATTGCGCGCGTGGCCAGTCTTTCGCAGTGGATAGAGGGCGCCCGACCGCGGACCCTCCCGAATGCCGTCGCTCCTGTGCTGGCAGGCACCGGTGCCGCCGCCTGGGTCGGCGGTGAGGCGTGGTGGAAAGCGGCTCTGGCCCTTGTGGTTTCGATCTCGCTGATCATCGGTGTCAACTACGCCAACGACTACTCCGACGGCATCCGCGGCACCGATGACGACCGGTCCGGTCCGGTCCGGCTGGTCGGTGCCAAGTTGGCGTCACCGCAGGCGGTGCTGGCGGCGGCCGTGATCAGCCTGTCGATCGGCGCGGGTGCCGGCCTGGCGCTGGCCCTGGTGAGTCAGCCGTGGCTGATCGCCGTCGGCGCGGCGTGCATCGCCGGCGCCTGGCTGTACACCGGTGGCACCAACCCCTACGGCTATCGCGGACTCGGCGAGGTCGCGGTGTTCGTGTTCTTCGGGCTGGTCGCCGTGCTGGGCACGCAGTACACGCAGGCCCTGCGGGTCGACTGGGTGGGACTCGTGCTCGCCATCGCGATCGGGTCGTTGTCGTCGGCGGTGCTGGTGGCCAACAACCTGCGCGACATCCCGACCGACCAGCTGTCCGGCAAGATCACGCTCGCGGTGCGCCTCGGCGATGCCCGCACCCGGCAGTTGTTCCAGGTGCTGACGCTGCTGCCGTTCGTGCTGACCGCGGTCCTGACGCTCGCGACCCCGTGGTGCCTGGTCGGCTTCGCGGCGGCGCCGCTGGCGGTCCGCGCGGCCAAGCCGGTGCGCTCCGGGCTGGGCGGCCGCGAGCTGATCCCCGTACTCAAGGACACCGGCCTGACGATGCTGGTGTGGGCCGCCCTGATCACCGCGGTGCTGGTGATCACGCACTAGCGCCGCAGCGGCGTCAGTCGCCCGAGGAGTCCTCGCCGTGCAAGCGGGACCGCAGCTGCTCGCGCTCGGCGCGACGGCGCTCGTCGACGGCGGCGATCCCGGCGGTGGCCCGGCGGCGCAGCGGCGCGAAGAGCCAGATGCCCAGCGGCATGCCGAGAACCAGCGCGAACAGCAGCGCCACCATGGCCGGGAAATCACGGATGCCCAGCAACGCGACGACACCGAAGATCGCGCCGGCAATCGCCGCTACCAGCAGCAGGCGGGCGAGCGCGTACAGAAAAACGTCGAGCAGCAAACGTGGCATGGACGGGGTGGCGGGCGCATCAGACACCGCACGAGTTTACCGACGGACGCGTATATTCGAATAAAGGAGGTTTTACGTGCAGTTCCTGCTCCTGATCACGCTGCTGGCGCTGTTGGCCTACGTCGGCTGGCGCGCCACCCACGCCACCGCCGCGCGCCCGACCACGCGCGTCATCGGCCCGGACGACGATCCGGAATTCCTGCGTCGGCTCGGTTCCTAGCGACGCTCTACAGCGACAGCGGAAATCCGTCGGCGACTGCCACGGCCAATTCCAGCAACGCATCCCTGGTGTCCGGCCGGAGCCGGTCCAGACTGACCTCGGCCCCCTCCTCCAGATGCGGATCAAACGGCACCACCTGCACTGCCCGGCACCGGCGGCCGAAGTGGTCGACCACCTTGCGCAGATCAACCTTGCCGGAGCGCGGCCGCACCGCGTTGACCACCGCGACGGCGTTGCGCACCAACTCCTGATGACCGTGGGCATCGAGCCAGTCGAGCGTCGCCGCGGCGCTGCGGGCCCCGTCGACCGAGCCTGAACTGATCACGACGAGCACGTCGGCGTGCGCGAGCACCGCGCCCATCGCCGAGTGCAGCATGCCGGTGCCGCAGTCCGTGAGCACCAGGCGGTAGTACGGCTGCAGCACCGCCAGGGTGCGGGCGTAGTCCTGCGAGCTGAACGCCTCCGACACCGCCGGGTCGCTCTCCGACGCCAGCACCTCGAGCTGGCTCTCACCGCGCGAGGTGTAGTTGCGGACGTCGCTGTAGCTGGAGATGCCCTCGGCGTCGCGCAGGAGATGGCGGACCGTCGCCGGCGTCTCGAGCGGCACCTTCTGGCTGAGGGTGCCGCGGTCCGGGTTCGCGTCCACCGCGATGACCCGGTCGCCGCGGATCGACGCGAACGTCGCGCCGAGCGTCGCGGTGATGGTCGTCTTACCGACGCCGCCCTTCAGGGACAGCACCGCGATCCGGTAGCAGTCCCGCAGCGGGCGGTTGATCTGCGCGGTCAGCCGGGTTCGGTGCAGGTCCTTGGGGCTGTCGCCCGGATTGAGCAGCGTGCCCGTCGCGTAGTACAGCGCCTTGCGCCATCCGGACGACGGCGCACGGCTCGGCCGGCTCAGCAGCGCGACCGTGGCGGGGTCCAGACTCCGCGGCTTCGCGGGCGTCGGCGCCACGACAGGCGTCACCGCATGCGCGATGACGATGCGGGCCTCCGGCGCCGCGGTGGGCGTCGCGGCAGCAACGGGATCGGCCGGGTCCTTGAACCGGCCCTGGGCGCGGAAAGAAGTCATGGTCACCCGCGGTATCTGATCTGTCGGCTCAGCCGACGCCGGCGTACGAGTGCAGGCCGACCGTCACCAGGTTGATGAAGAACAGGTTGAACACCATCGCCACGAAGCCGACGACGTTGATCCATGCCGCCTTCTTGTCACGCCAGCCCGCGGTGGACCGGGCGTGCAGGTACGCGGCGTAGACGACCCAGGCGACGAACGACACCGTCTCCTTGGGGTCCCAGCCCCAGTAGCGGCCCCACGCCTCCTCGGCCCAGATGGCGCCGAAGATGACGCCGAACCCGAAGATAGGGAACGCGAAGATCGTGGTGCGGTAGGCGATGCGGTCCAGGGTCTGGGCATCGGGCAGGCGCTGGATCATGCGACCGAAGCCGTTGTCCTGCACGGCCAGCGGCGACATCTTCAGCAGGAACAGGATGCTGGCGACGCCAGCGACCAGGAACACGCCGGAACCGATGCTGACCACCGAGACGTGGATGGGCAGCCAGTACGACTGCAGCGCGGGCATCACGGGCGCGGCGTTGGTGTACAGCCACTTCCCCGACACCGACAGCAGGATCAGCTCGGGCACCAGCACGAAAACCCACAGCGCGCGGAACTGCGGCTTGCGCAGGACGACTGCCGCCGCGATCAGCCCGCAGAAGCTGGTCAGGTTGATGAACTCGTACATGTTGCCCCACGGCACGCGCATGGTGGCCAGGCCGCGCAGCACGATGCACGCGAACAACATCGCGATGCCGACGTACACGAGGGCCAGGCCGACCCGGCCGATGCGCTCGTCAGCCGTGCGCGTCGGGTCGTCGATCACGACACCCGGCGTCATGCTGTCGGCGCCCACCCCGACCAGTTCCCGACTCTCGACCTTGCGGCCCCGGCTGTACGCCAACTCGACCGCGAGCAGCAGCAGGGCACCGACCAGCACCACGACCGACGTGGTGAAGGCCCAGTCCGAGTACCGGGCCAGGTCGATGTCGATGTGCTCTGTATTCATCGCTTGTCCTCAATCAACCGCTCAGTGAGCTTCTCGAACTCGTCGCCCCACCCCGAGTTGTCCGTGCGGGCCAGGCCGCCGAGCTCGACGTCGACGGTACCCGGCCCGGCCGACACGATCCGAATCCAAACCCGGTGGCGGCGCACCACCAACGACACCAGCAGCCCCGCCATCATCGTCAGCGCGAACACCAGTACCCACACCTGCGCCGGGTCGTGCGACACCTGCACGTTGATGAACGGCACCGCGCCGTCGAACTTGATGACGGTCCCGTCATCCAGCTTGGTCTGCTCGCCGGCCTTGAGGTTGACGCGCGCCTGCTTGGTGAGCCGCTTCTGCTCGATGAGGCTGGGGTCCAGCGAGAACAATGACTGCGGCTTACCGCTGTCCAGGCCGCTGTCGCCGCGGTAGATGTCGATGGCCACCGCGGGCGCGTTCATCGCCGGAAAGCTCGAGGACAGCAGCTTGCCGTCGAGCTCGGCGGTCGGGGCGAACAGGCCCTGGATGGCGATCTGGTGCTTGCGCCGCTCGCGGTCGTCGGGGTAGCTGCCGCCCGGCGGGTCGATGCGCGCGACGCCCGAGGACAGCAGCGTCAGCGCGTTCTCGGGCTTCCACTGCACTGTCGACGTGCGGGTCTGGCCGTTCGGGAACGTGACGGTGAAGGTCGGCGCGTAGCCGTGCCCCTGCAGGTAGATGCGTTCGCCGCCGATCCGCAGCGGGTGGTTGACCTCCAGCCGGTACGGCCGCCAGGTGCCGCTGACCAGGTCGGCGCCGTCCTGGTAGTCGATGTTCGCGGCGAACGCCGTGGCCTGCCCGCTCGGCAGGTACCGGGCGTCGAAGTCGTGGACCCGCAGGCAGCTGGGGTGCAGCGAGGTGCCGTCGACGACGTTGCCGGCGCGGAACGAGTCGAACGCGGCCGGTGAGGCCGAGCAGAACCCGGGCCCGCCGTCGGCGATGACGATGACGTTGCCCTCGTAGCCGAACATCTTGCCGAACGCGATCGCCACCAACAGGCCCAGCAGCGAGAAGTGGAAGACGATGTTGCCGAACTCGCGCAGGTAGCCCTTCTCCGCCGAGATCTCGCGCGCGCCGTCGTCCAGCGTGCGGGTGGTCTGGCGCCAGCCCTTGAGCCGGGCGGCCATCCGGTCGGCGACGGCGTCGGGCTCACCGGGGACGGTGGCTTCGGCGTGCTTGGGCAGCCGCGCCAGGTTCCGCGGCGCGGGTACCGGCACGGCGCGCAGGCTGCGGACGTGCTCGATCATGCGGGGTGTCAGGCAGCCCACGAGCGAGATGAACAGCAGCACGTAGATCGAGGTGAACCAGAAGCTCGAGAACACCGAGAACGCCTGCACCTTGTCGAGCCACGGCCCGATCGTCGGGTGCTGGGCCAGGTACTCGTCGACCTTGCCGGCGTTGAGCGAGCGCTGCGGCAGCAGCGCGCCCGGGATGGCGCCGAGGGCCAGCAGGAACAGCAGCACCAGCGCGGTGCCCATCGACGTCAGCGTCCGCCAGGTGTTGCGGAACAGCGCGAAAACCCGTGCCATCAGATCGGGAGCCTCACGTTGCTGACGAAGGCGTCGCGCACCCACGAGGTGAAGTCGTTCCACACGCCCGTGACGAGCGCGGTGCCGACGACGATCAGCAGCAGACCGCCGAAAATCTGGATGGCGCGGGTGTGCCGGCGCAGCCAGCCCAGGCCCTGCACCGCGCGGGCCGACCCGAAGGCCAACAGCACGAACGGAATTCCGAGACCCAGGCAGTACGCGATCACCAGCGCGACGCCGCGGGCGACGCTGGCGCCGTCACTGGCCGAGGCCACCGCGATGACGCCGGTGAGCGTCGGCCCCAGGCACGGCGTCCAGCCCAGCCCGAACACCGCACCCAGCAAGGGCGCGCCGACGACCGTCGACACCTGACGGGGCGTGAACCGCACCTGACGCTGCAACGCCGGCACCAGCCCGATGAACACCAGGCCCATCAGCACCGTGATGACGCCGCCGATGCGTTGCAGCAGAAGCTGATTGGCGATGAGCGTCGTGGTCAGGCCGAGCACCGCGACCGCGCCCATGAGGAACACCGCGGTGAAGCCCGCGACGAACAGCGCCGCCGCGCCGGCCACGCGCCAGCGGGCCGTGCGAACTTTGACAGACCCTGCCGTGGCTTCCGTTTCCTCCACCCCGACCACGGCGGCCAGATACGACAGATAGCCGGGCACCAGCGGCACCACGCACGGCGAGGCGAACGACACCAGCCCGGCCAGCACGCTGACCCCGAGCGCTACCAACAGCGGTCCGGCGGCGGCGGTTTCGGCAAATCCGGTCATGGCTTGCCCTCTTTGGCCAGCCGCTCGACGACGGGCTTGAGGTCCTCTGCCAGCAGTTCCCGCAGGAACACCGCCGCCACCCGGTGCTGACGGTCCAGCACCAGCGTCGACGGGATGACCGTCGTCGGGTACTTGCCGCCGAACGCGATCATGGTGCGCATCGCCGGGTCGTAGATCGACGGGAAGGTCACCTTGTGGTCGACGACGAAGTCGACGGCGGCCTGCCGGTTGTTGTCGCGTACGTCGATGCCCAGGAACGCGACGCCCTGCGCCTTGGTCTGCTCGTACACCTTCTCCAGCTCGGCAATCTCCGAGCGGCACGGGCCACACCACTGACCCCACACGTTGATCACCACGACCTGGTCGGAAAAGTCTTCCAGGGACAAGGTTTTCGACGGATCCGTGAGCGACGGCCCACGCACCGCCCCCGGCTTGCCTCGGCTCGCCGGCGGGTCGTAGAAGATGTCGGTCTTGCCGCCCGGCGCCACGAACTCGAAGGTGCCGCCCTGTGCGACCGCGTCGTCACCGGTGGAGCAGCCGACGAGCAGCACGGCCGTCGTCAGGACGGCCGCCATTACTGCCCCGGCACGGGCCACCAGCGAAGTCACTGTCCGGCCAGCTCCGAATATCCCCAGCCCACCATCTGGTCACCGTGGAAGTGGAAGGACGTCACCGACGCCAGGTTGCACATCCGCTTGGTCGGGAAGTGGTGCAGCTTCTTACCGAGCATCGCCCGGCGCAGCGTCTCCACGGGCAGCTGATGGCTGACGCACACCGCTTCGTGCCCCATGCCTTTGATCCGCGCCCGGTCGACCGCAGCGGTCATCCGCTCCGCGATGTGCTTGTACGGCTCGCCCCACGACGGCGTCTTTGGGTCACGCAGGTGCCACCAGTTGCGCGGGTCGCGCAGGGCACCGTCACCGGGCGAAACTCGCTGCCCCTCAAACACATTGAGCGACTCGATGAGTTCAGGATCGGTGTCGATGTGCAGACCGTGCCGGGCCGCGATGGGTGTCGCGGTCTCCTGCGCGCGCTCCAGTGGCGAGGCCACGACGTAGACGATGTCGCGCTCGGCCAGCCAGCCGGCGACGGCCTCGGCCTGTGCCTGCCCACGCTCGGACAGGTGGAAGTCGGGCTTGCGGCCGTAGAGGATCTTGTCCGGGTTGTGGACCTCGCCGTGACGCATCACGTGCACGATCGTCCTGTCGGTCATGCGGGCTCCTGAGCTTGGGCGGCGGCCTGCGCGGCGGCGGGCAGCGCGTCGGCGATCCGGTCGAACGCAGCGTCGTCGAGTGCGGCCGAGACGAACCAGGTTTCGAAGGCACTGCACGGCGGATAGATCCCGGCGTCCAGCAGGGCGTGGAAGAACGCCGGGTAGCGCCAGGTCTCGGTCGCCTTGGCAGATGCGAAGTCGGTGACGGGCGCGTCGCCGAAGAACACCGTCAGGAAGTTTCCGGCACGCGAAATCCGGTGCGCCACAGAGGCTTCGGTCAGCGCGTCGGACAGCAGCCCGGACAGCCGGTCGGCGTTGGCATCGAGGGCGCGGTAGACGGCGTCGTCGGCGGCGCGCAGCGTGGCCAGGCCCGCGGCCATCGCGACCGGGTTCCCCGACAGCGTCCCGGCCTGGTAAACCGGGCCCAGCGGGGCGAGGCGTTCCATCACCTCGGCGCGGCCACCGAACGCCGCGGCCGGCAGCCCGCCGCTCATGACCTTGCCGAACGTGAAGAGGTCGGCGGCGACGGGATCGAGTCCGTACCAGCCGCCACGGCTGACGCGGAAGCCCGTCATCACCTCGTCGATGATGAGCAGCGCGCCGTGCTCGGCGGTGATCTGCCGCAGCGCGGCGTTGTAGCCCGCGGCCGGCGGGACGGTGCCCATGTTGCCGGGGCTGGCCTCGGTGATGACGCAGGCGATCTGGTCACCGGCCGCGGCGAAGGCCTGGCGGACCGCCTCGACGTCGTTGTAGGGCAGCACGATGGTGTCGGCGGCGGCCGCCCCGGTGACGCCCGGTGACGACGGCAGCCCCAGCGTGGCGACGCCCGAGCCGGCGTCGGCCAGCAGCGCGTCGCTGTGGCCGTGGTAGCAGCCGGAGAACTTGATGATCTTGGGCCGGCCGGTGAAGCCGCGGGCCAGCCGGATGGCGCTCATGGTCGCTTCGGTGCCCGAGTTCACGAAGCGGATGCGCTCGACGGGAGCCACCCGGTCGATGATCTCGCGCGCCAGCTCGGTCTCGGCGGGCGTCGGGGCGCCGAACGACAGGCCGTTCACCGCGGTGGTCTGTACGGCCTCGACCACGGCGGGATGCGCGTGGCCCAGGATCATCGGGCCCCACGAGCACACCAGGTCGACGTAGCGGTTGCCGTCGGCGTCGGTCAGCCAGTAGCCGCCCGCCGAGGTGATGAAACGAGTGGTACCGCCGACCGAGCTGAAGGCCCGCACAGGCGAGTTGACCCCGCCGGGGATCACGGTCGACGCGTCGGCGAACAGTTTCGCGGAGACGTCGGTAGAGCGCATGGCCACCAGTGTCCCAGCCGCGCGCGAATGGACCAACTACAGGGTGTAGGAGCTGGCTCACGTTGGCGTGGGTCCGCGGCCGGTGACAGCCGAGATGGGCGAAATGGTCGCTCGACAGGACGCCCGAGCAGCCAATTGGTCAATGTCGACAGCGGGCAACCCACGGGCTACCCCACCAGCCACACGGGCCACTCCTGTGAGGCTCTCCCCCGACACCTTTCGCCCGGAGCCGTCAACTTTCCTTGACGTCAAGGAAAGTTGACGGGCTGAGATCGCACGTGTCATCAGAGATACGACACGCCTGAGCCGACACGCCGACGTCTCCCCCAACGTGCCGCCAGAGCGCCAGAACAGCCGGGAAGGCGATCTGTGTGCACCGTCGCGGTACGTCCGCTAGTTCTGCGGCGTCAGCTTGAAGACCGGGTGGTCGGCGTCGTCGGGCAGCTCGCGCCAGTACTGCTCGACGACCTTGCCCGCCAGCGGCCGGTACGCCGCGATGATCGGCGCCCGGTCCGCCACCGGTACCTCACTGGCCAGGTAGTTCTTCTTGCCGAGCGCCACCACCGGGTTCTCCCGGACGTTCTTCACCCACGCCGACTCGCCACGCGTCGACACCAGGTACTTCACCCCAGCCACCTCCGGCACGACGACCGGGATGCGCTGTGGCACATGGTTCGAGCTTCGGGTGACCGTCAGGGTCTGGCTGCCACCGATACCGGTCAGCCGCGCGATCGGGTTGAAGACATGGACGACGAACCACGGCGGCTTGAGGTAGGCCATGCGCCAAAGCGTATGGCTATACCGCGCTCAGCGCATCGTCCAGAATGTCCAGCCCGCGCTTGGCGTCGTCGATGCTGATGTTGCACGGCGGCACCAGGTGGAAGCGGTTGTAGTTCATGAACAGCAACAGGCCGTTCTGCTTGGCCCGCGCGTTGATGGCACCCATCTCGGGCGACGAACCGCCGTACGGCGCCAGCGGCTCCTTGGTGGCGCGGTCCTTGACCAGTTCGACGGCCCAGAACACGCCCAGACCGCGGACGTCACCGATGATGTCGTGCTTGTCGGCCAGCGCCGCCAGGCCCGGACCGAACACGTCGGTGCCGATCAGCTCGGCGTTCTCGACGATCTTCTCGTCGTGCATCGCCGTGATGGTCGCGACGGACGCCGCACACGCCAGCGGGTGGCCCGAGTAGGTGAGGCCGCCGCCGTACGGCTGGTCCAGGAAGCGCTCGAGGATCTTGTCGCTGACGATGACGCCGCCGAGCGGGACGTAGCCGGAGTTGACGCCCTTGGCGAACGTGATGAGGTCCGGGGTGACGTTGTAGTTGTCGAGCGCGAACCACTTGCCGGTGCGGCCGAAACCGGCCATGACCTCGTCGAGGATCATCACGATGCCGTACTGGTCGCACAGCTCGCGCACGCCCTGCAGGTAGCCGGGCGGCGGCGGCATGATGCCGACGGTGCCGGGCACCGACTCGAGGATGATCGCGGCGAACGCGCTCGGGCCTTCGAACTCGATGACCGACCGCAGGTGCGCCAGGGCGCGCTCGGACTCTTCCTCCTGCGTCAGCGAATTGAACTGGCTGCGGTACAGGAACGGGCCGAAGAAGTGCGTGGTGCCCTCGGTGCCGTAGTCGTTGCCCCAGCGGCGGACGTCGCCGGTGAGGTTGACCGTCAGCGCGGTGCCGCCGTGGTAGCTGCGGTAGGTCGACAACGTCTTGTAGCGGCCGGTGTACACGCGGGCCATGCGGATGGCGTGCTCGACGGCGTCGGCGCCACCGTTGGTGAAGAACACCCGGTTGAAGCCCTCGGGGGCGACCTGGCAGATCAGGTCGGCGGCCGTGGCGCGGGCCTCGTTGGCATGCTGCGGCGCGATGGTGCACAGCTTGGCGGCCTGCTCGGCGATGGCGGCGACGACCTTGGGGTGCTGGTGGCCGATGTTGGTGTAGACGAGCTGGCTCGAGAAGTCGAGGAGACGGTTGCCGTCACCGTCGATGAGGTAGCTACCCTCGGCGCCGGTGAAAACCATCGGGTCGAGCTTCCCCTGGGCCGACCACGAGTGGAATACGCGGCTGCGCTCCAGGTCATAGATCCGGCGGGCGTCAGCGTTGGCGGGCGCAGGCATGCATTCCTCCTCGGAGATGAATCAGCGGGTTACGGGCTGGTGTGCGACACAGCGTCGTCGCCGCTACCGGTCGGTAACTTTACTCGCTTCCCTGGCCGCCCCAACCACGATGGCGCACGATGGGGACATGCAGATTCCGCAGTCGGTCGCCCGGTTCAACCGTCGAGTCACCAACCCCATCCAACGGCTGTGGGCCGGCCGCGCGCCGACGTTCGTCATCCTCGAGCACGTCGGGCGCAAGTCCCGCAAGACGTTCCGCACGCCGCTCACGGTGTTCACCACCGCCGACGGCTTCGCCATCCTGCTGACCTACGGCCCCGACCGCGACTGGCTCAAGAACATCACGAAGTCCGGCGGCGGCAAGCTCACCCGGCGCGGCCAGACTTACGACGTCGTCGACCCGCGGGTGGTGAGCAAGGAAGAAGCGGCCCCGCTCGTCACCGGAGCGCTACGTAAGGTGTTCCCGCGCTTGCCTTTCGAGCAGGCGGTGCTGTTGCGCCGGGCCTAGCGCGTTTCGTCCAGTACCTGCTGCACCACGCGCATCGCGCTCAGCGCCGCGGGCGCGCCGCAGTAGCCCGTGGCGTGGATGATCGCCTCGACGATCTCCTCGCGGGTGAGGCCGTTGTTGAGGCCGCCCCGCACGTGGCCGGCGAGTTCCTCGTGGGCGCGCAGCGCGGTCAGCATGCCGAGGTTGAGCAGGCTGCGGTCGCGGCGGCTCAGCCCCGGCCGGTTCCACACCGCGTCCCAGACGTGCTCGGTGACGAAGCGCTGGATCGGCTCCGACTCGGTGCCGCTGGTGCGGGCCAGCGCGCGGTCGACGAACTCGTCGCCCATCACCTGGCGGCGGGTGGTGATCCCGGCGTCGAACGCCGAACCTGGCTCGCTGGTCATCCCTGAGTCCTTCTCTCGATGTGGCTGCCGCCGACCGTAGCGCAGCACTCCGAGGCCGAATTCGGTGAACACAACGCGATACCGGTCGCGGGTGACCCAGCTCTCAATTAGGTTCATGCCCGATTCACCTCACAGCCAACTGCCAGGAGCCATCGGTGCCCGAAACCGACCGTCCCGAGAGGGTTGCCCCCACCGGGGAGCAGTTCCTCGCCATGCAAGCCAGCCCCGAGTTCCAGGAATTGCGAACCAGGCTGCGCCGCTTCGTGTTTCCGATGACCGCGTTCTTCCTGGTGTGGTACGGCCTCTACGTCGCACTCGGGGCCTTCGCCCATGACTTCATGGCCATCCGGGTGTTCGGCAACATCAACGTCGGACTGTTGATCGGATTGGGCCAGTTCCTGACGACGTTCGTCATCACCGGGCTGTACGTGCGTTTCGCCAACCGCGAGCTCGACCCGCGGGCCAGCGCCATCCGTGACGAGCTCGAGGGCGCCTGATGCACACCACCGTTCTCGCCGCCGCGACCGTCGGCAACCCCGTCGCCAACATCGGCATCTTCAGTGTGTTCGTCATCGTGACGATGGTCGTGGTCATCAAGGCCAGCAAGCGCAACGCCACCGCCGACGAGTTCTTCACCGGCGGCCGCGGTTTCTCCGGTCCGCAGAACGGCATCGCCATCGCCGGCGACTACCTGTCGGCCGCGAGCTTCCTCGGCATTGCCGGAGCCATCGCCGTCTACGGCTATGACGGCTTCCTGTACTCCATCGGCTTCCTGGTCGCCTGGCTGGTGGCGTTGCTGCTCGTGGCCGAATTGCTGCGCAACACAGGCAGATTCACCATGGCCGACGTACTGAGCTTCCGACTCAAGCAGCGCCCGGTCCGGCTGGCGGCGGCCACCTCGACGCTGACGGTGTCGCTGTTCTACCTGCTGGCCCAGATGGCCGGGGCGGGCGGTCTCGTCGCCCTGCTGCTCGACGTGAAGAGCCGCGGCGGCCAGTCGATCGTCATCGCCGTCGTCGGCGTCCTGATGATCGTCTACGTGCTGGTCGGCGGCATGAAGGGCACCACGTGGGTGCAGATCATCAAAGCCGTGCTGCTGATCACGGGCGCCGCGCTGATGACGGTCATGGTGCTCGGCAAGTTCGGGTTCAACTTCTCCGACATCCTCGGATCGGCGCAGTCCGCGATCTCGCACGCCACCACCAAGGGCGTGTCGAGCCGCGACGTCCTGGCCCCGGGCGCACAGTACGGCGGTTCGCTCACCTCGAAGATCAACTTCGTCTCGCTGGCCCTGGCGCTGGTACTCGGCACCGCGGGCCTGCCGCACGTGCTGATGCGCTTCTACACCGTGCCGACAGCGAAAGAGGCGCGGCGGTCGGTGGTTTGGGCCATCGCGTTGATCGGTGCCTTCTACCTGTTCACGCTGGTGCTCGGCTACGGCGCCGCCGCCCTCGTCGGCCCGGACCGGATTCTCAAGGCCGCCGGTGGCGTGAACTCCGCGGCCCCACTGCTGGCGTTCGAACTCGGCGGCGTGATCCTGCTCGGCGTCATCTCGGCGGTGGCGTTCGCCACCATCCTCGCGGTCGTGGCCGGCCTGACCATCACGGCGTCGGCGTCGTTCGCGCACGACATCTATGCGTCAGTCCTCAAGTCCCACAAGGTGACCGAGGACGAGCAGGTACGGGTCTCCCGGATCACCGCGGTCGTGCTCGGTGTGTTCGCGATCGGCCTGGGCATCCTGGCCAACGGCCAGAACGTCGCGTTCCTGGTGGCCCTGGCCTTCGCCGTGGCGGCCGCGGCCAACCTGCCGACCATCCTGTACTCGCTGTACTGGAAGCGGTTCAACACCCGCGGCGCGCTGTGGAGCATGTACGGCGGCCTGATCTCGACCATCGTGCTGATCGTGTTCTCGCCTGCCGTGTCCGGTACCAAGACCTCGATGATCCCCGGCGCCGATTTCGACTTCTTCCCGCTGGCCAACCCGGGCATCGTGTCGATTCCGCTGGCGTTCGCGCTCGGCATCATCGGCACGCTCACCTCGTCGGACAGCGGGGATCCCGCTCTGGGCGCCGAGATGGAGGTGCGGTCGCTGACCGGCGTGGGCGCCGAGAAGGCCGTCGAGCACTAAGCCCCGAGGTTGCGCCGCAACCGGCCCACCCCGGGGCCGGTCAGGTCGTCCAGGGCGCAGGGCCGGGCGACCATCACCATCAGCAGGGCTTCGGCGGGCCCGGAGGCTACCGGTCCGCGGCCGAACGACCAGTCCAGGTCGGTGGCGACCAGCCGCACTCCCCTGGCCCGCCACGCGCCGCGCAGCAGCGGCGCGTAGCGCGCGAAGTCCAGCACGGCCGTCAGTCGCTCGGGCGGGATCTGCCGGGGCAGTCCCAGCGGCCTGCGGATGTCCTGTTGGTGAATCATCGCGTCCGACAAGGCGATCCGACCGCGGAAGCCTGTCGTCAGACCACGCGGAACCACATGGGCAGCGAGCGCGGCCCGCAGCTCGTCGATACTGCGGCCCGCGTGCCGCGCCAGCACCGCGGCATTGATCCGCGGCGGAAAGAGCCCACCGCGCAGGAACTCCCGGACCGTCTCCGCACCACTGAGCTCGTCGTATCCGATGATGTGGCCGACGACGTCGCGCACCCGCCATCCGGTGCACAGCGACGGCTGTTCCCACTGTTCGGCACTGAGTCCGCCGAGAAAATCGACGAGGTCCTGACGTTCGGCCCGGGCCATCGCCATGGAGTTCACACGGACGAGTGTGCCCGCAGTACCGTTGGCAGGCTAGGTAGAAAGTGCCGGGCGGCGAAGGCCCGGATGTCGTCGGCGCTGTCCAGCGCCTCGACGCTGGGCAGCAGCAGCACCATCGCGGCGTAGCGCAGGATGGTGTCGGCCAGGTCGTTGACGGCTTGCTCCCCGATCCGGTCGGCGAACCCGTCCGGGAAGATGACGCGCAGCGCGGCAGCCATCCGGCCCACGGCCGCACCGTAGTGCCGCTGCATGAGTTCGATGACCAGCGCGGGCTCGTCGGTCATCATCCGGTTCAGCACACGGTGCCGCCGGAAGCGCAGGATCGACAGCGTGAACGCTTCGACGTACAGATTCGATTGCGGCCCCGCGGTTTTCAGCTCAGTGGCGATGTCGTCGAACAGCGCGACGTTCTCCCGTTCGACGACGGCGGCCACCAGCTCATCGCGGTTGGCGAACCGCCGGTAGATCGTGGTCCGGCTGACGCCGGCCCGTCGCGCCACGTCGTCGAGCGCGACGCGGCGGAAGCCGTGTTGTTCGAATTCGACGAGCGCGGCATCCAGGATGGCGCTCGTCGCACTAGCCGCGGGCATAGCCCTTTTGCGCAAATGTGTTGTACCGCAACGACATCGGCAGCCGGTCCCACAGCCAGTTCACGGGCTTGGTGCGCCAGGCGGCGGCGAACAACTGGTAGGCGCGTTCCTGTCGGTCGGACCAGGGCAGCTCCAGCAGGTCCCGCGCCCGCGGCGGGAGCCCGCCGGTGGTCAGGAAGGCTGCGACCGGGTTGAACACCGGTGCGACGACGCGCCACACCGCCGGGTTGACGGCCTTGGGCCGCGGAAAGCCTTTGGTCACGTAGCCGACGCCGTAGCGGGCCGTCTTGTGCGGCACGGCAACGTCATTCATCATCCGGTCCCAGTACTGCTCGAATTCGGCGTAGGTGGCCGGCATCGGCCGGTCACTGACACCATAGCGGCGGTACCAGGTCTTGGACTCCAGGTAGATCTGTTCCTTCTCGGCATCAGTGAGCCGTTTGACGAAAGTGTCCGCGAAGTACAGCACCTGCTCGACGAACGTGGCGTGCGCCCAGTAGTAGGTCTCGGGATCGAGCGCGTGATAGCGGCTGCCGTCGGGCATGTCGCCCTTGATCTCGCGGTGGAAGTCGCGGACCTGGGTTCCGGTGTTCGCGTCATCGGTGCCGTACACGGTGCGGAAGATCGGCGGCAGCGACCGCTTGATGCGCGCCGAGGTGTCGGCGAAGAACACCGAATGGTCCAGTACGCCCTGGCCGAGCTGGGCCAGCATGTTCTGCAGCACCGCCGGCCGCGGGCCGATCAGGTACATCCGGTTGTCGCCGAAGTATTTCCACACCAGCGAGTCCGGCCCGAGCGGCAGGGCGTCGACACTGCCCGTCGCTCCGCTCGCCCCGGCGACCAGTTCGGGCTGTTCCGCAAGATCGGTCATGCGGAACAGTGTTACAAATTTTGCACTCTGTAACAACCCCTATTTGGCGCGCCGCCACCTCGCGGTACCCACCACGGCGAGAACGCCGGCCAGGGTCGCCAGCAACAACGACAGCGTGATCAGCGACGGGTCATAGATCACCGACGTCTTCACGGGCTCGCCGGGAATCACCGGCGCGACGTCGGCGAGCGACGATGCGGCCAGCCAACTCAGCACCGAGCCGATGGCGGCCAGCAGCGCCGCCGCGAGTGCACCTGCGGCGACGATCCTGCCGCCACTCATTCGTCGTCGTCCTCGCCCAGTTCGCGCACACCCAGCGCCTCCAACTGCGCGCGCAACCCGCGATGCCGGCGCGCCCAGGCCTGACCGCTGCGCTCACCGGACAGCTTGACCCCGATCCCCGTGCGCCCACGCGGAACACCCGTCAGCTCCCCGAAGGCCCGGTACGACTGCCAACGGGGCACATCGGCGCCGCGCGCCTCCGGGAACATCCCGACCATGTCCGAGACGCGGATGGACTCCGTGCCCTGGCGCAGGTATTCGGGGGTGAGTTCGACGGACGTGTGCAGGCGTGCAGCCTTGACCTGCAACCCCAGGAACCCCGTGACCAGCACCAGGAACACCACCGGGACCAGCGGGTCAAGCCGGTGCGCGGACCACAACTGCATCGCGGCGATGGAACCGGCCGAGAGGGGGCCCAGCACCAGCCACCACCAGCTGGCACCTACCTCGTGGAACAGAACCTGCTCGGCGTCTGCCTCTGCGGGCGCATCCGTCACGTATCGGCCTTTCCGTCGAACCAGGACTGCGCCGGGGGCCGGGTGATCGAGACCATCCCGCCGATCGCCAACGCCATGACAACCGTCAGCACCAGGAATCCCAACGGATCCGCCCCGAATACCAACAGCAGCAGAGCAATCAGCAGAACTGTCGCCATCGCCAAAGCGATCGCGGCCCGGCGAAACCGCGCATCACCGCGTCGCGTCCGGCCGGCCAGAAACCCGAGACCGAGCCCGACGGCCGCCAGCAGCCCGCCGATAGCTCGGAACTGACCGGGGATACTCAAGCTGAGCTGCCACGAACCGATCGCGGCGAGCAGACCTCCGGCCACCACCCAGCACCAGAAAGCGGCCGTGACGGCCTGCGGTCGAGCAGATGCGGAAGGCGTGGGCTCAGTCATATCCGGGCCAGCCTAGCTGTGCCGTCCCGCGGCAACGGGACAGACTGGTCGCGAAGCAGGCGGCCGTGCCGAATGTGCACATTGATCGCCGGCGAGCGGCCCCGAATTGCACGCTTCGGGCGGCGTGTCCCGGTACAGACACGGCCCCTCGCGGGAGGTCAACGCACGAAGTAAGCGTTCGAGTCGGGGCGGTGCAGGAGGTACACGCCGCCGCCGATCAGCACGGTGCCGCCGATGCCGCACACCGCGTAGCCCAGGGCCGCGGCCGCGCCGTGGTAATTGGCGAACAGATTCGTGGTCAGGTAGAGGATCGTGGCCGCGGATCCGCCGGTGAGGATGCTGCGGGCCCAGCGGTAGCCCTGCCGAAGCAGCACCAGGAACGTGGCCACCAGGACCGCGATGATGAACAACATCAGACCGGACACCGCGTACGCGTAGCCCGACACCTCTCGCTCGGGCGTCGTCAGCAGGTTGATGACGTAGCCGATCAGCGACAGCGGCAGCGCGGCCGTCCACAGCCAGAAACCGGTGACGACGTCCTGCGGCATCTCGCGCGGCTCGGGTGCGGGTCCGTCCGGCCCCTGACCGTGCCCCGGGCCCTGATAGGGCGGGTACTGCGGGTTGTAGGGGTTCTGCGGGTCGTGCGGGCTGAGTGGGTTCACCGCAGCCAGCCCGCGACGTCCGTCGCCCAGTACGTGAGCACGATGTCGGCACCGGCCCGACGAATGCTGAGCAGCGACTCCAGAACCGAGGCCCGCAGGTCGATCCAACCGTTGGCCGCGGCGGCGCTGATCATCGCGTACTCGCCCGAAATCTGGTACGCCGCAACGGGTACCGGTGACATCTCGGCAGCGGCGCGGACCACGTCCAGGTAGCTCATCGCCGGCTTGACCATCACCATGTCGGCGCCTTCGGCGAGGTCCAACTCGATCTCGCGCACCGCTTCGCGGGCGTTACCCGGATCCTGTTGGTAGGTACGGCGATCGCCCTGCAGGCTCGAACCCACGGCCTCGCGGAACGGGCCGTAGAACGCCGACGCGAACTTGGCGGCGTAGGCCAGGATCGCGACGTCGCTGTGCCCGGCGTGGTCCAGCCCGTCGCGGATGGCCGCCACCTGGCCGTCCATCATGCCGCTCGGGCTGACTACATGCGCGCCCGAATGCGCTTGCGCCACAGCAAGTTTGATGTACTGCTCGTTGGTCGCATCGTTGTCGACCCGGCCGTGCGCGTCCAGGACGCCACAGTGTCCGTGATCGGTGAATTCGTCCAGGCAGGTGTCGGCCATCAGCACCGTCGAATCGCCGAGGTCCGAATTCAGGTCGCGCAGCGCCACATTCAGGATGCCCTCGGGGTTGACGCCCTCGGACCCGGTGCCGTCCTTGTCACTGTCGCACGGGACGCCGAACAGCATCAGCCCGCCGACACCGGCCTCGACGGCTTCCGCCGCCGCGCGGCGCGCCGAATCCCGGGTGTGCTGCACGACGCCGGGCATCGAGCTGATGGGACGCGGCTCGGCGAGCCCATCTGCGACGAACATGGGCAGCACCAGATGCCGTGGCTCCAGCGAGGTTTCGGACACCAGACGCCGCAGCGCCGGGGTGGTACGGAGCCGCCGCGGCCGCTGTCGTGGGAAAGCCATACGCCGAGTTTAGCGGCGCCGGCTCTTCTTACGCGGCGGCGGCAACGCACCCTCGGCACGGAGCCGGGCGGCGTGCTCGGCCAGCGCCTCGACCAGCGGGCCGACGGCGGCGGTCTCCGGCTGCACGTCCACGCGCAGGCCGAATTCGGCTGCGGTTTCAGCGGTTTTCGGGCCGATGCAGGCGACGATGGTCCGGGCGTGCGGCTTGCCGGCGATGCCGACCAGGTTGCGCACCGTGGAGCTCGAGGTGAAGCAGACGGCGTCGAAACCACCGGTCTTGATCATCTCGCGGGTGTGCGCCGGCGGCGGTGCCGCCCGGACGGTCCGGTAGGCCGTGACGTCCTCGATCTCCCAGCCACGCTCGCGCAGGCCCTCGGCCAGCGTCTCGGTGGCGATGTCGGCGCGCGGCAGCAGCACCCGGTTCACCGGGTCGAAAATCTCGTCGTAGTCCGGGAATTCGTCCAGCAGGCCCAGCGACGACTGCTCACCGGCAGGCACCAGCTCGGGGTTGATGCCGAACGCGCGCACCTTGTCCGCGGTGGCCTGACCGACGCACGCGATCTTCACACCGGAGAACGCGCGGGCGTCGAGACCGAACTCGTTGAACTTCTCCCACACCGCACGCACCGCGTTGGTGGAGGTGAACACGACCCACTGGAAACGGCCGTCGACCAGCCCCTTGACCGCGCGCTCCATCTGGGCGGGGCTGCGCGGCGGCTCGACCGCGATGGTCGGCACCTCGATCGGCAGGGCGCCGTGGCCCACGAGACGATCGCTCATCTCGCCGGCCTGGTCCTTGGTCCGCGGCACCAGCACGGTCCAGCCGTACAGCGAGCGGCTCTCCCACCAGTTCAGCTTGGCCCGGTGCGCCACGGTCTTGCCGATGGTCACGACCAGCGGGCCCGCCAGCGGACCGACCGGCTCGGGGCCTACCGGCTTCTCCAGCACGGCCTTGTCCAGCAGCCCGGCCAGCGTGGTCTCGATGGACCGCTGCTGGCAGGTGGTGCCGTTGGCCGTCACGACACACGGGGTGTTGTCGGTGAGGCCGTATTCGATCAGGGTGCGGGCGGCGTCCGGCAGGTGCGACACCGTCGCGTGCAGGATCAGCGGCCCGGGCGCGGCGGCCAGCGCGGCCCAGTCGACGTCACCGCGGACGTCGGCCACGGTGTGCGACGAGCCGACGGGCAGGCCCGCATAGGTGGGCACCGCCGTCGACGACGGCAGGCCCGGCACCAGCTCGAAGTGCGCCGCGGTCTTGGCCAGGGCGTTCACCTCGGTGATGACCGAATCGACCGACAGCGGGTCGCCGGCGACCAGACGCACGACGTCGACACCGGTCTTCGCCTCGGCGATGAGCAGCTTCGCCACCTCGGTGGGATCGCCCAGCGCGGGGCGGACGTCGACGCCGTGCGGGAACGTCATGGCCGGGGCCGCGGCCGGAGCCGGTGCGGCGGCGTCGTCGGTCTTGGCCTCGGCAGCCGGCTCGGCATCGGCCGGGTGCGGCCCGGAGGTCGGCGGCAGGTCGGTACCGATCAGCGCCAGCACCGCCTCGGGCACATCAGGATCGGTGAAAACCAAGGCCGCATGCGCCAAGACGTTCCGCGCACGCGTCGTCAACAGGCCCGGATCACCGGGGCCGGAACCGACAAAGGTGATGCGGCCGGGCTTGTGCTTACGCACTCGGGTGGTCATGTCTCACTCCCGCTCTACAGTCCGCTGATCCAACACGTCGCGCGCACCCAGGTCGAACAACTCCGCGGCCAACGAGAGCCCCAGCTCCCGTGCCCGTTCGGGTGTCCCGATCCCGGACGCCCGGATCACGTCGGATCCGTCCAGCGCCGCCACGCAACCGCGCAACGACAGCTCTTCGAAGACTCGGCCGTCCTCGTCGATGGACTCGACCACTTCAGCGATCGCACCCACCGGCGCGGAACAACCCGCCTCCAGTTCGGCCAACAGGACTCGTTCTGCGGTGATCGCGGCGCGCGTGTCGGGATGGTCCAGCTTTCCCAGCAGCGTCGCCAGCTCGGTGTCACCCACCCGGCACTCGACCGCGAGGGCGCCCTGCGCCGGCGCTGGCAACATCTGCACCGGCTCGAGGCTCTCGGTGACGACGTCGAGCCGTCCGATACGGGCCAGACCCGCTCGGGCGACGACAACAGCGTCGAGATCACCACTACTTACCCTGTTCAACCTGGTATCTAGGTTGCCTCGTAGGGGGCGGATTTCCAAACCGAGACCCAGTGCTCTAAGCTGTGCCGCCCGTCGCGGGCTGGACGTGCCGATCACCGAGCCGGCCGGCAACTCCCCCAGCACCATTCCGTCCCGCGCCACCAAGGCATCCCGAGGGTCTTCGCGCGGCGGCACGGCCGCGATGACGAAGCGCTCGTCGGGCGCCGTCGGCAAATCCTTGTACGAGTGCACCGCGACATCGATCCGGCCGTCGGCCATGGCGTGCCGCAGCTCGGCGGTGAAGACGCCGATACCGATCTCGGCGACGGGCGCCTGGGACCGGTCACCGTCGGTGCTGATGATGACCAGCTCCGCGGGCTGCCCCAGAGCTATCAGGGCATCACGGATGGTGCCGGCCTGCGTGGTAGCCAGAAGGCTGCCCCTGGTGCCGATCCGGACAACGTTTTCGAGGGTAGTTACCAAGTGAGATTACTCAGCCTTGTCGTGATGGGGTTGCGGCTCGCCTGCCGCCAAATCTGGTGCCACCAAGGGCAGTTCGCCGGCGGACACGGCGTCGATGGCCTGCGGGTCGAGCTCGAACAGCTCGCGCAGCGCCTCGGCATAACTGTCACCGCCGGGCGCGCTGGCCAACTGCTTGACCCGCACCGTCGGCGCGTGCAGCAACTTGTCGACCACCCGGCGGACGGTCTTCGCGACCTCGTCGCGGTGCGTGGCGTCGAGTCCCGGAACCCGGTTGTCGAGCCGCAACAACTCGGCCTCGACGACGTCGGCGGCCCGCTGGCGCAGGGCGGTGACGGTCGGGGTGACCTCGGCCATCCGCTGCCCGGCCAGGTAGCTGGCGACCTCCGCGGCGACGATCGAGCGCGCCGCTTCGGCATCGGAGGCAGCCGCCCGGGCCGACGGTTCCCGCTGGATGCGGTCCATGTCGATCATGTGCACGCCGGGCAGGCCGGCAATCGCACCGTCGACGTCACGGGGCATGCCCAGGTCGCAGATCACCAGCTGGCGATACTCCGGGCGGTTCATCAGTCCGCGGTGCGCATCGGCCAACGAGACCACCGGACGCACCGCACCGGTACATGCGACGACGACGTCGGCGTTGGCCAGTGCGACCGCGATGTCCTCGAGCGTGTGCGCGGCCGCGTCGACGCCCTGGGCCTTCAAGTTCTCGACCATGCGCTCGGCCCTCGGCAGCGAGCGGTTGACCACCTCGACGCGGGCGATCCCGGCGCGCGTCAGGTGCGCAGCGGCCAGGGCACCCATGGAGCCGGCGCCGATCACGGCAGCCGTCAGCCCGGTCAGGGAGGTGAGCTTGGTCTTGGCCATGTCCAGCGCCACCGACACCACCGAGGCGCCCGCGGCGTCGATCCCGGTCTCGGAGTGGACCCGCTTGCCGACCGACAGCGCGCGCTGCGACAGTTCGTGCAGGGTGCGGCCGACGGTCTGGTGGGCTTCGGCGGACGTGTAGGCCCGGCGCACCTGGCCCAGCACCTGCGCCTCGCCGATGACGGCCGAATCCAGGCCGCTGGCCACCGCGAACAGATGCTCGACGGCCGCTTCGGCGTACCGCACGTAGGCGTACTTGGTGAGGTCCTGCAGCGACATGCCCGACCGCTCGGAGAGCACCGAACCGATCACCGAGAGCCCGCCGTGGAAGGCGTCGACCACGGCATAGACCTCGACCCGGTTGCAGGTGGAGAGCACCATGGCCTCGGTGACCAGAGAGGACTGCAGCAGCAGCTCGATGATCTTGGCCTGTTCGGCCTCATCGGTGCTGAGCTGCTCGATCACCGAAACCGGCGCGCTGCGGTGCGAAACCCCGAACAGCAGTACGCTCACGGCCTCATCACCTCGTAGCACCTCCGTAGCGCAGGAAGGTTTCCCGGGCCTCGTCTGGCCGCAGGAACGCATTCAAAGCTAGCCGCTCACCGGCCCGCCGACCAAATTTGCTATACGTCTGCCGGATCCCCGGGTACGTGCTCGCCAGCGGCCTGATTGCCCGGGTCAGCCTGCGAGGTCGGCCCGCAACTGCTCCTCGTCGACCTCCCAGTAGCTGTGCTCAATGTCATCGAGGAGCACCACGGGCAGCCGATCGCCGAATTCCGCACGCAGGGCGGTATCCCCGGCCGCGGCCAGGACATCGACATCGGTGCTCGTCAGGACGAATCCGAGCTCGTCGGACAACTCCGCGAGCTGAGCCGCCGCGCGCTCGCACATGCTGCAACCGGCACGGGTGAGCAACGTCACGCGGTGGCTGTTCCCTGATCGATCCACGCGCAACAGTATGGCGTGACCTAGTGTTGAACCGTGTCCGAATCCAGCCCCCTGACTGCCGACGAGCCCGTGCCCGCCGGCACTGCCGACGGCCCCGATCAGGACGCCGCCGACCAGGATTCCGGGGCCGACGAACCCGCTGTCCCGGCGCCACCGCCGCCGCCGGACCTCACCGCGGCCGCGTTCTTCGACGTCGACAACACGCTGGTGCACGGCTCGTCGCTGGTGCACTTCGCCCGCGGCCTCGCCGCCCGGGACTATTTCAAGTACTCCGATCTGGCCCGTTTCGCCTACGCGCAGGCCAAGTTTCAGGTGACCGGCAAGGAGAACAGCGACGACGTCGCCGCCGGCCGGCGCAAGGCGCTGTCCTTCATCGAAGGCCGGCAGACCGCGGAACTCGAAGCCCTGGGCGACGAGATTTACGACGAGATCATCGCCGACAAGATCTGGCAGGGCACGCGTGCGCTGGCGCAGATGCACCTCGACGCCGGCCAGCAGGTCTGGCTCGTCACCGCGACGCCCATGGAGCTGGCTCAGACCATCGCCCGCAAGCTGGGGTTGACGGGGGCATTGGGCACCGTCGCCGAGTCGGTTGACGGGGTCTTCACCGGCCGGCTGGTCGGCGACATCCTGCACGGGGTCGGCAAGGCGCACGCGGTGCGACAGCTGGCCATCCGGGAGGGCCTGAACCTGCGCCGCTGTACCGCCTACTCGGACAGCTTCAACGACGTCCCGATGCTGTCGCTGGTCGGCACGGCCGTCGCGATCAACCCCGACGCCGCGCTGCGCGACGTCGCCCGCGAACGCGGCTGGGAAATCCGCGACTTCCGGACCGCCCGCAAGGCCGCCCGCATCGGCGTGCCCTCGGCGCTCGCCCTCGGCGCGGTCGGCGGGGCGCTGGCGGCCATGGCCTCGCGTAAGGGCAACTAGGCGGCCCGGTCCGCAACCCGAACGCTGATAGGCTCACCCGCCATGGGCATTGCGGACGACATCATCGGAACCCACTTCCGGTACCCGGATTACTTCGAGGTCGGCCGCGAGAAGGTCAAGGAGTTCGCGCAGGCGGTCCAGGACGATCACCCGGCCCATTTCTCCGAGGAAGCGGCCGCAGAGTGCGGCTCGGACACCCTGATCGCATCGCTGACGTTCATCGCGGTCGCGGGCCGGCGGGTCCAGCTCGAGCTGTTCAACCAGTTCGACGTGCCGATCAACCTGGAGCGCGTGCTGCACCGCGACCAGAAGCTCATCTTCCACCGCCCGATCAAGGTCGGCGACCGGCTGTGGTTCGACTCGTACCTGGATTCGGTGATCGAGTCGCACGGCACGGTGATCGCCGAGATTCGCGCCGAGGTCACCGGCGACTCCGGTGAGCCGATCATGACGAGCATCGTCACCATGCTGGGCGAGGCGCAGAACGACGACGAAGCCGGCGAGGTCAGTGCGCAGATCGCCGCGGCCCGCGACGCCGCCATCGCGAAAATGGTTGCGGCGCAAAAGGGTTAGTCATCGGTCCGCCAGGCACCGGTACCCCGGGCCCAGATCCTTCGCGGAAAGCCGCGAGTTTAGGGATACTTAGAAGCGAAAGTTTCTGTCCTGCAACGGATAATTGGGGTTGTCCCGAGTGCAGGCATCCCTAGGGGAAGCCGCATAATTGGTGACGAATACCCGCGGCAGCGGATTGCCCGGGTCATGGTCGGGCAATCCGCCAGTCACTGTGACGACGCGACAGCGCTCTATTCGCCTTGGGTGAACCGAGACTACGACCGGGCCTGCGCCAGAACCTGGGTGTCCACGAACTTCACGCCCACAAACAAGCTGATCCCGCCGTAGACGAGGTGTAGGTAGTTGTCGGGTTCGCCAACCGAGTGGATGTTGAGGAAGCTGGCCATACCGGTCACGCCGAGTGCGAACGCGGCCAGCAACCCGACGCCTAAGGCAACGTTGACTTTACGGGTAATCGATGGGATGAGTGCAGCCGCCAGCCACACCAGCCCCAACACCAGGTGAACGCTGTTGTGTATTGGGTTTACGCCAAGAATGACGATCCGCGCGTCATGGTGACCGGTGAAGTCCAACCCGGTCAGCGCGAAGCCGATCACTCCTGCGGCGACGTAGATCACCGAAGAGCCGTAGGCGAAAATTTGGTTGCGAGTCATGACGATGCCCTCCAAGCGGCCCACCGGTTGCGGGCGTGCACGAGTACAGACTCACCCAATACGTGTGGCGTTACAGCTCAGTTCGAGTCGAATCGACGGAACTCTGCCAGCAACGCATCGAAGTTAGCTGGCCGCATCTCCACCGACTCGTCGCGTGTCGCCACCGCAATCCGGATGGTGCGCCGGACCTGATCCACGAAGACCCGGCAAGCTTCGCATCCAGCGGTATGTTGCGCGAAGCGCTCCAGATCCGACTCTGCGAGCGCGTCCTCGAGATAGTCGGTCACCAGTGACACCGCATCTGCGCAGGTGATGCGCAGATCGTTACCAACGAAGTCGTCGTCATTACCGGTCATTCAAGAACTCCTCGAGTAGGGCAAGCAGGGCAGTGCGGCCGCGATGTAGCAGTACTCGCTGGTTTACGGCTGAGATACCCAGCGCCTCGCACGTTTCCTCACTGGACCAGCCCTCCAGGTCGCGCATCGAGACCACCTCTCGTTGCGCACCGGGCAGACGCTGTAACGCGTCGGCCACCACCGAGCGGACCTCAGCTGAGATCAGCTCCTCTTCAGGCAATAGATCCCATCTGACAGGTACGTCGGCCCAATAGTGAGCGCCGAGCACAGGGTGGGCAAGCCGATGTGGTTCGACCGATGGACGCGGCTCCGATTCCGATCCCGCAGTAGCAAACGGCGCCATTCTGGCTTCTTTTCGAGCCAGCGTATGCACCCGGTTGAGCACAATGCGGAATACCCAAGTTCGAACGCTCGCCCGACCTTCAAACTTGTCGATCGACCGCACCACCGACACCCACCCGTCCTGCACCGCGTCCTCGGCCGTTGCACGCGAAACGTAGAGGCTGGCCAACCTCACCAGCGGCGCGTGGAGTGCATCAACTAAGGCGCAAAACGCTTGGCTGTCACCGGCTTTTAACGCGGCGATCAGATCGGCCTCGGTGGCCCATCGATCGTCGGCGACGGTCCGCGCAGATGTAGCCACTTTGTGTTGATCTCCTCACTCGACAGCGATCTCGCCGCCAGCCATGTAACGCCTCAGTGCACCGCGGTGTCCAAACACTACTCGCCGCAGTCCCCGCGGCGAGGTGCCGATAAATCACCATCGAGAAGGACGACATGACAAACATGCCTCTAGTGACCGACGAAATGGCGACCCCAGATCAGGCGATCGGGTTGTCTGCGGTAAAACGCTCCATGGGTTCGGTTCCAAATCTCATCCGGGCAATGGCCAACAGCCCGGCACTTCTGGGTGGATACCTTGGCCTGGCCGGCAGTCTGGACGCTGGCACTCTGCCCAGATCCACCCGCGAGCGTTTGGCCATCGCCATCGCGCAATCCAACAGCTGCTCGTACTGCCTGTCCGCGCACAGCTATGTCGGTCGAGAAGCGGCCGGCCTAAACGCCGAACAGGTGACGGCGGCTCGCAGGGCCGATGCGGACGACGCCAAGACCGCAGCAATCCTTCGCTTCGCGGTATCGGTGAACGAACAGCGGGGACAAATCGATGAAGGCGAACTCGCCGCCGTGCGCAAAGCCGATGTAAGCAACGCCGAGATCGCCGAGGTAATCGGCCACGTTGCTCTCAACGTGCTGACCAACTACTTCAACAACGTCGCACACACCGAAATCGATTTCCCGCCAGTATCAGCATGATCGCTCCAGCTTGGCGGGAGCCAGCCGTCGGTGCTGGCTTCCGCCAAGCTTCCATTACCCAAGGACCATCCCCCGGGGCTTGCCGCGAATGGTGGACCGGAGTCGTGCGGCTTGTGTTGTCCGATTGATGCGGCGCTCAGAACTGAACCAGGCTGCCGATTCCACCGAGCACGCCGTGGCACTCTTCGCAGTCGCCGAACGCAACCTTCATGGCCTCCCAAAATGACTCAGCCGCGCGATCCAGCACACGCATCCGGTCCGACCGCACGGGGCCAAGTCGTGGGCAGCCAGAGCGGTGCGCCATTGGCAGAGCCGCGACCTGGACATACCTGCGACCGCCGACACAGTTCCCACCGTCTCGCCATGACGAATTCAGCATGCACAATTCGGTCAGCGATGTCCTCAAACCACAGTGCAGCCCGCGCCATCAGCCGAGGTATGTGGCACCTGCGGACCCAATCGATTGTTGCCAGCGCGGGCTCAACCGAAAAGTATCTGAGCATGCCTATGACAAGTGGACGCTCGCGGTATCTACAGAAACGTGCCGCGGCGATTGGCCAGCAGCTGGTACAGCGTCTGCTGAATGGTGGCGCGCACCTGGTCGGTCAGCTCGAAGGTGACCATCGGGTCGTCGGCGGCGGACTCGTCGTAGTCGGCCGTCGAGATGGGCTCGCCGAACTGGATGTACCACTTCGACGGCAACGGCAGCAGGCCGATGGGCCCGGCGAGCGGGAACAGCGGCGTCAGCGGGAAGTACGGCAACCCGAGCAACCGGGCCAGCAGCTTCACGTCGCCGATCTTCGGGTAGATCTCCTCGGAGCCGACGATCGAGCACGGCACGATGGGCGCACCGGAGCGCAGCGCCGCCGAGACGAAGCCGCCGCGGCCGAACCGCTGCAGCTTGTACCGGTCCTTGAACGGCTTGCCCAGACCCTTGTAGCCCTCGGGGAACACGGCGGTCAGCTCGCCGGCCTCGAGCAGCCGGTGTGCGTCGGCGGTGCACGCCATGGTGTGCCCGGCCTTGCGCGCGGCCTGTCCCACCACCGGCAGGTCGAAGACGAGGTCGGCGGCCAGCAGGCGCAGGTCCCGATGCTTCGGGTGTTTGTCGTGCACGGCGACCGACGCCATGAGTCCGTCGAACGGCAATACGCCCGCATGGTTTGCCACGACCAACGCCGCCCCGTCGTCCGGCAAATTCTCGATACCGGACACCTCGACCCGGAACCACGAGTTGAAAAGCGTTCGCAGCAAAGGAAGAAACACCGCATTGTTGAGGTGCGGGTCGAATCCGAATTCGTCGACGACGTAGTCACCGGTCAACCGTTTCCGAATGAAATCCGAAGCGGCACCGATACGTTGGGCCAATTCGTTGGGCCCGTCACCGGCCGCAGGGCCGGACGCGGCAAACCGGTGCTGGTCGATCTCGCGGACCACCGCAGCAATCTGTTCAGCCGATGCGCGGGTCCCGGGGTCAGTCAACAGCGAAGGGTGCCGCAGCGTTGCATCCCGTCTCGAAGCGCGACGTTGCGCAGAAGCGCGTGTCGAATTCGAATGCAGCGGAATGACTTTGGCTTTAGATTCGCCCGCCACGTCAATATCTCCCACCATCAAAAACTTGCGAAATCAGCGTCCCCACCGCTGCGCTGCGGCCACTGCACGACGCTCCACTGAGCCTACCCACCCTGGACCGATAATGGGCGTCAGCGCGCGGCCTGAAACGTAATCGTCAAAAGCCTCCATGGTCGTCCACTTTGGGGTATAGCCGAGTTCCCTCGTCATCCGTGTGGTGTCCATGACCCGGCCGTAGCGCATGTAGTCGGACTGTTCGCGGTCCAATTCGACCCCCGCGGTCGCGCGCCGCCAGGCATCCAGTGCCCACATCGTGGGCCCGGCGAGCGGCAATCCGATGCGGCCGGACCGGCGAATGGCCTGGCTCATCAAGATGACGCCCGAGGCTCCGATGTTGAACGTGCCGGCCCGCCCCACCAACGTGGCGCGTTCCAGCGCGCCGAGGGCGTCCTGCTCGTGCAGCAGCTGCAACCGGGCGTCGTGACCGAAGGCGGTCGGCACCAAGGGGCCCGCCAGATACCGCGACAGCGCGGTGTCCATGGCCGGACCGATCATGTTGGCGAGCCGCAGGATCGTGACCGCGATGTCGGGCCGCCGCCGCGCGAGACCGCGGACGTAGCCCTCGATGTCGATGCTGTCGCGGGCGAAGCCCTCCCCCGGCGGCCGGCGGGCGCTGCTGTCCTCGGTGAACATCACCGGATCACGCGGGCTGGACCCGTAGATCTCCGATGTCGACTTGAGGATCACCCGTCGGACCGATGGCGCCTTCTGACAGGCCGCGAACAACTGCATCGCACCCATCACGTTGAGCTCTTTGAGCGCAGCGCGACCGGACTGCGGCACGTAGGACGCCGCCGCCGCGTGGACGACGGTGTCGACGTTGCCGTTCCGGATCACCTTGGCGATGAAGGGATTGCGGATGTCCGCGCGGACGAACTCCGCGCGGCCCATCCGCCGCAGCATGTCCTTGCTCGGGGTGATCGCGTCGACCGCGATCACGTGCTCGATGAGCTGGTTCTGAGCGAGTCTGGCTGTCAGGTATCCGCCCAGGAACCGGCACGCCCCCGTGACCAGAACCACCTTGGGGTGGTGCAGGGTCTCTGGGATGTCCGGGCCGGAATCGCTTCCGCCCGGCGCGGTGGGCCGGCTTCCAGGGCGTCCGTCGGCATCCATTTGGTCAGCCTAGTGGGCGACGCAAACGAGCGCTGAGAACTACTTACCGAGTTTTCTACGCTGAACCCGGGTACGACGAAGCAGCTTGCGGTGCTTCTTCTTCGACATGCGCTTACGCCGCTTCTTGATGACTGAACCCATAGACTTTGAAGTCTCCGCTACTAGACGTCGATCCGTGAAGATCGGTGTGAAACCAACCCCGCCACTTTACCCGGCCGGGTTTCCCGCCACGAAAACGCCTGCTGGATTCGCCTGCTCATCAGGGATTTCGGCGTGCCCTGCATCGCTGACCGATACAAATCACGCCGAAGTCGCGACGGCGACTACCCCGCGTCGTGGTACGAGGACTCGAGCAGGTCGTGCACCGCCTTGGCGTGTACCCGAAATGAGCGGCCGACACGCACCGCGGGCAACTCCCCGTTGTGCACCAGCCGGTATACCGTCATCTTGCTCACCCGCATCAGGCTCGCAACCTCGGCAACAGTCAGGAACTGCGTTCGTGGCTGATCGCCACCGTCACGCGCCGACGGCCCGTTCATAGACGTCATCGCAACCCAATCAATCAGGCACGGCCAGCTCCAGCGGCTTCCCCTCCGCTGGCACCAACGCGTGCTTACGAGAAGGAGAATAGCGTGGCCAATGTGGTTATTGCGACGGGTGTGGGGTAATCAATCTGAAATCTTAGAACTACTCAGATGTAATTCTTAGCTGCTCAGACCGTGTTTTTGCGGCTTCGACCGCACTCGCGACGGCAGACCGCAACCCACCCCGTTCGAGTTCCCGCAGACCAGCGGCGGTCGTGCCGCCCGGAGAGGTCACCGAGGCCCGCAATTGCGCGGCGCTGGTGTCGAGCGGACCGACCACGGAACCAGAGCCGGATTCCGTCATCCGATCGAGCAACATGGCGGCCGCACCGGCCATCGTCTGGGCCGCCAACTCGGTTGCCACGGGCCGCGGGAGGCCCGCCGCGACACCCGCGTCGACGACGGCCTCCACCATCAGGAAGAAGTACGCGGGGCCCGAACCGGACACCGCGGTCACCGCGTCCATCTGCTTCTCCGGCACCGTCAGCACCGCGCCGACGGCGGAGAAGATCTCCGACACCTCGGCCAGCTGCGCGTCGTTCGCGTACCGGCCCCGTGACAGCGCGGTGATGCCCGCACCGACCAGCATGGGCGTATTCGGCATGACCCGCACCACCGGCGAGCCGGCCGGCAGCTTGGCCTCGTAGAAGGCCGTGGGAACGCCTGCGGCCACCGACACCACGACCTGCTCGACGCTGCTGCTGTCGGCGTCCGCGGCCGCGTCGGCCAGGGTCTCGACGACGCCCTCGACGGCGTCGGGCTTCACGGCCACGATCACGTAGGCGGCGTTCTCCGCGGCATCGGCGACATCGGTGACCCGGACGGAGTACTTCTCGGCGAGCTGCGCGGCGCGGGCCGGATAGGCCTCCGCGACCACCAGATCCTTGACCTGCCGCCCTGACTGCAGCAGCCCCGCCAGCAGGGCCTCGCCGATATTTCCGCCACCGATGATCGCAATTCTCGCCACGCCGACAGCATGCCAGGACGGCGGCGGGTCAGCGCAGCAGGTGCCGACGCGCGAATTCGAGCGACTCGACGAGCAGCGCCTCACGCTCGGCGTTGTTGCGCGCCGCGGACGTGGTGACCTCCAGGATCACGTGCCCGGAGAACTCACTGGCCGCCAGCATCTGGCAGATCTGCACCGTCGGCTGGCTGCCGCGCCCGGGCACCAGGTGTTCGTCGGTGGACGCGCCGTTGCCGTCGCACAGATGCAGGTGCACCAGCCCCTTGCCCATGCGCCGCGCCATGTCGACGGCATCGGTGCCCGCCGTCGCCGAATGCGACAGGTCCAGGGTGTAGTGGGCGTGATTGCCGTCCAGCGGGTCGTAGGACGGCGCGAACGCCGAGATCCCGGGTCCCGGGGCCCCTCCGCGCTTACGCATCCGCTCGATGGACGGCTGGCCGGTGCCGAAGAACCGGTCGGTGCGGAACGGGAACATGTTCTCGACCGCGACCAGCACGTCGCTCGAGGCCTCGAGCTCGGCGACCTGATCGGAGAAACCCTCGGCGTACCGGCGCTGCCACCGGAACGGCGGATGCACGACGACGGTCTGCGCACCCAGCTGTTCGGCGGCCCGCACGCTGCGTTCCAGCTTCGGGATCGGGTTGGACCCCCACACGCGCTGCGAGATCAGCAGACACGGCGCGTGCACGCTGAGCACCGGGACGCCCCAGCGCTGCGACATCCGCTCGACGGCGTCGATGTCCTGGCTGACGGGCTCGGCCCACACCATCAGCTCGACACCGTCGTAGCCCAGGCGGGCGGCGTACTCGAAGGCAGCTTCGGTCCGCAAGGGATAGACCGACGCGGTGGACAGACCTACCTTGATGGCGGGACGCACAGGCCTCCGGTTCAGGCTGAGTAGAGCAGTGCCAAGGGTCCGAACGTGACCAGACCGCCGACCAGAATCGCGATCAGCGTACTGGCCAGGTCGTGATCCTTCCGGATCACCCGGATCCCGGCGACCAGGCCGAGGATCACCAGCATCGACAGCATCAGCGCCACGATCTGGTTCCAGCGCCACAGCTGGTCGAAGGCGAAGAACATGCCGGCGCCGAACGCGACGGCCAGCAGGCTCTGCCCGACGACCCAGGCGCCGCGCTTGAGGCCGGACCCGGACTTCTCGTCGTCCTCGTGGTCGGCTTCGTCGTGGTCGGCTTCGCGGTCGATGGCTTCGTGGTCGACGTCCTCGTCGTGGGCTGCGACCAGCTCTTCGCACCGGGTGTCCGCGTCGGCGGCGAAGCCACCGAACAGGGCGTCGTAGCGCTCATTGCGGCCATTGCGTGACGGCTGACGCGGCGGCTCGGGAGCGGCCTCGGCCGCCGTGGTGTCGTCGACGACGGGCACGGCCCCGGTGTCGAGCTTGGCGACGGGCTCGGCGTCGGTGAGCGAGAGCAGATCGTCGTCGATGTCCGCGTCGGCCGGCACGTCCTCGTCGACCGGGTCGGGACTCATCTCCTCGGCGCCGCGGACCGGCTTGAACGACCACCGGAAGGCGGGCTTGCGCGACGGCGCCACGAACTCGATCGGGTCGGCCTCGGCGTCACGACGGCGCAGGTGGTCCTCGTAGTCGTCGACCGCGGCATCGACGGGCGCTGGTGCGGGCTCCACGATGTCGGTGTGCAGCATCGCGTCGTCGACGACGTAGTGGGCGCCGGTGTCGTCGGGCTCCATCTCGTCGGCCGCGGACGGCGTCTCGTCCTCGACGGCGACAGCCGCCTCCTCGACAGCGGCTTCCGGCTCCGGCTCGGCGACCGGCTCCGCGACGGACTCGGGCTCGGGCGCCGGCTCCGCCGGGGCCTCAGCCGGCTCTGCGTGCAGCGTCTCCGGCCGGATGATCGGGATTTCGCCGGTCAGTTCGGCGACCGTCACCGCATCGCTGTTCCCCCGCCGGCGGCGCCGGCGGCCACCGACCGGCGGCGCACCGATGGTGCCGTTCTTGGCCAGCAGCTCGGCGACCGAGATCGGTCGCGTCGCCGAGAAGTCGTCTGAATCTGTCATCGTGTCTCGCCTTTGGCGGGAGCCAATCCCGCGAACGTTTCCACCAAGTCGGTTCCATCGGCTTCGCTGTCGAGTTTCCGCAGAATGACACCCTCCCGCAACGCCCACGGGCAGATGTCCACCGCGTCGAGCGACAGCGCTCGCATGGTCGCCTCGGCCACCAACGCACCGGCCACGATCTGTGGCGCGCGGTCGGCACTCACCCCTTCCAACTCGGCTCTGTCGGCCGTGGTCATCCTAGAGATGAAAGATATGAGCTGTCTGAGGCCGGCGGCGGTCAATGTGCGCTTCACGCGCGGTCCGGCGCCCGACGGCGCCGCACCGGTGAGCCGGGCCAGCGACCGGAAGGTCTTCGAAGTCGCGACTGCGAGCTCCGGCGTACCCGCCGCGAGCACCTTGGCCGCCGAGGCGGAGATCTCGTTGTCCAGCCAGTCCCGCAGCACCGCCACGCGCCGGCGGCCGGGCGGATCCTCCTGCAGCCATTCGCGCGTCAAACGGCCCGCACCCAGCGGCATCGACAGTGCGACATCGGGTTCTTCGTCGATGCCGCCCGACAGCTCCAGCGAGCCGCCACCGATGTCGAGGTTGATGATGCGGCCCGCGCTCCAGCCGTACCAGCGGCGCACCGCCAGGAAGGTGAGCCGCGATTCGTCGACCCCGGACAGGACCTGCAGCTGGACGCCGGTCTCGGCCCGCACCCGGGCCAGCACCGCCTCGGAGTTGGTGGCATCCCGGACCGCAGATGTGGCGAACGCCATAAACTCCGCGCACCCCGAGCTGGTGGCGATCTTGGCGAACTCGTCGACGGTCGCGACGAGGCTGTCGGCGCCCTTGCGGGTCAATTTGCCGGTGTCGTCGATCGCCTCGGCAAGGCGCAGTGAGGCCTTGGTCGAACTCATCGGGGTCGGGTGCCCGCCACGGCGCGCGTCGACCACCAATAGATGAACGGTGTTACTGCCCACGTCGAGGACGCCCAATCGCACGGAAACCACGGTAACGGGTCTACGGTTGCGTGCTGTGACCGCATCGCAGATCAGTCCCGGCGAGCCTTCGAAGCCCGGTTCCCACGAGGTGGGACTGGACTTTGCCCGCGAGTGGGTGGAGTTCTTCGACCCCGACAATCCGGAGCATCTGATCGCCGCGGACATGACGTGGCTGCTGTCGAAATGGACCTGCGTCTTCGGGACGCCGGCGTGCCAGGGCACCGTCGAGGGCCGGCCCGACGACGGCTGCTGCAGCCACGGCGCCTTCATGGCCGATGACGACGATGTCGCGCAGCTCGAGGAGTCGGTCAAGCTGCTGACCGACGAGGACTGGCAGTTCCGGGAGAAGGGCCTGGGCCGCAAGGGCTACCTCGAGATGGACGAGTACGACGACAAGCCCAACCTGCGGACCCGCAAGTACAAGGGTGCGTGCATCTTCCTGAACCGGCCCGGTTTCGCCGGTGGGATCGGCTGCGCGCTGCACAGCAAGGCCCTCAAGCTCGGCGTCGAGCCGCTGACCATGAAGCCCGAGGTCTGCTGGCAGCTGCCGATCCGCCGCACCCAGGATTGGGTGACGCGGCCGGACGGCACCGAGATCCTGCGGACCGTCGTCACCGAATACGACCGGCGCGGCTGGGGCGAGGGCGGCCACGACCTGGTCTGGTACTGCACCGGCGACCCGGCCGCGCACGTCGGCGCCCGGCCAGTGTGGGAGTCCTACGGGCCCGAGCTGACCGAACTGCTGGGCGCGAAGGTGTACGCCGAGCTGGCCGCGCTGTGCAAGCGCCGGGCCGGGCTGGGGCTCATCGCCGTCCACCCGGCCACGGCGGCCGCGGAGAAATAACCCGGGGAACTAACCCTCGAGCTTGTAACCCAGCCCGCGGACGGTGACGAGGTGCACCGGGTTGGCCGGGTCGGCCTCGATCTTGGAGCGCAGCCGCTTCACGTGGACGTCGAGGGTCTTGGTGTCACCGACGTAGTCGGCACCCCAGACCCGGTCGATCAACTGGCCACGCGTCAGCACCCGCCCGCTGTTGCGCATCAGGTACTCGAGCAGGTCGAACTCCTTGAGCGGCAGCGTGATGGCGTCGCCGTTGACCGACACGATGTGCCGCTCGACGTCCATGCGGACGGGCCCCGCCTCCAGCACGCCGTCGGCGCCGACGGCGTCGTCGGACTCGCCACCGCGGCGCAGCACGGCGCGGATGCGGGCGATGAGCTCGCGCGCCGAGTACGGCTTGGTGACGTAGTCGTCGGCGCCGAGTTCCAGGCCGACGACCTTGTCGATCTCGCTGTCCCGCGCGGTCACCATGATGACCGGCACACCCGACCGCGAGCGCAACTGCTTACAGACGTCGGTGCCGCTCATCCCGGGCAGCATCAGGTCCAGGAGCACGATGTCGGCCCCGGCCCGGTCGAACTCGGCCAACGCCGACGGACCATCGGTCACGACGGTGGCTTCGAAACCCTCCTTGCGCAACAGAAACGCCAAGGGATCGGCCAGGGACTCCTCGTCCTCCACGATCAGCACACTGGTCATTGGTTCGGTCGCCCTCCTTGTGATGGCAATGAGTGGTCGTCTCCCTCGTCGACATCCACGTCGTCCGAGTCGAGATAGGCCGGAATCGACAACGTGAACGTCGATCCGGTTCCCGGCTGACTCCACAGCCGGATGGTTCCGTTGTGGTTGGCCGCAACGTGTTTGACGATGGCCAACCCCAGCCCCGTGCCACCGGTGGCCCGGGACCGCGCCTTGTCGACGCGGAAGAATCGTTCGAAAACCCGTTCCTGATCGGCTTTTTCGATACCGATACCGCGGTCGGTCACCGCGATCTCGATGTTGTCGCCGTAGCGGCGCCGACTGATCGAAACCTGGGAACCTTTGGGCGAGTAGGAGATTGCGTTGGACACCAGGTTCGCGAGCGCCGTCGCCAGCAGCGTCTCGCTGCCCAGCACCTGGTAGCCGCGGGGCGCGTCCGTCGTGATCGCGATGTCGGCGTTGTCGGCGGCCACCTTGTGCCGGGAAACCACCTCGGCGACAACGGAATCCACGTCCACGGCGTCCAGGTGCGGCAGCGGCTCGGCGCCCTGCAGCCGGGACAGTTCGATCAGTTCGCCGACCATGTTCGCCAGCCGGTTCGATTCGGTGACGATCTTCTCGGCGAACCGGTTGACCATGTCCTGGTCCTCGGACGACGCCAGCAGTGCCTCGGCCAGCAGCCCCATGGCGCCGACCGGCGTCTTGAGCTCATGGCTGACGTTGGCGACGAAGTCGCGGCGGCTGGCCTCCATGCGGGCCTGTTCGGACTGGTCGTTGACGTAGACCACCGCGAAGCGGCCGTCCTCCTCCGTCAGCTGACGCGCCAGGCCCCGCACCGCCAGCCGGGAGCGGCCCGGGGTTGCGCGTTTGGCCGGCGACAGGTCGAACTCGACGTCCTCGCCGGTGGCCAGCGTGCGCTGCGCGGCCTCCCAGGCCCGATCGTCGAGCAGCCGGTCGCGCACCAGGCCGAGGTCACGGGCCAGGGAGTTGGTGTAGACGACGTCACGGTAGGTGTCGACGACCGCCATCCCCAGCGGGGACATGGACACGATGTGCGCGAACATCTCCGACACCGTCAGGCCGGACTGCTCGGCAGTGCGGCGCTCGCGGCGCTCGTTCAGCCGCGGCACCCACCGCATGCCGATCGCGATGCCCAGAGCCAACGCGAGCAGCGCCGTGGCGGCCACCAGAGGCAGCGCGTACGACAAGCTCACGGGCAAATCGTACGCATCAGGTGAACGTCATCCCAGCAGCGAGCGGCCAGATCGGTACAAGTCACACGTACAAATCCAGGTGTTTCACTGGTGTTAACCGCAGTTCACCGGCTGTTCGCGACGTCAGTGCTGTTTGGCGCCCTGCGCGGCGACGGCGGCGGCCCCCGCGGCAGCGGCCTCGGGGTCCAGGTACTCGCCGCCGGGCACCGTCGGCTTCAGGTTTTCGTCCAGCTCGTAGCGCAGCGGGATGCCCGTCGGGATGTTGAGGCCGGTGATCTCGTCGTCGGACATGCCGTCCAGGTACTTCACCAGCGCCCGCAGCGAGTTGCCGTGCGCGGCGATCAGCACGGTCTTGCCGGCTTTGAGGTCGGTCGCGATGGTCTGCTCGAAGTACGGCACGAACCGCTTGACGACGTCGGCGAGGCATTCGGTCAGCGGCGCGTCGATGCCGGCGTACCGCGGGTCGCCGTCCTGGCTGTAGGTGCTGCCCTTCTCGATCGGGGGCGGCGGGGTGTCGTAGCTGCGGCGCCACGACATGAACTGGTCCTGGCCGTACTTGGCCAGGGTCTCGGCCTTGTCGAGGCCCTGCAGCGCGCCGTAGTGCCGCTCGTTGAGGCGCCAATCGCGGTGCACGGGAATCCAGTGCCGGTCGGCGGCGTCCAGCGCCAGATTGGCGGTGGTGATCGCCCGGCGCAGCAGCGACGTGTAGAGCACGTCCGGCAGCACACCCTGCTCGACCAGCAGCTTTCCGCCGCGAACGGCTTCGGCCCGGCCCTTGTCGGTGAGGTCGACGTCGACCCAACCGGTGAACAGGTTCTTCTCGTTCCACTGGCTCTCGCCGTGACGCAGCAGGATCAAGGTCGGCATGGCCTGCATCTTCTCACGTGCGGGTTTGTGAGGGGTGGCGCACCCGGGACTCAATCCTGAGCCGCGCCGACCCTGCGGTGGCGGCGCCACAAGCCGAGAAATCCGGCCCCTCGACGCAGGCCCGACGGGTGCAACGTGCCCCGCGGGCGCTCTCTCCGCAGATGTTTCGCCGGGAGCCGTCAACTTTCGTTGACGGTCAACGAAAGTTGACGAGTTCAGATCGAACATGCCCCAGGGACCCGACACGCCCAACCCTGACGCGCCGGACCCGCGCGGCCCTACTCCGGCCGCAGGTGCTCGAACGCCTTGAGGTTCTTCAGCGACTCCCCGCGGGCGAGCCGCCACTTCCACTCTTTCTCGATCGACGAGCGGAAGCCCAGTTCGAGGAGGGTGTTGAAGTCGAAGTCGACGGCCTCGATCACCTGGCCCATGAGCCGGTCGATCTCGTCGGGGGTCACCGCGTGCAGCGCCATCCGGCCCACCAAATAGATGTCGCCGATGTTGTCCAGCGTGTAGGCCATGCCGTACAGCCGACGGTTGCGGCGCAGCAGGTACTTGTAGACGCCCTCGAAGTTCTCGTCGGGCTTGCGGCAGACGAACGCCTCCAGCCGCACGCCGTGCTCACCGACGCTGAGCAGCGTGTTGGTGGTCAGCCGGCGCTCGCCGGGTAGCGCGACGACGATGCCGGCCCGGCCGCCCGCTCCCCCGTCGTGGTGGGAGAAGTCGAGCTCGTGCGTGCGCAGGGTGTCTTCGATCAACTGGGTGACGGTGGCCGACGTCGTCATGCCCGCACTCCGCGCCGGATGAGGAACCGGCGGCTGCGGCGTGCCGCGGCGTCACGCCGAGGACGACGGCCGCGGTAGTCGGCGATCGCCCGCGTGTAGCCGGCCAGCAGGGCGTCCACGGTGTGTGCCCACGAGAAGGTGGCGGAGTGCTGCAACGCGCCCTCGGCCAACGACTCCGGCCCCATTTCCAGCGTCCGCCCGATCGCGTTGGCCCAGTCGACCGGATCGTGGCCTTGCACCAGAACGCCGCTCACGCCGTCGCGCACCGCGACGGGCAGCCCACCCACCGCGGCGGCCACCACCGGCGTCCCGCAGGCCTGCGCCTCGACGGCAACCAGGCCGAACGACTCCGAATAGCTCGGTACCGCAACGAGATCCGCGGCACGGAACACGTTCACCAGCTGATCACGGGACTGCGGCGGCAAGAAGGTCACGCGGTCGGTGATACCCAGCTCGTCGGCGAGGGAAACCAGCCCGTCGGGCACGGCCAGGCCACTGCCCGACGGACCGCCGGCGACCACGACGCGCACGTCGGACAGCTTGGCCGCCGCGCGCAGCAGCACGTCGGGGGCCTTCAGCGGCTGGATGCGGCCGACGAAGGCGACCACCTGCTCATCGAGCGAAAGACCCAGTGCCGCACGGGCTTCGGCCTTGTCGCCCGGCGTGAAGGTCTTCAAGTCGACGCCCGGGTAGGCGACGTCGATGCGGGCCGGGTCCGCGTGGTGCAGCGAAACCAGTTGCTGCGCTTCGTCTTCGGTGTTGACGATGAGCCGGTCGGCGGCGTCGACCACCTGCTGCTCACCGACGGCGCGCAGCGCGGGCTCCGGCGTATCGCCCTCTGCCAGTGACAGATTCTTCACCGCGGCCCAGGTGTGCGCCGTGTGCACCAGGGGCACCGCCCACCGGTCCGAGGCCAGCCAGCCCACCTGTCCGGACAGCCAGTAGTGCGAGTGCACGATGTCGTAGTAGCCCGGTTCGTGGTTCGCCTCGACGCGCAGGACACCCGCGGTGAAGGCACACAGCTGCGTCGGCAGGTCGTACTTGTCCAGGCCCTCGAACGGGCCGGCGACGATGTTCCGCACCAGGACGCCCGGGGCCACCCGAACCACGGGGGCGTCGGTCGACGACGTGGCCCGGGTGAAGATTTCCACCTCGACGCCGCGGCGGGCCAACTCGAGCGCACTCTGCAGGACGTAGACGTTCATACCGCCGGCATCGCCGGTGCCCGGTTGGGCCAGCGGCGAGGTATGGACCGACAGGACGGCGACACGCACGCCCTCCATCCTTACACCGTCGCGTGGACTGCCCTTCGTCCGGTGGTCCGAGCTGGGCATTTTGGCGACGTTCGAGGCCCGCGAGCGGCCGCGGAATGCACGGCTGACCCGGCGTGTCGGCGCACAGACACGGCCGCTCGCGGGAGGTGGTGGCCCCGGGGCCGCTCGCGGGAGGTGGGGGCTAGAGCATGTTGGTGGCGGTGCGGCGGGCGACGGCCATGACGGTGATCATGGGGTTCACGCCGGAACAGGTGGGCATGGCACTGGCGTCGGCGATCCACACGCCGGGGGTGTCGTGCAGCTCACCGGACGGGTTGGCCACCGAGGTCTGCGGGTCGGCGCCCATCCGCGCGCTGCTCATCTGGTGCGCGCTGAACACCGGGGTGCCGCCGGGCCCGATCGGCAGCTGGTTGACCTTTTCGATGAAGGCCTCCAGGTCCTCGCCACGCTGCCAGGGCGCGAACGGCTGGCCGGCCGCGTAAATCTGCCGCGCACCCGCGGCGGCGTGCATGCGGATGGACGTCTCGATGCCCTCCCGGAAGTGGCGGCGGTCGAGTTCGTCGGTGAACGGATACCAGTGCACGGCCTCCCCATCGGCGTCGACGGTGACGCTGCCTTCGCCGCGGTCCTTGACCAGCACGACCCAGTCGGCCCGGTTCTGGTACTCGCGGGCGAGTTCCTTGTGCTGCGCGCCGGACAGCCACGGCACCGTGGCGGTGAACAGGCCGGGCAGGTGCTGTACGCATTCGATGAGGTAGCCGTGGCCGTCGTGGGCTTCGGCGAACTCGTTCATCACCCCGGCCATGGCGGGGCCGAACCAGGGCTCCTGGCGTTCGTCGTAGATGCCGCTGACCAGGGTCGCCGGGTGCAGCCGCAGGCCGGTGCCGACGGCGGGTCCGCCGATGCCCGAACGCAGCAGCAGTGCCGGGGTTTCCAGGCTGCCGGCGGCTGCGACGACCTGCGGGGCGTTGATCACCACGCGGTGCGCGGCGCCGGTCACCGGGTCGGTGTACGTCGCCTCGACGCCGGCGGCCACACCGTCGCGCGTGACGATCCGGTGGGCCCGGGTGTTGGGCAGCAGCTGCGCGCCGGCGTCGGAGGCGTCCTGCAGGAAGGTCTTCATGGTGCCCTGCTTGGCGCCGGTCTGGTCGCCCATGCCGCTGTAGCCGACGAGGGCCGGGTCGAAGCGTTCCGGGTCGATGTTGAGCTGGGCGACGCCGTACGAATAGTCCAGCGCCGCAGCACCTTCCGACAGGCGGTGGTGCGGCTGGTTCTGGAGGGCGACCTTGTCGCAACAGCCGATCCGCTCGAACACCGCGGCCAGGTGCTCGTCGAACGACGGGCCGGTGACGTCCGTCAGCCCGAACTCGTCGGCCCACGTCTTGCGGACGGTGGCCGGGGTCAGCAGCGAGTTGGACCAGTTGACGGTGCTGCCGCCGCCGACCGTCGCCCCGGCGGCGATCGAGACCATGCCGTCGGCGCTCGGGAAGAAGCCGCCGCGCAGGAACAGGTTGTGGTACGCGACGGTTTCGAGCTGCACGAAGTCCGATTCGTTGCGGTAGCCGCCGGCCTCCAGCACGATGACGCACTTGCCGGCCTCGGCGAGCACCGCGGCCGCGACGCCGCCACCCGACCCGGAGCCGACGATGACGACGTCCGCGTCGAGCGTCGTGTCCGCGGACGGGGTGAGCACCGACAGCGTCTTCGGCGTCTGCGGCGGCTGCTGCGCGGGCCCGGGGTATCCCATACCGGCCCACAACGGGTTTCCGCTCTCGCCGCCCGGCAGGCTGTACGAGAACAGCACCGACAGCGTGTACAGCGCCGTCATGGCGGCGGTGGTCTCCGGCGAGATGCGTGACAGGTTGCCGACGATGACCTCGCGCACGTTGAGCGGCTGGTTGTTGAGGCCGACGAGCTCGGCGGTGTCGAGCAGCTGCTGCAGGCCGGCGAACTGCTCGGCGGGCAACTTGGTGATCAGGTACTGCTCGAGCACCGCGTCGGTGCCCAGGTCGCTGCCCTTGGCGGCGAAGAACCCGGTGGGGTCGTCATCGCGGGGCACCGATGCCACGTAGGTGTCGACGATGGTGGTCAGGGTCGTGCGCTGCTTGGCGGTGAAGGCGTTGGGCATGGGAGTTTCTTTCGAAAGTCGTTGGGGAAAGGGAGGTTTCAGGGCAGCTGCAGGGACTTGGTCTCGAGGAACTCCTCGAGACCCCACTTGCCGAACTCGCGCCCGTTGCCGGACTGGCCGTAGCCGCCGAACGGGGCGTGGATGTTGAAGGCGCCGTCGTTGATCTGCACCTGGCCGGACCGCAGCCGCCGGGCCACCGCGATGGCGCGCTCCCGGTCCGCCGAGTACACGCCGGCGTTGAGCCCGTAGATGCTGTCGTTGGCCAGGCGGACGGCGTCGTCCTCGTCGTCGTAGGCCTGGATGACGAGCACCGGTCCGAAGATCTCCTCGCGCACGATGGCCATGTCGGGGGTGCAGTCCGAGAACACCGTCGGCTGGACGTAGAAGCCGCGGTCCAGTCCCTCGGGCGGGGTCGGGCCGCCGGCGACCAGCCGTGCGCCTTCGGCGATGCCCTTTTCGATGTAGCCGACGACCCGGTCGCGCTGTACGGCCGACACCAGCGGGCCCAGTTCGGTGGCCGGGTCGAAGGGCTCGCCGACGCGCAACGCCTCGGTGCCGGCCCGCGCAATCGCTTCCACCTCAGCGAGTTTCGCGCGCGGCACGATCATGCGGGTCAGCGCGATGCACGTCTGCCCGGAGTTGAGGAAGCACCGGGTCAGCCCCTCCCGCACGGCCTCCACCAGGTCGGCGTCGTCGAGCACCACCAGCGCGGACTTGCCGCCGAGTTCCAGGCCGGCGCGCTTGATGGTCTGCGCCGCCACCGCGCCGATGCGCCGGCCCGCGGCCGTCGACCCCGTCAGCGACACCATGTCCACCTGCTCGTGCGCGACGAGCGTCTCGCCGACGCCCGGGCCGGTCCCGGTGACCAGGTTGAAGACGCCGGCCGGCAGGCCGATCGCGTCGAACACCTCGGCCAGCACGTAGGCGTTGAGTGGCGCGACCTCGCTGGGCTTGAGCACGACCGTGCAGCCCGCGGCCAGCGCCGGCGCCACCTTGGCCGCGATCTGGTGCAGCGGATAATTCCACGGCGTGATGGCGACGACGACGCCGATGGGCTCGCGCACCACCAGTGAGTTGTAGACCTGCTCCTCGAACGGGAAGCTCAGCGCCACATCGGCGATCGACACGAACGACTGCACGGGCAGCCCCGCCTGGATCACGTTGCTGTACGCGAACGGCATGCCGACCTCTTGGCTGATCAGCGTTGCGATCTCGGTCTGGCGGCGCTGCAGTTCCTCGGCGGCGAGCTTGAGGTAGCCGGCGCGCTCGGCCACCGACGTCGCCGCCCAACCGGGAAACGCGGCGCGCGCCGCGGTGACCGCGGCGTTCGCATCTGAGGCGTCGCCCAGCGGGATGGTCGCGATGACGTCCTCGGTGGCGGCGTTCACGACGTCGAACCGCTCGGCGCCGCGCGACGGTTGCCACCGCCCGTCGATGTAGTGGGCGTCGTGTTCGATCATCGGGTAGCTCCTGTCGGGGATTGTCAGAGATTTGTCACTGCGACCTATGCCATCCCCAGGGTGCGATGTGATGGCCGCCATATTCTTGGTCCGGCGGGACAACGAATCGCGCGACGTTGTTCGCGCGGACAAACGAGGAGCGAATCGATGCGGACCGACGCGGCCGTCACGGACTGGCTGGCGCAGTTCGCCGGGGCGTCGGAGAGCCGGGAGACGCTCGACCGCCTGGTCACCGTGGTCGACGACGAGATCGCCGAGGCGTTGCCCATGTTCGCGGACCCGACGCTGCGCCGCGATCTCGATGCGAGCACCCGCTCGAACTGGAAGGGCTTCCTCGCGGTCGTGACGCGCGACATCGTCGACGTGCGGCCGGCACCCGAGATCTATGACCTGGCGCGGACCCTCGCCCGCCGCGGGTACGAACTCCCGGTGCTGCTGGCGGTGTACCGCATCGGGCAGCGGTCGGCGTGGCAGTTCATCACCGAGACGCGGGTCGCCGCCATCGGCGATCCGGAGCTGCGCGCCGCAGTGCTGATGCAGCTCTGGCCCCGGCTGGCGAGCTGGCTCGACACCATGGTCGAAGCGCTGATCGTCACCTTCGCCGACGAACGCGACCAGTGGCAGCGCGGCGCGCGGGCCCGGCGCGCCGAAACCGTCCGGACCATCCTCGCGGGCCAGTCCGTCGACGTCGACGACGCCACCACGGCGCTGTCGTACCCACTTCGCCAGCGCCACACCGCATTTGCGGTGTGGGTCGACGAGCACGTGGCCGACGCCGACGTGCAACGGCTGCTCGACGCCACACCCGTCACCGTCAGCGCCGCCCTCGGCGCCGACCGGCCGTTGACGATAACCAGCGGAGCTCGCACCGTGTGGTGCTGGTCGGCCACGACGGGACTGTCGAAACCGTTGTCCGGCAGCGATATCGCCGCGCTGCCGGAGTACGTCCACGTCGCGGTCGGCACGTGCCATCCGGGTGTCGACGGATTCCGCCGCAGCCACGCCGAGGCCCTGGCCGCCCAGTCGGTGGCACACCGCCGCGGCGCCAGCGCGATCCGCTATGACGACGTCGAATTAGCTTGTCTGGCAGCAGGTATCGCGGGCGAAGACGGCATGACCACATTGGTGCGACGGGAACTGGGCGCGCTCGCGGCGGCCGACGACTCGACGGCACGCCTGCGAGACACGCTCCGGCTGTATCTGGCACATGCGGGTGACGCCCGGGCCGTCGGCGAAATCCTGAACCTGCACCCGAACACCGTCCGGTACCGCATCCGGCAGGCCGAACAACTCCTCGGGCACTCCGTCGACCACCGCCGCGTATACCTCGAACTGGCGCTGCACATCGTCAGCGCCTTCGGTACGAGTTAGGCGGCGCGCAGCGCGCGGCGCATGGCGCCGATCGGGTCGGCATACAGCCCACCGAGGGACACCACACCGGCGCCGGCCTCCTGCACCCGGTTGCCGAACGTGGTGACGCGAATGTCCCTGACGCCCAACACCGTTCGTTCCGCGAACGCCTGCTCGACAATCGGCAGTCCCTCGGGGTACTCGGAGAACGCCTGGCCGCCGACGACGAGGTCATCGGGGTTCAGCAGGTCGCGCAGCAGCGCCACCGCACCACCGAGCACGCGGGCCCGCTCGGCCAGCAGTTCGACGGCGGCGGTGTTGCCGGAGCGCGCGGCACGCAGCACCGCGGCGATGGTCGACGACGGGCCCTCCGCAGGCACGATCCGCTGCTTGCGGGCGGCGGCCAGCGCGGCCTCGTCGCTCACCGTGGACTCGAGCCGGCCGCTGCCGCCGAGCAGTTCCGAATGCGCCTGCAGTCCCGAGATGGTGCCGGGGCCGCTGGCCGGCGAGTGCACCTTGCCGCCGATCGACAGCGCGTAGCCGACGGTCTCACGGGCATACACATAAAGGCTGGTGGCGGACTCCGCGGCGGCCGCCGAGCGGCGCGCACCCAGCAGCAGTTCGGCGCCGGCCATCGCGTCGACGTGCGACGCCAGCGACACCGGCAGCCCCAGGGTCTGGGCCAGCACCGGGCCGACGGGCGCGTCCACCCAGCCGAGGCGCGGGTGGTCGACGTGACCGGTGGCGCTGTCCACCACACCACCGGAGGCGACCCCGACCCACAGCGGGCGGCGCCGGTGCCAGCGGCTCAGGTAGCGCTGCGCGCTGCCGGCCAGCGAGGCCAGCGCCGCGTTCTGGTCGCCGCGCGGCGTGGGCGTCTCGACCACGTCGAGGGTGCGGCCGAAGAGATCGGTCGCGACGATTGCGGTGGTCCGGGCGCCGACGTGCAGGCCCAGGGTCAGGAACGGTTCGTGGTTGACCTCGACCGGGATACGAGGGCGGCCGATGGCGCCGGCGACGGCGAGGTCGGCCCGCTCACGCAGCATCCCCGCGTCCAGCAGGGCCGTGACCTGCCGGTTCACCGTGGCGATGCTCAGGCCGGTGGCCTGCGCGATCACGTCCCGAGCGATGGGGCCGCGCAGCCGCGCCGCGCTGAAGACCGAGCCGGCGGCGGCGTCGGCGACCCGCAGCGAGGGCGCGACGATGTGGTAACGACGGGCATGGGGGTACCTCCCGCTTGCGGGGGACAGGGTGCGCTTGGCGTGGGCGGCAGAGCGGACGCCGGAGGGGGCAGAAACGGTGGAAACGGGAGCAGGCATTTGGGTGTCCTAGGGAAGAAGTCGGGCTGGTGGGTCCTGAGGCCACACCTGCCGACAGCTAGTGTCCTGCGCCGGGAATTCGTTGAAGATATGAACCGAGTCGTTCGAAGATCTCGTCGGCGGTCTTGGTCCAGTTGAACGGGCGGGGGTTGTCGTTCCAGTCTGCGATCCACTCGCGAATGTCCTTCTCGAGGGCCTGAATTGAGCGGTGAACGCCGCGGCGCAGTTTCTGGTCGGTGAGTAACCCGAACCACCGCTCGACCTGGTTGAGCCACGACGAGTAGGTCGGGGTGAAGTGCATGTGGAATCGGGGATGGGCGGCAAGCCATTTGGTTACTGTCGGCGATTTGTGCGTCGAGTAGTTGTCGCAGATCAGATGGACGTCCAGGTCAGCGGGCACGGTGTTGTCCAACTTGGTCAAGAACTTCTTGAACTCGATCGCGCGGTGCCGGCGGTGAATCGAGCCGTAGACCTCGCCGGTGGCCACATCCAGGGCGGCGAACAAGGTGGTGATTCCGTGCCGCACGTAGTCATGGGTGCGGCGCTCGGGCATGCCGGGCATCATCGGCAGCACCGGCGCGCTGCGATCCAAGGCCTGGATCTGCGATTTTTCATCGACGCAGAGCACCAGTGCCTTCTCCGGCGGGTCCAGATACAACCCCACGACGTCACGGACCTTGTCGACGAACTGCGGGTCGTTGCTGATCTTGAAGGTGTCCACCTGATGCGGCTTGAGGCCGAACGACTTCCAGATCCGTCCGACCGTTGACTTCGACAACCCGGTCTCAGCCGCCATCGAAGACCGCGACCAGTGCGTGGCGCCTTTGGGTTGACGCTCCAACGTGGCCACGATCAGCTGCTCGACCGCCTCGTCGGTGATCTTGCGCGGCGCACCAGGACGCGGCTCATCGGCCAGACCCTCCAGTCGCGCCTCCAGGAACCGTCCACGCCATTTGCCGACCGTTTGCGGCCACACACCTTCATCAGCGGCGACTTCCTTGTTGGATTTCCCTGCCGCGCAACCCAACACGATCCGACAACGTTGGGCCAACGCCTGCGAGGACTTCGATCGACGGGCCCACCGCTGCAACGTCTCACGTTCGTCGTCGGTCAACACCAACTCGACTACCGGCCTACCCCTGGTTCCCACCCGCCAATTCTACAATTAATCAACTAATTTACGGCGCAGGACACTAGGACGAAGGTATCCGTGTCGTGAGTCAGGCGCAGCGCGAAGCGCGACAACAACAACACGAACGCCGCACAGCGACGCCGGATGCCTGACTGATGATCACGAGGGGAACTTAGCACGCCTGCGGCGCAGCACAACGACCGCGATGAAGCCTGCGGCCAGTGACTAAGGTCGGTCACATGTCAGCTGAAGAACGCTCCGCGCGCGTCGCGGTGGTCACCGGCGCCAGCTCCGGAATCGGCGCCGCGACCGCGAAAACCCTTGCCGGCCTTGGCTTTCACGTCGTCTGCGCGGCCCGTCGTGCGGATCGGATCAACGCGCTCGCAGCCGAGATCGGCGGCACCGCCGTTGTGACAGACGTCACCGACCAGGCGTCGGTGGACGCTCTCGCGGCCCAGGTCGACGCCCTGGGACCAGTGCACGTACTGGTCAACAACGCCGGCGGCGCCAAGGGCCTGGCGCCCGTCGCGGAGGCCGACCTGGAGCACTGGGACTGGATGTGGCAGACCAACGTGCTGGGCACCCTGCGGGTGACGCGGGCGCTGCTGCCCGCCCTGATCGCATCGGGCGACGGACTGGTCGTCACCGTCACGTCCATCGCGGCGCTGGAGACGTATGACAACGGCGCCGGGTACATCGCCGCCAAGCACGGCCAGGGCGCCCTGCACCGCACGCTGCGCGGTGAGTTGTTGGGAAAACCGGTGCGGCTCACCGAGATTGCGCCTGGTGCCGTGGAGACGGAGTTCTCGCTCGTGCGGTTCGACGGGGATGCCGAGCGTGCCGACGCGGTGTATCAGGGCATCACGCCCCTGGTCGCCGAGGACGTCGCCGAGGTCATCGGTTTCGTGGCATCACGGCCGCCGCACGTCGATCTGGACCAGATCGTGATGCGGCCGCGCGACCAGGCGCCCTACAGCCGCTTTAACCGCCGGCCGCAGTAGTCGTCGGCGCCGACGAGGTCGAAGTCGCGGTCGACGCTGCCGTCGATGTCGTCGTCGAGGTGGACGACGACGTCGACGGCATGGTCGACGTGGTGGCCGGACCCGTGGGCGGCGGTGTCGTGGTGGTCGTCGGCGTGCCCGAATAGGTCGGCGCGTCGGTCGGGGTGGCCGGCGCGCTCTGCGGGATCGAGGTCTCCGGCGGCGCGGCGTTCGCCGGCGGCAGCGCCGACATCGAGACCCAGGTGGCCCAGTCGACGGCCCAGTCCCAGATGTCGCCGTCGGCGTAGGACAGCTGGATCGACGTGCCCGTCACCTCGACCGGATCGCCGTAGATGGCCGTCTGGAAGTACTGCTGGGCGTTGTCGGTCGACAGGTTGATACAGCCGTTGGTGACGTTCGTGTTGCCCTGCGCGCCCGAACTGGCCGGGTTGGCGTGGATGAACTCGCCGTTGTTGGAGATGCGCACGGCCCAGCGTTCGTGGACGTTCGAGTACCCGGCGGCCGGGTTCGACATCCAGAAGTCCGCGTACTTCTCGGTGACGACGTGCGTGCCGCTGCGGGTGACGTTGCGTGGCTTGTCGGCCTCGCCGTAGCTGCACGGGAAGTCGAACAGCACGCCGCCGTCGGTGATGACCTGGATGCGGTGGCTGGTCGCGTCGGCCTTGACGACCTGGCGCCGCCCGATGTTGATCTCCAGCGTGCTGTCCTGCGCGCCGTAGGCGTCGTCGCCGAACGGGACGCCGTACAACTTCGCCGAGACGCTGACCTTGGTGCCCGGCGGGTAGTACTCGCGGGGACGCCAGTGCATGCGCGCACCCTCGCGCTCGTCGGGCAGCCAGGCCCAACTGCCCTCGACGGGCGGCTCGGTGACGACCTTGACGTTGCGCTCGACCGAGGCCTTGTCGCTGATCGACGAGTCGAACTGCAGGATGATCGGCGCCGCCACCCCGACGGTCTGCCCGTCGGCGAGCTGGAACTGGCCGTTGACCTGCTTGGTCGGGTTGACGGTCGTGAACGTCGCGGACACCGGCACGGCCTTGCCGTCCCGGCCGACGGCCGAACCGGTGAACGTGTACGTCGCGCCGAAGCCCAGGGGCTCGGCGGCGTTGAACGACGTGCGGTCCTTGTTGAACACCGCGGCGACGACCTTGCCGTCGCCGTTGGTCAGGGTCAGCTTCTGGAACCAGCCGTCGGTGACGTCGACGCCGATGCTGCTGGTCGGCACCACGTCGGTGGCGCCGTTGGCGGGCCGGTAGGTGATGACGGGCGCCGCGGTCTCTTTGGCAGGCGCCGACGAGCCGGATCCGTTCGACTTGTCGGAGCACGCGGCGAGCACGCCGGAAGTGCCGACGGCAATCGCGGTCAGCATCTGTCGCCGGTTCACACTCACAGGAATGAATTTACCTACAGCGAACAGCCGATTAAGCACGGTTCCGGTGTGAGATCTATCCCGAAAGCGGCCTTGACGCCGTCCCGAACCGTCCTGGCCAGCGCTAATACGTCAGCGCTGCCAGCAAAGCCCCGGTTCGTCAGGGCCAGCGCATGCTTGGTCGAGAGCCGGGCCGGAGCGCCGTCACCCGGGTATCCCTTGCCGAAACCGGCCTGTTCCACGAGCCAGCCGGCAGCCAGCTTGACCCCGTTCGGGGCCGGGTAATTGGGCACGGGACCGTCCGATGCGTCCCTTATCCGTTCGAAGACGTCGGGCGGAACCACCGGGTTGGTGAAGAACGACCCGGCGCTCCAGGTGTCGTGGTCGGCCGCGTCGGACACCATGCCCTTGCCGCGCCGCAACGCCAGCACCGCCTCGCGGACCGCGAGCGCATCGACCCGGGTACCCGGCTCGGCGCCCAGGCGGGACGCGAGTTCGCCGTACCGCAGCGGGGCACTGAGCCCGTCGGGGTTCAGGGTGAACTCCACCTCCAGGACGACGGCGTGGTCGGAGTTCTTCAGCACGCTGTGCCGATAGCCGAAATCCAGCGTCTCGGGGCTCACCCAGTTGTCGGCACCCGTCGCACGGTCGAACAGCCGCACCCGGCTGATGGTGTCGGCGACCTCGGCCCCATAGGCACCGACGTTCTGCACCGGCGTCGCCCCGGCCGAGCCCGGGATACCGGACAGGCATTCCAGACCACCGAGCCCGTGCGCCAACGAGGCCACGACGACGTCGTCCCACAGCGCGCCGGCCTCGGCCCGCACCACGTTGCCCTCGACAGTGATCTCGGTGTTCGCCAGCAGGACGACGGTCAGCTCGGTCAAATCATCGGCGACCAGCACATTCGACCCGCCCGCCAGGACCAGCAGCGGACCCGGGCCGTCCTGCAGCGCGGTCAGCGCGCCGACCACCTTGGCGGTGGTATCGCAGGTGATCAGACGGGCTGCCACCGGTCCGACACGGAACGAGGTCAGGGGTGCCAGCGGCACGTCATAGTCGACCGCCGCGCCCCCGATATCCGAACTGACCACGGCCGCTAACGGTAGCGTGGCCGAGTATGGCCCGCTCTTTCGACATGGTTGCCGAATACCTCGGGACCGTGGCGCAGGTGCACAGCGCGTTCTGCAGCAAGGATTACTGGCTGGACCGGCTGGCAGAGGGCCGCGCCGACGTGTCGACCCTCGACTCGTTCGCCGAGGACGGCCACGGCGGCACGGACATCACCACCACGCAGACCATGCGCGCCGCCGGCCTGCCCAGCATCGTCACCCAGTTCCACTTCGGTGACCTCAGCCTGGTCCGCGAAGAGCACTGGGGCCCGCTCTCCGACGGGCGTGCCGTCGGGACGGTGCGCAGCCGCGTCCCCGGCGCGCCCGCGACCATCACCGGCAAGGGTGTCCTGACCGCCACCGGAGACGGTGCGCGACTGGACTTCTCGGCGAACGTCGAGGTCCGCATCCCGTTGGTCGGCGGCAAGCTCGAGGCGATGCTGGGGCAGCAACTCGGCTATCTGATCGAGCTGGAGCAGAAATTCACCAGCGACTGGATCGCCGCCCGCCGGTGAGCCGCCCATAAACTCGGGCCATGAGTTCGCCGTTGGGCCAGCCACGGGGTACACCTGTCGGCCAGCCACGGGGTACTCCTGTCGGCCAGCCGACGCGCGGCACAACGGGATACAACCGCCTGCGCCGCAGCGACCGCTGGCTCGTGCACTCGCCGCGGGTGCGGGCGCTGCTGCGCACCGCGCCGGATCCTGTGGTCGTCGACCTCGGCTACGGCGCGCTTCCGGTGACCACCGTGGAACTGGCGTCCCGGCTGCGCACCGTCCGGGCCGACGTGCGAGTGGTAGGCCTGGAGATTCACCCGGACCGGGTGCGGCTGGCCCGGGAGCTGGCCGGCGACGTCGCCGAATTCGGCCTCGGCGGCTTCGAATTGGCCGGGCACACACCGGTTCTGGTGCGCGCGTTCAATGTGTTGCGGCAGTACGACGTCGCCGACGTACCCGCCGCGTGGGCGGAGATGACGGGCCGGCTCGCACCCGGCGGGCTGTTGGTCGACGGCACCTGCGACGAGTTGGGCCGGCGCTGCTGCTGGGTCCTGCTCGACGCCGACGGGCCGGTGAGCCTGACCTTGTCGTGCGACCCGTTCGCCATCGAGCGGCCCTCCGATCTGGCGGAGCGACTGCCGAAAGTGCTTATCCACCACAATGTTCCGGGTCAGCCGATCCACCAGCTGCTGCAGGCCGCCGACCGCGCCTGGGCCACCACGGCCGGGCACGGGGTGTTCGGCCCGCGGGTCCGCTGGCGCGCGATGCTCGACCTGCTGGTCGCCGAGGGCCAACCGCTGGAGCCGCCACGTCGCCGGTTGCGTGACGGCGTGCTGACCGTGCCGTGGTCGGCCGTCGCGCCCACACCGTGACGACGAGCGCATAGGGTTCGCCGTATGCCGTCACCCCGCAGCCGACTGCGATCGCCGGTCGTCCTGGCCTCGGCCGCGGCGGTGATCGTCGTCGCCCTGATCGTCGCGACCGTCCTGAGCAAGCCGCGGCCCGTCGACGCCCCGCCGCCGGCGCCCAACCAGCCCACCGCGGCACCGCCGCCTGCCCCGTGCCGGCTGGACACCGTCGTGACAGCCCTCAGCGTGCGCCAGAAACTGGCCCAGCTGCTGATGGTCGGGGTCAAGAACCTGGCCGACGCGGAGGCCGTCGTCCGGCAGCAGGAGGTCGGCGGCATCTTCATCACCAGCTGGACCGACTACTCGATGCTCGGCGCTCCCCTGACCGCGCTGGCGCAGGAACCCCGGCCACTGCCGATCGCGGTCAGCGTCGACGAGGAGGGCGGCCGGGTGCAGCGGCTGAAAGGCCTCATCGGCAGCCAACCGTCGGCGCGCGCGCTCGTCGCCGCGGGCAAGAGCCCGGAACAGGTTCGCGAGATCGCCAGGCTGCGCGGGCAGGCGATGAAGGAACTCGGCATCACCATCGACTTCGCGCCCGTCGTCGACATCACCAACGCGGCCGACGGCACCGTCATCGGCGACCGCTCGTGGGGCAACACCGCCGAGATCGTCACCGCCTACGCCGGCGCGTACGCCGACGGCCTGCGTGACGCCGGCGTGCTGCCGGTACTCAAGCACTTCCCCGGCCACGGCCATGCCTCCGGTGACTCGCACCAGGGCGGCGTCGTCACCCCGCCGCTGGCCCAGCTCGAGACGCTGGACCTGGTGCCGTACCAGTCTCTGACGACCCGCAAGCCCGTCGCCGTGATGGTCGGCCACATGCAGGTGCCCGGCCTCACCGAGACCGACCCGGCCAGCCTGTCCAAGGCCGCGTACGACCTGCTGCGCAGCGGCAGCTACGGCGGGCAGCCCTTTGACGGCGCCGTATTCACCGACGACCTCTCCAGCATGGGCGCCATCACGCAGCGCTACAGCGTGCCCGAGGCGGTGCTCAAAGCCCTGCAGGCCGGCGCCGACACCGCGCTGTGGATCACCACCAAAGAGGTGCCCGACGTCCTCGACCGGCTGCAGCAGGCCGTCGACTCCGGCGAGCTGCCCACCGAACGCGTCGACGACGCCGTGCGGCACATGGCGCTGACCAAGGATCCGTCCCTGGCCTGCACCCGCTGATTACGCTGGGGCGCATGCGCATCGCACTGGCCCAGATCGGCGCCGGCACCGACCCCGAGGCCAACCTGGCGCTGGTCGCCGACCACACGGCGCGCGCCGCCGACGCCGGTGCCGACCTGGTGTTGTTCCCCGAGGCGACGATGTGCCGGTTCGGGGTGCCGCTCGCGCCCGTGGCGCAGCCGCTCGACGGCCCGTGGGCGGACGCCGTCCGCGACCTCGCCGAACGGTCGGGTGTGACCGTGGTGGCGGGGATGTTCTGCCCGACCGCCGACGGCCGCGTCACCAACACCCTGCTCGCCACGGGCCCGGGCGTCGACGCGCACTACCACAAGATTCACCTCTACGACGCCTTCGGGTTCGCCGAATCACGCACTGTGGCAAGGGGTTTCGAGCCCGTCGTGATCGACGTTCGGACCGCCGACGGCAACGTGCCCGTCGGCCTCACGACGTGTTACGACGTCCGGTTCCCGGAGCTGCATCTCGAGCTCGCCGAACGCGGGGCCAAGCTGCTGACCGTCCACGCGTCGTGGGGATCGGGCCCGGGCAAGCTGGACCAGTGGACGCTGCTGGCCCGCGCCCGCGCGCTCGACACCGGCTGTTTCGTCGCCGCCGTCGACCAGCCGTACCCCGGTGACGAACTCGCCAAGAAGGGTCCGACCGGCAACGGCGGGAGTCTGGTGGCCTCCCCCACAGGCGACATCGTGGTGCAGGCCGGCCTCGAGCCGGAACTGCTGGTCACCGACGTCGACCTGGCCGCCGTCGAGCGGGCCCGCGAGACCATCGCCGTGCTGCGCAACCGCACCACGATTCCGCGTAAGGCACAATCGCAAGGGTGACTGACCCCTGGGCCCGCCCCGCCAATGAGGACGCCGCACCATCTGCCGAGCCCGCGCCGCAGGCGCCGGAGGCTCCGGGTGCCCAGCCCACCGAGGTGCTGACGGCCGCCGACGTCCCGCCCGCCTACGGCGCCGACGCTCCCGCCCCGGCCGCCTACGGCGGCGACGTACCGCCGACGTCCTACCCGGCTCCACAGCAGGTGCCCGCCACCGATCCGCCGAAGAAGCGCCGCGGTGTCATGGAGCTGCTGCGCGACCCGATGTCGCTGATCCTGATCATCGTCATCGCACTCGCACTGTCGGCTGCGGGTGTGGTCGGCGGCGAGTTCTACGCCCGTAGCCGCGGCAACAGCGTCGTCTCGCAGTCCGTCCAGTGCGTCGTCCAGGACAAGGTCGACGTCCAGTTCGGCGCGACGCCGTTCCTGTGGCAGGTCGCCAACAAGCACTATGACCACATCACGGTGACCACGGCCGGCAACCAGCTGCGTTTCGCCAAGGGCATGAAGGCCCAGATCAACATCGACGACGTCAAGCTCGACAAGACGGCGAAGTCGGCCGGCACCATCGGGTCCCTCGATGCGACCGTCACCTGGTCGGCCGACGGCATCAAGCAGACCATCGCCGACACCGTCCCGGTGCTGGGTGGCCTGGTCTCCGACGTCACCACCGACCCGTCGTCGGGCACCATCGTGCTGGACGCGCCGATGACCCAGATCGTGGCCAAGCCGACGCTGTCCGACGGCACCATCTCGCTCAAGGTGGAGCAGCTCACCGGCCTGGGCTTCCTGCTGCCGCGCGAGTCGATCCAGCCGGCGCTGGACCTGTTCGCGTCGCAGCTGACCAAGGACTACCCGATGGGCATCAAGCCGGAAGCCCTGCAGGTGACCGGTACCGGCGTGACCGCGAAGTTCGGCACCAAGAACGCGACCATCCCGCTGGGCCAGCAGGACACCTGCTTCTCCGGCCTCTGATCCGAGCGATTTGTGCACGATTTTCCGCGGTGACCGCGGAAAATCGTGCACAAATCCCTAGTTGAGGCCGTCGAGGACGGCGCGGGTACCGGACAGGCCGAGCCGGGTGGCGCCGGCGTCCAGCATCGCCACGGCGTCGGCGGCCGAACGGATACCGCCACTGGCCTTGATACCCAGCGCCGGGACGGTCTGGGCCATGATCTCCACGGCCTGCACGGACGCGCCGCCTGCCGGGTGGAAACCGGTGGAGGTCTTCACGAAATCGGCGCCGGCGTCGGCGGCCGCCCGGCAGACGTCGGCCAGTGTCGGCGCGCCGGCCATGGTCAGCAACGCAGCGGATTCGACGATCACCTTCAGCACCGCCATCGGGGCGGCCCCGCGGACCGCGGAAATATCGGCGAACACCGCCGAGATGTCGCCGGCGATCGCGGCGCCCACATCGATCACCATGTCGACCTCGTCGGCACCGCGCCGGCCGTCGGATCCGACGACCGACAACGCGGCCTCGCGCGCCTTGATCTGCGAATCATGCTTGCCCGACGGGAATCCCACGACGGTCGCGATCTTGACGCGCTCGGGCACCTCGACCGCGCCGAGCATCGACGGCGACACACAGACCGCGCAGACTCCCAGATCGGCGGCCTCCCAGCACAGGCTCGCCACGTCGGCGGCGGTCGCCTCGGGCTTGAGCAAGGTGTGGTCGACCAGTGCGGCCACCTGCTGGCGGGTCCAACTCATCAGAACGGCTCCTCTGCGCCACCGGGATTGCAACGTGCTCTCACCATCTGGTTGTCGTCGACCACCGGGCGCCACGGCTCGAGATTCCAGCTGGTCTTGCCGGGCGCGCCCGCCTCGGCGAAATACCAGTGGCACATGAACTGGCCGCGCATGCCGGGGGTGTCGGCGTCAGGGGCCAGGCTCAAGACCTCGGACCACGCCTCGTCTCCCGGCTGCGTGGCGCCCAGGCCGGACGCGCGCCGGCCGGCCCACGTCGGATACACCCGCAGGCTCTTCGAACCGTCCCATTGCGTCCACCGGGTGTGGTCGATGTAGGGCGGCGACGGTACGGGTTGTGGACTGGGTTCGTTGGGATCAGCTGTGGACAGCGGGGCCGGCGCCAGCATCAACGTCGCGGCAGCCAGCACCCCGCACCAGTTCGAGCGCACCGACTACCGGGATTTCCCTTGGACCTCAAGGAGTTTGGGCTTCACGTCGACCAGGTACACACCGGTGGCGCAGGCCGCGATGGCCGCGCCGACGGGCGGGCCGATGATCCAGCCCAGGACCGCGCCGCCGCCCAGGATGGCCAGCCACACCGGCTTGGTCAGTTTGTCGACGGCCGTGTAGGCGTCCGGCCGCTGCATGGCGGCATGCACGAACGCATAAACGGTCGTGGCCAGCACCGCGATCTGCAACGCGAAAAGGACGTAACCCACCAGGCTTCCGAGGTACACGCCCTCAGCCTATGTGGGTTACGTCCCTGACGTCGAACCTGATTACTTCTGGGTGACCTTCTTGGCCGGGGCGGCCTTCTTGGCCGGAGCCTTGGCAGCGGCCTTGGCCGGGGCGGCCTTGGTCGCAGCAGCCTTGGCCGGGGCCTTCTTGGCGGCCGGCGCCTTCTTGGCCGGGGCGGCCTTCTTGGCCGGGGCCTCTTCCTTCTCGGGCAGCTCGACGCCGACCAGCTTGGCGGCGCGCTCGCCGACCGCGCGGGTCTGGCTGGCGACGTTGCCCAGGGCGTCCTGGGTCAGCTCGGTGACCTGCTCGCGCACGTCCTCGACACGCTCACGGACGTCCTCGACGCGCTCGCGGACGCTCTCGATCGACGACTGGGTGCGCAGGCGCTCCAGGGCAGCCTCGCCACGCTCGACCAGCTTGTTGTAGGTGTTCTGGGCGTTCTCGGCGTAGGTCTCGGCGGCCTTGCGCAGCTCTTCGGTGCTGAACTTCTCGCGCAGGTCTTCAACCTGGCCCGGCAGTTCTTCCTGCAGCTTGGTCAGGCGGGCACGGCCCTCTTCGACACGCGCGTTGGCATCGGTGCGGGCCTCTTCGGCACGCTCACGCAGGCTCGCGACGATCTCGTTGACGGTGGCCAGGGCCAGGTCCGCGGCGCCGACGGCGGCGAACAGGGGGGCCTTCAGGTCTTCGATGGTGGGCTGGCTGGTCTCTTTGTTCTCTGCCATGTTCGTTGTTTCCTTTCTCGGGTACTGCGTTGGTCAGTTCGCTACTTGGTGAGTGTCAGTCGTCGTTGTCTGCTCCTCACTGGCGGCTTCCAATTCAGGCTGATCAGGAAGCGGTTTGGACTCGGCATCGTTCTGCTGCCGGAAGGACGTGTAGATGTCGAGCAGCACCTGCTTCTGCCGCTCGGTGATCGAGAGGTCCGCGATGATGGCGTCGCGCACCTCGCCGGCGGCGCTGGGTTCCAGAATTCCGGCCCGCACGTAGAGCACCTCGGCCGAAACCCTGAGCGCCTTGGCGATCTGGTTCAGCACATCGGCCGACGGCTTGCGCAGGCCACGCTCGATCTGGCTCAGGTAGGGGTTGCTGACACCCGCCTTCTCAGCGAGCTGGCGGACGGAGACCTGCGCAGCCTCCCGCTGGGTGCGGATGAAGCTGCCGATGTCCTGGGCTGCATTCGACATGACGGCGGCGATATCTGCATCCTGCGCCATGTCGTTCCCCTGTCTTCGTCGACCGCTTTTGGTGGGCGGTCCGTACCAAAACAACGGTACGAGGGGGTGCTAACTATTGCAAGCGCTAGCAAGCGCCAGCTAGCACTGTCAGACGAAAAGCTCAGCGATCGTGTATATGACGAGGCCCGCCAACGATCCGACGACGGTGCCGTTGATACGGATGAACTGCAGGTCACGGCCCACATGGAGCTCGATCCGCCGGCTCGCCTCGTCGGCGTCCCAGCGCTCGATGGTCTCGGTGATGATCGCTGTGATCTCCGTCCCATACTGCGCTACAAGGTGTTTTGCACCCCTGACGAGCCAGTTGTCGACCTTGTCGCGCAGCTCCGCGTCGTCCCGCAGAGACTCCCCGATTCGCACCACCGAATCTGCAATCCGGGTGCGCAAAACTGACGTCGGATCGTCCACCGATTCGAGGATGATGCGCTTGGCGGTACTCCACGCGGTCTCGGCCGCGCGGGCCACCTCGTCGCGCGCCAGGATCTGCTCCTTGATGCGCTCCGCCCGCGCGATGGTGTCCTCGTCGTTCTGCAGATCGTCGGCGAAGTCGAAGAGGAACTTCGTCGCCGACATCCGCAGCTCGTGCTCGGGGTTGCGGCGCACCTTGTCGGTGAAGTCCATGAGCTCGCGGTGGATCCGGTCACCCACCAGGTGGTCGACCCAGCGCGGCGACCACGTCGGCGAATCCCGCTCGATGACGCGTTCGATGATCTCGCCGGCGTTGAGCGACCACTGGAACGCCCGGTCGGCCAGCAGCTGCAGCAGCGCCTCCTGCCGCCGCTCCGCCAGCAGGCTCTCCAGCACCCGGCCGATCGGCGGACCCCACTGCGGTTCGGCGATGCGCTTGACGATCATCCGGTCCAGGACGTGCTGGACGTCTTCGTCGCGCAGCAGCTCCACCAGGACGCGCAGCACCGTCGACGCCTCGGCGGCCACCCGCGCCGCATGCTCCGGTTCCGACAGCCACTTGCCCAGTCGGCTGGCGACCTGGGCGTCGCGCAGCTTGGTCTCCACGACCTCCTGCGACATGAAGTTCTCGCGGACGAAGGTGCCCAGGCCCTCGCCCAGCTGGTCCTTCTTGCGCGGGATGATCGCGGTGTGCGGGATCGGGATGCCCAGCGGATGCCGGAACAGCGCCGTGACGGCGAACCAGTCGGCGAGCGCGCCGACCATGCCGGCCTCCGCGGCGGCCCGCACGTAGCCCACCCACGGCCCGGTCCAGCTGTACGCGCCGCCGCGGGCCTGCAACCACGTGCACACCGCAAACAGCACCGTCGCACCGAGCAGGAAGCTCAGCGCGACCGCTTTCATCCGGCGCAGATTGCGGCGCCGCTCTTCGTCGGCCGTGTGATCGGCGCCGGCAAACGACTCCGCGAGGCTGACGTGCGGTTCGAGGGATGCCTGGTGCCTCGGCTGAGGTCCAGGTCCCGGCCTGGGTCGGTGTGCCACCCTTCCATCATCCTGTATGCCTGGCGTGGTCGCCCCGTATTATTAAGCGGACCTAGCGGAATGGACGTATCGCGACCGTGGCACAGCAAAACGCACCCTCGTCGGCAAGAGCCGACGGGCGGAAACGACGCTGGCACCAACACAAGGTCGATCGCCGCAACGAACTGGTCGACGGCACCCTCGAGGCCGTCCGGCGCCGCGGCAGCAACGTCAGCATGGACGAGATCGCGGCCGAGATCGGCGTGTCGAAGACGGTGCTCTACCGCTACTTCGTCGACAAGAACGATCTCACGACCGCGGTGATGATGCGGTTCGCGCAAACCACGCTGATCCCCAACATGGCATCGGCGCTGTCGTCCAACCTCGACGGCTTCGAACTCACCCGCGAGATCATCCGCGTGTATGTCGACACCGTCGCGGCGGAACCCGAGATCTATCCGTTCGTCTTCGCCAACAGCTCGGCGAGCAAGAGCAAGGCCATCGCCGACTCCGAGCAGATCATCGCGCGGATGCTCGCCGTCGTGCTGCGCCGGCGCATGGCGCATGCCGGCATGGACACCGGCGGCGTCGACGCCTTCGCGTTCCACACCGTCGGCGGCGTGCAGCTGGCCACCCACTCGTGGATGTCGAATCCGCGGATGACGGCCAAGGAGCTCATCGACTACCTGACCATGTTGTCGTGGAGCGCGCTGCGCGGCATCGTCGAGGTCGGCGGCTCGCTCGCGGTGTTCAACTCGCAACCCCATCCCTCCCCGGCCCTGCCGAGTCATCTGCTTCACTGATCGCGTGACCTCCGATCTGCCGTCGTTGTGGACCCACGAACCGCACAAGCACCTGGAGTTCAAACCCGGCCTGCGCGTCGCCGACATCGACCCGGACGCCACCCCCGGGTTCCGCGGCAAGAAGGCCGACGCACCCGAACTGCAGGCCGAACGCAACGAGCGGTTCGCCGAACTGCAGGAGATGCTGTACGCCAACAGCCGCTCCGGGGACACCCGCTCGATCCTGCTGGTGTTGCAGGGCATGGACACCGCCGGCAAGGGCGGCATCGTCAAACATGTGGTCGGCGCCGGCAATCCGCAGGGCATCCGATACTCCAGCTTCGGCAAGCCCACCCCCGAAGAGCTGTCCCACCATTACCTCTGGCGGATCCAGAAGGCGGTACCACCGGCCGGGCACATCGGCGTCTTCGACCGCTCGCACTACGAGGACGTACTGATCGTGCGCGTGCACGACCTGGTGCCGCCGTCGGTGTGGGAACGCCGGTACGACGAGATCAACACGTTCGAGCGCGAACTCACCGATACGGGGACGACGATCATCAAGGTCGCGATGTTCGTCTCGCTCGACGAGCAGAAGAAGCGGCTCGCGGAGCGGCTCGACCGGCCCGACAAGTACTGGAAGTACAACCCCGCCGACATCGACGAGCGACTGCTGTGGCCCAAATATCAGGAGGCGTACCAGGCGGTGCTGGACCGCACCTCCACCGACTACGCGCCGTGGCACGTCGTGCCCTGCAACCGCAAGTGGTACTCCCGGCTGGCCATCACCGAGCTGCTGATCGAGGCCCTCGAGCGCCTCAAATTGTCCTGGCCCCCAGCCGATTTCGACGTCGAGGCGGAGAAGAAACGGCTAGAGTCCGCGTAGCGCACAAAAAGAGAAGCCCCCCGACCCAGGTCGGGGGGCTCTCTTTTCCGGCTTACTTGACCAGCGTGAACTGGCCGATGTTGGTGATGCCGCGACGGAAGAAGTCGGCGCAACCGGTCAGGTACTTCATGTAGCGGTCGTAGACCTCCTGGCCCTGCAGGGCGATGGCCTCGTCCTTGGCCGCCTCCAGGTTGGCCGCCCACATGTCGAGCGTGCGCGCGTAGTGCGGACGCAGCAGGTGGGTGCGCTGCAGAGTGAAGCCCGAGCCCGCCGCGAGCTGCTCGATGTCCTCGACGGCCGGCAGCTGGCCGCCGGGGAAGATCTCGTCGCCGATGAACTTCATGAACTTCAGGTCGCTGATGGTCAGCTTGATGCCGTTCTCGCGGAAGAACTGCTGGGTGTGCGCGAGGATCGTGTGCAGCAGCATCCGGCCGCCGTTCTCCGGCAGGATGCTGTAGGCGCGCTCGAAGAAGATCGGGTAGCGCTCCTGCTTGAAGGCCTCGAAAGCGCCGATCGAGACGATGCGGTCGACGGGCTCGTCGAACTCTTCCCAGCCCTGCATCCGGATCTCGATGCTGCGGTTGGTGTCGATCTTGGCGAGGCGAGCGCGGGCGTACTCCGACTGCGCCTTGCTCAGGGTGATGCCGATGACGTTCACGTCGAACTGGGTGATGGCCCGCTCGAGCGCGCCGCCCCAGCCACAGCCGATGTCGAGCAGGGTCATGCCCGGCTTCAGATCGAGCTTGCCGAGCGCCAGGTCGAACTTGGCGTTCTGCGACTCCTCGAGAGTCATGTCCTCGCGCTCGTAGTAGCCGCAGGTGTAACCCATGGTGGGGCCGAGCCACAGGGCGAAGAACTCATTCGAGATGTCGTAGATCGACTGCGACTCCTCGTAATGGGGGGTCAAATCGATGTCGGCTTGAGACATATCGGTATCTATCCTTTGCGTTTACGTTCGCCGGGTCGGGCGGCGCGACCGCATGCTGCGGCCAGCTGAAATACCCGTACGTGCGCGCCCTGACGGGCCCAGCGAAAAACAACCCGCACGCAAGGTTAACGAAAATTACTGTCAGGCTCCAACCCGGCGTCTGTCAGTAGGTGTAGAAGCCCTTACCGGACTTCTTGCCGAGCTGGCCTGCCTCGACCATGCGCAGCAGCAACGGCGGCGCCGCGTACAGCGGCTCCTTGTACTCGTCGTACATGGAGTCGGCGATCAGCTTCATGGTGTCCAGGCCCACCAGGTCAGCAAGCTTCAGCGGACCCATCGGATGCGACAACCCGGCGACGACCGCGGTGTCGATGTCCTCGACGGTGGCGAAGCCCGATTCGGCCATCCGGATGGCAGCCAGCAGGTAGGGAACCAGCAGGAAGTTGACAACGAAGCCCGAGCGATCGGACGCCCGCACGACCTTCTTGCCCAGCACGTCGGCGGCGAAAGTCTCGACGCGCGCGGCGGCTTCGGGGGCGGTCGTCACCGAGGAGATGAGCTCGACCAGGGGCAGCACGGGCACCGGGTTGAAGAAGTGCAGACCGAGCACCCGGCTCGGGTTCTTGGTCGCGGCGGCGATGCGCATGATCGGGATGGACGATGTGTTCGACGCCAGCACCGCGTCGGGGTCGGTGATGATCTCGTCAAGCTGAGAAAAAACCTTCGTCTTGACGTTGACGTCTTCGACGATGGCCTCGATGACGAGCTGCCGGTCGGCCATGTCGGCCAGGTCGTTGGTGAAGCTCAGGCGGCCCAGCGCGGCGTCGCGGTCGGCCTCGGACAACTTGCCCTTCTTGACCGCGTTGTCCAGCGACTTGGTGATCCGCTCCCGGCCGGCGGTGGTCAGCGCCTCGGTCGGCTCGAACGCCAGGACCTGTGCGCCTGCCTTGATACAGACCTCGGCGATACCGCCGCCCATCTGCCCGGCCCCGATGACCCCGACTCGTTCGATTGCGTTGCTCACCGCTGTCCTCTCCTCGTGATTACTTCTGAAGATATGCGACAGGCCCCGCCCAGTTTCTGAGCGGGGCCTGCCGTATCAAGCCAAAGGCTTTAGTGGAACTGACCTTCCTCGGTCGAGCCCTTCAGAGCTGCGGTCGAGGTGTTCGGGTCCACGGTGGTGGCGATCTTGTCGAAGTAGCCGGCGCCGACCTCACGCTGGTGCTTGGTGGCGGTGTAGCCACGGGCCTCGGCCGCGAACTCGCGCTCCTGCAGGTCGACGTAGGCGGTCATGCCCTCGCGGGCGTAGCCGTAGGCCAGGTCGAACATGGAGTAGTTGAGGGCGTGGAAGCCGGCCAGGGTGATGAACTGGAACGTGAAGCCCATGGCACCCAGTTCCTTCTGGAACTTGGCGATGGTCGAGTCGTCCAGCGCCTGCTTCCAGTTGAACGACGGGCTGCAGTTGTAGGACAGCAGCTGGTCCGGGAACTCAGCCTTCACGGCCTCGGCGAATTTGCGGGCGACCTCGAGGTCCGGCACACCGGTCTCCATCCAGATCATGTCGGCGTACGGGGCGTAGGCCTTGGCACGCGCGATGCAGGGCTCGATGCCCTTCTGGATGTTGTAGAAGCCCTCCGAGGTGCGCTCACCGGTGACGAACGGCTTGTCGCGGTCGTCCACGTCCGAGGTGATCAGGGTGGCGGCTTCGGCGTCGGTACGCGCGATGACGACGGTGGGGGTGTTGGCGACGTCGGCGGCCAGGCGAGCCGAGGTCAGGGTGCGGATGTGCTGCTGGGTCGGGATCAGCACCTTGCCACCGAGGTGGCCACACTTCTTCTCCGAGGCCAGCTGGTCCTCCCAGTGGGTACCGGCGGCACCCGCGGCGATCATGGCCTTCTGCAGCTCGTAGACGTTCAGCGCGCCACCGAAGCCGGCCTCACCGTCGGCGACGATCGGGACGAGCCAGTTGTCGACGCTCTTGTCACCCTCGACGCGGGCGATCTCGTCGGCGCGCAGCAGCGCGTTGTTGATGCGACGGACGACAGCCGGCACCGAGTTGGCCGGGTACAGGCTCTGGTCCGGGTAGGTGTGGCCCGAGAGGTTCGCGTCACCGGCGACCTGCCAACCGGACAGGTAGATGGCCTTCAGGCCGGCGCGGACCTGCTGCACGGCCATGTTGCCGGTCAGGGCGCCCAGCGCGTTGATGTAGGAGCCGTCGCCCTTGGTGACGCCGTCCCACAGGATCTCGGCGCCACGGCGCGCGAGGGTGTTCTCCTCGACGACGCTGCCCTGCAGCTCCTCAACCTGGGCTGCGGTGTAGTCGCGGGTGATGCCCTTCCAGCGGGGGTTGGTGTCCCAGTCCTGCTGAATCTCAGCGGCGGTACGTGGCTTTCCGACGTTGGACATTGTGCTCCTTCGTGAGGCCGCGTCGCCGTGGGCGCCAAGATTCAAGTTGATTGTTAACGCTTCGGCGACTTCGCTTGTGTGCTGTTAACGACGATGACACAGCACATACCCGCAGGTCCAGCGGTTACAAGTGCCAACTTTCGCCAACACATGTAGCGAAGTTGCGAAGATTGCGAAGTTGCTGGGGTGCTTGACCGGTTCAGAAGCTACCGAACGGTAACCGAAATGCGCTGGTCAGTACGCTCGTACTGTTAAATCGGCGCACTCAAAGCGTGAACAGGCAGGCGACCGCTTTGACCTCGTCACCGACGACATATGTGAGCGTTGTAACACTGCGGTCACATAGCTCGGGGCCGAATTTCTCGGTCGATCCGGCGGGGTACTCGTGCGTGATGATCTCCAGCCGCTCCCCGAGCGCCACCGCGGCGTCGTGCTCGATGGTCACGCGCAGCGGTGCTTCGAGCAGCTCGGGGCGGTAGGTCTGCAGGTAGTCCTCGACCACCGACCAGTAGACGGAGTTGTTCATGTGGTCGAACAGGTCGATGTCGGTGACGCGGACCGGGAAGTCGACGATCCGGAGCGCGTCTTCGCGACCGCCGGCCTTGAGGTAGCCCTTCCAGCGCAGCCGATCAGTGGAGGCGGTCCGCTTCAGACCCGCCAGGAAGTCGTCCGAGATCCGTGCCGGCCCCTGAGTCTCCAGGTTCATGTTGATCCAGAACGCCTCGGACTCGATCAGTCCGCCCTTACGGCCGTCGATGCGCACCCGCATCTCGCACCACCGGTTCGACGTGCCCGAACACCAGCGCCGCAGCCGCAGGATGTCGCCGCGCTCGAACGGACGGATCAGGTCCACCATGGTGCGCCGGACGACCCAGGCCGGGTGGACGTCTTCGTAGCCCATCTGGCGCAGCTGGTCCTGGCCGACGTCCTGGATGTGCCGGCAGGCACCGTCGAACCGCAGGCGGCCGTCGCGATCGACGTCGGCCATCCGCAGCGGCCAGCTGGTGTCAAAGACGTCGGGATGCCCCTCCGGGACCGGCGCGAGGGTCTTGGCCAGGCCCGCAGCCGGTGCGGCAGTGGTCTTTTCAACGACCTTGTCGATGGTCTCCGCGGTGCTCATGGCGGCCCCTTTCCCAGCGGGCCAACGCGGCTGGATCGTCCAACTCACCCGCGGGCCCGATCCTGCCACAGCCCATTTTTGCCAATTGTGCGAAGACGGTATTCACATGATTGCTAGCCTGGTTTCATGGCGAAGACGTTCGTTGGCTCCCGGGTGCGTCAGCTCCGGGGCGAACGCGGCTTCAGCCAGGCGGCGCTCGCGCAGATGCTCGACATCTCCCCCAGCTATCTCAACCAGATCGAGCACGATGTCCGGCCGCTGAGCGTCGCCGTGCTGCTGCGCATCACCGAGGTGTTCGGGGTCGACGCCACGTTCTTCGCCTCCCAGGACGACACCCGCCTGGTCGCCGAGTTGCGTGAAGCGCTGATGGATCGCGACCTGGGCGTAGACGTCGACATCCCGGAGATCGCCGACCTGGTGAGCACGCACCCGACGATGGCGCGCGCGATGGTCGACCTGCACCGTCGGTACAGGTTGTCCACGGCACAACTGGCCGCCGCCACCGAAGACCGGTTCTCCGACGGCAGTGGCAGCGGGGCCATCACGATGCCGCACGAAGAAGTGCGCGACTACTTCTACACGCGTCAGAACTACCTCCACGAACTCGACACCGCGGCAGAGGAATTCATCCTGCGCATGCACATGCGCCGATCCGAGCTGTCCCGCGAGCTCGCCGAGCGGCTGAGCCGCGTCCATCACGTGCGCATCGTGCAGCGGCTCGAACTCGGCGACAACGTGCTGCACCGGTACGACCCCGAAACCCGGACGTTGGAGATCGGCGGCCATCTGTCGTCGGGACAGTACGTGTTCAAACTGGCCGCCGAGCTGGCCTACCTGGAATTCGGCGACCTACTGGAAAGCCTGGTGGCCGAAGGCAATTTCACCAGCGAGGAGTCGGTGAAGCTGGCGCGCATGGGGCTGGCCAACTACTTCGCCGCTGCCGCAGTGCTGCCCTATGGCCAATTCCACGCCGTCGCAGAGGAATTCCGCTACGACGTCGAGCGGCTGTCGGCGTATCACTCGGTGAGTTACGAGACCATCGCACACCGCTTGTCGACGCTGCAGCGGCCGTCGATGCGCGGCGTACCGCTGTCGTTCGTCCGCGTCGACCGTGCCGGAAACATGTCGAAACGCCAGTCCGCCACCGGTTTCCACTTCTCCTCGTCGGGCGGCACCTGTCCCCTGTGGAACGTCTACGAGACGTTCGCGAACCCCGGCAAGATGCTGGTGCAGATCGCCCAGATGCCCGACGGCCGCAACTACATGTGGGTGGCGCGCACGGTGGAACGACGCGCTGCCCGGTACGGCCAGCCGGGCAAGACGTTCGCCATCGGGCTGGGTTGCGAACTGCGCCATGCCAATCGGCTGGTCTACTCCGAAGGGCTGGACCTGTCCGGCGGCGCCGCGACGCCCATCGGCTCGGGCTGCCGGGTGTGTGAGCGCGACAACTGTCCGCAGCGGGCGTTCCCCGCGCTGGGGCGAGAACTGGACCTCGACGAACACCGCAGCACCGTGACGCCGTATGTGGTCAAGCGCGTAAATCAGTGACGGGCCGGGTGCCGGGACGGGCATAGGCTTGATGTGTGGCTCCCTCACCATTGAAGGTCGATCCGGACGGCCTGCGGTCGCTGGCCAGAGAAGTGAGCGACGCCGCCGCCGGTTTGAAACCCGGGCCGGCGCAGGCCGCCGCCGGGCCCGCGTGGCAGCCGAGTGCTGCTGCGGTCGGTGACGTGTCGGCCGGGATCGATCACATCGACGCGGAGTGCTCGAAAGCCCTGACCGAATTCGGCACCAACCTGACCAAGGCGGCCACTGCGTACGAGGCCACCGACGCCGCGGGGGGCGCGGCCGTGTCGCGGGCAATGCCGGGTCGGTAGGAGTCTTGACCGCACCGGTGGCGATGCCGACTAAGTCGCAGATCCAGTCGTGGAACACAGACGCGCTGGACGCTGCGGCGAAGACGTGGGGCGAACGCGCCACGAAGCTGAAGGACGCCTACGACAAGGCGCAGCACGGACTCGAGAACGCCGACTGGAGCGGCACTGCGGGCGAGCAGGCCCGGGCCCGCTTGCAAGCTGATACAGCCAAAGTCCGTGCGGCGCTGGAGCAGATCGAGCACGCTCAAGCGACGGCTACCAAGGGCGCACAGGCGATTGGCAACGCAAAACGTGAAGCCGTCAAGGCCATTCAAGACGCTGAGGACGACATGTTTGCCGTCAGCGAGGACCTGGTTGTCACCGATAAGTTGACGCAGATGCCCAACGGGCCACAGCGGGTGCTCCGCGATTTTGCGATTCAACTTCACCAAGTGGCAATCCGCGGCCACGCGATGAAACTCGCAGCAGTTGACCAACAGTGGGCCACCGAGTTGAAGCGGTGCGCCGCTGACCTCGAGCGGTTCAAGCTCGGCGGCGGACCCGGAACGTCCCCGGGACAAGGTCCAGGTCCCGCCGAACCGACGATAAGTGGACCGGCCGGTCCTCTGAAATACGAGCAAAGCCAATACGACCTGCAGGATGGCTATCCCGATGGGAAGGGTCCGACGTTCGGCGGTGACCCTCGGTCGGCGACCGACGACGGCCACAAGTACCCGCCAGGGCCGAGAAGCCCTGAAAGCGAAAGGGCCAATGACCCAAACCAACCCGGAACGCGACCGATCCCGACAGGTACTGCGCTCGGCCCGAACGGCGAGAGGTATGGCTTCTTCAGCTATCCCGATGCCGATCACATACCACCAGGAAACAACCCGTTCAGCACGGCAGGCAAAGCATGGGATTTCACAGACCCCAATCATCCGACCATGCTCGGTCCATTGCAGGACACGGGCGGCAATCTCATCTACCAGGCCAGCGGCGCCTATGACCCCAAGACTGGCCGCATGGCGATCGTCGGGAACACCGGCCCCAAGAATCTCGACACCCAGCGCGTCCTTTGGCAGTCCGATCCGATTAAGCCAGGAGACCCTCCGGGCAAATGGCTGGAGTCATTGCATCCGGTCGGGACGGTCCAGGGATTGCCCGGCGCTCGCGAAAATCAATTGGTCGCACTTCAGGGCGGCGGCTTTGCTTTGGTTGGGTCAGACAATTTCGACCCCGCGCATCCTCAGGCAAACCCTGCGGTCTCGGCAGTCACCGCGTCGACGCCAGAAGGCTTACTGACGGCCCGCCCAACCGTTTTGATCCCACCACAAAACTTTCCGGGCGGAGCGCCCTACGGGCCGACGATCATCGGCACGCATCTTGACCCCGTGACGCACGTCGAAACACTCGATGTGCGGGTCAGCACTTGGGACCGCGTCGTGGATCCTGGACAGCCGTACAACCCCAAGACGTTCACGACTACTTTTGGTGTTCAGCATTGACGGAGGCGCTCATGAAATCGACCGTGAGTTCTGCGACGGCGGCTGTGCTATTCATCTCGACCGCACTTGTTTTGGCTCCGCCCACGGCCGCAGCCCCACCCGCTGGATTTCCCGACCTCAACAATTTCGTCTCAGTCGATGGTCGTCCATACGACGTAATGGAACATTCGGGCAGCACCCAAGAGTTCAAAACCGCGAGCGGAATACGCTGCTACATCAACGGATATGCGGGGATGAGTTGCACCGTACCGTTTGCAGTGTCCGATCTTGCACCGAACAACACCGGGTCAGGTTGCACATTCGTAGGCAACAGCTCGATACCTGCCGACCCCAATACTCCCCACCCCTACGAGTTCAAACACCAACAAGGCCCTTGCGCGTCAGGTGACAATCCCAGGCCGTTGTCCGCGGGCAGCAAGATCAGCTACGACGCGGACGGCGCGACGTACTTCACGTGTGCCACCGACTCGAACTTCGTCGCCTGCATCGATCGACACGATCACGGCTTCTTCCTGCAACCGTCAAGCAGTTGGACGTTCTAGTCCGATGCAACAACCGCGATCCACGCAGCAGCGCAACGTGAATGCCAAGCAACGCTTGATGGTCTCGCTGGTCGCGACCGCATGCCTGGGCGCCGCCTGCGCCAACCACCCGACCAGCCCGGCGCCGACCACGCCGCGCGCCGAACTCACCAGCTTCCCGAACTTGGACGACTACGTGCTGGTCAACAGCCACGACTACGACGTCAGAGAGCACACCGGGACGACCGAGGAGTTCTCAACGGCCGACGGGATCCGTTGCAGCATAAACGGATACACCGCGATGAGTTGTTCGACACCATTCGCCCTGCCCGGTACGACGTCGGGAAGTACCGATACCAGCTGTACGTCGGTGGGGCCCAACAACGTGCCGCTGAAAGACGGAGACCCGCACCCCTATCGCTTCCGCCAGTCCAACACCTCGTGCACGTCGGGTCAGTCGGAAAAGCGACTGCCCAACGGCAGCAAGCTCAACTACGACGCCCAAGGAATCACGTACTTCACCTGCGCCGCCGACGTCAATCTTGTTGCCTGCATTGACAACCAGAAGCACGGCTTCGTCCTGCAGCCGTCACGCAGCTGGACTTTCTGACTCCTCGCCGGTCAACCGCTCGATCGCCGGCGCAGGTACGCCCGGTCGCGAGAAGAACGTGACGTAGAAGCCGCAAGACAGCGTCGCGAGCGATCCAATAATCAACGCCCCGAACATGATTGGATACGCCGCCATCCATTCGGACAGATACCGGACGCACAGCATCAAACCGACGATGACGGCCACACCACCGGCGATCAGCCGTAGGCGGGCGTGGGCGCCCGGCCGAACCGGTTCCCGCAGCGCCGATTCCACCGTCAAGCACAACACCGCACCGACGACGAGGTCGACGCCGTAGTGGAAGCCGAAGCCCAGCGTCGCGGCCAAAGTGCCCACGAGCCAACAAGTGCCACCGACGCGCAACCACCGCGGGCCGGACCGCGAATGGATGAACACGGCCAGCGCCCACGCCGTATGCAGCGACGGCATGCAGTTGCGCGGGGTCGACGTGTCGAACGCGATGGGAACCGCCGACCCGTCGACGGGCGGCAGCAACGCCGGCCAGAAGTCGCCGACCTGGAATCCGCTACCGGCCGAGCCGAAGGCGTAAGTGGGCCCTACCAACGGGAACATCAGATAGATCAGCGGGCCGACCAGACCCAGCACCAGGAAGGTGCGCACGACGAAGTGCCGCGGCCACCGTCCACCCGTGGTCACGTTCCGCAGCTGATAGATGGCCACCACGGTCGCCGCGGCCGACAGCTCGAGATAGACCCAATGCAGTACGAAGTAGAGCACCGAGTGGTGCTGCACCAACTGGCCCATCACCCATGACGGCTGCCCGAGGGCGACGTCGGCACGCACCGCGAACTCGTCGAGAACGGTGGGACGCGTCAGGGACGTGATGGTCAGCCAGGCGTCTCCGGCCTTGGTGGCGAGCACGAGCAACAGGCCGGTGGCGACGCCCTTCAGCGCGGTGTCGCGCTGCGGGCCCGTCCACCGCGTCAGCGCGAACACGCCCAGGCTGGTGAGCACGACCAGTGCGCCGCTACCCATCGCCGCCGGAAGACCGACGTACTCCCGGCCGACGACAAAGACCACATCGAGCCCCAGTGCGGCGCCCGCGATCGGCAAACGGTATTCGCGCTGCACCGCGACCAGGGCCACCACCAGCGCCGCCCAGGGCACCGTGAACCCCGCCGGAGTTCCGACGTAATCGCTGATCAGGCGCTCGAGCGGGCCCCGGAATCCGCACAGCATGGCCGTAACCTGCAGCGCGCACATGAACGTCGCGACCAGCGCAATGCCGATCGCGACCTTCGTCCGGGGCGGTACACCCTCTTTAAGAAAGGGTGAATGCTCAGTGAACACGCCATAGACGATAGGTCGTCGGTCGCCGCTACCAGCAATTTGCGACCAATTTGCGACTTGGCGACGTCAGTTCGCCCGCAATACCCGGTAGATGACGTAGGCCAGCTGTTTGCGCTGATCATCGATCGCACGCTGGCGCGCTCGATGTTGGTCCTCGCCTTCGGCGCGTTGCACCACCAAGGGCGCCGCCCGCAACAAGACTCCGCGCACCCGGACCATCTGGGCCACCACAGAATCCGGCTGGCAGTACTTCGTAGTCTTCACATAGCTCTCCCCGAGCACGACACCCTGGTAACCAGTGACCACCTCGCCCTCGATCCGTACCGGTGGCGTGGTTTCGAGGTGTGCTTCCTTCGCCTTGTCAGCGCAGACCTCGGGCACGAACGGCTGTGCGCTGCAACGCTTGACCCAGTCGTTCACCGCCGTGATGCCGTCGAACCCGTCGTGCTCCCGGAAGACTGCCGCGACTCCAAGCGCGTCGACCAATGGATCGGCACCCGGTCGGGGCGACGACAGTGGGTCGGCGGAGCAGTCCGCAGGCGCGTCGCCCCGGGGCTGGGCTGACAATTGCACCACTCGGCTGCCGCTCTTGACCGGTGGTGTCATGACCAGTGCCGACAGCTGCGCCGCGGGCCGCGACGCGATGCTGGACGTCTGGACTGTGTCAGGGGCTTGCTCGGCAGCATGCTGGACGAAGCCGTCGACCAATTGGGCTACGTCGTGGACCGTCACTCCCAGAGGACCCCGGGAAATGAACCTCACCCGCAGCACGACTCCGTCTCGGGCCACGACGACAGTTCGGCCGTCCGGGCCGTCGTTGGATGGCGTCCAATACTTGTCACCCGTGGTCTGGGTGGTGTCGAATTGGATTGCATCGGTGGGCATTCCGGGGATATTGCGGAATGTCTGGACAGCCCAGGTGCCGTAGACGTCGCGGTAGGTCGCGCAGCGGGTCCCCCAGTTCGCCATCTCGTCGACGACGTTCTCACCGGGGCGGGTTCGCCACAGGTCAACGTGGATCAAGCGGCCGTCGCGATCAAGCCTGTCCCCGTAGCGCGCGGTGAGTTGCGGCCCGTCTGGGTCACCCGGTTCTGGATACCGCGAGCACTCGATTCGCCGCTGTGCGGAAAATTCGTCATTGCGCGGCACCTCGTAGCTGACCTCGACCATTCCCGGCACGTCGGCCAACGTCGGCAGGTACCGCAGCAACGGATGGTCAGCGGCCCGCGATATCGCCACATCGGTAACCCGGTCACTACAACTGACCACCATCAACGCAACCGCGAAAATCACGGCCCCCACCCGTTTCCACCCCATGGCTCGACCCTACGACCGCCCCGCCTGTGCCAGACTCGGGAATTGTGAACAGCATCGAGCCGGCCCGCATCGAACCCGGCGGATTCCGTGAACTGGGCCCGCTCAACTGGGTTATCGCCAAGATCGGCGCCAAGACCATCCGGGCCCCGAGGTTCGCGCTCTTCAACGTCCTCGGCCAGCATCACCTGCTGTTCCTGACATTCCTCCCCTACTCCGGCATGCTGCTGGGCCGCAGCAAGCTGGGACTGAGGGACGCCGAGCTGGTGATCCTGCGCGTCGCTCATCTGCGCGGCAGCGAGTACGAACTGCAGCAGCACCGTCGCCTCGCCCGCAGCCGCGGCGTCGACGCCGAGACGCAGGCCCGCATTTTCGAAGGGCCGGACGCCGAGGGCCTCACCGACCGGCAGCGCGTCCTGATCACCGCGACGGACGAATTCGTCATCACCCGGTCGGTGTCCGACCAGACGTGGAAGTCGCTGGCGGCGTACCTCGATCGCAAGCAGCTCATCGACTTCTGCCTGCTGGCAGCGCAATACGACGGGCTGGCGGCGACCATCGCCACCCTGCGCGTGCCGCTGGACTTCCCGGACTAGAGCGCTACAGGTAGGTGACCCCGAGTACTGCCAGCGTCATCAGCACCGGCGCGACGGGCAGGCACCAGAGGAACGCGGACTTCGCAAAAGCCTTGCGCTCCTGAAACTTTCGAGCGAAAAACACGGCGACGCCGGCCACGACGAGAACCACGGCGGATACCACCAGCACCCAGAAGCTGATGCTGGTGGTGTCCATCGCAAGCGAGATCGCCAGCAGCCACAGCATGTGGCCGACGACCAAACCGCCTATCGCGGCAACGACATTCGCGCGCAAAACCGACTCAGAAGTTGATCATGTGGCCGGTCAGGCCGTGGAAGCATTCCTGCAGCGCCTCCGACAGCGTCGGGTGGGTGTGCACGTTGCGGGCCAGTTCGTTGGCGGTCAGGTCCCACTTCTGGGCCAGGGTCAGCTCGGGCAGCAGCTCGGAGACGTCGGGACCGATGAGGTGACCACCGAGCAGCTCGAGGTGCTTCTTGTCGGCGATCAGCTTCACGAAGCCCGTCGGGTCGGCCAGGCCGTGCGCCTTGCCGTTGGCGGTGAACGGGAACTTGGCGACGACGACGTCGTAGCCCTCGGCCGTGGCCTGCTCCTCGGTGAGACCGAAGCTCGCGACCTGCGGCTGGCAGAACGTGGCGCGCGGCATCATGCGGTAGTCGTCGAAGGTCAGCGTCTCGGCGCCGGCAATGGTCTCGGCGGCCACCACACCCTGCGCCTCGGCGACGTGCGCGAGCTGCAGCTTGGCGGTGACGTCACCAATCGCGTAGATGTGCGGCACATTGGTGCGCATGTTGTCGTCGATCGCGATGGCGCCACGGTCGGTGAGGGCGACGCCTGTCGTGTCGAGGCCGTAGCCGTCGACATTGGGGCCGAATCCGATGGCCTGCAACACCTTGTCGGCCTTGAGTTCCTGGGTGGCGCCGTCCTTGCTCACGACGACGGTCACTTCGGATCCGTTGTCTTCGATCGACTCGACCTTGGTACCGGTGAGGATCTTGACGCCCAGCTTCTTGTACTGCTTCTCGATCTCCTTGGAGACCTCGGCGTCCTCGTTGGGCAGCGCACGCGGCAGGAACTCGACGATGGTCACGTCGACGCCGTAGTTCTTCAACACGTAGGCGAACTCCATGCCGATGGCGCCCGCGCCGGCGATGATGATCGACCCGGGGAGCTCCCGGGTCATGATCTGCTTCTCGTAGGTGACGACGTTCTCGCTCAGCGAGGTGCCGGGCACCAGCCGTACCGACGAACCGGTGGCGATGATCGCGTTGTCGAACGTCACGTCCTCGGTTCCGCCGGCGTTGAGCGCGACGCGCATCGAGTTGGGGCCGGTGAAGGTGCCGTAGCCCTCCAGCTCGGTGATCTTGTTCTTCTTCATCAGGAAGTGCACGCCCGCGACGCGGCCCTCGGCGACCTTGCGGCTGCGGTCGAACGCCGCGCCGAAGTCGAAGGTGGCCTCGCCGCTGATGCCGAAGGTCTTGGCTTCCTTGTTGAAGATGTGGGCCAGCTCCGCGTTGCGCAGCAGGGCCTTGGATGGGATGCATCCCACGTTGAGACAGACGCCGCCCCAGTACTTCGGTTCGACGATGGCGGTGGTCAGCCCCAGCTGGGCTGCGCGAATTGCGGCGACATATCCGCCGGGACCGGCTCCGAGAACGACGACGTCATAGTGAGTCACATGCACACCTTATAGGCGCGGCGGCGAGGAGGGTCGGGAGACCGATTCAACTTCCCCCGACGGGGTATACGGCGGGGACCTGTCGTCGAAAGGGTCGGTGTCCCATGTCCAATTCCCTGATGCCGCACTTCGGCGATGTGCAGGCGCATTACGACCTCTCTGACGAGTTCTTCCGGCTGTTCCTCGATCCGACCCAGACCTACAGCTGCGCCTACTTCGTGCGCGACGACATGACGCTGCAGGAAGCGCAGCTCGCGAAGATCGACCTGGCGCTCAGCAAGCTCGGGCTGATTCCCGGCATGAAGTTGCTGGACATCGGCTGCGGCTGGGGGTCGACGATGCTGCGCGCCATCGAGCGCTACGACGTCGACGTCGTCGGCCTGACGCTGTCACGGAACCAGGCGGCCCACGTGCAGCGCACCTTCGACCGGATGGGCACCGCGCGCAACCGCGAAGTCCGGTTACAGGGCTGGGAACAGTTCGACGAGCCCGTCGACCGGATCGTCTCGATCGGCGCCTTCGAGCATTTCGGTCCGGACCGGTATCCGGAGTTCTTCCGGCGGACGTACGCGGCCATGCCACCCGACGGCGTGATGCTGCTGCACACCATCTGCGGCTTCGACTTCCGGGACGCCAAGGAGCTCGGGATCCCGCTGACGTTCGAATTCGCGCGCTTCGTGAAGTTCCTGCTGACGGATATCTTTCCGGGCGGCCGGCTGCCGATCATCTCCGTGGTGGAGGAACTCGCGACGGCTGCGGGGTACAACGTCACCCGGAAGCACTCGCTACAGCCGCACTACGCCACGACCCTCGACATCTGGGCGCAGAACCTGGCGGCACACCAGGACGACGCCATCAGAATCCAGTCCCGAGAGGTCTACGACCGCTACCTGAAGTACCTGACCGGCTGTGCGGAACTGTTCCGCAACAAGCAGGCCGACGTCGTCCAGTTCACGCTGGCGAAGTAGAACCCTGACGCGCAGCCGGCACGGGGCACGCCTCCTCGGCGTGCTCGACGATCAGCGTGCCGTCCCGCACCGGCCTGACGCCCTGCGCGTACTGCGCGCCGGTGACGGGCGGCTGCGCGGCCAGCTCGGCGTTCTCCGCCTCGCTGAACACCCGCCCGCGCGACAGGAAGCGCTTGCCCTCGGGCGCCTCCAGGCTGAACCCGCTGCCCCGGCCCACGACCACGTCGATGATGAGCTGGGTGTGCTGCCAGGCCTCGAACTGCGGCCCGGAGATCCACACCGGGACGCCGTCGGGGCCGACGTCGAGCACCGCGAGCAGCACGTCCCGGTCCCCGACGATGAAGTCCCCGTCGGGGTAACACATCGGCGACGAGCCGTCGCAGCATCCGCCCGACTGGTGAAACATCAAGGGGCCGTGCTGGTTCTGCAGCGCGCGCAGCAGCTCGGCGGCCTCGGCGGTGATCAGTGCCCGAGATGGCATACGGCCACCCTACGCCGGGGAGTAAGAATGACCAGGTGAGTTCTGAATCCTCAGTTGATCCCGTCGCTGCGCTCGCCCAGGCCTCCGAAGATCCCTACCTCTGGCTCGAGGACGTCACCGGCGACGACGCCCTCGCCTGGGTGCGCGCGCACAACGAGCCGACGATCGCCGAGTTCGGCGGCGAGCGCTTCGAGCAGATGCGCGCCGACGCCCTCGAGGTGATGGACACCGACGCCCGCATCCCGTACGTGCGGCGGCGCGGCGAGTTCCTCTACAACTACTGGCGCGACGGCGAGAACCCCCGCGGGCTGTGGCGGCGCACCACGCTCGACAGCTACCGCACCGACGCCCCCGAGTGGGACGTGCTGATCGACCTGGACAAGCTCGCGGCCGACGAGGACGAGAACTGGGTGTGGGCCGGCGCCGACGTCATCGAGCCCGGACTGAACCTCGCGCTGATCGCGCTGTCGCGCGGCGGGGCCGACGCCACCGTCGTGCGCGAGTTCGACATGGAGACAAGGAAGTTCGTCGAAGACGGGTTCAACCTGCCGGAAGCCAAGTCCAGCGTGTCCTGGGAGACCCCCGACACGGTGTTGGTGGGCACCGATTTCGGGCCGGGCGCCATGACCGAGTCGGGGTACCCCCGGATCGTCAAGCGGTGGCGCCGCGGGCAGCCGCTGGCCGAGGCCGTGACGATCTTCGAAGGCGCGGCATCCGACGTCAGCGTCGGCGCCGGATACGACAGCACACCGGGTTTCGAGCGGCTGTTGGTGTCGCAGTCCACCGACTTCTTCAACCGCGAACGCTTCGAGGTCCGCGGCGACGAACTGGTCCGCATCGACGTCCCGACCGATGCCGCCATCTCCATTCACCGGGACTGGCTGCTGATCCGGCCGCGCGTCGAATGGACCGTCGGCGAGACGACGTACGCGGCGGGAACGCTGCTGGCCGCCCGCTATGACGACTACCTCGCCGGAAACCGTGATCTGAGTGTGGTTTTCGAGCCCGACGACCACAGCAGCATGCAGAACTTCGCGTGGACCCGCGACCGACTGCTGCTGCAGACGCTGGTCGACGTCATCGGCCACATCGAGCTGGTCACCCCCGGCACGTGGGAGCGCGCGGACATCCCGAGCGTGCCGGAGCACGCCACCACCGTCATCGTCGACGTCGACGAGTACGGCGACGAAATCTTCCTGGACTCAAGCGGATTCGACAGCCCGTCGCGCCTGCTGTGGGGCCACGCCGGTGGCGCGGTCACCGAGATCAAGCGCGCGCCCGCGTTCTTCGCCGCGTCCGAGGTCGAGGTGTCGCAGCATTTCGCGACGTCGGCCGACGGCACGCGCATCCCGTACTTCGTTGTGGGACAACGCGGCGTCACCCAGCCGCGCAAGACACTGCTGAGCGGATACGGCGGCTTCGAGTCGTCGATGCTGCCCGGCTACGCCGGAGTGCTCGGCCGGTTGTGGCTGACGCAGGGCGGTACCTACGTCGAGGCCAACATCCGCGGCGGCGGCGAGTACGGGCCACGCTGGCACACCCAGGCCATGCGCGAGGGCCGTCACCTGGTGTACGAGGACTTCGCCGCCGTCGCAGCCGATCTGGTGCGCCGCGGCATCACCACCGTCGACCAACTCGCCGCCGAGGGCGGCAGCAACGGCGGGCTGCTCATGGGCGTCATGCTCACGCGGTATCCGGAACTGTTCGGCGCCCTGGTGTGCAGCGTGCCGCTGCTCGACATGAAGCGGTATCACCTGTTGCTCGCCGGCGCGTCGTGGGTGGCGGAGTACGGCGACCCGGACAACCCCGACGACTGGGAATTCATCTCGAAGTACTCGCCGTACCAGAACATCTCGGCCGACCGGAAGTACCCGGCGCTGCTGATGACCACCTCGACGCGCGACGACCGGGTGCACCCCGGCCACGCGCGGAAGATGACGGCGGCGCTCGAAGCCGCCGGCCACCGCGTCAGCTACTACGAGAACATCGAGGGTGGACACGGCGGGGCCGCGGACAATTCGCAGGCCGCGTTCAAGGCCGCGCTGGTCTACTCGTTCCTGGAGCGCACCGTCGGCTCGTGATTTGTGCACGATTTTCCGCGCCGACCGCGGATTTTCGTGCACAAATCACTGTCAGGCGGCGGGAGCTGCGGCGGGCTTGGGCTTGCGGACGACGCGCCGGCCCAGGTTGCCCAGCAGCGTGAGGAGCACGCCCAGCACCACCAGCCCGCCGCCGATCGCGAGGGTGATATTGAGCCACTGGTGGGCGTTGGCGATGGCCGTGTCGACCATGACGTCGGCCACCTGGCGGACGTTGCCGGTGGTGCGGTTCAGCCCGTCGTTGATGTAGCGCCGCCCCGCCTCGATGCCGGCCCAGCCCGCGGCGCCGACGATCATGGTCGAGATACCCAGGGCGGCAACCGTTTTGCCGCGGGACCGGGTCACCGCCAGTGTCAGCAGGGCGAACACGCCCGTCAGCACGCAGATGCCGACGCGAGCCCACGGTCCCCACGTCGTCGCGGCGCGGAACTGTCCCGGCCGCAACGATTGGGCCGAATCGGTGATCGGTACCTCGATCTTCGACGGGACGCGGACCCCGAACGCCGCCAACGTCGCCTTGAACGACCGGTCCGACAACATCGGCGACAGGTCGATGGTCCACCGGCCGGACGAGTCCGAGTGGGCCATGGTGTCGGTGAACAGCCAGTCGTGCGCGTAGCCGTTCGCGGCGCCGAACTGGCCCGGGAAGGCCGAGCTGGACGTGTAGATGCCCGCGGCTTTCGACACGGTGCCGGTGCTCAGGTCGTATCCCGCGCTGGTGGCCAGCCTGTTGACCTGGATGCCCAGCTCGCTGGCCGTGGCCTTCTGCAGCTCATGGTTCTTGGCTGCCGTGGTGGCCAGGGCGACGTAGCCGCCCCGGTCGACAAGTGTGTGCTGCGCCCAGCAGACCGGCACCGCCACCGCCACGGCGACGGTGGTGACCAGCCACAACAGCAGTGTCGCGACGAATCGCAAGCGCCCTCCTACATTGGTGGGCGCTGCTCAGTCGGACAGCGCCCGTCCCACGATCAGCGGATCGGCGTGTCCGACCACCTCATGGTCCTTGTTGTCGTAATCGAACTTACCGAGAACATGCCGCATGGCGTTGATCCGGGCGCGCTTCTTGTCGTTGCTCTTCACCACGGTCCACGGCGCGACCTCGGTGTCCGTCCAGGCGAACATCTCTTCCTTGGCCGCGGTGTAGGCGTCCCACTTGTCCAGCGAGGCCAGATCCGTCGGCGAGAGTTTCCACTGCCGCACCGGGTCGACCTGACGGATCGTGAAGCGGGTGCGCTGCTCGGCCTGGGTCACCGAGAACCACAGCTTGGTGAGGCTGATGCCGTCGTTGGCCAGCATCTGCTCGAAAAGCGGTGCCTGGCGGACGAATTCCGCGTGCTGCTTGGGGGTGCAGTAACCCATCACGCGTTCGACACCGGCCCGGTTGTACCAGGAGCGGTCGAACAGGACGATCTCGCCGGCGGCCGGCAGATGCGTGACGTACCGCTGGAAGTACCACTGGGTGCGTTCCTTCTCGGTCGGCTTCTCCAGTGCGACGACGCGGGCGCCGCGCGGGTTGAGGTGCTCCATGAATCGCTTGATGGTGCCGCCCTTGCCGGCGGCGTCGCGGCCTTCGAAGACGATGACGTGCCGCAGCCCGTTGGCCTGGCTCCACTTCTGGAGCTTCAGCAGCTCGATCTGTAGCAGGCGCTTCTGCTGTTCGTACTCGTGCCGGTTCATCCGCTCGTCGTACGGGTAACCCTCGCGCCAGGTGTCGACCACTTCCCCGCTGGGCAGCAGCACCAGTTCGGGGTCGTCGTCGTCATCGTCGCGGACGGTGTAGGTGTCGGCGGCAGAGGCGTCCAGGATCACCGGCTGAACGTAACCGCCGGGCCGAACCTGGCGGTGACGTCACGGTGAACAACTGGTGGCGCTACTTGGCGGTGCGCTTGAACCGGATCAACGACACCTTGGTCAGGACGCTGTTCATGCGGGCCAGCGCCTTCATCGAGTTGTGGTAGTAGTTGCCGCCCGCACCCTTGCTCGTGCGCGGCTCGACGACCGTCTCCTGGCGACAGAACTTGCGGATGCCGTCGGCTCCGCCGAACCGCGCGCCGATGCCCGACGTCTTCCAGCCACCCATCGGGGCGGTGGTGCACATCAGGTTGGCCAGCACGTCGTTGATGTTCACCGCGCCGCAGTCGAGCTGCAGCGCAACGTCTTTGGCCCGCTGCACGTCACCCGAGAAAACGGTCGCGCTCAACCCGTACGGGCTGTCGTTGGCCAGCCGGACCGCCTCGCCGACGGTGGCGACCTTCATGATCGGCAAGGTCGGGCCGAACGTCTCCTCCGTCATGCACGCCATCGTGTGGTCGACGTCGACCAGGACCGTCGGCGGGTAGAAGCTGCCCGGACCGTCGGGGCGCTTGCCGCCGGTCAGCGCGCGGGCGCCGGCCGCCACGGCCTCGTTGACGTGCCGCTCGGTGATGTCCACCTGGCCGGCGTCGATCTGCGCGCCCAGGTGATAGCCCTCGCCGGCGCCCACCTTGAGGTTCTGCACCGCCTTGACGACGGCATCGACGAACGCGTCGTAGGCCGGTTCCAGCACGTAGACGCGCTCGACGGACACGCACGTCTGCCCGGCGTTGAACATCGCGCCCCAGACCGCGGCGTTGGCGGCGAGCTCCACGTCGGCGTCCTCGAGGACGATCATCGGGTCCTTGCCGCCGAGCTCGAGGCTGACCGGCGTGAGACGACGGGCCGCGCGCTCCATGACCTTGCGGCCAGTGGCCGTCGACCCGGTGAACTGGACGAAATCCGAGTTGTCGATGACGGCCTCGGACACCTCACGGGCGCCCTGTGCCAGGGCCAGCACCTCGGGCGCCCCGGAGTCGGTCCAGCCGCGCAGCAGCAGTTCGGCGGTCAGCGGGGTGCGCTCGGACGGCTTGAGCAGCACCGAGCAGCCGGCCGCGAGCGCGCCGATGGCGTCCATCAGCGCGTTGGCCACCGGGTAGTTCCACGGCGCGATGATGCCGACCACCGGGCGCGGCCGGTAATGCACCGTGATCTTCTTGATCGACAGCATCGGCATGGGGGCCGGCCGGGTGTCGGGCGCCAGCGCCTTCTCCATGGTCTTGACCACGTACGAGATGATCAGGATGACCAGGGGGATTTCGACCTTCGCGTCGACCGTCGACTTGCCGGTCTCGCGGATCAGCAGGGCCTCGACCTCGTCGCGGTGATCGTTGAGCCACACCGCGAACCGGGCCAGCACCTTCGCCCGGCCCTGGGGCCCGCGGGCCTCCCACTCGCGCTGCGCGGCGCGCAGGCCGGCTGCGATGCGCGGCACGTCGGCCGGGTCGGTCCAGCTCACGGTTCCTGCGATGGCACCCGTGGCGGGGTCGTAAACGGTGCCGGAACCGGGCGATTGGACGTCAGACGTAGCGGTCATACCGCCATCGTAACGACCGGGTGTGACGCGGGTCGCACCCGGCTTGACGCGTGTCAAAAATGGCCCGCCCGGACACGGCTCCGGCGGATCAGCCACCGGCTTCCCGGCGCGCCGGCACCGCGAGCAGCCGTGCCGCCAGGCACACCAGGCTGGACCCGAACAGCAGCGCGCCGACGGTGTCCGTGAAGTAGTGGTAGGTGAAGGCCTGACCGAGCATGCCCAGTGGCACGAAGACACCGGCCAGCACGCGGGCCCACAGCACCGCCCCGGCGGCGACGACGATGACGCCCAGCACCGTCACCATCAGCACAGTGTGCCCACTCGGATACGCCAGCGCCCCACCCTTGTGCCGGCCGAACAGCTCCTTGAGCCCGCGCTCGATGACCACCGCCAACTGCGGCGTCAGCGCGATGACCGCGGCCAGCCGCCAGCGCTTGTGCCACAACGCGATTCCCACCGCGATCACGAGCATCGCCAGGAGCACCCGCGGATCGGTGAAGAAGAGCAGCCGGCCGGTATACGGCTCCCCGGCTCGGCCGGCGTCCTGAAAGACGTCGTCGACCGGTGTCGAGGCCTTACCGACACCCCAGCCCAACAGGGCCGTCAGCACCAGTCCGACCGGCGGCCACCAGCGGACGAACTTCTCAGTTGTCATCTGTGCGCGGCGATGCCCCGCACATACGCGGCCTGCCCCAGATGCTGCGCGCAGTCGTCGACGATGCTGACGAGTCGCACGCTCGCGGTGACCGGCGGATTCCAGCGGCGGTCGACGATCCGCTCGAGCTCTTCGGGAGTCAGGCTCGCGACATATTCGAGCGAGACCTTGTGCACCGCGCGGTAGTAGCCGACCAGCAGTTCGACCGGCGGCCGCACCTTGCCGACATCCTCGGCGGTGTGGCCGTATCCGATGTCGTAACCGGGCGCGTCACTGTGCGGCAGATCGAGAGCGAACCGCTGCTCCCAGCCTTCACTCGTCCACACCTGCTCGATGCCCGCGACATCGCACAGCTGCATGTCCTGACCCCGCGCGCTGTGCCACAGCAGCCACGCGATGCTGTTGGCCTCCGGCGTCGGCCGCCAGCACGACACCTCTTCGGTCAGACCGTCGGTGATCTCGTCGACGTGCTCGATGAGCCGAGTGAAAGAGTCGCGCAACAGTTCCCGCGCCGCAGCGGTGTCAGACATATCGCCGACGCTACCGGAGCCCGCGGCTACCCGGCCGCGCCGTGGAAGACCGCCTCGACGTTGTTGCCGTCGGGGTCGCGGACGAACGCCCCGAAGTAGCCGGGGTGGTATTCGGGCCACAACCGGGGCGCGTGCAGCGACTCGGCGCCGAGTTCGACGGCCGCGTCGTGGAACGCGGTCACCGCATCGGTGTCCGCGGCCTGGAAGGCGAAATGCACCTCACGGTTCGGACCCGAGGCCTCCCCGGCGCTGGCGTCGGCGATCCAGAAATCCGGCTTGCCGTCGCGGCCGTAACCGATGGCGACCCCGAAGTCCATCTGCCGGCTGAAGCCGAGTACGCCGAGCACGGCGTCGTAGAACTGCTGGGACTTGGCCCAGTCACTGCAGTTGATACCGAAGTGGTCGATCATGCCGCGATCGTGCCACGAGGCACCGACAAAAAATCGGAGCGACGAACCCGGGGGTCCGCCGCTCCGATTCGGTCACCGACCGGTCAGTTGTCGGCCAAGGTGCGGTAGAGCGCCTTCTTGGCCTCGGCTACCGCGCCGGACAGGGTGGCGACCGCCGCCTTGAGATCGGCCTTCTGCGCGTCGTTGCCGGTGAACTTGATCGTGCGCGCCAGCCCGGCGAGCTCGAACAAATCCTTGCGCAGCTTGATGACATCGCCGAACTTCCCCGCCTCACCGAGGAAAGCCTGCACCGTCTCGCTGCTGACGCCGCGCCAGGCGAGCAACTGCTCACCGAACTCGGTCAGCGTCGCGACACCGTCCTCGACCGTGGCCACACCGCGCGCCGCGAGCAGTGAGACGACGAACTCGACCTTGTCCACCGGCGGCGTGAACGCGCCGTCGGTGATCTCCGAAACCCGCTGCGAGAGCTGCTCCGCGGTGGCCGGACCTTCCTGTAGTAGCGCGGCCGCCGCAATCGCGGCACGCTTGATACGACCCCGGAAGAAGTGATGTCCGACCCCCGGCCCGAAGCCGCCGCCGAAACCACCGCCGAAGCCCGGGCCGCAGGCGCCGGGACCACCCGCGCCGGGACCGAAGCCCCCGAATCCGGGACCGAAGCCCCCACCGAAACCGGGGCCGAAACCAGCTGAGAACATCGCTATTCCTTTCATTTGTTCGATGCATCTTGTACCTATCACGATACATCGGTTTCTCGATGCCTAGTCGTTCTAACTTCAACTCAAAGCCAACTCACAGATCTGATGACGGCCTGAGTCGTACGTTGTTCACATGAACGCAGCGGGCGCCGCCTACGACATCGTCATTCGCAACGGACTCATCGCAGACGGCTTGGGCGGCGCGCCCTTCCGCGGCGATGTCGCAGTTCAGGGCGGGTTGATCGCGGCGGTCGGCACCGTCGAAGGGACCGGCGCCCGCGAGATCGACGCCACCGGCCGGCTCGTCACCCCAGGCTTCGTGGACCTGCACACGCACTACGACGGACAGGCCATCTGGTCCGACCGGATGACCCCGTCTTCCGCTCACGGCGTAACCACCGCGGTGATGGGCAACTGCGGCGTCGGCTTCGCGCCCTGTCGCCCCGACGATCACGATGTGCTCGTCGACGTGATGGCCGGCGTCGAGGACATCCCCGGCGTGGTGATGGTCGACGGCCTGCCGTGGACGTGGGAGACCTTCCCCGAGTTCCTCGATGCCGTTGATGCCGGACGCCGCGACATAGATGTCGCGGCGTTTCTCCCGCACTCGCCGCTGCGGGTCTACGTGATGGGTCAGCGCGGCGTCGACCGCGAACCCGCCACCCCCGAGGACCTGGCCCTGATGCGCAAGCTCGCGGCCGAGGCTGTCGAATGCGGCGCGCTGGGCTTCGCGTCGTCGCGACTGACACTGCACAAAACCTCTGGCGGACAGCCCATCCCCAGCCACGACGCGGCGCAGGTCGAGATCGAGGCCATCGCGCGCGGCGTCGAGGACGGCGGCGGCGGCCTGATCCAGTTCGTACCCGACCTGCTGGCCGGCGACTACGAGTTCGCACTGAAGACCGTGTTCGACGTCGCCGCCGACGTCGGCCTGCCCGTCACGTTCACTCTCGCCGTCGGCAACGCCGGGCCGGCCACGTTCGAGGACGCGCTGCGCATGGTCGAGAAGGCCAACACCGACGGCGGCAGCATCAGCGCGCAGATTTTCCCGCGGCCCATCGGCCTCGTCATCGGCCTCGAACTTTCCGGCAACCCGTTCGTGCTGTATCCGTCGTACCGCGAGATCGCGGACCTGCCGCTCGCCGAGCGCGTCGCCGAGATGCGCAAACCCGAAGTACGCCAACGCATCCTGAACGACACGGCGGCCGACGACGGTCACCCGCTGATGTTCGCGGCGCAGGCGTGGGACTACATGTTCCCCCTGGGCACTCCCCCGAATTACGAACCGGCACCGTCGGATTCGATCGCCGCCCGCGCCGCCGCCCGCGGCGTCAGCCCGCTCGAGGAGGCCTACGACCGCGTCCTCGACGACGACGGCCACGCCATGCTGCTGGTCACCCTCGCCAACTTCCGCGACGGTTCCCTCGACACCGTCGCCGAACTGATCCAGCGCGACGACGTCATCCTGGGCCTCGGCGACGGCGGCGCGCACTACGGAATGATCTGCGACGCATCATTTCCCACGTACCTGCTGACGCACTGGGTGCGCGACCGGCCCGCCGGCCGGCTGGACCTGGCACACGCCGTCAAGGAGCTGACGTCGGTACCCGCGCGTGTCGCGGGCCTGAACGACCGCGGCCGGATCGCGGTGGGCTACAAGGCCGATCTCAACGTCATCGACCAGGACGCGCTGACGCTGCACAAACCGACCATCGAGCACGACCTGCCCGCCGGCGGGCGCCGCCTGGACCAGACCGCCGACGGCTATGTCGCGACGATCGTGTCCGGCGAGATCATCGCGGAGAACGGCGTACCCACGGCGGCCCGGCCGGGGCGGCTGGTGCGGGGCCGGCAACCCGCGCCGGCGTGAGCGGCGGCGACCTATCCTGACCTCATGAGCGTGAAGGTGGACCTGGAAAAACTCGGCGACACCCTGGCCGACTTCCCGGTCGGCTTCCTGATCACCGTCGGTGACGATTTCCGTCCGCACACGGTGGCCGTCGTCCCGGCGTTCGACGGCGGCGCGGTGACGATCGAGCCCGTCGGAAACGCCACCCGGCGCAACGCCGGCGCCCACCCGGCCGTGACGGTGCTGTGGCCGCCACCGGAACCCACCGGCTACTCACTGATCGTCGACGGGACCGCCGAAGCCACCGACACGGGCCTGCGCATCGCGCCGACACGAGCGGTGCTGCACCGCAGCCCCGAAGGCGTCCACGACTGCGTCTCGCTCAAGGAAAGCTGAGTTATCCACAGGCTGACGCCCAGGGACTGTCGCCGACGCGTTCTGTCGGCTGCTATTGAGCGGTGGGGGAAATCGAGCTACTGCTCGCCGCGAACGGCGGGGTGGCATCCGCGGCGCAACTGCGCGAGGCGGGCTGGTCGCGTCAGCAGATCAGGAAACGAGGGTGGCAGCCGCTGCGGCGCGGTTGGTACGCAGGCCCGTCCGCCGAGCCGCAAGTAGTACGTGCGGTCGCCGCAGGAGGTGTGTTGAGCTGCGCCTCCGTGCTGCGTCGCTTCGAGGTGTGGGTTCCCGATTCTGGTTTGCACATCCGATATGCCGAGCGCGCACGCACGTCACGGTCCGGCGCCAGGTCTTGCCATCCGTACCGGCTTGACCCACCCATCACTGGGGCCATCGATCCGATTGATGTCGCAGTCGCATCAGCAGCGAACTGCCTGGACCCCGAGGGACTGATCGTGGTCCTGGACTCGATGCTGAACAAACGCATGATCCAGATGGCCGACGCGCGAGACATTGTCGCCGCATCGCGTTTCGCCCGACTGCACCTGGCCGAGCGTTGTGATCCCGCGAGCGAATCCGGCACCGAGACCATGATCCGGTTGAGACTGCGCGCACTGCGAATTCGCCTGCGTACTCAAGTCGATATCCCCGGAGTCGGACGGGTCGACCTGCTCGTGGGCGACAAACTGATCATCGAAGCCGACAGCCGCGAACATCACCTGCCCCGGTATCAGGCCGACCGGGACAGGGACAGAGTGGCGACGAGGCTGGGATATCTGGTGATTCGACTGACCTATGAGGATGTTGTTTACCGCTGGGACACTGTCGAGGCGGACATCCTGGCCATCATCCGGCGAGATGGACACGTCGGCCCGATCACAACGTCGGCCTGAGAGCGTCGATAACCGTATATAGCCTCAACGACGCTCTCAGCCCGACGTTGTGTCGGCAATCACCAAGATCAGGCAGCTGCATCCGCGCCGGTCGAACCCGAGTGAGCACCGCCGGCAGGCTTGTCGGCCCCGCCGGGCTCCGATGCGGGAGTCGGTGACTTGTCGGGTTGACCCGTGGCCGTGCCGGTCTGGGTGGACTTGCCAGGCCGAACCTTGTTGCCCGACTTGACCTTTCCGGGCTTCTTGTCCGGCTTGCCGGTGGTGCTGCCCTGCGTGTCCGGCTTCGTCTCCGCAGTCTTCGAGGTGTCCGGAGTCTTCGAGGTGTCCGGAGTGTTGGGCGTTTCCGGGGTGGTCGGTGCTTCCGGTGCCTTCGGAGTATCGAGCGCCTCCGGTGCTTTCGCGGCATCCGGTGTCTTGGCGGTGTCCAGGGTCTTCGCGTCCGGAGTCTTGGTCGCATCCGGAGTCTTCGGGGTATCCGGGACCGTGAGCGTCAGTGTGTTCGCGCTCGGCGCGTTGACCGCGGGAACGTCGCCGGCGGCCACACCGGTGACCGCGGCGGTCGGCGCCGGCCCGGTCACGACAGCGGTTTTCGCGGCTGCGCTACTCGCCAGCGCCGGTGGTACCGGCATCGGCAGGTTCGCCAGCAGATTGTCGAGCCCCTGCTGGATATTCGCGACCAAGGCCGTCGCGAACTGACCGACGGGACCCGGGAGGGTCGTCAACGGATAGCTGAGATCGGCAATCAGGTTGCCGGCCAGTCCGCCCTCGGTGTCCGACCCGAGGAGACCGTAGACCAGATTGCTGAGCAGGCCGGGGATTTCCTGCGGGGTCTTGATGGCCGCCTCGATGGTCGCTGCCACGTTGTACGGCAGGAAGCCCACATAGTCGACCACATCCCACGCCGCCCACACGGGAGCCAGTGGCACGTTGTTCAGCGACGTGATGATGCGACCGGGTGTGGTGGCCCAGAAGGCGTCGGTCGCGTCGACGCCGGTCGTCGGGTCGGGCAGCCCGCCGAGGGCGGCGCCGATGACGTTGGCGATGCCGTCGGCAATGCTGTTGATCAGGCCCAGCTGGGTGGCGCTCGGGCCCAGCGGATAGGGCAGCCCGAATGCGATGTTGCCGATCGCGTTGGCCTTGAAATCCCACGGGAACGTGTAGTGCGGGTAGGACTCGGCGGGGTTGGCGTATCGGTTGACCAGCCAGCTCAACACCGAAGGGGCGTAGTCCGGACGCTGCACCGAGATGGCGATGGCGGTCAGCGCATCGAACGGCAGCGAGACGAGCGCTTCGATCGGAATGGCGACGCTTCCCGCGAGGCCGTCGACGACCCAGCCCGCGCCCGCCAGCGCATCGGTGATCAGCGACGTGGGGACGACGTTGGCCTCGATGGTCGGTACGGCGCGCTCCGCCGCGCCGATCGAGACACCGGTCGCGACCACACCGGCCGCCAGGGCCGCAGCCGCCAACTTGGTCGGCATGAGTCGAACAGAAGCAGTCATGAGAGCGACCCCCTCGAAGCGCCTAATATTGACTTCACTGTCAATTGTTAGCAGATTCCCAGCAGCTACGTGGCCGTTCAGCAACCAACCGCAACGAAGAAGCCCCGGCGTGCAGAGCACGCCGGGGCTTTTCGTAGAAGAGCTGGACCTAGAAGTCCATACCGCCCATGCCACCGGTCGGGTCGCCGGCGGGAGCCGCGGCCTTCTCCGGCTTGTCGGCGACGACGGCCTCGGTGGTGAGGAACAGCGCCGCGATGGACGCCGCGTTCTGCAGCGCCGAGCGGGTGACCTTGACCGGGTCGGCAACGCCGGCGGCCAGCAGGTCCTCGTAGACGTTGGTCGCGGCGTTCAGGCCGTGACCCGAGGGCAGGTTCGACACCTTCTCGGCGACGACGCCCGGCTCCAGACCACCGTTGAAGGCGATCTGCTTCAGCGGAGCCGACAGGGCGACACGCACGATGTTGGCACCGGTGGCCTCGTCACCCTCGAGCTTCAGCTCGTCGAGAGCCGGAGCCGACTGCAGCAGGGCCACGCCACCACCGGCGACGATGCCCTCTTCGACGGCGGCCTTCGCGTTGCGAACGGCGTCCTCGATGCGGTGCTTGCGCTCCTTGAGCTCCACCTCGGTGGCAGCGCCGGCCTTGATGACGGCAACGCCACCGGCCAGCTTGGCCAGGCGCTCCTGCAGCTTCTCGCGGTCGTAGTCGGAGTCGCTGTTCTCGATCTCGCTGCGGATCTGGGCCACGCGGCCGGCGATGGCGTCGGCGTCGCCGGCACCCTCGACGATGGTGGTCTCATCCTTGGTCACGACGACCTTGCGGGCCTTGCCCAGCAGGGTGATGTCGGCGGTCTCGAGGGACAGGCCGACCTCTTCGCTGATGACCTGGCCACCGGTGAGGATCGCCATGTCCTGCAGCATCGCCTTGCGACGGTCACCGAAGCCCGGGGCCTTGACGGCGATGGACTTGAAGGTGCCACGGATCTTGTTGACGACCAGGGTCGACAGGGCTTCGCCCTCGACGTCCTCGGCGATGATCAGCAGCGGCTTGCCCGACTGGATGACCTTCTCCAGCAGCGGCAGCAGGTCCTTGACGGTCGAGATCTTCGAGCTGACCAGCAGGATGAACGGGTCCTCGAGGACCGCTTCCTGACGCTCGGCGTCGGTCACGAAGTAACCCGAGATGTAGCCCTTGTCGAAGCGCATACCCTCGGTGAGCTCCAGCTGCAGGCCGAAGGTGTTGCTCTCCTCGACGGTGATGACACCCTCGTTGCCGACCTTGTCCATGGCCTCGGCGATCAGGTCGCCGATGGACTGGTCACCGGCCGAGATCCCGGCGGTGGCAGCGATCTGCTCCTTGGTCTCGACCTCCTTGGCGGAAGCCAGCAGGCCCTTGGTGACAGCCTCGACGGCCTTCTCGATGCCGCGCTTCAGGCCGAGCGGGTTGGCGCCGGCAGCGACGTTGCGCAGGCCTTCGCGAACCAGGGCCTGGGCCAGCACGGTGGCGGTGGTGGTGCCGTCGCCAGCGACGTCGTCCGTCTTCTTGGCAACTTCCTTGACCAGCTCAGCGCCGATCTTCTCGTACGGGTCCTCCAGCTCGATCTCCTTGGCGATGGACACACCATCGTTGGTGATCGTGGGGGCGCCCCACTTCTTCTCCAGGACGACGTTGCGACCCTTGGGGCCCAGCGTCACCTTCACGGCGTCGGCGAGGCTGTTCAGGCCCCGCTCGAGGCCACGGCGGGCCTCTTCGTCATACGCAATTGTCTTGGCCATTGCGAAGTAATTCCTCCGGTTGGGAATTGCACGTCTTTGGTCAGGCGCAGCGCCCGCGACGGACGGCCTGGGCTGTGCTCGCAGATGCGGCCCCGGCCTCACTGTCCCGACCTAGCACTCACCTATCGAGAGTGCCAACGTCTTTTTAGCACTCTGGCAGGGCGAGTGCAAGGTTGTTCACCATCCGCGCAAACGACCCCGCGGTGTCAGCGCGCAGCGGGAATCAGTGCGCCGACCGATACCGCGCCACCTGCGCCGCGAATTCGTCGAGCAGGCGCAGCGATTCGTCCGTACCCAGCGAGGGCAGGCGCAGTCCCAGCTGCCCGAAGCCGAGTTCTTCGGCCGTGCTCCAGTAATCGGGCTTGATGGGCGCGCCGAACATCGCCAGCGGGACGTCATATCCGGCGTCGGCGCGGAACTGGGCCACCCGCTTCGCCAGGACGTCCCTCGGTTCCGCGACCGAAATCCAGCCCGCGCCGTGGCGGATCACCCGTTTGACGGTGGCCTCGGAATTGCCGCCGACATAGATCGGCGGGTGCGGCTTCCGGACCGGCTTGGGGCGGGAGTACGCCGGATCGAAGTTGACGTACGTGCCGTGATACTCGGCCGGCTCGGTGGTCCACAACGCCTTGACGGCTTCGATGCTCTCGTCCAGGCGGGCACCGCGGGTCTTCGGGTCCGTGCCGTGGTCGCGCATCTCCTCGAGGTTCCAGCCCGCACCGACGCCGAAGACGAAACGTCCGCCGGAGATGAGGTCGACGCTCGCGGCCTCCTTGGCGCAGTGGATCGGGTCGCGCTGGATCAGCAGGGCCACGCCGGTGACCAATTCGATGGTCGACGTCACCGCGGCCGCCGCCGCGAGGGTGACGAAAGGATCGAGGGTGGAGTAGTACTCCGGCGGCAGGTCACCGCCCATGGGGTACGGCGTCTCGCGGCTCGCCGGGATGTGACTGTGCTCGGCGACCATGAGCGAGGCGAATCCGCGGTCCTCGATCGCCCGCGCCAAGGTCACCGCATCAATGGTGTCGTCATCGACGAAGGTGGCGATTCCGAACTTCATGCGGCCGACGCTACTCCCGACGCGGCCGGAGCCCGTCCATCATCAATCCGATCACCCGGTCGGCGGCGTCGGCGTTGTAACGCTGCGCGGCGTTCGCCGCCACGAGCAGCGTCTTCACATCCGAGGGCGTGACGTCGGCACGAACGGCGCCGGCACCTTGCGCGGCGGCCAGCAGCTGGCCCAGCAGCGCCAGGAATTCCTCTTCGACATCGGGCACCAGGGCGTTGACGTCGATCCCGAGACCGGCGAGCGCGTCGACCAGCCCCTGGTCGGTTTCGCCCCACCGCACCATCGAGCGCAGGAAGTCGAACAGCGCCTCGCCCGGCGCGTCCGACGCCAAACACGCCCGGCCGGCGCCCATGACGACTTCCAGCCGATCCTCGATGACCGCGCGGTAGAGATCGTCCTTCGTCGGGAAGTGCCGGTAGACGGTGCCGGCGCCGACACCGGCCCGTCGGGCGATCTCGTCGATCGGCACCGAGAGCCCTTCGTCGGCGAAGGTTTCGTAGGCGACTTCCAGCACGCGAGCGCGGTTCCGGGCCGCGTCGGCCCGGAGCGGCCTCTTCGGTTTGCAGATCATCATGCTCCCGGGAACAAATAAAACGGGGCGACCGTTCCGGATAAGTGAAGCATCCGGGGCGCTCGCCCCGGTTCAAGCCCAGGCTACCGAGGAACCGTCATGACCAAGTGGACTACCGCCAACATTCCCGACCAGACCGGACGCACCGTCGTCATCACCGGCGCCAACACCGGCCTCGGCTACGAGACCGCCTCGGCGCTCGCCGCCAAGAACGCACACGTCGTGCTCGCCGTCCGCAATCTCGACAAGGGCAAGGACGCCGTCGACCGCATCCGGCAGGCCACGCCTGACGCCGACGTCGCCCCACCCGAAAACCGATATCGCAGGCGTGCCGGCAGGCGACGTCGAGGAGTGCGGTCTTGCCGGACCCGGCTGCGCCGGACACCACCACCGCGTGCCCGCGCGGGATGTCGCCGATGGCCGCCATCAACCTCGAAAGTTGTTCGCCGCGACCGACGAGTTCCGGCGGCGGCGCGGCCGACCGCTGCTGACAGGGCTCAGCGACCACACCACCTCCTGTGATCCACATCCCACCCGATTGCGAACGTTAGGCAGGCCTCACCGCACTGTCAACTAATTAGTTAGTTAGCAAACGTCGGCCTACCAGCTAAAATCTCCGAAATGGGCCACCCGCGAGACTCCGACGCCACTCGTGCGCGGCTGCTCTGCGCGGCGACCACCGAATTCGCGCAGTACGGGATCGCCGGAGCCCGGGTTGACCGCATCGCCGCCAACGCGGGCGCCAACAAGGCGCAGATTTACCACTACTTCGGCAGCAAAGATCAGTTGTTCGACGCCGTGTGGGCCGCGATGACGCAGCGGTTCTTCGCCGACAGCCCGGTCGTCGCCGACGACCTGCCCGGCTACGCCGCTCATCTGATCGACGTCTATGCCGGCCAGCCCGAAGTCGGCCGGCTGATCGCCTGGCACCGGTTGGAGCGCGCCGACGATTCCGCAGCGGGCTTTCCCGGCGCCACCATGCACGAGCAGATCGCGTCCATCGCCGCCGCCCAGGCCGACGGCAAGCTGACCGGCGAGCTTCCCGCGGCGGTGCTGTTCACCCTGGTGCTCACCATCGCGTCGATGTGGCACAACCTCAGTCCCACGCTGCTGACCGTGATCGGCATCGACGACCACGCCCAGCGCAAGGCAATCGTCTGCGACGCGGTGACACGCCTGATCACCACCTCGGCCGGCGACACCGCCGGGCCGAGCGCCAGGACACGCCGGGCAAATGTGCATCCGCCAAACACGTTGCCCTAGACTGCCCTTCGACCAAGGAGGAGTCTTCGGGTGCGGGCTTATGCAGCGCCCAGCACCCAGGCTTTGCGGGGCTGGCAACGTCGGGCTTTGGTGCGGTATCTCACCGCCAAGCCGCGTGATTTTCTTGCTGTCGCGACCCCAGGTGCAGGCAAGACGACCTTCGCCCTGCGGATCGCCGGTGAGTTGCTGACAGAGCGCACCGTCGACCAGGTCGTGGTCGTCGTCCCGACCGAGCACCTCAAGACCCAGTGGGCGGAAGCCGCGGCGCGCGTCGGCATGGCGCTGGACCCCAAGTTCAGCAACTCGACGGGGCAGACGTCGTCGGACTACCACGGCATCGTCGTCACCTATGCCCAGGTCGCCAGTCACCCGACCCGACACCGGGTGCGCACCGAGAACCACAAGACGCTGGTGATCTTCGACGAGGTCCACCACGGCGGCGACGCGAAGAGCTGGGGCGAGGCCATCCGCGAGGCCTACGACGATGCGACGCGGCGCCTCTGCCTGACCGGGACGCCGTTCCGGTCCGACGACAGCCCGATCCCGTTCGTGCAGTACGAGCCCGACGGCAGCGGCCATCAGCAGTCGGTGGCCGACCACACCTACGGCTACTCCGACGCGCTCGCCGACGGCGTGGTGCGTCCGGTGGTGTTCATGGCGTACTCGGGCGAGGCCCGCTGGCGCGACAGTGCCGGCGAGGAGCACGCGGCCCGCCTCGGCGAACCACTCACCGCCGAGCAGACCGCCCGGGCCTGGCGTACCGCGCTGAACCCCGAGGGTGAATGGATGCCCGCGGTGATCGCGGCGGCCAACAAGCGACTGGGGCAGTTGCGCCAGAGCATCCCCGATGCCGGCGGCATGATCATCGCCACCGACCAGACGACGGCCCGCGCCTACGCCAAACTGCTGCACACCATCACGGGCGAGGAAGCGACGGTCATCCTGTCGGATGACCCGACGGCGTCGGCTCGCATCTCACAGTTCTCCGAGGGCACCAGCCGCTGGCTCGTCGCGGTCCGCATGGTGTCCGAGGGTGTCGACGTGCCGCGGCTCGCGGTCGGCGTCTACGCGACGAGTGCGTCGACCCCCTTGTTCTTCGCGCAGGCGATCGGCCGGTTCGTGCGCCTGCGACGCAAGGGCGAGACGGCCAGCATCTTCCTGCCGTCGGTGCCCAACCTGCTGGAGCTGGCCAGCGAGCTGGAGCGCGAGCGCAACCACGTGCTCGGCAAGCCGCACCGCGTGTCCGACGGCCTCGATGACGAACTGCTCGAGCAGGCGCAGAAGAAGGAAGACGAGAAGTCGGAGCTGGAGAACGGCTTCGAGATGCTCGGGTCTGACGCCGAGCTGGATCAGGTGATCTTCGACGGCTCGTCGTTCGGTACCGCGACCGAGGCCGGCAGCGACGAGGAAGCCGACTACCTGGGCATTCCCGGCCTGCTGGATCACACCCAGATGCGCGACCTGCTGAGCAGGCGCCAGGACGAGCAGCTGCAGAAGCGCAGCGCCAAGGCCGCTGCCAGGGGCGCACCGCCCCCACCCATGACCACGCACGGTCAGCTCCGCGAGCTGCGCAAGGAACTGAACCTGCTGGTGGCGGCGTTCCACCACCGCACCGGCAAGCCGCACGGCTGGATCCACAACGAGTTGCGGCGCCGCCACCCCGGTCCCCCGGTGGCGGCCGCGACGCGCGAGCAGCTGCAGGACCGCATCGCCGCGATCCGCAACATGCAGCGGGAGCTGACGGCCTGAGGCCCTTAGAGGCCCAACAACTCCGGCAGGTCGGCGACGGAGTCCACCACGTAGTTCGGCTGCATCGCGAATTCGTCTGCGGCCCAACGGTCCAGCGTGTCCTGGCGGAACTTTCCGGTCCGCACCAGCACGCCCGTCATCCCGACGACCTGGGCCGCGAGGACGTCGTTGTTGAGGTCGTCGCCGACCATGTACATCTCTTCGGGTTCGACGCCGAGCCGCGCGGCCGCGGCCAGGAACCCGGCGGGCGCGGGCTTGCCGACGGCGGTGCCCTGATGACCGGTGGTCTGTTCCAGTCCGGCCAGATACAGCCCGGTGTCCACCCGTAGCCCGTCGGCGGTGTTCCACGCGTTGCTGCGGTGCATGGCGACGACGGGGACGCCGCGGGCCATCCAGTCGTAGACCCAACTGAGGGTCAGATGCGTGTATTCGGACCCCGCGCCACCGAGGAGCACCACATCGGGCGTGTCGGGCTGCTGCGGGCCGGCGAAGTCGGAGGCGTACACCAGATCGACACCGGGCATGTCCGCACCGATCTGGCCGCTGTTCACCAGGAAACATCGGGCGCCGGGGTAGCGGTCGCGCACGTAGTCGGCGGTCAGCACCGCGGCGGTGACGACCTCGTCGGCGGCGACCTCAATGCCTGCCGCACAAAGCAATTCGGCGATCTGCTGACGGGTCTTGGTGGTGGTGTTGGTCAGGAACGACCGGGCGATCTGGCGCTCCTCGAGCGCCCGCAGGGTCTCGGCCCCACCGTCGATCGGACGCCACGAGGTCACCAGGACACCATCGATGTCGAAGAGCACCCCGCCGATTGCCATGGTGCCGACAGTAAACGCCCGCCGCTCCCGCGCAACTCAGGCGGTCCGCTCGGTAGTGTCTTCGGCCATGACCACCAAATGGACCGCCAATGATGTGCCGGACCAGACCGGGCGGGTGGCGATCGTCACCGGCTCCAACACCGGGCTGGGATACGAGACGGCGCGGGTGTTGGCGGGCAAGGGCGCTCGCGTGGTGATGGCGGTGCGCGACACCGGCAAAGGCGACGACGCCGCCGCCCGGCTGCGGGCGAGTACCCCGAACGCCGACGTCGTCGTGCAGAAGCTGGACCTGGGTTCGCTGACCTCGGTCCGCGCGGCGGCCGACGACCTGCGGGCGGCCTATCCGCGGATCGACCTGCTGATCAACAACGCCGGCGTGATGTACCCGCCCAAGCAGATCACCGCCGACGGCTTCGAATTGCAGTTCGGCACCAATCACCTCGGCGCGTTCGCGCTCACCGGCCTGCTCATCGAGAACCTGCTGTCCGTCCCGGGTTCGCGCGTGGTGACCCTCGGCAGCATCGCGCACCGCATCCTCGGGAAGATCGACTTCGCCGACCTGCAGTGGGAGAAGCGCCGCTACAACCGGGTCGCGGCCTACGGCCAGTCGAAGCTGGCCAACCTGATGTTCGCCTATGAGCTGCAACGCCGGCTCGTGGCCACGAACGCCGAAACCATCTCGGTCGCGGCCCATCCCGGCATCTCCAACACCGAGCTGATGCGCCACATCCCCGGCTCCGGTCTACCCGGCTTCAACCAGATCAGCGGGCTGGTCGCCAACAGCCCCGAGGTCGGCGCGCTGGCCACGTTGCGGGCCGCGGTCGATCCCGACGCGCGCGGCGGCGAGTACTACGGGCCGTCGGGTCTCCTCCAGCTGGTCGGCCACCCGGTGCTGGTGCAGTCGACCGCCCAGTCGCACGACGCCGGCATCCAGCGGCGGTTGTGGGCGGTGTCCGAAGAGCTCACCGGCGTCACCTTCGCGATCTAGCCTCATGCGGACCGTCGAGGAACATCAGCACGTTGTCGCCGGACTGATCAGCGCCCGGCCCGCCGTCGCGGTGCCGCTGGCCGACGCGCTGGGGCTGGCCCTTGCCGAGGACGTGGTGGCGCCGCTGTCGCTGCCCGGTTTCGACAACTCGGCGATGGACGGTTACGCCGTCCTGGCCGCCGACGTGGCCACCGCCACCGCCGACAATCCAGTGAAACTGCCTGTCGCCGAGGACATTCCGGCCGGACGCACCGACCTGCTGACTCTGGCGCCCGGCACCGCGCACCGGATCATGACCGGCGCCATGCTGCCGGCGGGCGCCACCGCGGTGGTCCAGGTCGAGGCCACGGACGGGGCGACCGACGTCGTGTCGATCTACTCGGAGGTCCCGGAAGGCCGGAGCATCCGGCGGGCCGGCGAGGACGTCACCGCCGGGATGACGGTGCTGTCCGCCGGCGAGGTGCTCTCCCCCGCGGCCCTGGGCCTGGCCGCCGCCCTGGGCCTGGCCGAGCTGAAAGTGATTCCGCGGCAACGGGTCCTGGTGCTGTCCACCGGAACGGAGCTGGTCACACCGGGCACACCGCTGCAGCCGGGACAGATCTACGAGTCCAACGCCGTGATGCTGGCCGCCGCGCTACGTGAGGCCGGCGCCGACGTCACGACCGCGCCGGCGACGTCCGACGACGTGGCGCTGTTCCGGGAGACGCTGGCCGGGCATGCCAAGAACGTCGACCTGATCGTCACCACGGGCGGCGTCAGCGCCGGCGCCTACGAGGTGGTGAAAGACGCCCTTTCCGGCGATGTCGAGTTCGTCAAGGTCGCGATGCAGCCCGGCATGCCGCAGGGCGCCGGGACCGTCGGCGGCACGCCCATCGTCACGTTGCCGGGCAACCCCGTCTCGGCGCTGGTGTCGTTCGAGGTCTTCATCCGGCCGCCGCTGCGGGCCGCGATGGGCCTGCCGTCGCAGCGGCCGCGCCGCTCGGCGACCCTCACCGAGAAGCTGACCTCCCCCGCCGGGAAACGCCAGTTCCGCCGCGGCGTGCTCGGCACCGATGAGCAGGTGAGCAGCTACGGCCCGCCGGCGTCGCACCACCTCCGGTGGCTGGCGACGGCAAACTGCCTGCTGGACATCGGCGAGGACGTGGTCGAATTAGCGGCTGGATCGCCCGTGCCCGTCTGGGATCTCAGTTAGAGCCCGCAAACCGTAGAATCGAGTCCCCATGGCCAGACCTGCGCGCCCCCCAGCTGACACTCCAGAGTCCGAACTGTCACGTTTCGTCGACCTGGTCCGTTCCACCGTTCCCCCGATGCACCCGGCCGGGCTGCCGTTCGTCGGCGGCGCCCTCGGTGTCGCCGCGATCGGCCACCGCAAGCGCTGGGTCCGGGCGGCCGGCCTGGCCGCGGCCGCGGCGTGCGCCGGGTTCTTCCGGCATCCGCCGCGGACGCCACCGAGCCGGCCCGGCGTCGTCGTCGCACCGGCCGACGGCCTGGTGACGCTCATCGACGAGGCCGTCCCGCCCGCCGAGCTGAACCTGTCCGACGAGCCACTGCCGCGCGTCAGCATCTTCCTGTCGCTGTTCGACGCGCACGTGCAGCGCGCGCCGGTGGCCGGCGAGGTGATCACCGTCAAGCACAAGCCGGGCCAGTTCCTGTCCGCCGACAAGGCCGAGGCCAGCGAGGACAACGAGCGCAACAGCCTCTGGCTGCGCACCGCCGACGGCCACGACGTCGTCGCGGTGCAGCTCGCCGGTCTGCTGGCCCGCCGCATCGTGTGCAGCACCCACCCGGGTGCGCACCTGGCGCTGGGCGAGACGTACGGCCTGATCCGGTTCGGCTCCCGCCTGGACACCTACCTGCCGAAGGGTTCGGTGATCGGCGTCGAGATCGGGCAGCGCGCCATCGGCGGCGAGACGGTGCTGGCAGACCTGCCGAGCGGGTCGCCGGCATGAAACCCCGGATCAAGACTCCGCAGGTGAGCCTGCGGAAGCTGGTCCCCAGCGCCCTGACGGTCGCTGCGATCTGCTTGGGTCTGTCAGCGGTCAAGTACGCCCTCGACCACCGGCCCACCGAGGCCATGGCACTGCTGGCGGGTGCCGCGATCCTCGACGCGCTCGACGGCCGCGCGGCCCGGATGCTCAACGCCACGTCCAAGATGGGCGCGGAGATCGACTCGCTGGCCGACGCCGTGAACTTCGGTGTGGCACCGGCGTTCATCGTGTACGCGACGCTGCTGGAGCACAACACCTCGCCGCTGGCCTGGATCGTGGTGCTGCTGTACGCGGTGTGCATCGTGCTGCGCCTGGCCCGCTTCAACGCCATGCTCGACGTGGAGGGTCCGGCGTTCGAGAAGGAGTTCTTCACCGGTATGCCGGCCCCGGCCGGCGCGATCGGCGCCATCGGCCCACTGGCGGCCAAGATGCAGTTCCCCGGCCCGTGGTGGGATTCGCACTGGGGTCAGGTCTTCATCTGCATCTGGCTGATCGGTGTCTCGCTGCTGGTGGTCAGCACCGTGCCGATGCGCAAGGTGCACACCTTCGCCATCCCGCCGAACATGGCCCTGCCCCTGTTGGCGCTGCTGGCCATCCTGGTGGCCGCCTCGGTGATGTACGGCTACATCGTGATCCTGGTGATCATCGTCGTCTACGTGCTGCACATCCCGTTCGCCATCCGGACCAAGGCCTGGCTGCGTGCGCACCCCGAAGTCTGGGATGACAAGCCCAAGGAACGGCGACAGGCTCGCCGCGCCATCCGTCGTGCGCAGCCGCGTCGCACCGACCGCGGACAGCGCCGGTCCACGGCCCGACTGCGGTTGCGTAGGCCGGGTCCTCGTCGATGACGCCCCCGCAGGCACAGGCCCTGCAGGGCGCATCCGACCCGTCCGGCGCGCAGCTCCAGCTCACCGCAAGACTCAACACCTCAGCACTCGACGCCCGCCGCGGCGTGGTGCTGCTGCACCCGGAAGCGATCGCTGCCCTGGGCATCCGCGAGTGGGACGCGGTGTCGCTGACCGGCACGCGCACCACCTGCGCCGTGGTCGGGGTGGCCGCCACCGGGACTCCCCCGGGCACCGCGCTGCTCGACGATGTGACGCTGTCGAATGCCGGCATCCGGGCCGACGCGCCGGTGCTGGTGTCACCGGCAACGGTGTACGGCGCCCGCTCGGTGACGGTCAGCGGTTCCCGGCTGGCCAGCAGCTCGATATCCCCGGCGACGTTGCGAATGGCGTTGCTGGGCAAGGTGATGACGGTCGGCGACACAGTGTCACTGCTGCCGCGGGACCTGGGCCCGGGCACCTCGACGTCCGCGGCCACCGCGGCGCTGGCCACGCAGGTCGGCATCACCTGGACCTCGGAGCTGCTCACCGTGACGGCCGTCGACCCTGCCGGACCGGTCAGCGTGCAGCCGAATTCGGTGGTCAGCTGGGGTGATGCCACCGTCGTCAAGGCAGCCGCGCAACCGGTGATCTCCCCCGCGAAAACGACTGACGCCCAAACCGTTTCGGTCGATGACCTCAAGGGCGTACACGCCCAGGTGACGCGGCTGACCGAGTGGCTCAAGCTGGCCCTCGACGAACCCGAGCTCCTCGAAACCCTCGGCGCCACCGCCAATCTGGGCGTCCTGGTGTCCGGGCCCGCGGGCGTCGGGAAGGCCGCCATGGTGCGCACGGTGTGCGCATCGCGTCGCCTCGTCGAGCTCGACGGGCCGGAGGTCGGGGCGCTGCGTGCGGAGGACCGGCTGGCCGGTGTCGCGGCTGCGGTGAGTTCAGTGCGCGACGGCGGTGGCGTCCTGCTCATCACCGACATCGACGCACTGCTGCCCGCCGTCGCCGAACCCGTGGCCACATTGATCCTCACCGAGCTCCGCAAGGCCGTCGCGAGCCGCGGGGTGGCGTTCATCGCGACGTCGGCCGTGCCCGACGGCGTCGACGCCCGCCTTCGGGCACCCGATCTGTGCGACCGCGAACTGGGACTGACCCTGCCCGACGCCGCCACCCGCAAGGCCCTGCTGGAGGTGCTGCTGCGGTCGGTGCCCGCCAAGGATCTGAACCTCGACGAGATCGCCGAGCGCACACCGGGATTCGTCGTCGCCGATCTCGCCGCCCTGGTACGCGAGGCCGCGCTGCGGGCAGCCGCCCGCGCCAGCGCCGACGGTGCCGAACCGGCCCTGACGCAGGATGACCTGGCCGGTGCGCTGTCGGTGATCCGGCCGCTGTCGCGGTCGGCGACCGAAGAGGTCGCGGTCGGGTCGGTGACGCTCGACGACGTCGGCGACATGTTGGCGACGAAGCAGGCGCTGACCGAAGCGGTGCTGTGGCCCCTGCAGCACCCGGACACCTTCGAGCGTCTCGGCGTGGAACCGCCCCGGGGCGTGCTGTTGTACGGGCCGCCCGGCTGCGGAAAGACGTTCCTGGTGCGGGCCTTGGCCAGCTCGGGCCGGTTGTCGGTGCATGCTGTCAAGGGCGCCGAGTTGATGGACAAGTGGGTCGGTTCGTCGGAGCGTGCGGTCCGCGAATTGTTCCAGCGCGCACGCGATTCCGCGCCGTCGCTGGTGTTCCTCGACGAGATGGACGCCCTGGCGCCGCGCCGCGGGCAGAGCTTCGATTCCGGTGTCACCGACCGTGTGGTGGCCGCGCTGCTCACCGAGCTCGACGGCATCAACCCGTTGCGCGACGTCGTGGTGGTCGGTGCGACCAACCGGCCGGATCTCATCGACCCCGCGCTGCTGCGGCCGGGCCGGCTGGAGAAGCTGGTGTTCGTCGAGCCGCCCGACGCCGAGGCCCGTGGCGAAATCCTGCGTACCGCAGGCAAATCCATCCCCCTGGCGCCCGACGTCGACCTCGGCCAGTTGGCCGGTGAACTCGACGGCTACAGCGCCGCGGACTGCGTCGCCCTGTTGCGCGAAGCGGCGCTGACCGCGATGCGCCGGTCCATCGACGCCGCCGATGTCACCGCGGCCGACGTCGCCAAGGCCCGCGAGACGGTGCGGCCGTCACTGGATCCCGTTCAGGTGCAGTCACTTCGGGAGTTCGCCGAGGGGCGCTGAGTTTCGCAATCGAAACAAGCTACGCGAGCCTCAGTCAAAGTGCCGAGGCACATCCATCCGCTGATGGAGGATGCGCACGACGTCGATGATTTCCCCGGAGATGAGCCGGTAATACAGCACGTGCGATCCCACCGCATGTTTCCGGTAACCCGGGCGAACGTCGTCGCACGCTCGCCCGATCATCGGCGACTCCGCGATGCGTTCGATGGCATGTTGAATCTCCCGAACGTACGCCTGCGCCTGATCAGCGTTCCAGCGCTCACATGTGTAGTCCCAGACATCTTCCAAGTCGGCGCGCGCCGCGGGCGAAAGTACATAACGGCTCACTGACGATGGGAACCCTCGGCCCGTTTGCGCGATACGAACTCATCAAAGTCGAATTCTGTTGATTCACCGCTACGTTCACCATCCACAAGGGCCTGGCGCAACGCCCTCAGTCGAGTCTCCCGATCCTCGAGCAGTCGCAATGCGGATCGCACTACGTCACTGGCCGATCGATAACGACCGGACGCGACTTCAGTCTCGATGAACGCGCTGTAGTGCTCATCGAGACTGAATGAGGTGTTCCTGCCCACATCCCGAACAATACCAGTTTTTGGTAACCCTGGGCCGTCGCAGCGATGGCACGAGGGGCGCTAACCAGCCAAACCCACGACGGCCTGCACCGCGGACCGGACGCGCCGTTCCAGCTCACCGGAGTCGGTGCTGTCGAACTTGCCATCCAGGAACAGGAAGGCCAGGCCATGCACGAGCGCCCAGACGGCGTCGCTCAACGCATCGGCATCGGCGTCCGGGAACACCCGCGCGATGTTCGCCTTGAGATAGGCCGAGATCGCCGCGACCGCGTCGACCCGCTCGGGACTCCCGGCATCGCACTGCTCACTGAACATGGCGCGGAACAGCGCGGGACGCCGCAGCGCGAACTGAACGTAGGCAATGGCGACGTCGGCGATCTCGTCGGCCGTCGACGGGGACGGGCTGACGGCCACCAGGTCCGCGGCCAGTTCGCGATAGCCGACGGCCGCGACGGCTGACATCAGCGCGTCCCGGTCCTGGTAGTGCCGGTAGGGCGCGGCGGCGGTGACCCCTGCATGCCGAGCGACGGCACGCATCGACAACGCCGCGGCGCCCTCCTCTTCCAGCAGCGCCAGCGCCGACTGCACCAGGGCGGTCCGCAGATCGCCGTGGTGGTACCCCGGCTTCGACACCGCTTTCGACGTCATCCTGAGTCCCGCCTCACAAATGTTGACACTGTTCACATTGCCCACTAGAAATGTGAGCAGCGTTTACATCATACCGACCCGAAGGCAGCCGATGTCTCCCACACTCTTCACCCCCTTCACCCTCGCATCCGGTCAGACGCTCCGAAACCGCATCGCCAAAGCCGCGATGGAGGAGGGTCTCGCCGGCCCCGGCCAGGCGCCCGACGATCGGCTCATCGCGCTGTACCACCGCTGGGGTGTGGGCGGCGCGGGCGTCCTGATCACCGGCAACGTCATGGTCCACGCCGAGGCTCTCACCGGTCCGGGTGGCGTCGTCCTCGATGCGAACTCGCCGCTCGAGCCGTTCGTGAAGTGAGCCAAGGCCGGCAAAGCAGGCGGCACGAAGATGTGGATGCAGATCAGCCACCCCGGCCGGCAAGTCAACGCCAACATGCCGGGCGTGGTGTGGGGCCCGTCGGACGTCGCGGTGGATGTCGGCAAGCACAGCAAGCGGTTCGGCCGGCCGAGCGCCATGACACCGCAGCAGATCGGCGCAACCATCCAGCGGTTCGTCACCACCGCGGCGCGCGCCGAGGAAGCCGGCTTCGACGGCGTCGAGGTACATGCGGCGCACGGCTACCTGCTGTCGCAGTTCCTCTCGCCGTTGGTCAACACCCGAGCCGATGAGTGGGGTGGGTCGCTGGAGAACCGGGCCCGCCTGCTGCTGGAGATCGTCCGCCAGATCCGGCTGGCCGTCAGCCCGGAGTTCGCGGTCGCCGTCAAGCTGAACTCGGCGGACTTCCAGCGCGGCGGCTTCGACGCCGACGATGCCCTGCGCGTCATCGAGATGCTCGCGCCGCTCGGCGTCGACGTCGTCGAACTGTCCGGTGGCAGCTACGAGAGCCCGGCCATGACCGGGCGCGCTGCGGACAGTCGCACCGCGGCCCGCGAGGCGTACTTCCTGGAGCTGGCCGCAGAACTCGCCAAGACCAGCCCCATCCCGCTGATGCTCACCGGCGGCATCACCCGGCAGGACACCGCGAACACCGTGCTGGCCAACGGTATCGACATCGTCGGCATGGGTACCGCCATCGCCGTCACCCCGGACCTGCCCAACCGCTGGAGCCGCGGCGAGGAAGCCACCCGGCGCCTCAAGCCGGTGACGTGGTCGGACAAGACGCTGGCGTCGGCGGCGAGCATGGCACTGGTCCGCTACCAGATGCGGCAGATCACGCAAGGCCTCGAGCCGACGGCCCGCGCGCATCCGCTGTACGCCCTCATCGTCGATCAACGGGTTCAGCGCAAAGCCCTTGCGCGCTACCGCAAGTGGCTGCCGACGCAGCCGTCCGACCTGAAGTCTCCCATCGCACTCGAGGACCACCGATGAACCAGCCCGTCCCCCACAACCACGTCGCGATCGTGGTCACCGGCCCGGGTGCCCTTGCGGCGGCGGTTCGGCTGCACCAGGCCGGGATTGACGACGTCGTGCTGATCGATCAGGACACCGACGATGTGACGGCGCTGCACTGGCAGGCGGACCGGCAGCGCTGGCTCGTCACGACCGCGAATGACGAACGGACGGCAACCCACATCGTCGTCGACACCGACGCGCTGGCCGACCGGCTGTTCGGCACCGAGGGCATGTCCATGGCCGAAAGCTGGGACGGCGAGCCCGTCGCCTATCTGGGGACGTCGGTCCACGGCTTCCCCAACTGCTATCTGGTGCACGGCCCGAACATCGGGCTGCGACACAACTCGGTCGAACAGATGCGGGAGTCCCAGGCGGACTACGTCGCGACCGCAGTGGCCTACGCCCGCGACTTCGGTTTCGCCGTGGTCGAACCGACACCGGCGGCCCAACAGAACTACGCCAGTTTCCGGCCGCGCGGCACTGCCGATTTCCGCCGTCGCACCAACAGTTTCACCCCGATGGATCATCTGGTCCAGCGGCCGGTGCGCGCGTCGGCCACCGTCAGCGCGGCGGATCTCCCCGCCACCGGAAGCTGTTGACGTACTTGCCCATATCCGCGGCCAACTCCAGGCTGGCCCCGGTCGGCGGGCCGGAACCGGGCCCGAATTCCTGAAACGGCCCCGCCGCCGCGGCGACGAGCGCCAGATCGTCCTGCACCGCCACCATGATCAGGATGCGGGTCCGCGAGGCGACGACGTTCTGTCCGTCCGGCCAGTCATCGGCAGCGACGCCGTAGCCCGGGTGATATCCAACCAGTGCGTTGGGGATCTCGTAGGCCACGCGCGAATCCGGAAACGCGTCCAGCAGCAATGCGGTCGTGATGTCCTTGGCGTCCCGGCCCTGCGCGGGCTCCCCCCACAGCCGCATCACCCCGCCGGTGCCACCGGTGTACTGGGCCGTCACGCCGGTGTCGTTCATCGTCACCGAATATGCGGTACCCGGCGCCGGATAGGAGACGCTGAAAGCGCCGTCGGGCGCGGTGAACCTGGGGTTGATCACCACGGGCTTGCCCATCAGCGGGTGCCCGCAATTGGGCGGGCACTGATACCGCGCCGTCGGTTGGGTTGTGGCAGCGGAGATTCCGACCAACCCGAGGGCCAGCACCACGATCACCGCGGTCCACGTCGCGACCAGTCGCGGTGCGGACAGCACGCGTACGTCGCGTTCCGCGTCGTCGGCATCTTCGTTCCGCAGCGTCAATTGCAGGACCAGGCGGAGTAACAGCACCCCCAGCACAGCGAATCCGACGTGCCATGCCGTCTTCGCCCACTGCGAGATGCCGGCCGAATCCTCGTCGCCGAGCCACACGTGCGCCAGCACCGGCACGACGGCGATCAGCAGTACGCGCCACCAGATCCGCCGGCCGCGGGGCCGGAACCACAGTGCGGCACCGAGCATCCCGGCAGCGGCGGCCGCGGTGATGGGCATGGTGATGCCACGGATCACGGCTTCGATGAGGAAATCCGACAACGGCTGATCGTGGTCGACCAGCCCCGAATCGAGCTGGGCGAACATCCGGACGATCGTGGTCGCGGCCGTTGCACCCAGCGCGCCGGTCGCCCCGATCACATAGCCGTACAACGCCTTTCGGTCTCCCGGGCTGAACACTCGGAGGAGCAGCGCGGGCGCTATCACCAACAGCGCCTCCACCGCAGAGAGGCCGGCCTCGACGGTCCGCAGATGCACTGCGGCAACACCACTTTCGAGCGGGACGCCATAGGCGCGCGCGACCACCGCACCGGACCCGAAGGCGAAGGCCACGCCGAACGCGATGCCTAGGCCCGTGCTCACGAGCAGCCGGACCTTCGCCGGGCCCCGGTAATCCAGCTGTCGGGCGTACAGCACGAACAGCAGCGGAATCCCCACGGCCACCGTCGCGATGAAGAGGCCCGGCAACCGCAGCACCGCCGCAACGGCCAGCCAGGCGGCGAATGCAGCCATGGCGATCTGGAAGGACCGCCGGCCGCGTGCCGGAAGCTCTGGGAACAGCGTGCTCACCAATCCGATGCCGCTCATCCGGTTGTCCCCTGCGCCACCAGCAGGCTGCGCGCCAGCTTGTCGATATCTGGTGTGCCCAGGCCGGTTACGGAGTCGAAGCCGGGGCCGGCCATCGCTATCGCGTTACCGCCCACGGTGACGTCGTGGAACGCCGGGAGCCGTCCCGCCCGCTGCACGCGGTACAGCAGCGGGTTCAGGTCACCGAGCAGTCGCCCGCCGTGATCGAGCAGGTACTGGTCGATCACCGCCGCCATCCCGGCCCAGATCGGCGCGGACATGGAAGTGCCTCCGGCCAGCACGGTTTCGCCGTGGAAGACCATGCGGGCCCCGGTGAAGAAATCCGCGACGGCCGAGACGTCGGGGACGAGCCGCTTGTTGCGGCCGCGGTCCGACGGCACACCCCGTTGCCAGGCCGGGCGGTCGAACAGCGCCGATACCCCGCCGCCACTGCCGTGGGTGAGGGGCACGTCGAACCAGGCCTGCTCGCCGAGCCATTGGCCGTGCTCGTCGGTGGACAGCGTGGTGCCGCCGACGGCCGTCATCTCGGGTACCGATGCCACCGAGTCGAGTCCGATGTCGTCGATGCTCGGCGGTGCCGACCAGTCCTGCCCGCCTTTGCATTCCAGCCCCGCGAGATCGCCACTGGCATCGAAGGCGGTGGTGCCGCTGCGGTGCGCCCGCGCCAGTGCCGACCGCACGGGTGCCAGATCGGCGGCGGTGAGCATCTTGTCGCAGCCCCACCCTATGGACAGGCTCCACTCGGCGCCCGGGAAGCGCCGGTCGGCGTCGGCCATCATCTCGCCGATCTTGCGATAGGCGCCGTCGCCGGACACGGTCGGCCGGGCATTGACGTAGACGGTCTGGGCGTCGGGAGCGATGGCGTGCGCCATCTGGAGATCCATCGTGGTCTCGCCGGTGCGCTCGGATGGCATGTCCCCCACCACGATGGGAGTGAAGCGCGGCAACTGGTTCAGTTCGGCGAACATGTCGAGATCGGATTGATCGAAGCCGTCGAAACCGAAGATGACGATGGTGCGGCCCTTGCCGGTGTATCCCTGATCGGACAGCGGAAAGACGTTGTAGGCCCGGCGCAGGTCCTGGGCCGAGAGACCGCCGGCGGGGACGTCGCGCGGCGCGATCAGCGGCCGCGACTCCCGGAACGGCGTGTACCCGAGGAGCCTGCCGAATCCGCTCAACTCGGGAACCAACACCGGCGGCAGCTCGGGTTGGCTGGTCGCCGCATAGAAGGTCTGCCCGCGGCGCCCGCGGTAGTCGCGGACATCGACACGCAACGCCCGCGCCATGGCACGGGCGTCGCCTTCGACGGTGGCCCAGTCGTCGCCGGGCCGCCACTGCACCGAAAGCCCGGCGGCTCGCGCCCATTGGATCAACCCATCGGGCCGGGCGGCACGTGTCAGCGCAGCGGTCAGTTCGACGTGAGCTGCCGCGGACGGGCCGAGATCAGCCGAAGCCGACAGCAGATGGGCCAGTGGGCCGGTCAGGGCCAGACGGCCACCCCGCTCAGCGGGCGGGCCGGCGGACGCCAGCGCCGTCAGCCCGGCCGCTACCAGTACCGCGCCGATGCGCCGTACGGCGCATCGGCGACCTACTGGGATGGGGCTCCCGTTCCTAGTGCGGAGCGGTGACGACGTTGCCCGGCAGCGCCGTCTGCGGTCCCGGAGCCTTCACCGACGGGGAGAACGAGTTGCCACCCTTGGTGGGCCCGCCCTTCTCGCTCGGCGTCACCGGCGACGACGAGGCGGGTGCCGACGTCGTGGTCGTGGTGCTCGTGGTGGTGGTCGGCTCTTCCTTGGCCTTCTCGCCACAGGAAGAGAGCAGGCCCATCGCGAGTCCGGCGGTCACGGCGAGGCCGGCCACCATCTTCTTGCGGGTCGAGTGCCGAACGGTGGTCATACCGATTCTCCTTTTGTCCATTCCGTTCGCCCCGACGGCTGTAGCCACGAAGAAACGGGCATCGCGATCGTAATCTGATTCGCTTCTCACAGCATACCGACAAGCGATTTCCACCACTGGGATATCTAGCCCGATAGTGGGACATCGCACGCTGCTGGCAAACAACAGCTCAGAGCCCTGAAACCCACGCGACTGAGCAATGATCAGAACCTGTGGATGAGCCTCGGCGAGGCGGCGTAGGAAAGGGCGCACCTTCCCGAGGATGATCTGAATGTCGAAGGTCTGATCAAGAGCCGGCGTTGGCGCGCTGGTTCGGGAAGGTACGCCCATGCTCACGGTAGTTCACGATGCGGATTCATCCAACGAGGATGCTGGCTCGTCGCGGTCGTTGCTCGATGAGATTGTCCGCGACGGTGCCCGCCAGATGCTGGCCGCAGCGTTGCGGGCTGAGGTCGCCGCCTACATCGAGGCTCATGCCGGTGAGCTTGATGAGAACGGGCACCGGCTGGTGGTGCGCAATGGCTATCACCGCGAGCGCGAGGTGCTCACCGCGGCGGGCGCGGTGAGTGTGACCGCGCCGCGGGTCAATGACAAACGTGTTGACCCGGACACTGGTGAGCGGCAACGGTTTTCCTCGGCGATCCTGCCGGCGTGGGTGCGCAAGTCGCCGCAGATGACCGAGGTGTTGCCGTTGCTGTATCTGCATGGCTTGTCGACCAGTGATTTCGGTCCGGCGTTGGAGCAGTTCCTGGGCTCGGGTGCCGGCTTGTCGGCCACGACGATCACCCGACTCACCACGCAGTGGCAGGACGAGGCCAAGGCCTTCGAGGCCCGTGATCTGTCGGGCACCGACTACGTCTACCTGTGGGTCGACGGCATCCATCTCAAGGTGCGCCTGGAGCAGGAGAAGCTCTGTTTGCTGGTGATGATCGGTGTGCGCGCTGACGGCCGCAAGGAGCTGGTCGCGCTCACCGACGGGTACCGGGAGTCGGCCGAGTCGTGGGCTGATCTGTTGCGGTCGTGCCGACGTCGCGGGATGACCGCACCGGTGCTGGCCGTCGGCGATGGGGCCCTGGGGTTCTGGAAGGCCGTGCGTGAGGTGTTCCCGGCCACCGGCGAGCAGCGGTGCTGGTTTCACAAGCAGGCCAATGTTCTTGCCTGCCTGCCAAAGTCGGCTCATCCGGGGGCGATCGCGGCGATGCGGGAGATCTACAACGCCGAGGATATCGACCACGCGCAGGTGGCGATCAAGGCGTTCGAGGTGGACTACGGCGCCAAGTACCCCAAGGCGGTCGCCAAGATCGTCGATGACGCCGATGTGCTGCTGGAGTTCTATAAGTACCCGGCCGAGCACTGGGTCCATCTGCGCACTACCAACCCGATCGAATCAACGTTTGCCACGGTACGTTTGAGGACCAAGGTGACCAAGGGGCCGGGTTCACGCGTCGCCGGAATGGCCATGGCTTACAAGCTGATCGACGCCGCGCAAGCCCGCTGGCGAGCCGTCAACGCACCGCACCTGGTCGCTCTGGTCCGGGCCGGCGCGATCTTCCACAAAGGCAAACTGCTCGAGCGACCCACCGACATCACCCCGTCGGCGGACTCGGCACCGACCGAATCAACTGGAACGGAGGTCGCCTGAAACAAGCCGATCCACAGGTATTGACAATTCCTCCACGCGACTGCGACCGCTGGGACAAATGAGACGGCAGTGAACCAAAAGCACCCGGCAATTCCCGCAAAGTAGTACGTGCCGTACCAGTGACCAATACGGTCGAAAGTGTTCGGACTTCAATGGCGAAGTCGTTTCACCTGTCGAATTCATAGAGGAAGTCTCACGTGAAAACCGAATTGCTCGTCCGCCGTACCGCCGCCGCCATCGGCGTCGCCGCACTCACCGGAGCTGCCGTCGTGGCCTGCTCCCAAACCAAGGACATCGGTTCCACCGCGTCGTCGGCTGCCAGCTCCGGAGCCAGCGCGGCATCGTCCGTCGCCAGCTCGGGAGCCAGCGCCGCATCGTCCGCCGCCAGTTCCGCGTCGAGCGCCGCCTCGTCGGCCATGGCCGGGTCGCCGACCACCATGAGCGTGCCGGGCGTGGGCGACGTCACCTTGGACGGTCCCGTCGCCGACGCCTACCAGAAAGCCGGTGGCGAAGCTGCTCTCGGCCAGCCGACCGCCCAGCCGCAGAAGGTCGGCGACGGCACGGTGCAGGCCTTCGCGAAGGGCACCATCTTCAGCTCGCCGGCGACGGGCGCCCACCTCGTGCAGGGTGAGATCCTCCGCGAGTACACGGAAAAGGGCGGCGCCGGAGGCGAATTGGGTTTCCCGACCACGGACGAAGCCCAGACCGCAGGCGGACCGGACGCGCCAAAGGGCGGCTGGATCAGCGAGTTCCAGAAGGGCACCATCACCTGGCTGAACCAGGGTGACGGCACCTTCAAGGCCACCATCACCCCCAAGCAGTAGTCACTGCTCCTCGGCGAGTGCGGCAAGCCGGGACAACGACGCCTGCAGCCACTCGGCCGAGGTCCGCCGGGCCCGGTTCAGCCGCTTCTCGTCGGTCAGCGCGGTCCAGTCGTAGGTGTGGGTGACGCGGGTGTGCCCGTCGTCGATGGGCTCGAGTTCCCAGCGCCACAGATGGCCCGGCTGCGGCAGCCCGGGTTCGGACGGCTTCCACGCGATGCGCCGTCCCTCGACGAATTCCACGACGTGGTTCTCGCGGTTGGTCCCCAACGTCAGGCCCATGACGAACACGTCACCCACGGCGTGCACGCGTTGGTCGACGGGCGCCTCCGCCAGGTTGTCGTTGCCGTCCCAGCGCGGCTGCTGTGCGGGGTCGGCGATGAGCTCGAAGATCTCCGCCGCCGGTGCGGCGATGTCACGACTGGCGCTGACGACCCGAATTTCGTTGTCCACGAGTCGTATTCAACCCTATGTCGGCAGCCGCCGGTTGATCACCAGCGCGGAGATCACCGCACAGGTCAGCGCGAACACGCCGAGGCGCAGCCACGCGGTACCGCCGGGTCCGCGGATGATCTCGTAGCCGATCTGCTGCTGGATGGCGTCGTAGCTCTTGTTGAGGTCCTCGATCTTGGCCGCCGTGTACATCTGCCCACCGGAGAGCTCGGCGACCCGCTTCATGGTGGTGTCGTTGACCGGGACGTTGACGCTCTGGTTGTCGACCTTGATCTTGCCGCCCTTGGTCCCGAACGCGATGGTCGAGATCGGGGTGTCCGACTCCTTGGAGGTCCGCGCCGCGGTGTAGGCGCCGTGCGGGCTGTCCGGGTTGCCGGGCCGGTTCTCCGCGCCGTCGGACAGCAACACGATGCGTTTCGGCGGCTTTTCGGTGTTGCCACTGCCACCGAGCACGTCGGCCAGGGTCGAGATCGCGCGCAGGGCCGCGAAGATGCCGTCGCCGGTCGCGGTGCCGTCGTCGACGGTGAGGTGGTCCAGCGCGGTGATGGTGGCGTTGTGGTCCGGCGTCGGCGACACCAGCAGGTTGGTGTTCCCGGAGAACGTGACCAGGCCGAGGTTCACGCCGGGGGTCAGCTTCTTCGCGAACTGCTTGGCGGCGTCTTTCGCCGCGGCCAGCCGGCTCGGGGAGACGTCGTCGGCCTCCATGGACCGGGAGACGTCCATCACGAGCATGATCACCGCGCGGTTGCGCGGGGTCTTGATCTCGTGGGTGGGGGCGGCGAGCGCGACGGTCAGGGACAGCAGCGCGGCCACCGAGAACACCATCGGGAGGTGCCGCCAGCGCGTCGGCTGCATCGGTACGACGTCGGTGCGCGGCTGGTCGCCGGCATAGCTGCGCAGCCGGCTGGCGCGGTTGCGTTGCGCCGCGAGATAGGCGGCCACCAACGCGATGGGCAGCAGTGCGGTCAGGAGCAGCCAGGGGTGCGCGAAGCCCGACAACGACACCGATCCGATTCCCGGAAGACTCATCGGCGCCCCGTCGCGTTCGTCACCATAAGTGAAAAGTGTAGGAGTCGGTGCATCGGGCACCCGGTAGCGGGGCTGTGGCCTGCGAGAACCGCGGGACCACGGCAGTAACAGCCGCCCCGTAAGCTGGCCGGACCGCCCCCCGACGCCTGCCGGAGGCCCATGCTCACCGTTCTGTACGTACACGCGATCGCCACTGTTCTCGCTCCACTGTTGGTACGACGCTGGGGACGGCGGGCGTTCTATCCGCTCGCGCTGGCGCCCGCGGGCTCGCTGATCTGGCTGGCGTCGAACTGGCCCGGGACCGGCGAGCAGACGCTGCACATCGACTGGGTGCCGCAGCTGTCCATGGACATCACGCTGCGGCTGGATTCGCTGGCGGCGATCATGTCGGTGCTGGTGCTGGGCGTCGGCACCCTCGTGCTGCTCTACTGCGCCGAGTACTTCCACCACGCCGACGGGCACACCGAGAACCGGCTGCCCAGCTTCGCCGCCGAGCTCGTCGCGTTCTCGGGCGCCATGTTCGGACTGGTCTGCAGCGACAACACGCTACTGCTGTACCTGTTCTGGGAACTGACGACCGTGCTGTCGTTCCTGCTCGTCGGCCACTATGCCGAGCGCGTCGCCAGCCGGCGCGCCGCCACCCAGGCGCTGCTGGTCACCACGTTCGGTGGTCTGGCGATGCTGACCGGCATCATCATGCTGGGCACGCTCGCCGGCACCTACCGGCTGTCCGACCTCGTCGCCACCGCGCCGACCGGCACCACCTCATCGGTCGCCGTCGTGCTGGTCCTCATCGGTGCACTGTCCAAGTCGGCCATCGTGCCGATGCACTTCTGGCTGCCGGGCGCCATGGCGGCGCCGACGCCCGTCAGCGCCTACCTGCACGCCGCGGCCATGGTGAAGGCCGGCGTGTACCTGATCGCGCGCATGACACCCGGTTTCGCCGATCACCAGCCGTGGCGGCCGACGGTCGTGACGCTGGGCCTGGTGACGCTGCTGCTCGCCGGCTGGCGTGCCGTGCGCGAGTACGACCTCAAACTGATCCTGGCCTTCGGCACCGTCAGCCAGCTCGGGCTGATCACGGTGATGGTCGGCGCCGGCGGTGGCGATCTGATGCTCGCCGGGCTCGCCATGCTGTGTGCGCACGCCATGTTCAAGGCCGCGCTGTTCATGGTCGTCGGGATCATCGACCACGCCACGGGCACCCGCGACATCCGGAAACTGGCGTGGCTCGGCCGGCGCAGCCCCGTGCTGCTGAGCATCGCCGTCGCCGCGGCCGCCAGCATGGCCGGGCTGCCGCCGTTCCTCGGCTTCGTCGCGAAAGAGGCCGACTTCGAAACCCTTTGGCACAGCCCGACATTGGGCGCGTCGGCACCGTTCGTGCTGGCGACCGTGGCGTTCGGGTCGGTGTTCACCACGATCTACAGCCTGCGGTTCCTCTACGGCGCGTTCGCCCGAAAAGGCAGGGAAGAGCCGACGATTCGCGTCACTGAGATGCACCGTCCCAGCCTCGGTTTCCTCATCCCGCCGGGCATCCTGGCCGTCGCCGGCCTCGGCTTCGGGCTGCTGCCGAACGCGTTGGACCACGCCATCGCCGACTACACCGCGACCATGCCGGGCAGCACTGGATACCACCTGGCGCTGTGGCACGGCGTCAACATGCCGCTGCTGTTGTCGGCCGTGATCCTCGGAGCCGGCGCGGCGGCGTTCGTGCTGCGGCACCGCCTCGAACGCTTCCGGGTGCCATATCTGCCGCTGGGCAACGCCGACCGGATGTACGACGCGGCCATCCGCGGCGCGGACCGCTTCGCGGTACGGCTGACGGCGTTCACCCAGCGCGGCTCGATCCCGACGACGCAGGCGATGATCCTGTCGACCCTCGCCGTGCTGCCCGTCGCGGTGCTGCTGCTGGGTCCGCGGGACCAGCCCGACCTGAAGTTGTGGAACTCGCCGCTGCAGGTGGTCGTCGGCCTCATCGTGCTGGCGGCGGCGATCAGCGCGACGGTGATGCGCAACCGCCTGGCGGCCGTGCTGGTCGTCGGTGTCACGGGTTACGGCTGCGGCACGCTCTACATCTTCTACGGGGCACCGGACCTGGCGTTGACCCAATTCCTGGTCGAGACACTGACTTTGGTGGTCTTCCTGCTGGTGCTGCGCACCCTGCCCGCCGAATCCGACGCCACCCACATGAAGCGGCACCGGCTCCCGCGGGCCCTGCTGGCCACAGCTGTCGGCGCGTCGGTGACGGCACTGGCCGTCTACGCCATGGCCGCCCGCAAGACCCGGCCGCTGGCCGAGCTGCTGCCAGACGCGGCGTACTACCGCGGGCACGGCGCCAACACCGTCAACGTGCTGCTGGTGGACATCCGGGCCTGGGACACCCTCGGCGAGATCTCGGTGCTGCTGGTCGCCGCGACCGGTGTGGCCTCGATGGTGTTCCGGCACAGGCGTTTCGGCTCGGCACCCCGGGTACCGAAGGATCACCGGCCGACCCCCGACATCACCTGGCTGCGGGGCAGCGACCTGCGCGATCCGCGGCACCGCTCCCTGGTGCTCGAGGTCGCGACCCGCATGATCTTCCCGCTCATCATGGTGCTGTCGGTGTACTTCTTCTTCGCCGGACACAACACTCCCGGCGGCGGTTTCGCCGGTGGCCTGACGGCGGGTCTGGCGCTGGTGCTGCGGTACCTGGCCGGCGGCCGTTACGAATTGGGCGAGACGCTGCCGCTGGACGCCGGCAAGATTCTGGGTGCCGGCCTGGCGCTGTCGGCCGGGACGGCGACGGCCTCGCTGCTGCTGGGCGTCCCGGTGCTGTCCAGCGCGGTGGTGAAATTCACGCTGCCCCTGCTGGGTTCGGTGAAGGTGGTGACGGCGCTGTTCTTCGACCTCGGCGTGTATCTCATCGTCGTGGGCCTGGTGCTGGACATCCTGCGCAGCCTGGGCGCCAAGGTCGACGAAGAGTTGTACGCACCACGTGAGGCGGCCACCCGATGACGACCTATCTCGTCCCCCTTGTACTCATCGGCGGTCTCACCGGCACCGGTGTGTACCTGCTGCTGGAGCGCAACCTGACCCGAATGCTGTTGGGCCTGTTGCTGATCGGCAACGCGGTGAACCTGCTGATCCTGGTGATGGGGGGTGAGGCCGGTAATCCGCCGGTGCGCGGCCGCACCAGCCACGGCCAGACGGGGACCGCCGACCCGCTGGCGCAGGGCATGGTCCTCACCTCGATCGTCATCACCATGGGTGTGGCCGCGTTCGTGCTGGCGCTGATCTACCGGGCCTACCGCCTCACCACGGTCGAAGAGGTGGGCAACGACCCCGAGGACAGCCGCGTCGCGCAGCTGTCGACCACCGACACCCCGGCGGTCGAGGAAGACCGTGGCGAACCGTCCGTCGTCACCGACGCCGACGCGCCCGCGGAACTCGACGCGCTGCCCGCCGACCCGGTGGAGCAGGCGTGACGACGGGTGCGGTGCTGGCGCCGCTGCCCGTTCTGATCCCGATCCTCGGGGCCGCTGCGACGATGTTCGCGGGCCGCCGGCCCCGGCTGCAGCAGGTCGTCGCGCTGGTGGCGCTCGCCGCGATGACGGCGGTCTGCGCGGCGCTGGTCTACGTCGTCGACCACAGCGGCACCGTCGCGGTCCACGTCGGCGGCTGGGGCCAGACCGAACCCGGCATGGGACCGCTCGGCATCGTGCTTGTCGTCGACCGGCTTTCGGCCCTGATGCTGGTGGTGTCCGCGATCGTGCTGCTGGCGGTGGTCTGGTACGCCATCGGGCAGGGCATCCGCGACGGCGGTGACGAGCAGCCGGTGTCGATCTTCCTGCCGACCTACCTGGTGCTGTCGGCCGGCGTCTGCATCGCGTTCCTCGCGGGCGATCTGTTCAACCTGTTCGTCGGCTTCGAGGTGCTGCTGGCCGCGAGCTTCGTGTTGCTGACGGTCGGCGCCAGTGAGGAGCGGGTCCGCGCCGGCATCGGCTACGTCATGGTGTCCATGGTGTCGTCGGTGATCTTCCTGATCGGCATCGCGCTCACCTACGCGGCCACCGGCACCCTGAATCTCGCCGAGCTGGCAAACCGGCTCGACGGCATCACCCCGGGTACCCGGGCGGCACTGTTCGCGGTGCTGCTGGTGGCGTTCGGCATCAAGGCGGCGGTGTTCCCGCTGTCGGCATGGCTGCCCGACTCCTACCCCACCGCCCCGGCACCGGTCACCGCGGTGTTCGCCGGCCTGCTCACCAAAGTCGGTGTGTACGCGATCATCCGGGCCCATACGCTGCTGTTCCCGGGTGGCTCACTCGACGGCGTGCTCATGGTCGCGGCGCTGCTCACCATGTTGATCGGCATCTTCGGCGCCATGGCCCAGAGCGACATCAAGCGACTGCTGTCCTTCACCCTGGTCAGCCACATCGGCTACCTGGTGTTCGGCATCGCGGTGTCCAACCGGATCGGCATGGCCGGCGCCATCTACTACGTGGCCCACCACATCGTCGTGCAGACCACGCTCTTCCTTGTGGTGGGGCTGATCGAGCGGCAGGCCGGGGCATCGACACTGCAGCGCCTCGGTGGACTCGCGGCGGCCAGCCCGCTGCTGGCGTTCGTGTTCATCATCCCGGCGCTGAACCTCGGTGGCATTCCGCCGTTCTCCGGCTTCATCGGCAAGGTGGCGCTGCTGCAGGCCGGCACCGAGAGCGCGTCGGTGCTCGCGTGGGCACTCGTCGCCGGCTCCGTCATCACCAGCTTGCTGACGCTGTACGTCATGGCGCGGGTGTGGACGCTCGCGTTCTGGCGCGCCCGCGCCGACGCACCGGAGGGCATGTTGTCGACGGCAGCCCCGGCCGGTCTGCTGGAGCCGGTGGCGAACGTGGCCGTCGACGACCGGCCGGACGTCGGCCGGATGCCCGTCAGCATGCTGGCACCGACCGCGGTTCTCATCGCGGTCGGGCTCGCCCTGACGGTGTTCGCAGGTCCCATCTTCGGGTTCGCGGAGCGGGCCGCCGACGAGGTCGTCGACCGCGGCCAGTACATCTCGGCGGTGTTGACGCCATGAGGCAGTGGTTACCGCGCGTGGGCATCCTGGTCTGGCTGACGGCCGTGTGGATTCTGTTGTGGGGCAACATCTCCGTCGCCAACATCCTCGGCGGGCTCGCCGTCGCCGTGCTGATCACGGTGCTGCTGCCGCTGCCGCAGGTGCCGGTGGCGGGCCGGCTGCATCCGCTGTCGTTGGCGTTGTTGACCCTCAAGGTCACCTACTACCTGATTCAGTCCTCGGTGCAGCTTGCGTGGCTGGCCATCAGGCCCGGTCCGCCGCCGCTGACGGCGGTGCTGCGGGTCCGACTGGCCCTCAAGTCGGATCTGGTGCTGGCGCTGGCCGTCAACGTCATCATTCTCATTCCCGGCTCGATCGTGTTGGAGATCGACCAGGCGCGGCGGATGATCTACGTCCACGTGATCGATGTGGGCTCTGAGCGGTCGGTGCGACAGTTCTACCGCCAGGTGGCCGAGATCGAACGGTTGATGATCGCGTCGTTCGAACGCGAATCCCATTGGCAGCCTTTGGAGGCGGACCCCGCGTGAACACCCTGTGGATCATTGCTGCCGGAATGCTGATCACAGCTGCGGCCATCACGATGTTCCGGCTGCTGGCCGGTCCCGGCACCCTGGATCGCCTGGTGGCGCTCGACACGTTCGTGGCCGTCACCATGTGCGGCATCGGCACGTGGGCGGCCTACAGTCTCGACACCACAGCGACCTACAGCTTGACGGCGCTGGCCCTGATCACCTTCGTCGGTTCGGTCAGCGTGGCCAGGTTCCGCGTCCGCGACACCGATCAGGAGCCGCCGCGATGAACGTATTCGACATTGTCGCCGTGGCTTTGATCCTCGGCGGCTCGGTGCTGGCGCTGACAGCAGCCGTCGGCGTCGTGCGTTTCCCGGACACCTTGTCGCGACTGCAGGCCGCCAGTAAGCCGCAGGTGCTCGGACTGCTGCTGGTGCTGACCGGCGCCGGGCTGCGCCTGCGCGGGCACGCCGACGTCGGCATGCTGATCCTGGCCGGTCTGTTCACCCTGATCACCGCTCCGGTGGTGGCCAACCGGGTCGGCCAGCTGGCCTACCGTGAACAGAGTTTCCGCGACGACCTGCTGATCCGCGACGAATTGGACGACTATGGCGCGAACTGACGACGACTCCTGGGACATCACCGAAAGCGTGGGCGCCACCGCGTTGGGGGTGGCGATGGCCCGGGCCGCCGAATCCGCTTCGGAGAACCCGCTGTTCGACGACCCCTACGCACAGCTGTTCATCGACGCCGCCACCGCGGCCGGCTGGTCTTCGCCGTTCTCCGGCGGCGCGGCCGGTTCGGCACAGGCGCAACGCATGCGCATGGTGTGGGCATACGCGGCAGCGCGCACCAAATGGTTCGACGAGTTCTTCGCATCGGCCGGCGCCGACGGCATCCGCCAGGTCGTCATCCTGGCCGCGGGCCTGGACGCGCGGGCCTGGCGACTCCCCTGGCCCGACGGCACCGTGGTTTTCGAGATCGACCAGCCGAAAGTGTTGGCGTTCAAGGAGGAAACCCTCGCGGCCCACGACGTTCAGCCGGTCGCCCGGCACGTCGGCGTACCCGTCGACCTCCGCCAGGACTGGCCGGAAGCCTTGCGGCGAAGCGGTTTCGACCCCGCCCAGCCGACGGCCTGGCTCGCCGAGGGGCTGCTGCCCTACCTGCCCGCCGAGGCCCAGGATCTGCTGTTCGACCGTCTCCACGAACTCAGCGCGCCCGGTAGCCGTGTCGCTGTCGAGGGCTTCGGCGCCAACTATTTCAGCGAAGAGAACCAGCGCATCCGCAAAGCCCGCATGGATGCGATCCGCGAGGAAGCCGCCAAAGCGGCTCTTCACAGATGAGGGTGTAGAGGTGGTTGGCGCGTCGTTGCCGGGATAGAGGTCGAGGTCTCTCGAAAATGAGGGTTCCTACACTCCTCATCCGAAAGACCTCGACGTGCCTGACGCTACCGGTCGGGCGGGCTTCGCCTGCGCTGACCTGACGACTTTCTGCCGCCTCGACGAACTTGGGCTGCAGGTGACCGGACAACGCCTTGAGCCCGGCCGTGCTGTGCTGGCGTGCCGGGTGACCGACGAGGACCGGTGGTGTCGTCGCTGCGGCGAAGAAGGCATCCCACGCGACAGCCTCACCCGTACTCTGGCCCATGAGCCGTTCGGGTGGCGCCCCACCACACTGCTGGTGACCATCCGTCGCTACCGGTGCGCCGGCTGCGCCCACGTGTGGCGACAAGACACCACCAGGATGGCCGAACCACGTGCCAAGCTGTCGCGGCGTGCTCTGCGGTGGGCGCTGGAAGCCATTGTCTGCCAGCATCTATCCGTGGCTCGCATCGCCGAAGCGCTCGCGGTGTCGTGGAACACCGCCAACAACGCGGTGCTGGCAGAAGGCCGACGGGTGCTGATCGCCGATCCGGCCCGTTTCGACGGCGTGGCGGTGATCGGCGTCGATGAGCACGTCTGGCGGCACACCCGTCGCGGTGACAGGTACGTCACCGTCATCATCGATCTCACCCCTGTGCGTGACGGGACCGGTCCGGCTCGGCTGCTCGACATGGTCGAGGGTCGCTCAAAAAAGGCGTTTCAGGACTGGTTGGCCGAGCGGCCGCAGGACTGGCGTGACGGCGTGGACGTTGTTGCTATGGATGGCTTCTCCGGGTTCAAGACCGCTACCGCCGAGGAACTGCCCGAGGCGGCGACGGTGATGGACCCTTTCCACGTGGTGCGCCTGGCTGGCAACGCCCTCGATGAGTGCCGCCGCCGGGTGCAGCTGGCGACATGTGGGCACCGCGGCCGCAAGTCCGACCCGCTCTACACCTGCCGACGCACCCTGCACACCGGTGCCGATCTGCTCACCGACCGCCAGCGCACCCGGCTGGCCGCCTTGTTCGCCGCCGACGCCCACGCAGAAGTCGAGGCCACCTGGCAGATGTATCAGCGCACCGTGGCCGCGTATCGTGAACCCGACCGCACGAAAGGCCGCACGATGATGGCGGCGCTGATCACCACGCTGAGCACCGGCGTTCCCAAGCCGCTGACCGAACTGATCACCCTGGGACGGACCCTGAAGAAGCGTGCCGCCGACGTGCTGGCCTACTTCGACCGCCCCGGCACCTCCAACGGGCCCACCGAAGCGATCAACGGCCGCCTCGAACACCTGCGCGGATCCGCGCTGGGCTTCCGCAACCTCACCAACTACATCGCCCGGTCACTGCTCGAGACCGGAGGCTTCCGAACTCAGCTCCTTGCACCTCGGCAGTGAAGAGTCCTCAACGCATATTCGACGCGGCCAGAGCGTCATTGGTCTCGGTCACCGAGAAACGATCGGGGTGCCAGCCTCGGGGCAGCCAGTCGCGCATCTCCTGCGCACCCAGCCCCATCGGTGTTGCCCGCGGGTCGTACCCGCCACGAACCCACGCAGCCAATTCCTCATAGCCGCCCAAGCCACCACAATCCTCCGGCGGGCAGGCCATCTTGCCCGCCAGGCACACCGGAGCCGAAGGTGGATCATCGAGAACGTCTTCGACCACCAGCACGTGCTCCCATCCGTCGCCGAAGTCGTAGTCATAGAACAACCGGTCGCCCTTACCGGAGACCACCTGATCCAGGCGCACACCGTCCTCGACGAGACCGTCGTCGCCTTCGCTGAGATCAAATCTGGTGACGAAGTAGACACGGGTACGCCGGTCCGCCCCGACACCGAACTTATGCAGATGACCGTCCTGCCAGCCCATCGCAACCTGCAGCACGTCATGCAGCTCATCGAGCACGAGGTCACCCGGCAGGACCAGACGACGCCAGATCGGCGGCTTGGCGTACATCAGGTCGACCCGCACCCGGAAACCCCGCACACGCTCCGGCACAGCTCCCACCTCGGGTGTCGGTTCATCGAACACTCCCGCGAACAAATCCCGGCCAGCATCGGCCATCAGCTGTTGCAGCATCGACAGGTCCACACCACCCCCGGACACCGCGCTCTTCCTCTTACTCTTCCGCTTCTCCTCCGGCACACACCCAGCCAACCAGACACCCCAATCACAGGCCGACAGCAGCTGACCGTTCTACACCCTCAATCATGAAGAGCCGCCAAAGCCGGTCAGCAGGTGACCGACGTCGCCGAGCTCTTCTACCCGGAGCCGCGCGAGGACGTCGCCGAGTGGCTGACGCGCCACGGCTGGCAGGCCCGCGTCGAGACCTCCGTCGAGGTCACCACCAGGTACAAGCCGGAAATCGCCGCCGAGGTGCCGGACATCGGCAGCGAGTTCGTGGACGCCAAGCTCAGTTGAACTTGATCTTCACCTGCTCGCCGCTGACGTCGGCGGTGGTGCCGGTGACGTACGAGGTCACCGTGCCGCGCTTGGTCCCGCCGTTGCGGCCCTGGCCGCTCACGTCGTAGTGGACCTCGCCGGAAATACGTACCTCCATGCGGTATTCGTCCAGATCACCGACCTTGACGGCGCTCATGTCGGGCGGGCTCCACGTCACGGTGCCGTCGACCAGATCGCGATCATTCAGCTTCACCGGGCAGGGCGCCGGCGGCACCAGTGAGCGCGACGACGAGCAGCTGCCGTACGCCGCATCCAGCAGCTTGGTGATGGTCTTGGTGCCGGAGTCGTTGAGCGCGAACTTCGGCTGCAGGTAGGCGCTCGCCGAATACCCTTCGATGGCGTCGAGCAGCAGCGGCTTGCTGTTGGTGACCGTCACGTACGGGCTCGTGCTGCCGAGTTCCAGGAAGCCGGGGAACACATAGATCGCCGATTCCTCGCCGATCTCCTTGCCGAACACCGTCATCGTCTTGTCCGCGGCGTTGTTGGAACTACTCAGCGACGACAGATCGACCTTGACGGCGGCGTGGGCCAGCTGCCATTTGCCGCCTTCCTTCTTGACGTGGATCGTCGCGTCGGAATTCTTGTCACCGAACTTGGCCGCCACATGGACGTCGGCGCGGCCGATGGACTCCATGGTCTTGTCTTCGTTCAGGATGCGGATGTCACTGATCGGCCATTCGGCGGTCTGCTTCTTCAGCACGTCGCTGGAGAGGAACTCCTTCGATGCCGGCTGGTCGTTGCTGAAGGACAGCGCCATGTCGGCATTGCCGTTCGACAGCGCCTCCAGGTAGCCCTTGACGACCTCGCTGGCGGAGCTCGAGCCGCTGCTGTCTCCCGAACCGAACGAGTCGTAGACGTAGTAGATGCCACCACCCAGTACGACGAGCACCACCACGATGGCCGCGATGATCAGCGGCACCTTGTTCTTCTTCGGCGGGGTGACGAACGGCTGGGCGCCGTAGCCACCTGCGGGTGCACCCGGGGCACCTGGCCAGCCCATGGGGGCGGTACCGGGAGCGCTCGGCGGCTGGCCCCAGCCGCCGGTCTGCGGCGCGGCCGGCTGGCCCCACGCCGGTGTCTGCGGCGGGCCTGCCGGCTGCTGACCGGCCGGCGGCTGACTCAACGGCGGCGGCGTCTGCGGCGGCCATCCGGGGGCGGCCGGTGGCGTGGTCTGGTGAATCGCCGTCTCTTCTTCGTCGGACGACCTGCCCGCGCCGCCACCTGGGTTGGGACCGTTGTAACCGCTCCCCTGCCAACCCGTCATCGTGAACCCTCCCCGTAACACAACAAGCTGTGTCAAGGATAAGCGGTGCCGCACCCCCCTGCCTGCACGGAACGGCCGCCGCTACTCCTCGGACAGCTGGAATTCCACCATCGCGGTGAGACTCTCGACCGCTTCTTCGAGCGCGTCCAGCCGGGCCGCGGCATTCGGCGCGGCCAGCACGGAGTACTTGTCGGCCTGGCCGATCGGCAGTAGTGCGGCCAGCGCGTAGAGGCGTTGTCCCACATCGGGTTTGACGGTCCTGGCCAGGATCGAGGCCCGGTCCCGCAGGCGTGCGCCCTGCGCCGACGCGATGCGTTCGAACAGCGCGATGATCCGGTCCTCGACCGCCACGATGGACGCCTCCGGGACCACCGGCCCGGGCTCGTCGGGCCACCGCTCGATTTCGGCCCGCGGATACGGATCGTCGTTGTGCCACTGCACTATTCGGATGCGGTCGGTCACGCTGCAGCTCAGCATGTACCGGCCGACGCCCTGCGGCTGGCACCGGTCGATCTGGGCGAGCGCCCCGACCGAGCACCGGGCGTCGCCGCCGCCGACTTCACGGCCGGCCGAGATCAGCACCACGCCGAACACCTGCTCCGGGGCGGCCATGCAGTCCCGCACCAGTTCGCCGTACCGCGGCTCGAAGATCCGCAGCGGCAGTTCGTCGCCGGGCAGCAGCGCGGACTCCAGCGGGAACATCGGCGTGATGGGCACGGCTACAACACCAGCTCCGACACCAACGCGTCCACGACTTCCAGCAGATCCCCGTCGGTTTCCTCGGCGACCCGGCGCTGGCGTTGATACGAGCCGCCCAGGGTGTAGATGTCGACGACCCGGGCCAACTCGTCGGCGCAATTCAGTGATGCCGCAACCGGTTCCAACCGGTTCAGCAGCTCGTCCAGATCTTCGGTGACCAACCGCTCGTTGCTGTCGGCATCCAGGATGATCTCGGCGTCCAGTCCGTACCGCGCTGCGCGCCACTTGTTTTCCTGCACATGCCAGGGCGGCATGGTCGGCAGCTGCTCGCCGGCGTCGAGCCGGCGGTCCAGATCGACGATCAGGCAGTGCGTCAGCGCGACCAGCGCACCGAGTTCGGCGATGTTGGACACGCCGTCGAAAATCCGGACCTCGATCGTGCCCAGATGCGGCGACGGCCGGATGTCCCAACGGATTTCGTTCATGTGGTCGATGATGCCGGTCTTGCGCTGGTCGTAGACGAAGCGCTCGAAGTGAGACCACTTCTGAAAGTGGAATGGCAGGCCCGCGGTCGGCAGCTGCTGGAACATCATGGCCCGGTTGCTGGCGTAGCCGGTGTCCTCACCGTCCCAGTACGGCGACGACGCCGACAGCGCCAGCAGATGCGGGTACTGGTTGAGCAACGACGTGATGATCGGCATCACCTTGTGCGCCGAGGAAATCCCGACGTGGACGTGCACGCCCCAGATCAGCATCTGCCGGCCCCACCACTGGGTCCGTTTGATCAGTTCGGCGTAGCGCTGCCCTTCGGTGAGCTGCTGGCTCTCCCACTCGGCGAACGGGTGAGTGCCCGCGCAGAACAGCTCCATGCCGCGGTCGCGCACGATCCGGCGTACCGGGCCGAGCGTCGACCGCAGATCGTCCATGGCCTGGCCGGCGGTGTCGCACACACCGGTGACCACCTCAACGGTGTTGCGCAGCAATTCCTTGTGCACATGCGGCGTCTCGCCGATCTCGGCGATGACCGCGGCGGCCTCGTTGCTCAGGTCGCGTGTGCGGGCATCGACGAGGGCGAACTCCCATTCGACGCCGAGGGTCGGCCGTGGCGACCCGGCGAAATCGATTCGCGGTGGGGTGTGGCTGTCCGCGCTACCCGGCAGCGATGACACCGCACGCCACGCGCTTACCGGAGTCACCGGTGTTCATCGAAGCCTCGTCCGCCCCCGGTGCGGCGCCCTGGATCTGCTGGTACCGGTCAGCCGGGATGTTGCCGAAGTTGTCGGCCTTCTCGTGGATGATCAGCGCGGTCTTGTTGCCGGCGAGCAGCTGCTCGGCGGTGAAGGCGTCGGTGGTGGTCACCAGCGAGCCGGTGCCGTCGCCCTTGACCTGCAGCGAGGCGAGATCACCGCTCATCGGGTAGCCGGTGTGGCCCGGAGCCTGGAAGTGTCCGCCGGCGGACAGGAAGTCGCCGGGGGCGCCACCGGTCGGCGCCACCGAGTTCGGCTCGCACTTGCCGGCCGAGTGGATGTGCAGGCCGTGGAATCCGGGCGTCAGCACGCCGCCGGAGGTGGTCTTGACCGTCAGCGTGGCGAACCCACCGTTGAACAGGAACTCGGCGGTCGCGACCGTGGTGCCCTCGGGGGTCTTCAGCTCGGTGACCAGCTTCTCGCCGATCGGGGCGGCCTGCGGGGCCGCCTTCTCGCCGGCCTTTTCACCGTGGCCCTGCGGGGCGTGCTCGACGCCGGTCCAGATCGCCGGCGTGGTGCCAGGAGTGGTTGCGGGGACCTGTCCGGGAGGCGCACACGCAGCGACGACGGGTGCAATGACCGCAGCGGCGGCGAGGAAGCGAATCGGGGCTGAGATCGGCATGCCCGAGAGCCTAACCGGTCACCAGAACGATGACGCCCGGTCCCTTGTCATTGAGCGCTGGGATGCGTGGTTCGACGGGTGCGTCGAGGATTTTGCCGACCGCTTCGGCGGCTTCCTTCTCCCCTGCGGCGTCACCGAAATACACGGTCGTGGCGGGCGGCGGGGCGTCCACGCTGAGGTTGTCGGTCTCGGTGACGTTCCACTGCTGCTCGTGCAGCTTGTTGGCGACGGTCTGCGCGGCGCCGGCAACCTCAGAGATGTTGAACACCTTGACGTCGGCCTTGGCGGGCGCGGGCGTCGTCGACGTCGTGGTGGCGGTGGCGGACGTCGCACTGGCGGAGCTGCTCGACGAGCTCGAGTCGGAGCTGCTGTCTGAACTCAGCGACTGGAACGCCACCAGCAGGAACACGACACCGAGGAACAACAGCACCATGACCATGGCGCGCAGGGGCAGTCCGGAAGACTCTCGCTGATTCATTGCTCCCCACCTTATCGAGGCGGACCCTCAGGGCAGAAAAGCTAGGTTATTTCGAAACCGAGACGACGCGCGGCCTTGGCCTTCTGTCGGCTGGCGCGCTGCCGGCGCAGTCGCTTGACCAGCATCGGGTCCGCGGCCAGCGCCTCTGGCCGGTCGACCAGGGCGTTGAGCACCTGGTAGTACCGGGTCGCCGACATCGAGAACAGTTCCTTGATGGCGTCCTCTTTGGAACCCGCGAATTTCCACCACTGACGTTCGAAACCAAGAATGTCGTGTTCGCGACGGGTCAACCCGTCAGCGAGCTCAGAGTCGTCCCCGGATCGCTCAGTACGCGCCATAGCGCCGTCCATTTCGCCCCTGGACCCTTTCTCTGATCTCGGTATATGCCAGCCTGTTTCGTGCGTCACAACGGATCTGGGACGCTGCAAGTGGTTCGGCGAACATTCAACCACGGCCGACGGTATTGAGCCGTGATCGTTACCCGCGAGTCGGATCATTAAGATTGCTCGTCATGGCTGTCCGTCCAATCTGCATCGTCGGTGACCCTGTTCTGCACACCGCGACCACTCCGGTGGCCGTCGGCGCCGACGGCTCCCTCCCTTCCGATCTCGCCGCGCTGATCGATGACATGTACGAAACGATGGACAAGGCCAACGGCGTGGGCCTGGCCGCCAATCAGATCGGTGTCGGGCTTCGGCTGTTCGTCTACGACTGCGCCGACGACCGCGGCCAGACCGCGCGGCGCCGCGGCGTCGTGATCAACCCGGTGCTGGAGACCTCGGAGATCCCCGAGACCATGCCCGACCCGGACTACGACGACGAGGGCTGCCTGTCGGTTCCCGGCGAATCGTTCCCGACCGGCCGCGCCTCGTGGGCCAAGGTCACCGGTCTGGACGCCGACGGCAAGCCCGTCGAGCTGGAGGGCACCGGTCTGTTCGCCCGGATGCTGCAGCACGAGACCGGTCACCTCGATGGCTTCCTGTACCTCGACTGCCTGATCGGCCGCAACGCGCGGGCCGCCAAGCGGATGGTCAAGTCGAACAAGTGGGGCGTGCCGGGGCTGAGCTGGATGCCGGGCGAGGTCGACGACCCGTTCGGGCACTGATGCCTTCGGTCGGTAGCCGCGTCTCGTTACGCTACCGGTTGCCCGAGGCCGGCCCCGAATCCCAGGCCTTCACCGACGTCGTCGGGCACCTCGAGGCGCTCACCCCGGTCGTGGTGGTGCGCACCAAATCGGGTGAGCGCGTCGAGATCGGCCCGGCCGCGGTGATGTCGGTGCGCGAGCTGTCGCACGCCCCGGTGCGCAATTCAGAGATACGTGCGGTCGAGCACGCGGCCGCCCTGGCCTGGCCGGGTACCGAACGGCACTGGGCCGGCGGCTGGTTGCTGCGCGCCGGCGGGACGGACAAGCGCACCAACTCGGCTGTGCCGCTGCTCTTTTCGTCGGACTTGACGACCCTGCCGACAATTGCCGACTGGTACGCCGAACACGGACTGCAACCGTGGGTGGCGCTGCCGGAGCGGCTGCTGCCGGTCCGTTCCGAAGGCGTCGAGCCGAATCGCGTGCTCACCATGGAACTGTCGGGCACCACCCATGCCGAATTGCCCTCGCATCCGGATGCCCGATGGTTGGAGATTCACGCACAGGACGTGCCCGTCGAGCTGCTCAGCACCGTCGTCGACGGAGACGTGGCATTCGCCACGGTGGCCGACGCGGCGGTCGGGCGGGTCGCCGTGACCACGGCGCCCGGCGGCAGGGTGTGGGCCGGGCTGTCGGACGTCGCGGTGCTCGAGCCGCAACGCCGGCGTGGACTCGGCCGGGCCGTCTGTGCCGAGCTGGTGGCCGGGGCCGCCGGCCGCGGCGCGACGCACGCCTACGTCCGGGTTCCCGACGACAACGCGCCGGCGATCGCGCTGGCCGAGTCGATGGGTTTCCGGCTGCATCACCGGTCGCGGTACGTGCTCCTGTAACGCCGCGGCCACGGTTTCCCGCGCGACATCGTCGGCGCCCGGGAAACCGTGGCCTCGGCAGGTACCAGCTAGTGCGCGTCGGCTCCACTGTGGGCCGAACCACCCTGAGCTGCAGTGGATTTCGCCGGTGCCGACTTCTTCACAGGCTTCGGCTTCTCGGCCTTCTCCGACTTCTGCTTGCCCGGCTTCTTCGACTCGGACTTCTTGGTCTCCGACTTGGTGGTCTCGGACTTCGTTGTGTCGGACTTGGTCTCGGACGTCTTCGTCTCCGACTTGGTGGTATCCGGCTTGGTGTCATCCGACTTCTGGTTGTCGGCCTTCGTCGGCGTCGCCGGGGTCGCCGGAGTGGCCGGGGTAGCCGGAGTGGCCGGGGTCTCGGACGTGGCGGGGGTAGCCGGAGTTGCCGGGGTCGCCGGAGTTGCGGGCGTTGCCGGGGTCGCCGGGGTCTCCGCCTTGGCCGGAGCAGCAGGCTTCGCGGGCGCCTCCGGAGCCTCCGCCGCGGTCGCCTTCACCTGCGTCACCGCCAACGTGGACTGCGGGATCGAGGTGATCGAGTTGTCCGTCGCAGCCTTGGTCACCGACACCTGCGTGGCATCAGCCGGATCGGCGGTGGTCTTGGGCGCCAGCGGATTACCCGTGCCGCTCCAGCCGATGGCCTTGGCGAGGATGCGGCCGAGCGACACCATGGCGCCGATGGGCCCGATGCCCAGACCGTCGATCTGCAGGTCCGTCCCGATGATGTCGGCATAGACGGTCTGTCCGAGTGAGTTCAGGATCGAGCCACCGAGGCTCATCTGGTCCCAGCCCGTCGATCCGGCGGTGAACAGTCCGCCGAACTGGATGTTGAGCGCCTTGACGACGGCATTGTCGCTGAGGGGAATGGTCTTGTTGATCAGCTTGGCCACGAGGTCCAAGTTGAGGTTGGCGCCGTTGAGGACGCCGTCCACCATGGCAGCCGGGATGTTGATGGCGGTCTGCAGCGCTTTCGCCGCGTCGCCTTGCGACAGGGACGCACCGATGCTGGTGAGACTGTTCGCCAGCGCCACCGCCGGGCTGATCGCCGGTCCTGCCAGGCCGATCAGGACCCCGCTCAGCGGCGATGCCAGGAAGTTGAACACTTCCTGCACGACCCGGTTGGCCATGGCGTTCGAGGCCGTCGGAAGCAGCTTCGGAATCACCTGAAGCAGGATGAAGTGGAAGCCATCGTTCGATTCGACGGACTGCGAGTTGTTGCCGGGGTCGGTGCCCAGCAACGTCGCGGCGGTGATCGCCGACTGCACGTTGTGCCCGATCTCGCCCAAAACCGTGCCGATGTTGCCGGGATTCTGCAGGATGGCCCCGACGTGGTCGATCTGGTTCGCCAGGAACTGCTGCAGCAGCACCGCCGGCGCCTCGGAGAAGGCCTCGCCGATGCGCCCGGCATTCGCCGCGGCGGTCTTGAACGCGTCCTGCCACGGCTGCAGCGGGTTGTACGCCGCAGTCAGTTGCACGGCGGCGGTGCTGACCGACGGCAGCGCCGGAAGCTTGACGGAGGCGGGTGCCGACGTGAGCAGTGGGCCGGCCACGATGGCCGCCGTGGTCGCTGCGCAGATACCCGCCTTGGTATGGCGACGGACCGCTGAATCCATGAGAACGACTCCTCTTGACGAGTTGATTGGGCTGATTTGGGCAGGACAAAAGAGCTCGGTTGATCGGACGGAAGGTCCGACGGGAATCAGTGGGCCTCCCCCGAGCAGGGAGGCCCACTGACTGCGACTACTTGCTGCTGACTACTTGCTCGAGGCGGCCGAAGCGTGCTAGCCGTCGGCGCCGTTGGCCGAACCACCTTGGCCAGCAGCGGATTTCGCCGGCTTCTTCGCGGGCTTCGGCTTCTCCGACTTCTGCTTGCTCGGCTTCTTCGCATCGGACTTCTTGGTCTCGGACTTGGTGGTGTCCGACTTCGTGTCCGACTTGGTCGAGTCCGCCTTCTGGTCATCCGACTTCTGGTTGTCGGACTTCGCCGGAGAGGCAGGCGTCGCCGGGGTGGCGGGCGTGGCCGGAGTTGCCGGGTTTGCGGGCGTCTCCGAAGTTGCCGGGGTCGCCGGGGTGGCGGGGGTCGCCGGGGTCGCGGGCGTGGCCGGAGTTGCCGGGGTCGCCGGCGTCTCCGACTTGGCCGACGCGGCAGGCTTCTCGACCGTCTGCGGAGCCTGGGCCGCGGTGGCCTTCACCGGAGTCACCGCCAACGCAGGCTGCGGGATCGAGGTGATCGAGTTGTCGGTGGCCGCCTTGGTCACCGATACCTGGGTGGCGGCAGCCGGATCGGCAGCAGCCTTGGGGGCCAACGGATTACCGGTACCGCTCCAACCGATGGCCTTGGCCAGCAGGTGGCTGAGGTTCACCAGCGCACCGATCGGTCCGATGCCCTGGCCGGTGATCTCCAACGGGAATCCCGGGGCTAGCACCGTTTCGGCCGTCAGGCCCAGGGAGTTCAGGATCGAGCCACCGATGCCGGTCATGTCCATGCCCGTCACACCAGCGGTGAACAGCCCACCGAACTGGATGTTGAGCTTCTGCAGCTCGTTGCCGGCCGGCATGGTCTTGGTGATCAGCGGCGCCAGCACATCCAGGTTCAGGTTGGCTCCGTTGAGGAAGCCGTTCACCATGGCCGCGGGGATGTTGATGGCGGCTTGGGCTGCGGTCATCGCGTCACCCGCGGCGAGCGAGGTCGCGATCTTGGTGATGCTGTTGACGAGCGCCACGACGGGGCTGATGCCGGGACCCACCAAACCCATCAGCACGCCGCTGAGCGGTGATGCCAGCACGTTGACCACCTGCGTGACGATCGCGGATGCCTGCGGGTTGCCCGCCGTCGGGAGCATGTTGGGGAGCATCTGCGCGACCAGGCCGTGCCACACGTCGTTCGAGCCGGCGATGGTCCAGTCCTCCGGCTTGGTCCCCAGCAGCGTGGCTGCGGTGATCGCCGACTTCACGTTCTGCCCGACATCCTGGATCACCGCGCCGATGTTGCCGGGATTTTGCAGGATGGCCCCGACATGGCTGATCTGGTTCGCCAGGAACTGCTGCAACAACACGGCCGGCGCCTCGGAGAAGGCCTCACCGATGCGCCCCGCGTTGGCCGATGCGGTGTTGAACGCGTCGAGCCATGGCTGCAGCGGGTTGTATGCCGCGGTCAGCTGCACCGCGGCGGTGCTGACCTACGGCAGCGCCGGCAGATGCGCGGCGGCGGGCACTGACGGCAACAGCGGGCTGACCACGATGGCCGCCGTGGTCGCTGCGCAGATACCCGCCTTGGTATGGCGACGAACCGCAACATTCATGAAGTGACTCCTCGGGGGTCGGCTTGCTTACTGGCCGGTAATTTACCGACGAGTAACCGAGTTAATCCAGAGTTTTTGACGAAGTCGTAACGAATCGATAGCGACGGCATGCGGCTCACAGGCCACACCAAGCTGGTTTGCGTATTAGCCGGTAAAGCGCCGTTCATAGCCCCGCTAACCTTCCGGGCAAATGGCCAGTCGGCAAACCCATTTAGGTCGCTGAGCAATCCCGCTGCGCCACCCCGGAATGCCGGACGGACCAGCCAGATATATTCCGATTAGTCATGCTCAGGCGTGATTTTCGTATCGTGACCGAGACCACATCGCATGATGATCGTGACCGGCATCTCACATCGGCGAAGGCGTTCCTGTGAACTCGGCCGGGACGCCGTAACCCCGCCCGGGGCAAATCAAGCACGAGCCCGAGCGCCGCGCCAACGCGATTGCTGCGGCTGCCCCGACAACAGCCGGCCGCGACGCCGACTGGTGTCCACATGGTGAGACGACATATGGGACCCGTCGTCCCGGGCAATTCCGGCAGCCGTCCCTGCGGGCGCTGCGGAGCACGACCGCCGATGCCCGCCGTCGCTTCGCCAAGTATCTTGGACCGGCGGTGGAACGCACCGACGTGTCAGGCTGGTCAGGGGTTGCGGGTGCAAGAGAATGCGGCGCTGTCGGCCGCCGAGTTGCTCGAACTCAACCGTGACGTTCAGGGCTCGCGCGCGGTGCGGCTGTTGGCCACCAACAATCTCGGCGTCTACGCCACATTGATGGAGCGGCACCTCAGTGACGGCATGATCGCCGAGACCGATCTGGTGGTCCGGCTGGAACGCGACCTGGCGACGCTCGGCGAGACCGACGACCAGCTCGGACAGTCCGGCCTGGCCCTGATCAAGTCGTGGGCCAGCCAGGGCTGGGTGCACCGGGTGACCGAGACGCGCGCCGGCGCGGAACGCAACGTCTGCTATCTGACGCAGGACGCCCGTCGCGCCCTCGACTTCGTGCGCGGCATGCGCCGCGGCGACAGCATCGCCACCGGCGGCTCGATCGCCGGCATCGCGTCCCGCATGCGCCAGATCGCCACCCGTGCCGGCAATGACCCCGACCGCATCCGGGCCGGCATCGAAGCCGAGATCGCCGCGCTGCACCGCGAGCTCGACGAGCTGGAGGCCGGCCTGCGCCCCGAGCCCGACGTCACCGACATGTACGACGAAGCCCGCGCCATCGCGCTGCAGATGGAACGGCTGATCACCGACATCGGCCTCTACGGCACCATGATCGAACAGGCCACGCAGGCGCTGGACGATCCGATCGACACCAACATCGAGTACCGCGACCGGCAGCGCCAGATGTACGCCGACTACCAGGCGGCATGGGATTCTGCGGGCCGCGATTCGCATCGGGCGTTCCTGCGGATGATCAACGACCCCGACCAGCGCGCCGAATTCGAGACCGACATCGCCACCGTGGCGTCGGCGCTCCCCGAGCTGGACCCGGCACTGCGCAAGGTGATGGCCGGGTTCTTCGAGTTGATCGGCCACCAGATCGACGAGGTCGAACGCATCCAGCAGCGCTGCGCGCAGCGGGTCAAGCGGTTCACCGCGTTCGGCACCATGGAGTCCAGCCGAGGCGTGGCCCGCCAGCTCAACGAGGCCATCGGCGCCGCCCGGACACTGCTGAAGTCGTCCCTCACCGACTCCCGGCTGGACATCGAGGTCCCCCTGGCCCGGCACGCGATCAGCTCGATCGGCGCGCTGAGTTTCAAGATCGGCGACCTGTCGGCACCCAAGCCCGCCGAAGCGGCGCAGGGCGACGTCGACCTGTCCACCTTCGCGGCACTGACCACCCAGGTCGATGCGCCCGCGATGTCCGAGATGCTCAACGCCGCGGTCGCGCGACGGCCGGTGTCACTCGCCGAGGCCGTCTCCTTGCTCGATTCGGCATACCTGGGCCACGTCATCGTGTTGTGGTCCTGGGCCCTCAAACAGCCTGGCGGGCAGGGCGGCCCGAGCGACGACACCATGTCGGTGCGCTTCCGGTCGCTCGATGGCCGCGACCGCGAGATCGAGGTGCCCTATCTGATGTTCACCGAGCCTGTTGCCGTGGCGGGAGCCCTTCATGACTGACTCACCCATCGATTTCGCCTCGCTGCCCGAGGTCGACAGCACCAGCCGCGCGGTGCAGCAGCGGCGTCCACGCTTCGACGGCGACGTCAGCGCCATGCCGGACCGAGCCTGCTGGGCATTGCAGCACCTGCTGACCCGCCGCTACATCAGCAGCGAGTCCGACCGAAACATCTACAGCTGGATCCTGGAGTACCGCAACGAATTGTCGGTGCGGCTGTCCGAACTCGACCTGCAGTTGCGCATCTCCGAGGGCGTCGACATCGCGTTCATCGAGCAGGCCCGTTACGAGTCGGCCAAGGGCATCAAGCTGCTGCGCCGCGAGCCGCTGGGCACCTACGACTCGATTCTCGCTCTGCACCTGGCGCAGCTGATGCGCGCCGGCGGCGACCAGAGCTTCCTCATCACCCGTGACGAGATGCATGGCATGTTCAGCGGAGTGCTGAACGAAACCGACTGTGACGCAGTCACTTTCACCGCCCGGATCGATGCCGCCATCGCCCGCCTCACCGGTCTCGACATCCTGCGCCGTAGCCGCGACGACGAGGACAGCTACACCGTGAGCCCCGTCATCACGGCGGTGATGACGGCCTCGGTGATCACCGAGCTGCAGCAGCAGTTCGAACAACTCACCGGCGGAGGTACTGAAGCCGATGTCTGAGCAGTTCCATCTGTCCCGGCTCCAGATCATCAACTGGGGCGTGTTCGACGGTTATCACAGCATCCCGTTCAGCGCCGGCGGCTCACTGGTCGCGGGCGGCTCCGGCAGCGGTAAATCGTCACTGCTGGACGCGATTTCGCTCGGCTTCCTGCCGTTCAACCGGCGCAACTTCAACGCGTCCGGCGACAACACCGCGGCCGGCTCGAGCGCGGGCCGCCGCACCGTCGACAAGTACGTCCGCGGCGCCTGGGGCCAGCGCAGCGAAGCCGGCACCAGCCAGGTCATGTACCTGCGCGGCGAAGGCACCACCTGGTCCGCCGTCGCGGTGACCTACACCAGCAACACGGGCCGCACCATCACGGGCCTGGTGCTCAAATGGCTGACCGGAGAATCGCGTTCGGATTCGTCGAGCCGGTTCGTCATCGGCGACGGCGACCTGGACATCGAGGACGTCTGCAACCGGTGGGCCGCGGGCCGGTTCGATGCCGGCGTGTTCAAGGGTGACGGCTGGCGGTTCACGACCAAGGTCGAGTCGCAGTACCTGGCGCAGCTGTATGCCTCGATCGGTATCCGCGCGTCGGACGCCGCACAGCAGCTGCTCGGCAAGGCCAAGTCCCTGAAAAGCGTTGGTGGGCTTGAGCAGTTCGTCCGCGAGTTCATGCTGGACGAACCGGACAGCCTGGCCCGGCTGCCTGAGGCGCTCAAGCAGATCGATCCGCTGGTCGAGGCCCGGGAACTGCTCGCGGTGGCTCAGCGCAAGCGCAAGATCCTCGGTGACATCGAGGCCATCCAGGTGCGTTACGCCTCCGAGTCGACCGACCTCGGCATCATCGACCTGGTCGACCTGCCGATGGTGCGGGCCTATACCGATCATGTGCGGCTCCGGCACTGCCCCGCGGAGATCGAGACGCTCGATGCGACCATCGACCAGCTGGAGAACGAGAACGCCGACCTGACGCGGCAGCTGAATCTGGCCAAGGCCGAAGGTGATTCGCTCAACGCCCAGATCAACGGCGCATCGGCGAACGTCGGCCCGCTGCAGGCCCAGGTCAATGCCGCCGAAGCGCAGGCCGACGACGTGGCCCGGCGGCGCGCGGCCTACGAGGAGATGGTCGCGGCCCTCGGCGTCGAAGTGCCCGATACGGCCGACGAATTCTGGAACCTGCGCGAGGAACTCACCCGGCAGGCCACCGAGATGCTGGGCAAGCTCGAGTGGGGGCGCGATGCGTCCACCGACGCGGAGTACGCACAGAAGTCGGCGCGGATCCTGCGCGACAACGCGGCCAAGGAACTCAAGCGCGTCGAGCACGTGGGCTCGGCGCTTCCCGAGTCCGCCGTGACGATGCGCGACCACATCTGCGCGGGCGTCGGTATCGACCCCGCCGAACTGCCCTATGTCGCCGAACTTTTCGACTTGCAGCCCGAGCACTCCCGCTGGCGGCTCGCGGTCGAGAAGGTGCTGCGCGGGGTTGGCCTGCGGCTGCTGGTGCCGGATCAGCACTACGCCAAGGTGCTGCGATTCGTCAACGAGACCAACATGCGTGGGCGGCTGGCGCTGCACCACGTGCGAGCCGGCGCCTCGGGACGCGAGGCCGAGCCGAACACGTTGGCGGGCAAGCTGTTCCTGGTCAAGCCGAAGCATCCCTGCGCCGCCGAGGCCGCCGATGTGATCGCCGCGGCCGGTGACCACATCTGCGTGGACACCCCCGACGTGTTCGTGCGCTTCCGCCGCGCCGTCACCGACACGGGTCTCTACAAGGACTCCGATCGGCTGGCCATCAAGGACGACCGGCGTCCGATAAAGCCGTCCGAGTACATCTATCAGGGTGACATCGGCGCCAAACTGGAGGCGCTCCACGCCGAACTCACCGAGGCCGAGGAGGCCTTCAACACCGCCCGGCGGGCCGCGGATGAGATTGCCGCGCAACGGCAACGCTGGCGCGACCGCGCGGCGGCATGCAAGGCCGTCTACGAGCAGTTCCCGCAGTGGAGCCAGATCGACACCGACACCGCCGAGGGCCACGCCGATCGGCTGCGCGAGCAGTACGAGCTGCTGCTGGCCGACCATCCCGACATCGAGGCACTGTCGGCGCGTGCCGAGGAGTGCTGGGTCGACATCCAGACCCTGATGACCCGGCGCGGTGCGATCCAGACGCGGCGCGACGATCTCGACGCCCGCCGGACCAAGCTGATGGATCTGCAGGACCGGCTCTCCCCCGCCGCGGTGTCGGAGCAGGCCACAGATCTGTTGCGCCGCTATGCCGCTGAGGTCCCGGTGCCGCTGGAACTGCTCAACCCCGAGCCGCACCGCGAGGCGCTGTTCGCGGCCATCCGCCGCGAACGCGACCAGCTCACCGAGAGCCGCCGGCGCTCCTACGAGGAGCTGTCGCGCATCGTCGCGACGTTCGACGCGTCGTTCCCGGATGCGATTCCGAACGACTCGGACGATTTCGACGAGCGCATCTACGACTACGTCGCGGTCTGCCGTCACATCGACGAGCGCGAGTTGCCCGACGCCTACGACCGCATGATGCGACTGATCACCGAGCAGGCGCCCGACGCGATCCTGACGCTGCACCGCGTCGCCGAGCAGGAGACCCGGCGGATCAGCGAGCAGATCGAGCGCGTCAACACCGGTCTGGGGGCGGTGGAATTCAACCGCGGCACCCGGCTGACGCTGCGCGCCAACCCGCGCAGCATGGCGGCGGTGTCCGAGCTGACCGACATCGTCAAGGCCATCTCCCGGCGCATCGCCGAGGTCGGCCTGGGCGACAAGAAGGCGATCCTCGAGCAGTACGCCGACATCCTGCGGTTGCGAAACCGCCTGGCGGGCAACAACCCCGAGGACCGCGCCTGGACCCGCGATGCGCTCGACGTGCGGAACCGGTTCACGTTCGACTGCGCCGAGTGGGACGTCGCCAGCGGCGAACTGATCCGCACGCACAGCAACGCCGGTGACAACTCCGGTGGCGAGCAGGAGAAGCTGATGGCCTTCTGCCTGGCCGGAGCGCTCAGCTTCAACCTGGCCAATCCCGAAAGCGGCGACAACAAGCCGGTTTTCGCGCAGCTGATGCTCGATGAGGCGTTCTCCAAGTCCGACCCGCAGTTCGCCTCGCAGGCGTTGCAGGCGTTCCGCAAGTTCGGCTTCCAGCTGGTGATCGTCGCGACGGTGCAGAACGCCACCACCATTCAGCCCTACATCGACGGCGTGGTGATGGTGTCCAAGTCCGAGGCCACCGGCCGCAATGCCCGACCGGTCGCGAACGTCGCCACCAAGACCATCACCGACTTCACCGCCCTACGTCGGGAACTGAAAGTCCCCGAGCCTGTCTGATCGGAGCGTCATGCGTATCGCCACCTGGAACGTCAACTCCATCCGCACCCGGGTCGACCGGGTCACGGACTGGCTGTCCCGCGCGGACGTGGACGTGCTCGCCATGCAGGAGACCAAGTGCAAGGACGAGCAGTTCCCGACGATGCCGTTCGCGGCACTCGGTTACGAGGTTGCGCACGTCGGGCACAGCCAGTGGAACGGCGTGGCGATCGCGTCCCGCGTCGGAATCGAGGACGTGCAGATCGGCTTCGACGGCCAACCGCAGTGGCAGGACGCCGACGAGGCGCGTGCCATCGGCGCCACCTGCGGCGGGGTCCGGTTGTGGAGTCTGTACGTGCCCAATGGCCGGACGCTGGAAGACCCGCACCTGCCCTACAAGCTGAAATGGCTTTCCGCCCTGCGGGATACCGCGACCGGCTGGCTGGCCGACGATCCGTCGTTGCCGTTGGCCCTGATGGGCGACTGGAACATCGCGCCGACCGATGAGGACGTCTGGGACATGGCGGTGTTCGCGAACTCGACGCACGTCTCCGAGCCGGAGCGCGCGGCGTTCCGCGCCATCAACGACGCCGGCTTCGCGGACGTGGTCCGCCCGTTCACCCCGGGTCCGGGCGTCTACACCTACTGGGACTACACGCAGCTGCGGTTCCCCAAGAAGCAGGGCATGCGCATCGACTTCGTGCTCGGCTCACCGGAATTCGCGGCGCGCGTCACGCACGGCGAGATCGTTCGCGAGGAACGAAAAGGCAAGCAGCCCAGTGATCACGCGCCGGTGCTGGTGGAGTTGGCGCCGTGAGCGCGGTCATTCACGCCACCGAGCCGGCCAGCCTACGCGCGCGCATCATTCACTTCTTCGCGTCATTGCTGTTGGCCCGCATCCTGATTCGCGCGCTGACCACGGCGGAGTACGAGGCGACGTCACAGCGGATCGTGCGGGTGGGACGCAACGTCAACAAGTTGGCCAGCCTGCAGCGTCGTCGGCCACCGCGCGGCTTCCGATTGGTCGCCGAGAACTGGAGCGGCCTGCCGGTCGAGTGGGTTTCGCCGTCCGACCTCGACGCGCCCATCACCGACGGGGTCATCCTGTATTTCCACGGCGGCGGGTTCGTCCTCGGCGATCTGAACACCCACCTGCGCGCCGTCGCGGCGCTCTCGCGCATCACGCGATTGCCGTTGGTACACATCGAATATCGGCAGTACCCCGAGGTGGACCTGGAGACGACCGTCCAGGACTGTCTGGGCGCTTACCGCCACCTGCTGAGTCTGGGCGTCGATCCGGCCAAGGTGGTCCTCGCCGGTGACTCGGCCGGCGGATTCCTGGCGTTCGCGACCGCGCAGCAGGCCCCGAAGCACGGGCTCCCGAGTCCCGCAGGGGTGGTCGGCATTTCGCCTCTACTGGAATTGGACAACGCCGCACGCACTGCGCATTCGACCGCGGCGACGGACGTCTTCGGGATCGCCGCCGGCTTCCCGGTCATCACCGAACGCATCTGTCCCGCCGGCAATCTCGACGAATTGGAGCCGGTTTCCGGTCCGATGGATTCGATGCCGCCGTCGCTGATCGTCGCCTCCGAGACGGAGTCACTGCTGTGCGACGCCGAGCGGATGCAGGACAAACTGCACGAGGCCGGGCGCAAGTGCGATGTCGCGGCGTGGCCCAGTCAGGTCCACGCGTTCCCGGCCATATTCCCCGGGCTGCCGGAGAGCCGCCGGGCCTACGCTCGCATGGCCAGTTTCATCGCCGACTGCCTGTCCGGCACAGCCCCGGCAAAGTCCGCCTAATTCAGGTACTGCTCCACCGACTCGACAAGCGCCGCCTCCACACGGCGTAGCGGCACGTCCGACTTGGTCGCCTGCGCCATGACGATGGCGCCCTCCACCGCGGCGACCGTCAGCGTCGCCTGGCGAGCGGCGTCATCGGCTGACAACCCCGCGGTTTCGAGCCCGGCGGCAATTCGACGCTCCCAGTCCAGGAAGACCTCACCGGCGGCGTCGGCGGCCGCCGGCGCCTCGCTGCGGCCGAGTGCAGCAGCGACGATCGGGCAGCCCACTTCGAAGTCGCCGCCGGCCAGGTTCGCAATCCACATCTCGATGAACGCCCGGACCGCCCCTACCGGCCCTCGTTCTCCGATCAGTCGGTCGATGCCGTCGGCCAGCGTGTTGCCGGCCGTCACGGTCGCATCGGCGACGAGTTCCGCCTTGCCGCCCGGGAAATTCAGGTAGAGCGAACGGCGCGCGGCACCACTGCGTTCGAGTAACTGGCTGAGCCCCGTCGCCGCGACGCCTTGGCGCCGAATCAGATCGATGGCTGTGACGACGAGCCGATCGCGGGCACTCATGTGACGTAACTCCCTGTCTTTCAGCATTTTTTGTACACCAGTCGGTCTACTACCGTCTGCCTCCAATAGTAGACCGAACGGTGTAGTTCTGGTCTCGAATCGGAGGGGATCCGGGTGGGACACAACAGCAGGTTTTTCGCCGCCACCAGCCGTTTCTGTGCCAAATGGGCATGGCTCGTCATCGGCTTCTGGGTAGCGCTCGCCGGAATCCTCAACGTCGCCATCCCCCAGCTCGAGCAGACCGTCTCCGAGCATTCCGCGCCGTTCATGCCGGCGAACATCAAGGCCGCGCAGACGCTGCGCGAGATGTCGGACGCCTTCGGTGTCCCGCGGTCCTCGGCCGTCGGCAGCGTCGTGCTGGTCGACGAGAAGGGCATCAATGCGGCCGACGAAGCCCTCTACCGCGACATCGTCGCCACCTTGCAGCGCGACACCACCAACGTCGCCTACGTGCTCGACACCTACGACAATCCGCAACTGCGCGACATCGCGCTGAGCCCCGACCACAAGGCGATCAACCTCGTCCTGGCCGGCACCGGCGACGTCGGGTCCACCAAGGCGCACAAGAACACCATCGCGATCCGCGACCAGCTGCACGCCCTGCCCACACCGCCCGGAGTCGGGGTTTACCTCACCGGGCCGTCACCAACATTGGCCGATCTTTTCAGCGCCATGGACTTTTCGCTGCTGATCATCACCGCGGTGTCTGTCCTGCTGATCACCTTGGTGCTGCTGATGGTCTATCGGTCGCTGGCCACTGCCATGGTGCCGTTGCTGACCATCGGCATCGCACTCGGCGTGGCCCGCCCGATCGTGTCCCTGCTGGGTATGGCTGGGGTACTTACCGTTTCGAACTTCACCATCTCGCTGATGACCGCGATGCTGCTCGGCGCCGCCACCGACTACGCGATCTTCATCCTGGCCGGCTATCACGAAGCCCGGCGTAGCCAGGTGCCCGTCATCGACGCGATAGCGCAAGCCGGACAGCGGGTTTCGGGCATCCTGATCGCCTCGATGCTGACCATCGCGGCGGCCGCCACAGCCATGGGATTCACCGAACTCGGCATGTTCAAGGCCACCGGCCCACCGATCGCCATCGCGATCGTCGTCGGACTGGCCGTCTCGATGTCCCTGCCCTACGCCCTGCTGTCGCTCCTCGGCAAGCGCGGACTGGCCGAACCGCGCCCCCTCAACGACCGCCGGTGGCGCCGCATCGGATCCACCATGATCCGCCGGTCGGGCGTGCTGGTGGCCGCTTCGCTGGTGCTGTTGCTCAGCGCCGCAATGGTTCTGACCACGTTCCGGGTGAACTTCGACGAGAACGCCATGCAGCTCGACGACACCGAGAGCTCCCTCGGCTACGAAAAGACCTACGCCCACTGGGGCGTCAACGAGGCGGCGCCGGAATACCTGATCGTCTCGGCCGACCATGACATGCGGAACACCGACGATCTGGCCGCGCTCGACCGTGTCGCGGGCCGCCTCGCCGGGATGCCCGAGATCGCCTATGTCCGCTCCATGACGCGGCCGGCCGGAAAGCAGTTGCCGCAGACCACCATCGGCTACCAGGCCGGGATCGTGGCCGACCGGCTCGGCGATGCCAAGAACCAGGTCAACAAGGCGGTTCCCGACATTCACCGGCTGGACTCCGGTGCGGCCCAGCTGCGCGACGGCGCTGCCTCCGCGGTGACCCAGATTCCCCAATTGGTTTCCGGTATCAGGCAGGTGACCGGGCTGGCCCATCAGGTACTCGACGGGTACCAGGCCGCCGGCGCCGGGCTGTCCACGCTCACCGACGGCACGGTGGACGTCCGTTCGGCGTTGGCCGATCTCAGTTCCTCCACCGGCTTGCTCGACGCGGCATTGCAGGCCATCGACGGCAACGCGCAGGTCGCCGATGCCGGCCGGCTGGTGAGTTCGGCGCTCGGCTCCGCGCTGGATCCGCAACCCGGCCCCGACTGCCTGATGAACCCCGTGTGCAGCCGGGCCCGCGCGGACATCGCCGACCTCGACGCCATCTCCAACGGCGCGGTCAGCCGCGCGCTGCTGCAGGCCCAGCGGCTCTCTGCCGTCCCGCAAGTGACCGTCGAGAAGGTGCGGGCCGCCGAGCCCGCCATCCGAAATGCGTTGGCCACGTTGCAGAAAATGGTGTCGAATCTGCCCGGTGGTTCGCCGACCCAGGCCCGCACCCAGTTGGCCGAACTCGTGCGCGGCGCCGATCAGCTCAGCGCCGGGATGACCCGGCTGGCCGTCGGGCTCGACCAGGTCAAGGGCGGCGTGGACCAGGTGGTCACCATGTCAGGGCGCCTCACCGACGGGCTCGGCCAGGCGACGGACTACCTGACGACCTTGAGCACTCACACCGGCGACGGGCCGGCATCGGGCTTCTACCTTCCGCCGCAGGGCTTTTCCGACCCGGCCTTCCGGGCCGCACAGGACCTGCTGTTCGCCCCCGACGGCAAGACGGCGCGGATGCTTGTCATCTGGAAGATCAACCCGTACAGCGCCCAGGCCCTCGACGCCTCCCGCGCGCTGGCGCCGGCGGCGACCGAGGCCGCAGCCGGAACCTCTTTGCAGACAGCACGTTTCGCCAGCACCGGCTTGGCGTCGCTGTCGGCAGACATGCGTGACCAGGTGTGGCATGACTTCGCCGTCTACGGCATCGTCGCGATCCTCGGTGTGCTGCTGGTGTTGATCGCGCTGCTGCGCAGCATCGCCGCGCCGGTGTTCATGGTCGCGGTCGTGACGTTGTCGTTCGCCGCCGCTTCCGGATTCAGCGTCCTGGTGTGGCAGCACATCCTCGGCGTCGACATCGACTGGTCGGTGTTCCCGGTGTCCTTCATGGCGCTCATCGCCGTCGGCGCGGACTACAGCATGCTCTTCGCCGCCCGCATCCGCGAAGAGTCGGGTGACGGCATGATCCGCGGCATCATGCGCAGCTTCGGCAGCACCGGCAGCGTCATCACCACCGCCGGCATCGTCTTCGCGCTCACCATGTTCGCGCTGATGACCGGGCGCGTGATCAACCTGCTGCAGATCGGATTCACCATCGGCATCGGCCTGCTGATCGACATCACCCTGGTGCGCACCGTGCTGGTGCCCGCCGCGATGGCCATGATCGGCAACCGCATCTGGTGGCCGAGTAAGCCGAGCGCGCACCCGTAGGGAATCGTCGACGATTAGATCGGCTCGGTGGTTCTGGCCGAGCCCATCCCGACTCGGGCCGCCCGGGGTCACCGGTCGGCGCTGCGATCCTTGACGGTTAGGTGTGCTCGGTAGTTCGGGCCGACCCGCCCCGACTCGGCCCCACGGTTCGCGCGTGATCCTCGGTGGTTAGGTGTGCTCGATGGTTCTGGCCGTGCCCATCCCGACTGGGCTGCCGGGGTCTCCGGTCCGCGCTGCGATCCTCGACGGTTAGGTGGGCTAATCGGCGCCTGCCCCCTGGCGGTCGCGGTCCCGGATTCTTCGGTGGGCCGTCCACCGGCGGTCCGCTCCAAGGCCTCGATAACTAGCTGACCCAACCGTCGACGATCCCTGCCCGCGCTGCCTGCCCGTGCCAATCCTGCTGCGGCCCTTCTGTTTAGGTGCCCTAACCGTCGTCGATGGGTCGCGTCCGCGACGGCCGATTCGTGTCGGTGGGCGGGTATACATTCGAACGTATGAGCGAATTAGATGGTGATCCCCACGCCGCGGCCGCGGCGGTCGACGCGATCACCCTGGCCACCCGGCAAGAGAACGCCGCCGGCGCCCGCCGCCTGGGGGCGATCGGTGACCTGTGGGCGCTGCGGGCCCCCGACGACGACATCGAGAAACGGTATTGGGCGATCGACGGCTATGCCGGGCTGGTCGTCGAGGTCGCCGCCGCGTTGGGGATATCGCGTAAGCGGGCCCAAGCCCAGGTGGACCGGGCGGTGACGCTCCGCACCCGCCTGCCCAAAGTGGCGGCCGTCTACGCCAACGGCCTGATCGATGCGGTGATGGTCGCCATGATCGTCGCCCGCACCGACCTGATCATCGACGACGACGTCGCCGGGCAGGTCGATGCCGACCTGGCCGCCAAGATCGTGGCCTGGGGTCGGTTGTCGAAACCGAAAATGGAACAGCGCATCGACGCCATCATCGCCGCGTCCGACCAGGCCGGGGTCCACGCCCCCAGGCCCCCGTCGCAGGCCCGCTACCTCGACATCCGCGCCTGCGGCCCCGGCGCGGCCAGCATCTGCGGCACGGTAGACGCGGCGACCGCCGCCGTGCTCGACGCCGCCATCGACGACCTCGCCAAGAGCGTGTGCCGCAACGATCCGCGCTCCCATGATCAGCGCCGCGCCGCCGCCATCGACGCCCTGGCCCGCGGGCAGCGCCTGGCCTGCCAATGCGACAACCCGGACTGCCCCGCCGCCGCGGCCGCCATGGGGGAACTGCCGGCGCAGACCGTCGGCACCCGCGCGGTCATCCACGTCATCGCCACACCGGAGGCAGTGAACGGGCAGGCCCCAGGATTCCTGCCCGGGTACGGGCAGATCCCCGCCGAGCAGATCGCCCGCCTCGCCGACGGCGCGACCATCCGCGAGGTCGAGATCCCGCCGGATGCGGCCGAGCCCCGCTACCGTCCGTCGGCCAAGCTGGCGGAGTTCGTCCGCTGCCGAGACCTGACCTGCCGATTCCCCGGCTGCGACCGGCCCGCGCAAGCCTGCGACCTCGACCACACCGTCCCCTACCCGGCCGGGCCGACGCACCCGTCAGACCTCAAATGCCTGTGCCGATTCCACCACCTACTCAAAACATTCCACGGCTGGACCGACCACCAATACCCCGACGGCACCGTCGTCTGGGTCGCCCCCACCGGACACACCTACATCACCAAACCCGAAGGCGCCCACTGGTACCCACAACTGGCCACACCCACCGGAACACCCACAATCACCGAACAACCACCACGAACCCCCGGCCGCGGCCACTGCATGCCCAAACGCAAACGCACCCGCGCCCAAGAACGCCAACAACTCATCAACCAAGCACGCATGATCAACGAAGAAACCATCGCCAGCGAAGAATGGCACCGATACCGCGAACTCGAAATGGCCCGCGCCGCAGAGGAATGGGATGAACCCGCACCCTTCTGAGCACGGAAGGCGGCAGCCCACAACGGGTTTCACCGTCATCAGCTACGCCGAGTGCTACGGGCACCCCAGGAACTGGCAGGTCGCGTTGGTGTTCTCGCCCGCGACGGTGCGGTAGTGGGGGTGGCCGCCGTACCAGCCGTCTTCGGCGGTCATGCCGACGACCTGGGGCGGCATTCCGCGGTGTACCAAGTTGTATCGATGGCAGGTCGTCCAGTCCCAGTCGACCTCGGTGAAGCCTCCGGGGACCGGCTGGCCCGGACACCAGGTGCCCGAGGAGGGTTCTGCCTGGGCAGTGCCGGCACTCAACCCGAAAGCGGCCAGACTCATCCCGCCGGACAACAGTGCCGCCGCGGCCAGTCGTGCGATTCGTCGCGTCATGTGAACTCACCTGTCTCTGCTGCTGATTGGTGAAGGAAGCATGCAGCCCGACGCTTGGCAGATTCTTGGCTTGCCCCCCCACGGGGCAGCCGAACACGACCCGGCACCGGTCCGGTCCCCGGGTCGGTTCGGCGCCTGCGGCTAAACCAGTTCCGGCACCCGCAGGTGAGCGAAGGCCACGTCGAACTCGGCCTCGTCCAGCTCGGCCGCACCGGTTTCCTTCATGCGCATCTGCTTCATCGTGCGCGCGCCATCCCGGTTGCGCTCCATGGCTTCTCGGCTGTCGAACGTCGTGCAGGCCACGCCGCGTCCGGTGTTCCGATTGACCAGCAGGCTGGTGCTGCAGAAGCCCTCGAGCGCCTCACTGTCGGGGACGATGTTCATCTTGAAATGCTCGATGGCGGCGTCGGCGTGGGCCGGGTCGACATGTCCCCACGTAACCCGCGCGCACGCGCCCTCGGGCATCTGGCGAGCGCGGTGCAATATCGCGATGTCCCACTCGTCAACGGTCGGGGCGCCGCCACTGAACATCTGGGTCGCCTTTTCGCGAATCGGCCGAACCTGCTCGGCGACGGCGTTCATCGCGTCCTGGGACTCCCACGCGGTCACCACGATGCACCGGCCGGACTCCCGGTCGGTGAGCAGCGACATGCCGACGAACCCGTCGAGACCTTGGAGTTGGGGCATCACTTCATCGCGGAGGTGAGCCACTCCCGAGTCGATAGCCGAGGGTTGTGCGTTGATAGTGGTAGAGCGTGCGTACACGGCCCACCCCCTCTATATCGGGGCAGCGCCCCAGCGGCGCCGCCGGTCCACCGATATACGTTCCTCCGATGTTCGGCGGGTGGCAATAGCCGATCGACACGGGTCTCGATATTGACGAGTGAGGACAAATTCCGTTCTGCGAGAACAGGAATTGACGACTAGCTTCGTTTTACGCCGGGAAGCCGGTCGACGAGCCAGCCCAGCCGGGCCACCGTGGTATCGAGCGGCTCCACGACTTCGGCGAGCCGCTTCAGGCTCGGCAGGGTCGCCGCGATGGAGTTGGCACCGTGGGCGATCTTCTCGGCAGACGTGTCGATGCCGGCCGCGGCCTCGGTCAACGTGGTGATCTGGCTGGCGATCAGTTCCGCATGCCGGTCGATGCCCGCTGCGCTCTCGCTCAGGGCGGCGATGTTGTCGGCGATGAACTGCGCGGACTTCCGGAGTTCGGCGACATCGTCCATCAATGCGAACACCGCTTGGACGAGGGTCTTCGGCCCGCGCTTGCGTTTGCCGGAGGAAGCCTCAGCTCCGTCTGCCTGCGCCATGACTCACGCCTTCCGTTCGACAGGAGCCCCCTTGTCCTTGGCCTCCTGCTGGTACTGCCGCAGCTCGGCTCGCACCGCTTCATCTAACGCGCGGTCAAGGCTAGCGTGGGCAGAACGGCGGGATACACGGCGCATGGCATCGATCAGGTCGGCGGCCCAGGCAAGTTCGACGTCGTTGCTGGGGTACCAGCCCGTCCCCCGCTGCCGGACCACCTCGGTGTGCCCGGCCCGGGTCATGGCCCGGGCCGCTTCGTCGAGCTTCTTGTCGACCGCGGTGGTGGTCTTGAGGATCGCCGCCAACGGCATCCCGCGGGAGATGAGCCTGGCGAAGTCGTCGATAACCCGCCGGTCAGGTACCAGGTAGGCATCCTTGTCGTCCGTCGGCTCGATGATCCGGCCGGCGACGAGCCGTCGCAGCGTCGCGCCGTCGAGCCGGCCCAGCGCCATCTCCAGCTCTTGGCGCGTCATGGTCTGCGCCTCGGGGTTCGACCACGGCGAGATCACCAACTCCTCGAGCTCGGCGAGGTCCAGCACCTCGACGAGCCCCTCACCGCGCTGCAGGCCGGTGAGGAACTTCAGGATGTGCTTGACGGTGAAGCCCTCGCTGAGCAGCCGGACGATCGCCTGCAACTGGCTCAGGTGCCGATCGGTATAGATCGCGACCCGGCCCCGGCGCTGGGGCCGGGGCAGCAGGCCGTTCTCCTGGTAGACGCGGACGTTCCGGGTTGTCGTCCCCGCTTCGCGCGCGAGGTCGTCGATCCGGTACTCAGCCACCAGCGGATTCTATGCGGTCAGGACCGACGCACCGCTGGTCTGTTCAGCAGTGATCTTGAAGTCGTGCAGATTGACCGCCTTCAACTGGTTGACGTACTGGGTGGCGAACCCCGGGAACATCGTCGCGTTGAAGCCGTCCTCGGTGAGGTACCAGCTCTGGCAGCCTGAGTTCCACGTGGTGGACTGCAGCCGCTGCTGGATGTCCTCGTTGTAGCGTGCCTGCACCTCGGGACGCACGTCGAGCGACTTCCACCCGAACTGCAGCAGCTTGGATATCGCCTCGACGATGTAGTCGATCTGCGCCTCCATGTACACCAGCGCGGAGCTGTGTCCGGGGCCGGAGTTGGGTCCGAAGGTGAAATACAGGTTGGGGTAACCGGATACCGCGACGCTGCGGTAGGCGTACGCGCCCCGGCTCCATTCCGTGGCGAGCTCCCGGCCGTCGATGCCGATGACGGGGAACGGGGTGCCGGCCTTGGACACCTCGAAACCGGTGGCGAACACGATGGCGTCGAACTGGTGCTCGATGCCTTCGACGGTCCGGATTCCCTTGGGCGACAACCGGGCAATGGGCCAGGTGACGAGCTTGCAGTTGTCGGCCTGCAGCGCCGGGTAGTAGTCGGCGGTCATCAGCAGTCGCTTGCAGCCGGCTGAGAAGTCCGGGGTCAGCTGGCGGCGCAGCCACGGGTCCTTCACCTGCCGGCGCAGGTTCGCCAGGCTCAGGGCTTCGACCACCCGGGTGAACGGGCTGTCCCACACCACACCGAGCGCCACCGACTCATGGCCCCAGAACCACGCCGAACGCATCAGCTTCTCGGCGAGCGGCACGTCCTTGTAGATCCGCTTCATCCAGCCGCTGGTGGCTCCGTTTATCCGCGGGATCACCCAGCCCGGCGTGCGCTGGAACACCTTGACCGACTTGGCGACCTTGATAAGTTCCGGGACGATCTGCACGCCGCTGGCGCCGGTACCGATGACGGCGACCTTCTTGCCGGTGAAGTCGTAGTCGTGATCCCAACGGGCGCTGTGGATCTTGTGGCCTTCGTAGGTTTCGATGCCCTCGATCTTCGGGAAGCTGGCGTTCGCCAGCGGCCCCGAGGCGACGATGACGGTGCGTGCCTGCACCGGTTCACGACCCTCGAAGTTGACGGTCCACTCCCCCGCCACCTCGTCGTACTCCACACCGGTGACGTTGTGGCCGAACCGGATATGCGGTGCGATACCGAACGACTCGACCATGCTGTCGATGTACCCGAGGATCTCGTCGCTACCGGAGTAGGTGTGCGACCAGTCCGGGTTCGGCGCGAAGCTGTAGGAGTACAGGCGCGACGGAATGTCGCACGCCGCACCGGGATACGTGTTGTCACGCCAGGTGCCGCCGACGCGGGTGCCGCGTTCGAAGATCTCGAAATCGGTGATGCCCTGGTCTTTGAGCCGGATGGCGGCGCCGATGCCAGCGAAGCCGGCGCCGATGATGGCTGTTGAGATAGTCACGGTGATAGTTCCTCTTGCTTACGCGACCGGCTCATAGGTCAGCTCGTCCGACCACGTCGGCGTGTACTTCACCAGCGGCATCGGGATGGCGCCGGTGACCACCACCAGCGAATCGGCGAGCCAGTGGTACTTCGAGGTCCGGTCGATCACCTTCTTGGCATGCCACGAGATGAACCGGTACATGGGTACCCGGCGCACGAAAGCGCTTCGCTCACCGACACTTTGGAACCGGCGCATCGCCTGGTACAGACGTTCCTCGTTGACGCCCATGGCCACGATGTTGTCGCGCATCTTGTTGAGCAGGGGGAAGTAGCTCAGCGTGCCGACGATCAGCGCCGGGTTCATCCAGCTGCCGACGAAGTCGACGACCAGCTTGCGCATGTCGGCGTGGCCGAGGATGTCCATGACCTCGAAGTCGACCGCGAGGTGCCGGGATTCGTCGGAGTTGATGCGCTTGAAAACCTCCTGCGCCACCGGATCTTTGACCTCATCGGTGATGAATTTGATGAGTGCCCCGTCGAGCGCCACCTCCAGCATGGGGATGACGGTGCCAAGGATCGACAGCGACATGCCGTCGGAGAACTTGTCGAGCCAGGTGATCACCAGCTGCACATTGACGCTCGGCGGCGGGACCTCGTCGTTCTCGAGCATGCCCCAGCGCCGCATCAGGGCCAGCTCGGCATTGGCGTGCTTCTGCTCCTCGGCGTGGAAGTGCTCATAGATGCTCTTGAGCGTCGGGGTCGGGGCCTTCCGCGCCAGCGCGGCGAAGCCACGGGCGCCGACGTTCTCGATCCACATCAGATCGGTCATGAACGGCTTGAGCTTGGCCCACAGCTCGGGCTCGATCAGCTCGGCACCCGGTGCGTCCCAGTCGATGTCGGCCAGGGCCCACTGCTTGTCCTTGATGCGCTGCAGCATCTCGTCGAGATCCATTGCCATGATGGGTTCCTTTCAGTCCTTGGGAAGTACGCGTCCGAGTAGTCCGGCGCCGCGGACGTACAGGGCGGGGAAGTGTCGCTTGAGGTGCCAGATGACGGTGGCGTCGATCTGCGGCACCACGTAGAGCCGGCCGCCGTCGTGCGCGTCCAGGGTGCGGGCGGCGACGTTGTCGGCGGACAGGCCGGTCCAGCGAGCCAGCTGCTGGCTCAGGCTCATCGAGCTCGGGGTGATGCGGCCGTCGGTGAAGACGTTGGTCTTCACGAAGGTCGGGCACAGCACGGTGACGGCGATGTCGGTGCCGTCGAGTTCGGCGGCGAGGGTTTCCGACAGTGACATCACGCCGGCCTTGGACACGTTGTAAGCCGCCATCGACGGTGCGGCGGCGAACCCGGCGGCCGAGGCCACGTTGATGATGCCGCCCCGGCCGGCTTCGCGCAGCAGCGGCGTGAAGACCTCACAGCCGTACACCACGCCCCACAGGTTGATGCCGAGCGCCCAGTCCCAGTCTTCGAAACCGATGTCGCCCACGGGCTTTCCGCCGATGCCGACGCCCGCGTTGTTGATCACCAACGTCGGCGCGCCACCGAAGATCTCCTGCGCCTGCTTGGCCAGCAGCTCGATGGCGGTGCGATCGGCGACGTCGCACTGCACGGCGTGCCCTTTGCCGGTCGGCAGCTGGTCGATCAGCGCGACGGTCTCCTTCGCGCGCTCCAGGCTGATGTCCGCGCAGATGATCTCGCCGCCCCGGCGCGCGAGCTCGAGCGCGAACGACCGCCCGATGCCGCTGCCGGCGCCGGTGACCACCGCCTTCGCCTTGTCCGAGCGGCGCTGACCGCGAAAGACATTCAGGATCGTGTCAAGGCCGATCATCAGCACACCTCTTCGAGCTCGTTGGATCGCTTGTAGGCATCGGCGACGAAGGCCGCGGCACGGCGCAGTGCCGGGCCGGCCTCGGGTGCCAGATGCGGCAGGGCCTGGAAGACGTGCACCATGCCGGGCCAGACCTCGAGCGTGCTGGTGCCGCCGGCGCGGCGCAGTTCGGCGTCGAGGTAGCGGGCGTCGGCGCGCAGCATCTCGAATCCGCCGACCTGAATCAGTATGGGCGGCAATTGGTCTGCCTTGGCGAAGTCGAGGCGCAGCCGCGGATCGGCCAGGTTCTGCCCTTGGGTGTACAGCCCGACCATGCGCGCGGCCGCGGTGGCCGACATCGCGGGATCGCGGTACGTCGCCTTCTCCTGCTCGAGTGCGAGACCGAGCGTCACGTCGATCAGCGGCGAGAACAGCACCACGCCCGCGGGCCGGAAGTCCGCGTCACCGGCGTGCGCCAGCAGCATGTCGCAGGTCAGGTGACCGCCGGCGGAGTCGGCGCCCATCACGATGTCCGAGGCCGCATAGCCTTCCGACAACAGCCACCGGTACCCGGCTTCGACGTCCTCGGCCGCCGTCGGGAAGCGGTGCTCGGGTGCCAGCCGGTAGTCCACGACGAACATCGGCAGTCCGGTCGCCTCCGACAACCGGGCCACCAGCTTGCGGTGGGTGCGTGCCGAGCAGATGACGTAGGCGCTGCCGTGCACGTAGTAGCCGGCGCGGCGGCCGAACTCGACACCCGGGCCGAGAACCCACTCGCCCCGCAGGTGCGGCGTGCGGACCGGGACGATCCTGGTGCCGTCGGGCATCGAACCGAAGGTCTCCATGATGGTGGCGATCAGCCCGCGGCCGAACCAGACACCTGGGGTGTTCATCGGGATGACACTGGTCAGATTGCCCAGGGTCCAGCGGGTCACCGTGGCCGAGAGCGCGGCGCGCAACGTTGCGCGCGTGGGTACTTCGGGCAACGTTGCCCGATCAGTTTCCGTCACGGCAACTAGGTCATCATTAACTGTGCCATTTGTCAATGGCACAGTTAACGACGACAATCTGACCTGGTTCCACGACGGAAGGCATTTCCCCATGACCGCATCGACAGCGTCCAGGTCACACGAGTTGACCGTGGTCGAGGTGATCACCGAGACCCCCGACGCCGTATCGCTGGTCCTGACGGCCGCGCACGACGCGCGTGACCAGTTCACCTACCAGGCCGGCCAGTTCCTGACCCTGCGCATCCCGGCACACGGCGGCGCGGTCTCGCGGTGCTATTCCCTGTCGAGCAGTCCGGCCGCCGACGAGCACCTCAAGGTGACCGTGAAGCGCACCGCGGGCGGCCTCGCGTCCAACTGGCTGTGCGACCATGCCGAGGCCGGTATGACACTGGAATCCCTCACGCCCGCAGGCGCTTTCACTGTCCGCCCGGCAGACAGCGAGCTGATCTTCATGGCTGCCGGCAGTGGCATCACTCCGGTCATCTCGATGATCCGCGCCCAACTGCTGCAGTCCGGCCGCCGGGTGACGCTGGTCTACGCCAACCGCGACCGCGACTCGGTGATCTTCGACGCCGAGTTGGCGGAACTGCTTGCGGCGCATGGTGACCGGCTGACGGTCGCGCACTGGCTCGAGTCGGAGTCCGGCCTACCCACTCCGGCCGGACTGCGCACATTGCTGCCCGCGAAGCCGGGCGCCGACACCGCCGCATACCTGTGCGGCCCAGCGGCATTCATGGACGTGGCCGCGGCCGCCCTGCACGACGCCGGCGTCGCCCGTGAGCACGTGCACCGCGAGGTCTTCGTCTCCCTGACCACGGATGCCTTCGCCGCGCCGGAGCCGGCAACCGATGCTGGCGCGGACGGCGAGTCCGCCACCGCCACGGTCGAAATCGACGGCGATACCCACGAGATCAGCTGGCCTAAGACTCAGGTCTTGCTCGATACCCTGTTGGACAAAGGTATCGACGCACCCTACGCATGCCGCGAGGGTAACTGCGGCGCGTGCGCGTACACCCTCCGCCAGGGCGTGGTGAGCATGCGCGTCAACGACACCCTCGACGACTACGAACTCGGGATCGGCGTCCGGCTGGCGTGCCAGTCGTTACCCGAATCCGATTATTTGACAGCCGTTTTCGACCGCTGATCGGCCGTCACGCCTCGTTGTCGGCGCCGGGCTCCGTGGCGTACGTACCCGGATTGAACATCGACGCCACGGCGCCCAGCAGCATCATGATCGCCGCCGCGCCGAACACCACGACCAGGCCGGAGTGGAACGGTTCGGTGATCAGCTGCGGGAAGAACGTCTGGCCGGTCAGCGTGCCTGCGTTGACGCCGGGCTGCTGCAGGGTGTGGAAGGGGGCCAGCAGCTCGGCTATCGGGTTGTAGCCGAGGAAGGCCGCGAACAGGCTGCCCACCGGCGGCAGTTCGGCCACCTGCTGCGCGACGTCAGCCGAAACCCCTTGCTGCTGCAGACCACTGGACAACGCGGTCGGCAAGGTGCCGGCCAGCCCGACGACCATGAGCGAGAAGAAGATACCGATCGACAGCGAGCTGCCGGCGTTGAAGAACGTCGACCGCACACCCGATGCCGCGCCGCGCTGCGCCGCCGGCACGCTGGACATGATGGCCGCGGTGTTCGGCGCGGTGAAGATACCGCCGCCGACGCCGTTGAGGAACACCAGCAAGGCGAATTCCCAGTACTCGAAATTGACCGGAATGAGCAGCAGCGCAACGAAGGTCACCGCCATCAGCAGCATGCCACCGACCGCCAGCGGCCGCGCCCCGAAGCGGTCGGACAAGCTGCCGGCGACGGGTGCCGCCACCAGGAAGCCGATGGTCGCCGGCAGCAGGTAGATGCCCGCCCACAGCGGCGTCGATTCGAAGTCGTAGCCGTGCAGCGGCAACCAGATGCCCTGCAGCCAGATGATGAGCATGAATTGGAGGCCACCGCGGCCCACCGACGACAGCAGCCCGGCCAGGTTGCCCATGCCGAAGGTCGCCGACTTGAACAGCCGCATGTCGACCATCGGCGACTCGACCTTGAGCTCGATGATGCAGAACACCACCAACAGCAGCAGACCCACACCGATGGAGCCGAGGACGGCGGGACTGCCCCAGCCCGTCGGCGAATTGCCGTACGGCTGAATGCCATACGTGATGCCGAGCAGCAGCACCGTCAGGCCCAGGCCGAATGTCACGGTGCCGGCCCAGTCCAGCTTGCCGGGCGACCGGGTACCCAGCTCACGCAGCGAGCGGTAGCTCCAGATGGCGCCGATCACGCCGATCGGGATGCCGACCCAGAACACGGCCTTCCACTCCCATTCCGAGAGGAACCCGCCGATCAGCAGACCGAGGAACGATCCGGCCACCGCGGCCACCATGTTCACGCCGAGTGCCATGCCGCGCTGGTTGGCCGGGAAGGCGTCGGTCAGGATCGCCGACGACGACGCCATCAGCATCGCGCCGCCGACGCCCTGGATCACCCGCCAGGCGATGAGCCAGATCGCACCGCCACCGAGGTGGAACGGATCGAACGACAGCGCGACGGCCGCCAGCGTGAAGATGACGAAACCCAGGTTGTAGATGCGGACCCGGCCGTACATGTCCCCGAGCCGGCCGAACGGCACCACGAGCACGGCCGTCACCACGAGGTAGCCCATCAGCATCCACAGCAGGTAGCTGACGTTGCTCGGCGCCAGCGGGTTCAGCCCGATACCCCGGAAGATCGCCGGCAGTGAGATCAGCACGATCGAGGCGTTTATCGTGGCCAGCAGTGTGCCCAGCGTGGTGTTGGCCAGCACGACCCACTTGTAGCGCGGGTGGTCGTGGTCCATCTGGACGCGTCGGCGCGCGGTTGCCGCGAGTGCGGTGTCGGGCTGCCCGGTGAGCTCGGTGTCAGTCGTCATCAGTCGGTCTTCGCTCCAATATCAGAAAAACATATGTTAGCTATACAAACGACCTCATGACAATTCCGTTCCGTTCACCGGGCCGCAACGCACCCTTGCCTTCCGGCGCGCATCGACTACGGTGAACAACGTCCGCGCGGGAGCGCACACCCTGGTGCGCTGAGAGGACGGCTTAATGGCGCCGTCGACCGTATGAACCTGACCGGGTAATGCCGGCGTAGGGAGTAAGCAGATGTCTGCAATTGCTGTATTCAACGACCTTTCCTGCGGCCCGATCCAGGGCAGCACCAAGGTTTACCGGGAGCTTCCCGACGGTGGAAAGGTCCCGTTCCGCCGGGTCAACCTGACCACTGGCGACCACCTCGACCTGTACGACACCTCGGGTCCGTACACCGACGAGACCGCCACCATCGACCTGGAGAAGGGTCTGCCCGCCCGCCCCGGCGTTGTCAAGGACCGCGGCACCCAGCTGCAGCGCGCCCGCAACGGCGAGATCACCGCGGAGATGGCGTTCATCGCCGAGCGCGAGGGCGTGCCGGCCGAGCTGGTCCGCGACGAGGTCGCCATCGGGCGCGCCATCATTCCGGCCAACCACAACCACCCCGAGCTCGAGCCGATGATCATCGGCAAGGCGTTCGCGGTGAAGGTCAACGCCAACATCGGCAATAGCGCCGTGACGTCGTCCATTTCCGAAGAGGTCGACAAGATGGTCTGGGCCACCCGCTGGGGTGCCGACACCATCATGGATCTGTCCACCGGCAAGGACATCCACCAGACCCGTGAATGGATCCTGCGCAACTCTCCCGTACCGGTCGGCACCGTGCCGATCTATCAGGCGCTGGAGAAGGTCAACGGCGATCCCACCAAGTTGACCTGGGAGCTGTACCGCGACACCGTCATCGAACAGTGCGAGCAGGGCGTCGACTACATGACGGTGCACGCCGGCGTGCTGCTGCGCTACATCCCGCTGACGGTCAAGCGCGTCACCGGCATCGTGTCCCGCGGCGGCTCGATCATGGCGGCCTGGTGCCTGGCGCACCACCAGGAGTCGTTCCTGTACACGCACTTCGAAGAGCTCTGCGAAATCCTGCAGCGCTACGACGTCACGTTCTCGCTCGGTGACGGCCTGCGTCCCGGCTCGATCGCCGACGCCAACGACGAAGCCCAGTTCGCCGAGCTGCGCACCTTGGGCGAGCTCACCAAGATCGCCAAATCCCATGGCGTGCAGGTGATGATCGAGGGCCCGGGCCACGTCCCGATGCACAAGATCGTCGAGAACGTCCGCCTGGAGGAAGAACTCTGCGAAGAGGCGCCGTTCTACACCCTCGGCCCGCTGGCGACGGACATCGCGCCGGCGTACGACCACATCACCTCGGCCATCGGCGCGGCGATCATCGCGCAGGCCGGTACCGCGATGCTCTGCTACGTCACCCCCAAGGAACACCTGGGCCTGCCCAACCGTAAGGACGTCAAGGACGGGGTGATCGCCTACAAGATCGCCGCGCACGCCGCTGACCTGGCCAAGGGCCACCCCGGCGCGCAGGACCGCGACAACGCGCTGTCGCAGGCGCGCTTCGAGTTCCGCTGGCACGACCAGTTCGCGCTGTCGCTCGACCCGGACACCGCCCGCGCGTTCCACGACGAGACGCTGCCGGCCGAGCCCGCCAAGACGGCGCACTTCTGCTCGATGTGCGGGCCGAAGTTCTGCTCGATGCGCATCACGCAGGACATCCGCGACGCCTACCCGGACGGGGTCGCCCCCGACTTCGCGGACGAGATCGCCCAGGGCATGGCAGAGAAATCCCAGGAGTTCGCCGACCATGGCAACCGGGTGTATCTACCCTTGACGTCGTGATGCGTCCGTGAACCTTCTGCCTTTGACCCCGCCGGGCGAAACGCCGTTGCGGGTGATGACCATCGCCGGCTCGGACTCCGGCGGCGGCGCCGGCATCCAGGCCGACCTGCGTACCTTCGCGATGCTCGGCGTGCACGGGTGCGTCGCCGTCGCCGCGGTGACGGTGCAGAACTCGGTGGGGGTCAAGGGTTTTCACGAGCTGCCGCTCGACATCATCAGCGGGCAGATCACCGCGGTCGCCGACGACATCGGCATCCAGGCGGCCAAGACCGGCATGCTGGCCTCGGCCGAGATCATCGGTGCGGTCGCCGAGACGTGGCAGGGTCTCGACGGCGACATCCCGCTGGTCGTCGACCCGGTGTGCGCGTCCATGCACGGTGACCCGCTGCTGCACCCGAGCGCGCTGAATTCGGTTCGCACCCAGCTGTTTCCGATCGCCACGCTCGTCACCCCGAACCTCGACGAGGTCCGGCTGATCACGGGCATCGACGTTATCGACGCGTCGACCCAGAAAGATGCCGCCAAGGCCCTGCACGACCTGGGCCCGAAGTGGGCCCTGGTCAAGGGCGGTCATCTGCGGTCCAGCGATCACAGCCCGGACCTGCTGTACGACGGCAGCGAGTTCTACGAATACACCACCGAGCGCATCGACACCGGCCATGACCACGGCGCGGGCGACACGCTCGCGGCGTCCACGGCTTGCGCACTGGCGCACGGCTTTTCGGTGCCCGACGCGGTGGCGTTCGGCAAGAGCTGGGTGACCGAGTGCCTGCGGGCGGCCTACCCGCTGGGCCACGGCCACGGTCCGGTCAACGCGCTGTTCAGGTTGGCCCATGAATCTTGACGAGATCGCGGGCATCGCGCACGAACCCGACGGGACGCCGACGGGCGTCGTGCTGCTCACGCACGGCGCCGGCGGTAACCGCGATGCCCCACTGATCGTCCGCATCTGCGACGAATGGGCTCGCCACGGCTGGCTCGCCATCCGATACAACCTGCCCTACCGGCGGCGCCGCCCGAAGGGGCCGCCGTCCAACTCGGCGGCGTCGGATCAGGCCGGCATCGTCGAGGCCATCGAACTGGCGCACACGCTGACCGATGGCCCGGTGATCGCCGGCGGCCATTCCTACGGGGGCCGGATGACGTCGATGGTGGCGGCGCAGGGCGCTGACCTGGCGGCACTGACGCTGTTCTCCTATCCCCTGCACCCGCCCGGCAAGCCCGAGCGGGCGCGCACCGAGCACCTGGGCCAGATCAAGGTCCCGACGGTCTTCACCCACGGCACAGCCGACCCGTTCGGGAGCATCGACGAGCTGACGGCCGCAGCCCAGCTGATCCCGGCGCCCACCGAGCTCATCGAGATCACCGGGGCCCGCCATGACCTGGGATCCAAGACCCTGGACGTCCCGGCGCTGGCGGTCGCCGCGGCGCTTGTGTTCGTGGCGCGAAGCGGTACCTGAGGTACCGTCTGAATATGACGACGCAGCAGTTCGACGCGGTCATCGTCGGCGCAGGATTCGCCGGTATCGGTGCGGCCATCCAGCTCAAACGCCTCGGGATCGAGAACTTCACCCTCCTGGAGCGCGAGGACGACCTCGGCGGCACCTGGTACGTCAACCACTATCCCGGACTCGCGGTCGACGTGCCCACCACCACGTACTCCTATTTCTTCGAGCCCAACCCGAACTGGTCGCGGCTGTTCACCCCGGGCCCGGAGATCAAGCGGTACGCCGACGACGTCGCCGCCAAGTACGACGTGCGGCGGCACATCCGGTTCAACGTCGTCGTCAACGGAGCCCGCTGGGATGAGGAAGCGTCGCTGTGGCGCGTCAACATCGCCGACGGTGAAACGCTCAGCGCGCGCTATCTGATCACGGCCACCGGCTTCCTGTCGCAGCCGAACATCCCGGCGATCCCCGGCATCGAAAGCTTCGAAGGTCGCGTCATCCACACCACCGACTGGGATGACGACTACGACCCGGCCGGCAAGCGCATCGCCGTCATCGGTACCGGCGCGACCGCGGTGCAGCTGATTCCCGAGCTGGCCAAGACCGCCGCCGACCTGACGGTGTTCCAGCGCACGCCGATCTGGGTGGTACCCAAGATCGACCCGCGCTTCGGCGCGCGTGCCAAGAAGATGTTCGCCCGATTCCCGTTGACGCAGCGTGTTCTTCGCTGGCTCACCGACTCGATCTACGAGGTCATGGTGTCCGTCGGGGTCCGGCACTACGGCATGTTCCGCGGCCGCTTCAACATCTCGGCCTCCGACCTGTCGAAGATGCACCGGTTCTTCGTCATCCGCGACAAGGACCTGCGGCGCCGGCTGACCCCGGACTACGACTTCGGTTGCAAGCGGCCGACTTTCAGCAACGGCTACTACCAGGCCTTCAACCGGCCCAACGTGCACCTGCAGGACGCCGGCATCGACCACATCGTCTCCGACGGCATCATCGGCAACGACGGGGCCAAGGTCGAGATCGACACCCTGGTGCTCGCGACCGGTTTCGACCTGTGGGAGGCCAACTTCCCGGCCATCGAGGTGATCGGCCGCGAGGGCCGCGATCTCGGAAAGTGGTGGCGCGAAACGCGTTTCCAGGCCTACCAGGGCGTCTCGATGCCGTACTTCCCGAACTATCTGAGCCTGGCGAGTCCGTACGCGTTCCTGGGGTTGAACTTCTTCAACACCATGGAGTACCAGATGCGGCTGATGGACAGGCTTTTCACCGAGGTCAAGGCGCGCGGTGCGACGACATTCGAGGTCACCGAGGAAGCCAACACGGCGTTCCTCGACCGGATGACCGAACTGCTCGGCGACTCGCTGTTCACGCTCGGCAACTGCGCCAGCGCCCACTCGTACTATTTCAATCCCGCGGGTGAGCCCACGCTGCTACGCCCGTCGTCGACCGAGACGGCAATCCGGGAAGCGTCCGAATTTCCGTTGAGCGACTACAAGATTTCGTGATCAGAGAGGACCACAGGTGACCGACGCCGCTGAGAACACCGCTGGAAAGAAGGGCCTGCTGGCCGGGATCGGCCTGGCATTGGCCGGACTGGCGCACTTCGTCAAGCCCGACCTGTTCAAGGGCATCACCGCCACGGCGTTCCCGGACGACATCGACAAGCACCTCAAGGTCAACGGATCGATCGAGACGGCGCTCGGCGTCGGCCTGATCGTGCCGCAGACCCGCAAAATCGCGACCGTGGGCGTGATCGGGTACGTCCTCTACCTGGCCGCCAACGTCGCCCGCAACCGCGCCTGACTTAGTGATTTGTGCACGATTTTCCGCGGTTGGCGCGGAAAATCGTGCACAAATCCCGGTCTAGGCGCGGGCCGGCAGGTGCTTGGACCAGCCGGCCGCACAGATCACGGTGCACACTGCCGCCAGTAGGCCGACGACGGTGAGCATCGCCGGGTAGCTGACGTAGTGGGCCAGCGCGGCGAGCACGGCGGGCAGCAGGAAGCCGACGTACGCCAGCGAGTAGTACACGCCCGACACCCCGGCCATTTCGTGGGGTTCGGCGATGCGCTGAATCTCCAGCAGCCCGGACACGATGGCGATGCCGTACGCGCTGCCCAGCAGCATGGCCACCAGCACCGCGATGGCCGGTGAGCGCGTCACCGCCGTGGCGACCGCGGCGAACACCCCGGCCGACATCAGCACCATCGACACCACCACCGCGCGGGCGCTGGAATGGTCGTCCAACCGGCGGGCGATCGGTTGCACCAGCACGCCACAGGCGAGCGTCAGCACCGTCAGACCCGCGGTGTACAGCAGGGCCCAGGGGCCGAGCCGATCGGCGACCAGTGCCGGCACGATGGCGTACGCGATGGCCGCAGAGCCGAACACCCACGGCGCCATCGGGGCCACCACGCGGACGAAGCGGCGGTGCGTCGCGGCCGGAACCCGCAACTGGGACAACAGGTCTCCGCTGACGCGGGCGCTCCTGGTCTCCACCGTCCGATAGAGCACCAGCCACAGCGCGGGCGCGCACAGCGCCGCCTGCACCAGGTACGTCAGGGTCAACGGCAGCGGCGCGAACTGCGCGAGCAGGCCCGAGCACAGCGGACCGATCGCCAGGCCCAGTGACAGCCAGATCGAGGCCCGGCGCGCTCCGGCACCGGCCGCGGCCGTGTCGTACGGCGGCGCGGACAGCTCCGCGATCCAGGTGGAGCCGACGGCCATCGCGACACCCACGCTCAAGCCACAGAGCAGCCGGCCCACGAAAAGCGCTGGGAATCCGCCCAATTCACCGGTCGCGAGAATCAGGCTGCCCAGCGCCGAGCTGATCAAGCCCGCGACCATCAATGGGCGCCGGCCGTACCGGTTCGACATGGCCGCCGCGACCAGCAGGCCGGGGATCAGGCCCAGCACGTAGGCGCCCAGCAGGACGTCGACGTCCACGCGCGAGTATCCGGCGCGGTGCACGTATTCGATCAGCATCGGGGTGAATTGGTTTCCGCCCCAACCGATGCAGAAGACACCGGCGGCGACGGCGAGCCATGGCTTCACACGGGCGCGACTCATCGCAGCACCACCTCGTACGTCGACTCGAGGTGCGCCAGCAGGCGGGCGTCGAACGCCGTCGCGTCGCGGACGTCGATGGCCTGGGCCAGCTCGGCGTGTTCGGCGATGAGCCGTTCGACGAGCGTCTGGTCGGCCTGCACGGCGTCGGCCATCATGCGGCGTTGCCGGTCGCCCAACGAGCCGTAGAACCGCTGCGCGATGCAGTTGCCGGCGGAGTCCACGATGTGCCGGTGGAAGGCGTCGTCGAGCTCGGCGAAGCGCGCCAGATCGGTGGCCGCGCCACGCTGCTGGTCGATCAGCCGGGCGAGTTCGGCAGCCACTGCCTGCGCGGTGGCCTCAGAACGGCAGAGGCGGCGCACAGCACTGCCCTCCAGCGCCAGGCGCATCTCGAGCAGGTCGGTGGCCTCACGCGGTGGGATCGGTACGACGACCGCGCCCCGCCGGGGCAGCAGGTCGAGCAGGTCCTCGGCCGCCAGACGCAGGAAGGCCTCGTGCACCGGTGTCCGGCTCACGCCGAGCTCCGCCGCGACTTCCACCTCGCTCAGCAGCTGCCCGCCCTTGACCGCGCCGACCAGGATCTTGCTCTTGGTGTCACGGTAGGCGCGCTCGCTGGCGGGAGTCTGATCAATGGCCACGGGACGACAGTAGCAACTTGCATGCAAGCTTGCATACAAGCAGTGACGGACCTAACTCAGGGCCTGATCAGTGCTGCTGCGGCCCGAAGTTGTTGAAGCCGCCGCGCTCGCGCGGCTGCGGCTGGTAGACCGTCGAGGTCTGCACCGACGTCGACGTTTCCGTCGAGGTCTGCACCGACGTCGAGGTCTCGGTCTGCGTCTGGGTCTCGGTCTGGGTGGCCGTCTCGGTGTTGGTCACCGTCTCCGGAGCGGGCGCCGGCGCCTGCTGCTGACCGCCGCCCGCGCTACCGCCGCCACCACCGCCGTGGTGCTGCTTGGCCGTCGTCGTGGTGGTCGTGGTGCTCGACGGGGTGACTGTCACGGTGGCCGGCGCGTTGTTGCCCTGCGAACCACAGGCGACGGTCAGCCCGCCCATGGCCACGACAGTCACGGTGCCGGCAACGGCCGACCAACGGCGATAGGTGCTTTTCATGGGCACCATTACTAACCCGGCAACCTGGCAACCGGACTCACAGGAACGGCGATTCCAGTTATGCAGTAGCTGTGAAACTCGGCTACTTGCCTGCTTGCCGGTGTCGTTCGTCGTGCAACGGCACACCGTTGGGGCCCGTCAGCGACTGCGCGTACGTGCCGACCGCAAACGCGACGGTGGGTCCGGTCACGGCCAGCGCCGCGCGGTTCAGCTGCTCGACGGTATCGCCCTTCGGCCCGTACCCGGGATCGAAAGCGGCGCCCGCCTGTCCGCCCCACAAGCGCGCCTGGATCGGTGATTTCCGCTGCGACGTGCCGGTCGAGATGCCGCCGACCGGAATCCCGGCGGTGAGGAACGGACCGTAGCCACTGCCCAGATCCATCGTCATGTCGGCGGGCCGCTTGCCGGCGAGATACAGATATCCGGCCAGCGTGCGCTCGAGCCCGGCCGACCCGGCGGGCACCGCGTCAAGCGGGATCTCAGGGTTCGCCTGGCCGGACTGGTCGCCGTCGAACGTGAAGAACCCGGCGTTGGGTGAACCGAGGATGTCGAAATCCAGATACAGCGCAATGTCATTCAGCGGTTCGGCAGCCAACCCGCGCACGTACTTGGTGGCGCCTTCCTGACCCACGGCGCCCGAACCCCAGAACGTGAACCGCACCGCGTTCTCGATCTTCGGCGAGCCGCCCAGCGCTGCGGCCGTCTCCAGCAGTGCCGACACCCCGGTTGCCGCGTCATTGATGCCCGCGCTCGTCGGCGCGCTGTCGAGGTGCGCGCCCGCCAGCACTACGCTGTGCGGATCACCGGTCTTGGTCTGAGCCAAGATGTTTCGCGATTTCACACCGGTGTTCTTGGCGTCGAGGGTGAGCTTCACCGGGCTGTTGGTTTTCAGCAGTACGGCATCAGCGTCCTTGCCGATGATGCCCACCGGCGTGTTGAGGTGTTCGTAGTAGCCGGGGCTGAACAGCCCGCGCGGGGCGCCGTTCGCGCTGGGCGGGCTGACCACCAGCACCGCGACCGCGCCGCGGGCCACCGCCGCATTCTGCTTGTCGACCACCGAGCACACCGCGTCGTCGACAACCGCGATGGCTCCCCGCAGGTTGAGGGTGCCGTAATCGTCCGGAGCGCAACCGGCCGGCTTGACAGGGTGCAACGTCGGCGCGGTCAGGCCGCCGGGCGCCGTGGACGTCAACAGCGAGGCCTGCACGACCCCCCACCGACGGCCACCGACGTCGAGCACCGGATTGCCGGGGGCACCGCGTTCCACGCGCACATACTCGGGGGTCTGCACGTCGAACCCTTTGTCCCGCAGCAGGTTCGCGACGTAGTCGACGCTGGCCTGGTAGCCGGGGGTGCCGTCGGCGCGGGTGCCCTTGTTCTCCGCCGCGATGGCGGCGAACTTCCTCAGATGCGTGTAGATGCCGTCGGTGCCCACCCTGCCGGCCAGATCGCGCGCGAGATCAGGCGCGGGCGGCGGCGGTGGGGCCGGTGGCTGCGGCGGTGGTGCACACGACGCCAGAACAGCGGTCAGCAGCCCGGCGGCCAGTGCCCGCCTCATGATGCCGAGACCACGTGCCGGGTCCGGTCATCGCGGACCGGAACGCCGTTGCGGCCACTCAAATCCTGGGCGTACCGCCCCACCCCGAAAGCCACTCCACGACCCATGATGTCCATTGCCGTGCGGTTGATGTGCGCCAAGTCGTCCGTCTTCTTGTGGTAGTTGGAGTCGAAAGGTTTTCCGGCGGTGCCGCCCCACAGCCGGGCCTGCTCGTCGTTCATGTTTTCCTCGTCGCCGGTGCCCAACCCACCCGCCGGGATACCGGCCTTGGTGAAGGCGTCGTAGTCCGACCGTCCGTTGAACGGGTAGTCCTGAGGCGGCTTACCGGCATCGGACAGATACGCCGTGAAGGTGCGATCGATTCCCGCCGAGCCCTCCGGGATACGCGGCACCAGGTCGTCGGCCAGCGGCGGGCCGGACAGGTTGCCGTCGTAACTGAAATAGCCGGCGTTCTCCGAGGCCAGCATGTCGAAATTCAGATACAGCGCAATGTCTTTGAGCGCCTCGACGTCGAGGGATTCGATGTATCGGTCAGAGCCGATCGTGCCCTCCTCCTCGGCGCCCCAGAACGCGAACCGCACCGCGTTCGCGATTTTCGGGGCGCTGCCCAACTGCAAAGCCGTCTCCAGGACCGCGGCCACGCCGGAGCCGTTGTCGTTGATCCCGGGCCCCTCCTTGACGCTGTCCAGATGTGCACCGACCATCACGACGTCATGCTCGGATCCCGTCTTGGTCTGGGCTATCACGTTGCGGGTGTGCTCAACCCGCACACCGGCGTCCAGCTTGAGGGACACCGGCCCCGGGGCGGCCCGAAGCCGAGCCCCGGCCGCCTTCGAGATCAGTACCGCGGGAATCTTCACCGTCGCCTTGGCGCCAAGGGTGCCGCCGCGCCCGGGGATGCCCGCGTCGTCGACATCGTCCTTGTTGTCGGCCACCACCAGCGCGACCGCGCCGTGGACTGCCGCGGTCGCTTCCTTCACCGCGAAGGGGCACGTGCCGCGGTCCACCAGCGCGACCGCGCCCTTGATCGGCAGGCCGTCGTAATCGGCACTGTTGCAGCCTGATCCGGGGCCGCCCTTGACCGGCACCAGCGGCGCCGTGAGCCCCGGCGTGCCGACCGAGTACTCGAGCGCCCGCGTCGGTATCCGCGTGCCGGCCACGGTCAGTTCAGGCGTGTTGTTGTACGCCACCTTGACTTCCATATCCGGAGTGACGACGTCGAAACCCTTGGCGCGCAGCGCATTCGCGACGTAGTCCACGCTCGCGTCGTAACCAGGTGTGCCGAACGCCCGGTTCCCACCGTGAGCGTCGGCGATGGCCTGCAGCTTGGCCAGGTGACCGGTCGTCGCCTCGACCGTCACGCTCTTGGACAGCTCGCCGGCGAAGTCATCGGCCGTAGGCTCCGATCGGCCGCACCCCGAGATGCCGACCGCCAGCACGAGCGCGAGCGCGACGCGGGTGCGGACCATGGGCACCACCGTAGCGTGCAGGCTCACAGAAACCGATGCACCGGGCCAGATGGCGAAGCTGGTGGCCGTTCCCGAACGCCCGCAGTGGATGAGCTGAACCGTTTCGGTGGAAGCGCAGCAAACATCAACCGAAATCGGGTATACGGATTCAGTGGACAATCCACCCGGGCCGACCATCTGCCTCAACATGATCGTGCGCAACGAAGCACACATCGTCACCGAGGTGCTCGATGCGGTCGCGCCCTATATCAGCTACTGGGTCATCGTGGATACCGGCTCCGCCGATGGCACCCAGGAGACGATCCGAAATCACATGGCGCATCTCGGAGTCCCCGGGGAGGTCCACGAACGCAGATGGCGCAATCTCGGCGAAAACCGTTCCGAAGCACTGCAGCTCGCCCATGGCCACAGTGACTACATCTGGGTCATGGACGCCGACGACACCGTCCGCGGCCGGCCCGACTTCACGCGACTCTCCGCCGACGTCTACTCCATGCGGATCAGCGACGGGCTGCTGTACTGGCGGCGGCAGCTATTTCGCGACGGCCTCCCGTGGCGATACATCGGCGTCGTCCACGAATACGCCGACTGCACTGAGCCGTTCCACGAGGAGCGCCTCGAAGGCGACTACTTCATCGAGTCCCGCCGACTCGGCGCCCGTAACAACGATCCGCGAAAGTACGAGCGGGATCGCGACCTGTTGCTGGTGGAGGTGCAGCGCGACCCGACGAACGAACGTTCGGCCTTCTACCTCGCCGAAAGCTATTTCAACCTGGGTGATTTCGCCAACGCCCGAATCTGGTCGGGCCGGCGCGCCGAGATGGGCGGCTGGGACGAAGAGACGTTTTACGCCCTATGCCAGGTGGCCCGGTCGATGTGCCGCCTGGGCGAACCGTGGCCGCAGGTCTTGGATGCTTACCTGCGGGCTTGGGCGTTCCGGCCTACCCGCGCTGAGCCGCTACATGCCATCGCCGCCGAGTACCGTGCCCGGGGCGAGTATCAGCTCGGTTATCTCTTCGCACGATGCGCAGCGGAGATACCGCTTCCGGAGGCAGACATCCTGTTCGTCGATTCGTCCGTCTACCAATGGCGTGCCCTCGATGAACAATCCGTCTGCGCATCATGGACCGGCCGGCACGCAGAATCGTTTGCGTTGTGCCGTCAGCTGCTCGCCCGTACTGACATCAACGGCGAGGACCGCAGCCGAATAGCGAGGAACCGCGATCAGTCCGTTCCGGCGCTGCTCGAAGCCGCGTCGGCATACCCTGAAGCATTGGTACACAACATGTCCAGCCACCAGCGGGGTGCCGCGGTGACGATCAGCCTGCTCGCGGGACCGGACATCCGAACAACCCAACTGGCGCTCAACACATTCATGAACTGCTGTCTGGACGTAGGCCAGGCACATCGATTCCTGGTGCTCGACACCGGTCTCGCCGGCCGAGACCGGGCACTCTTGTTGGAGCAGTACCCCTTCCTAGAATTCGTCGATCACACCCCTCGACGGAACCACTGGCAGAACTCAGCGCACTGCGCGAGCACATCAATGGCCGCTACTGGTTCCATCTCGACCAGGGGTGGCTGTTCTTCGCCCCCGAGAATTTGGTCGGCAGGATGCGGGCAGTCCTCAACGCCGAGCCGACCGTCGTTCAGGTAGGCGTCAACTTCGCTGACGCACAATCCATCTCCGGCGTGTACGCACGAAACGACATAGTCTTGCGGACCGCTGAAGGCCACCGATACGTCGTCGTCGATGACGCCACCCGCGGTCCGGCGATGATCGACCTATGGCGTCTGGACGCCAAACCCGCAGCTGGGCCACGAACAACCGCCCTTGACGAGGTGTTCTGCATCAAGGGCGGTTGATCGTTCGCGGTTTATCCGCCGGCGCCACCTGCACCGCCGGCACCTCCACCGCCACCGGCACCACCAGCGCCGCCGCTCACACCGAACGTCGCATGGCCCGCGGAGCCGGTGCTGCCCGCGCTGCCGGCAGCACCTGTGTGTCCGGCGCTTCCTGCCGCACCCGCAGTGCCACCGGCGCCAGTGGCGCCCGTACTTCCGGACGCGCCGGTCTTTCCGGGCGTTCCGGCTGCGCCGGTGCTGCCTGTCGCTCCGGTCGCGCCTGTCGCACCCTTCGCGCCGGTGGCACCTGTGCTGCCGGCCGTGCCGCCGGACCCAATTCCCAAGCCGCCCAACAAACCGCCACCACCGCCGGCGCCCGCAGCGCCGCCGGTACCACCCGTGCCGCCCACGCCGCCCTGGCCGCCGTTGCCTCCGGCACCAGGCGCACCGCCGGCCCACCGGTTGCACCGCCGCCACCGGCACCACCAACGCCGGCCGCGCCGCCGGTACCACCCGTACCGCCGGTGCCACCCTTACCACCCGCACCGCCGGTGCCACCCGCACCACCTGCGATCGCGAAGGGCAGCGGGGCAATCGGCGAGATGCCGTCGCCACCGGCGCCACCGGTACCGCCGGTGCCACCGGTACCGCCGGTACCGCCCGTGCCACCAGTCCCACCGGAACCGCCCGTGCCGCCTGCGCCACCATTGCCGCCTGCGCCACCATTGCCACCATTGCCACCCGTGCCGCCGGTGCCACCCGAACCGCCGGTGCCACCGGTTCCGCCGGTGCCACCAATACCGCCGTCACCACCTTGGCCGCCGCCACCGAACAACGTGAGCAGGCCGGCACTGCCACCGGCACCACCGGCACCACCGGCACCGGCCGCAGTACCCTGCAGACCCGTCCCACCGGCACCACCGCCGCCGCCGGAGCCGCCCGGCGTACCGGCACCACCGGTTCCGCCGGTGCCACCGGTTCCGCCAGTGCCACCGGTACCACCAGTGCCGCCTGAAGCACCCGCGCCACCCGCGGCGCCCGCACCACCGGTGCCACCAGTGCCGCCCTTCAACCCGATCAATACAAAGTCGCTGCCCTTGGAGCCGGTCGCGCCGGCAGTGCCCGCAGTTCCCGCGGTGCCCGCGGTACCTGCCGCGCCGGCTGCGCCTGCGGCTCCGGTAGCGCCGGTCGCACCTGCCGTACCGGTCGCGCCGTCGGTGCCAGCAACGCCGTCACCGCCCGCGCCGCCGGTGACGCCAGTCGCACCGAAGCCACCTGCGCCGCCATTACCGCCCTTGCCGCCGGTCCCGAACAGCCCGAGCAGACCCATGTTTCCGCCCTTGCCGCCGTTACTGCCGGCCAGGACGTCGGTGCCGTCGGCGCCGTTGCCGCCTCGGCCGCCACTACCGAACAGCAGACCTGCTGCGCCGCCGTCACCGCCGTTGACTCCTGCATCGGTGCTGTCCCAGCCTGCGCCGCCGTCACCGAACAAGATGCCACCGGCTTGGCCGTTCGGGTGCGCAGCCGTACCTGCCGCGCCGTTACAGATCAGACCGCACGGACTGTCCAATGGGTCCGGCGTCGTCGGGGCGAACGGCTTGATGAGCGCTTTCGGTCCCGGCGGCGACGCGTTCGCCCCGAACAACCCGGTCAACCACCACAAGGGGTTGTTCGGATCCTGCGCAGGCGCCAGCGGGAAGCTGAAATCGGTGAGTTCAACCGCTCGCGGCGACGCTGTGAGCGCGTCCACCGCGCCTGGCGGAATCGCCATTACGATGCCGGCACTCGCGGCTGCGACGCCCAAGGCACCGGTCGCGAGATAATTGACGGACCTCAAGGTCCTGCCGGACTTTTGTTTGCGATGCTTGGACACGATCGAATCCCCTTTGGATTCAGAGCGTTTTGCCGCCCCGCGCTCGGCCTATTGGAAATTACCATGTTTGCCCACTAGCCCGGATTTTTCGTGGTAATTGGTGTGGGCTCGGTTTGATGTCGAGTTATGTTGCTGGGTAGTGGGTTTCGTGTGGTGGCGTGGTTGATCGGTCCCGTGTCGCCGGGCGGGCGGGCTTTCCAGGGCCAGTTGGTCTTTCATAGTCGATCGGTCAGATGGGCCGGGGTTCTATCCGAAGGCGGTGCGGATGCGTTGCCAGGCGGCCGCGATCTGCGATGCCCACCGCCAGGTGACATCGATACGTAGTCGCAGTTGGCGTGCGCCGCGGGTGACACGGGCCGCGACGTGCAGGATCCGGTAGCGGAATGTGGTGATCTCGGCGCGGGCCAGGCCGGGGTGGTCGCTGAATCCGATGAGCCGGCACCAGGTGACCAGATCGGCTGCGGCCAGCACGATTTCCAGCCATGCGGCGTTGGCCCAGAAACCGTGGCACGGCAGGTTACCCAGGCCGGTGGCCTTCAGTTCGCGGATACGGTCTTCGACGCGGGCGTGCTGACGGTGCCGCAGCTCCAGACCGGCGACTTGGCCGGGCACGATGCCGGCGGGGGTGTCGGTGATGAACGCGGTGACCCGCATGCCGTCGGCGTCGGTGAACCGCAACTGCGCGCCGGGGTGGGGGCGTTCCTTGCGCAGGATCAGCCGGGTCCCGGTCGGCCATGAGGCCAGGTTGACCAGGTCGGTGGCCTCGGCAACCCAGGCCCCGTCGCGGATACCGCCGTCGGTGTCGATCGCCGGATACCATCCCTGACCGAGGTTGAGCGTGTCCACGGCGTCCTGGACGCGCCAATCGACGGGGTACCCGAAGGAGAACCCCACCCCTGCCGCACGGCATGCTTCGGCGAATTTGTGGGTGGCTCCGGCGGTGTCGCAGCGCACCAGCACGTTCGGCTTATCGGGGTCGTCGGGATGGTCCGGGTCGGGCCGCCACCGCGGCGGCAGGGCGGCCAGCGCCTGCTCCAGGACGATGATGTGGTCGCTGGCGGTGTTGGAGCCGGCGTTGCCGGTGCGCAGCATCCCGGCCAGGGCTTCCCCGCCGGCGATCTGCGGGCGGTCCAGAAACGCCAGCAGCGGATGAAGACCGAAGGTCTTCTTCCAGGTCGGGGCAGCCCCGGCTTTGTTGTCGGAGTGGTCGATCACCAGGGTGGCGTCGATGTCGATATGCAGCCAGCCATCAGTGGTGGGGGCGGCTCCGGCTTGCCAGGCCGCCGCCCGCGCAGCGGCCCGTGCGGCCCGCACCCCAGGCAGGTGCGCGGCATCGATGCGCTCATCGACCAACCGCCACATCGTGGTCGTCGACGCCTTCGCGCCGAACACATGCTCACGGTCACCGCACAACTGGCCGACCCCGTCAATGCAGTCCGCCCCGTCGGCCACCGCGGCCGCCAGATCGGCGAACACCTCCCCGGGCGCATACACCCACGGGCCGCGGTAGGTGTCCGCCAACGCGGCGGTAACCTGCGCCGATAACCCCGTCCGGTCGGCGAGCTCACGCAGTATGCCCATCCCGGCATGCGACACGACACCATGGCCGTCGGCCGAGACTTTCACCCGCGATGCCACCGCGATATTCTTCACCTGCGAAGTGCCTTCCAGTCAGGATATTTGAACCGTCGAGAAGTCCAATTATCCCTTGCAGGACAGGCACTTTCGCTTATCTACACCCGACACCCACAACATTTCACGAAAAATCCGGGCTAGCCAACAGATTCCTCAAAAAATCCGCATAAACGCACGTGGAGTGCTGATATTGCTACTGCATAGTAAATATTTGCAGTTTGCAGGAAGAAGGTTTATTAACTATCGCGATTGAATATTTTTAATCGGTCTCATACGCCTCATGCGCCACTCCATGTTCTCCGCTACACGAAAATGGAAACGCGCGGCAGAGAGTCGACTTTGCAAACAAATCTATGCTCGGCCAATCGTGAAAAGACGGGGTGGTTTCCATTTTCTGCGGACGGCATCTTCTTTTGCGGGTGCGGCATCGAGGCGGCGGTCGACCATTGTCGATGCCGCCATCGAGGACACCGATCACGCCAAGTTCGAAGCAAAACGCAAGGGCGGCAACGCCCATCGCGATGGCAGGGAAGGTACATGCTGAGGCTCTCGCGTCGTTTGGCTCGCTACGTGACGGGGATCAGTGCTTTATGCCGATGAGGAGGCGATCGCACCACTATGGAAGGGCAAACGCTTTCCGATGGAAGCGTGCACCGCGCCGACAAGGCGATGTACCGCGCGCGCCGAGCAAGCTGAGAATGGCCTACGTTTCCCGCCGCATACCTACAACCTGCGTTCGGGCGGCGTAGAGGAATGACGCGGGTCTGCGTCGGATCGGTGCCGAGGGGTGGCCGAATGTACCGACAAGAATCGGGTTTCGCCCGAACCTGTCGCTTTGGCCTGATACATGGCGGCATCGGCCTGGCGTAGAAGATCGGTGGGCGTTGTTGGCCGGGTCGGGTCGACGCCGGCAACGCCGATACTGGCGCTGACGGCGATGGTGTGCTCATCGGTGACGATTGGGTTCTCGAGGGCGTGGTGCAGCCGCCGAGCGATCTGCTGAAGGTCTGCGGCGCTGGCTGGTGCAGCGACGAGCACCACGAATTCGTCGCCGCCGACACGGGCGAGGGTGTCGGTCGCGCGGATCGCCCCCTGGAGACGCTCAGCGCAGGCTTGCAACACCACATCGCCAACGTGGTGCCCCAGCGAGTCATTAATCCGTTTGAGTTGATCGATGTCGATGAACATCAGCGCCGCCAGATGAGGGTGGTCGCTGGGCGTCATGGCCGCAGTGATCATCGCCAGGGCGCGGCCACGATTGGGTAGCCCGGTGAGCGTGTCGTGGTGCGCCGCGCGGCGCAGATGCAGATTGGTCAGGTGCTCGGTGGTGACGTCAGTGAGCGACATGACAATCGGCGAACGTTCGGGTTCATCGGGGTTGAGCAAGGTTGTGGTGAACGAAATCCAGGATTGATGGCCATCGTCGCGACGCAGGCCGAGAACCTGCGCGTAGACGGGCTGCCCGGTGCGCAAGGTGATGTTGGCCGGCCGCTGCGGGGCAGGCACCATGTTTCCCTCGGTGTCGAAACCGGGTAGTCCAGCGCGCGCTCAGCATGTGTACTAGGAAAGCGTCCGCCCCCGGGTCCGCGGATGCGGATGGCGGCCGGATTGATGGAGGCGATGGTGCCGTCACGATTGATGACCACGATGCCGCGGTCCAGCGATGTCACCACCGACTGATAGTGCTGTGTGGTATCGAGCGCGTCGGCGCGGTCGGTGCAGATGAGGATGTACCCGGTGTCGACCGCTGCGACAGAGACACGCACCGCCACAGGCCCTCCTGTCAACGTGTATCAGGTGAGGTCGCGGGCACGTCCCTCTGCGGCGATGGCAACCACATCGAGTTCGACGCCGAGCGCGTCGCGGATCAGCTGCCCGAGGGAGTCGGCGACTGATCGCCCGAACAGCCGCTCGGCAGCGATGTTCCATCCGGTGATCAGGCCGTCGACGGTGGCGGTGATGATGGCCTCCGGCGCATGCCGGACATGCAGTTCGTGGTTAATTGTATTGCTGTGCAACACTATTGGCGTGGTCACCGCTCGCAGCACCGTCTGATGGGCGGGGCGACCTTCCCACGGGGTGGCTACCGTGGTGGCTTCGATGTCGAGCGTGGTTCCATCGCAGCGCAGCAAAACCGACATCACTGGTGCCGATGCCTGGCCTGAGTCGCCGGGAGCGGTCAAGGCGCTCAAAATTGCTGCGGGATGCACAAAGTCGGTGATGAGCGCCAACCATCTGCCCCGTCGACTCGGCCATCGTCAAACTCGCCGCCGCGGCGTTGGCGTACACTACACGTCCACGATCGTGCACCAGGACGGCGTAAGGGCTGGTCTCGCTGAGGCTCCGGAAGCTGGCTGCCGATGCACCGACTGACACATTCCACGAGGTACCAGAATCGTGCCCCGTCGCATGATTGTTATGCATGCGTCACGCTCCCATCGGGGCCGACAGACACTGCCCGACGACAGTCGGGACGACCCCTGCCAAGCCTCTCTGCAATGATCGGGCGGTCTTGAGCGTCTGCGCATACCGCTGCGCCGCCGAGTCGGCGAAGTACTTCCCTGCCATGCATCAGTCCCGTCAGCCGGTGCGCGAACACCGTTCCCCGCGTCGCGCCGTCGCGCGACAAACCCCACCAACCACCTGCGAAAAATGACTGGCGCTAGCACTTCTAGCAAATCACTGATGCAGTGCTAATTCAACTTCTGGGCGCAAAGAAGTCGCAAAGAAGTTCTGATCGCGCGCCGACGACCGATCGCGCCATTCACTACCACCCGCCGGGTCATCCCAACATCATCGGCGGTCTTGAACACGTATTACTGACGAATATCCGCGAACTGCACTTGACGCATCCGCGAGAAGACGACTCCTCCCGGAGGTGCGGCCACAACTCCGAGAGGACCACTGACGAGTGTCGAACAGAAATTAACTGTGAATGATATGAGCTAAGTTATTAGCCGATACTCCTACCTAGCGGACCATGCTCACCTATGCGGACCGGTGATCGAACGCTTTTTGGTCAACGGCCCCGCCGCGGCGGGCTCTTGTCCGCGACGCGAACGCCAGGCTCTGCGTTTCAGCCGGGCGGGGTCGGGTCGCTGAATCTGTCCGCTAAGGCCGCGCGCACTGGCGAGGGGACGGTCGGCGCGAACCGTCGCAGGTAAGCCTCGACCCAGGCCGGCGAGGTGTTGAGAAAAGCGAAGTCACTGCCCACCATGTGCCGTATCGCGAGGAGCGGAACGGGCGACTGCAGCGGACGGAAGTCGGCATTCCAGAGACCGCGCTCGGTGCAGCCGTCATAGAACTGGCCGACCATGAGGCCGGCGTCAACGAATTCGGGTTTGAGTGCCTGTTGCACCGCATCGATGACGGCGACGTCGGTCAGATCGGGGAACACGATGAACACCGCCTTGAGCAGGCTCTCGGGGCCATCAGCCGGCTCCAGCTCCAGGAATGTGTCACGCAGTGTGTGCAGCTCAGCTACCAACTTGGAGAATGCCGGTAGTTCGCTGTGCACCGCGGTAATCCACAGCATGTCCTGATCCAACGAGGCGCGGGCAAAAGGGCACACCGGTCCCGCCCGCCCCAGGTCCCTATGCGGTTCCATGAGGTACTCACGAATCCAACCGCGCAGCAGGTGAGCAAATTCTGACGTTTCGTTGTCGGAATCGTCGCCGTCAGATAATTTGCAAAGACCGTCAAGCAGGGTGACCGCCATGTGCACAATCTCCCTGTCTCTGCTAACCGCCGCAGCTGTCGCGATATCCCCGTGGAGGGTGAAAACACCCATGTCAGTGCCCACCGAACGTCGAATCGCGATCGTATATGAACCCGACTCGGTCCCGCTGCTCATACTCACAGAGACGGCGACACGAAACGGGATTCACCTCGTCTGGTTAGCCGGTCAGACCGACGCACGAATACTCAGACGATTCGGAAGCGTTGTCATTACCGACGGCAGTTCCACCGAGAAGGTGACCGCGCAGCTCACACTACACGATGTCGTCGGCGTCACCACATTTGCCGACTCACGCATCGAGCATGCCGCCGCCCTGGCACGGAATATTGGTTTGCCAGCAAACCATGCCTGCACAGCACGGCTACTCGTCGACAAAATCGCCCAACGCCACGCACTGGCCGATGCCGGCGTACCCGGACCCGGGTTTGTCGGCATCGACAGCCCGGCCAGGGCAACCAGCGCCGACGAACTACTCAAGAAGCTGACCTACCCGGTCGTGGTGAAACCGGCGTCGGGGCACGGGGGCCGCGACACCATCTGCATTCCCGATTTCCCGGCGCTGGCAGCAGAATTGGCAATCCGATGCCACGCCAACCCATGGCGACCGACCATCATCGAAGAACTCCTCGGTGACTTCCCACCAACCGATCGCGGCGGCGTCGGCGACTACGTCTCGGTTGAAGTGGTGGTGGACAACGGGCTGCCCTCGGTCCTCGCAATCACCGGCCGCATGCCCCTAGCCGAACCATTCCGAGAAACCGGCGCCTTCCTCCCGGCGATACTGAGCCCAGTCGAGCGACACGACGTCGCAGACGTGGCGCTAAAGGCAGCACTAGCACTCGACGTGCAATGCGGCTGCCTACACATCGAGATCAAACTGACCACGACCGGGCCCCACATCATCGAAGTGAACGGGAGAGTTCCCGGCGGCGGCATCACCGACCTGGTTGCCGCACAAACCGGCATCGACCTTTTTGAATGCGCGCTGAACTCGGCCGCCGGACAGATCGTCGACCGGAGGCCGGGCAACGCAGCCGGGGTCCATTACCAGTTGGCCCTCCAGCCGCCGATCGGCCAACGAGTCCGACTACGACCGGATTGGTCGGCACAGTTGCGCACCGTCGCCGGCATCGAACACGTTGCGCTACGGTCAATGACCGCCGAAGTCGACCTGCGCGACGGCTCCTACGGCTACCTGCTGATGGCACGTGGCTGCGCCGACGACCACGAGGGCTTGCTAGAAACCCACCGGCGTCTGAACACCCTGTTGCTCAACGACTGATACCACTCACGAGACAGGACATCAATGACAGAATTGCACGCGCGAGTGCGCGCGCACCTGGCCGCTGCCGCGGTGACGCACCGGGTGCACGATCACGCCGCCCTGCCCGGCCCCATCTCATCGCCGACGGACTTCGCAGCCGCGCTGGGCTACCCCGTGGACCGGATTATGAAAACGCTGATCTGCCACGAACACTCCACGGGCAGACTGATCGCCGTCACCTGCCCGGTGAACATTCGGGTAGACCTCAAACGTGTTGCCACCGAACTCGGTTGCAGCAGAATCGAAGTCGCCAGCAGCGTGCAATTAGAAGCGACTACCGGCTACCCCCGACTCGGGGTATCACCACTGGGCCTGGACCCCAGTTTCATCGTCGTCATCGCGCAACACACGCTGACCTATGACACCGTTCTGGTCGGTGGCGGAGCAGCCGGAATCGAAATCGAACTCGCCCCCCGCGACTTACAACGCACCACTGACGCAGTTCCCGTCGATCTCCGATAGCGTCCCACCGCACGCGGGTACGAATACGGGCGGCACAGCCGTGCTGGCGAACTCTAATTTCTGATCGTTCTCAGCGTGTCTTCAGGTCGTGGCTCCTACGGTCGGGAGGTATATGCCCGGCGTAGCGCCACACCTGACCGAAGGCAAGCATGTTGCCTCGGCCGCCGGTCATTCACACGACCAGAAAGGACAACGCCGTGAGCCGAGAAGGAGAAATGGTCTTTCTCGATGATGTGTTGGTCCAGCATGCTGGACGGCTGCGGCAAAACACTGGGTTGTCGATCCGAACCGACCTGCAGCCGACCTACGTGGTGGGTGACGCTACGACATTGAACCGGGCGGTCACTGCGCTGGTCGAACATGCACGTTGCAACGCCGTATCGGCGATCGAGCTTGAGGTGTACCGCCGAGATGCTCAGGCGGTCATCATCATCCGCGACGACGGCCCCCATATCGCGGTCGCCGACACCGGCCGGATGTCGTCAAAGTGCAACTCCGGTCTGGAGTTGGCTGCTCGGATCATCGCCACTCACGGCGGGACACTTGCCTTGGGTGAACGCGGCGCGTGCACCAATGCAGTGAGCGTGCGGTTGCCGTCCACGCGGCAATCTCTGTTCAATTCGCCTGCACCGAAATGGATTTCGGATGGGCAATGACATCGCGCGCCGCCGAGGACGCACGCTGTGACATCGCTGCCGGAGACGGCAGTGAATGATGGAGCGATGTGGGTCGGTCGTGGGTGGGTCTCGCTGAGGGGCCTGCAAGGCCAGGGCGCCGAGTGAGCCGCCGCGTGGCGCTGAGGGATTTCGCAGGCCGGTGGCGTGGCTGGTTCGGCGGCATTGCGGTCCGCTCAGCGCTGGTGGCCGCGGCGGTGGTGCTGGCCGGCCTCGTGATCGTGGGGTCGGCCTCGACGCTGTTGCTGTACCGGATGATGTGCGCCGACGTGGACAACGCAGCGGAGGCCCGCGCCCAGGCGGTGGCCGATGTGCTGCGCAAGGAACCACCCGATGAGGTGGAATCGGTATTGATGCACACCGATCACCGGATCGTGGCCGTGCAGATCGCCGACGCCGCCGGCACCGTGGTGGAGCGATCCGACAGCGCACCGCAGACCCCGTTGATTCCTGTGCCGCACGAAGGTGCCCAGGTCGGGGTGCTGGCAACCGATGACGACGACGTGCGCGTCAGCACAATCACAGTGGCATCCCGCAAGGGGCGGCAGTACACGGTACTTGTGGGCGGGGGCATCGAGCCGATCGAGCAGATGATCGGCACTGCCGGGCAGATGCTGGCGATCACGGCGCCGGTTGTGGCTGTGGTGGCCGGAGTCGTCACATACCTGCTGGTGCGCCGGTCGTTGCGGTCCGTGGAGGCCATCCGGTCGCGAGTGTCGGCGATCAGTGCCTTCGATCTGGGCGAGCGGGTCCCCGTCGGTCGCAGGTCGGATGAGATTTCCGCGCTGGCGGTGACCATGAACGACATGCTGGCCCGCATCGAGGCCGGCCATGCCGCGCAACGACGGTTTGTCGGGGACGCATCCCACGAGCTGCGGAGCCCGCTGGCAACGGTGGTGTCCGCGTTGGAGATCGGAGCCACCCACCCCGATCTCCTCGACAGAACGCTGCTGACCAACGCATTGTTGCCGGAAGCACGCCGGATGCAGACCCTGGTGGAGAACCTGCTCCTACTGGCGCGCGCCGATGAACGCGGCTTGCCGCTGCGTCGTGTCGAGACCGATCTCGACGATCTGGCGACTGCGGAGGCGGCACGACTCAAACGGGAAACGACGTTGCGAATAGTCTCCGATCTTTCGGCGGTAAAGGCCAGCGTCGATCCGGACGGGTTCGTGCGATTGTTGCGCAACCTGGCCGACAACGCGGCCCGCCATGCCACCAGCGAGGTGACCATCGTCGTGCGCGCCGAGGGTGACAACGCCGTCGTGCAGGTGATCGATGACGGCCCGGGAATCCCTGCCGCCGCACGGGACAAGGTTTTCGAGCGGTTCTTCCGGCTGGACGCCGACCGATCCCGGCGTGGTGGTGGTACCGGGTTGGGGTTGGCGATCGTCTCCGAGATCGTGGCCGCCCACGATGGCTCGGTCAGCATCGAGGACCGACGCTCTGGCGCAGGAACCGTGGTGACGGTTCAGTTGCCGCTTGCCGGTTCGCCGGATTCGAGCCGGTAGCCTGCGCCACGGAGCGTGGTGATCGCCTCCGAGCCGATCTTGCGTCTCAGATAGCCGACATAGACTTCCACCACGTTGTCGGGGCCGTCGTAGTGACTGTCCCAGACGTTGTGCAGGATCTGGGTTTTTGTGAGGACAGTGTCCTTGTGGCGCAACAGGTATGCCAGGAGCGCGAATTCTCGCGGTGTCAGCGAGACGTCCTCGCCACCCCGGTGCACGGTCCGGCGCGCGGGGTCCAGTGAAATGTCGCCGGCAGTCAGCACGACGGGACGCTGCGGTGCGCCGCGGCGAATCAAGGCCCGCAAGCGCGCGGTGAGCACCATGAACGAAAAGGGTTTGGTCAAATAGTCGTCTGCGCCCAGATCAAAGGCGTCGGTCTGGTCGTAGTCGCCGTCCTTGGCGGTCAGCATCAGCACCGGCGTCCAAATGTGTGCGGCGCGCATCTTGCGCAAGACCTCGTAGCCGTTGAGACCCGGCAGCATGATGTCGAGCACGATGACGTCGAACTGCTCGTGGGTGGCCTGCCAGAGGCCCTCGGCACCATCGGCCACCGCGACCACGACGAACCCTTCGGCGCGCAGCCCAGCGGTGATCGTCTCGGCCAGCATGGGCTCGTCTTCGACCAGCAGCACTCTCACCTGCGTAGCCTGGCACAGACTGAGGCGGCGGCCATAAATTGGCCGGCTACATCCCCTGGACGAGTGCGCTGTCGTAGTGCCCGCCGTTCGACAGAGCCGGTGCGTTCTGGGCGCGCTCCTGGGCCTCGTGGACCGACATCGTCGCCGCCACCAGCATCAGGGCTCCGACCATCAGGTTGATTGCTTCTCGCCGGGCTGTCATGTCCATCAACACCTTTCACGGGATTCCAGCTGATCGAAGCCGAGCAGCTGTCGGGTATGCCACCAGACTGACAGCAGGTCGCTGTGAGGACGCTGAGCGCGAACAGGCCTGAAGACCCGCGCACACGTTTCAAACGCAAAACTGCTGAAAAGCCCACCGCCACAGTCTGCTTCAGTGAACGGCACCTGGCTCAGCGGCCGTGATGAGCGGCCGCAGCCGGGTCCTGGCGGCGCGTTCCACCAGCCGGCTCAGCACCGGCCGGGCGACGAGATATCCGGAAACGCTCAGGGTCGCACCCAGAACGAGACCGGCAACGACGTCTTGGGGGTAATGCGCACCGACATAGACGCGAGCCAATGCCATGGCCACTGCCGCGATGGCGGCGATGACGCCGAGTCGTCGATTCACCAGCCAGACCCCGGCAGCGACGGCCCCGGCCATCATCGCGTGGTCACTGGGGAAGCCACCGTCGGTGTTGCAATGCAAGACGACGATGTGGGGCAGCGCATTACAGGGACGGGTGGCATTGATGGTATCGGCGATCGGCTGGTTGATGGCCACCGCTGCCAGCACACCCAAAGGCGCCCATACCGCCGCTGCCATCGCACTGGGGTTGTTGGTTCTGCGGGCGATCCACCATCCAGCGAGGAGAAAGCTGGCGAACAGTACAACACCGTCTTCGGCGTATCCGGCCACGACCGGGTGCAGCCACGGGGTGTCCCGGGCGAAATTGTTGATGTAGTAAAAGATTCGGGTATCGAGGTCCATCGCGGCCTTGTCGTTCTGAGTTGCGAATGACTGAAGGAATCAGCGCAGACTGTTCAAAAGCGTTGTCAGAGATTGTTTTTCGTCGTCAACGCTTGGGCTGCTGGATCGGACGGACTTGAGTGCTGCGTCGATTTCCCGGTCCAGCGCCGTCCAGGCGCTGGAGTCGATGGCCTGCAGCCGGTCCTGGTCGTGGTCCCATGCGGTTTCGAGGTCGGTGATCCGCGCTCGGGCGCCGGATTGGTCTCCAGCATCGACCTTTGCCAGCGTGTCTTGGGTGACGTTGCGGAAGTGCGCAATATCGGTCGCCGGGAAGGCACCGACCTTGCCGGGCACCAGAGGCGCGGCCGCCGCGGTCGGCGCGGGCCCTTCCTCGCTGTCGGTGACGGGGCCATGCGGCTGAATCGAGGCCCATTGCAGCAGGGCGCCGGCCGCCAAGACCACGACGGCGTAGTAACCGACGGTGCTCACCGCCGATAGCGTGCGCTTCGGCGCGGGGGCCGCCGCCTGATCGTCGACCTCGATCACATCGATGCGGGTCCAGGTCAGATAGCCGACAGCAGCGGCGATCGCGGCGAGGAAGATTCCACTGGTCAGGCCGTATCCGAGGCCGAGACCGTGTGCGCTGCGCGGTGTGGCAAGCCAGTCGCCGAGGTTGGCGCCCAGCGGGCGGGTCAAGATGTACGCCAGCCAGAACGACAACACGGAGTTGACCCCGACGCGCCAGCCGATGGTCACCGCGGCGATGAGGGTGACCGGGAGCAGTACCGATACCCCGGCACTCCACCCGGTCAGGGTCAAGGTCCAGTCGCCGGCGGCGGTGCCGAGCGCGAAGGTGACCAGGACAGCGAGCCAGTAGAACAGCTCCCGCGGTCGCGTTGTGATGCTGTGGATCGACAGTGTCCGCTCCCGGGCGAACCACACCGCGAACACCACCGCCAGAGTGACAGTGAAGACGGCTGTGCTCGTGGCCATCGGGACGGCAAGGGCGTCGGTGAGCAGATCGGTGTAGAGGGTGCCGGTGACGCTGAGGACCACGACCGTCAGCCAGTAGACGACAGGGACGTAGCGCGGCAATCGCAGCTGGGCCCCCATGACCAGGGCCAGTACGGCGGTGAACAGCACCGCGGTGGCACCGAGACCCACACCGAGACCTTGGTTGATCCAGTCGGCGAAGCTCTCTCCGACCGTGGTGCACAGCACCTTGATCAGCCAGAACCAGATGGTGACTTCGGGAACCTTGCTCGCAGTCACGCGCTTCACGATCGTTGAGGGGCGGGCAGCACCGGTCATGCCTGCGGAAGGTAGTCACCGCTTGCTGAACTGACGCTGAGAACGAAGGGGCCTGTCGTCGGTCCTACAGGTGGACCAGGTGAACACCCACGTGCGGAGCTTCCCCGCGGCTCACTTGCAAAGGCCGGCAATCTTCGTGCTGACAGCTTCGCCGGCTTTCAACCGACCCGCCTGCGCCGGGTCGGCCCCGCCGATCCCGGCCTGCCCGTACATCGAAATATCCTGCAGGTCAACGGCAAACTCGCGAATCGCGGCCGTGAGGTCCGCCGGCGTGGCCCGGTCCAGATGCGTCTGCAAGTACTGAGCACCACTGCTCATGGCCAAACGCGAGACTGCTGTGACCGCCGTAACCGCAACCGGCTCAGAGCCGAGTTCGGTGTGCGTCTGTAGCGCCACCGCCGTGCGCACGGTGGTGAAGGCGGCACACGCGCGAGCCTTCGCGTCGGCGACTTGTTGCTCGGTGGGCTCTGGGACCGATGGCGACGACTGATGTGGTGGCGACACCAGCGCCCAGACCGCAACCCCTAGCGCGATGACCGCGATTCCGAGCGATGCGGGCGCCAACCACTTCGGTTGCAGATCTACCGCAACGGGCTGACGCGAGATTGACGGCGCTTCAGGGTCAGTCTCCGGCATACGCGCGATGGTAGAGCAACAACTGTCCGAATATCGGCGGTTGGACGAAGCCCAGGCAGGAACCGGTTCATTCGAGTCGAGGCCAGCATTCAGCTACCAGAGGGTGGCCGCAGTGACTGCGATCCATGCGGGCGGCGACTTGGTCGGAGTACAAGCCCGACCCAATCGCGGCGAAGTTGGAGCCATCGAAGTACCGAGCCATCTCCAGCAGAATCTCGCAACTCCGCCGGGAAGGCCCAGTGCGCCAAACCAATTCGGCCGTTGAGAGCAGACACCCATGCCCTACGGGTCGCGGCGGGTGACCACCACGAGCGCCAGCATGAACACCGCCGCCGCAACTGCGGCGAAGTAGAGGGCCGCGCCGGCCGGTCCCCACCACAACGAGAACGTCTGGAACCAGGGGGTCCTGGTGAAGGTGTACGCGTTCCCGAAGGGCAGCCACGGTCCCACCCGTGCGCCGACCTGAGGCAGCGCGCCGAGCACCGGTTCCACGACGAACGGCATCAACAACACCACCGCGACGACTGCCGCGGCGTGCCGCAACAACCCGCCCAGACCGACCGCCAACACCGCTCCCAGCACGGCATACAGCGACATCGCGCCGATCGCACGCCAGACCTCCGCGTTCGAGAAGGACAATTCCTCGGCCTGCTCTGCCGTCACCAACGACGCCGCGAACGCGATCGAGCCCGCCACCATGACCGCGGTGACGACGGCGGAAAGCGCCGCCATCACGAGCGCTTTCGCTGCCAGTGCCCACGCTCGGTTGGGGGTGGCCAGGAACGTCGTGCGGATCATGCCGGAGCGGTACTCCCCGGTGATCGACATCGCGGACAGGATCATCAGCACCGGCACACCGAAGACGCTGACGCCGATGGCCGCCCGCTCGGGCTTGAGCACCCCGTGCGGCCCCAGTGCCGCCGCCTGTATCGCGGCGAACCCCAGACCCACCACCGCAACTGTCAGGATGAGCCAGATCGGCGACCGCGTGGTCTGCAACTTGATCCGCTCGGCGTTGATCGTCATGACGCACCCACCGCCCGGTAGTCGACGGCGTCATCGGTCAGTCGCATGTACGCCTCCTCCAACGAGGCCTGTTGAGCAGCCAGTTCATGCAGCACGATCCCGTGGCCGGCAGCCAACTCCCCCACCTGCTCCGTCGAAACTCCGCGCACCAGAAGCACGCCACCGGAAAGTTGAGCGGACGCGTCCTGCGCCGTCAGCAGTTCCTGGAGCCGCTCCACCTGCGGGCTGCGCACGCGGATGGTGTCGCTCCCGGAGCTGGTCAGGAACTCCGCCATGGTGCTCGAGCTGATCAACCGGCCCTGCCCGATCACCAGCAGCCGGTCCGCTGTGTTCGCCATCTCGGCAAGCAGATGACTGGACACCAACACCGTCCGGCCCTCAGATGCCAAGTCGCGCATGAGCGTCCGAATCCACCTGATGCCCTCGGGGTCCAGCCCGTTCACCGGTTCGTCGAACAGCAGCACTTCGGGATCACCCAACAGCGCCACGGCGATGCCCAACCGCTGCGACATCCCGAGCGAGAACGTGCCGGCCTGTTTACCCGCGACATCGGTCAATCCGACGATGTTCAGTACTTCATCGACACGGGCCTTCGGCAGCTTGTTGCTGGCGGCCAGCCACCGAAGGTGAGCGCGCGCCGTGCGATTGGGATGCACCTGACGGGCATCGAGCAGCGCACCGACGCTGCGCAGCGGATGCTTCAGCTCGTGATAGGTCTTGCCCAGCACCGTCGCGATGCCGGAGGTCGGCCTGTCCAGCCCGACGATCATGCGCATCGTGGTGGATTTACCGGCGCCGTTCGGCCCGAGGAAACCGGTGACGAAACCGGGCTCGACGGAACAGGTCAAATCATCGACGGCGCGTTTGCGCCCGAAAACCTTTGTCAATCCCGTCAGCTGGATCATCGCCGGACAACCCCCTTGCCTGATGGCAGCGCCATCAGGCGCACGATACGCGTTCGATCACCATCTGCGCGACGGCGCGCATACCCGCGGCGTTCGGGTGCAGCGGGGCCACCCGGCCCGGCAGTGGCAGATGAAACGCCGTGGTCCAGGGATCGGCCGACCACGCATGGTGCGCACGGCTGGCAGCTGCGACCGGCACCAGTTCACATCCGGCCGCCGCGGCCGCGGCGGCCGTCAGCTCGGCCAGCCGGGCGGCGACGTGCCGGCCCAGCTCGGCATCGGCCGCACCGATCGGTGGTGCGGGCACTCCCGCCGGCGGCAGGAGCGTCAGGTAGTCGACGAACAGCACCCGGGCCTGTGGGGCACGTCGACGTACTTCTCGCCCAACGGTTTTCAGCGACTCGCCCACGACTTCGAGCGCCTGGTCCCGCGCCGCCGCATCGAGTTGCCCGCGCAGCAGTCCACCGATGACGGGCACCGACCGCAGGAACCGGGGCAGGCAGGCCGCCCCGAGCATCGGTACATAGCCGGCGTCGTTGCCGCCGATGGTGATGGTGACCAACGACTCCGAGCCGTCGAGCGCGTCCACCTGCGGCGGCGCACCGTACTGCCGTTCGGTGAGCAGGTGGGTGGTGGTGGCGCCCGAAAAGGTCACGTCGACAAGGTCGTAACCGAGGCGGTCGGCGACGAGATGCGGGTAGTTGACCGCCGACCGGCCGGACCGCTTCGGCGCACCGGGCGCACCCGGTGCGATGCCCGGCCCGGCGGCCATCGAACTACCGAGGGCGACGTACCGCGGCGTCATAGCGCCGGACTGGATGCCTGCGCCCAGAACCGCTTGGGCACGCGGCCGGCGCGCGAGGCCAGCCGGCCCGCGGTGACCGCCGCCGCCATGGCGGCGGCCATCATCGGCGGATCCGAGGCCCGGGTCACCGCCGTCGCGAGAAGCACTGCGTCACAACCCAGTTCCATGGCCAATGCGGCATCGCTGGCCGTGCCGATGCCGGCGTCGAGCACCACCGGCACGCCGGCGGCCGCGACGATCATCTCGATGTTGTGCGGGTTGGAGATGCCCAGCCCCGTGCCGATCGGCGCGCCCAACGGCATCACCGCCGCGCAGCCGGTGTCCTCCAGCCGGCGCGCCAACACCGGGTCGTCGTTGGTGTAGGGCAGGACGACGAAGCCGTCATCCACCAATTGCTCTGCGGCGCGGACCAACTCGATGGCGTCCGGCAGCAGGGTGCGCTCGTCGGCGATCACCTCGAGTTTCACCCAGTTGGTCTGCAGCGCCTCGCGCGCCAGTTGCGCCGTCAGCACCGCTTCGGCCGCGCCGCGACAGCCGGCGGTGTTGGGCAGCGCGGCGATGCCGAGCTTGTTCAGCAGATCGAGCACGCCGGTGCCGGTTTCGGCGTCGATGCGCCGCATCGCGACAGTGGTCAGCTCGGTACCCGAGGCGACGAGTGCCTCCTCCAGGATCGACAGATTCGCCGCACCGCCGGTGCCCATGATGAGCCGCGAACCGAACTCCCGGTCGGCGATGCGCAGGACGTCGGCCGACGTACAGACCTCAGCCACCTTGCACCGCCGTCACGACCTCGATCTTGGCGCCCTCGGCCACGACGTCGTCCCACTCCGACCGGGGCAGCACCGTCCAGTCGACCGCGACGGCGATGCCCTTGTCCGGAAAGCCCAGCGTGCCAATCAATTCGGCGACCGTGGTGCCTTCGCGAATCTCCACGCTCTCATCGTTGACTGTGATCAGCACAGTGCCACCTTCTCTCTCGCATCGCCCTTCAACAGGTCCGAAATCCGTTGTGCGGTCCAGGCGGCCAGCAGAAAGCCGTTCCTCCCGTGACCGGTGGCCGCCAGGGTGCGGTCATCGAGCCAGCCCACGATCGGCAGGCCGTCCGGGGTCATCGGCCGCAGTCCCGCAGCACATTCGGCAAGTTCGTATTCGCCGAGGGCAGGTATCACCGCACAGGCGTCATCGAGAAGGTCGCGCACTCCGGATACCGCCGGCGCGGTGTCCCGGCCGTGCTCGTACTGGGTGGCGCCTACCACCACACCGTCGGCACGCGGCACCAGATACACCTGCCGACCGTGCACCCGAGCGCGAATCACCCGCTGCGGCACCGGCATACAGCCCTTGCGCCACCGTAGCCGCAGTATCTCGCCCTTCACCGGACGCACGGGCAGCCCGGGCCACAGTGCCGGCGCGTCGATCCCGTTGGCCAGCACGGTGACATCGGCGTCACGCGTCTCGTCGAGGGAATCGACCGGTCCGGCCCATTGCACACCCAGGCGGTCGCAGTGCGCGATCAGCCCCTCGACGACGACGCGATTGTCGACGGCCAGTTCGGTCTCCGCCCGGAAGCCGTGCCGAATCCCCTGCGCCAGCAACGGTTCGATGTCACGGGCCGCGGTGGTGACCGTGACGGGATGCCCCTGCGCCGCCAGCCACTCGGCGACCGTACGGACGTCGGCCGCGTCTGCCCGGTCGACCGCCACCACGAGCGAGTCGCGGGCCGTCACCACGTCGTCGGGCAGGCCGTCGAGGAAGCCGTCATGCCACAACGCCAGGGAGTCCAGCCCCACCTGCAACTGGTCCTGCTCACCCGGCCAGCCCTCGGAGTGCGGCGCGAGCATGCCGCCGGCGACCCACGAGGCGCCGCGCGCCTCGGTCCGGTGCACGCGCACCGACCACCCGTCGAGCGCCGCGCGTCGGGCCACGGCCAGACCGATGACGCCGCCGCCGATTACCGCCATGCCAGCCGGCACGATGATTCCTCTCCCTTCGCCGGCATGATCCGGATCAGGTGTGACGGTAAGGGTAGGACGACCCCACTCTCAGCCCCCGGTCCCGGGACTCCCGTGTGTGCGGCGTCCACGGTAGTCGCTACCGTCGCGCTGTGTCTAAAGCCTTCGAGCGTCTGCAGTCCGCGTCCCTGTACCTGTGCACCGACGCCCGCCGGGAGCGCGGTGACCTGGCCGAGTTCGCCGACGCGGCACTCTCCGGTGGCGTGGACATCATCCAGTTGCGGGACAAGGGCTCGGCTGGTGAAGCACAGTTCGGTCCGCTCGAGGCCAAGCAGGAGCTCGAAGCGCTGGAGGTGCTGGCCGACGCGGCGAGACGGCACGGCGCGCTGTTTGCGGTGAACGACCGGGCCGACATCGCCCGCGGCGCCCACGCCGACGTGCTGCACCTGGGCCAGGACGATCTGCCGCTGGCCCTCGCCCGCGACATCGTCGGGCCGGATCCGCTGTTCGGCCGCTCGACGCATGACGAGCAGCAGCTGGCCGTCTCGGTGACCGAGGACGTCGACTACTTCTGCGTCGGCCCGTGTTGGCCCACGCCGACCAAGCCGGGCCGCACCGCGCCGGGCTTGGATCTGGTCCGCGCGGCGGCCGCGACGGGTACCGACAAACCCTGGTTCGCCATCGGCGGCATCGACCTGGCACGCGTTCCCGAGGTGGTGGCCGCCGGTGCGCGGCGCATCGTCGTGGTTCGGGCGATCACCGCGGCCGAGGACCCCGCCGCGGCTGCTCGGGCGCTCAAGCAGGCGCTGCCTACGAGTTGAGAGGGATACTCGCCGTCACGCTGCGCAGCTGTTCCCAGCTGGCGGCGAATCCTGGATGCAATGGCAGCGACGTGACGTCGTCCTCGGAGACCCACCGCAGCTCGACGCTCTCGCGGTTGGGCACCGTCTCGAGTTGTTCGGGCGCGTCGGCGATCACCGTGGTGTACGTCCACACCTCACCCATCGCGATCGCGGTGACCACCGTGGTCCGGACCGTCAATTGATGCGCCTCCAACCCTGCTTCTTCATAGGCCTCGCGGACCGCGGCCTCCTCGACGGTCTCGTGGCTGTCGCGCGCCCCACCGGGCAGTGCCCAGGTGCCGCCTTGATGGCTCCACGGCGCGCGGTACTGCAGCAGCACCGCCGCTCCGCCGCCCGGCTGCGGCGCCCGCAGCAGAAGTCCGGCCGCACCATGGCGACCCCAGAAGTGGGAGCCGTCAGCCGCGAGCACCCATCCGTCACCGTCGCCCTGCACGAATCCCACAATAGGGAACGCCGCGAAAGATTTGGGGGACCGGGCCGACCGGTAATCCACCCTCTAGGGGCCGCAAGCTCTTAGACTTCTATTAAACGAGTTCGGCAGGGCCAACGGGTCAGGAAAGTTGAGGTCGGCGCACACGTGACGGTGGAGTTGGCGCACCCTTCGACCGAGCCGGTGGTATCTCGGTCCCCCGGGACTCCCGCGCACACTCGATGGCGGTTCATGTGGACCACCCCCGGCCGCATCCTCCTGATCGGGTTGATGCTCGCCAGCCTGGTCCTCGCGTGCGCCTTCGCCACCTCGACCACGATCCACGCCCGCCAGCAGGCCCTGACCACCGTGCTCGACCACACCGAGCCGCTGGCGTTCGCGGCCGGCCAGCTCTACACCACGCTGTCGGTCGCCGACGCCGCCGCAGCCACCGCCTTCATCGCGGGCTCGGAGCCGGTCGATGTCCGGCAGCGCTACGAGCAGGCCATCACCGACGCCGCGGTCGCGGTCACTGCCGCGTCCAGCGGCCTGACCGACGAACCCATGGTGAAAGTGCTCGGGCACATCAATGCCGAGCTGGCGGTCTACACCGGCCTGGTGGAGACGGCCCGGACCAACAACCGCGCGGGCAACCCGGTGGGTTCGTCGTACCTGTCCGAGGCGTCGTGGCTGATGCAGACGCAGATCCTGCCGGACGCCCAGCGGCTCTACGAGAACACGTCGGCGCGCGTGGACTCGGAGACCAGCGGCTCGTCGCAGGTGCCCGCGCCGGTGATCCTCGTGGTCGCGGCGACGCTGATGTTCGGTTTCTTCTCGAACCGCTGGCTGGCCCAGCACACCCGCCGGCGCGTCAACATCGGTTTCGTCGCCGGCGGCATGGCGGTGCTGATCATGATCATCTGGATCGGGGCGACCCTCATCATCTCCACCACGGACACCCGGCATGCCCGCAACGCCGCCGCGTCGCTGCAAACCGTGACGAGCATGGCCATCACGGCGCAGCAGGCACGCGCGGACGAGACGCTGTCGCTCATCCGGCGCGGCGACGAGAGCGTCCGCAAGCAGTCCTACTACCACCGCGTCGACGACCTTCAACAGCGGCTGGCGGAGTACATGCGGCGCCCCGATGCGATCGGCAAGAACGACCTGTCGGGCGCCGATCAGCTGATCCGCCGCTGGCGCGCCGCCGACGACCGGATCAACGCCTACATCTCCACCGGCAACTACCAGTCCGCCACCCAGGTGGCCCTGGGCACCAGCGAAGACGATTCGACGCCGGCCTTCGACAAGCTCGACGAAGCCCTCTCGAAGGCCATCGACGAAAGCCGCAAGCAGTTGCGCAGCGACATCCTGAACGGACGCCAGGCCCTGTCCGGGGCGACGGTCGGCGCAGCGGCGTTGAGCCTCGCCGCGGCACTCGCAGTGGCGCTCGGGCTGTGGCCGAGGTTGAGTGAATACCGATGAGTTTTCCGATGCGTTCTCGTTTGGTCCCGGTGATGGTCGCGGTGCTGGTGGCCGCCGGCTGCGGCGAGGCGCCGCCGCCCGTCGCGCCGCAGAACATGACCATCGCGCCGCCGACACCCGCGGGCATGGAGGTGCAGACCGCGGTTCCGGACCTGGGCCCGGAGGACAAGTCGGACTGCACCGCGAGCCTGCGGCCGTTCCCGACACCCGAGGCCGCCGCCGCGGCCGTCACCAACATCAAGGACCGCGGCCGGCTGATCGTCGGCCTCGACATCGGCAGCAACCTGTTCACGTTCCGCGACCCGATCACGGGACAGATCACCGGATTCGACGTCGACATCGCCGGCGAGGTGGCCCGCGACATCTTCGGCACCCCGTCACAGGTCGAGTACCGGATCCTGTCCGACAACGACCGGATCTCGGCGCTGCAGCACAACCTCGTCGACATCGTGGTGAAGACCATGAGCATCACGTGCGACCGGCGCAAGCTCGTCAACTTCTCGGCCGAGTACTTCTCCGCCAAGCAACGGATCCTCGCCACCCGCGACTCCGACGTCCGCAGGCCCGCGGACCTGTCGGGCAAGCGGGTCTGCGTCGTGAAGGCCACCACATCGAAGGCACGCCTGCAGCGCATCACCCCGCCGCCGGTCCTCGTGGAAGCGGTCACCTGGGCGGACTGCCTGGTGGCGTTGCAGCAGCGGCAGGCCGACGCGGTGTCGACCGATGACGCGATCCTGGCCGGTCTGGTGGCGCAGGACCCGTACCTGCACATCGTCGGCCCCAACATGGCCGAGGAGCCGTACGGCATCGGAATCAACCTCAACAACACCGGTCTCGTGCGGTTCGTCAACGGGACGTTGGAGCGGATTCGCCGCGACGGAACGTGGAACACGTTGTACCGCAAGTGGTTGACCGTGCTCGGCTCGACGCCGAACCCACCCGTACCGAGGTACAGCGACTGATGCCCGACAGCGAAGCGACGACAGGCCCCGTTGAGGCGGGCCCGGTGGATGCGGGTCCGGTGGACGCGGGTCCCGACACCGACCCCGGCACCCAGGCCGTCGAGGTGACGTGGGATTCGCTGGCCACGATGCGGCCGATGGGCACGCAGGCCGTGTTCCGGCCACAGTTCGACGACTCGACCAGCATCCCGGTACCTGTTCCGGCCGAACGGGATTCGGCGCCGACCAGCCTCGTCACCGCGACCACCCGCGTCTCGCCCATCCGGCGCCTGGGCGGCGGCCTGGTCGAGGTGCCGCGGGTGGTGGACCAGGATCCGCTCGCCGCATTGATGACCGATCCCGTGGTGGCCGAGGCCAAACGGTTCTGCTGGTCGTGCGGCAAGCCGGTCGGCCGCTCCGAGAACGGTGAGCCCGGCCGGTCGGAAGGCTCGTGCCCGCACTGCGGTGCCGCGTATTCGTTTCTGCCGCAACTGACTCCGGGCACCATGGTGGCCGACCAGTACGAGGTCAAGGGCTGCATCGCCCACGGTGGACTGGGCTGGATCTACCTGGCTCTGGACACCAACGTCAACAACCGGCCGGTGGTGCTCAAAGGCCTGGTGCACTCGGGCGACGCCGAGGCGCAAGCCATCGCCATGGCCGAGCGGCAGTTCCTGGCCGAGGTCACCCATCCGGCGATCGTGAAGATCTTCAACTTCGTCGAGCACAACGACAAGCACGGTGACCCGGTGGGCTACATCGTGATGGAGTACGTCGGCGGCACCTCGCTGAAGCAGGCCAAAGGCGCCAAACTGCCGGTGGCCCAGGCCATCGCGTACATGCTGGAGATCCTGCCGGCGCTGGGCTACCTGCACTCGATCGGGCTGGTCTACAACGACCTCAAGCCCGAGAACATCATGCTCACCGAGGAGCAGCTGAAGCTCATCGACCTCGGTGCGGTGTCACGCATCAACTCGTTCGGATTCCTGTACGGCACACCGGGTTACCAGGCGCCGGAGATCGTTCGCACCGGTCCGACGATCGTCACCGACATCTATACCGTCGGCCGCACCCTCGCGGCCCTGACACTGAACCTCAAGACCGACAAGGGCCGCTACGTCGACGGGCTGCCCGAGGATGATCCTGTTCTCCTCCAATATGATTCGTTCGCCCGGTTGTTGCGCCGCGCGATCGACCCGGACCCGCGCCGGCGGTTCGGCAGTGCCGAGGAGATGTCCGGGCAGCTGCTCGGCGTGCTGCGCGAGGTCGTGGCCCAGGACACCGGGACGCCGCGGCCGGGTCTGTCGTCGGTGTTCAGCCCGTCACGTTCGACGTTCGGTGTCAACATGCTGGTGGCCCACACCGACGTGTACATCGACGGACAAGCGCACACCGAGAAGATCACGGCGCCGGAGATCGTCCGGGCGCTGCAGGTGCCCCTGGTCGACCCGGCCGACGTCGGTGCGGCCGTGCTGTCGGCCAGTCTGCTGAGCCAGCCGGTGCAGACCCTGGATTCGCTGCGCGCCGCCCGCGAGGGGTCCCTCGATTCGGAGGGGGTGGACCTGTCCACATCGGTCGAGCTGCCCCTGATGGAGGTGCGCGCGCTGCTCGACCTCGGCGATGTGGCCAAGGCCAACCGGAAGCTGGAGAACCTGGCCGACCGCATCGGCTGGCACTGGCGGCTGGTGTGGTTCCGGGCGGTGGGCGAACTGTTGTCCGGCAACTACGAATCCGCGACAAAGGATTTCACCGAGGTACTCAACACCTTGCCGGGCGAGCTGGCACCGAAAGTGGCGTTGGCGGCCACCGCCGAACTGTCCGGATCGGAGGCCGAGCGGGCTTTCTACCAGACGGTGTGGAACACCGACAACGGCATCATCTCAGCCGGTTTCGGCCAGGCCCGAGTACAGGCGCTGGCCGGCGACCGCGAGGCCGCGGTGCACACCCTCGACGAAGTTCCGTCCACCTCAAGGCATTTCACCACGGCACGACTGACCAGCGCCGTCACGCTGCTGTCGGCGCCGACGACCGCCGAGATCACCGAACGCCAAATCCGGGATGCCGCACGGCGAGTGGAGGCGTTGCCGGAAACCGAACCACGCGTGCTGCAGATCCGCACGCTGGTCCTCGGCACGGCCCTGGACTGGCTGGCCGACCACACCGCCAGCACCAACCACATCCTGGGTTTCCCGTTCACCGAACACGGTCTCCGTCTGGGCGTCGAGGCCTCGTTGCGCGGGCTGGCCCGGGTGGCGCCGACCAAGGCACACCGGTACGCACTGGTCGATCTGGCCAACAACGTGCGGCCGATCAGTACGTTCTAGTTCGGCGTGTCGCCACAGGCGTGTCGGCTCTCCCTCGGCACATTCGATCTGCGTCCGTCAGCATTCCTTGACAGTCAATGAAAGTTGACGCGCTGAAATCGCCAGTGCCACAGGAGAGACGACACGCCGACCACGACTCGCTCACCGGTAACGGTCACGCAGCTGCGGATCGTTCTGCCACCAGAGTCCACTCGACGGTGCGTCGACGCCGGGCTCGTCAGCAGCGACCGCAGGCGGGGTGGCCGAGGCAGCAGCGTCGAGCTCCGCATCAACCTCCGCCGCCTTGCGGCGCTCGTCGGAACCCAACGCCCGCATCAGAAACAGGATGAACGGCACGCCCAGGACGTCACCCAGAATCCACAGAATCCCCGCACCGTAGCTCTGGTCCTGGCGGATTCCCGGCCCGAAGTCGCGATGTAGTCCGGCGTAGTAGTCGTAGGCGATCACCGGCCCCAGCCACAGCACCAGCCCGAGAATGCCGTCACCGAGCCCCTCGGCCACACTGATCCCGATGGACAACAGCGGCGGGTACCGCCGTGGCACCGGGTCGACCTGCAACCGGGCGTAGAAGTAGCCAAAACCGATGCCCAGCAGCACAAGTCGGGTCAGCGACGCGAGCGGTCCGGTCATCGACGCGACGTACCAGGGCGTCAGGTACAGCAGCCACGGCGTCGCCAGCATCAGCACCGAGGTCACCGGAGGTGACAGCAGTACCCGCGCGACAACGGTATTCAGCACCGGATCGAGCACGGTCCCCACCATCGAGACCGGACGACTCAGCGCCAGGAGGAACGGCGCCACGTACAGCAGGAGCAGGACCTGCAGCGCGCGCACCCAGAACAGCATCGGCGCATAGACCGCGACGGCGCTGAGGGTTGCCAATGCCCACACCGCGGTGGCGCTACCGAAGCACCACGATCGGGCACGAGACACGCGTCGGCGCAGCCGCACCAGGGCACCGATGCCGAGCAGCACCAGCACCACCGCTACGGGGTCGAACGTCCCGGTCAGTAAGGGCACGAGGCGCAAGCTACGCCCCGACCCTGGCAGGTTCCTTCAGACAGCCTTGCAGACGTCGACGCAGGCCCGCGCGATCGCCAGTTCCTCGTTCGTGGGGATGACCAGCACGCTCACCGGTGAGGTGTCGGTGGAGATTCGCCGGGCGCCACGGTTCGGTGACAGATTGCGCTCCTCGTCGACCTCGATCCCGAGCGCCAACAACCCGGCGAGCGCATCGCGGCGGACGGCGGCGTCGTTCTCCCCCACCCCGGCGGTGAAGGTGATGACGTCGGCCCCGCCCAGCAGCGCCAGGTATCCGCCGATGTACTTGCGCAGCCGGTGGATGTAGACGTCGTAGGCCAGCTGGGCCGCGTCGTCGCCCGCATCCATACGCTTGTGCAGCTCGCGGAAATCGGTCGCCCCACCCAGTCCCGATACACCCGAGTGGCGGTTCAGCAGGACGTCGATGTCCTCGACGGACATCCCGGCGGCGCGCGACAGGTACATGATGATGCCGGGGTCGACGTCACCGGAGCGCGTCCCCATCACGAGACCCTCCATCGGCGTCAGGCCCATCGAGGTGTCGATCGGCCGGCCGCCCGCGATCGCCGACGCTGATGCGCCGTTACCCAGGTGCAGGACAATCTGATTCACCGATTCCAGGGGCAGACCCAGGAACTGCGCGGCCTGCTCGCTGACGTACTGGTGGGACGTGCCGTGGAAGCCGTAGCGGCGAATGTGCCACTTCTCGGCAACGTCCCGGTCGATCGCATACTCGGCGGCGGCCGCGGGCAGGTCATGGAAGAAGGCCGTGTCGAACACCGCGACGTGCGATACGTCCGGCAGCAACTTGCGGGCCGCGTTGATACCCAGCAGCCCCGGCGGATTGTGTAGCGGCGCCAGCGGCGCGAGCTTTTCGAGTTCGGCGATCAGCTCGTCGCCGATCAGGGTCGGCCGGTAGAACCGCCGGCCGCCGTGCACGACGCGGTGACCGACGCACGCGATATCGTCGGCCGACACTCCGGCGGCACTGACCGCATCGAACACCTGCTGCAACGCCTTCGGGTAATCCTCCACGCGCTCGATCACACCGTCGGCCAGTGACTCGCCCGAAGCCGGTTGCACCAAGCGGTATTTCACCGACGATGAGCCGCAGTTGAGTACCAGTACCGGCCCGCTCATTTCGCTCCTTGAGCCTGAATCGCCGTGATGGCAACGGTATTGACGATGTCCTCGACCAGCGCGCCGCGGGACAGATCGTTGACGGGCTTGTTCAGCCCCTGAAGCACCGGGCCGATCGCGATGGCACCCGCGCTGCGCTGCACCGCCTTGTAGGTGTTGTTACCGGTATTCAGGTCCGGGAAGATCAGCACCGTGGCGCGGCCGGCCACCGGCGAATCCGGCATCTTCGTCGCGGCGACCGAAGGCTCCACTGCGGCGTCGTACTGGATGGGCCCTTCGACCAACAGCTGCGGTGCCCGCGCGCGCACCAATTCCGTTGCCGCCCTGACCTTGTCGACGTCGGCGCCGGTACCCGAATCTCCGGTCGAGTAGGACAGCATGGCCACGCGCGGCTCGATGCCGAACTGCGCGGCGGTCTGGGCCGAGCTGATCGCGATGTCTGCCAGCTGCTCGGACGTCGGGTCCGGCACGATCGCGCAGTCGCCGTAGGCCAGCACCCGGTCGGCCAGGCACATCAGGAAGATGCTCGACACGGTCGAGATGTCCGGGGCGGTACGGATGATCTCGAATGCCGGCCGGACGGTGTGCGCCGTGGTGTGCGCGGCACCGGACACCATGCCGTCGACCATGTTGTTGTGCACCAGCATGGTGCCGAAATACGAGACGTCGTGGATGATTTCGCGAGCCTGCTCCAGGGTCACGCCCTTTTTCTTGCGCAGCTCGGCGTACTGGGCCGCGAACTGGTCGCACAGCTCACTGGTACGCGGATCGAGCACCACCGCGGCCGAGAGGTCCAGGCCCAGCTCGGCAGCCCGCGCCCGCACCGTCGGCTCGTCGCCGAGGATGGTCAGGTCGGCGACCGAGCGCGCGAGCAGCCGGCTCGCCGCCCGCAGAATCCGGTCATCGTCGCCTTCGGGCAGCACGATGCGCCTGCGGTCCGCCCGGGCCCGATCCTGCAGCTGGTGCGTGAACATCTGCGGCGTGACGACCGACGGGATCGGAACCGCCAGCTGGGCAAGCAGATCCGCGACATCGACGTGCTCGTCCATCAAAGCCAGCGCGGTGTCGACCTTGCGCAGCGACGTGGCCGTCACCCGGCCCTTCGCCGTCGACGCGGCGCGGGCGGTGTCATACGTGCCCAGCTCGGTGGCCACGATAGGTAACCGCAGCCCCAGGCCCGCAACCAGTTTGGCGATCGATGGATGCAACGGCAGGCCGCCGTTGAGGATGAGGCACGAGATCGACGGAAAGCCTTCCGCGGCATGGGCACTGGCGATGGCCAGCACCACATCGGAGCGGTCGCCCGGGGTGATGACGGCCATGGAGTCGCGCAACCGCTCCAGACAGTGTTCGGCCGTCATGCCGGCGACCATCATTCCCATGACCTCGCGCGTCAGCAGCTCCTCGTCGCCGCTGATCAACGTGCCACCCACCGCGTCCCGCAGCTCCGCCACCGTCGGCGCCGCCAGCAGCGGCTCCTCGGGCAGCACATAGCTTTTCGGTGTGAACCGCTGCAGTGCGGTGGCCACGTCGGCGAGTTCGTCAGGGGCGCACCGGTTCGCGACGACCGCGGCGGTGTGCGCGTGCTGGGCCGCGAGCTCGGCCAGGCACAGCTCGACCACATGGGCCACCTCGCCGGGTGTGCGATCAGCGGCGCGTACCGAGAGCAACACGGGCGCACCGAGATTCACCGCGATGCGGGCATTCATCGACAACTCGCTGGGCGAGGCGACATCGGTGTAGTCGCTGCCGACGATGACCACCGCACCGCATTTGTCCGCGACGCGGTGGTAGCGGTCGACGATGTCGGCGATCGCCGCATCGGGATCGTCGTGCAACTGCTGGTAGGTGACCCCGGCGCAGTCGTCGTAGTCGAGGCCCGCGGTGCTGTGCGCGAGCAACAAATCCAGGATGTAGTCGCGGCCGGTCCCCGCGCGCACGATCGGGCGGAACACCCCGACGTTGGCGACCGTGGCCGCCAGCCGGTGCAACAGCCCTAGCGCAATGGTCGACTTGCCGGTGTCGCCTTCAGGTGAGGCGATGTAGATCGCGGTGGCGTCGGGCACGGCGATAAGCCTACCGAGCCCTGCCTTCCGTCACGCCAGCTTGCGCAGGCGAGGCTCAAGGTCGGTCTTGAACAGCTCCAGGAAGCGGCGCTGGTCCTGCCGGGGGTCGTGGAACACCAGGTGGTTCAGGCCCCAGTCGACGTACTGCTTGACCTTCTCGACGGCTTCGTCCGGGTCGGACGCCACGATCCAGCGCTTGGCGACCTGCTCGATGGGCAGCGCGTCGGCGGCCGCCTCCATCTCGATCGGGTCGTCGATGGAGTGCTTCTGCTCGGCCGTCAGCGACAGCGGCGCCCAGAACCGGGTGTTCTCCAGAGCCAGTTCCGGATCCGGGTCGTACGAGATCTTGATCTCGATCATCCGGTCGACGTCGTCGGGGTTCTTGCCCGCGGCCTCGGCGCCCTCGCGCATGGCAGGGATGAGCTTGTCCTTGTACAACTCTTCACCCTTGCCCGAGGTGCAGATGAAGCCGTCGCCGGCACGGCCGGCGTACTTGGCCACCTGCGGCCCGCCCGCGGCGATGTAGATCGGGATACCACCCTCGGGCACGTCGTAGATCGAGGCACCCTTGGTCTTGTAGTACTCGCCCTCGAAGTCGACACGGTCGCCGAGCCACAGCTCACGCATCAGGCGCACCGACTCACGCAGCCGGGCGTAGCGCTCCTTGAACTCGGGCCATTCGCCTTCGTAACCGGTGGCGATCTCGTTGAGCGCCTCGCCGGTGCCGATGCCCAGGAAGATGCGGTCCGGGTACAGGCAGCCCATGGTGGCGAAGGCCTGCGCGATGACGGCCGGGTTGTAACGGAACGTCGGGGTCAGGACCGAGGTGCCCAGGACCAGCCGCTCGGTGCGCTCGCCCACCGCGGTCATCCAGGCCAGGGAGAACGGTGCGTGGCCGCCGGTATGGCGCCACGGCTGGAAGTGATCGCTGACGGTGGCACTGTCCATGCCCGCCGCTTCGGCGGCCACCGCGAGTTCGACGAGTTCACGCGGGGCGAACTGCTCCGCCGACGCCTTGTAGCCCAGTCTGAGTTCAGCCATGAGTCTTTTCTACCCCCTTGCCTACACTCGTCGACATGGCGGTAGTCCTAAGCGCGATCACCGAAAATGTTCACTTCGCTCAAACCGACCTGGTGAACTGGACCCTGGTCAGCGACGACAGCGGGGTGATCCTGATCGACGCGGGTTTTCCCGGCCAGCGCGACGACGTCCTCCGTTCACTGCGCGACCTGGGCTTCGAGCCCGGCGACCTGCGAGCGATTCTGCTCACCCACGCCCACGTCGACCACCTCGGCGCAGCCATCTGGTTCGCCAAAACCCATGACACCCCGGTGTTCTGCCACGGCGCCGAGGTCGGTCACGCCAAACGCGAGTATCTGGAACAGGTTTCACCGACCGACCTCCTGGCGCGCGCCTGGAACCCGCGGTACCTGGCCTGGTCGATGCAGATCGTCGGCAAGGGCGGGCTGGTGCGCGAGGGCATCCCGACCGCGCAGGCCCTCACCGAGGACGTCGCGGCCACGCTGCCGGGCAGTCCGCAGCTGATTCCCAGTCCAGGGCACACCGGCGGACACTGTTCCTACGTCTTCGGCGACGTGCTGGTGGCCGGCGACGCAGTGGTCACCGGTCACCCCCTCATCACCAAGGGCGGCCCGCAGCTACTGCCTCACATCTTCAACCACGACGAGGCGGCGTGTGAACGCAGCCTGTCGGCGCTCGGTCTGCTGGACACCCAGGTGCTGCTGCCCGGCCACGGGCCCGCGTGGCGCGGCCCGGTGCGGGAGGCCGCTGAACTCGCTTTGCAGCGACGCTGACGCCGGTCGCCGTCACCCGCCGTGTTTGACCAGCTCCAGGAACAGCACGAACAACCCGGCCAGGAGCAGTCCGCCGGCCACGACGACCGCCGGCAGGAAGAGCATGTGATCGAGCTCTTCGTCGTCAAAAGTGTTGTTGCCCTGGGCGTCACGGTTGATCGGGCCGTAGAACACCTTGCCGAAAGTGGACCAGCGCACCGCGCGTGCGCGCCGACGATGCGGGTGATCCTGGGGCGTCCCGCCGATGTACGTGCGCGCCGCCATGCCGGCCCCCAACACCAGCACGGCGGCGACCAGCAGCAGACACCCGACGGCCCAACCGGTAAGCACAAATCAAGCGTATCCACCTGATCGGCGGAGCAACCCGGATTCCGCAGCGCTCGGTTGGGCAGCCGGCCCGATCCTGTCCCCCTCGGTACCAGGAAGATCGCGGCCTCCCACATGCCAATCCACCGAGGCAGGGTCGAGTGTGGACCGCCACCCGGCGGCCGCCGTCTTCAAAGGAGCACGCCATGTCCCTGCTGCACGAAGTCATCTCCGCATCCGGCGGCCAGGAGCGCTGGGAGCAGGTCAACCGCATCAAGATCCATCAGCTCATCGGCGGCGGACTGTGGGGACTCAAGGGCGTCGACGGCATTCTCGATGATTCGCGGGTGGAGATCAGTCCCAAGGACCAACTCGCATGGCACCACCCGCTGCCCGAGCCCGGGCTGCATTCCGCGTACCGCCCCGGCCGCGTCGTCATCGAAACCGACGATGACTCGCCAAAGACGTTGGAAACACTGGATTCTCCTCGTGATTCCTTCGCCGGACACACCCTCGAGACGCCGTGGTCCACGCTGCAGCTGGCCTACTTCGCGGGCTACGCGATGTGGACGTACCTGTCCGAGCCGTATTCGCTGACACTGCCCGGTGTCCACACCGAAGAGCTCGGCACGTGGCACGAGAACGGCCAGACGTGGCGCCGGCTCGGTGTGAAGTACCCCGATTCCATCGCCACCCACAGCACCCAGCAGACCCTCTACATCGATTCGGACGGCCTGATCCGGCGGCGCGACTACGACGTCGACATCGCCGGCGACTCCCCGGCCGCGCACTACTCGGACAACCACACCGAGTTCGACGGCATCGTGCTCCCGACCAAGCGCGTCGTCTACGTCCGCGACGCCGACGGGCAGCCCGTGCGCGACATGGTCACGGTGACCATCGACATCGACGACGTCACCGTCAGCTGACAGCGTCCGTCATGCCGAGTGGACGTCCGGGGTCCGCACGTGTTCGGGACGGAAACCGCGGCCGACGAGCAGCGGCGGAATGTATTGCAGCGGGCCCTTTCCCACGAATGACGGCACCTTGATCGGTGACAGGTCGCCGGCCAGGTTGGGTTCGATGAACTGGTTCTGCGCCAGCACCTGGCCGGCCTGGATGATGCGGGTCGGCAACTCGCGGCGGCGTTGCACCTTGGCCAGATCCGAGTCGGCGAGCAGGCCGTTACGCAGCGGACCGCACAGGATGTTGGCGGCGGCGACCGCGTCGGCCACCGCCAGGTTGATACCGACGCCGCCGGCCGGTGACATCGCGTGCGCGGCGTCGCCGATGCACAGCAGCCCCGACCGCCACCAGGTCTTGAGCCGGTCCACCCGCACATCGAGATGGCTGGTGTCGTCCCACGATTTGAGGTCCTCGACGTGCTCGCGCAGCTGCGGCCGTACAGACACGAGCCGGGCCTTGAAGTCGTCGAGTGAGCCGCCCTGCGGATTGGCGCCCTTCGGCATGAGGTACGCGACCTGCCAGTAGTCGCCGCGATAGATCATCGCCATCAACAGACCCTTGCGGATGATCCCGAACAGCTCCTGCGGATCGCCGGGGCGCCAGCCCAGCCGGAACCACAGCACATCCATGGGGCTGTGCGCGCTCGCCATGGGGAGCCCGGACGCCGCGCGCACCGCCGACTTACGGCCGTCGGCGGCCACCACCAGATCGGCGCGCACCTCCAGCTCGGGCGTGCGCACGCCGACGACGCGGCCGCCCTCGATGATCAGGTCGGTCACCTCCGCGTTGCGGATCAACCTGAATTCCGGGTAGGCGGAAGCCTTTTCCGCGAGGAAGTCCAGGAAGTCCCACTGCGGCATCAGCGCGATGTAGGGCTCGGGGAACCGCAGCGCCTTCAGGGCGCCGAAACTGCCGAACGTCCGCAGGGTGCCGTCGGCGTCCATGCAGACCCGGTTGATCTTGGTGTGCGGCAACTTCAGGAACTCGTCGATGAACCCCAGCTCGTGCATGATGCGCAACGTGGTGGGGTGGACGGTGTCGCCGCGAAAGTCGCGGAGGAAGTCGTTGTGCTTCTCCAGTACGACGACTTCGATGCCGGCGCGCGCCAGCAGCAGTGCATGCACCAGACCCGCAGGTCCACCACCGGCTACACAAACCTGAGTCCGCAGCGCGCGCGTCATGCCCCCGACAGTAGCCCGCCGGGGTGGCCAAATCAGGGCTTCAATTCAAAACTTGACACGTGTAAAGTTTGCGGCCATGGACAACATCCGCGGCAAGACCATCGCCATCACCGGAGCCGCACGAGGCATCGGTTACGCCACCGCCAAGGCCCTTCTCGCCCGCGGCGCGCGCGTCGTCATCGGCGACCGGGACGTCGCAGTACTCGAGTCGGCCGTCTCTGAGCTGGTCAAACTCGGTCCGGCCACCGGGTACCCGCTCGACGTCACCGACCGCGAGTCCTTCGAAGTGTTCCTGGACAAGGCCCGCAGCGACGGCGCCGGCCACCTCGACGTCCTGATCAACAACGCCGGCGTGATGCCGGTCGGCCCGTTCCTGAAGGAGACGGAACAGTCGATCCGGTCTTCCCTCGAAGTCAACGTCTACGGCGTCCTGACCGGCTGTCAGCTCGCGCTTCCCGAGATGGTCAGCCGCCGTAGCGGTCACATCATCAACATCGCCTCGCTCTCGGGCCTCATCCCGCTGCCCGGTCAGGTGGTTTACGTCGGGGCGAAGTACGCCGTCGTCGGCCTGTCCACGGCCCTGGCGGACGAGATGGCTCCCCACGGCGTCAACGTCTCGGTGATCATGCCGCCGTTCACCAACACCGAGCTGATCTCGGGCACCAAGTCCGGTGGCGCCATCAAGCCGGTGGAACCCGAGGACATCGCCGCCGCCATCATCAAGACCCTGGACAAGCCCAAGACCCACGTGTCGGTCCCGCCGCCGCTGCGCTTCACCGCGCAGCTGGCACAGCTGCTTCCGCCCAAGGGCCGCCGCGGGATGAACAAGGCGCTCGGGCTGGACACGGTCTTCCTGGAGTTCGACGCTGCCAAGCGCAAGAGCTATGAGGACCGGGCCCGGACCGCGCAGGGTGTCATCGAGAAGGACTGATCCGGCGTAGACCCGAGTTTCTCACCCTGCTTCAGGGTGCGAAAACTTGTCGGACCCTTCTGCTTTGATGGTGTTATGTCCAGCACGGCAACGGCTTTCGCAGTTGAAGCGCCGTCGCCGTGTGAGCGTATGGATGCGTACTTCGCGGAGATCGGTGAGCTGACCGGTCAGCGCAACGCAATTGACGGCCGTCTGGTGGAGATCGTGGCCGAGATCGACCGCGACGGGCTGTGGGGCGCGACGGGCGCCCGGTCATTGCCGTCGTTGGTGGCGTGGAAAACCGGGGTGTCGCCGCGTAATGCGGAAGTGATGGTGGCGGTGGCGCACCGGATCGAGGAGTTCCCGCGGTGCGCTGAGGCGATGCGGGCGGGCCGGTTGTCGTTGGATCAGGTTGGGGTGGTCGCCGAGCATGCCGCCGACGGTTCGGATGAGCATTACGCCCAGTTCGCCGAGAGCGCCACGGTCACCCAGTTGCGGACTGCGGTGAAGTTGGAGCCGCGCCCCGAGCCCGAGCCGGAGTCGGCGCCGGAGCCGGAGCGGTCGATCCGCAAGACCAGCCATGAGGACGGGTCGGCCACGTACAAGATCCGGCTGCCGAAGTTGGAGGCGGTGAAGTTCGATGCCGCGGTGGCGTCGCATCAGGATGCGTTGGTGGCGGACTGGAAACGCGACCACGAGAATTCAGAAACCGGTGACCCGGTGTCGGATGTGGTGCCGCCGTTCCCGAACCAGGTGGATGCGTTCATGAGCCTGATTGAGGCCGGGTGGGACAGCGATGTGGAACGTCGTCCGCATGGGCAGCACACCGCCGTGGTGGTGCACTTTGACCTCGAAAAGCGCGCGGCCGCATTGCATGTGGGGTCGGTGCTCACCGACGAGGAACGCCGGCTTTTGTTGTGCGATGCGACGTGCGAGGTGTGGCTGGAGCGCCATGGTCAGCCGATTGGCGCCGGGCGCTGCACCCGCACGATCAGCCGGCGGCTGCGCCGCGCTCTGGAACACCGCGACCGCTGCTGCCGGGTACCGGGGTGCGGGGCGACCCGGGGCTTGCATGCGCATCACATCATTCATGTGCGCCGTGAGGCGCGTGTTTTCCGATCGGAGGTGAAAGACCTCCGATATCGGGCCGTCACAGCGGCCTGATAAAGCTGAGGGCAGCCCAATCCTGAAGGGATCGAGAAGGATTGGGTGGCAAGCGGCCCTGACAAAGCCACGGCGTGTCAGCACTGCCAGATGACGCGGCGCGTGGTGAGCGCGGTGAGAGGGCATACGTGAGGAACCAGTGTCAGAACCCTCGTTATGTGGAACCGGTCTGTAAACCTGGTGGATATCGGACTGGTGTGTGGTGCACGCGGAAGTGATGTAGACGGACGCGTCCGCCGCTCGTCTCGGCCTGGGGTGAGCGGCAGCTGGTGGGGAATGGTCTGTGGCGTACCCACCGGGGCCACCGGGGCAAAGCTGGGTGCCGGACTCGCCAATCGGAGACACGTGAACACGGGAACCATCCGGGTGCTTCCCTACCCGCATCCCGGCCAGGGGTGCGGCGGGTAGGTGTCGATGCCCACCAACAGCATCGGGATGGGGCGGAGCCGCCGTAGTACTGCGAGGTCGGGAAAGCCGGCCACATCGGGAAGGGCGGCAGTAGGACACGCAGATTGGGGATTGCCATGTCAGGAGATGCGCCGATGAATATCGGTGCCGCGCTGGAGCTGCCGTTGGTGGCGCACCGGCGGGTACTGAGGATGCAAACCAAACTGCACTGTTGGGCGGCGGCCGATCGTGGTCGTCGGTTTGATGATCTGTTCAACCTCGCGGCGGATCCGTGTTTCCTCGCGGTGGCGTGGTCACGGGTCCGGGAGAACACCGGTGCCCGCAGTGCGGGGATCGACAAACGCACCGCCGGCAGCATCGAGGCGCGAGCCGATGGCGTTGCCGGGTTTCTGGAAGAATTGCGGGAAGCGTTGCGCTCCGGTGCTTTTCGACCAGTACCGGTGCGGCGAGTGGAGATACCCAAAAGCGGCGGCAAGGTCCGCAAGCTCGGTATCCCGACCGTGGCCGATCGGGTGGTACAGGCGTCGCTGAAGCTGGTGCTGGAGCCAATATTCGAAACGGACTTCTCCGATTCGAGTTACGGCTTCCGGCCAGGGCGACGGGCACAAGACGCGATCGAGGACATTCGAAAGTTCGCTCGTGAAGGCTACGAGTGGGTGTTCGAAGCTGACATCGCGGCGTGTTTCGACGAGATCGACCACAGCGCCCTGCTGCAGCGGGTACGTGGCCGGATCGGCGACACACGCATCCTGCGGTTGGTGAAAGCATTCCTGAAGGCCGGAGTGCTCGACACCGACGGCACCACCTATGACACCTACTCCGGAACTCCCCAGGGCGGCATCCTTTCGCCGCTGCTGGCCAACATCGCCTTATCGGTCATCGATGATCACTTCGATGCCCGATGGGCGACCCACCGGGACGCCTCGGCCCGCCGTAGCCACCGCCAACGCGGCGCAGCGACGTACCACCTCGTGCGGTACGCCGATGACTTCGTCGTTCTGGTCTTCGGTCAACGCGGGCACGCCGAACACCTGTGGGAGGACATGGCCGACCTGCTGGCACCGATGGGGCTGCGGCTGGCCCCGGCCAAGACGCAGGTCGTCCATATCGACGAGGGCTTCGACTTCCTGGGATTCCACATCCAGCGGCACACCCAGAGGGGAAGCACCCGGTCATACGTCTACAGCTACCCGTCGCGGACCTCGCTGCAGACAATGCGACACAAACTCAAGACGGTGACCAAACGGATCACCCACCAATCCGCGGACCAGATGTTCGGGCGATTGAGTCGGATGGTTCGCGGCTGGGCCCAGTACTTCCGGCACAGCTCAGCCAGCCGGGCTTACTCCCACATCCGCAACTACTTGTGGTGGCGGGTGTGGAGTTGGCTGATGCATAAACACCCACGCACCTACAAACGGGCCCTGTGGGCCAGCTACCACGTGCGTAAGTGGCCGGAATACAACGGTGTTCGGCTCTACGACCCCACCACGATGCGCATCCAGCGCTACCGCTACCGGGGCTCGAAAATCCCCACACCCTGGGCACCATCAAGCGCCGTCCCAGCTTGACCTACGGAGAGCCGGATGCGGTGAGAATCGCACGTCCGGTTCGGGGGCGCGGCGGCGGGAAATAGCCCGGGCGACAAGCCCGGACACTACGCCCGCCGTCGACGCCTACTGGGAGAACGGCGGGGTAACCGAGCTGCACAACCTGGTGTTGGTGTGCCCCTACCATCACCGGTTGCATCACCAGCGGGTCATCACGATCACCGGACCCGCTGACCGCCTCGTCGTCACCGACGCCGCGGGCCGACAACTCGACGGCGGGTCCCTGGCAAGGCCACCGACGACACCCTTTCCTGAGGTTCCGCCGTGCCCCGGGCCGACCGGGGAACGCGCCCAATGGTGGTGGTACCAACCCTTCGAACCACCACCTGTTGCTCGTCGCTGAGGGTGCAAAGGATGGCGTCATTCTCGTTGCCGGTGATGTCGAAGTGATGAAGGCCCTGCCCGCGTGAGCGGGCAGGGCCTTGGTCGGATCGGTGACGGCGTCGTCGGGTCGGTGACGTCGCGTGGTTAGTGATTCAGTCGTGGCCGGTTTCGGTGACGGCGATGCGAGCTGATTTCTCGTCGACGATCGCTGTCTTGGCGGCGAAGGCGGCGGTCAGGGCGTGTAGGGCGAGGTTGTTGACTGCGCGTGGGTATCCGCGTGCGGCGTTGTGGATCACGGTGATCGCGTCGTCGGAGAACAGCGGGTCGGTGCGGCCGGCGACCTTGGCGTGATGGCCGATGTAGTCGGCGGTATCGGCAGGTGTCATCCCGGCCAGGGCATAGCGCACGGCGATGCGTTGATCGAGTGCGGCCAGCACGCCCAGGCGTAGTCGTTGACGCAGGGTGGGTTGTCCGACCAGCAACGCGGCGAACGGTGACCCGCTGTCCATGTCGTGGTTGGTGAGCATGCGGATGGCTTCCATTTGCGCGTTGTCGAGCAGGTGAGCTTCATCGATGACCACGACCGGGGTTCGGCCGCGTTCGGCGTGCTCGGCGGCCAGCGCGTCGGCGGCTTGCGGGGCCAGGGTAGCGGTGTAGAAACTGGGCACCCGCCCCAGTGCTGTGACGATGTGGTGCAGCATGCCGCGTACTCCGACTGAGGGGTTGGGTAGGTAGATGATGACGTGGCGCGCCGGATCCAGGGCGGCGGTCGCGGCGCGGATCGCCACAGTCTTGCCGGCGCCGACTTCTCCGGTGATGACTCCGATAGCGTGCTGATCCACACACCAGGAGATCCGGGCGACGGCTTCGGCGTGGCCGGGGTGGCGGTGCAGCATCGCCGGGGCCAAACCCCGCCCGAACGGCATCCGGGTGAAGCCGTAATAGGATTGCAGCCGTTCGATACTCATGCTGATGCCTCGTCCTGGTCGTCGATGCCGGTGATGCTCGGTAGTTCGCAGGCTTTGGGGGTGTGGGCGCCGAAGAGAGCGTCGTAGCCGATGCGCCGATCGGCGCGGATCTGCTCATGATGAATAGCCGCGGTCAACTGCAGATAGTCGATCCCTGTCGCCGGCGGCGCAGCATTCTCGGGAGTTTCGGGCCGGGCCTTGGGATGGACGTGTCGAGTGATGTTGTGGGGCAGGGCTTTGCCGTAACTGGTGTCGTGGTAGCGCACTTCGACGGTTTCTAGGTCAAACGGGGAGAACACCAACTCCACTTTGCGTCCCACCAACCCTTGATCGACCTGGAAGGTGTTGCCGTGCAACGACACTGTCGCGGTCTTGGTCACCACCCGGTATTCCGACCACAGAAACGCCTCGGTCAGATCAGCTGCGGTCGGCATCGCCGGGGTCCGTCCCAGCCGGGACCATCCCTGCTGCCAGCGATCGGCTGGGGACTGCCCGGTCTCGGTATGAATCCGCTGGTGGTACTCGGTTTCTACCCACGCGGTCAGCAACCGGTTGAGCTCGATGAGCGCGGTGCGGGCCTCGAGGCCGGCCGCGGCCAGGTCCTCGGCGCTACTGTCGGTGATTTCGACGAGGAACTGCTCACGCACGGTGCGGAAGAACCGCTCGATCTTGCCCCGTCCTTGGGGCCGGTGCGGGGTGGAATGCACCAGCCGAATCCCCAGTTTCGCGCACGCCCGCAGCAGCCAGGTATCCACGAACGCCGAGCCGTTGTCGACATAGACACTGCCCGGGACTCCGCGGCTGGCCAGCGCCGGCTCGAGTGCAGCGCCGAGCCGCACAGCGTCTTCGGCGAACCCGAACCGATACCCACACAGCAGTCGGGAATGATCGTCGATGAAAGCGAACAGATACGTCTTGCGCCCGCCGATACGGGGGCCGTGCAGGGCGTCCCCGGTCCAGCGGTCATTGGGGTTTTCGGCTTCGAACCGGCCGAACACCGCCGGCTGTTCATCGAGGTTCGGGCCGATCAGCTCGCAGCGGCGGAAATGGCGTAGCAGCGTCGATTCCGAGGGCGCCCAACCCGCGCTGATCCGCAGGATCCGCGCGACTTGGGCGGCGGTGCGGGACGGGTTCTCCCGCTTGAGTGCAGCCGCCAACTCCAGGGTCGCGGCATCGGTACGCGGGGCCACCGACCGGGGCGAGGGAATCAACTCATCGAATCCGCCGGCCCGGTAGCGGCGAATCCAACGGTCCAGAGTGTCACGCGAGTAGCGCACCCGGGCCCCGAACGGATCGGTGTGCGCCCGCGCGGCGATCTGGCGGACCAGCCGACCCCGAGCCTTGGTCGATAGTCCGGGATCGAGCGCCGGGCAGATCAACTGATACCGGAACAACCCCACTGCCTGGGCACGTTCACGTCGCTTGGCCTCTTCGCTTGTCAATCCAACATCTCCTCAACAAGTGATGCCGCCCAAACCCGTTGCCGGGCAGCCATCCCCGCGACGATGAACCATTCCCACCGCGCGCGGCAGAGGCAGCTGGTGTTGCATCACCACGCCACCGACGCCGGTGGCCACCCCCGACAGAGCAGCCGAGCACCGCTACCAGCCACAGCCACCGCAGCAGCCGTCACCGCGCCGAGCAGCATCCCCGGCCCGAACCGTGTAGTGATCGCCTCGGTCGCCGTGCTGATCGCGGCCAACACATCCCCGCACCCTGAGCCGGTCGACTTCGGGATCGACACATCCACCCCCGCAGTGAGCGCGATCGTCACGAACCAGTGCCGCACCGCCTCGGCCCGAGCCGCGATGACCCGCAGCCACCCCCGCACCGTGCACGCCGGGACACCGAGTTTTGCCGCGATCCCGCGGTGCCCCACACCGGCAGCCTTGGCAGCCAACGCCTCCCAGATCACCTCCGCGGCATAAGCCCTACGCAGCAACAACGTCACCGGCAACAACACATGAGTCACCGCACACGTACGGCATCGAGACCGCCGCGGCCGCACCGACCCGGCCGTCCCGACCACCCGACGAGAACGGGCATAGCCCCACCCGGCCAGAACCCCGCCCACACACGACGGACACCGCAACTCCCCAGCGGCCAACCGTGACTCGACGCGCGCAGAATCGACCTCTACCGTGACCATCAGTGCCTTTCGCACTACGCACGGCGCCGCCGGAGAGATCTGCCAAGAATTCAGCGGTGGCGCCGTGCACCCATCAGTTCCTCGTCACACTGACGGTGCAGACCACCAAGATCAAACCCACCCCAAAGCCCGTCCCCGCATCGGCAGAATCAACGACGACTCCAAGCCTCATGGTCGTCACGCCCAGAGACGCTCAACACCACCCACCACCGTCGACCAACTGAGTGGTGCATCGAATTAACCTGGGCGCCAGTATCTTCCGTGTTTCCGCTGGCGACTATCGCCCCGGCAACCGCGTGGTGATCTCCTGCAGCACCCAACCGTTGCCGTCGGGATCCTCGAACGAGGCGTACGACGCGTAGCTGCGTCGCTCCGGGTCTGGACCGTCGACCCGGCCGGCCGTCCCGGCGCGGTGGAAGACACCACCCTCGTCGTGAAACACCTCGCTGACGGTGATGCCACGGCCAACGAGCTCAGCACGCGCCGCCACAACATCGTCGACCACCAGGTGCAGCCCGCCCACCGAGCCCGGCACCGCGTCAGAGACGCCGGTACCGAAGATGACCGAAGCACCGGAACCTGGTGGAGTCAATTGGATCACCCGGAAGTCCGCAGCGGTCTCGAAGTCGGCGTCCAGCCGCCAGCCCAACTTCTCGTAGAAGTCCTTGGCCCGGTCGACATCCGACACCGGCAGGACGGCGATCTCGAATTTCATATCCATGCCGGATCAAAGCACCCACCACCTCAGGAGAATTCCCGCCCACCCTGGGGCCATGGGGGCCAGGGTCGCCGGAATGAATACTGCGAACGTGGTGCTCACGTCAGCAGAACCCTGCGAGAGGAGCAGTCATGCCAGATCACCGACGCGAACGGCAGCCTCCTCGCGCGCGGCAGCCTGCGCCTGCACAACCTCGACCTGCGGCGCTGACGCCTACAGATCCCGCAGCGCCTCAAGGGCTTTCGCGGAGTCGCTACCGGGGTCAGCACGGAATGTGATGACGTGCTGCCCACCCGAGTGCGGCAGGTTCAGTCGATTGCGATGCAGGAAGAGGTCACCGACCACCGGGTGGCGCATGTGGGTGACACCCGGCCGGTAACCGACGTCGGCCCGCCCCCAGAGCTCCCGGAATCGTGTACTGGCAGCAGACAATCCACCGACCATCCGCTGGAGATAGGGATCGTCGGGGTGATCACCCGTCACCTCGCGCAGACCACCTACCGCGATCTCCATCGCCTCGTCCCAGTCGACGAAGAAATCCTGGGCCGCGGGGTCCAGGAGCCGCCAGGCCAGGATGTTCTGTCCCGGCCGGAAACCGGGCGCCAGCGCACAGGCGAGATGGTTGGCGGCAAGCACCACCTGGTAGCGGTTGGCCACGAAAGCAGGCATCGGGAACTGATCGATCAGCTCGTCCAGCCCATCGGCGGCCTGCTCCAATTCTGATTTCTCCCAACGGATTCCGGTGGGATTCGCCAGGCGGTACAGATATTCCGTGCCGTTGATGTCCAGCTGCAGCGCCCGGGCCAAGGCGTCGAGCACCTGCGGGGACGGATTCGTGTCGCGGCCCTGCTCGAGTCGCAGGTAGTAATCGGAGCTGATCCCGGCAAGCAGAGCCAGCTCTTCACGGCGCAGGCCGGCCACCCGGCGGCGGGAGCCGGCGATCAATCCGACATCCTCGGGGCGGATCTGTTCACGGCGAGACCGCAGATAGTCGCCGAGCGCATTCCCCTTCGCCATCGTCTGAGCCTAAACCTGGCCCTGCCAATACCAGGATCACCGCGGCGTTCCCACGGACCACATTCCGGGCTGATCGTGGACATCACCAGACGAGGAGCGTGGACCATGGAGCGACAGGACGTCGAATTCACCGCAGCCGACGGAGTGACGCTCCGCGGCTGGCTGTTCATTCCGGACGGCGCGGGACCGCACCCGGCGATCACGATGGCCCACGGCTTCGCCGGGGTGAAGGAACACGGGCTGGCACGGTTTGCAGAACTGTTCGCCGACGCCGGGTTCGTCGTCCTGGTGCACGACCACCGCGGTTTCGGTGCCAGCGACGGAACACCGCGCGGCGACGTCGACCCGTGTGTGCAGATCGCGGACTGGCGGCGCGCGATCTCGTTCCTCGAAAGTCAGCCGTCGGTCGATCCGACGCGAATCGGCTTGTGGGGCACCAGTTATGCCGGTGGCCACGCCATCGTGCTGGGCGCCACCGACCGGCGGCTGCGGGCTGTCGTCGCGCAGGTCCCGACCATCAGCGGCTATCAGCAGAGCCTGCGGCGCGTCGCTCCCGAACACGTGGCGGCCCTGGAAGCCGCACTCATCGACGACGAGCGCCGCCAGTTCTGCGGCGAAGCGCCGGCCGTGCAGGCCGTCGTCGGCGACGACCCGGCGGTGCCCGCCGCATACCGGTCCGCGGCGGCCATCTCGTTCTACACCCAGCCAGTGCCGAACGGGTTGTGGGACAACACGATGACGGTGCGCTCGTCACGCGCGGCGCGCATGTACGAGCCGGGCACCTGGATCGCGCGCGTTTCGCCCACGCCGCTGCTCATGATCGTCGGACTGCGCGACACCGTCACCATGACCGATCTGGAACTCCACGCCTACGAGCAGGCACTCGAACCCAAGAAGCTCGTCACCGTCGACGGCGGGCACTTCGCCGCCTACCTCGACCAGTTCCCGAAGGCCGGCGGCGCCGCCCGCGACTGGTTCACCGAACACCTCGCCTGAAAGGACCTCGTCATGACCACCCTGAACTACGACGTGCTGGTGCACGACGGACTGCGCCGCTACCGCGACCAGCGACTGCCCGACGGCAGCCCCATCGTGTCCTCCCCGGTGTCGTCCACGCTCATCTTCGGCGACCACGACGCCGTCCTCGTCGACCCGCCGTTCACCCACGAGCAGATCAGCCGCGTCGGCGACTGGATCGAGAACTCCGGCAGGCGGCTGACGGCGATCTACGCCACGCATGGCCACGGCGACCACTGGTTCGGCACCGATGTTCTGCTGCAACGCTTTCCCGGTGCCGTCGCCTACGCGACCGCCGGCACCATCGGCAAGATGCACGAGCAGGCCGTGGCGGGCCGCGCCCAGATGTGGGACGTCGACTTTCCCGGCATGATCCCACCGAGCCCCGTTGTCTACCAACAGGTTCCCCCCGAAGGGTTCGAGTTGGAAGGTCAGCGCCTGGTGCCGATCGAGGTGGGCCACACCGATACCGACGACACGACCGTGCTGCACGTGCCGTCGATCGGACTGGTCGTCGCCGGCGACGTCGCCTACAACGGCGTGCACCAGTACCTGCTGGAAAGCGATCACGGTGGCATCCGGTCGTGGTTGCAGGCCCTCAACCAGGTCGCCGCACTCCGGCCCCGCGCCGTGGTCGCAGGACACAAGAACAAGGACCTCCCCGACGATCCGGCGATCATCGACCAGACCCGCGACTACCTGCTCGACGCCCAGCGGCTGCTGGCCGGAAAGCCCAGTCCCCGTGAGTTTTTCGACTACATGATCCGGCTGTATCCGGACCGGCTGAACGTCGGGCCCGTCTGGTACAGCGCCCTGGCCCTCCTGTCCTGAAAGGCATTCCGTCATGGTCATCGACCCCACCGATCTCGATCCCACCTCGAGCTACAAGCTGCTGATCGGCAGCGTCCTACCCCGGCCCATCGCCTGGGTCAGCACCGCCTCGACCGCAGGCGTCGGCAACATCGCGCCCATCTCGTTCTTCACCGTTGTCGGCCGCATGCCACCGATGCTGTCCATCAGCCTGCAGCCGCGGTCCGACGGCGTCACGCTGAAAGACACCTTCGTCAACATCCGCGACACAGGCGAGTTCGTCGTGAACATCGCGACGATCGACAATGCGGACACCGTGCATCGCTCGGCATTCGAATTCGACCATGACGTCGACGAATTCGAGGCGCTCGGTCTCCACAAGGCCGCGTCGGAGACCATCTCGGCACCGCGTATCGCCGAGGCCCCGATCTCGTTCGAGTGCGTGGTGGACCGCATCTTCGAGATGCCGCCCCTACCCGATCACGTCGTGTGGGGGCGGGTGAAGAAGATTCACGTCCGCGACGAGCTCTACCTGCCGAACGGACGCATCGACGTCGGCGCGCTGGGCGCGTTCGGGCGCCTGGCCGCCGAATACTCGCTGATCGACAACATCTTCACGACGCCACTGCCCGACGACGTCGTCAAGACGCTCGGCACCCGGCGGGCCGGCCGCCTCGACGGCAGGCCGACCGACTTCTCCCCCATCGACACCGCCGCCTGGTCCGCCTCCGGAGCGACGAAATGAGCGGCTGGCAGGACGGTTTCGCGCAGCAATCCCGGACCACGTTCGCCGCGGAGTTCGCCGACGACATCGTGCTGGATGCCACCGCACTGATGGCCCCAATCCGGGGCAGAGAACTCGTCGCCACCGTGATGGCCACCGCGAGTTCGATCTACGAGACGTTGGAGTTCACCGAGTCCGCGCACGCCGGGTCGACCAGCTACCTGCAGTGGCGAGCAACCGCTTTCGGTGGCCTGGCGATCCGCGGTATCACCATTCTCGATCGCGATGCCGAGGGCAAGGTGACCAGTGCGGCGATCCACCACCGGCCACTGCCGATGGTCCTGCGGTTCTCCGCCGAGCTGGGAGATCGGCTATCCGGTGTCCTCTCCGCCGAGCACTTCGTCGCGCCATGAGTCGCGTGTGAGGCAATTCCTCACAGCTGTAAGGGAACAGGTCGTGGCGGGTGACGCCGCCGCCCACGCACCATGAGGCATGCCCAAGTCCGCCTGGCTCTCGATCGCCCGCGCCGCGGCAGCCCTGGCCGCGGCGATGGGCATCGGCCGCTTCGCCTACACGCCGATCCTGCCGCTGATGACGGCCGACGCCGGCCTCACCGCGCAGGCCGCGGGGCAGCTCGCCACCGCCAACTACGTCGGTTACCTGATCGGCGCGGTGGGCGCCGCGGTCTCGCCACGGCTGGCCCGGTCCGTGCTCGCGTGCCGGGCGTCGTTGGCGATCCTGGTGGCGACGCTGGCGGCAATGGCGCTGAGCACCAGCGTCATCGAGTGGGGCGCGCTACGGCTGGTTGCCGGCATCGCCAGCGCGCTGGTCTTCGTGATCGCCGTCAACACCCTGATGGATCACGGTCATCCGGCCCACCACGCCGGCTGGGCGTTCAGCGGCGTCGGTATCGGCATCGCGTTGTCCGCGGCCCTGCCCGCCACGAAGGACTGGCAGGTTGCCTGGTGGGCGGCGACGGTCTTGGCCGCACTGCTCAGTGCGTTCGCCTGGCACATGCGACCCGGGACCTCCGGCGACACACCGAAAGTTCCTGCCGACGAACAGGGCAGCGCCCGCGGCCCGCTGGCGTTGCTGATGGCGAGCTACACCCTCGAAGGCGTCGGCTACATCATCGCCGGCACGTTCCTGGTCGCCGCGGTCGCGCAGCAGTCACCGGGCGGACTCGGCAGTGCGGTGTGGCTGTTGGTCGGCCTGGCCGCCGCGCCGTCGGCTGCCTTGTGGGCGCGGTTCACCGGCCGCTTCTCCTATCCGGCGCTGCTCGTCGCGGCGTTGTTGCTGCAAGCTGCCGGAATCGCCTGGGCGGGAACGGGGAACAGCGTTGCCGCACTCGCCGGGGCGGTGCTGTTCGGCGGCACGTTCATCGGCATCAGCACCCTGGCGCTCGCCGCCGGCCGCGCGTTGCAGTTCCCGGGCGCCGTCGCACTGTTGACGACGGGATACTCCGTCGGCCAGATCGTCGGGCCCGTTGCGGTGGCACCCCTGCTGCACAACGGTTTTCAGCAGGCGTTGCTCGCCGGTGCCGCTGTCGTGCTACTGGCGGCCCTGGCCGCGCTGTTGATGTGGATCAGTGGACGGCAGCCACGCCGCGTCATCGATCCCGACGGCCGCGTCCCGCGTGAGCGCGTCGACGACAGCGTGCACGGCCGGGTTGTCTTCTCCCCGCCGCCACACGAGTGACCAGGTCCACAGCGGGGTCGGTTGAATCACCGGGCGGCGCACCAGGTCTCGCGGCAGGGCATCGGTCTGCCCCCTGGGGTTGTTGAGCACCGGACGGCCCAGCTGGCGGACGTGCTCGAAGAAAGTCGGACCCGTGACGCCGCCGTCGTCGGTGCGCATCACCCGCGCACCGGTGTCCGCGGCGAACTGCTCGCCGTAGCGGTTCCACGACTCCCAGCTCGCCGTGTCCGAATCCACCAGCACCAGTGTGTCTTTCGCCAACACGGGGGAGTCGTCGGCGCCGACGCACAGCGCGAAGAGCCGGTCCACCCCCATCAGCCGGGCTTCCAGTTCGAGGTCCTCCAGATCACCGGTCTGCACCCAGCAGATGGCCAGGTCGAGGATGCCCTCGGCAACCCGGGCCGCCTGCGCGTGCGACGGCATCACCCAGGTGTCGACGCGCAGCTGCGCGACGCCGGCCGCGCGCTCGGCCAGGTCGGTCGGGCACCAGTTGACGTAGCCGATCCGGATCGGTTCGGAGTTCGACAAACCGATTGCCCGCCTGCGTAATTCGTCGGCCTGCGCCACCAGGGACCGGGCGTGCGGCAACAGCGACGCGCCTGCCGCGGTCAGGCGCACCGATCGCCGGTCCCGGTCGAACAGCTCCACCTTGAGGTCACGCTCGAGTGCCTTGATCTGCTGGGACAGTGACGGCCCGGCGATACGCAGCCGTTTGGCGGCACGCCCGAAATTCAGCTCATCGGCAACGGCGACGAAGTACCGAAGTTGCCGCAGCTCCATGTCGACAACGTAGTAGGCAGAGCCTCTCAGCAGGAAGCGAACAGGTCCCGTGGCAGCGGCATCGATGTGGGCCGGCCGAGGTTGTGATGGGCAGCAACGTCAACCGAAAGGAACCCCCGATGAGCACCACAACCCGCGTCGCGATCGTCACCGGCGCATCCCAGGGCATCGGCGAAGCCCTGGTGGCCGGCTGCCGCAAGCTGGGCTACGCCGTCGTCGCCAACTCCCGCACCATCGCCGAGAGCGACGATCCCATGGTTCTCACCGTCGCCGGTGACGTCGCCCAGCCGGGCGTCGGCCAGCGGTTGGTCGATGCCGCGGTCGAGCACTTCGGGCGCGTCGACACCGTCGTCAACAACGCCGGCATCTTCATCGCCAAGCCCTTCACCGAGTACACCGACGCGGACTACGACGCCATCACCGGCGTGAATTCCCGCGGCTTCTTCGAACTGACCCGCGCCGCCATCAGGACCATGGAGGCCCAGGGCGACGGCGGGCACGTCGTCACCATCTCGACCAGCCTGGTGGATCAGGCCAACTCGCAGGTGCCCTCGGCGCTGGCGTCACTGACCAAGGGTGGCCTGAACGCCGCGACCAGGGCGCTGGCCGTCGAATACGGCACCCGCGGAATCCGGGCCAATGCCGTCGCCCTGGGCATCATCCGCACTCCGATGCACGCGCCGGAGACGCACGAGTTCCTCTCGGCGCTGCACCCGGTCGGCCACATGGGTGACATCTCCGACGTCGTCGACGGCGTCCTGTACCTGGAGAACGCCAAGTTCGTCACCGGCGAGATCCTGCACGTGGATGGTGGTCAGAGTGCCGGGCACTGACGTGGTCCGCGAGGTCCTGGACCGGTGGCAGGCGGGCATCGCCGCCCACCGGCCGGACCAGGTCGCGGCGGTCTTCACCGACGACGCGATATTCCAGGGGCTGCGGCCCTACACCGTGGGGCGCCAGGGCGTCTTCGACTACTACGAATCTCAGCCGGTCGGCCTGACGGTCGACTACCGCATCAACGAGATCCGGGAGCCCGCGGCCGGCGTCGTCCTGGCCTACACCCGGGCCGACTTCACCCGCCCCGACGGCGCGGTGATCAGCCTGAACCTGAGTGTCCTTGTCACACAAGGAGACAATGGCTGGCAGATCGCGCACTATCAGGTCTCGCCCGTCGGCTGACGGTCGAAATCAGAACTGCGGAAACGGCTCCCCGACGCGGTAGGCCTCGATGACATCCAGGTTCGCCATCAACTGCTCGACCGTGAAGCTGTAGATCTCGCCGTCCTCTTCGGTACCGACGAGGATGAGCTGCGGCTGGTCCGGATCGGAGACCCAGATCCGCGTCACCAACTCACGCGGATCGTCCTCGGTGCTTTCGAAGCCCGACGGCGGATAGTACCAGATGAGGTACTCGTCGTTGGAGTAGTCCGAATCGAATACCCAACCGCGCGGCAGGATTTCGCCCGCGATCCGCCCGACGGCCTCGACTTCGGCATGCACCTCGTCGGGCAGCCAGTTGGCGTTGCGGGTGGTCTGCCGCTTCTTGCGACGGGCCTTCTTGGCCGCTGTCTGCTTGGACATGCTCCAGCCCCCTAGGAGCTTGGGTCGGTAAGCCGTTGGTGGGGTGAGGTCGTCGAAGGTGCGTACAGATCGCAGTCCGTGGCTCTGAGGTGATCTGGTTGCACGTTCGATGCGCGATCGCGTGTGGTGAGCGCCCAGTGCGCCCGGTGCCCTGCCGACGGGGCCTCAATAGGCGGGTAGGGCCGAGAGGCCGGTAAGTCCGATGTGGCCGTGCAGTTTTCGTATGTTGTGGCACGCCGCGAGCAATAGCCATTCGCCGCGGGCCTGCTCAAGGCCGCGCAGCAGAAGATGTTTGGCGTTCTGCAGCGTCGACATCTGACCGAACACCGGTTCCACGATGGCTTTACGGCGGGCATAAACCTGCTGGCCACGTTTGGTGGTGAGCTTGCGGGCCATCCGTTGCTTGGTGGTGGCATCGGCCGGGATGCGTCCGCGTGGGGCCACCGGGGCCGGGTCATCACGGCGCCGGCGGCCGGGGGCAATGAAGAACTCGGTCCCATACGTAGCGGTGTATGCGGCGGCGGCCTCACAGTTGGCGGCGCTGCTGTAGCCGGCATCAGCGAGCACCTGGGCGGGAACCCGGCCGGTGTTGGCCGCCGCTTGCCGGGTCATCGGCAACAGGGTGCCCACATCGGCGGCGTTGGTGCCCACTGCGGTGGCCACGATCACCTGATGATCGGCATCGACCACAGCCGCGGCGTTGTAGCACTGGTGAAACGCCCCATCGGCGGTGAGCATGATCTTGGAATCCGGATCGGTGAAGTTGCGCTGCGCCTTGGGTTTCGGTGTGGCTGCTGCGGCGGCGGCCGCTCCCGCACTGGTGGTGGTGTCGTCATCATCGTCGCGTTCACGGGCTTTGCGTTCAGCGTCGGCGCGGGCCGCCTCGGCGGCTTCGTGCTCCAGGGCGGCTTTGGCCTGGCGAATCTTCACCAGCCGGGTCTCGCGGCGGGCCAACTCGGCCGGGAGCTCATCACCACGGCGGTCCTTACCGAACTGCTGGTCTTCGGCCTTGTCGATCCGTTCAGCTTCCAATAGCAGCGCTGACACCTCGGCGGCCAGGACTTTCTCTTTCTCGGTCATCCGGGCATAACTCATCGCTTTGCGTTTGGAGGCGTTGGCCCGCACCTTCGTGCCATCAAGGGCGACCCGGCCCAGGGACACCATGCCCGCGGCCTGACACAACGCCAACGCCTGCACGAACACATGTCCCAGGGCGGACAGGTGGCGTTTACGGAACCGGGCGATCGCCCGGTAATCGGGGGCGCTACCAGAGGCCAGCCACCGAAACGCGACCACGTCAACACAGGCGGCTTCCAGCTTGCGCGAGGAACGCACCCCGGTCGTGTACCCGTACAGCAGAATCCGCACCAGCAGCCGCGGATCGTACGGTGGCCCACCCCGGACCTCGGTATAGGCGGCATGGATCCGGGACAAGTCCAGATGCTCATCGACCAACTCGGCGATGAACCGGGCCAGATGCTCAGCGGGCAGCCAGTCATCGAGCGACGGCGGCAACAACAGGCCCTGCTCCGGCGCGAACGGGCGAAACGTCTTGTCCACCGGCGCCTTCGGCGCCACAGAATGTGAATCCACCCGCTGCCCGGGGTCTACCTCGAACAACCCGCCATCACCGAGATCATCACGCACACCTAAGGATCCCGTATACCGGCAGCTCGCACCAACACCCCGCCCGGCGTGTTACTGACCCACGCTCCTAGCTCAGCGCCTGGTCCAGGTCGGCGATCAGATCCTCGGTGCCCTCGAGGCCGACGGAAATCCGCACCACGCCGTCGCCCAGCCCGATCGCGGCCCGGCCCTCCGGCCCCATCGCGCGGTGCGTGGTGGTGGCCGGGTGGGTGATCAGCGTCTTGGAATCGCCGAGGTTGTTGGAGATGTCGATGACCTGCAGCTTGTCGAGCACCTCGAACGCCCGGTCCTTGCCGCCGTCGAGCTCGAAGGTGACGACGGTGCCGCCGCCGCGCATCTGCCGCTTGGCCAGGTCATGCTGCGGATGTGACTGCAGGAACGGGTATTTCACCCAGTTCACGCCGCGCACACCTTCCAGGAACTCGGCCACCCGCTGCGCGGACCGGTTCGAGTAGTCGACCCGAATGGCCAGCGTCTCAAGGCCTTTCAGCATCGTCCAGGCATTGAACGCGCTGATCGCCGGGCCCGTGTGCCGCATCAGCTGCTGCACCGGCCCGGAGATGTACTCCTTGTCGCCGAGGATCGCACCACCGAGCACCCGGCCCTGGCCGTCGATGTGCTTGGTACCCGAGTACACGACGACATCGGCGCCCAGTTCCATCCCCTGCTGCAGCAGGGGCGTCGCGAAGACGTTGTCCAGCACCACTTTTGCGCCGGCGGCGTGCGCCAGCTCCGAAACCGCGGCGATGTCGACCAGCGACTGCATCGGGTTGGACGGCGTCTCGAAGAACACCGCGGTGGTCGGCACCGACAGTGCCTCCTCCCACTGCGACAGGTCGTCGCCGTCGACGAAGACGGTCTCGACGCCCCAGCGCGGGAGAATCTCGTTGCACACCACGAAGCAGGACCCGAACAGGCTGCGCGCCGCGACCAACCGGTCGCCGGCGGCGAGCAGCGCGCCCAGCGCGGTGAACACCGCCGCCATGCCGGTTGCCGTCGCGAAAGCGGCCGGTGCCCCTTCGATGAGCCGCAGCCGTTCCTCGAACATCTGGATGGTCGGGTTGCCGTAGCGCGAGTACACGTAACGGTCGATCTCACCGGTGAACGCCTGCTCCGCGGCAGCCGCCGACTCGTAGACGTACCCCGAGGTCAGGAACATCGCCTCGGCGGTCTCCTCGAACTCGGACCGCAGCAGGCCGCCGCGCACGCCGATGGTCGCCTGGCTCACGCCGTCGGGCAGCGGCGCCGGGACCCGGACCGAGGGGACGCCGTCGGCCTTCAGGCCCCTCACGACTGCACCCACGGCAGTCCGATGGCGCGCCAGCCGCTGCCACCGCGATGCCCCTGCTCGTCCAGGTGACCCTCGAAACCGTCGAGCACGTTGTACGACGGGCCGATGCCCGCCGCCGTCGCCGCCTCGGCGGCACCGATCGAACGGTTACCCGAGCGACAGAGGAACACCACCGGCCGCTCGCCGGGCGTCACACCCGCGGCCAGCAGGTCGTCGACGAAACCCGTGTTGCGTTTGCCGTCATTCGACACCCACTCGATGTACACAACGTCACGTCCGAGGCTGGAGATGTCGGGCACGCCCACCCAGCGCCATTCGGCGTCGGTCCGGCAGTCGACAAGCACCGCCTCGGGGTTCTCGCTCAGCAGTTCCCAGGCCTGCTGCGGCGTGATATCTCCCGCGTAGCTCACGGATGCGAGTCTGTCACAAACTAGCTCGGGACCGGCGAGCACACCTTCCACGCGCCGTCCTCGTTCACCAGCACCACCGGCGCCGTGGGCTTCTGGTCCGGCGTCTTGTCGAAGTGATACATCAGCACGGCGGTGGCCTTCTGGCCGTCGAACTTGATGTCGCGCACCTCGTCGACGTAGCGCTGCCCGTTCTTGGCGGCCGAATCCTCTTGCTTGGCAAGCAAATCCGCCTCGGTACCGGCCTGGGCCTTGCAGGTGTACGTCTGGAAGCGCGCGTAGTCCTTGCGCTGCAGCCCGTCGTTCTGGCCGACGACCGCGGTGCGCACCAGCTGCTCCGGCGTCGGATCGTTCCGGCCGAACACCCCGATCGCGTTCAGGACGGCGATTATGACCACGAGGACCACAATCAGCGCCAGCGCGGCCAGGAACGGGCCCAGCGTCTGCCGCGGGTGCGATTCCGATTCGGTCATGGTCACGTCCCCGTCTGGTTGATCGCCGAGTGGTTGAGCACAGCGGCCACCTGATGCGCGCGGTCGCGCGCCCGCACGACGTCCGGCGCCGTCGCCAATGCCACGCACACCTCACCGGAGAGCCGCACGTCGCTCTCGGCGATGGCCAGCGCATCCGGCAGTGCGCGCACGAGCGCGGCCCTGTCGGCCGACGGGCGGCTCACCTCACCGGCGGCCGGCGAGATCATGATGGTGTCGACGGGCAGTCCGAGGATCGCCCGCGCGTGCAGGTCGAACTGCGACAGCCGCTGCGAACGCGTCGTGACGAAGCCCGCGCCCGTCAGCATCGGATGGACCGTCGCGAAATAGACCTCCTCGGCCCCGGACTCCGGGTCGGCACCGAGCAGCAGGTCCACCGTGAACAGCCCCGTGCCGCCCAGCTTGCCCGCGATCCGGGCGGCGATCGAGCGCGCCGCGTCCAGCGCCGGCTCCGACAACAGCTGCGGCTGCCACAACTCCAGCGGACCGCCCGTCTCGTGGCGGTGACCGATCGGCTCACAGAACTGCACCACCGGACCCGCCTGACCCTGGGTCCGCACCGTCAGCATGGTGAACTCCGCCGTCACGTCGACGGCCGTCTCGGCCATCACGCGCTCGCCGCCCGCGGCCACCGCACGGTGCCACGCCACGTCGACGTCCTCGAGACGCGACAGCACCGAACGCCCCGCGCCCTCGTTCGCGGCATGCGTCACCGGCGTGATGGTGAGCGGCAGCCCGGCGTGCTCGGCCACCGCGGTGAGTTCGTCGACCGATCCGGCGAACCAGAACGGCGCCGTCGGCAGCCCCAGCTCGTTGGCCGCCAGGGTGCGCAACGCCTCGCGGTCGGACGCGAGCCGCAAGGCACCCGGCGTCGGGAACACCGCGACTTCCTCGAGCCCGGCCAGCGCCTGCACGACGTCGGCGCCGAGATCCGCCGCCGGGGACTGCACGACCACCACCTGTGGGGTGTGCCGGTCGATCAGGGTCCGCAACGCCGCCGCTCCGGTCGGCGCGGGCACCGCGGTCGCCCGCGTCCCCAGCCGCTGGAACGACAGCACCAGTTCACTGCTCAGCTCACCGGCACCGAGCACCAGAACCGTTGTCCGGTCTACCAAGTCACCAACCTCCCCCGTCGCTCCGCTCGCCCCGCCGGCCAATCTCCCGTCAACCCAACCTGATGTCGACGTAGCACCAGCGCCAGCTCTCCCCCGGCTCGACCGAGCGCATCACGGGGTGGCCCGTGCGACGGTAGTGCTCGTTGGCGTGTTGGTGCGGACTGGAATCACAACAGCTGACCTGTCCGCAGGTCAGACACATCCGAAGGTGCGCCCACGTATCCTCCCCAAGTGCCGCACAGTCACCACAGCGGCCGGGCGTCTGCGGCTCCGGTTCTGCTTGGCCGACGGCGTCGGCGAGGTGCGTGCAGGTAGTCGGGGAATTTTCTTCACGCGGACGCGTTGCCCGTGACTGCATCCATTTCCCCAGCATGTTGAACAAGGATAGGGCCCGGCTGACCGAGGAGGTTTGAGGACATGGGTGCCCCACTGCTGGCAGTGCTGGTGGCCTCGGTGTTGTTGGCCGCGCTGGCCCGCCGTTACGACGTCTCCGCGCCACTGGGACTCGTCGTCGCCGGACTGGCCGTCGGGCTGATCCCCGGCGTGCCGGCCATCGAGATGCAGCCGCAGTTGGTGATGTTCGTCGTGCTGCCGCCACTGCTGTGGTCGGCCGGGCTGGAGAGCAGCTACCTGGCCCTGCGCAAGAACGTGCGTCCCATCGGGCTGCTCGCGGTCGGGCTGCCACTGGCCACCACCCTGGTCGTGGGGTTCGTCGCGTTTCACACCGTCCCGGAGCTGACGGTCGCCGCGGCGCTCACGCTGGGCGCCATCGTCGCGCCGCCCGACGCGGTCTCGGCCGCGGCCATCGGCCGGCGCCTCGGACTGCCCCGCCAGATCATGACGCTGCTCGGCGGCGAGAGCCTGCTCAACGACGCCACGGCGCTGACCGCGTACAAGGTCGCGCTGGCCGCCGCCGTCGGCGCGGCAGCGACCTGGCAGGGCGCGCTGGGCACGTTCGCGCTCGCCGCGCTGGGCGGTGTCGTGATCGGCGGGCTGATCGGGTGGCTCATCGAATTCATCCGGACCTGGCTGGACGACCCGCTGGTGGAGAGCGCCATCGGGCTCGTCGCACCGTATTTCGTCTACTGGCTGGCCGAAGAAGCGCACGGCTCCGGCGTGATCGCGGTGGTGGTCGCCGCGCTGCTGCTCGGACAGCGCGCGACGCGGGCGTCGTACGCCACCCGCCTGCAGGACGACGCGGTGTGGAAGTCGATCCAGCTGGTGCTGGAATCCCTCGCGTTCCTGATGATCGGACTGCAGCTGCCGACCGTCATCGACGAGCTGACCGGCATCCGCGCCGTCACCCTCGCCGTGGCGTCGGCCGCGGTGCTGGCGACGGTGATCGCCGTCCGCATCGTCTGGGTGTACGTCATGGCCTACACGCCACGGATGCTGTTCCGCGGGGTCCGGGACCGAGAACCCGCCCCGACCCCGTCGCAGGTCTTCATCGTGGCGTGGGCAGGCATGCGCGGTGTCGTGTCACTGGCCGCGGCGTTCGGTGTGCCTCTCGTGACACTGAGCGGGGACCCGTTCCCGGGGCGGCCGCAACTGGTGTTCCTGACGTTCGTCGTGGTGATCGGCACGCTGCTGCTGCACGGCCTGACGTTGCCGTGGCTGATCCGCACGCTCGACGTGCGCAGCGAGGCCGAGGCCCATCAGGATGCCCTGGAGCAGGCCGCGGCCTCGAGTCGCGCGGCGCAGGCGGCGGCCGACCGGCTCGACGAATTGCTGGCTCGCAGCAGCGATTCCAGCGCCCAACAGCACGTCGGCGAGGTATTGCAGAGCTGGAACGACCGGCGCCGCAACGCGGTGTGGGAACGACTCGGGCGCAGTGACGACGACATCGGCGAAAGCCCGGCGTCGGCCATGCGGCGGCTGCGGCTGGAGATGCTGGCGGCCGAGCGCGAGACATACATCGCCGAACGCGACGCCGGAAACATCGACGACGAGGTGCTGCGCTCGGTGCTGCACGGGCTGGATCTGGAAGAGGCGGCGCTCAACCGCGAGTAGGGCTCGGCTCCCGCGCCGAGATTCAAGTTGGGCCTGTACACACGGCGACGCCTACTCGCACAAATACGCCCTGGATACAGGGTCAACGGGCCACCGTGCACTTCGACGCAACCCGCCCTTGACGCCGCCACGACGCCGGCCTAATCTACAACCAAATGGTTGTAGATACTTTTCGCGAAGCATTCACCGATGCGGAGATCGACCGGATCTTCCACGCATTGGCGGACGCCACGCGCCGCGACATCGTTGCCCGCACGATGCGCAGCGACCAGTCGGTGAGCGCGCTCACGCGTGGCTACGACATGAGTTTCGCCGCGGTGCAGAAGCACGTCGCGGTACTGGCCGGAGCCGCGCTGGTGCATAAAGAGCGCCGCGGCCGGGAACAACTCGTGCGTGCGGTGCCCGAAACCCTGCACCGCGCGGGCGTGCTCCTGGAGCGGTACGCGGCGCTCTGGCACGACCGCGCCGCGAGCATCGAGGCGATCCTCGCCGAAGACGGCTATCCGCCCCACCAAACATCAAGCCGCACAACACCACCCAACCGAAAGGACTCTCAATGACCGTGTCAAGCCGCCGCCGTGGCGATTTGGGGCGTGTCGGGGTGCCAGGTCCGGTTGTCACGGATGAGGGCGTAGAGGACGTTGACGCGTCGGCGGGCCAGGCAGATGGTGGCAGGGATGGCGCGTTTGCCTTGGTCTCGTTTGCGCTGGTAGTACGCCTTCGACGTGGGATCGCAGCGGATCGCGGTCAGCGCGGACATGTACATCACCCGGCGCAGCCGTCGGCTGTAGCGCTTGGGCGTGTGCAGCCGGCCGGTGCGTTTTCCGGAATCTTTGGATACCGGCGCCAATCCGGCCCAGGCAGCGAGTTGGTCAGGCGATTCCAGCAATGCGGGATCGCCGACCACGGCAAGGAATTCGGCGCCGAGCCGAAAGCCCATGCCGGGCAGGCTGGTGATCACCTCAGCGAGCGGATGGCGGCGAAATCGTTCCTCGATGTCCGCGTCGGTGTGTTTGATGCGCTCATCGAGGTTCATCACCCCCTGGGCCAACTCGGCGACCAATCCGGCACCCACATCCTCACCTGGCAGGCGGACGGTCTGGGCCTTGGCAGCAGTTACCGCGGCAGCCGCGATCGTGGCGGCGTTGCGCACCCCGGCCGCCGCCAGCACCTTGGTCAGCCGCGAAACACCGGTTCGGCGAATCGCTTTCGGCCGCTGGTAGTGCGCCAGCAGTACCGCCCAACCCCGGTCTTGGGTCAGTTCGGCGACGCGTTCGAGTGCCGGGCATACGGCCAGCAGTTGTTGGCGCAGGCGGTTGATGGTGCGGGTGCGGTCGGCCACCAGATCGGCGCGGTGGGCGGTGAGCATGCGCAGTTCGGTGATCAGGTCATCGCCGGGACGCAGGACCGGCAGGTCCGCACCGCGCATCCGGGATTGATCGGCAATCACCCGGGCGTCTTTGGCATCGGTCTTGGACTCACCACCGCGGTAGGTGGCCGATGCTTGCCACACCTGCCGGCCCGCAAGGTATCGCACCGTCTTGCCTGCATCGGCCAGCACCGTGAGCACCAGGGCGGCGTACACGTTGCTCAAGTCCACTGTCCAGGACACCTCACCGGCAAGCGTGTCGATTTCGGCGACCAGGTCGCCGATCGTGCGCTCGTCGTTGACCACCTTGCGCGAGAACACCATGTTGCCGTTGCTGTCCACGACGCACACCCAGTGATGTTCTTTGCCGACGTCGATCCCAGCCCACATTTGCTTTTCGGTCACCGGACCTCTTTTCGCTTGTCTGCCAACAGAATCCCCAAGGACGACCTCGCCGGCATTTCCTTAAACAAGCGATCACATCGCAGATCTCAATCAGCGGCCCGAGGAAGTCCAGGCAGGCCGGGCGGCCAGTCCTTTCAAGCCGCACCACCAGGGCCGGCACCACCATGGCAGCCATACCCGACCCACCCGGGTCACAGCCCAACGTAACGCTCAGCAATACGAAGTAACTGCAACTACGAACTTAAGGACCACCGATGACGGTGATCAGCAGCGCCGCCGACCCGCAAGCCCTCACCATGACCTTCGTGGCCGAGTTCACCGCGCCGCCAGCGCGCGTCTGGCAGGTATGGGAAGACCCACGCCAGTTGGAGCGCTGGTGGGGTCCGCCGACCTGGCCGGCCACCTTCACCCGGCATGAGCTCACCCCGAGCGGGCAGTCGCGCTACCACATGACGGGCCCCGAGGGTGAGAAGGCGCCGGGCTGGTGGACGACGCTCGAAGTTGACGCACCATCGCGACTGCTCATCGAAGACGGCTTCTCGCAGCCCGACGGCGAGCCCGACCCCGAGATGCCCACCATGCGTCTGGAGGTGTCGTTCGACGCGACCGACACCGGTACCCGGATGACGATCGTCACCCGGTTCACCGACCTCGAACAACTCGAGAAGGTGACCGCGATGGGCATGGTCGAGGGCATGACCGGCGCCCTGGGTCAGATCGACGCGCTGCTGGCCGCCTGATCCACCGAAAACGACTGACAGACAAGGAGAACGACATGCCGACCGCCATCCAGCCGTGCCTCTGGTTCAACGACCAGGCCCGCGAGGCCATGAACTATTACGTCGAGGTGTTTCCGAATTCCCACGTCATCTCGGTGGAGGAGTACCCGGACGAAGCACTTGACGAACATTTCAAGGGCATGTCGGGCAAGGTGCTCAACGGCCGATTCAGTTTGAACGGTGTCGATTTCGTCTGCCTCGACGGTGGGCCGCTGTTCACCTTCAACGAATCGATCTCGTTCGTCGTCGAATGCGCAGACCAGGACGAGATCGACCACTACTGGTCCAAGCTCTCGCATGTCCCCGAATCCGAGCAATGCGGTTGGTGCAAGGATCGATTCGGGATCAGCTGGCAGATCATCCCGGCCAAGATGGACCAGCTGCTCGGCCGGCCCGAACAGATCCAGACGATGATGCGACAGAAGAAGATCGTCATCGCCGAACTGGAGAACGCCTGACCGACCCAGCCGCGGAGATCGCGCTATCGTGGAAAGTGGCCCCGCCGAAACGAGATTCTAAGCGGGACAAGACCTCTACGGTAGAAGGCGAGGATTCGCTATGAACGCGGCGGGCAAACCCGAAGCCCTCGGCGAGATGTGCGAGCAGGCGGGCGCCGTCGCCACGGCGACGCATGACAGCGACGGCCGGTTGCAGTGGACGGTGCAACTCAGCGACGGATCCACCGCCGATACAAAGGCTTTGGCGAGCACCACCAGTTGGACGCCGGTGAATCCGGAGACGGTGCTGCTGTGACCCTGTACGGCCCCGACACGTCGAACAACAACTTCCGTTCGGCCGCCGACGCCATCACCTTCGTCTCCCAGCTGCCCGGACAGGGTTTTTCTTGGATCGAGCAGAAGGTGTCCGAGGGCAGCTATTACCGGGATCCGTACTGGCCGGTGATCGCACAGTGGTGCCGCAACAACCACTTTCCCCACATCGGCTATCACTACGTCACCACCAACAGCCCGGCGGCGCAGGCGCAAACGTGGCTCAGCAACAACGGTGGCAAATACGCGATGCTGGACTTCGAGGCGAATTCCGGTGACATCCACAACTTCTGGGCCGTGGTCAATGCCTTCAACGCCGTCGGCGTGACGATCTCACTGTCGTACATCCCGCACTGGTACTGGCAACAGATCGGCTCGCCCGACATCTCTCAGGTACCCGGCCTCATCGCATCGAACTACGTCAACGGCACCGGCTACGCGTCAAATCTCTATCCCGGCAATGACAATCAGCGTTACTGGTTCCCCTACGGCGGAGCCACGCCGCAGATCCTGCAATTCACCGATGCCGCGCTGATCGGGAATCTCTCGGTGGACTGCAACGCATTCCAGGGCACGCTCGATCAACTCATCTCACTGCTGCAGGGAGGCACCGTGACTCAACCCGACCCCACCACCGCGGCTCTCAACCAAATCCTGGCCATCGTGCAGGACATTCAAACCCAGCTCCGCGGCCCGAACCTCAACGGCTGGCCGCAGCTCGGCCACAACGCCGCCGGCAAGAACCTGACAGTGGTGGACGCGCTGGCCGCGCTCCGGGCAGACGTCGACGCCCTCAAGGCCTCGTCTGCCGTGTGATCACGGCGCTTCCGGTCCGGGCTCGGCCCGGAACGCTCGCATCGCACCGGTGAGCGCCACGAAAACCCGGTGCGCCGCCTCGAGGTCCGCATCGGGCAGGTCCGCCAGGGCCTGCGTGTTGAGGTGCGCCAGCGGGCTGAAGAACTCCCGGCCGGTGGCGAGTCCCTTGTCGTCGTTCCGGAGGATGACCTTGCGCCGGTCGGCCGGATCGGCTTCGCGGCGCAGATGCCCGGAAGCGATCATCCGCTCCACCAGGTAGGTGATGGCCGCACCCGACGTGCCCATCAGCTTGCGCAGCTCACCGGCAGTCAGCGGTGTCCCCGCGGATTCGGCGACCATGATGTGCAGCAGCGCCCGGAAGTCGTTGGCGCCCAGTTCGTTCTGCACCGCGAAAGCCCGGCCGATCTGGTCGGATTCAGCCGTCAACGCCCGCACGTCGGCGGCGATCTGCGCCTCCAGGTCGGCGCGGTCGGACGGCTTCGGCACGCGGAGAGCATAGCGCCCGGCGAATTTCATTTGATTAATAGTTAAGTATTTGAAATATTTTGGGGGTGTCCACCCGAATCGCATGGGCGTCGGCCCTGATCGTCCTGTTGCTCTCCGGCGTTGCCATGGCATTGCTCGGCGCCGGGGATTCGTCGTCGCAATCGCCGGTGGCGGTGCCCGCCGGTGCCGAGTCCGCCCGCGCCGACGCCCTGCGCGCGCAGTTCCCGGGCGGCGATACCGCGCCGGCGATCATCGTCGTCACCCGCAGCGACGACGCGCCCCTGACGCCGGCCGATATCGCCGCGGCCGGGGCGGACGCGCGGGTATCCGAGGACGGCAAGGCCGCGGTGCGGGTGGCGCCGCTGGCGGGCGACCTGTCCGGCTTCGCACTCCGCGACAAGGTGCAGGAGCTGCGGTCGCAGGTGTCGGCTTCGCTGCCCGACGGCCTACGCGCTCAGGTCACGGGCGGGCCCGCATTCGGCGCCGATATCGCGAATTCCTTTGCCGGCGCAAACTTCACGCTGCTCGCGGTGACCGCAACCGTCGTGGCACTACTGCTCATCGTGACGTACCGCTCCCCCATCCTCTGGCTGATCCCCCTGTTGGTGATCGGCTTCGCCGACCAGGTGGGCGCGGTCGTCGGCACCGCGGTGGCCGCGGCGACGGGCCTGAACCCGGACGGTTCGACGGCGGGCATCACCAGCGTGCTGGTGTTCGGCGCGGGCACCAACTATGCGCTGCTGCTCATTTCGCGCTACCGGGAGGAACTGTCCCGGCGCAGCGACCATCGCGACGCCCTGCGAGCAGCGTGGCGCGCGGCGGCCCCGGCGATCATCGCCAGCAACGCCACCGTGGTCCTGGCGCTGCTGACACTGCTGCTGGCCTCGGCGCCGAGCAACCGCAGCCTCGGGGTGCAGGCGGCGTCGGGCCTGGTGGTCGCGGCGGTGTTCGTCCTGCTGGTGCTGCCGCCGCTGCTCGGGCTGTTCGGCCGCCGGCTGTTCTGGCCCTTCATCCCCGAAACCGGGTCGCACGCCGCCCCACTCACCGACAGCGGCCTCTGGCACCGCATCGCGGCGGGCGTGTCCCGCAGGCCGGGCCGCGTCGCCACGGTGGCATTGGCCGGCTTGGCCGCGCTGTGCGTCGGTCTGGTGAATCTGCCCATCGGGCTGTCCCAGACCCAGCAGTTCCGCGTGCAGGCCGAGTCTGTCGCCGGCTATGACACCCTGGCCGCGCACTTCCCCAGCGGCCTGACCAATCCGACCACCGTCATCGCGGCCGCCCCCGCGGTGGGCGATGCCATCACCCGTACCCCCGGCGTGGTGTCGGCGATGCCGGCCGGGCACTCGGCGTCGGGCCTGACGCAGTGGTCGGTGGTTCTGGCCGCTGCACCGGCCTCCGCGGAAGCGTTCAAAACCATTGACACCCTCCGTGATTCGGTGCGCCAGATCGATGCGCAAGCAGTCGTCGGCGGCCCAGACGCGCAGGCCCGCGACGCCGCAACGGCGGCTCAGCACGACCGGAAGATCGTCATCCCGGCGATCCTGCTGGTCGTCCTGGCCGTCCTCTACGTCCTGCTGCGCTCGGCGCTGGCACCGCTGCTGCTGGTGGCGGTGACGGTGCTGAGCGCGCTGGCGGCGCTCGGGGTCGGCGGCTGGGCCAGTGTGCACCTGTTCGGTTTTCCCGCGCTGGACAACGGAACTCCACTGTTCGCGTTCCTGTTCCTCGTCGCGCTCGGCGTCGACTACACGATCTTCCTCGTGACCAGGGCGCGGGAAGAGACACCGGAATTCGGCAACCGCGAGGGCATCGTGCGCGCGGTCTCGGCGACTGGGGCGGTGATCACCAGCGCCGGCATCGTGCTGGCCGCGGTGTTCTGCGTGCTCGGCGTGCTGCCGCTGATCGTGCTGACGCAGCTGGGCATCATCGTCGGCCTCGGCATCCTGCTGGACACCTTCGTGGTGCGCACCGTGATCATCCCGGCACTGTTCACGTTGATCGGGCCCCGCATCTGGTGGCCCGCGCTGCGCGCCGAGCCTTAGGGCTGGCCGGGCAGCAGGCTCACCATCAGGCCGTTGGCCTCGGCCAGCAGGTTGCCCTCGGGGTCGAACAGCTCGGCGGCGACGAACGTCTTACGGCCGTCGACCTCGGTGACATGCGCCTTGGCGGTCAGCACCGTGTCGATGGGGGTGACCTTGCGGTAGTCGACGTGCAGATACGCGGTGCGGCTCATGGGCCGGTTGACGGCGTGGATCAGCATCCCGAAGGCCTGGTCGAACAGCAGCGGCAGCACCCCGCCGTGCACGGCGTAGTTGCCGCCCACGTGGTACCGGCTGAACTCGACCTCCATCTCGACACCCTCGGGCGAGAACTTCGTGACGGTCCACGGCGGCATCAGCAGGCTGCCGGCACCCGGCAACGACGGCACCCGGATGGCCGGGCCGACGCCCTCGGCGGCCTGGAACGGCCCCAGCAGCTTCACCAGCTCTTCGACGCGGTCGGCAGCGTCATCCCAGGTGTCGCTGTCCGGGTTGGCCGAGACCGCCAGATCCTGCAGCCGCCTCATGCCCTCGAGGAAGCGGCCGAACCCCGGGCCGGGGTCGGCAACCTCGAATCGAGGGAACCCGCCGTGCTGATCGATGAAACCTTCGGGTTTCCCCGTCGCTTCGCTCGCCCCGTGGGTCACCCGAGGATGTCCCGGCGCACGATCGTCTGGTCCCGGCCGGGGCCGACGCCGATGCACGACACGTGCGCTCCGGACAGTTCCTCGAGGCGCAGCACGTAGTCCTGCGCCTTGGCCGGCAGATCGGAGAACTCGCGGGCCCCGGAGATGTCCTCCCACCAGCCCGGCAGCTCTTCGTAGATCGGCTCGGCGCGGGCGATGTCGGCCTGCGTCATCGGCATCTCGTCGGTGCGCTTGCCGTCGACGGTGTAGCCGACGCAGATCGGCACCGTCTCGAGGCTCGACAGCACGTCGAGCTTGGTCAGGAAGTAGTCGGTGATGCCGTTGACGCGGGTCGCGTACCGGGCGATGACGGCGTCGAACCAGCCGCAGCGCCGGGCGCGTCCCGTGGTCACGCCGACCTCACCGCCCGTCTTGGACAGGTACGCGCCGTACTCGTCGAACAGCTCGGTCGGGAACGGGCCCGAGCCCACGCGGGTCGTGTAGGCCTTGAGGATGCCCAGCACCGTGGAGATGCGGGTGGGGCCGATGCCCGAGCCGACGGCCGCGCCGCCCGCCGTCGGGTTGGACGACGTCACGAACGGGTAGGTGCCGTGGTCGACGTCGAGCAGGGTGCCCTGCGAGCCCTCCAGCAGGACCGTCTCGCCGCGCTCCAGGGCCTGGTTCAGCAGCAGCCGGGCGTCGGCGATGCGGTGCTTGAAGCCCTCGGCCTGCTGCAGCAGGCTCTCGACGACCTCGGCCGGGTCGAGTGCCTTGCGGTTGTAGATCTTGACCAGCACCTGGTTCTTGAACTCCAGCGCGGCCTCGACCTTGGCGGCCAGCTGCTCCTCGTCGAGGACGTCGGCGACCCGGATACCGATGCGCGCGATCTTGTCCTGGTAGCACGGACCGATGCCGCGACCGGTGGTGCCGATCTTCTTGCTGCCCGCGTACCGCTCGGTGACCTTGTCGATGGCCACGTGGTACGGCATGAGCAGGTGCGCGTCAGCCGAGATCATGAGCTTCGAGGTGTCCACACCGCGGTCCTCGAGCCCCGAGAGCTCACTGAGCAGCACGCCCGGGTCGACCACGACACCGTTGCCGATGACGTTGGTGACCCCGGGTGTCAGGATGCCCGACGGGATGAGGTGGAGAGCGAAGTTCTCCCCCGTGGGCAGTACCACCGTGTGCCCGGCGTTGTTGCCGCCCTGGTAGCGAACCACCCATTGCACACGTCCACCGAGTAGATCGGTGGCCTTACCTTTGCCCTCGTCACCCCATTGGGCCCCGATGAGCACGATTGCCGGCATCGTTTTGCCTCCCGCATTACCTGCCTGAATACAGTGGCAGCCGGTGAGCAACCTTATCCCAGCAGGACGAGAGGAGAGGCCTTGACCGCCAGAGAGGTCTCCGGCGAGGTTTCCGACCGGGTCGTGGCGCTGGTCTTCGGCGACCGCCGGACACCCCGCGCGCTGGCGGATCTGACCGCCCTCCAGGTGCCGCCAACCGGCGCTCCGACGATCCCCGACGGCACGGTGCGGGTGATCGTCGTGGGCGGTCACGCCGACCTGTCAGCCACCCTGGCGCGGCTGCTCCGCGACGACCGGCTCGACGTCGAGGTCGGCTTCGTCCCACCCCTGACCCGCGGCGGGTTCGGTGCCGCGCGGCGCGCCAGAGACGGTGTCGCCCAACGTGTTCCACTGATCCGCGACGAGACCGGCGCGGTGATCGTCCGGTCCGCGCGCTGGCTGCCGACGGGCGGCGACGCCATCACCGGCGAGGCCGTCGTCGACGACACGGTGCTGTTCGACGGCGAGTCGACGGGCGTCGTGATCGAACCGCTGCCCGGCATGCCGGGGCTGCGCGCCCGGGCCCTCGGGCGCGGACGTTCGGGGCCGGGGCGGGGCTGGGTCGCCGGCCGCGCGGCGCAGCTCGGCAGCACCGGAGTTTTGGTTGAGCGCGACGGCGTGGCGGCCGCCCGTCCGGCGCGCCGGTCGGCGTTCTACCGCCATATCCAGGGTTGGCTGCGGGTCGGCTAGTTTGCAGTCATGACCATGCCTGTGCGGCGCGCTGTCCGTCCCAGCCCTGTCTTCTGGGCGATCGTGGCCCTGACCGTCGCCGGTGGCGCCGTGGCCTGGTTCTGCGGCGCCGAGGTCCGGCCGCTGGCCTACGCCGGCGTCTTCGTGTTCGTCATCGCGGGCTGGACGGTCTCGCTGTGCCTGCACGAATTCGGCCACGCCTACACCGCCTGGAAGTTCGGTGACCGCGACGTCGAGCTGCGCGGCTATCTGACGCTGAACCCCGCGAAGTACGCCAGCCCACTGCTGTCACTGGGCTTGCCGGCGCTGTTCATCGCCCTCGGCGGCATCGGCCTGCCCGGCGGCGCGGTGTACGTGCGCACCGAATACATGACGCCGCGGCAACGCACCCTGGTCAGCCTGGCCGGACCGTTCGCCAACCTGGTACTTGCCGTCATCCTGCTGGTCGCGACCGCGGTGCTGTTCGACAACGACCATCCGGTGTTCTGGGCGGGGCTGGCGTTTCTGGGGTTCCTGCAGGTGACGGCGCTGTTCCTGAACTTGCTGCCCATTCCGGGGCTGGACGGCTACGGCGCACTGGAACCGCACCTGAGCGCCGACACCCAGCGCGCACTGCTGCCCGCCCGGCAGTGGGGCTTCCTGATCCTGATGCTGCTGCTGATCGTCCCCGAACTGAACCGGATGTTCTTCAACGTCGTCTACTCCGCCGTCAGCCTGACCGGCGTGCCGCCACGGCTGGCGATGATCGGCAGCGCCCTGACCCGCTTCTGGTCCGCCTGGTAGGGATTTGTGCACGATTTTCCGCGCTCACCGCGGATGATCGTGCACAAATCCCAGGGCGCCTTGCGACATATGCGTAGTTCTGCATATATTGCTGGCATGGGTGCCGGACACGATCACAGCCATGGCCCGAACGCGCGCGCCAGCCGCATGATCATCGCCGCGGCCGTGCTCAGCGTCTTTTTCGTCATCGAGCTGACCACGGCGCTGTTGATCAACTCGATCGCGCTGTTGGCCGACGCCGGCCACATGCTGACCGACCTGGTCGCGATGTTCATGGGCCTCGGCGCCGTCCTGCTGGCCCGCCGCGGGTCGACGTCCGCCGCCCGCACCTACGGCTGGCACCGCGCCGAGGTCTTCACCGCGGTCGCCAATGCCGTCCTACTGATGGGCGTCGCGGCGTTCATCCTCTACGAGGCCGTCGAGCGCATCGGCAACGCGCCGGAGATTCCCGGTGTGCCGATGATCGTCGTCGCCCTCGCGGGACTGCTCGCGAACCTCGTCGTGGTCCTGCTACTGCGCTCCGACGCCGACAGCAGCCTCGCCGTCAAGGGCGCCTACATGGAGGTCGTCGCCGACACCGTCGGCAGCATCGGCGTCCTGATCGCGGGCATCGTGAACGTCACGACCGGCTGGCCGTACGCCGACGTCGTCGTCGCCGTCCTGGTCGCGCTGTGGGTGCTGCCGCGCGCCATCGCGCTGGCCCGCGCCGCGCTGCGCATCCTGTCCGAGTCCTCCCCCAGCCACATCGACGTCGACGAGCTGCGCGAAGCGCTGGCCGCCGTCGACGGCGTCACCGATGTGCACGACCTGCACGTGTGGACCCTGGTGCCCGGAAAGGACATGGCCACCGCGCATCTGACGTCCAGCGCGGACTCCGCCCGCGTGCTGGAATCGGCGCGCGCCGTGCTGTCCGCTCGCGGACTCGACCACGCCACCGTCCAGGTGGAGCCGCCGGAGGCCGACGGCTGCCACTGCGAAGCGGACTAGTTAGAGACCCAGCTCGCCACGGGCCGCCGGATCGCAGTCGTCCAGCAGGTCCAGGCAGCGCAGGTACTCGTCCTGCTCGCCGATCGATTCCGCCGCCTTCGCCAGCACCGCCACGCACCGCAGGAAGCCCTGGTTCGGTTCGTGTGCGAACGGCACCGGGCCGAAGCCCTTCCAGCCGTTGCGGCGCAACTGATCCAGCCCGCGGTGGTAACCGGTCCGGGCGTAGGCGTAGGCGGTGATCGTCTGACCGTCGGCCAGCGCGGCCTCGGCCAGGGCGGCCCACGCGACAGAGGCCGTCGGGTGCGCCGCAGCAACGTCGGTCGCAGATTTACCGGCGGCGAGAGCGTCCTCGGCCTCGAAGTTGGCAGGCAGCAACACCGGATCCGGACCCAGCAGATCACCCATTCGCGTCATGGCCGCCATTGTGCCGTGCGGCCGCTCGCTCAGATCCCGCAGGCGGGAGATTAAGCTCCTGGTAGGACGTCGCGGCCTGCTCCAGGACGCGTAGGCCCAAGTGCGCGATCTGATCTCGGGAGGACAGTCACCCCCATGTCGAACCCAGCCGCCATGTCGAACCCGACGGGACCGGACGACCGTCGCGATGCCGATCAGCGCGCTGCCTCGACAGGCGACGATGCGGCGGCGGCAACCGAGATCTTCGAGCCCGCGGACCCGGCGACCGACCCGACCATCCCGGTGCGGCGCTTCACCGCGCCGTCGGGCTTCGACGGCAAGACGCAGATCATCGCCCCGCTGCCGGACCCGGAAACCGAGATGATGCCCCCGGCCGCGCCGCAGGTGATCCCCGGCACCGGCAAGACGCAGAAGGACCGGCGCAGCTGGGGCTGGGTCATCGCACTGGTGCTGGTGATCGCGGCCATCGCCGCCGTCGCGGTGCTGGGCACGGTGCTGCTCACCCGCGGCCATTCGGCCATGAACGCCGAATGGCCGGTCACGACGCAGGATTTCGCGAATCCTGCGGCATGACCGGCCAGTGGGCGGTGCTGGCTACTTGCCCAGCCCCGCCGAGACGCTGCGGCCCGTGCTGTGCAGGTCGTTGCACGCTTCGATGACTCGCTGCGTCATGGACGCCTCGGCCTTCTTCAGGTAGCTGCGCGGGTCGTAGACCTTCTTGTTGCCGACCTCGCCGTCGATCTTCAGGACACCGTCGTAGTTGGTGAACATGTGCGCCGCCACCGGACGGGTGAACGCGTACTGGGTGTCGGTGTCGACGTTCATCTTCACGACGCCGTAGCGCAGCGAGTCCTCGATCTCCGACTTCAGCGAGCCCGAACCGCCGTGGAACACGAAGTCGAACGGCTTGGCGCCCGCCGGCAGACCGAGCTTGGCGGCGGCCACCTTCTGGCCCTCGGCCAGCACCTCGGGCTTGAGCTTGACGTTGCCCGGCTTGTAGACGCCGTGCACGTTGCCGAAGGTCGCGGCCAGCAGGTACTTGCCGTTCTCGCCGGAGCCCAGCGCGTCGATGGTCTTCTCGAAGTCTTCGGAGCTGGTGTACAGCTTCTCGTTGATCTCGGCCTCGACGCCGTCCTCTTCACCGCCGACGACGCCGATCTCGACCTCGAGGATGATGTTCGCGGCCGACGTCAGCTTCAGCAGCTCCTGCGCGATCTCCAGGTTCTCGTCGATCGGCACCGCGGAACCGTCCCACATGTGCGACTGGAACAGCGGGTTCTCACCGCGGGCGACGCGCTCGGCCGAGATGGCCAGCAGCGGCCGGACGAAGCCGTCGAGCTTGTCCTTGGGGCAGTGGTCGGTGTGCAGCGCGACGGTGATGTCGTACTTGGCGGCGACGACGTGGGCGAACTCGGCCAGCGCGACCGAGCCGGTCACCATGTCCTTGATGCCGAGGCCTGACGCGAATTCGGCGCCGCCGGTGGAGAATTGGATGATGCCGTCGCTACCCGCGTCGGCGAAACCTTTGATCGCCGCGTTGACGGTTTCCGACGACGTGCAGTTGATGGCCGGGAACGCGAACGAGTGCTCCTTGGCGCGGGCCAGCATCTCCGCGTAGACCTCGGGCGTGGCGATGGGCATGTTTTTCCTCTCGGCGAACCTGCAGTCTGGGCCAGTATGTCAGCCACGTGAAGCTGAAGTGCGGCACCCGGGGACACCCGTCAGACGGTCAAGACCATCCGGTAGCGGGCCTGGCCGCTGTTCATCCGCTCGAAGGCCTCGGCGGCCTGCGCGAGCGGTCGTTCCTCGATGACGGCCCGCACGCCCGTCAGCGCGGCGAAGTGCAAGGTCTCCTCGATATCACGGGAGGTGCCCGACGGATGCCCGGTGACCGAGAAGCCGCCGTTGATGAGATCGAGCGGACTGATCGGCAGTGGCTCGGGGGTGACGCCGACCGTCACGAGTTGCCCCTCGGGTGCGAGCCCGGCGACGGTCGCGGCCATCGCCGTCGCGCTCGCGGCAGTCGCGAGCACCACAACCGCCCCGCCGAGACGCTGCAGTTCGGCGGCGACGTCCGCGGTTGTCGAATCGATGTAGTGATGGGCGCCGAGTTCCTTGGCGGCGGCCTCGCGCTCCGGCCCGCGGGCGATCGCCACGGTCTCGAAGCCCATGGTCCGGGAGAACTGCACGCCGAGGTGGCCGAGGCCACCGATCCCGATCACCGCAACCAGATCACCGGACTTGGCGCGCGTCTTGCGCAACCCGTTGAACGTCGTCACCCCCGCGCAGCCCATCGGGGCAGCCTCGGCGAACGAGAATCCGTCCGGGATTCGGGCCAGTGCGGTCGCGGGCGCCGTGACCGATTCGGCGTAACCGCCGGGATAGTGCCAGCTCGGCACCTCCATGCGGACGCACTGCATGAAATGGCCCTGGCGGCACGGCACGCAGCGGTTGCAGTTGCCGCCGAACCAGCCCACCGCGACGCGATCACCGACGGCGAAGTCCTCGACGCCGTCGCCCAGCTCGGCGACGGTGCCCGCGATCTCGTGGCCGAGCGTTATCGGCCATGACAGTCCAGGAAAGTGGCCCGCGTGGAACTCGCGGTCGGTGCCACACACCCCGCATGCGGCGACCGCGATGCGGACATGGTCGCGCGGCGGCGAGACGGTGTCGACGTCCGTCAGTGCGAGCGGACCGTCGGCCTGCGCAACGTGAACTGCCCTGTGAGTGGCCATGCGCCGACCCTACGAGGGATGTGCGGTTGACGGAACCACCTGCAGACACCGGTATCTTTGGGCCCCATGACGACCACCATCTCCGCCATGCCGGGTTTCCTGGACCCGATGACGCTGATCGGCTACTTCGGGACATGGGCGCTGGTCGGGTTGCTGGTGGTCATCTTCATCGAGTCCGGCGTGCTGTTCCCGGTGCTGCCCGGCGACTCACTGCTCTTCGTCGCCGGGCTGTTCGCCGCCAAACTGGCCGCCGGCACCGCCGATGACAAGATGCAGGAGGCCAACTTCCAGCTCTGGCAGCTGCTCGTGTTCATCCCGATCGCGGCAGTCCTCGGTGGCCTCGTCGGCTATTTCGTCGGCCGGTTCATCGGCGTCGAGATGTTCAAGCCGGATGCGCGGTTCCTCAAGCAGAAGTATCTCGACGAGGCGCACGCTTTCTTCGAGCGGCGCGGCCCCTTCGCGATCGTCATCGCCCGGTTCGTGCCGATCGTGCGCACGCTGGCACCGCTGACGGCCGGAGCGGCAAAGATGAACTTCGCCGTGTTCACCATTTACACCGTTCTCGGTGCTGTGGTGTGGGGCGTCGGGCTGACACTGCTCGGCTACTGGCTGGGCCAGTTCGCCATCATCCAGAAGCTCATCGAGCCGATCTTCATCGTCATCGTCATCGCGTCGGTGACGCCGATGATCTGGCACTGGTACCAGCGTCGCAAGGCCGCCGCCTCGCAAGGCTGAGCCGCCTCGGCAAACGGGTTCGAAAAACTTTGGTCACTTTGTTTGCGCTGGTAACAGTGGGCAACTAGCGTCACATTTCCCGCGGCTTCTTGTCGGTGGCTCGAACTAGTGTTCGATGTATGGGATTGACCGATCCGGCCGCTGTCGAGGCGGCGTACGCCGCCTACGAAGCCGCGGCGGCCCAGGTTGCGTCCCTGGACTACACCGGCCTGGATGTGCGGGCGTTGTTGGCGTTGCAGTCGCGCCGCGAAACCCTGAAATGCGCCGCCGAAGCGGTCGATCACCAGATCCTGGCCGCCGCCCAAACCCAAGCCACCGCCAAAGACATCGGCGCAAAAGACTGGCCCGAAGTGCTGCATGTGCGGCACCGCATCAGCCGCGAAGAAGCCCGTCGCCGGGTGCGCGACTGCGACCACCTGGGCCCGCGCTCGGCCATCACCGGGGAGGCGTTGGGCCCGGTGTGGGAACTGGTCGCCGCCGCGCTGGCCGAGGGTGCGATCAATAGTGAGCACGTCGCGGTGATCACCTGGTTCTTCCAGAAGCTGCCGCTGTGGGCGGCCGACCCCATCACGTTGACGCAGTGCGAGACGGATCTGGTGGCCGACGCGCGGGTCAAGACCCCCGAAGACCTTCGTAAGGTCGCGGCGGATTTGTTGTATCGGCTGGATCAGGACGGGCCCGAACCCAACGACGACGAACCCGACCCCAAACGCAGTTTCACCATGGGCAAGCAGCGGCCCGACGGCCGCACCGACGTCACCGCCCAACTCGACCCCGAAGGCCGGGCCTACTGGCAAGTGTTGTTCGACAAATACGCCGCCCCCGGCATGTGCAACCCCGCCGACCCACACCCCTGCTACGCCGGGATCCCGACGCAGGAACAGATCGACAACGACACCCGCACCCTCGCGCAGCGCCAGTACGACGCCTTCAAATTCGTGGGCCGGATGATGCTGGCCTCCTCCTCCGGGGTGCACAACGGCTTCCCCGTCGCGGTGGTCGCCACCTGCACGGTGGCCGAGTTGGAAAAACGTGCCGGGACGGCGCTCACCCACACCGGGACCAAACTCCCTATCAAAGACCTGATCCGGATGGCCGCCCAAGGGTCGGACAACTACCTCGCGGTGTTCGATGAGCACACCGGCCAACCCTTGTATCTGGGTCGGGCGGCCAGAACGGCCAGCACCGCGCAGCGCCTCGCGCTGTTCGGGCGGGATTTGGGGTGCACCCGCCCGAACTGCACCGCACCCGCCTCGCGCTCGCAGGCCCATCACCTCACCAACTGGCGCGATGACGGCCTGACCAACATCGACACCATGACCCTGGCCTGCGGCCGCGATAACCGCCTGGCCGACACCGGCGGCTGGCACACCACCATGGGCCCCGACGGCAGAACCCACTGGACCCCACCACCACTACTGGATGTCGGCCAACCTAGGACGAATCAGTATCACCACCCCACCCGCTACCCGGCCGAGAGCGGAGATAGTGACGACGGTGAAACAGACAGTCCCACAAGCTGACCCGGCGCACAACGGCGCCGTTCATCCACGACGCCTCGCCGCGCCGCGCTGCCGGCCGGCCTACAGGCCCAGCGCACCCGCCAGTTCACGAAGGCTCGGCCGCGGGTCGGCGGTCGGATGCTCCGCGAGCACCTGCACCACGACGTGGTCGGCACCGGCATCGAGGTGCGCCTTGACCTTGGCCGCGGCGTCTTCGACGCTGCCCATGCCGACCAGGGCGCGCGCCAGTCGCTCGGATCCACCGCGGACCAGATCGCTGTCGTCGAAGCCCTGGCGCAGCCACGAGTTCCGGTAGTTGGGCAGGCCGCTGTAGACGTTGAGGTGATCGTGGGCGCGGCGCAGCTGGTCGGCGTCATCGCCACCGATCGCCACTGCCTGCTCGGAGACGATCCACTTGTCCGGCCCGAGGATTTCGCGGGTCGTCGCGGTGGCGGACGGCAGGACCAGGTACGGATGCGCACCGTCGGCGCCGCTTCCCGACAGCTCGATCATCTTGGGGCCCAACGCCGCGAGCAGTCGCGGGGGTCGGCCCACGCCGGGTTCGATGGCGTCCGGCACGGCGGCCATGCGCTCCAGATAGCTGCGCATGGTGGCGAGCGGCTTTTCGTAGGTGCCGCCCATCCCGCGCTCGACCAGCGGCCCGTGACTGACGCCGAGGCCAAGCACGAACCGGCCCGGGTATAGCGCGGTCAGCGTGCGGGCACCGGCCTCGGCGGCCGACGGCAGGCGCACGTGGATGTTGGCGATGCCCGTGCCGACCACCAGCCGGTCGGTCGCCGCGAGGAATGCTGCCGACTCGGTGAGACACTCCTTGCCGACGGTCTCGGGCAGGAACAGCGAGCCGTAGCCCATGGCTTCGATGTCGCGGGCCACCGCTTGCGCGGCCGGCATGGCCCAGCTGTCGCTGGCCCACCAGACGCCGATGCGGGACGGAAAGTCGATGCGCGCGCGTTCAGTCACCACTCCACCATCGCCTACCGCCGGCCGCGCCGCGACGCGGGGGTCACCCCTGCAGCCGGCCCGACAACTCGTGGGCCTGCTCGAGAAGCAGGCGCCCCAGTTCGCGTCGACGGCCGGCGCGGAACCGGGTCTCGACACCGGTGAGACTCAACGCCCAGCCCGGCAGACCGCGCCGGTCGAACACCGCTGCCGCCATGCCCCAGCTGCCTTCGACCAGCAGCGCGGGATTGACGGCGTAGCCGGCGCGCCGGGTCTGCTCGATGCGTTTATGAATGGCGGCCTCGGAATGCGTTGGCCCCCATTTGGTTTCGGGCTGCTCGCGGGAGAAGTAGTCGTCGACCTCGGCGGCCGGTAGATGGCTGAGGATGGCCAGCCCGGCGCTGGCCACCCCTAGCGGGAACCGGATGCCGACCTGCAGGACGTGCGAGCGCAACGGGAAGCTGCCCTCCTCGCTGAGCACGCACACGGTCTGATCACCGCGGCGGGCCGAGAAGAACGCACTCTCGCCGGTCTCGCGGGCCAGCCGCGTCACGACCGCGCGCGCCTGATCGGTCACGTCGTGGTGCTGAGCCGCACCGACACCGAGCAGATACAGCTCGGGTCCGAGTGACCAGCGCCCGGTTTTCTGATCCCGGCTGACCAGATGTTCGTCGGCCAGTGCCGTGAGCAGCCGGTGCGCCGTCGGCCGGGCCAGGCCGGCCAACTTTCCGAGCTCGGTGGTGGAGGCGCCGTCGGGTTCGGTTGTGGCAACGGCCCGCAGCATAGCCCCGACGCGAGCCACGACATTCGGACCGGTCATCACCACATCCTATGCGTTCACTGGTTGAACGCACATGACAGCGGTGCTCACCCTGTGAACACTTTTGACCGGCTTCCGACAGAGACTTGCCATGTCAGCGGCGCCACGTGAAAAGTAGGTCCCGCGTTTACTGGATGAACGGAGTGCCATGACCTCGAAGGTGTACGCCTCGGCCGCCGAAGCGGTCGCCGACATCGGTGACGGCGCCACGCTGGCCGTCGGCGGATTCGGATTGTGCGGCATCCCCGACCAATTGATCGATGCCATCGCCGCATCGAGTGCCACCGACCTCGAGGTGTTCTCGAACAACTGCGGCGTCGACGGCGTCGGGCTCGGTGTGCTGCTCGGCCTCGGCAAGGTGCGCCGGGTCACCGCGTCGTACGTCGGGGAGAACAAGGAGTTCGCCCGCCAGTACCTGTCCGGCGAGCTCGAGGTGGAACTCACCCCGCAGGGCACGCTGGCCGAGCGGATGCGCGCCGGCGGCGCCGGCATCCCCGCGTTCTACACCCCCGCCGGCGTCGGGACCCCGGTCTCCGACGGCGGTCTGCCGTGGCGCTACGCGGCCGACGGATCCGTCGCGGTTGCCTCGCCGCCCAAGGAGATTCGGGAATTCAACGGCAAGCGCTACGTGCTCGAGGAGTCGATCAACGCCGACTTCGCCCTGGTGCACGCGCTACGCGCCGACACCGCGGGCAACCTGGTCTTCAACAAGACCGCACGCAACTTCAACCCGCTGGCCGCGATGGCCGGACGGATCACCATCGTCCAGGTCGAGGAACTGGTGCAGCCCGGCGAGATCGACCCCGACGACGTCCACCTCGCCGGTGTTTTCGTGCAGCGCATTGTGCACACCGGGCCGCAGGACAAGCAGATCGAGAAGCGCACGGTGCGGGAAGAGGAATCCAAATGAGCGGCTGGAACCGTGACCAGATGGCCGCCCGCGCCGCGGCCGACATGATCGACGGCGAGTACGTCAACCTCGGCATCGGCCTGCCCACCCTCATCCCCGGCTTTCTGACAGGCGACGTCCACGTCACCCTGCACTCGGAGAACGGCATCCTGGGGACGGGCCCCTACCCCACCGAGGACGACGTCGACCCCGACCTCATCAACGCCGGCAAGGAAACCGTGACGGTGAATCCCGGTGCGGCGTACTTCGATTCGTCGCTGTCGTTCGGGATGATCCGCGGCGGCCACATCGACACCGCCGTACTCGGCGGCATGGAGGTCTCGCGCACCGGCGACCTGGCCAACTGGATGGTGCCGGGCAAGATGGTCAAGGGCATGGGCGGCGCCATGGACCTGGTGCACGGCGCGTCGCGGGTCATCGTGCTCATGGAGCACACCGACAAGGCCGGTAACCCCAAGATCGTCCCGGTCTGCACGCTGCCGCTGACCGGTCAGGGTGTGGTCGACCGGATCATCACGAACCTGGCCGTCATCGACGTGCCCGGCGACGGCACCTTGATCCTGCGCGAGACCGCCCCGGGCGTGAGCGTCGACGATGTCATCGCGGCGACCGGCGCCGCGCTGACCGTGCAGCTCGACTAGGTAGTTAATTACGCCGTTCGGCTGATGTGTTGCGCCCCGCTCGGCCCGATAGTGACTTCTATCGGAACCGAGGGAGACATCGATGACCATCGCCACGAACGCCGTCGTCGACGTCTCGGATGCCGGCCTGCCCAGGATCGATTACGAAACCATCGACGATCCGGCGGCGGCCCACCGGATGATCAAGGAGGTCCGCCGGCAGTCGCCTGTGGCCATCGGGCCACACGCACCGGAGGTGCTCAGCTACGAATTGGTCCGTACGGTTCTGCGCGACTCGCGGTTTCATCAACCCGGCGTGCGTGGGCTGGTGCCGCGCGGAGTCACCGGAGGTCCGTTGTGGGATCGCATCGGCAGCGCACTGCTCAGTCTCGACGGTGATGAGCACACTCGGCTGCGGAAGCTGGTGTGCAAAGCGTTCACCGGCAAGGCCGTCGGCCGGCTCGATTCGCTGATCGACTCCATCCTGGCCGAGTTGGTCGATCCCGTTGCCGCCGTGGGGCGTTGCGATATCGTCGCCGACGTCGCCCAGCCCTATCCCATCCCGGTGATCTGCGCGCTGTTCGGCGCGCCGCGTACCGACTGGCGGATGATCTCGGATTGGACCGACGACATCTTCAAGATGTTCTGGTGGGATGTGGCGGCCCACGAATCCGAAATCCTCACGGCCTGGCAAAAGTTCGACGACTACATCGACGCGATGATCACGGACCGCCGCGCCGCGCTGACGGACGACCTGCTGTCGGGCCTCATCCGGGCGGAGGACGACGGCGACCGGCTCAGCCACTCCGAACTGCTCATGCTGTCCATGGGGATCCTTGCGGCCGGGACCGACACCACACGCAACCAACTCGCCGCCGCCGTCGACACCTTCTGCGACCACCCGGACCAATGGGCGCTCCTGGCAACACATCCCGAGTTGGTGCCCCAGGCGGTCGACGAGGTGATGCGGTTCGCGCCGATCGTCCTGAACGTGCCACGGTATGTCACCGAAGACGTGGAGCTGTCGGGGTTCTTCTTTCCGCGCGACTCGCTCGTCGTCGCCAATACCGCTGCGGCGAACCGTGATCCGCTGGTGTACGACAACCCCGATCAGTTCGACATCACGCGGCATGACGTACCGCCGATGCTCACGTTCGGCGGCGGTGTGCACTACTGCCTCGGCTCGCATCTCGCGCGCCTGGAACTGGTCCGCGCACTCACCGTGCTGACGCAGCGGATGCCGAACATTCGCCGCACGGGTCCGGCACCGTGGAAGCCGCTGATGGCGGTCAGTGGGCCGCAGACGCTGTCGGTGGAGTTCGACGCCGGGCATTGATTGTGTGAGTGGTTGCCATTCTTCCGCGCGGGTACCCCGAGTTCGGCAGGCTGTCAGGAGCCGCCATAGGGGTCACGACGCAGAAGAGGAGCACTACATGAAAATCGGCATCATCGTGGGATCGATTCGGGATGGGCGCGCCGGCGCCGGCGTCGGCACCTGGGTTGCCGAACAGGCGGCCGGGCGCGACGACGCCCAGTTCGAGATCATCGACCTGAAAACCTTCGACGTGCCACTGCTCACGTCCGCGACCGTTCCCGCCGCGGCCAAGAAGCAGTACGAATCGGAGAACGTGCAGCGGTGGAGCGCGACGATCGATGCCTGCGACGGATTCATCTTCGTCACCCCCGAGTACAACCACGGTGTCCCTGGTGCGTTCAAGAACGCGGTGGACAGCCTCGGTTCTGAATGGTTCGGCAAGACAGTGGCTTTCGTGTCCTACGGTGCCGACGGCGGGGTGCGCGCCGTGGAACAGTGGCGACAGATCGTCGCGAACTTCCAGATGCTCGACGTCCGCGCCCAGGTGTCGTTGTCCCTGTTCACCGAGTTCGGCGCCGACGGCTTCACCCCGCTGGACCGGCGTGCCGGAGAACTGGCCGGGCTGTTGGACCAACTGATCACGTTGACCGCGAAGGTGAACGGCTGACCGGCGTTGACTTGATACGGACGGCTACGCCATCACCGTGAACGGATCGGCACCGCCGATTGGCTTGCGCAGTTCTTTGATCTCGTCGTCCAGCGTTGCCGACTTGTCCCGGGGCCAGGTGTAGGTCGGGTCTTGATCCTGACGAAGCCTCTCCCACAGCTTGATTCGCAGCGCCCGGGCGAAGGAGACCTTCTCGAAGCCGAGCGAAGTGCCGTCGACCTTGCTGGTGAACCCAACCCCGAACTCGCCTTCAGCGAAAAGGCCCGTGCTGGTCAACGACGGCTGCCAGAGGTTGGCCGAGCCGATGACAACGAACGCGTCGTCGGTGTGGTCGTCAAAGATCCACACCTTCGAGTGCATGAACTTCTTGGCACTCGGCACTTGGAGCAGAACTGGCGGGTTCGCCCCACCCTTCAGGGTCTGGACCAGCGTGTCGCGCAGGGGCGGGTTGGCCGCGCCGCCTCTGTTGTTACTGATGACCACCAGCTTCACGCCGCGACTGATGGCGTCCTGAAGTAGATCGTCCAACGAACGGGGAAGGTCGGGTAGATCCGAGCGCTCCCGCGGCGACGATCCGCCCGTCGGGTTGGTCCGGCTCGGGGCGGCGCCCATCGTTTGGAAGAACTGCTCCTCGATATAGATGGACTCGGTAGCGGCGCCGATCGCCTTGGACAACAGGCCGTAGTAGGTGTGCTCGCCGTTCTTGGCGTAGGTGCGCTTCCAATTCGTCGTGTCCGTGGGGAACGGCGGGTAGGTCCGGACGAACTGCACCCGATGGGCGTCCCCCGAACCCGGCGGCAAAGACTGCTGCGTCGAACTGAGCCCTCCCAGTGGGAGTTTGATCGATTCCCAGCGTTCCTCCAGCGTCTTGCGTCCCAAATGCGCTCCGGTCCCGATGATCTCGGCTTGCACGTCGAACCAGCCGGGGTCGGTTCGCCTGCCCAGCGCGACGTCCATTCCGCCGACGAAAAGGTGCGCGCTCGAGTCGAGTTTGAAGAACGCGGCCTTCTGGTGGAAGCTCGTGTCGGGATGCAACTGGTCGTCGATAACTGCTTCTGAGACTTTCGCTTTGATCGCGTCGGCTACCTCTTTGGCGTTGTCGCTCCACGAGTGTGAGCGTGTCAGCATCAGGCGAATCCGCGCCTTCCGCCCGAGCGCTCCCTGCAAGCAGTCGACCAGACCCAGAATGCCGAACTTCTCGGTCAGCACCATGTGGACGGTGAAAGCCCAGCCGGCCAGAAAGACGTCGCAGTTCTCCTTGGCTTGCGACATCAGTCCGGCGAGCCGGTCGTAGTACGACTGGTAGTCGGCGTAGATCTTGATATCGGCCGTCGTGACGGTCTGAAAGCACCACTCGTCGGGCGAACCGGGTCCGCCTGCCGGCAGGAACCAATCGGTCACACCTGTCGTCCGGTCTTCGGGTCGTAGGTGACCTCGACCGGAACCACTTGATCGGTCGGAAGCACCTCGACCCACTGGTCGAACACTTGGAAGTCCTCGGTCCCCGGCGTCGCGCGGAAACCGCCGTCGAGGGGATAGAACCCGTGCTCGTAGACCTTGTCGATGGGTGTGGCCGACACCCGGTTGTCGTCGTCGATCTCTTCGGTCGGATAACGGCCGACCTTCAGGGAATCGTTGTGCTTCTTGGCCACCACGTCACACAGGTGGTTGATGGCGTCGCGCACCGTGGCGGCTGGTCCGGCGTGGGGGATCTCGGCCAGTTCGTCGGGCGGCGCCACGTATTGGTCGTCGAGCCCGTCGGTGCCCTCGATGTGCAGCCGCTGCAGCCAGTTCATCGCCGCGCGTTCCTTCCCCGGCCGGATCGGGATCACCGCCTTGACCCACGGCGCATTGAGGAAGGCGTTGCGGAGGTTGTCCCCATCGAGCTGCAGCAGCCAGCCCAATGACGCACCGAGCTTGGCCGGATGAGACTCCTCGGTGATGTAGTAGTCATCGACGCGGTTGTCGGCACCGCCCCACGACACGGTGTCCATGGATGCGATCTGGCTGTGGTGGCCGACGGTCGCCGACACGGCACTGGTGATGACGTTCTTCGTGGCCTCGGACTTCAACTGGCTGAAGATCGATCCCGACTTCGCGGCTGGCTGCGCCGGCGAGGCGGCAATATCCGACGGCTTCCGCAGACCGCCCAGCGATTGGTGGCTCTGGTGCAGGCGCGGGCGCCACCACTCGGGTGCCACGAAGTAGAGCATCTTGTCGACGTCGAAGATCGTGTTGAGCAGCTCGGAGACGACGTGCCGCGTCCGGTCGTCGGGCATCGGCAGATCTTTCGTCAGCATCTCCTGAATCAGGCTGCGGTAGACGATGATTCGTTCTTCCTCGCGGAGGTCCTCGAATGGCCGGGGCTCGATGTTGCTGGCCTTGTTGATGCGGTCTCGGGCCGCCTCGACGAACGCCTTCTCATACTCGCGGCGAGTCTGTTCGGTGAACTTTTCGGTGGCCACGGTGTTCTTGGCATTGACCTCATCGAGCGCCGCCTGAGTCGGCTGCCAGGTGACCTTGGCCGTCACCCGCAGCGGCGACACGTTTCGGAAATTCACATGCTCGAGGTGGACGCCGAAGGACAGATCACCGGGCGAGCCCTCGACCAGATTTTGGACCGAAATCTCGATGTCGTTGCCGCCGTAGTCGAACTCGATGATGCCGTCGGCGACCTTGCCGTCGGGGCCGAACTCGTAGCCGGGTCGGTCACATACGGCAACGAAACCGTCGAAGTCGGCCTTGATGCGTTCCGGATCACCCTCGTTCGTGTCGAGGTTGACCTCCTTGCCGTCCTTGTACGCCTCGTCCATGTCGTCTTCGGGGATCGTGTCCTCGGTCATGGGCACGAACGGAATGTCGATCGGGTGCTCGGTCACGAACGGCGTCGGCATCGGAATGGACTCCGGCGGTGGGACACTGCCCAATTCCGGGTCCTTGGCGAGGTGCACGAGGTTGGCGACGCCGAGTTGACGGCCCGGATCGTCGACGTAGGTCTGCCAGCACAGGTAGGTCCCGATGTCCTGTATCTGGACGCCGACCTGCCGCATCTTCCGTCGCAGTTCGTAATTGAGGAGTTTGTCGCCGTGGTTGGCGAGAACGTAACGGCGGCTTGATGTGTCGGTGGTTTCCGTCACCGTCCGGAAGGTCGTCTTGTAGTTCTTACGGATCTCCGTGGACAGTTTCTCGGTCTGCTCCCGCATGCGTTTGTGCGTGACTTCCCGCGCGGTCGATTGCGTCTTGCCGATGTCGATGTTGGCCGATGCGCTCGCGCTGCCACCGATCCAGCTCTGGTTCGCCGTCGTGTCGACCCCGAACTTCGTGTCGGACTTGTTGTCTGTCTTGACCGCATCGGACAGTTCGTCCTGCTCGGTTGTCGACTTCTCCGACTTGAGCACCGTCTCTGTCGAGCTTTCGGTCATACGTTCCTGAAGAGTCTTGCGGGTACTGATCTCGACCAACTCGACGGTCGCTCCGGGGCTCAGCCACACGTGGCCCACCGGCGGCCCCAGGAAGGTGTCGAACTCGAAGAAATACTGGCGGAACAGGTGCACGATCCCCAGCGGTGACAGGCTCACCCGATCCAGGTCGCGAAACGGGTCCATGTACTCGAGCGGGTCCCGGAACTTGAGCAGCGCCAGGAGCCGGCAGAGGTTCTTGTCCGGCCGGTAGAACAGGTTCTTGAGTTCGTCGAAGTGCTGGTTCTCCTTCAGATACAAGATGAAACCGGCGACGGCGGATTCGCGACTCAGTTGATCGGCAACCATGCCGGTGATTCCCTCCGACCGCCGGGCCGCTGCGGCGCCGGCGGTGTCTCGGCTCAGGGCCGCCGTGTGCCACTGCTGAGTTTTCGGGATCACCACCTTGTCCAGCGTCCGCTGGATTTCCGCGGGCACGATCGCCCGCTCCCACACCGACGGGTGGTAGTCGGCGAGCGCCGGCAGCGACCGAGCGACACTTTCCAGCACGAAGCTGCCACCGAACCGCGTTTCGGCGTCCCGCAATTGCGCCGGTTTCAAATTGGCGATGTGGGCCAAAGGCTTTCGTTCGTCGAGCGTGAGCTCGAACTGACTCTTGAACTTCTTGTACAGAGACTCGAAGGCGATGGCCTTGTCAACGGCGAAACCACGGTCCCATCGGTTCGCCATACGTTTGGCGCGCCAACCCAGCAGCGGCTGATAGACGCCGAAGATCTCGCTGGCATAAGGAAGGACATTCGCGTAAGCAGAAAAATCCGTGATCCTCTTCATGGGAAGACGATAGTTCCCAGCAGCTTCCCAGGAAGGTGCTTTGACCGTGATCCCGCCGATGAAACGTACACCGACCACGGCCTCGACCACAGCAGTCCGTTACTGGCGGTGAAGATGTGAATCTTGTTGTCCGGCAATCACGTCGGACGATCAGGTCAGATTCGCGGCGGGTTCCGCCCGGAACACCCGGCGGCCGGCGGGCCGGCCCTGCCGCGGTGCCTGTTCACCGCGCGTGAAGGTGCGGGCCAGCACGCCGCGCACCAGCGGCACCGGGGACCACCAGAACCACCGGCCGAGCAACCCCGCGATGCCCGGCACGACGAAGGTCCGCACGATCAAGGTGTCGATGAGCAGACCGACGCCGATGGTGGTGCCGACCTGTTCGATGCTCAGCACGTCGCTGGACAGCATCGCGAACATGTTGATGCCGAAGACGATTCCGGCGGTGGTCACCACGCCGCCGGTACCGCCGAAGGTCCGGATCATGCCGGTCTTCAACCCCGCGTCCGGCCGGGTCACCTCTTCACGCAGCCGCATGGTCAGCAGCAGGTTGTAGTCGGCGCCGACGGCCACCAACGCGATCAGCGCGATGGACGGCACCGCCCAGTGCAGCTCCTTGCCCAGGAGGTCCTGCCAGATGAAGCTGCTCACCCCGAGCGCCGAGGCGTAGGACGCCACCACAGTGCCGATCACCACCGCGGCGGCCACCGGGCTGCGCAGCATGATGAGGATGATCAGGAACACGAGCGCCAGCGCGACGCCCGCGAGCAACAGGAAGTCGTCCGACACATAGCCACGCAGCTCCGCCGTACCGGTGCCGAAACCGGTGACAAAGACGGTGTTTCGGACCAGGGTGCCCTCTTTCGTGGCCTCCCGTACCGCGGCCAGGATCTCGGGCGAGCGCAGCGCCCCGTCCGTGCCGAACACCTTGCCGTCGCCGTAGACGAGCAGCCGCGTCGACCGGCCATCGGGCGCGAAGTACAGCCCGGCAGCGCGCTGGAAGCGCGGGTCCTGCCAGGCCCGCTGTGGCAGGTAGAAGCCGCCCTCGCTGCTGTCCTGGAAGTCCGCCCGCACGCCGCGCAGATAGTCCGTCAGGCCGGAGAACATGCCGCAGGTCTCGCCGACGGTCTTGGTCAATTGTGTTGTGACTGCGCCGAGTTGGTCGACCGCGGCCCGCATCGAGCGCACCGAGGCCTGCGCGCCGGTCAGCGACTTGGCCATCTCGGTGGTGCCCGCGCTGAAACCCACTGTGCTGTCAGTCAGCGTGCTGGTGGCCGCAACCACGGAATCCATGGGCTCGACGACCTTGAGCACCAGCGAGCAGATGGCATCGCCCGCGCAGTTCGGGTTGGCATTGGTGAAGCCGCGCAACGGATCCATGTACTGAGACACCGAGGTGACGTTGTCCCGCAACTGCTGCATGCCGCCGTGCATGGCGTCGATTCCCGAGCCCAACTGCCCGAGGCCACGGACGCTGCCGCCCAGCCCGTTCTGCAATTGCGTTATGGCCGAGGAGAACTGGTCCAGCGTCGCGGACAGCTGGTTGACGGCGCCGAGCCGCTTGCTCAGCTGGGCCACCCCGTCGTCGAGCTGGTCGGCGATGGTGCCGGCCTGATCGGTCAGGGCCGCCTGCTCGGGCAGCGAACCCGCCGGCCGCGATGCCGACTGCACCATGCGAATCCCGGGAATCTCCATGATCTTCCGGGTCACCCGTTCGACCGCGATGACGCCCGCCGGGTTGCGCAGGTCGTGGTCGGTCTCGATCGAGACGATCTCGGGCAACAGCCGGTTGGGCGGGAAGTGCCGGTCCATGGCCTGGTAGCCCCGGTTGGCATGAGTGGAATCGGGTTGCGCGGCAAGCTCGTCGAAGCCCAGACGGATGCCGGCCACCGGGATGGCACAGACCACCAGAACCAGCGACGACGCCACCAGTACCGGCCCCGGCCACCGGGCGACGACGGTCCCGACCCGGCGCCAGCTCCGGCCGGGCACCTTCGCCGCGGCACGACGGCGGGGCTGCGCCAGGCCATGCCGCCCGGCCAGCCCGATGAACGCCGGCAACAACGTCAGCGATGCGAACATACCGGTGAGAATGCCTATGGCGCAGGGCAATCCGGCACTGCGCAGCATGCCGACCTGAGCGAACAGCCGGCACGACAGCGCCGCCGCGATGGTCAAGCCCGACGCGGCGATCACCGGCGCGACGCTGCGGTTCGCGATCACCAGCGCTTGCTCGTGATCGACGCCGGCGCGGCGCTGCTCGTGATAGCGGCCCAGCAGGAAGATGCCGTAATCCGTTGCCGCCCCGAGCACCATCGCCGCCAGCAGCGACACCGAGAAGATCGACACCTCGATCAGGTCCCGCTCCCCCAGGAACGCCACGACGCCCCGCGCGACCCCGAGGCCCAGGCCGACGGTCAGCAGCGGGATCGCCGACGTGATCACCGAGCGGTAGACGACGAACAGCAGCACCGCGATCAGAACGACTGTGACACCGGTGATCATCAGCATCTGCTTGTCGATCGCGCTGAGCTCGTCGGCGATGGTGGCGCCCGGTCCGGTGACGTACGCGTGCAGGCCCGCAGGTGCGGGAGCGGCCGCGACGATCCGCCGCACCGCGTCCAGTGCGGCGTTCGCCTTTGCGGCAACGAGCTCGCCGCGAATCCGCAGCATCGTGTACACCGCCTTGTCGTCGGTGCTCTGCGCGCCGGCCGCCGTCACCGGGTCGGACCACAGGTCCATCACCGAATCCACATCCTCGGTATCCGCGCGCAAGGTGCTCAGCAGGCGGTCGTAGTAGGCCCGCTCCGGCGCGCCGAGCGGGTGATCGCCCTCCAGCACCAGGTAATTGAGGTTGCCGCCGGACCCGTCATGAAACTGCTCGTCCATCTGGACGCCGGCGAGGTTCACCGGGGCATCGGCGGGCAGGAAGCCCCGCGCGTGGTTGTGCGCGGTGGTTTCCACCTGCGGCACAAGCAGATTGCCCGCCGCCGCGGCCAGCACCCACAATCCGATGATCAGGACCGCGAAGCGGCTGCAGAATCTTGCGATGACGTCCCACATGGATTCCGAACCTACGAGCGGCGAAGGCCCGGAAGCGTCGTGCTGCGGACGAGACCGGGCCTCCTACCGTGGTAGGAGGCCCGAGCCGTCCCGCGAATGATGTGTAAATCCCGGCACCGGCTCTACGCTGGCGGTATGGCCTGGCTCCGTGACTTCGCGCTGCGTCGGCGCGAGCTCGTGGCCTACCAGTACCCGTTCACGGTCCCCATCGTGATGTACACCGGCACGCTGGTGGTCGCGGCAACCGCCGCGACGCAGCGGGATTTCACCAAGCCGTGGCTGCTGCTCGTCGCCGTCGGGCTCGTGTTCGCGCCGATCCTCGCGTTCATCGTCGGCGGCTACAAGCCGTCGACTGCGGTCAGCGCGGCGTCGGTGCTGGCCGGGGTGGCGCTGCTGTTGTTGTGCTGGCCGCCGGTCTTCCTCGACGCAGCGCCGTTCCTGTTGATGTTCATGCTCGGAGAGGTGTTCGCGCTGGGTCCGATGCGCATCGGCCTCGCGAGTCTGCTCGCCAGCGCGCTGCTGTTGATCGGCGCGTCCCGCACGGGACACCTCAGCACGTTCGTGCCCTACCTGCTGTTCTTCCTGGCCATCGCCGCGATGATGGGGCACATCCTGCAACTGCAACAGCGTCTCGTCATCGAGGAACGTGCCCGTCAGGACGTCCTCACCGAACAGGCCGCAGCCGACGAGCGCCGACGCATCGCCCGCGAAGTGCACGACGTGATCGCCCACTCCTTGTCGGTCACCATGCTGCACCTGACGGGCGCCCGGCGCGCCCTGCAGGAGGACAGCGACGTCGACGAGGCGGTGGACGGCCTGCTCGACGCCGAGCGTCTCGGCCGGCAGGCCATGTCGGACATCCGGCAGACGGTCGGTCTGCTCGGCGCGCGCGACGCCGCCCCGTTGCGGCTGGCCCCCGAACCGGGGTTGTCCGACCTGCCCGATCTGGTGACGAGTTTCGCCGACGCGGGCTTGCACGTGGAGTCGAGCATCGAGGTCGACCCGGCGTCGGTCACTCCCGGGATCGGCCTGGCGCTGTACCGGGTGGCGCAGGAGTCACTGGCGAACGTCGCCAAGCACGCCCCGTCCTCGGCGGCGCGGCTGCGGCTGTATGTGGAGAAGGGCGCAGCCGTCCTGTCGGTCGACAACGAGCTACCGAGACCCGTGGCCGGCGCAACAGCCGGTGCGGGGCTCCCCGGGATGCGTCAGCGCATCGCGTTGCTCGACGGCGAATTCGAGGCCGGTCCCGGACCGCAGGGGTGGACGGTGCAGGCGCGTGTACCGGTCGCCACGGCAACCGCCGCGCACTGCGCCATGCACCGAATCCGGCTGTCACGCAACGAGGTTCGCCATGACTGACGTTGACGTCCTGCTGGTCGACGATCAGGAACTCGTCCGCTCGGGCCTGCGCCGGATCCTCCGACGCAAGGACGGCTTCTCGATCGTCGGTGAATGCGCCGACGGCGACGAGGTGCCGCGGGAAGTGCTCCGGTGCCGTCCCGATGTGGTGGTGATGGACCTGCGGATGAAGCGCGTCAGCGGCGTCGACGCGATCCGCGCGCTGCGCGCCGGCGGCGGCCCACCGGCCTTGGCGCTCACCACGTTCGACGACGACGACCTGCTGTCCGCGGCGCTGCGCGCCGGGGCGTCGGGCTTCGTCCTCAAGGACTCACCGGCCGAGGAACTGATCCGAGCCGTGCACGCCGTCGCACGCGGCGAGGCATACCTCGACCCGGCCGTCACCGCGCGCGTGCTGAACGGCTACCGGCGCGCGCCCGGCGCCCCGTCGGACGACGTCGCCGACCGGCTGACCGCCCGCGAACTCGATGTGCTGCAGCTGATCGGATCGGGCGCGACCAACGCCGAGATCGCCGGCCGGCTGGTCATCTCGGAGGTGACGGTGAAGAGTCACATCGGGCGGATCTTCACCAAGCTGGACCTACGGGACCGTGCGGCCGCGATCGTCTACGCCTACGACCACGGCGTGGTCGCGCCGAAGTAGCGGCTACTCACTACCCGGCGGCGAATTCCTTCAACATCGCATTCAGCTGGTCTTTATCGGGGTCGCCGTACATTTTGTGGCTCGAGGCGGTGTACAGAGCCACAACCGGGCATCGGGTCGAAGGCCCTGGCACGGAGCCGAGGCTTTTGGTGCGCTCACCAGTTTTGGCCTCGCGCAACTCCACGTCGTAGTCGACCGAGTAGCGACTCACACGGTCCTTGTCGCCGCCGCTGTCGTAGTCACACGTGCCCTCTTTCTTCTCGCTGCCCGCCCGCCGCGACAGGCACGCGACGACATTGATCGACGAAGGCGGCAGATTGGCCCCGGCATAGTCTGCTCCGGCGCCCAGCATGGTCACTGCCGACCACCCGGTCACCGACTCGTAGAACGTGACGACCTTGTGGGGCTTTTGGTAGTCGGCGGCATTGCTCACCGAACCGTTCTTACAAACGGCCTTGAAATCGTCCGCAGTGGTCGCGGTGGTCGGCGGTTCACCGCGGATGCCCGCGGTGATACCGACTATCGCCGCGATGACCACCGGTATGGCGAAGACCGCGGCGACGACACCGATGATGCGGCCGGCGGCGCTCTTTTTGGGCGGTGGCGGATACTGCGGCCACTGGCCCTGCGGGACCTGACCGTACGGCGCCTGACCATACGCAGCTTGCCAATAGGGTTGCGGCCCTTGATTACCCGCGCCCGGCTGTGCCGCCGCCGGCCACTGCGGAGCCGGCGGCCCGTACTGCTGCCCAGGCCCTCGACAGCCGGGCGGCGGGTACGGAGGCTGCGTCATTCGTCGATCGTAAGCACAGCCAACGCCCCGGTTTGACGCCAAATACCGACCGCAGTCCCGTGGGCAGGCGCAGCGCACGGCCTCAGTCGGCGAAAACCCCGCGCATGGCGTCGGCGCCGAACATCGGCTCCATCATGGCCGAGAAGTCCGGGCCGCGGCGCAGCTTCTGGCCGCCGTCGACGTTGATCAGCTGGCCGGTGATCCACTGCGATGCATCGCTGAGCAGGAAGAGCGCCAGGTTGGCGACGTCCTCGACCTCGCCGGCCCGGGGCAGCGGCGTGCACTGCCGGTAATCCTCCCGCAGCGGCTCGAATTCGAAGATGCTGGCCGCCACGAGATCGGTGCGGATCAGCCCGGGGCGGATGCTGTTGGCGCGCACCCACGAGGCGCCGAGCTCGTCGGCCGCCAGCTGGACCAGGTGGTCGAGCGCGGACTTGGTGACGCCGTACGGCCCGAACCAGCGGTGGGTGTTGCTCGCCGCGATCGACGAGATGCCGACGAACGAGCCGCCGCCGCCACGCACCATCTCCCGCGCGGTGTGCTTGACGACGTACATGCTGCCGTTGACGTTCAGGTCGACGGTCTGGCGCCACATCTCCGAATCCAGGTGCGTGACGGGCCCGACGGTCAGCGAGCCGCCGGCACAGTGCACGGCGCCGGAGAGCTTGCCGTTCCACGCGGCCGCGGTCGCGACGGCGCTGGCGACGTCGTCCTCGTTGGTGACGTCGGCGGTCTGGAAGCGGATGGCGCCCGGTCCCCCGGCCGCGGAGATCTCGTCGACGGCGGACTGCAACGTGGCCTCGGTGCGGCCGACGATGAGCGCGTTGCCGCCGGCGGCCACGACGCCCTGGGCGATGGCCTTACCGATGCCGCTGCCACCGCCGGTGATCAACACCGTCCGGTCCGTCAGCCAACCCTGGACTGAAAATTGCACCGACGTACTCCTCTGGACAGATCGACGGGGATACGTCCTGTATACACTTTTCGAAAGTTGTACACAATGCTGGTCGGGCGGCCAATTTCCCCGTTCGCCACACAGCGCCTGGGCGTACGCTGAAATTTTCCCCGACGAAAGCGGTGACGCCATGAGCATCCGGATCCATCGACGTCTCCTGGTCGCCGGCGGCTTCGCCGTCGCAACGGTCGCCGCGCCCGCCGTACTCGCGCTGAGCGGCCCCGCGTCCCCCGCACTACTCGGGGAAACCAGCTGCCCGCCCGGCATGACGGCGAACCCCGTCAGCGGGTCCTGTTTCGAGAGCGGCAACGAGCAGGCACCCGGCCCCGTCGAAGCGGCGCCGAACCAACTCGGCCAGGTCGACGGCATTCCGTGCACCGGCCACAACACCGGCGAATGCATCGGCCTCTCGGAAGAACAGGTACCCGAGGTGCACCCGCACTCGTCGGTGAGTTCCAGCCCGTAACAACAGTCGCCTAAGGTTGTGTAATGCCTGCAAAAACTGATCCCGCCGATATCGGCGACGTGGAGCCCCTGGCCGACAGCACCGCCCGTCAGGCCCGCCGCGTCGTGGCCGCGTACGCCAACGACGCCGACGAATGTCGCATGTTCCTGTCCATGCTGGGTATCGGGCCCACGAAGCTCGACGCGTGACGGCCCGCGGAGGCAACGACGCTTCTGCGGCGTCCACCGCGAGTCCCAAATCCTCCAAGGGCGGTAAGTCCGCCGCGAAGCCCGTGGGCAACTCCGACTTCGTAGTGGTCGCCAACCGGCTGCCCGTCGACATGGAACGGCTCCCCGACGGCTCCGTCACCTGGAAACGCAGCCCCGGCGGGCTCGTCACCGCACTGGAGCCGCTGCTGCGCAAGCAGCGCGGCGCCTGGATCGGCTGGCCCGGCGTCGCCGACAGCGACGAAGAGCTGATCGTCCGGGACGAGCTGACGATGTGCCCGGTCAAGATGTCGGCCGACGAGATCGCCGACTACTACGAGGGTTTCTCCAACGCGACGCTGTGGCCGCTGTACCACGACGTCATCGTCAAACCCATCTATCACCGCCACTGGTGGGACGCCTACGTCGCAGTCAACCAGCGCTTCGCCGAGGCCACTGCGCGCATCGCGGCGAAGGGCGCGACGGTCTGGGTGCAGGACTACCAGCTGCAGCTGGTCCCCAAGATGCTCCGGGAGCTGCGTCCTGATCTGACCATCGGCTTCTTCCTGCACATCCCGTTCCCGCCCGTCGAGCTGTTCATGCAGATGCCGTGGCGCACCGAGATCATCGAAGGCCTGCTCGGCGCCGACCTGGTGGGCTTCCACCTGCCCGGCGGCGCGCAGAACTTCCTGGTGCTGGCCCGTCGACTGCTCGACGCCAACACATCGCGTCACACCATCGGTGTCCGGTCCCGGCTCGGCGAGGTGAGCCACGACGGCCGCACGGTCAAGGTCGGCGCGTTCCCCATCTCGATCGACTCGGCGGCGCTGGACGCCCAGGCCCGCAGTCGCACCATCCGGCAGCGTGCCCGTCAGATCCGCGATGAGCTGGGCAACCCGCGCAAGATCATGCTGGGCGTGGACCGGCTGGACTACACCAAGGGCATCGACGTGCGGCTGCGCGCGTTCTCGGAGCTGCTCGCCGAAGGCCGGGCCAACCGGCACGACACCGTGCTGGTGCAGCTGGCCACTCCGAGCCGGGAGCGCGTGGACAGTTACAAGGTCATGCGGGAGGACATCGAGCGCCAGGTCGGGCACATCAACGGCGAGTACAGCGAGGTCGGTCACGCGGTGGTGCACTACATGCACCGGGCGATCGGCCGCGAGGAACTCATCGCGTTCTTCGTCGCGGCCGACGTGATGCTGGTGACGCCGCTGCGCGACGGCATGAACCTGGTGGCCAAGGAGTACGTGGCATGCCGCAGCGACCTCGGCGGCGCCCTCGTGCTCAGCGAATTCACCGGCGCCGCAGAGGAATTGCGACAGGCGTACCTGACCAACCCGCATCACCTGGACGGCGTCAAGGACGCGATCGCCGAAGCCCTGACCCAGTCCCCCGAAGAGGGACGACGCCGCATGCGCGCGCTGCGTCGGCAGGTGCTGGCCCATGACGTCGACCGCTGGGCCCGGGCGTTCCTCGACGCCCTGTCGCACACCCGCGACTGACCGACCAAGAACTCAGGCCCCGGAGCACCGCTCCGGGGCCTGAATCATGTTGGGGTACTAGAAGATCGGCGTCATCTCGTCGATCAACCACTTGCCGTCGATCTTGCGGTAGTCGACCTTCAGCCGGCTGCCCTCGTAGTTGGGCTGCTTGCGCTCATCGGTGATGACCCGGTTCACGAACGCGAGGACCGTGCCCGAGTCGCGGTGCGACGAGATCATGCCCGCGCCAACCACATTCACCTGGCTGATCAGCTTGCGCTTCACCGCGTCGTTGAAGATGTTGTTCTTGGCCGTCAGTTCCTCGTACCGCTTGCGGAACGCCGGAGTCATCAGCGTCAGTGCCTGCGTCGTGGAACGCTGCACGCTGCTGTACTCGTAGCCGAGGATCTGTGGGATTTGGGACCTGGCCAGGCTGGGCAGCTCGTCGGCCGTCGCCTGTTCGCCGGAGAGCTCCACGTGACTCCAGAACGCCGAGCCGCCGAGCGCCCCGAGCGCCACCACGGCGACCGCCAACAGTGCGCCGAGCGCCACCAGCAACCGGTTCATCAGTTGCCTCCGTCCGGGTACTTGATGTCGTAGGCCGCCATGTGTCCGCTGTCGTCCTCGCGGATGAACACCCGCTGCCGGTACGGCGTCGACGGCTGGTTCACCCCGTTCATGTCGGACAGTGTCACGCGGACCGTCACGAGCACCTTCGCGATGTTGGAGGTGTTGTCGATACTCTCCAGTGCCGCCGCGGTGATGACCGCCTCCGAGTTGGCCTGCGTCTGCTTGAACAGGTACTTCAGGTTGTCGGCGTTGTTGCTCTGGTTCATCATGTCGCGCAGCGGGCCGGGGCCGATGCCATTGACGAAGCGGTTCACGCTCTCGTCGACGGTGTTCTGCGTGTAACTGAACATGTTGACCACGGTCTGCTTCGCGGTGTCCACGAACCGCTGATCACGGTCCTGCGTCGCCTCGATCTGTCCGTTGCCGTGGCGGAGGAACCAGGTGCCGCCGGCCAGGGCCGCCACCAGCACGGCGACGACCGCCAGGCCGATGGTCATGACCAGCGACCGGTGCGGTTGGCGGCGCGGTACCTGGATCGCGGGCCGCGCCTTGGAGGTCACCGATTCGGTTGATGATGTCTTGCTCGCGGTCGACGGGATCGCCACGTCGAGCACTGTTGCCTCTGCTGAACCGGCGGTGCCGGCGGGCCGTGAGGCCCGCCGACGCGCACGGGTCACCGGCGGCTTCGACGTCTCGTCCGTCGCAGCCGGTTCGTCACTCATTAAACCTGCCTTGGATCCTTCATCAGGTCGACCCAGGACTCGCCTGCGTCGCCGTTACTCGAGCCGGCGTTGAACACTCCCGTACCGCCGGCAGGGTCAGCGAAGACCCCGGTATTCGCATCGTACGTCGTGCTCTGCGGCCCCTTCGGCCCGCTAGCCTGCGGCTGGCCCTCGGGGCCGGGCGCCGGCGGGTTGTTGATCGCGTACGGCGGAGTCACCTGATCCGGCGGCGCGAAGAACGGCCAGGGCAGCGGCTGCGGACCCGGATCGCTCGGCGGGTACGGCAGCGGGAACGGCGCGTTGGGCGCAGGTCCCGGCCCGGCGGGCACGCCCGGCGGCAGCTGCACCGAGGGCGGACCCGGGTCGTAGTCGGCACCCGGCGGAATCATGGGGAACCGGTTCGGTGGCGTGATGTTCCGCGGGTCGGTGACCGGGGTGTCGTACGGCACTGGTGGACCGCGCCACGGGTTGCTGCCGATCGGCACGTAACCGCGGGGGTCACGACAGAGCTGGACCGTGGGTGCGCGCTTGCCCGGGTACTCCATGCACGGGTAGTTGCGGGCACCGCGCACAGTGCTCGGGTCGCTCTGCGCGGTCTTGCAGTACAAGTCATTCGGCAGATCGCGCACGGTGGTGTCAGCCGGCGTGCGGATCTCCGGCGCCGGGATGAAGCCCGTCACGCACGGCGGCTGGCCGAGGCTGATCTTGAAGTCCAGCTTGCCGCCTTCGTCGATGGGCAACTGGCCGGCGTCCGTCAGCAGTGCCGCGATCAGCGCCGGGAAGATGACCAGCGCTTGCTCGATCGACTTGTGGTAGATCACGCCGATCCGGCCGAAGTTGGCGAGGTTGGCCGCCAGCACCGGGAACGTCGGCCGGATGCCGTCGAACGTCTCGTTGACGGTGTCGACGGCGCCCGGGACGGTCTTGAGCACCGACCGAATCTGCGGGTCGGCCTGGGCGGCTTCCCCGGTCAGCGTCGCGAGGCTGCTGGCCATGGTCTTCAGATCGGCACCGGCGCGGATCTGCGCCTTGAGCAACGGGCCGGCCTGATCGAGCAGCTTGTTGATCTCGTTCGTGTTGGCGTTGGCCTCGTCCACCAGCAGTCGCGACGACTGGATCATCCGCGACAGCTCCGGACCCGATCCGTTGAACGCCTTGAACGACTCGCGCAACAGATCCTGCAACCGGGTGTTGCTGATGCTGCTGACCAGGCTCTGGGCCTGGTTGAGCAGGTCCACGATGTCCTGCCCGACCGCGGTCCGGTCGACGCCGATGGTCGCGCCGTCCTTGAGCATGTTCTTCGAGGCGCCGGCGGGCGGCACCAGATCGATGTACTGCTCACCGATCGCGGACACGCTCTTGACGGTGGCGGTGACGTTGTCCGGCACCGGGGTGTCGGTGTTGAGCCGCATCCGGGCCGTCACACCGTTGTCGGTCAGGCCGACGTTCGTCACGCGGCCGACCGTCACGCCGCGGTAGGTGACGTTGGCGTTCTGGTAGATGCCGCCACCGACGACGAACTTGGCGTCCACGTTGTAGACACCGAGACCGACAGCGGCCGGCAGGTGCAGGTACGACGTCGTGATCAGCGCGAGGCAGATGACGGTGACGACACCGAAGATCGCCAGCTGGAAACGCGCAAGACGGGTCAACAACATTACGGCTTCACCCCTCCATGTTGCGTCGCTGTGCCTGCTGGAATCTGGAACGGATCGGCGGCCTGTCCGGACAGGTTCGCCAGCGCACCCAACAGGAAGTCCGGCGGGTTGACGATCTCGTCCAGGTGCCGCATGTTCGGGTCGAAGGCCCCCGATGTGGTGAACACCGACTCACCGAGACGACGCAGCGTCAGATCGAACGTCACGTACACGTTCAGGTAGTCACCGCGCACCGCGTTGCGGAAGTACTTGCTGGAGAACGGGAACGTCGGCAACAGGTCCAGGTCGTGGATGAACTCGTCGGCGTTGTCGTTGAACGCCTTGATCACCGGGAAGATGTCCTTGAAGTCCGCCGCGAAGTCATCCTTCGTCGCGGTCATCACCTTCGCGCCGACCACCGCGAGCTTCCGCAGTGCGGTGAACGCATCCACGATGTTCTTGCGGTTGTCGTTGAGGACCTTGATCGCACCCGGCAGCGTGTCCAGCGTGCGGCCCAGGCTGTCCTTGCTCTTGGCCAGGATCGAGGCGAAGCGGTTCAGCCCGTCCATGGCCCCGATGATGTCGGTGGTCTGCTTGTCCAGGGACTGGGTGAGCTCGGCCAACCGCGGGATGAAGTCCACGAACTGCCCGGCCCGCCCGGCGACCGCGGCGTAGGCCTCGTCGGTGATGTCCTGCAGCGCACCGAGATTGCCCTTGTTCACCACCAGCCCCAGCGACGACAGCACCTCTTCGGTGGTCGGGTACCGGCCGGTGTGCGACAGCGGAATCTCCGCGCCCGGCTTGAGCCGGCCTTCCGGAGCCTCCCCGACCGGTTCCGACAGCTGCACGTGCTGCGAACCCAGCAGCGACGTCTGGGCGACCTTCGCCCTGGCGTTCGCCGGCAGCTTCACGTCACCGTTGATCGACAGCTTGACCGCGGCATAGAACGTGCCGTCGGGGCGCTGGACCGCGTCCAGGCCCGACACGCTGCCGACGGTGACGTCGTGGACCATCACCGGCGAGTTCTGCGGCAACGTCGCGACGTCGGGCAGCTGCACGGTGATCTGGTACGAACCGGCGCCGTGGCCCTGAGTGCCCGGCATGTCCAGCGAGTTCAGGCCACCGAACTGGCAACCGGCGAGCACCACGGCACTCGATCCGAGTGCGAGGACCTTTGCGACCGCCTTCATCAGTTGCCACCTCCGGCTTCAGCGGGCAGCGGTGCACCCGCCGGAGCTGCGGGCGCAGGGGCGGGTCCGGGCAGCGGGCCGGAACCGTTCAGCGGCGTCGAACCCGGCCCCACCGGCGGCGTGGCCGGCGAAATCTGGCCCGGAACGGCCGGCGGCGGCAGGATCAGGTCGCTGAGCGTCCCATCCGGCTGGACCTTCGGCGGGATGACTCCCGGTGCGGCATTCCACTGCAGGTACGGCACCGGGGTCTGCGCCTTGGCTTCGGTCTGCGGGGTGTCGTAGATGACCTGGCCCTTGTACGCCGTGATGCTGTTGATCGGGTGGAACAGGACCGGTGGGTAGTTCATCGCAATACGGCGCAGCACGGGGCCCATGCGCTGACGGCAGATCTCCGACCGTTTGTAGTTGTCCGGGGTGGCGCCGACGTCGAAGTTACCGCCGCACAGGAACTGCACGGGGTTGGAGAAGTTCGGCAGCGACAGCAGACCGTCCAGGGAGCCCTGCGCTGGGTTGTAGATGTTGTAGAAGTTGGCCAGACCGTTCGGCGTGACGTGCAGAATCTGCTCGATGTTGTCGCTGTTGTCGGTCAGCACCTGGGTGAATTCGGCCAGTTTGCCAACCTGGTCGATCAGGGCCGTGTTGTTGTCCTTCAGCAGGCTCTTGACGTCGCCCAGCGCCCGGTTGAGCGCGCCGAGGGTCTGGTCCAAACCAGCCGAGCTCTCCGCGAGCACCTGCGAGACCGACGCGACGTGGTCGGTGAACTGCACGATCTGCTCGTTGCTGTTCGACAGCGCGTTGACCAGAATCTGCAGGTTCTTGATGGTGCCGAAGAGGTCGCCACGCGAATCCCCAAGGCGCCCAGCGGTTTGCGACAACTCACGCAATGCGCTGCGGAACGAGTCACCCTTGCCGTCGAGGGCGTCCGCGGCCTGGTTGATGAACGCACCCAGCGGGCCCTGCGGCGCGCCGTCCTGCGGACCGAGCTGCGCGCTGAGCTGGGTCAGCTGCTTCTTTACGTCGTCCCACTCGACCGGAACACCGGTCCGGCTCAGCGGCACCTCGGCGCCGCCCGCCAGCGCCGCACCACCGTTGTAGGCCGGGGTGAACTGCACGAACCGGGCGGCCACCAGGTTCGGCGAGATGATGATCGCCCGGGCATCGGCCGGGAACTTCACGCCGTCCTGCACAGTCATGGAGACCTTGACCGAATTGGCCTGCGGCTCAACCGAATCGATGGTGCCGACCGGAACCCCGAGGACGCGCACATCGTCGCCGGCGTACAGGCCGACGGCATTCGTGAAGTAGGCCACGACCTTGTGGCCACCACGCGACGGCCACAGCAGGTAGGCGCCGGCGACCAGCGCCACCACCAGGACTACGACCGCAAGGATCGCGCCCCGCGACTTCATGTTCTTCATCATGGCGACTTCGGCCTCACGACGATCCGTTCAGAGATGTAGCCCTTCAGCATGTCGCCGAGGCTGGCAGGCAGCTTGCCCGGCTGGAAGTACGTGTCCAGCAAGACTTCCGACATCGTCGCCGGCGGCAGGCCGTACAGGTTGATGTTGAAGCCCGGGCCGTTACCGACCACCTCGCCCAGCGCGGTGGCATAACCCGGCAGCCGCTTGAGCGCCTCGCTGATGTGCTCCTTGCGCTTCAGCAGTTCGTCCAGCACCAGGTTCAGCTGCTTGAGGGCCGGACCGAACTCCCGCTTGTTGTCGGCGACGAACCCGGAAATCTGTTGCGAGACACCACGGATACCGGAGATCAGCGTGCTCAGGGACTGGCGCCGTTCATCCAGTGCGGCGAACAGCTGATTGCCGTCGATCACCAGCTTGTTCACCTGGTCGGCGCGCTGCGCCAAAGTGTCCGACACCTTCTTGGCGTGGCCCAGAAGTTGTTCGAGCGCCTGGTCGCGCTTGTTGAGGCTCCGCGACAGGGAAGCCACCCCGTCGAGCGCGCCACGAAGCTGCGGCGTCGCGTCGTGCAACGTGTCGGTCAGCACCTTGAGCGCCTGCTCCATCTGCGGCTTGTCCAGCTCACTGGTGTTCTGCCCGAGATCCTGCAGCGCGGTGTTGATCGTGTACGGAGTCGTGGTGCGGCCCAACGGGATGACCGTTGCTTCCTTCGCACCCTTCGGGGTCACCCACAGGGACTTCTGACCCAGCACCGTGTCGGTCTTGATCGACACCAGCGACTGGTCGCCGACCCGGATCTGACGGTCGACGGTGAAGTTCACCTTCGCGGCCGTACCGGCGAGCTCGACGGTGCCCACCTTGCCGACCTTGATGCCCGAGACCCGGACGTCGCTGCCCGGCGTGATGCCACCGGCGTCACTGAAGAACGCCGAGTAGTTCTTGCCCTGCGGGTAGAACGGCAGTCCGGTGTACCCGAACGAGATCAGCACGAGGCACGTCACGATGAAGACGCCGAGTATGCCGGTGCGGACCGGATCCTTTTCCGGCTTAGCCATTTTCGGAGCACCTGCCCTTCGACGGATCCGCAGGACCACCGAACGGCACGATCAGGTCGCTGCCCGCGGGGCCGCTCATCTTGATCTTGACCGAGCAGTAGTAGATGTTGAAGAACGCGCCGTACGCACCCAGGGCGTTGAGCCGCAGGTAGTTCTCGGCGAGGTTCTCGATGACGGGGTTCACTTCGGCGCGGCGCTCGTACATGCGCTGCGCGAACGGGCGGGCGTTCTCGATGACGCCCTGCACCGGGCGCCGCGACTTCTGCAGCATCTCGGTCAGGTCGTTCTCGGCCGAGGCCAGCGGGCCGATGGCACCGGCGATCGGGTCGCGTCCCTCTGCCAGGCCGGTGATCAGCTGCTGCAGCTGGTCGATGCTGGTGTTGAACTGGGAGCCCTTGGAGTCGACCGTGGCGAGCACCGTGTTGAGGTTGGTGATGGTGTCGCCGATCAGCTGGTCGCGGTCGGCCAGGGTCTGGCTGAACGAACCGGTGTTGGACAGCAGGTCGGACAGCGCGCCACCCTGCCCCTGCAGGGCCTCGATCATGGCGGCGGTGATCTCGTTGACCTTCTTGCCGTCCAGACCCTTGACTACCGGGCGCAGACCACCGAGCAGGGCGTCGAGGTCGAGCGCCGGCTGCGTGTTGGCGAGCACGACGGTGCCGCCGGCGGGCAGCTTGCGCAGCTCGCCCGGACCGGAGGTGATCTCCATGTACCGGTCGCCGACCAGGTTCTGGTAGCGGATCACGGCCCGGCTCGAGCTGTACAGCTGGTAGCGGTCGTTCAGCGTGAACTTGACGTCGACGGTGTTGTCGTTCTTGAGCTTGACGCTCTTGATCGAACCCACCTGTACGCCCGCGATGCGGACGTCCTCACCGGCCTTGAGCCGGGACGCGTCGGTGAAGTTGGCGTGATAGGTGTTCGTCGAGGCGAACCGGAACTGGCCGAACACGACGACCAGACCGGCGGCGACCAGCAACATCACGACGGTGAAGATCGTGACGCTGATCATCTCGCGTTTGTGTCTCATGGGCGGCCCCAGTCACTCGCGGACATCAGTAGCGGTCCCTCTCTGCGTAGGCACCGGAGAACAGGAACTGCAGCGTCGAGGGCGCGTCGAACTGCAACTCGGTGTTCGGCTGGAACGGGATGTAGGCGTTGTCGGTCACCAGGAACGGCGTGTGGTACCACGAACCGCCGAACTGCTTGGACGGGACGTCCGGAAGGCCACGACAGTTCGGGCCACCGGAGGCGTTCACCATCGGCAAGCTCTCGGGGTAGGTGTGGTTGGGCGCGCCGGGGAAGAAGTTCGAAGAGACGAACAGGCCCGGCTTGACGCCACCGAACACGGGGCCGTAGCGGTCCACGGCCTTCGACAAGCCCTGGATGAGGCAGGGAAATTCCGGTGAGTAGTCACCCAGGACCTTGAGCGGGGCCCGCAGCCGCTGGATGGCGGCGATGTAGTCGTCGGCGGCCGGCGAGATGGTCGCGTAGGCATTGTTGGCGAACCCGGTGGATGCCAGCAGCGCCGCGTTCAGGTCGTTCTGCTCGTCGGTCAGCGTCTTGCTGACGGTCGGCGCGTTGTCCAAAATCTTGGCCAGGTCGGGCGCGGCGTCACCGTAGATACCGGCGACAGTCGCGGTGTCCTTGAAGTCCTGCTGCAGGGTCGGCAGCTTGGGGTTGAAGTACTCCAGGTACTTGCTCAGCCCGGCCGCCGCGGCACCGGCGTCGTCGCCGTGGCCCCGCAGGCCTTCACCGAGCGCGGTCACCGTGGCGTTCAGGTTGACGGGGTCGATCTTGTCGAGCAGGTCGGTCAGGGTCTGGAAGACGGTGTTCATCTCCAGCTGGACATCCTTGGCCTGCACCTGCGCGCCGGGACGCATCGATTCCTTCGACGGATGCTCTGGCGGGAGGAACTCGACCGACTTGGCGCCGAACACCGTCGTGCTGCCGAGCCGGACCCGGGCGTTCGACGGGATGTAGCGCATCTGATCGCTCAGGACCGCCAAATTCAGCTTCGCCTGGTCGCCGGCGTACTCGATCGTCTCGACCTTGCCGACCTGGATGCCGCGGTACTTGACCTTGGCGTCGGGATCCATGACCAGACCGGCGCGGGGCGCCATGACCGAGACAGTGTCGGTGGGGGTGAAGGCCGCGGTGTACGACAAATAGGTGAACACCACGGCGGCCAGCATGATGCTGATCAGCACCGCTGCCGCGAGCCTCACATGGCTGCGTTTAGGACCGCCGGAAGACATCGTCGTGCACCCCCTATCCGGAGAGGTTGAAGTTGCCGGACGCGCCGTACACGGCCAGGGAGATGAGCAGGACGATCGTGACGACCACGATCAGCGAGGTCCGCACGGCCTGACCGACGGCGATGCCCACGCCGACGGGTCCGCCGCTGGCGTTGTAGCCGTAGTAGGTGTGCACCAGCATCACCGCGACGGACATGACGATGGCCTGCAGGAATGACCACAGCAGGTCGGTGGGCACCATGAAGGTGCTGAAGTAGTGGTCATAGAGGCCGGCCGACTGGCCGTTGATGTACACCGTGGTGGCCCGCGCCGCGAAGAACGATGCCAGGACGGCCAGCGCGTACAGCGGGATGACGGCGATCAGGCCCGCGATGATCCGGGTGGACACCAGGTAGGACACCGAGTGCACGGCCATCGATTCGACGGCATCGATCTCTTCGGCGACGCGCATGGCGCCCAGCTGCGCCGTACAGCCGGCGCCGATGGTGGCGGCCAGCGCGATACCGGCGATGATCGGCGCGACGATGCGGACGTTGAGGAACGCGGACAGGAAGCCCGTCAGCGCCTCGATACCGATGTTGCCGAGCGACGAGTACCCCTGGACCGCGATGACGCCACCGGAGGCGAGCGTCATGAACGCCGCGACGCCGACGGTGCCGCCGATCATCACCAGCGCGCCGGTGCCCATGGTCATCTCGGCGATGAGCCGGATGGTCTCGCGGCGGTAGCGGGTCAGCGCGTTGGGGATGTACCGGAAGGACTCCCCGTAGAACAGCGCCTGCTCACCGATGCCGTCGAAGACGCCGGGCACGGCCCGGAACAATCGTTTGAAACGGAGGGTTGCGTCGTAACTCATGGCCGAATCACCTCACCAGTACTCGGACGCCGATGGCGGTCATGATCACGTTGATGACGAACAGACAGATGAAGGCGTAGACCACGGTCTCGTTCACCGCGATGCCGACGCCCTTGGGGCCGCCCTTGACGGTGAGGCCGCGGTAGCAGCCGACCATGCCGGCGAGCAGCCCGAACAACACGGCCTTGATCTCGGCGAGCATCAGCTCGCCCAGGCCCGTCAGCACCGTCAGGCCGTTGATGAACGAACCCGGGTTGACGCCCTGCAGGAAGACGGAGAAGACGTAGCCACCCGAGATGCCGATGGCGCACACCAGGTTGTTCAGCAGCACGGCGACGAAGGTCGACGCGAGGACGCGGGGCACGACCAGCCGCTGGATCGGATCGATGCCGAGCACGCGCATCGCGTCGATCTCTTCGCGGATGGTGCGGGCGCCCAGGTCGGCGCAGATTGCGGTGGCACCCGCGCCGGCGACCACCAGCACGGTGACGACGGGGCCCAGCTGGGTGACCGTTCCGAACGCGGTGCCGGCGCCGGAGAGATCGGCGGCGCCGATCTCACGCAGCAGGATGTTCAGCGTGAAGGCGACCAGCACGGTGAACGGAATGGCGACGAGCAGGGTCGGCACGAGCGATACGCGGGCGATCATCCAGGTCTGTTCGAAGAACTCCCGGAATTGAAAAGGGCGACGCCACATCTTTGTGAATGTGTCGAGGGCCATTTCGAAGAACCCGCCGACGGCCCGGGCCGGAGCCGCAAGCTGTTCGATCAACCTTCGACTCCATTCTCGGTCCGGGCTGAGCAGTCACGGCGAAGAGTGGGGTTTCCCTCTTCCACAGCGGCCTGATCACCACGTTGCAATGCATGGCTCTTGTGAGCCGGCTCATAGTAGCTAGAACATGTTCGCACTGGCAAAAGAACAGCAAAATCACTGAGAAACGACATATAATCGCAGCTCAGGATATATTTTGACGTTGCCGTCACTGTAACAAGTTCTAGTGCCTACGCGGCGCTTTCTACGCCGCGTCAGCACTCGATCCGGGACGTTCAGTCCCTCGACTCCATCAGGGCAGTCGCCGAGAAATTCCGCTCCGGATCGCGGTCAGCAAAATATCCGCGCAACGTGGCACTCAGTTGTGTCATGTCCCACTCAGCGGACGACGCCGTGAAGTGGCTCTCCACGGTCGGGGCTGCTACCAGGGTCACAGTCGGACCATAAACGATGAAGAGCTGGCCATTCACGTTTTCCGACGCGGGCGAGGAAAGGAAACGCACCAATTTCACAACGTGTTCCGGCGACAGCGGGTCGACCTCTCCTTCACCAGGAGCCGCACCGAACACATCGGCCGTCATCGCGGTACGCGCCCGCGGCGCAATCGCGTTGGCGCGGACGCCGTAGCGCTCCAGACCGCGGGCCGCGGTCAGGGTCAGGGCCGTGATGCCGGCCTTGGCGGCGCCGTAGTTCGCCTGCCCCACCGGACCGGCCAGGCCGGCCTCGGACGAGGTGTTGACAATCCGGCCGTACACCTTGCCATCGGCCGACTCCTTGGCCTTGGCGCGCCAGTAGGTCGCGGCGTTGCGGGTCAGCAGGAAGTGGCCGCGCAGGTGGACCGCGATGACCGCGTCCCAGTCCTCGTCGGTCATGTTGAACAGCATCTTGTCGCGGGTGATGCCCGCGTTGTTGACCACGATGGCTAGCCCGCCCAGGCTGTCCGCCGTGGCGACGATCTCGTCGGCGGTGCTGCGGGCGCTGATGTCGCCCGCCACCGCAACGCCTTTGGAGCCGGCGGCCTCGATCTCGGCGAGCACGTCCGACTTGTCGAGCGCGCCGGCCATGTCGTTCACCACGACGGTGGCGCCGGCCTGCGCCAGGCCGATGGCCTCGGCGCGGCCCAGCCCCGCGGCGGCACCGGTGACCACGGCCACCTTCCCGGACAGGTCAGTGGAGTCGATTTGGCTGGTCAATTTATGAATACCTCTAGTCTTTACGGAGAAGGGCGGCGCGGGGGCATTCCGCGATGGACTGCTCGGCCAGTTCTTCCTGGTCGGCAGGCACCGGATCGGCCTTGACTACTGCATAGTCGTTGTCGTCGAGATCGAAAAGGTCCGGCGCAATTCCCACGCAAACCGCGTTTCCTTCACAGCGATCGTGATCAACTTCAACCCGCATGACACCCTCCTGAGAGCCCGGATTTCGACGGTGAGGCCAACATAACGACACCACCATGGCGATGCCAGTGTGGCACGCTCTGGACCCCAAGACTAGAACGTGTTACAAGTTTGAATAGGCACGGGTCGACGAAAGCCGCCCCGGCAACGTGACAAACGGACCGAAGACCCAACCCAATTCAACTGATAAAGGATGAGTTCGATGCGGATCGGCTACACGCCCGAGCAGGAGGAGCTGCGGCGCGAACTGCGCTCGTACTTCACCAAGCTCATGACCCCGGAGCGCGCCGAGGCGCTGGCGTCCAACGACGGCGAGATGGGACGCGGCAACGTCTACCGCGAGACCGTCGAGCAGATGGGCAAGGACGGCTGGCTGACGCTGAGCTGGCCCAAGGAGTACGGCGGCCAGGCCCGGCCGCCGATGGACGGCCTGATCTTCAACGACGAGGCCGCCATCGCCAACGTGCCGGTGCCGTTCCTGACCATCAACTCCGTGGCGCCGACGATCATGCACTTCGGCACCGAGGAGCAGAAGAAGTTCTTCCTGCCCAGGATCGCTGCGGGCCAGCTGCACTTCTCCATCGGCTACTCCGAGCCCGGCGCCGGCACCGACCTGGCATCGCTGCGCACCACCGCGGTCCGCGACGGTGACGACTACGTCATCAACGGCCAGAAGATGTGGACGTCGCTGATCGCCTACGCCGACTACGTCTGGCTGGCGGCCCGCACCAACCCCGAGGCCAAGAAGCACCGCGGCATATCGATGCTGATCGTGCCGACCACCGCCGAGGGCTTCTCCTGGACGCCGGTGCACACCATGTCCGGTGTGGACACCAGTGCCACCTACTACCAGGACGTCCGCGTTCCGACCTCCAGCCTGGTCGGCGAGGAGCACGGCGGCTGGAAGCTGGTCACCAACCAGCTCAACCACGAGCGCGTGGCCCTGGTGTCGGCACAGCCGATCTTCGTCGCACTCGACGGGGTTCGGGAGTGGGCCCAGAACACCAAGGACCACCACGGCAAGCGCCTGATCGACTCCGAGTGGGTGCAGCTGAACCTGGCCCGGGTGCACGCCAAGGCCGAAGTGCTGAAGCTCATCAACTGGGAGCTGGCCTCGGCCACCGACTCCGCGCCCTCCCCCGCCGACGCCTCGGCGGCCAAGGTGTACGGCACCGAGCTGGCCACCGAGGCCTACCGGTTGCTCATGGAGGTGCTCGGCACCTCGGCGACCCTGCGCCGCGACACCCCGGGCGCGCTGCTGCGCGGCCGCATCGAACGCTGGCACCGGTCCTGCCTGATCCTGACCTTCGGCGGCGGCACCAACGAGATTCAGCGCGACATCATCGGCATGGTCGCGCTCGGCCTGCCCCGAGTGAATCGCTAAGAGAGAGCGGCGAGTAATGGACTTCAAGACAACCGAAGCATCTGAGGACCTCGGCGGCCTGGTCCGGTCCATCACCGAATCGGTGGTGACCCCGGAGCGCCAGAAGGAACTGGACAAGCAGGCCGAGCGGTTCGACCGTGAGCTGTGGGCCAAGCTGATCGACTCCGACATCCTGTCCACCACCGCACCGGAGTCGCTGGGCGGCGGCGGTTTCGGCCCGCTGGAGCAGTCTGCCGTGCTGGTGGCACTGGGCCGCCAGCTCGCGGCGGTGCCGTACCTCGAGTCGACCATCCTGGCCGCCGGCGCCATCGCCGAGTTCGGTTCGGCCGAGCTGCAATCCGAGTGGGCCGCACCGGCGGTCGCCGGCACCAAGATCGTCGTGCCCGCGCTCGACGGTGAGATGGGCCAGGGCCCGGTGCAGGCCACCCGATCCGAAGAGACCGGCTACAAGCTGACCGGCACCCGTACCCAGGTCGCGTACGGCCCGGTCGCCGACGCCTTCCTGGTGCCGGCCGAAAGCGATTCCGGCGTCAAGGTTTTCCTGGTCGCCGCCGCCGATTCCGGCGTCACCGTCACCTCGCTGGACACCACCGGGCACGGCAGCGTCGCACACCTGGACCTGCAGGGCGTGTCCGTCGCCGCTGACCGTGTCGTCGGCGGCGCGGAGGTGCTCGCCTGGCTGCAGCTGCGAGGTGCCCTGGGCCGCAGCGCATTCCAGCTCGGCGTGGTGGAACGCGCGCTGGAACTCACCGCGCTGTACGCGCGCGAGCGCGAACAGTTCGACCGCCCGATCGGCAGCTTCCAGGCCGTGTCGTCCCGGTTGGCCGACGGCTACATCGACGTCAAGGCGCTGCGCCTGACGCTGACGCAGGCCTCCTGGCGCGTGGCCGAGGGCCTGCCCGCCGAGATCGACGTGAACACCGCGGCGTTCTGGGCCGCCGAGGCCGGGCACCGGGTGGCGCACACCGCGGTGCACGTGCACGGCGGTGTCGGTATCGACATGGATCACCCGGTGCACCGGTACTTCCTGGCGGCCAAGCAGACCGAGTTCGCGGTCGGCAGTGCCACCGGGCAGCTGCTGCAGATCGGGCGCGAACTGGCCGAGACGCCGGTCTGATCAGTTGATGTCCAACCGTCCCACCGTCAGCGACCTGCTACGCCCGCTGGTCGGCGTCACCGACCGCGGGTTGTACGACTGCGTTGCGGCGCCGGACGATTCCGCACCCAACGATGACGGCGGCCCGGCTGATCTGATCAGCTGGGCCGACCACATCGCCGCGGGCGCGCAGTTGGCCGCGGCGTTGAAGGCACGGCTGGACCCGGCCCGGCCGCCGCATATCGGTGTGCTGCTGAGCAATACGACGTTCTTCTCGTCGCTGCTGGTGGCCGCCGCGTTGGCGGGGCTGGTTCCGGTCGGCCTCAACCCGACCCGCCGCGGGGCGGCGCTGGTCGGCGATGCCGAGCGCTCCGACTGCCAGCTGGTGCTCGCCGACAATCCCGACCTGGTCCCGGCCGGTCTCGACGCCGCGGGCATCGACGTCATCGACGTCGAATCCGCTTCGTGGGCAACCGAACTCGCCGGGTTCGCCGGCACGCCCGTGCAATTCGCGGACGTCGACCCCGACGACCTGTTCATGCTGATCTTCACCTCGGGCACCAGCGGTGACCCCAAGGCGGTCCGGGTCACCCACGACAAGGTGGCGTTCCCGGGGCAGATGCTGGCCGACCGCTTCGGCCTCGGCCGCGACGACACGTTCTACCTGTCGATGCCGCTGTTCCACTCCAACGCGGTGATGGCCGGCTGGGCGGTGGCGCTGGCGGCGCAGGGCTCGATCGCGTTGCGCCGCAAGTTCTCCGCGTCGGGCTTTCTCCGGGACGTGCGTCGCTACGGCGCCACCTACGCCAACTACGTCGGCAAGCCGCTGTCGTACATCCTGGCCACGCCGGCCCGGCCGGACGACACCGACAATCCCCTGAAGTTCATGTACGGCAACGAGGGTGCCCCGCGTGACCTGAACCGGTTCGCACAGCGTTTCGGCGTCATCGTCGTCGACGGTTTCGGCTCCACCGAGGGCGGTGTCGCGATCGCCCGTACCCCGGACACCCCGGCCGGCGCGCTCGGTCCGCTGACCGACGAGGTGGCCATCGTCGACGTGGAGACCGGCCTGCCGTGCCCACCGGGTGTCGTCGGCGAAATCGTGAACCCGACCGGCCGGGGCTGGTTCCGCGGCTACTACAACAACGAGGCGGCCGAGGCCGAACGCATGGCCGGCGGCATCTACCACACCGGCGACCTGGCCTACCGGGACGAAGCAGGGTTCATCTATTTCGCTGGGCGCCTTGGTGATTGGATGCGGGTCGACGGCGAGAACCTCGGCACCGCGCCCATCGAACAGGTACTGCTGCGGCACCCCGACGTCGTCGAGGCGGCCGTCTACGCGATACCCGATCCCGCCGTCGGCGACCAGGTGATGTCGGCACTCGTCCTCCTCGACCACGCGGAGTTCTCCGCGGACGACTTCAGCGCCTTCCTGGCCGCCCAAGAGGACCTGGGCCCCAAGCAGTGGCCCCGGTTCATCCGCGTCGCCACGACCCTGCCGCGGACCGAGACCTTCAAGGTCATCAAGCGGCAGCTGTCGGCCGAGGGCACCGAGTGCACCGACCCGGTTTTCGCGATCTGCCGTTAGTCGTGGACCGGGACGGCCTCGACGAGCGACATCGGCCCGGCCGTCGAGACCACGCGGGTCTGCCGAAAGCCCGCGCGCGCCAACAGGTCCGCGTATTGCGCACCGGTACGCTCCTGACCACCGGCCGCCACCAGCATCTCCAGATCGAGGAGCATGCCGGGGTGGTGCGCCGTGCCTTCCGGCAGGACCATCTCGATGAGGGCCAGGGTCCCGGCCGGGTCGATCGCCTTACGGATGTTCCGCAGGATCACCAGCGCGCTGTCCTCGTCCCAGTCGTGGATGATCGTCTTCAACAGGTAGGCATCCCCACCCTCGGGGACCGCTTCGAAGAACGAGCCGCCGGTGACCGTGATCCGGTCGGATACGCCGGCCGCGTCCAGCACCGAACCGGCGCCGGCCACGACGGACGGCAGGTCGAACAGCACACCCTGGGCGTCAGTGGCCTGCTGCAGCACCGCGGCCAGCAGCGCCCCGTGCCCGCCACCGACGTCGACGATCGTTTTGAAACGACTGAAATCGTATGCGGGCATGAGGGTTTCGATCGCCATGGCCGACACCGCGGTCATCGCGTTGTTGAACACCTCGGCGAGGTCGCGGTCGGTCTCCAGCTACTCGAAAACGGGCATGCCGCGGAGCATCTCCGCGGATGTCTTGCCGGTCTGCACCGAATACAGCAGCTGCCCCCAGTGCTCCCAGTGCTTCGGGTGGCCGACGAACTGCAGCATGGGCGCCATGGACCCCGGCGCATCGGACCGCAGCGCATCTCCGAGCCGGGTCAGCGCGAACCTGCCGTCGCGCTCCTGTTTGAGCAGCGAGTTGCCGGCGAGCGCCCGCATCAACCGGAACGTGGCGCCGGGATCGGCGCCCACGCGGCGAGCGATGTCATCGGCCGTTGCCGGACCACCGGCGAGAGCGTCGAAGACGCCGAGTTTGGACGCCACGTACATGGCCTGGGTCAACCAGCTGCCCTGCACCATCTCGAACACGGTCAGATTGGGCGGCACCACGGCCTGCCGGATCTGACTCAGCCCTTCCCGGACCCGGCCGATGCCGTCCATGAGCCAGGCGGGCGGTGGTTTCTGCGCGTTTGCCACTGGCACACAGTAATGCCACAGCTAACGCCCACGCTAGAGCCGGTTTCGAGTAGCTCCCCGTCCGGCTCACAGGATCACCGCGAGCGTTGTCGATTAGTCTCGGCCGTATGAGAACGTCCGCGATCACCGGCCTCGTCGCGGCAGCGACCGCACTGTCTGTGGTGCTGGCCGGTTGCGACTCCGGCAAAGACGCGAGCGCGTCGTCCGACAATGTGACGAGCGCAGCGGCGACCGCCGCGGACGCCGGCAACAACAATGCCACCGACGGCCCGAACCCGACGATCGCCAGCTACATCAAAGAGCACAAGATCACCGAACAGCAGGTGCACCGCACCGACCCGGGCGAACCGAAGGTCGACCTACCGAAGCCCGATGGCTGGCGGGCCTCCGGTGACGACAACCCGCCGTGGGCCTACGACTCGATCATCTACACCGGACCGGTCGACGCGGCGAACTATGCGCCCAGCGTGATCGCGCTGCTGTCGAAGCTGACCGGTGACGTCGACGCCAAGGCGCTCATGGCGACCGCCCCCGGAGAGATTCAGAACCTCCCGGGCTTCACACCGTCGGGCCCCGGGACCGAGACCAAGGTGCGCAACTACCCCGCCTACCGGATCGCCGGTACCTGGGTTTCCGACGGCAAGACGAAGTTCGTCGCACAGCAGACGGTCATCTTCCCCTCTGACGGGGCAACCTATGTCCTGCAACTGAATTCAGACGGCGCGGCCGATCAGACGCCCATCATCCAGGCCGCCACCGATGTGGTGGCGCAGCAGGTGAAGATCACGCCGTAGCGCTGATCGTCACCTGCCGCGCGGCGAAATCAGTTGTCGCGGATGGTGTCCAGGCGCTTGGTGGCGGCCTCGAACTCGGCGACCAGCTCGGCGATGATGACCTCGACCGGACGGATCTCGTTCATCCGGCCGACGATCTGACCGACCGGCATGGCGACCGCGGTCGGGTCACCGGACTCGTTCATCCGCTGGTGGGCCTCACTGACCAGGATGTTCTGCAGCGGCATCGGCAGCGGATCGGGTGCGCCTTCGGCGTCCCAGGCGTCGGTCCAGCGGCTCTTGAGCAGCCGGGCCGGTTTGCCGGTGTAGATCTTGCGGCGGACGGTGTCGGCCGAGGTCGCGTTCAGCATCGCCTGCTGCACAACGGAAACGCCCGATTCCAGCCGCACCCCGAGGTCGTATTCGGCCGACGTCAGGAACGCCGATCCCATCCAGACACCCTGCGCGCCCAACGCCAGCGCGGCGGCCAGCTGGCGTCCGGTGCCGATACCGCCGGCGGCCAGCACCGGGGCCGAACCACCCAGGGCGTCAACGATTTCCGGCCACAGCACCATGGAGCCGATCTCACCGGTGTGGCCACCGGCCTCGTGGCCCTGGGCCACGACGATGTCGACGCCGTTCTCCACGTGCCGCGCCGCATGCTTGGCCGAGCCGGCCAGCGCGGCCACCGGGACCCCGGCAGCATGCGCCTGGTCGATGACGTCCTTGGGCGGCGAGCCGAGTGCGTTGGCGATCAGCTTGATCGGGTGCTTGAGCGCCACCTCGACGTGGCTGCGCGCCACCGAGTGCAGCCAGCCGAGAACGCCTTCGTTCTTCTCTTCGTCCGCCGGCAGCGGCGGCACCCCGAGATCGGCGAGGGTCTTGGCGACGAAGTCCTTGTGCCCCTGCGGGATCAGCTTGTTGATGTCGACGCTGGTGCCCTCGGTGGGGACCTTGGCCGGCATCACGATGTCGACGCCGTACGGCTTGCCGTCGGTGTTGGCGTCCATCCACTGCAGGACGTTCTCGAGGTCGTCGGCGTCGTTGAACCGGACGCAACCCAGCACGCCCATGCCGCCGGCGCGGGTCACGGCCGCGGCCACCTTCTCCGACGGTGTGAAGACGAAGATCGGGTATTCGATCCCGAAGCGTTCACAGAGTTCGGTTTTCATTCTCTTGTCCCTAACTAGGCTTGTGCGCCTGCGTGTTTCGCGTGCACCTCATCGGCGGGACGCGCCTCGGTCTGCTCCTTGGCCCAGCGGTAGTCGGGCTTGCCTGCCGGGGAGCGCTTGACCTCGTCGACCAGCCACAGGCTGCGCGGCACCTTGTAGCCCGCGATCTCGCTGCGGACGAACGCGTCCAGGTCGGCCAGCGCCGGCTTGGTGCCTTCACGCGGCTGCACGACGGCCGCGACATGCTGACCGAAGCGCGGGTCCGGCACGCCGACGACCAAGGCGTCGAACACATCCGGGTGTCCCTTGAGCGCGGCCTCGACCTCTTCGGGGTAGATCTTCTCGCCACCGGAGTTGATCGACACCGAGCCGCGGCCCAGCATCGTCACACTGCCGTCGGCCTCGACCTCGGCGAAGTCACCCGGGATGGCGTAACGAACGCCGTTGATGGTCTTGAACGTCTCCGCGGTCTTCTTCTCGTCCTTGAAGTAGCCGACCGGGATGTGGCCGCACTTGGCGATGATGCCGCGCACGCCCGACCCCGGAACCACTTCGTTGCCGTCCTCGTCGAGGACCTTGGTGTTCTTGTCGATGGTGACGCGGGGACCGCCGGTGTGCGACTGGCCCTTCGCCACGATGCTGGTGCCACCGAAACCGGTCTCCGACGAGCCGATCGAGTCGGTGATGACGCGGTTCGGCAGCAGCTCCAGGAACTTCTCCTTGAGGCTGGTCGAGAACAGTGCGGCGGTGCTGGCGAGCAGGAACAAGCTGGACAGGTCGTATTCGTTGCCGGCGTCCTGGTGCGCCAGCAGCGCGTCCAGCAGCGGCCGCGCCATCGCGTCACCGGTGAAGAACAGCAGATTGACCTTGTGCTCGTGGATCATTCGCCAGGCGGCGTCGGCGTCGAACTCCGGCATCAGCACCACGGTGTGGCCGGTGAACAGCGCCATCCAGGTGGCGGACTGGGTCGCGCCGTGGATCATCGGCGGGATGGGGAGCCGGATCATCGGGGGGTTGGCGGCGGCCTGCTTCGACAGGTCGTACTCGTCGGCGATGGGCTCGCCGGTGGCGAAGTCGGTGCCGCCGAACAGCACTCGGTAGATGTCCTCGTGGCGCCACACGACGCCCTTGGGGAATCCGGTGGTGCCGCCGGTGTAGAGCAGGTAGATGTCGTCCTCGCTGCGCGGGCCGAAGTCACGCTCGGGCGAGCTGTCGGCGATGGCGGAGTAGAACTCGACGCCGCCGTAGCGCTGGTAGTCGTTGTCGGACCCGTCCTCGACGACCAGGATCGTCTCGAGGAGCGGCAACTCGGGCAGCACGTTGGCGACCCGGTCGGAGTACTGGCGCTCATGGATCAGGGCGACCATGTCCGAGTTGTCGAACAGGTACTTCAGCTCGCCCTCGACGTAGCGGAAGTTGACGTTGACCAGGATCGCGCCGGCTTTGACGATGCCGAGCATGCCGATCACGATCTCGATGCGGTTGCGGCAGTAGAGCCCAACCTTGTCGTCTTTCTTCACGCCCTGCGACTGGAGGTAGTGAGCCAGGCGGTTGGCCTTCTCCTCCAACTGGGCATAGGTCAGCTGTTCGTCGCCACAGATGAGTGCGACGCGGTCCGGCACAGCATCAATGGCGTGCTCGGCGAGATCTGCGATGTTCAGAGCCACGTTACATAAACTAGAACGTGTTACATTTTGTGACAAGTCTAACGATCTCGAGACCGGAAGTTGGTACCCGTGAGCGAACCCGAAAAAGGCCCCGACGCCCTCATTGAGCAGCGCGGACACACGCTGATCGTCACCTTGAACCGGCCCGAGGCCCGCAACGCCCTTTCGGGCGAGATGCTCTCGATAATGGTCGAGGCGTGGGACCGCGTCGACAACGATCCCGAGATCCGCACCTGCATCCTGACCGGTGCCGGCGGCTACTTCTGTGCCGGCATGGACCTCAAGGGCGCCACCAGGAAGCCGCCGGGCGACTCGTTCAAGGACGGCAGCTACGACCCGTCGCGCATCGACGGCCTGCTCAAGGGCCGGCGCCTGACCAAGCCGCTGATCGCCGCGGTCGAGGGCCCGGCCATCGCCGGCGGCACCGAGATCCTGCAGGGCACCGACATCCGCATCGCCGGTGAGAGCGCCAAGTTCGGCATCTCCGAGGCCAAGTGGAGCCTGTACCCGATGGGCGGTTCGGCAGTGCGCCTCGTGCGCCAGATTCCGTACACCATCGCGTGCGACATGCTGCTGACCGGCCGGCACATCACCGCCCAGCAGGCCCTGGACTACGGGCTCATCGGATACGTCGTGCCGGACGGCACCGCGCTGGACAAGGCTCTCGAGATCGCCGAGGTGATCAACAACAACGGTCCGCTGGCGGTCCAGGCCATCCTCAAGACCATCCGCGAGACCGAGGGCATGCACGAGCTGGACGCCTTCAAGCCCGACACCGCCAACGGCATCCCGGTCTTCCTGTCCGAGGACTCCAAGGAAGGCCCGCTGGCGTTCAAGGAGAAGCGCGCACCGCAGTTCAAGATGCGCTGATGCACATCGCAGTGACGGGAGGCACCGGCTACGTCGGCGCCCACACCGTCCGCGCCCTGCTGGCCGCCGGGCACACCGTGCGACTGCTGGTGTTTCCCGGCGGCAGCGACGATGCCGCGCTCGACGCGCTGGGCCGGATCGGTCCGCTCGAGATCCTGACCGGTGATATCCGGGACCCCGCAACGGTTTCCGAGCTGTTGGCCGGCTGCGACGCCGCGCTGCACGCCGCCGGCGTCGTCGGCACCGACAGCCGGCGCACCCAGCTGATGTGGGACATCAACGCCCACGCCACCGAGGCGCTGCTCACGCGGGCCTGCGAGCTCGGGCTGGACCCGGTGGTGTCGGTGTCGTCCTACAGCTCACTGTTCCCGCCGACCGACGGCGTCATCGGGCCCGACACTCCCCCGGCGCCCGGTCGCAGCGACTACGCCCGCACCAAGGCCTACGCCGACAATGCGGCCCGCCGGTTGCAGGCCGAGGGCGCGCCCGTCGTCGTGACGTACCCGTCGTCGGTCGTCGGTCCGGCGTTCCACACGGCAGTCGGTGTGACACAACGTGGTTGGGACCCCATCGTGCGCTACCGCGTCGCCCCGCGGCTGCGCGGCGGCATGCAGATGATCGATGTCGGTGATGTCGCCCGGGTACACACGGCGCTGATGCGGCCCGGCCGCGGCCCGAAGCGCTATGTCTGCGGCGGCGTGCTGCTGACGTTCGATCAGATGGTCGACGCGCTGCAGTCGGCGCTGGGCCGGCCGATCCGGCGGATTCCGCTGTCGCCCAGCATGTTTCGCGGCGTCGGCCGGGTGTCGGATGTCGCCGGGCGCTGGCTGCCCCTGGCCGAGGGGCTGAGCTACGAAGCCGCCCTGCTGCTGACGGCCGCCGTCCCCACCGACGACAGCCTGACCTTGTCCGACCTGACCCTGACCTGGCGCGACCCCCGAGAGTCGATCGTCGACTCTTTTGCGTGATTCGTGCACGATTTTCCGCGGCCATCGCGGAAAATCGTGCACAAATCACGGACGCCGGGGGGACTCAGATGCCAACCACCGACACCTCGCTGGTGCGTGGCCTGCTGCTGCAGTTCGCCCTGCGGGCGCTGCTGGCGGTGTTCGTCGGGTTCGGCCTGCTGCTGGAGCCCCCGAACGCGAACCTGCGGCTGCACTGGGGCATCTTCGCCTGTTACGTCGCGATGGTCGCGGCGTGGGGTTGGTGGGGACGACGCTCGGCCGACCAGTCCGACAAGCGCACCCAGCGGGCCGTGGTTCTGCTCATGCTGTGCGCGGATCTGACTGTGGTGGCGGTCATTTCCGTGGACAGCGGGCTCAGTTCCCCGGAAACCTGGACGTCGGACGTGATGCAGCACGGGCTCTTCCTGATCCCACTGATCGCGGCAGCTCAGCTCGATCCCGCCGTCAGCGCCATGATCGCGATTCCCACCGTCGCCACGTTCTTCGTCGTCAACTGGATCGACCGGGAAGCCAACGGTGACGAACCCTGGGGCTCGATCCTGTTGCGGACCGCCATCGTGTTCGGCCTCGCCGCCGGTTCGGTCGCGCTGTCCTGGGTGCAGCAATCCAAGACCAGGACCATCGCCGGGCTGGCCCAGGAGCGGACCCGTCTGCTCGAAGAGGTGATCAGCCTGGAGAAACGCGAACGCCAATCCCTCTCGGAGCGCCTGCACGACGGCGCGCTGCAGTATGTCCTGGTGGCGCGGCACGACATGGAGGACGTCCGCGACGGGTCGGTCGAGGGCATGGACCGTGTCGACTTCGCGCTCGCGGAATCCTCCCGGCTGCTGCGCGACGTGGTGCGGGAACTGCACCCCGAGGTGCTGTCCCGCTCGGGCCTCAAGGCCGCGATCACCGCGCTGGCCGACGGTATCGCCGCGCGGACCAGCATCGCGGTACATCTCGACGCCGACGACTGGCCCGACGACCTGCGCACCGACGCCGACCATCTGCTCTACAGCGCGGCGCGCGAATTCTCGACCAACGCGATCAAGCACGCGCACGCCGACAATCTGCGATTCCGGCTGGCGCACAACGGAAGCCGGGCCGAACTACGCATCGCCGACGACGGCGTCGGCATCCCGCCGGACCGGCTCGCGCAGAGCGTCGAGGACGGTCACATCGGGTTCGCGTCGATCTGCACGAAAGTGCTTGCCACGGGCGGCGAATTCGCGGTCACCGGCGCACCCGGCACCGTCATCTCGATGACGGTGCCGGCCGCTGTGAGCAGCTGACTCAGAGCACCCGCGCGGTCGGGGTGAACACCACCGGCATCGCTTCGGGGCCGCTGACGAAGTTGGCGGCGCGCAGCGGGATCTCCGCACCGTCGGCCAACCGGAGGTCAGGCAGGCGCTGCAGCAGCCGCTCGGTCATCAGGCGCAGCTCCAGCCGGGCCAGCTGGTTGCCCATACAGAAGTGGGTGCCGAAGCCGAAAGCCAAGTGGCTGTTGGGATTCCGGTCGATGTGGAACTCGTCCGGGTTCACGAACTGGTCACCGTCGAAGTTCGCCGACTCGAACATCAGCATGACCTTCTCATCCTTCTTCAGCTCGGTGCCGTAGAAGACGGTGTCGGCGGTCAGGATGCGGCACATGTTCTTGATGGGCGAGGTCCAGCGCAGCATCTCCTCGATGGCGCCGGGCATCAGCGACGGATCCGCGACCAGGCGGTCCCACTGATCGCGATGGCGCATCAGCTGCTCGGTGCCGCCCGACAGCGTGTGCCGCGTGGTCTCGTCACCACCGATCAGGATCAGCAGCGTCTCCATGACGATCTCGTCATCGCTCAGCCGCTGGCCTTCGACCTCGGAGTTGATGAACACCGAGAACAGATCGTCGGTGGGGTTGGCCCGGCGATCCTTGATGACATCCATCGTGAAAGCGGTATATGCCGCAAAGGTTTCCATGAGCTTCTGGATCGACGACTCGTCCAGGTGCGAGGACAGCCCCGACACCAGCTCATCGGACCAGTCGAGCAGCATCTGGCGCTCTTCGGGCACCACACCGAGCATGTCGCCGATGACGGCCATGGGCAGCGGAGCCGCCAGATCGCGGACGAAGTCGGCCTCGCCCTTCTCACAGACGTTGTCGATGAGGGCGTCACACAGCCGACCGATGGACGGCACCTTGTCCATGACGCGCTTGCGAGTGAAGCCGGCGTTGACGAGCTTGCGCCGCACCAGGTGTGCCGGATCGTCCATGTCGATCATGTAGGGCATGCCCGGCTGGTCGGGGCGGATGCCGCCGGCGTTGGAGAACAGTTCGGCGTTGCGCTCGGCGTCGAGCACGGACTGGTACGTGGTCACCGCGACCTGCCCGGTGCGGTCCCGGAACACCGGCTCGTTGGCCCGCATCCACCGGTACGCCTCGTGTGCGGCCGCGCGGTCGGCATAGAACCGGCCGTCGGCCAGGTCAACGTCGGGGCGGGTGATAACACTGGTCACTTGATCTCCTGAGCGTCGGCGAAAGTCATGTCTACGTTGTCAGCGGAACCCGAGAGCATGGCGAGTTTCGGCAATCCGAGGGCAGCCAATTCCTGGGCATACGGGTGGTCACCGAGGCGCACCGTCACGCCCCCGGGCCGGTAGCGCACACCGGACGGTTTCATCACACCGACGGTCTCGCGGGTGACGCCGTCGAGGTGCGAATAGGTCGGAGGCGCCTGGGGTTTCGACGGCGCGGGTACCGGGAAGCCGGGCCGGAAGTCCATGCCGACGGCGAACCGGCCGTCGATGGTGACGTCGAAGGAGAAGTTCTTCCCATCTCGAATCGCAAAGTCCGCCATCACCTTCGGGTAACCCCAGATGTTGCGGCCGGCCTCCAGCGTGAAGGCCTGGTCGACGGGCAGGTGGTGGATGAAAGCGCCGGCGGACTGCAGCGCCCGCAGGCCCGAGGCGTTCGAGCCGGGCGGGTTCACCATGATGTTGGTGCCGTACTCGCAGTACTCGCCGAGGTCGCTGTCGACGTAGTGCATGAGCATCAGCACCGCCACCGCGCGGCGCGGCCGGAACCGGCACACCCGCAGGCCGCTGTAGTCGATCATGCGCTGTGCGGCGTCGGCGTCGACCGAGAACATCGCCATGTGCTGCGCCGCCTTGCGGACGCGCACCGGCATGGTCAGCACGGTGCCCGCGATAGTGTGCTGCGAGGGCACGGCCCCGGTGGCGTCTGTCACAGCACGAATCTAGAACACGTTGTAGACACTCCGCAATAAGTGTCTACTGCCATCTTCGCGAGCAGGCGCAAAACTGCACTTCAGCGGGAAGAAATGACAGTTTTGCGCCTGCTCGCGGAGGAAACTAGACCAATTCAGCCAACTGCTTGATCTGCTCGACCGACTTGGCCCCGACGACCATCATGGTGACGCCCGAGGCCTCCCAGGCCTTGATCTGTTCCTTCACGTAGTCGAGGTTCCCGACGATCGCGGAATCGTCGACCAGCTCGTCCGGAATGACCTTCGCCGCTTCGTCCTTGCGATCGCTGCGGAACAGCTTGGTGACGTCGTCGACGACCTCGGAGTAGCCCATGCGGCGGTACACCTCGGCGTGGAAGTTGGTGTCCTCCGAACCCATGCCACCCATGTAGAGCGCCAGGTGCGGCTTCATCATCTCCATGACCATCGGCCGGTCGTCGGTGACGATGATCTGTGCGGTGGCGCAGATTTCGAACGTCTCACGGGTCCGACGGGCACCGGCGCGGGCGAAGCCCTCGTCGAGCCATTCGTTGTACATGCCGGAGATCCGCGGCGAGTAGAAGATCGGCAGCCACCCGTCGGCGATCTCGGCGGCCAGCGCGACGTTCTTCGGGCCTTCGGCGCCCAGCATCACCGGGATGTCCGCACGCAGCGGATGCGTGATGGGCTTGAGCGGCTTGCCCAGCCCCGTGGTGCCCTCACCCGAGAGCGGCAGGGGGTAGTGCGGGCCATCGCTGGTGACCGGTGCTTCGCGGGCCCAGACCTTGCGCAGGATGTCGATGTACTCGCGGGTGCGCGCCAGCGGCTTCGGGAACTTCTGCCCGTACCAGCCCTCGACGACCTGCGGCCCCGAGACGCCCAGACCCAGGATGTGCCGGCCACCCGAGAGGTGATCGAGCGTCAGCGCTGCCATGGCGCACGCCGTGGGCGTGCGGGCCGACATCTGGATGACCGACGTACCCAGGCGCATCCGCGTGGTTTCGCGGCCCCACCAGGCCAGCGGGGTGTAGGCATCCGAGCCCCAGGCCTCCGCGGTGAAGACGGTGTCGAAGCCCGCTTCTTCCGCCGCGGCGACGAGCGTCGCGTGATCGGTGGGCGGCTTGGCGCCCCAGTATCCGAGCTGCAAACCGAGTTTCATGGGGCCGCCTTTCCGAACGTGCTTGCCACGATTGTTAGAACCTGTTCTACTCGATGCCGTGAGCGTTAGCCAAAGCAGCCCAGCCCAGATGGCAGGCCATGAGCCGCCCCTTTCGGCTCCGCTGAAACTGTCATTCGACTACACCCGTTCAGTAGGTCCGGTCCTGAGTCAGTTCTTCACCGCGCTGCGCGGACGACGCATCGTCGGCACCCGCGGGTCGGACGGCCGGGTACACGTACCTCCCGCCGAGTATGACCCTGTCACGTACGAGGCCCTGACCGAGGTGGTTCCGGTCTCCAGCGTCGGCACCGTGGTGTCGTGGACCTGGCAGCCCGAGCCCCTGGAGGGCCAGCCCCTGCAGAAGCCGTTCGCCTGGGCGCTGATCAAGCTCGACGGCGCGGACACTCCGCTGCTGCACGCCGTCGACGCCCCGGAAGGTTCACTGAAGGCCGGTGACCGCGTCCGTGCACACTGGGTCGACGAACCCGTCGGCGCCATCACCGACATCGCGTACTTCGTGCCCGGTGAAGATGCTGTCGAGCCGTTGCCGGCTGACGACCGCGACCCGGTGACCATGCTGGTCGTGCCGTCGGCCATCGAAATCCAGCACACCGCTTCACTTCCCGAGAGCACCTTCCTGCGCGGCCTGCAGGAGGGCAAGCTGCTCGGCGGCCGCACCAAGGTCGGCCGCGACGGCAAGCCCGGTCCCGTGTTGTTCCCGCCGAAGGAGGCCGACCCGGCGACCGGCCTGGAACTCGACGAGTTCGTCGAGCTGGTCGACCGCGGCACGGTGACGACGTTCGCCATCATCAACATTCCGTTTGCCGGCCAGCGCATCAAGCCGCCGTACGTGGCCGCCTATGTGCTGCTCGACGGCGCCGACATCCCGTTCCTGCACCTGGTCACCGAGATCGACGCGGCCGACGTTCGGATGGGCATGCGGGTCGAGGCGGTGTGGAAGCCCCGCGAGGAGTGGGGCCTGGGCATCGACAACATCTCGCACTTCAAACCGTCCGGCGAACCCGACGCCGACTACGACTCGTACAAGCACCACCTGTAAAGGGCCACAATGACTTCCAGTGACGTAGCGGTCGTCGGGTTCGCACATGCCCCGCATGTGCGCCGCACCGACGGCACCACCAACGGCGTCGAGATGCTGATGCCGTGTTTCCAAAAGCTGTACGCCGAGTTGGGCCTGAAGCAGACCGACATCGGCTTCTGGTGCTCCGGCTCGTCGGATTACCTTGCCGGCCGGGCCTTTTCGTTCATCTCGGCCATCGACTCGATCGGCGCCATTCCGCCGATCAACGAGTCGCACGTCGAGATGGACGCGGCCTGGGCGCTGTACGAGGCCTACATCAAGATCCTGACCGGCGAGGTCGACACCGCGCTGGTCTACGGCTTCGGCAAGGGCAGCGCCGGCACCCTGCGCCGGGTCCTGGCCCTGCAGACCGACCCGTACACCGTGGCACCGCTGTGGCCCGATGCCGTGTCGATGGCGGGCCTGCAGGCCCGCTTGGGTCTGGATGCCGGCAAGTGGACGGCCGAGCAGATGGCCCAGGTGGCGCTGGACTCCTACGCCGCCGGCGGCCGCACGGACAAGGTGGCACCAACCGGATCCATCAGCGAACTGCTGGCCCAGCCGTACTTCGCCGATCCGCTGCGCCGCCACGACATCGCCCCGATCACCGACGGCGCGTCGGCGATCGTGCTGGCGTCGGCCGACAAGGCCCGGGAACTGCGCGAAAACCCGGCCTGGATCACCGGTTTCGAGCACCGCATCGAGACCCCGATCCTGGGTGCGCGCGACCTGACCACCTCGCCCTCGACGGCCGCGTCGGCGCACGCCGCCACCGGCGGCGACGCCGGTTCCATCGACATCGCCGAGCTGCACGCGCCGTTCAGCCACCAGCAGCTGATCCTCAAAGAGGCCATCGGACTCGGCGAGTCGACGAAGATCAACCCGTCCGGTGGCGCACTGGCCGCCAACCCGATGTTCTCGGCCGGCCTGGAACGCATCGGCTTCGCGGCCGAGCACATCTTCAACGGCACCGCGGGGCGCGTGCTGGCGCACGCCACCAGTGGCCCTGCGCTGCAACAGAATCTGATTGCCGTCCTGGAGGGTAAGAACTAATGGCGAACAAAGCCGCCGTCCTCGGCACCGGACAGACCAAGTACGTCGCCAAGCGGCTCGACGTCTCGATGAACGGCCTGGTGCGCGAAGCGATCGACCGCGCGCTCGCTGATTCCGGGTGCACGATGGCCGACATCGACGCCGTCGTCGTCGGCAAGGCGCCGGACTTCTTCGAGGGCGTCATGATGCCCGAGCTGTTCATGGCCGACGCCACCGGCGCCACCAACAAGCCGCTGATCCGCGTGCACACCGCAGGTTCTGTGGGCGGCTCGACCGCGATCGTCGCCGCCAGCCTCGTCAAGTCCGGCAAGTACCGCCGCGTGCTGACCATGGCGTGGGAAAAGCAGTCGGAGTCGAACGCCATGTGGGCGCTGTCGATTCCGGTGCCGTTCACCAAGCCCGTCGGTGCGGGCGCGGGCGGCTACTTCGCCCCGCACGTGCGGGCCTACATCCGCCGCTCGGGCGCGCCGGAGCACATCGGCGCCATGGTGGCGGTCAAGGACCGGCTCAACGGCGCCAAGAACCCGCTGGCGCACCTGCACCAGCCCGACATCACCGTCGAGAAGGTGATGTCGTCGCAGATGCTGTGGGACCCAATCCGTTTCGATGAGACCTGTCCGTCGTCGGACGGCGCGGCCGCACTGGTGATCGGAAACGAGGAAGTGGCCGACGCCCGCGTCGCCGAGGGTCATCCGGTTGCCTGGATCCACGCCACCGCGCTGCGCACCGAACCGCTGGCCTACTCGGGCCGCGACCAGGTGAACCCACAGGCCGGCCGTGACGCCGCCGCCGCACTGTGGCGCGACGCCGGGATCACCAGCCCGATCGACGAGATCGACTGTGCCGAGGTCTATGTCCCGTTCTCCTGGTTCGAGCCGATGTGGCTGGAGAACCTGGGCTTCGCCGCCGAAGGCGAGGGCTGGAAGCTGACCGAGGCCGGCGAAACCGCCATCGGCGGCAGGATTCCGTTCAACGCCTCCGGCGGGGTGCTGAGCTCCAACCCGATCGGCGCGTCCGGAATGATCCGGTTCGCCGAGTCGGCCATCCAGGTCATGGGCAAGGCCGGCGACCACCAGGTCGAGGGCGCCCGTAAGGCTCTGGGCCACGCGTACGGCGGTGGCGCACAGTACTACTCGATGTGGGTCGTCTCGAGCGACAAACCGGGCAAGTAGTCGTCAGGAAGTGCACCGTGAGCGTCGCGCCGGGAGGTCGGGTTCGACGCCGCGGTGCCCTTCCATGTCACGGGCGGGCACCGCGAGTTGGCCGCGGCGCGCGTCACCGACGACATCGTCATCCCCTGGCTTCTGGACGGTTTGGCGTTTGACGCCCCTGTCGAGAAGAAAAAGGATTCACTGAAGCGGTACGCCGACATCCACATCCACATCCACTCCGGCTGGCAGGACTGACATGACAGTGACCGATCCGAATCATCCCGCGCACCTGGCCGGCAAGCGTTCCCGCGACGCCGTCGCCGCCCGCGACAAGGAAGCCTGGCTGGCCAACTTCGCCGACGACGCCGTCGTGCAGGACCCGATCGGGCCGTCGTTCCTGGACCCCGAGGGCAAGGGCCACCGTGGCAAGGAAGCCATTTCGGGCTTCTGGGACAAGGCGATCGCTCCCACCGACAGCCTCGTGTTCAACTTCGAGACCACCTACCAGTGCGGTGACGAAGAGGCCAACGTCGGCAACATCGTGACCACCATCGGCGGGCACGACTTCACCACCCATGGTGTCTTCACCTACCGCGCCAACGAAGCCGGGCAGCTGGTGGCGTTGCGCGCGTTCTGGGAAGCGCCGCGCTCTTCGTGATTTGTGCACGAAAATCCGCGGCCACCGCGGATTTTCGTGCACAAATCCCGGTCAGAAAGTCCAGGACCCCGACGGCTGCAGGACGAATCCGTGGCCGCCGCCGGTGGTGTCTATGCATGCGGTGACGCCACCGGCGACCACGCCGCACGTCATCGTCGTCAGAGTGACCTTCTCGCCCGGCACCAGTAGCGGCGCGCCGGCGAGATCGGTCGGGTAGTCGCCGCGGTAGTTGCTGATCGTGCCCTCGTTGGCCGCGTGCACCTGCGCCACCCCGAAATCGCGGGGCGCCTTGGCGTTGGGGTCGGCGGTGACGGCCAGGCCCGTCGTCCCCGGCACCGGGCCGTAGCACCGCACGGTCGGCGCCACCCCGCCCAGCGCGCTGACGAGGCACGCCAGCCCGTCGGGCGTCGAGAACTTCACCACCTGCTGATCAGTGCGCTGGTAGGTCGCCAGATGGGTCGACGTGACGACGCTGAAGCCCGCGAGGTCGGGGAAATTGGGTGGCGGCGCGGCTTGCGCGGACGGAGCCGTGAGCGCGATGGAGGCACCGGCCAGGACGACGAGCGGCAGCTTCATGCGCCCAGTCTTGGCCGAACGTCGGCCGGAATGTCAGATTTCCGCGAAATCCGGGCCCTGCAGCTCTTCGAGACCCGTCAGGTAGCGCTCGGCCAGTTCCCGGTAGGCCTGCGGATTGGTGTTGATCCACGTCTCGGCACCGGTGCCGGAGATCGGGCCACGGATCTTGGCGGGTGACCCCACGACCAGCACCTCATCGGGGATTTTGGTTCCGGTGACCACCAGCGAATGCGCTGCGACGAGCGTGCGCCGGCCGATCACCGCGCCGTCGAGAATCGTGCTGTTGTTCGCGATCAGCGCCTCGGCACCGACGTGCGCGCCGTGGACGACGCACAGGTGGGCGATGGTCGCGCCGGGCCCGATGTCCACCGGGATGCCGGGAGGGGCGTGCAGCACGGACCCGTCCTGCACGTTTGCCCCGTTGCGGATGACGACCGGCGCGTAATCGGCGCGCAGAACCGCGTTGAACCACACCGAAGCCCCGGCCTCGACGCGAACATCGCCGATCAACACGGCGGTGGGGGCGATGAACGCCGTGGGGTCGACGACCGGGCTTCGGCCCTCGAAGGAGTAGAGCGGCATGGACAAAACCTACCCCGTCGCTTCGCTCGACCTCTCGACATACCGCAGGTCGGGACGCTTGCATTGCGCTGCACCGAGGAAAAACTGTAACGTGTTCTAGTTACTAGGCACAGATTGGGAGGCCAAGGTGAGCACCGAAACCGCGGGGGTTCGCGAGATCGATACCGGCGCGCTGCCGGACCGCTTTGCCCGTGGATGGCACTGCGTGGGTCCTGTGAAGAACTTCCTGGACGGCAAGCCGCACTCGTTCGAGGCGTTCGGCACCAAATTGGTGGTGTTCGCAGACTCGAACGGCGACCTGAAGATTCTGGACGGCTACTGCCGCCACATGGGCGGGGATCTGTCGCAGGGCACCATCAAGGGTGACGCGGTCGCCTGCCCGTTCCACGACTGGCGCTGGGGCGGCGACGGCAAGTGCCAGCTGGTGCCCTACGCCAAGCGCACGCCGCGGCTGGCCCGCACCCGCGCCTGGCACACCGACGTCCGTGGCGGCCTGCTGTTCGTCTGGCACGACCACGAGGGCAACGCTCCCACCGACGACGTGCGGATCCCGGAGATCCCCGAGGCCGCCAGCGACGAGTGGACCGACTGGCAGTGGAACTCGATGCTGATCGAGGGCAGCAACTGCCGCGAGATCATCGACAACGTCACTGACATGGCGCACTTCTTCTACATCCACTACGGCCTGCCGACGTACTTCAAGAACGTCTTCGAGGGCCACATCGCCAGCCAGTACCTGCACAACGTGGGCCGGCCGGACATCGGTGGCATGGGCACCCAGTACGGCGAGGCGCACCTCGACTCGGAGGCCTCGTACTTCGGGCCGTCGTTCATGATCAACTGGCTGCACAACAACTACAGCGGCTACAAGGCCGAGTCGATCCTGATCAACTGCCACTACCCGGTCAGCCAGGACGCGTTCGTGCTGCAATGGGGCGTCATCGTCGAGAAGCCCAAGGGCATGGACGAGAAGACCACCCAGAAGCTCGCCAACGCCATGACCGACGGTGTCAGCAAGGGCTTCCTGCAGGACGTCGAAATCTGGAAGCACAAGACCCGCATCGACAACCCGCTGTTGGTCGAGGAAGACGGCGCGGTCTACCAGATGCGCCGTTGGTACCAGCAGTTCTACGTCGACGTCGCCGACATCACCCCGGACATGACCGACCGCTTCGAGCTGGAGATCGACACCACGGTCGCCAACGAGAAGTGGCAGGGCGAGGTGGCCGAGAACCTGCGCCTGCAGGCCGAGGCCAAGGAATCCGCAGAGCAGTCCAGCTGATGACCCAGCACGACGAACGGGCCCAGGCTCCCGACGCGGAGAGCCTGGCCCGTTCGATGCTGCAGCTGATGGGGCACGGTGAGGATGACGACCACGCCCATCCCGCCTCGGACTCACCGGCCAACGGATCCTGGTCCAAGGCACCGGATTTCGCCGGTGACCCGGTGCGGCTGGCCGCGGTTCGCGAGGCCACTGCTGCCGACCGGCAGCGGTACCTGACCTCCGGCTTGGTTCCGGTCGACTGCCGCTTCTGTCACTCGACGGTGGCGGTGAAGAAGCTGGGCCCGGAACACACTGCGGTGCAGTGGAATTCGGAGGCAACGGCGCGGTGCGCGTATTTCAGCGAGATCCGCGCCGAAGGCGGCGACCCCAGCCGCAGCCGCTCGTGCCCGAAGATGTCCGACAGCATCAAGCACGCCGTCGCCGAAGGGTGCCTGGAGGAGTTCTCCACCGCCCCCTCCCCCGGCGACGGCTAGGTTTCCCCGCTCGCGCAAAACTGCCCCTTTTCTGTTGAAAAGGGGCAGTTTTGCGTCTTCTCGGCAGTTACAAGTTCGCGAAGCGCTCCTTGACCTGCTCCTCGGTCAGCCCGTAGTCGGACAGCGAGTAGGTGTGCTTCGGTGCCCGCGGGCCCTGCTGGCTCTGGGCGTGACTCTCGGTGATGGCCTCGCGTGCGGCGTCGGTGAACTCGATGTCGAACGTGCGGTAGATGCCCTCGACGGCGCCGACCGGGTCCTTGATGAACTCGAAGTAGTCGACGTCGCAGAACTGCTTGGGATCATGCTTGGCCCGTTCGGCATTGAACAGCTCGAGGCCGCGTGACCACGTTTCCATCGAGTCGGCGCCGATCACCTTGCCGGTGAAGGTGTTCGACCAGCCGGCCGTGGTGTGCTGCGCGAGCGAGCACATCGACGCCATGATGGTCTCGGCCGGCCGGTGGCACTGCACGACGAGCGCATCCGGATAGACCTTGAGCAGCGCCTCCAGCGCGAACAGGTGGCTGGGGTTCTTGAGCACCCAACGCTTTTCGGGCTCGTTGAGGCCGATCAGCTGCAGGTTCTTGCGGTGCCGCTGGTAGGACTTGGTCCAGTCCTGCTGAGCCAGCCACTTGGCGTACGACGGCACGTGCGCCAGCGTCTCGTAGGACACCGAGTGCAGCGACTGACGCAGCAGCTGCCAGCATTCCTCGACCTCGTCGGCCGTCATGAAGTGCAGGCCGGTGTAGTCCGGATTCTCCTCGTGCGCCTGCTTGAACCGGGCGTCGAGCGCACTGAAAACCGGGTTGTCCGGCCAGGTTTCGCGCGGCGGCCGCGGCTGCGGGAACTCGGCGAGCCACATCTCCAGGCCCTGGTGCCGCGGGTCGGCCGTCAGGAGCCGGTGGATCACCGTGGTGCCGGTGCGCGGCAGGCCCGTGACGAAGATGGGCCGCTCGATCGGCACGTCGGCGTGCTGCGGGTACTGCTTGAACGCGGCGTTGGACACCAGACGGGCCACCAGCGCGTTGCGGGTGAAGAACCGCTGCATCTTGCTGCCGAGCTCGGTCAGGTCGGCCTCCCGCTGGTACGAATCCAGCAGCACGCCAAGGGCTTCCAGGTAGTTGTCGTCGTCGCCGCCGAAGTCGTCCAGGCCACAGGCCTTGACGGCCGAGGCGTGCAGGTCCTCGACGGTGCCGACGTTGGTGCGCGTCATGCCTTGTACTCCCCGCAGTTGACGTCGAGCGACTGCCCGGTGATGCCACTGGACAGGTCGCTGGCCAGGAACAGGATGGCAGAGGCCACCTCGTCCTCGGTCGGCAGCCGCTTGAGGTCGGAGCCGGCGGCCGACGCCGCATAGATCTGCTCGACGGTGGTGCCGTACTTCTGCGCCTGATGACCGAAGTAGCCCTCCAGCGTTTCGCCCCAGATGTAGCCCGGCATCACCGAGTTCACCCGGATGCCCTTCTCGCCCAGCTCGGTCGAGAGGGTCTGGGACATGGCCAGCAGCGCCGACTTGGCCATCTTGTAGGCGCCGTACTTGGCCTGCGAATGGCGCACGACCATCGAATTGACGTTCACCACAGCGCCTTTGGCGGCCTCTAGTGCCGGGGTGAAGCCCTGCGTCATCCGCAGCGCGCCGAACACCGTCAGCTCGATGGCATCCCGCATGTGCTCGAACGTCGTGTTCGCGAAGGGCTTCATCGACGGCACCCTGAACGCGTTGTTGATCAACACGTCCGCCTTGCCGAACTCCGCCGTGGTGCGGGCCACCACGTTGGCGACCTGCTCCTCGTCGGTGATGTCGGCGCCCACCACCAGTGCGCGACGGCCCAGTGCCGTCACCTCCTTGGCGACGACCTCGAGCCGCTCCACCGTACGGGCGACCAGCACCAGGTCGGCGCCGTTCTCCGCACATCGGCGCGCCAGCGTCGTCCCGAGCCCGGGCCCGACGCCGCTGATCACCACCACCTTGCTCGTCAGCAGTCCGCTCACGGTCAGCCCACCATCCTCTCGCCAATAAGCTTCTGCCGCAGCGCGATCCGCGCGCGCCAATCTTCGTCGGAAATCTTGTTGCTCTCGTAGAACGGCAGCTTCGCCGCCACCTCGTCGAGGCTCACCACCTCGCACGTCGGGCCGTCCTCGGCCGTCAGCTCGCGGGACACCCGCTGCCAGCGGAACTGCAGGTAGCCCTTGGCGTGGCCCAGCGTCTCGCACCAGTTGGTCACGCCAGGGTTGTTCTCGGACACCACGATCCGGATCTTGCCGTCCGGATCCGCCTGCGCCTGCGTGCCGTTCAGCGACGTCTGGTGGTTGATGTAGTCGAGCGAGATGTACCAGAGGCTGCCCAGCTGGAAGCCCAGGTACGGCGCATCCGACACCGGCAACGTGATGACCATGGCCTGGTCCGGCGTCATGTCGTAGTGCCCGACGGACGAGTACTGCGTGGCCAGGCCGCCCGGCGTCAGTCGCGGCGCGGTCAGGGTGTTGACCGGCAGGTTGTCGTAGAACCACTTCGGGAACTGCAGCCAGGTCTTGACCCGCTGCACCAGCTGCTTGCCGGCGACGGCGTAGCGCTTCTCGATCAGCTCGCGGGTCAACGGCTCCGGTGCGGTGCCCGCGGTGTCGATGCGGGAGATCGCGAACGTGCCGCGCTGCGCCGACCAGTCGTTGTAGACCTCGCGGATCACCAGCTGCGCCGGGGTGGCCGGCGTGAACCGCCACTCGAACGTGCCGTCCTCGGCGATGTCGAGCTTGCGGTCGTCGAACGCCGTCTCGCTGTCCGGCACGTTGGCGTCGGTGTACTCACCGCCGAGCAGCTGGAAGCTGACGTCGGTGGTGGTGCCGCGACGTCCGGTGACGACGTACTCGTGGCCCGGCTGCACGCGGGTGCCGAAGTACATGGTGTCGGGATTGTCGAGGCCCATCTTCTCGAACGGGCCGGTGCCGCTGTGCAGGAACGGGTGGTCCTTGTCGAAGTCGAAGGCGACGTGCGTGCACGACGCGATACAACCGGCGAGGTATTGCAGGCCTTCGAGCAGGTCGGCCTCGGTTTCGATGAACGGCGCCGCGGCGACGAGGCGCTCCGCCTCGGCGACGGCGTCGGCGAACGACTGCGTGAACATACGGTCAACACCCTTCCGTTCCAATATTGGAACGTGTCGGTAGATATTCCGACTGAAGAGTAGAACGTGTTGCAGTAGTCGTCAATGACGCCCCGCTCGGTCGTCCCAGTCGACCTGCGACTTCGTCCCGATCCGTCCCGACATTCACACGTCGACAGAACGGTCCATATTTGGACCGATGTCGTACATTCCTTGCCATGACTGACACCGGTCGCGCGTCGCCGCCCACCGCCCGCGTCGTCGCGGTGCTGGATTTCCTGGCCAGTCACCCCCAGGAACAGTTCGGGCTGTCCGAGTTGGCGCGTCGGCTCGACCTCAGCAAGCCGACCTGCCTGGGCATCGTCACGACGCTCGCCGACGCCGGCTATCTGGTGCGTGACGCGACCGAAAAGACCTACCGGCTGGGCCCGCGGTTGATCACGCTGGGCCACACCGCACAGGAGTCCATGCGCATCAGCCCCGCCGCGCGGGCGGAACTGCGCCGGCTGTCGGAGGCCTTCGACGCCACGGCGGCATTGTCGGCGGTCGTCGACGACCGCATCACTCTGCTGGAACTCGTTGCGCCGCACGGCAGTCCGGAACCGGTACAGGTCGGGCAGAGCTACCCGTTCGCCCCGCCGGTGGGGCTGATGTTCGTGCTGTGGGACGAGCGCGCGGTGCGCGACTGGCTGGCCAAAGAGCCGACGATCCCCCTGCGCACCGACAGCGCGCGGCTGGAACGGGTCATCACCGAGTGCCGCGAGTCGGGCTATCTCGTGGAGCGGCTGACGCCGGGCGGCCGGCGGCTGTACGCCATGATGGCCGGCATGTCGAGCAACCTGCCCGACGAATTACGGGTGCTGCTGGGCGAATTGGTCTCGGACATCGGTGAGCGCGTGTATCTGCCCAGCGAATCGAGCGCCGCGTCGGGCGGGCGCGCCAAGCACGACATCAGCGTCATCGCCGCGCCCGTCTTCGACCATCACCAACGCCAGGTGATGGTGCTGTCACTGCAGATCGGGCATGCCCTGACCGACGCGGAGATCAGCAAGCGAGCGCGCGGGCTCGTGGCCGCCGCCGCGACACTGACGGCGCAACTCGGCGGGTCCCAGCCCGGCCGAACGTGAGTCCGTGCGCGAAATCCGCTGGCGGATAAACACATTCGCTCACGTTCGGCGGGCGAGGACTAGACGCCGTTGAGGACCGCCAGGGCGTCGGTCGGCGCGACCTGCAGGCCGCAGCGGTCCTTGAACGCGGCCAGCGGAGCCTGGATGCCGCGCAGTGCGTCGGCCTGGTCCGGGTGCTCCTTGAAGTAATTGTCGAACTGGCTCATCGCGGTGAACGCCGGCTGACGGGTGGCGTCGAGCAGCGAGCTGTCGGCGTCCGGGTGCGCGGCGAAGTAGTCCGACAGCTGCAGCGTGACCGAGCTGATGGTCTTGGCGAGCGTCGCGGTGCTGCAGTCGGCGACGGTCGCGGCCGGAGCGACGGTGGTCGTCGTCGTGGTCGACGGCGCCGTGGCGGACGTGGTGGGCGTCGCCGAGGTCGTCGGCGTCGCGGCGGTGGTCGCGGTCGTGGTCGGCGACGCGGTGGCCGACGTGGTCGGCGACGTCGGGCTCACGGGATCGGCCGATGCACGCGGCACGACGATCGCGGCACAGGCAGCGCCCAGGGCGATGAAGCCGAGGGTGGAACGGCCGAATGGCACGGCACGAGTCATGGAATCCTCCTTTGTCCTGGCCGCATCGGTCTTCCCCGGCCTCTGGGTGTGTTTCGCTCGGGCCGATAAAGCTGTTACACAAGCGACCAAAGTTGCAGGTCAGCGCGTCCCGAAGCGGCAAATATTCGCTTTCGTGAATTAGCTCGGTTGTGCTGATATGGGGCATGCGCTCTTCGCCCTGGCCACTGGCGGAACTGGAGGTGATCACTCCGGTTCTGCGGCTCTGCCATGTGACCGACGAACTGGCCGACGAACTCGCCCAGCTGGCCGCGAAGGGCATCCACGATCCGGCCACCATGCCGTTCACGGTCCCCTGGACCGATGCGGTCTCCCCCGACCTGGAACGCAACACCGTCCAGTACTTCCGGCAGACCCGCGCCGAGGTGTCGACGGAGCACTGGGACGTGCCGATGGCCGTCATCGTCGGCGGCGACGCCGTGGGCGTCTGCACGGTGACCGCCAACGGTTTCCCCGCCAGCCGGAACGTGTGCACCGGCTCCTGGCTGGGCCGCCGGTATCAGGGTCGCGGCCTCGGCCGCGAGATGCGCACGGCCGCGCTGCAGCTGATCTTCGCGGGGTTCGACGCCGATGTCGCCCGCACCGCCGCCTGGCACGACAACGCGGCATCACTCGGCGTCACGCGGTCGCTGCCCTACGTACAGACCGGCTCGTCACGGCAATCGCGGCGCGGGGTTTTCGACACGATGCTCGAATTCACCATGACCCGTGCCCAGTGGGAGCAGCTGCGGCGCCGCGACATCGAGTTGATCGGCGTCGACCCCGTGGTCGACCAGCTCGGGCTGCGCCGGCACTGAAATTGGCGTCCGGGACCCACGTGCCACGCTCGTAGGCTCGAAGCATGACGTATGACGACGCCGAGTGGCACTACGACAGCGTGGGCGAACTCGACCTCGACACGGCCGCCGCCAGCACTCACATCGGCATGTTCATGGCGTGGTTGGCGTTGCACGGCCTCACCCAATCCGACTGCAATCCAACCGAATTGCACAGCCGGACCATCACCCCCGGCGAGTACCTGCGCCGATACTGCGTCAATCAGATCGACCCGTCGATGCTGACCGACACTGGAAACGCCTTCACCGAGGCCGGGTACCGGGCCTACCTCTCGGGGTACCGGAACGTCCCGGCCGTCGCGCGTCATGGCGAGAGGTACGGCGAGCCGGACACCTGGGAGACCTATGACGAGGTCGCCCAGCTGATCGACGGACTCTACGCAGAATGGCGGTCCGCCGTCAGCTGACCGATGCCATCGCGAACGGCAGCACTGCCGGCGCCCCGGCGGTCCGCAGTACCTGCGTCGCCATGGTCAGGGTCCAGCCGGTGTCGACCACGTCATCGACCAACAGCACCGGACCGCTCACGTCCAGCGTGGGCGCCTCCCACGAATCCACCAGCGCCGCAACCCGATACGCCGAGTTGGCCGCCGTCACAGGCCGCCGCTGCGGCCGGTAGTACAGCGTGCCCAGGTTCTGCAGCCGGCCGAGCTCCGCCAGCCGGGTGACCAGCGAGCCGATCAGTTGCGGATGCCGCTCGGAATCCAGACCCATCACGGCCACCGGACGTTCTTTCCAGTTCCAGGCCTTGAGGACCGCAACGGCCGCCTGCACGACGGCGTCGGGAACCTCACCGTCGGGCCCGTCGAGCAACTGGCGCAGCCGAGCTCCCCACCCCAGGTCCGTCAGGCGCCCGATGACGCGGCCCGGTTCCGCACCACCGGAGATGCGTCCGGACAACCCGATCCCCAGGGACCCCAGCCCCGTCGGCCATTGCTTGCGCGGGGCGATCTCGACACCCGGCCGCATCAGTTGCTCGCGCACCGCCGATGCCGCCTCCACATCGACGTCGGCGGTGTAGCGCGCACCCGCACAGTTGTCGCACCGGCCGCAGCCCTGGCCGTCGAGCTCGGGATCGTCGAGCTGACTGCGCAGGAACACCATTCGGCACTCGGTCGTCGATTGGTAGTCCAGCATGGCCTGCTGCTCACGCTGCCGCGCGGCGTCCAGATTGCGGTAACGCTCTTCGTCGTACGACCACGGCTGGCCGGTGCTGATCCAGCCGCCCTTGACGCGGCGCACCGCACCGTCGACGTCCAGCACCTTGAGCACCATCTCGAGCCGCGACCGGTTGAGGTCGACCAGCGGTTCCAGGGCCGCCGTGGACAACGCCCGGTCGGATTCGAGTTCGCCGATCACCTTGCGCACCAAGGCTTCCGACGGGAACGCGACCGACGCGAAGTACCGCCAGATGTCGGCGTCCTCTTTGCCCGGCAGCAGGATCACCTCGGCGCTCGACGTGGCGCGACCGGCACGGCCGACCTGCTGGTAGTACGCGATGGGCGACGACGGAGCGCCCAGGTGCACGACGAAGCCCAGGTCCGGCTTGTCGAACCCCATGCCCAGCGCCGAGGTGGCGATGAGCGCCTTGACCCGGTTGCCGAGCAGATCGGCTTCGAGCTGTTCCCGCTCGGCGGTCTCGGTGGAGCCGGTGTAGGAGGCGACGGTGTGCCCCTGCTCGCGCAGGAGCGTGGCGATATCGTGCGCCTGCGACACCGTCAGGGTGTAGACGATGCCCGAGCCGGGCAGCGAATCCAGATGCGCCGCAAGCCATGCCGCCCGCTGCGCCGGTCCCCCGGCATGTACCACCGACAGGCGAAGTGATTCCCGGTCCAGTCCCCCGCGCAGTACCAGGGTATCGCCGCCTCCGACGCCCAGCTGCGCGGCGACGTCCTGCACCACGCGGTCGTTGGCCGTCGCGGTGGTCGCGAGAACCGGTATGCCCGAACCCAACTCACCGATCAGGGTGCGGATGCGCCGGTAGTCCGGGCGGAAGTCGTGCCCCCAGTCGGACACGCAGTGCGCCTCGTCGACCACGACCAGCCCGGCGTCGGCGGCCAATGCGGGCAGGACGGCGTCACGGAAGTCGGGGTTGTTCAGGCGCTCCGGACTCACCAGCAGCACGTCGAGATCGCCGGAGGCGACGCGCTGATGCACCTCGTCCCATTCGGTGACGTTGCTGGAGTTGATGGTGGCGGCTCGGACGCCCGCGCGTTCGGCGGCCGCCACCTGGTTGCGCATCAGCGCCAGCAGCGGCGAGACGATGACGGTCGGGCCGCGACCGGCGGCCCGCAGCAGCTTGGCGGCGATGAAGTACACCGCCGACTTGCCCCACCCGGTGCGCTGCACAACCAGCGCCCGGCGGCCCTGGACCACCAGGGCCTCGATGGCCACCCACTGGTCGTCGCGCAGCACCGCGCCGGGGCCGGCGAGCTGTTCCAGCAGGGCCTGCGCGTCAGTACGCGTAGGTGTTGCGGGGCTTGGGTATGGGGTCGGCACTGGTCACTTCCATGGTCGGGACGAAATTCGTGGACGGATTGGACGTCCCCGGTACCACCTTGCCCTGCACCTTCAGCCAGGTGTCGTTCGGGTGCGTACCGAGTGCGCCGGTCAGGTGAATGCGGGCCAGTTGCGCGTCGGCGGCGCAACACACGATCACGACCCGGGCCAGATCGTCGCCCATGGTGAAACCGGTGACGGTGATGGTCCGTCCCTCAAGGCTTTTCGTGGAATCGGCAGCGGCCCGCAGCACCACTTCCGGCAGCGGCACCGCGCCGTCGGCCGGCAGCGGCGGGAAGGCGCGCTTGGGCGGCGCCACCGCGGCGGTTACCGTCTCGGCGCCGACCGCGCTCATCGGCGGCACGCTGACGAACGCCGTCAGCGCCACCGGGACGAGCAGCAGCCACGCCAGAAGTCCCCGGTGGTGATGCCCGCCCGGCGGCCCCTGGCGCAGATCCCGCACCAGGCACACCACGGCAAGCGCCACCAGCAGGACCGCCGCCACCAGCAGCCACGGGAACAGCGCCGGTTTCACGAAATTCAGGTACGTGCCCTTGACTGCGATCAGGCCCGCGCTGAGCCCGATCAACAGCACCAGGATGTTCTGTGTTTCCCGGCTCATGACGCGCCCCCGAGCAGCAGCAGCCCGACGACCGTCGCACATGCCGTGGCCACCACCAGCGTCACCGGCGCGAACCGCACCGCGAACGGCCGGCCGAACACACCGGCCTGCATCGCGAACAGCTTGACGTCCACCGCCGGTCCGACAACCAGGAACACCAGGCGCGGCACCAACGGGACCATGGTCAGGCTCGCCGCGACGAACGCGTCGGCCTCCGAACACAGCGCCAGTACGACGGCCAGCAGCGCCATGGTCGCCACGCCGACAGCCAGATTCCCGGCCACGTGCTCGAACACCCACGGCGGCACGGCCGCGCGCAGCACCGCCGCCGCGCCGGCGCCGACCACCAGGTAGGCGGCGGACTGCAGGAAGTCGTGCCGGGCCGCCTCGGTGAACACGGTGAAGCGCGAGGCACCCTCGTCGTGGTGGGTGGGCAGCGTGCGGGTCACCCATGCCGTGCGGCCCCAGCGCTGCCACAGCAGGCCCATCACCACGGCGGTCAGCAGTGACGCCACGCAGCGCGCCACCACCATCTGCGGCTGGCCGGGGAAGGCGACCGCCGTCGCCACCAGCACCACCGGATTGATCGCCGGTGCGGACAACATGAAGGTCAGGGCGGCCCCGGCCGTCTCCCCGCTGAACAACCGGCGTGCCACGGGCACCGAGCCGCATTCGCATCCGGGCAGCGCGGCACCACCGACACCGGCCACCGCCACCGCGAGCGCCGGCCGGCGCGGCAACCGGCGGGCCAACCGCTCCGGCGTGAGGTACGCGGCCACCACGCCGCTGACGATGACACCCAGCACCAGGAACGGCAGGGCCTGCACGAAGACGCCGCAGAACACCGTGGCCGCGGCCGCCAGGCGGGCATGGTCGGTCAGGACACCGCTGACCCAGGAACCCGACAGTGCCAGTGCGGTGAGGGCGATGAGCAACAGTTCCATCGACCCGGCCCGCCGCTTGCGGTCCGGCGCCAGTGTGGATTCGTCCCCGGCCATGCGCCCATCTTGCCGGGCGAGTCTGACAAGTCGCTCGTTACGTCGGGACGACCGGTATCCGACCCGCGCTCGCGCCGCCGTCGACCGCAAGGTCCGCACCCGTCATGTACGACGACGCGTCCGACGCCAGGAACGCCACCACCTCGGCGACCTCCTCCGGGGCGCCGACGCGGGTGAGCGGCGCACCGGGGTGCCCGCCGGGGCCGCGTTCGATCGGCAGGTGCGCCACCATCGGGGTGTCGATCATGCCGGGGTAGACGGTATTGACCCGAATTCCCATGGGGCCCAGCTCGATTGCGGCGACCTTGGAGAAGCCCCGCAGGCCCCACTTCGAGGCGCCGTAGGCGCTGTAGCCGGCCAGGCCCTGCAGACCGGCCTGCGAGGACACGTTGATGATCGCGCCGCCGCCGACCGCACGCATGGGCTCGACGACAGCCTTGGTGCCCAGGAACGGCCCGATCAGGTTCACGCGCAGCTGCCGCTCCCACGACTCGGCGGTGTGGTCCAGCAGTGGTTCGACGGTGCAGATGGCCGCGTTGTTGACCAGCGCGTCGACCCGGCCGAACTCGCTCAGCGCCAGCTCGACCGTTGCGCGCCAATCACTTTCGCTGCCGACGTCGTGCCGCTGGAACCGGGCGGCGGCGCCGATCGACGCGGCGACCGCCTCCCCCTCGTCGACCAGGACGTCGGTGAGCACGACCTGCGCGCCGCGCTCGGCGAACAGCCGCGCCTCGGCCTCGCCCTGACCGCGCGCCGCGCCGGTGATGATCGCGACCTTGCCGGAGAGATCCATCGTCAGTCGCTGTCCTGGTCGATGCCGGTCAGCATGAGCTCGGAGACCCGGCGCGGGGTCTCGGTGAGGTAGGCCATCGCCGCGATGCGCTTGGGCAGGATGACGTGCTTCTTCTCCTTCTCGACGGCATCGGCGATGGCCTCGGCGACCATGTCGGCGTCCAGCGGCTCCTGCGGGATCATGCGGAATTTCAGGGACCGCTCGATGGTGCGGCGGGCAGGGCCGAACGAGCGGATGTGATCGATCATGTCGGTCTTGACCTCACCGATCTGCACCAGCGTGGTGCCCACCGGCTTGTTGCGCAGCTCTGACCGGATGCCGGCGGTGAAGTGGCTGAGGCCGGCCTTGGACGCGCCGTACAGGGTGACGCCCGGACCGGTGGAGATGGCGCCCATCGAGGACACGTTGACGATGTGCCCACGGCCGCGCTTGATCATCCCCGGCATCACCTGACGACACAGCTCCATCGGAGCAATCAGGTTGACCTGCAACAGGTCTCGCACATCCTCCGACGACGCCTCGTAGAAGCGGCCGACCCGGTCCACACCGGCGTTGTTGATGATGACGTCGACGGGGCCGTCGGCCTCGACGCGGCCGATCAGCTCCTCGACCGCCGCCGGATCCATCAGATCGGCGGGATATGCCTTGCCGCCCAACTCTTTCGCCAGCTCTTCGAGCTGCTCGGCGTTGCGCGCGACGAGTGCGACGTCGGCGCCGCGGCGGGCCATCGCCTGTGCGATGTTCCGGCCCAGGCCACGGCTGGCACCGGTGACCAGAACCCGGCTGTTCCTCAGTTGCATATCCCTACTCCATTCCCGATCGTGCTGTCCCGGCGGAGCCCTCGAGCTCCGCGTCGCGACGCCGAGTCAGCTCATGGTGAGCACGCTAAACGCGGGACGAGCCGAAATTCAGAGGTAGTTCCCAATCAACGAGACAACATGTCCGCTGGCTCACATTTTTGGCTTCATAGTGATGTATGCGACGTTTATCGGGCGAGGACAACAGCTTCCTGGCGTGGGAAAGTGCCGTCCAGCCGCAGCACACCATCAAGGCCGTCGTCCTCGATCCGGCACAGGGCCACGAGCCCCTCACCTTCGACGCCGTGCGGGCCGCACTGCCTGGCCTCGTCGACCGCGTCGAGCCCCTGCAGTGGCAGCTGATGTCGCCGCGATTCGGCGCCGGCCGGCCGTGGTGGATCACCCGCGCGCGGGGCGACCTGAACTACCACATGAAGCGCGCCACGGCCGCTGCGCCCGGAACCGATCGCGAGCTGGGTGCGGAGATCGCCAAGCTCTTCGAGGAGCCGCTCGACCGGAACCGCCCGGCCTGGCAGCTGTGGTACATCGACGGACTGGCCGACGGCCGCATCGCCCTCGTGCTCAAGATCCACCACGCGGTGGCCGACGGCATGGCGTCGCTGAACCTGCTCGAGCAGTTCTACAGCCAGGACCCCGCCGACCGGCTGCCCGAGCCGTCGGCCCGGCCCGTGTCCGACGAGCACCGGCCGCCGACCGCGCAGTGGCTGCCGATGGTGGCGCGCCAGCAGGTCAAGTCGCTCACCAAGTTTCCGAAGGTCCTGGCCCGCACGGCCAAGGTCACCCGCACCATTCAGAACCGGCAGAAGGCGGGCAAGCCCGGCTACGCCGAGGCCTTCATCCCGCCGGCGCTGCCGTTCAACGAACCGCTGACCGCGCGCCGCGGCTTCGCGTTCATCAACGTCGAGATGGACCAGATCAAGCGGGTGTCGAAGGCGTTCGGCGTGAGCGTCAACGACGTCTTCCTCGCGATGTGCAGCACCGCTCTTCGCGAGTACCAGGCGTCCCGCGGTCCCGTCGGCGACGACACCATGACGGCCGTGGTGCCGGTGTCGATGCGCCCGCAGGACGGCGACCGGTGGGGCAACAAGGTGGCCCGGTGGAACGTCGAACTGGCCACCAACGTCGCCGACCCGGTCGAGCGGTTGAAGACCATCTCGGCGAACACCGCCACCGCCCGCGAGGTGCAGAGCGAGCGCGACGCCTGGCTGCAGCACGACTGGATGGAGTACTGGCCGCTGTTCAAGGTGTACTCGCGGGTGCTGCCGACCATCGGCGCGCGGGTCAAGAAGCGGCCGATGTTCAGCATGATCGCCTCGAACATGCGCGGCCCGCAGCAGACGCTGTACTTCGGCGGCGCCCCGGTCGAGAAGCTCATCTCGACCGGCCCGCTGGTCTTCCCGATGGGCATGAACATCACCGGCTGGAGCTACGAGGGCGGCATGCAGATCTGCGTGCTCGCCTGTACCGACCAGGTTTCCGATCCGCACGCCATCGCCGATCAGCTGCCGGCGGCGCTCGCCGAGTTGGTGGCGCGCTGCGAGACCGACGCGGACTCCGTCAACAGCTGACCCGGCTACGCAAAAACGCCGGCCGTCCCGTTCGGGGCGGCCGGCGTTTTTGGTGGGTTCGAGGCGGGCAATTACGTCACCCTCGCCGCGCGTGAGCGTGCGCAGAATGTACGCGAAACACGGTGTGTCGCGGTACAAACACGCACGCTCGCGGGAGAGAACTAGGACTTGCCCTCGGCCCGCTCGCGCTGGATCTCGAGAGCGATGTCGATCAGCTGGTCCTCCTGGCCGCCGATCAGCTTGCGCTGGCCGACGCGCAGCAGCAGCTCATGGGCGGGCACGCCGTAGCGCTCGCCTTGGCGCACCGCGTGCTTGAGGAAGCTGGAGTACACACCCGCGTAGCCCATCACGAGCGCGTTGCGGTCCAGTAGGCACTCGGCCGGCATGGCCGGGGCGACAACCTCTTCCGCGGCGTCCGCGATGTCGAAGAAGTCGATGCCGGTCTTGACGCCGATCTTGTCGAACACGCCGACGAGCGCCTCGACCGGAGCGTTACCGGCACCGGCACCGAACCGGCGGCAGGAACCGTCGATCTGCTTGGCACCCGCGCGCACGGCCTCGACCGAATTGGCAACGCCCAGACCGAGATTCTCGTGTCCGTGGAAACCCACCTGCGCGTCGTTGCCGAGTTCGGCCACCAGCGCGCCGACCCGGTCGGCGACACCTTCGAGCACCAGCGCACCCGCGGAGTCCACCACGTAGATGCACTGGCAGCCGGCGTCGGCCATGATGCGGGCCTGCGCGGCCAGCTTCTCCGGGGAGATGGTGTGGCTCATCATCAGGAAGCCGACGGTCTCCAGGCCCAGCTCACGGGCGAAGCCGAAATGCTGGATCGAGACGTCGGCCTCGGTGCAGTGGGTGGCGATGCGGCAGATGGAGCCGCCGTTGCCCTGCGCGATGCGGATGTCTTCCTTGGTGCCCACGCCCGGCAGCATCAGGAAGGCGATCTTGGCGTTCTTCGCGGTCTCGGCCGCGATGGTGATCAGCTCCTGCTCCGGGGTCTTGGAGAACCCGTAGTTGAAGCTCGAACCACCGAGTCCGTCGCCGTGGGTCACCTCGATGACCGGAACACCCGCGTTGTCGAGCGCGCCGACGATCGCGCGGACCTCGTCACCGGTGAACTGGTGGCGCTTGTGGTGTGAACCGTCGCGCAGCGAGGTGTCCGTCATGCGGACGTCCCAGGCGGCGTCGAAGAAGATGTCTCCGGGCTGCAGTGCGGTGCTCATGCCTTGACTCCCACGATTTCCTTGGCGATCTCCTCGCCCACCTTGGTGGCCGCGGCGGTCATGATGTCCAGATTTCCAGCGTAGGTCGGCAGGTAGTCGCCGGCACCTTCCACCTCGACGAAGATGCTGACGACGTGCTGGCCACCGTTGACCACCGACGGCTCGTCGAACTGCGGCTCGTTGAGCAGCCGGTAACCCGGCACGTAGGTCTGCACCTCGGCGACGACGTCCTTGACCGACTGCGTGATGGCAGCGTGGTCGGCATCCTCGGGGATGGCGCAGAAGATGGTGTCGCGCATGATCATCGGCGGCTCGGCCGGGTTCAGGATGATGATGGCCTTGCCGTCCCGGGCCCCACCGATGTTGCGCACGCCGGCGCTGGTGGTCTTCGTGAACTCGTCGATGTTGGCCCGGGTGCCGGGGCCCGCCGACGCCGACGACACCGACGCCACGATCTCGGCGTAGGGCACGCCGCCCTGCGCCTCGACGGCACGCGACACGGCGTAGACCATCGGGATGGTGGCCTGGCCACCGCACGTGACCATGTTGACGTTCATCGAATCCAGGTGCGCCCGCAGGTTGGCCGGCGGGATGACGCCCGGGCCGACGGCGGCCGGGGTCAGGTCGATGGCGCGGATGCCGGCTTCCTCGTACCGGGGCGCGTACGCCTTGTGCACGTATGCGCTGGTGGCCTCGAAGATGAAGTCCGGCTTCTCGCTCTGCGCCAGCAGCCAGTCCGCCCCTTCGGCGCTGGTCTCCAGACCCAGCTTGCGGGCGCGGGCCAGGCCCTCGCTCTCCGGGTCGATACCGATCATCCAGCGCGGCTCGAGCCAGTCCGACCGCAGCAGCTTGTACAGCAGGTCAGTACTGATGTTTCCCGAGCCGACGATCGCGACGCTCGCTTTGGACGGCATGCTCACTCCTCTATAGAAACTTTGGGTATTACGCGAAAGACAGGTGGACAGAACCCAATCCGGCGAATTCGGCGACGAAGTCGTCACCCGGCTTGGCATCGAACGCCCGCATGCAGGCACCCGGCAGCACGACGTCGCCGGCCTTGAGACGCACGCCGAACTGATCGACCTTGCGCGCCAGCCACGCGACCGCCGTCACCGGGTTGCCGAGCACCGCGTCGCTGCGGCCCTCGCCCAGCACCTCGCCGTTGCACTTGAGCACGGCGTCGATGTTCCGAATGTCGATGTCCTTTGGAGACACCCGCTCCTTGCCGAACACCCAGCCGGCCGAGGACGCGTTGTCGGCGATGGTGTCGCACAACTTGACCTGCCAGTTGGTGATGCGGGTGTCGATCAGCTCGATGGCCGGCGCGAACGCGGCGGTGGCGGCCAGCACGTCGTCCTCGGTGCAGCCGGCGCCCGGCAGATCGTCGGCCAGCACGAACCCGACCTCAACCTCGACGCGCGGCAGGAGGTACTTCGAGGTCAGCACGGGCTGGTCCTCGAATACCTGCATGTCGTCGAGGAGGTGCCCGTAATCGGGTTCATCCACATTCATCATTTTCTGCATGGCCTCGCTGGACAGACCAACCTTGTGTCCCACCACGCGGGCACCTTCCGCGACCCGCTGACGGATGTTGAGCAGCTGGATCTCGTACGCGTCGACGACGTCGATGTCGGCGTAGGCGTCGGTCATCGGCGACATCGCGACCCGGCTGCGCTCGGCTTGGGCCAGCGCGGCGGCGAGCTCGGCACGCACGTTATCGGACAGCATTCGTGAATTCCCCTAACTTCATGGACCGGCGCAGTTGTCCACAGGCCGGGCAATTCTATAACGTGTTCTACATGACTGGACAGGAGTACGACGTTGTCGTCGTCGGCAGCGGTGCAGCCGGTATGGTCGCCGCCCTCACCGCAGCCCATCAGGGCCTTTCGACAGTAGTCGTAGAAAAGGCCCCACACTATGGAGGTTCCACTGCGCGGTCAGGTGGCGGCGTCTGGATCCCGAACAATGAGATTTTGCAGCGTGCGGGGGTAAAAGACACCCCGGAAGCAGCCCGCACCTACCTGCACAAGATCGTCGGCGACGTGGTGCCCGCAGAGAAGATCGACACCTACCTGCAGCGCGGCCCCGAGATGCTGTCGTTCGTGCTCAAGAACTCGCCGCTGAAGCTGTGCTGGGTGCCGAACTACTCCGACTACTACCCGGAGGTCGAAGGCGGCCGCGCCGGCGGACGGTCCGTCGAGCCCAAGCCGTTCAACGCCAAGAAGCTCGGCGTCGACGAAAAGGGCCTGGAGCCGGCGTACGGCAAGGTCCCGCTGAACATGGTTGTGATGCAACAGGATTACGTCCGGCTCAACCAGCTCAAGCGCCACCCGCGGGGCGTGCTGCGCAGCCTCAAGGTCGGCATCCGCGCCACCTGGGCCGGCGCCACCGGCAAGAACCTGGTCGGTATGGGCCGCGCCCTGATCGCGCCGCTGCGCATCGGCCTGCAGAAGGCCGGCGTCCCGGTGCAGCTGAACACCGCGCTGACCGACCTGTACTACGAGGACGGCCGGGTTGCCGGCATCTACGTCCGTGACACCAACGCTCCGGAAAGCGCTGAGCCGCAACTGATCCGGGCCCGTCGTGCGGTGATCCTGGGCAGCGGTGGCTTCGAGAAGAACCAGGAGATGCGCACCAAGTACCAGCGCCAGCCGATCACCACCGACTGGACCGTCGGCGCCAAGGCCAACACCGGCGACGGCATCCTGGCCGCCGAAAAGCTCGGCGCCGCACTGGAAATCATGGAAGACGCCTGGTGGGGGCCGACGGTGCCGCTGCCCGACAACCCGTGGTTCGCCCTGTCCGAGCGCAACTCCCCCGGCTCCATCATCGTGAACATGAACGGCAAGCGGTTCATGAACGAGTCGATGCCGTACGTGGAGGCCTGCCACCACATGTACGGCGGCCAGTACGGCCAGGGCGAGGGCCCGGGCGAGAACGTGCCGGCGTGGTTGCTCTTCGACCAGCAGTACCGCAACCGCTACATCTTCGCGGGTCTGCAGCCGGGACAACGCATTCCGAAGAAGTGGACCGAGGCCGGCGTCGTCGTCAAGGCCGACACCATCGAGGAACTGGCGGAGCTCACCAACCTGCCCGTCGATGAGCTCAAGGCCACCATCGAGCGCTTCAACGGCTTCGCCCGCAGCGGTGTCGACGAGGACTTCGGCCGCGGCAACAGCGCCTACGACCGCTACTACGGCGACCCGACCAACAAGCCGAACCCGAACCTGGGCGAGATCAAGCACGGCCCGTTCTACGCGGCCAAGATGGTGCCCGGCGACCTCGGCACCAAGGGCGGCATCGTCACCGACATCCACGGGCGCGCGCTGCGGGAGGACGGCTCGGTGATCGAGGGCCTGTACGCATCTGGCAACGTCAGCGGTCCGGTCATGGGTCACACCTACCCCGGCCCCGGCGGGACCATCGGCCCCGCCATGACCTTCGGATACCTCGCGGCACTTCACGTGGCAGGAAAGGGCTGACATGCCGATCAATCTCGACGAGGCCATCGGGGCCGAACTCGCACCCGTCGAATTCTCGTGGAGCAGCAGCGATGTGCAGCTGTACCACCTGGGCCTGGGAGCCGGCGCCGACCCGATGAGCGAGCGCGAGCTGCGCTACCTGATCGACGACAAGCCGCAGGTGCTGCCGACGTTCGGCAACGTCGCGCAGAGCTTCCACGAGACCAAGGCGCCGACGGTCAAGTTCCCGGGCATCGATATCGAACTCAGCCGGGTGTTGCACGCCAGCGAGGCCATCTACACCGATGCGCCGATCCCGCCGTCGGGCACGGGCCGTGCCGTCACCAAGTTCACCGAGATCTGGGACAAGGGCAAGGCCGCCGTCATCTGGTCGGAGACGACCGTGACCACCCTCGACGGCGCTCCGCTGTGGAAGCAGAAGCGGTCCATCTTCGCCCGCGGTGAGGGCGGCTTCGGCGGCGACCGGGGTCCGTCGACCTCGGCAGCCGAGCCCGACCGCGCACCGGACCTGCAGATCGCGCTGCCCACGCTGCCGCAGCAGGCCCTGCTGTACCGACTCTGCGGTGACCGCAATCCCCTGCACTCGGACCCGGCGTTCGCCAAGGCCGCCGGCTTCGACCGCCCGATCCTGCACGGTCTGTGCACCTACGGCATCGGCTGCAAGGCCATCGTCGACAACGTGCTCGACGGCGACGCCGGCCGGGTCCGGTCCTACGGCGCGCGCTTCGCGGGCACCGTTATCCCGGGTGAAACCTTGCAGGCCAACCTTTGGCGTGACGGTGAACGAATCACCGGCGTGCTGACGGCGCCGAGCCGGGACAACGTCGTCGTGCTTGCTGGAATCGAGCTCACCGCGTCCTGACCAGGACGTATACGGAATCGGCCGCCTGTTCGGCGGCCGATTCCGGCAAACCAGGGGCAGCGGCCGGGTCACCGCTGTCGCGTCAACCTGTATCCACAGCTGACGCTTAACCTGCTAGTTTTCGTAGTAGTCAGTAATTGTCCAATTACTCGTGACTCAACTTCCGTGGGGGAAGCCGCCCGTCGGACGACTTGGAGACAAAGGAGCCACATCACCATGAGTACCCGCAAGATCACCATCGCCATCGGCGCAGCCGCCGCATTCGGCCTGATCGCGACGCCGTTCGCCGTGGCCGACTCGACTCAGCCCGCAAGTGTGTCGCCCGCTCCGACCACCATTGCGTTCGGCAAGGACGGCAAGCTCGTCGACGGGAACACCGTCGCGGAATGGCAGATCAGCAACCTCAAGCCCAGCACCGACGTGCTGTCGCAGCACCTCAACGGCACGCTCTGGGAAGCGACGGCCGAGTACTCCGCTGAGCGCGGCAGCTCCCAGCCGTTCGTGCCGAACCTGAACGCCCGCACCGCCGACGGTGAGAACTACCGCGTGCTGTGGGGCGCGGCCACGCCGCAGGGCCTCAACCCCGCCGGCCTCTCCGAGGGACAAGAGTCCAAGGGCAAGGTCTACTTCGATGTGACGGGCGCCGCGCCGACCAGCGTCGTGTACACCGACGGTGACCGCGAGGTGCTCAAGTGGCAGGGCACCGAAGCCGCCACCGGTGCCGCTCCCGCCGCCGCTCCGGCTCGTGGCACTGCCCCGGCCGCCACCCCGGCGCCCGCTGCCGCTCCCGCCGCCGCTCCTGCTGCCGCCCCGGCGGCCGCTCCTGCCGGTCTCGGCAGCGCCGTGCCCGGCGCCACCCCGGCCGGCTCGGTTCCCGCCGCCGCGGGCGCGCAGCCTCCGGCCGGCACCACCACCGGTCAGGTTCCGGCGGCGACGCCGAACGGTGAGACCCCTGCCGCCACCCCGGCCGGCACCCCGGCGGTTGCTCCGGCCCCGGCCGGCACCCCGGCTGCTGACGCACCGGCTCCGGCCGGCGCCCAGGTTCCGGCGGGCACTCCGGCCGGTACCCCCGCGGGCACCCCGGCCACGCCTCCGGCCGCCGGCCAGGCCCCGGAGGCCGCTCCGGTTCCCACCGCCGCCGAAAGCGGCCCGGGCACCGCTGCCACTGCCGGTGGCGCCGTCTCGCAGGCTCCGCTGACCCCGGCGCCGGCTCCGGCCCCGAGCCAGGCCATCGCCGGCCAGCCGGCCTCCAGCGCGGGCCAGGGCACCACCGCCCCGGCCGGTAACCAGCAGGCCGCTCCGGCTGCGCCGGTCACCCCGACCCCCGCTCCGGCCCCCGCTTCCTAACCGTCAACCATCGAATTGGGGCCAGTCGCGATTTCGCGACTGGCCCCAATTTCGTTGTCTGGCTTGTTGTTTCGGTAACTACATCTGACGGCCGACGTCACCGCCACGCTGCGGCGGCGGGGCCACGGGCGCGACCGGCGCCGGACCGGCGTTGTGCGAGCCCGCACTGGGACCCGCCGCCGGCGGTGCCGCCGGAGCCGGAGCGGACGTGTGCCGACGGGAATCGCGGGCGTCCTGCTGGGCCTCGCGCCGGTCCTGCTGCGACTGCCGGTTGTCCTGCTGTTGCTGGCGCGCGTCCTGCTGGGACTGCCGGTTGTTCTGCTGGTTCTCCCGGGCGTCCTGCTGCGCCTGACGCTGCTCGGGTGACATGGGGGCGCCGCCGCCGGCCGGCCCACCGGGCTGGCCCTCCGGGGGCTCGCCGCCCGGCATGCCGCCTTCCTTGCCGCCGCCCTTGCCCATGGCCTGCTGGATCATCTGGCCGAACTGGCCGGCCTGCTGGCCCATCTGGCCCAGACCGCCACCCTGGCCGGCCATCTGACCCGCCTGCTGGCCCATCTGGCCGAGCTGGCCGAGCATCTGGCCCATCTGGCCGACGCCCTCGCCACCCTTGCTGTCGGCGTTGTCGTACGCCGACTGGGCCATGCCGACCTTGCCGGAGAACATGCCCTCTTTGGCCTGCAGCGACGCCACATTGGCGGTCATGTCGGCGGCCATGGCCGGCAGGACCGCGGCGATGGTTGCGCTCATGGCGTCCTCGCCGGGCTGGATCATCGGCATCTCGGGCAGCTCGACGGAAGCCGCGTTCCAGCTGATGTTGTCCGGTGTCTTCATCATCGACATCAGATATCCCCCCTACTCACCAGTCGTCGTCGATGTCTTCGTCATAGGAACCGTGATCGAGCGCTTCGGGCACCGCCAGCTGGGTGATGCGGCCCCCGCCGCCACCACCTTCGCGGTGCCCCATGCCGCCCATGGCACCCATCGCGCCACCTGCACCTGCGGCGGCCGCGACCGGAGCCAGGCCGCCGGCACCCATGCCGGCCGCGGCGCTCGCCGGCATCACCCCGGGTCCGGCCGGACCGGGGCCGACCATCTTGGCCAGCAGCGGCGTCTGCACGGAAGCCGCGCCCACACCACCGCCGCCACCGCCGGGCATGCCGCCCTTCATCAACCCTGCGCCGTGGGCGGCCCCGGAACCACCGGCCAGCGGATGATTCGAGAACGCGCCGAACGGCGACGCGCCGAGGCCGGCCTTGCCCTGACCGCCGCCCTGGAACAGGGACGTCAACTGCTGCAGCGGCTGCGAAAGTTGTTGCAGCGGTTGCATGGCCTGCTGCGGCAGCTGCCCGAGCATCTGCGGGAGCTGACCGGCCATCTGCATCATCTGGCCCATCATCTGGCCCATCTGGTCGCCGCCCTTGCCCGCCGACTCCGCGGTTTTCTGCGCAGTCTGCGCCACCTGCGGCGGCACGCCGGCCGTCGGGATGCTCGGGGGCGCGCCGACGAAGTTGGCCACCTCGGTGGCACTGGCCGTCACCGCGGCGATGTTCTGGGACAGGCCCATCTTGATCCGGCTCTGGATCAGCTCCTGCACGTTGGGGAACGGCGCCGCCGACAGAGCCATGCACTCCGCCTGGACTTCCTCGGCGGTGGCGTTCACCAGGTTCTTGGTCTTGACGACCGCGGCCACCATGGACTGCAGCTTGGCGGCGATGGCCGCCGCCTGCGCGCCATTGGCCTCGTGGCCGCCGATGATGGTGCCGGCCTCGCCCGCCGCCGCCAGCGAAGCCGCGCCCTGCCACTGGTCGGTGAGGTTCATCAGCTGGCTGGTCTGCTGGGGCACCACTGATCCGCTGATCTTGGTGGCCAGCTTCGTATAGTGGGCGGCAGCTTCTTCGAGCTGTTCCTCATTGACGTTGGGCCACCCCGGGCCCGTCACCGTCTGCGATCCGAACGGACTGCTGTCCGGCTGAATCCCCATAGACACGGCCCCCTTCCCCAGACATACCGCGTCGGTTCGAGCCTACCGCCCCGACGGCCACCTACCCGACGCAAACTGACGGTGGGCCGGTCTACGGATTCGGCTGATCCTGTCGGGCGAGCAGCCGGGCATAGCCGGTCCCCATCGCCAGCAGCACGAGGCCGACGACGATGAACACCGCCACCCGGAACATGCCGCTCAGAGTTCCCAGATCGAACAGGAAGAGCTTGGCCATCGCGGCCGCCACCAGCGTCAGGCCGCCGCCGATGGGCAGGGACCGCTGCGCCCTCGGCTGGCGCGCCGCGTACGCGAACAACGCGGCTGCCACGGCGATCCAGCCGATCGTCGCGACCATGTGGCCCGCGAAGAAACCGCCCTTCACACCGCCGATCAGCACGCCCGCGGTGACCGTCGACATCGTGGACGCGTAGGCGGCGACCACGACCGCGCCCGCCCACATCAGCCGCATCTCGTCGTCGTCACGCCTGCCGGCCCACGACCACACCACGGCCACCGCACTGGCCACCGCAAGGATGCTGGCGATGATGGTGGACACGGCGCCGTGGGTAGTCAGCTCCACTGCGCGGAACAGCAGGTCCGGCGGCGAGTAGCTGAGATAGACGGCACCGCCCACGGCCCCGAACCCGGCAGCGACCCAGCGGGCGATAGCGTCACGACGCCCGGCGACGGCCACGACGACCGACATCACGAGCAGCACGGCACCGCCGGTCCTGCCGCCGAAGGCCACCAGCACCGCGACCAGCGCGTGGACCGCCGCCACCGCCGACCAGATCCGCCGCACCACACCGGCGACGCCGGGCAGTCGATTGCCGGCCAGCACGACGGCCAGGAACAGAGCCGCCACCGCAGCGATGATCGACGCGGCGATCAGCGGACCGACCACCGCCGAGACGAACAGCACCGGCAGCGCACCGCCCGCGGTGGCCACGGCCAGCAACGAACGGTTGGACGTCTTGGGCAACAGGAGCACCGCACCCGCGACGGCCAGCACTGCTGCCGCCGCGCAGGCCCCCGCCAGTCCGGGATTCCGGTCCGTGCCGAACGCCGCCGAGGCCAACGCGACCAGCATGGGGAAGGTGCAGACGGCGGTGCGGGCCACGAACATCGCGACCCAGTCCTTGCCGAGTTGCACCGGCAGCGACGCCGCGGACAGCGCCAACATGAACCCGATCAGCAGCAGCGAGACGCCGTCGGCCACCACGGGCGCCAGCACGGCCAGGGGTACCAGCACCAGCAGCGCGAGCTGCTGGGAATCCCAGCGCCGGGCCAGGGTCAGGCCGCCGCCACCTATCACCGCCGCCAGCACCAAACCGACTGGCGCAGACAGCCATTCGTAAATCGTGGTGACGGCCACGACGTCGATGTACGCCGCGGCGATACCGGTGGCGGCCAGGGCAACCGCACCGACTGTGCCGCCGGGGCGCGTCTTCAGGCGCATCGCGCCGGCCACCAGACCCGCAGCCAGGACGGCCCCCGCGCCGACGCGGAACTCGGGCCGCAGCAGCCCGGCCTGCGCGGCGAGCACCAGCAGCAGGGCGACGCCGATCAGCGTCACCGCGACACCGGCGGCGGCCAACGCTTTGCCGATCCAGCCGTCCGAGCGCTCGGGTCTCGGCGGCTGCTGCTGGGCCTGCGGGTGCGGCGCCGCTGTCGGCGGCATTGGCTCGGGTGCCGGTTGAGGTGCCGGTCCCGCGGCCGGCGTGGTCTGGGGCGGCTGCCAATACTGTTGCGGCGCCGCATATGCGACGGGCTGCGCAGCCGGATGCTGGTACGCCATCGACCGATCCAGTTCGGTGAGGCAGGCCGAGACCCAGGCCAGATGATGGGAGATCGCTGCGACATCCTGGGAGAGCCGGGCAACCATCGCCCGCTGCGGTTCGGTCATGCAGGTCATCATCGCGCCGAGCCATTGGAGTTCGGATGAGTAGGACTACCCCCATTGAAAGCAAAACTGCCCCCATTCCGTGGAAGGGGGGCAGTTTGCGAGGCGAAATCAGCCCAGGATCAGGCCTGACGTCGGGACGCCGGTGCCGGCGGTGACGAGTACGTGCTCGACATCGGGCACCTGGTTGACCGAGGTACCACGCAGCTGCCGAACCCCCTCGGCGATGCCGTTCATGCCGTGGATGTAGGCCTCACCGAGCTGACCGCCGTGCGTGTTGATCGGCAGCTTGCCACCGAGCTCGATCGCGCCGTTCGCGATGAAGTCCTTGGCCTCGCCCCGGCCACAGAAACCGAGCTCTTCGAGCTGGATCAGGGTGTACGGGGTGAAGTGGTCGTACAGGATCGCGGTCTGAATGTCGTTGGGCGTCAGGCCACTCTGGCCCCACAGCTGCTTGCCGACCAGGCCCATCTCGGGCAGGCCGAGCTCGTCGCGGTAGTACGAGTACATGGTGAACTGGTCTTCACCCGCTGCCTGCGCCGCCGCCTCGACGACGACCGGACGCTGCTTGAGATCCTTGGCGCGCTCCGGCGTGGTCACGACGATCGCGACACCACCGTCGGTCTCCTGGCAGCAGTCCAGCAGGCGCAGCGGCTCCGCGATCCACCGCGAGTTCTGGTGGTCTTCGATGGTGATCGGCTTGCCGTAGAAGTGCGCCTTCGGGTTGGTCGCCGCGTGCTTGCGGTCGGCCACCGACACCACACCGAAATCGGCACTGGTGGCGCCGTATTCGTGCATGTAACGCTGCGCGACCATGGCGACCGAGGCGGCCGGCGTGCTCAGCCCGTGCGGGTACGACCAGCTGTACTCGACACCGCGGGAGTCGGCGTTGACGGTCAGACCCGTCATCACCTGGCCGAAGCGGTGCTCCGAACGCTCGTTGAAAGCCCGGTATGCCACAACGACTTCCGCGATACCGGACGCCACCGCCAGCACGGCCTGCTGCACGGTCGCGGCCGCGGCGCCGCCGCCGTAGCCGATCTGGCTGAAGAACTTCAGGTCCCCGATGCCGGTGGAGCGGGCCACCGCGGTCTCCAGGTTGGAGTCCATGGTGAAGGTCACCAGACCGTCGACGTCCTTGGGCGACAGGCCCGCGTCGTTCAGCGCGTCGGTGACTGCCTCGGCAGCCAGCCGCAGTTCACTGCGGCCGGAGTTCTTGGAGAAGTCGGTGGCGCCGATACCGGCGATGACGGCCTTGCCGGAGATGCTCACTGCGCGGCTCCCATGGTCAGCGTGGAGGTGGCGATGACGTGATCACCAAGACTGTTGCTGCCCACCACTTTCAGCGTCACGAGGTCGCCTTCGACCGCGGTCACCTCGCCACGGAAGGTGATGGTGTCGTAGGCGTACCACGGCACCCCGAGGCGCAACTTGATCGACTTGATGATGGCGTTCGGGCCCGCCCAGTCGGTGACGTAACGCCCCACCAGACCGGTGTCGGTCAGGATGTTGACGAAAATGTCCTTGGAGCCCTTGGCCTGTGCCTTGTCCCGGTCGTGGTGCACGTCCTGGTAGTCCCGGGTGGCAATGGCGGTCGACACGATGAACGTCGGGTCACCGTAGATCGAGAGTTCGGGCAGTTTGGTGCCCACGGCGGTGCTCACAGTGGCGGTCACTTTGCGGCCTCCCATGCGTACAGGCTCCAGGCCGGACTGACATCGCTGTCCGGGAAGTCGAGGAACGTTGCGCTGACCGGCATTCCGATCTTCACGTCGTCATGCTCGACGCCGCGCAGCTCGCCGAGCATGCGCACGCCCTCTTCGAGTTCGACGAGCGCGATGATGAACGGCAGGCTGCGGCCGGGCACCTTCGGCGCGTGGTGCACGACGTAGCTGAACACCGTGCCGCGGCCCGACGAGACGACGTAGTCGATCGGAGCATCTTTGTCCTGCCAGATCGCGGGCACCGGCGGGTGCTGCAGCGAGCCGTCGGGCCGCTTCTGGATCCGCAGTTCGTGCGCGTTGACGCCGTCCCAGAAGAACTGGGTGTCGCGCGACGACGACGGGCGCATCAGCTTGTCCGGGTCCAGATCGGCTGGGATGGAACCGGTTTCGGCTGCCTCCTTGCCCTGCTTGTTGGCGGGCAGGAACTTCATGATGCGCCAGTCCATGTCGGCGACTTCCTCGTCACCGACATGCCACCGGATCTTCTGGTTGACGAAGTAGCCCTCGCCCAGCGCGGTCTGCTTCGGGCCGACCACGTCGGTGACCTCGGCGCTGATGCTGACGCGCTCGCCCGGCTGCAGGTAGCGGTGGTAGGTCTGGTCGCAGTTGGTGGCGACGACGCCGACGTACCCGGCGTCATCGAACAACTTCATGATCCGGGCCAGCGGATCATCGTCGGACCGGCTGCGGCCCAGGCCCATCATGGTCCAGACCTGGATCATGGCGGGCGGCGCCACGATGCCGGGGTGACCGGCGGCCTTGGCGGCCTCCTCGTCGACGTAGATCGGGTTCTTGTCGCCGATCGCGTCGACCCAGTGGTGAATCATGGGCTGGTTCACCGGGTCCCGGCTCAGGGTCGGCTTGCTGCGTCCGGATGCGACGATCTCGTCGATACCGGCCTGAAGATCAGTCATCGATCGCCCTCCTACCGCGAAACCCGCGGCACCTTGAGGCCCGATGCCGCGATCATCTCGCGCATGACCTCGTTGACCCCGCCACCGAACGTGATGACCAAGTTGCGCTTGGCCATGGTGTCCAGCCACTGCAGCACCGTTGCGGTGTGCTTGTCGGCCGGGTTGCCGAAGCGTCCGACGACCTCTTCGGCCAACCGGCTCACTTCCTGGATGCGCTCGGTGGAGAACACTTTCGTCGCGGCCGCGTCGGCGACGGCGATGTTCTCGCCGGACGACGCGACCTGCCAGTTGAGCAGTTCGTTGAGCCGCATGATCGACTTGATCTGCCCCAGCAGCCGCTTGGCCTCCGGATTGTCCAGCGGGACAACGCCATCGGAGCCCGCTTCGGAAGCCCACGCGTGCACCTGCTCGTAGATGCCGGCCACGCGACCGGCCGGGCCGAGGCCGACGCGCTCATGGTTGAGCTGCGTGGTGATCAGCTTCCAGCCGCCGTTCTCCTCGCCGACCAGCATGTCGGCGGGCACCCGCACATCGTTGTAGTACGTCGTGTTGGTGTGGTGCGCACCGTCGGACAGGATGATCGGGGTCCACGAGTAGCCCGGGTCCTTGGTGTCGACGATCAGGATCGAGATGCCCTTGTGCTTCGCCGCGGTCGGGTCGGTGCGGCAGGCCAGCCACACGTAGTCGGCGTCGTGGGCGCCGGTGGTCCACATCTTCTGACCGTTGACGATGTACTCGTCGCCGTGCCGCACCGCGGTGGTCCGCAGCGACGCCAGGTCGGTGCCGGCTTCGGGCTCGGAGTAACCGATCGCGAAATGCACTTCACCGGAAAGGATTCCGGGCAGGAACTTCTTCTTCTGTTCCTCGGTGCCGAGCAGCTGCAGGGTGGGTCCCACGGTCTGCAGCGTGACCATCGGCAGCGGGATGTCGGCGCGGTTGGCCTCGTTGATGAAGATCTGCTGCTCGATGGGCCCGAAGCCCAGGCCACCGTACTCCTTGGGCCAGCCCACACCGAGCTTGCCGTCGCTGCCCATGCGCTTGATGACGGCGCGGTAGGCCTCGTTGTGCCGGTCGGTCTCCATCGCCGCCGCCTCTTCGGGCGTGATCAGCGTCGAAAAGTACTCGCGCAGTTCGGATTGCAGCTTGCGCTGTTCCGCGGTCAGGTCGATAAACATCAGGCTCCCACCAGATCGAGACGGTGCGACGGACCCCCGAGCAGGCGGTTGAGGTCCTTGATCGAGGAGTAGTAGCGGTCCATCGGGTAGGTGATGTCCATGCCCATGCCGCCGTGCAGGTGATGGCACAGCCGCATGGCCGGCGGGGCCTGCGAGGTCAGCCAGTAGCCCAGGATGGCCAGGTCCTCGGCTGCGTCGAGTCCCTCCGACAACCGCCACACCACCGATGTGGAGACCAGATCGATTGTCCGCGAAGCGATGTAGACCTCGGACAGCTGCGCTGCCACGGTCTGGAAGGTCGACAGCGGCCGGCCGAACTGTTCGCGCGTCGCGGTGTAGTCGGCGGTCAGCCGCAGCGCACCGGCCACCAGCCCGGCACCGAATGCGCCGATCATGGCCAGCGCCAGCTCGTTCACCCGCGCGACCGTGGCACCGGCCAGCACTTCGTCGTCGGCCACTGCCACGTCGGTGAAGGTGACGACGTATTCATCGGACCCGTTGGCGGTCGGGGTCTTCTCGACCGTCACACCGGCGGCCGTGGGCGACACCACGACAACCCCACTGTCGGTGGTGACCAGCAGCCACTGCGCCGTCTCGGCATAGGGCACACCGATTTTGGTGCCGTTGAGCTTGCCGCCCGCATAGCTCGTCGACGGCTTCTCCGGCAGCTGGTTGCCGGCCTCGTTCAGCGCGGCGGACAGCACCGCACCCGAGGCGACACCCGCGAGATACCGGTCCTGCTGCGCTTCGGTGGCCAGGTCGACCAGCGGAACCAGGGCGAGCCCGATCGTGGCCAGCGCCGGACCGGTGGTGCCGCGCCGACCGATCTCGGTCAGCGCGGTGGCCGCCTCCGGCAGCCCCAGCCCGTCACCGCCCAAGCGGTCCGGCACCGCAAGTGCCACGACGCCACCGGAAACCAGTGCGTCCCAAGTGTTTTCCCGCTCGAGCACAGATGTCACCACATCGGCGACAGCCTGCTGCTCGGGGCTCGGTGTGAAATCCACCCGAATCCTCCTTGATTCGTGTTACCGGACTACTGCAGTCAGTCGCCGTCAGTGCTGGACGGGGCACTTACCCGTGTAGTCAACCTGCCAGTGCTTGATGCCGTTGAGCCAGCCCGACATCAGCCGCTCGGGCTCACCGATCGAGGCCAGGTCCGGCATGTGGTCGGCAATGGCGTTGAACATCAGGTTGATGGTCATGCGCGCCAGGTTGGCGCCGATGCAGTAGTGCGCGCCGGTGCCACCGAAGCCGACGTGCTGGTTCGGCGTCCGCATGATGTTGAAGGTGTGCGGATCCTCGAACACCTCGTCATCGAAGTTGGCCGAGCGGTAGGACATGACGACCCGCTCGCCCTTCTTGATCTTCACGCCACCGAGCTCGGTGTCCTCGAGTGCGGTGCGCTGGAACGCGGAAACCGGTGTGGCCCAACGGACGATCTCGTCCGCGGCGCTCTCCGGGCGTTCCTTCTTGTACAGCTCCCACTGGTCGGGGTTCTGCGCGAAGGCGATCATGCCGTGCGTGATCGAGTTACGGGTGGTCTCGTTGCCGGCCACGGCCAGCATCACGACGAAGAAGCCGAACTCGTCGTCGGACAGCTTCTCGCCCTCGATGTCTGCCTGCACCAGCTGGGTGACGATGTCTTCGGTCGGGTTCTTCGAGCGCTCGGCGGCCATACCCATGGCGTAAGTGATCAGCTCGAACGACGACGCCGCCGGATCGATGTGCGCGTACTCGGGGTCCTCGCCGGCCGTCATCTCGTTGGACCAGTTGAACAGCTTGTCGCGGTCTTCCTGCGGCACACCGAGCAGACCGGCGATGGCCTGCAGCGGCAACTCACACGAGACCTGCTCGACGAAGTCGCCGGTGCCGGACGCGGCCGCGGTCTCGGCGATCTTCTGTGCCCGCTCGTTCAGCTCGGCCTGCAGGCGGCCGATGGCACGCGGGGTGAAGCCGCGGGAGATGATCTTGCGCAACCGGGTGTGCTGCGGGGCGTCCATGTTGAGCAGCACCGCGCGCTGCACGTCGACGGCCTCGCGGGTCATGGCCTGCGGCCACACCGGAATGGCGCCGTCGGGTGCGCTGCCGAAGATGTCGTTGCGCTTCGAGACCTCTTTGACGTCCTCGTAGCGGGTGACGATCCAGTACCCCTTGTCACCGAAGCCACCGGTGCCGCCGGGCACGTCCACCCAGTGCACCGGCTCTGACTTACGCAGGGCGGCGAGCTCCTCGATGGGCAGGCCTTGGAGGTTCAGGTTCGCGTCCAGCAAGTCGAAGTCGGACGGGATCGGGCAGGGCATGGTGTCTCCTCGGGGAATCCAACGCCTCAGAACCGGGTTCCGAGACAAATCCTTCTAGTTCGGCGTTGCGACCATTGAAACACGCCTTCACCGCAGATAAAAGGCACGTCCCGATCGTTGCTTGTCAGAGTAATGAAACGTGTTCTAGCCTGAGCTCATGGGTAATCCTGTCATCGTTGAAGCCACTCGTAGCCCCATCGGCAAGCGGGGTGGCTGGCTGTCCGGCCTGCACGCGACCGAACTTCTGGGCGCCACGCAGAAGGCTCTCGTCGAGAAGGCCGGGCTCGATGCCGGCGACATCGAGCAGCTCATCGGCGGCTGCGTCACGCAGTACGGCGAGCAGGGCAACAACATCACTCGCCAGTCCTGGCTGGTCGCCGGATTGCCCGAGCATGTCGGCGCCACCACCATCGACTGCCAGTGCGGCAGCGCCCAGCAGGCCAACCACCTCATCGCGGGTCTGATCGCCACCGGCGCCATCGACATCGGCATCGCCTGCGGCATCGAAGCCATGAGCCGGGTGCCGTTGGGCGCCAACGGCGGTGGCGCCCGCGCCGCGTCGTGGGACATCGACCTGCCCAACCAGTTCGAGGCCGCCGAGCGCATCGCCAACCGCCGGGGCATCACCCGCGCCGACATCGACGCGCTGGGCTTCGCCTCGCAGGCCAAGGCCAAGCAGGCATGGGCCGAGGGGCGCTTCGACCGTGAGATCTCGCCCATCGAGGCGCCGGTCATCGACGAGAACAAGCAGCCGACCGCCGAGCTGAACTGGGTCACCCGCGACCAGGGTCTGCGCGACACCACCCTCGAGGGCCTGGCGGCGCTGAAGCCGGTCATCGAGGGCGGCATCCACACCGCCGGTACCTCGTCGCAGATTTCCGACGGCGCGGCCGCGGTGCTGTGGATGGACGAGGACAAGGCGAAGGCCCTCGGATTCACGCCCCGCGCCCGGATCATCGCGCAGGCCAACGTCGGCGCGGAGACCTACTACCACCTGGACGGCCCGGTGCAGTCGACCGCCAAGGTGCTCGAGAAGGCGCGCATGTCGATGGCCGACATCGACCTGGTCGAGATCAACGAAGCGTTCGCGTCCGTCGTGCTGTCCTGGGCTCAGGTGCACAAGGCCGACATGGATAAGGTCAACGTCAACGGCGGCGCCATCGCGCTGGGCCACCCGGTCGGTTCCACCGGCTCGCGGCTCATCACGACCGCGCTGCACGAACTGGAACGGACCGGCAAGTCGACCGCGCTCATCACGATGTGCGCCGGCGGCGCGCTGTCCACCGGCACGATCATCGAGCGCATCTAGAGCGAGGAGCAGGGTCGCCACCATGGCCGACGGGGAAATGAGCGACAGGCAGCTGAAGATCCTGAATTCCAAGGGAATGCAGGTCGGCTTCAAATGGATGTCGCGAATCAACACCTGGGCGTTCCGGGCCACCGACGGCCGGATCGGCGCCAAGTGGCGACTGGGCTCCAAGCCCGTCGCCACGCCCCCGCCCGTCGGGATCCTGACCACCATCGGCCGCAAATCCGGCGAGCCGCGTGACAGCCCGCTGTTGTACCTGCGCGAAGGCGACCGGATCGTCGTCGTCGCCTCACAGGGCGGTCGCGACACCCACCCGATGTGGTACCTGAACCTGGTTGCCAACCCCAAGGTGAAGTTCCAGGTGCGCGGCGAGAAGCTGCAGCTGCTCGCGCGCGAGGCCACCGATGCCGAACGCGACGAGTACTGGCCCAAGCTCGACGCCATGTACCCGGACTTCGTCGACTACCGGTCGCACACCGACCGCAAGATTCCGATCATCCTGCTCGACCCGGCCTGAGCACCGACCGAGAACTCCCCTGGGACGCACGTCGTTCCAGGGGAGTTTTTTGTGGGCGGTGAACCGATCAGGCCGGGCGATCGTGATCCGAAAGGGGCTCTCACGATCGGAGAAATCTCATGAAGCGCTCCATCATCGTGCCGTGTGTGGTCACCGCATTTGTCGCGCTGTCGCCCGCTGGCATCGCCCTCGCCGACAACCCCCACGCTCCCGGCACCACCGGCCAGCCCGGCAAGGAGGCGAGCGACGACCCCGCTCTGAAGCCGCCGGGCTTCAGCAGCAAGGGTTTCGCCAATGCGGAACAGCATTACGCGGGAAGCGAATTGAATCCGAACCGTGGCAACACCGACAAAGCCGTCAGCCAGTACGACGTCGCCGGCTTCCAGTGGGAGCAGCACCACCCGGCGGGTTAGCCGCGGCACTGTTGGTCCGCCAGCAAAGTTTTCCGATTAATTGACGGAACGGACTAGACAGATTCATAGATGTGTACATAGTGTGGCCCTGCACACATCCAGGGCAACACTATGGAGCCGTCTATGTCATCAACGTTCCGTCGGGGGCTGTCACGCAGCCGGACGTTCAAACGCGGAGCACGAAGCGCGGCGGTGCTGCTCGCCGCCGTCTTCATGTTCCTCACCTCGGCCTTCTCGGCCTGGGCCGCAACCAACATCACCATCACGTTCGTCCGGCACGGCGAATCCGAGGGCAACGCCTCGGGCCTGATCGACACCAAGATCCCGGGCCCGGACCTGACGGCGACAGGTCAGACGCAGGCCCAGACCGTTGCCGGCGTCCTCGCCAATGACGGCCTGGCGCACGACGCGATCTTCGCCTCCGACATGGTGCGCACCCAGCAGACCGCTGCGCCGTACGCCACCGCGACCGGCATGCCGGTGACAGTGCTGAACGGCCTCCATGAGGTGCAGGCCGGCATCTTCGAAGGCCAGTCGCAGGACTCCGGCTTCGCCCGCATCCTCTACGCCCTGATCCCGCTGTCGTGGGCCACCGGCAACCTGCTGATGCCGATGCCCGGTTCGCCCGACGCGAACGGCATGGTCTTCCAGGACCGGTTCAACGGCGCGGTCGACGACATCTACGCCAGTGGCGCGCAGAACCCGGTCGCCTTCGCGCACGGCATGTCGATCATGGCGTGGACCCTGATGAACGTGCAGAACCCCGACCTCACGCTGATGCTGAAGCACCCGCTGGGCAACACCGAGATCGTCACCGTGACCGGCAACCCTGAGGACGGCTGGACCCTGGAGGACTGGGGCGGCATCGCCGTCACGCAGAACCCGGCGCTGCCCACCAAGCTGTTCGTCAACGTCCGCGACGCCGTCAAGGTGCCGCAGATGGCGCTCTACAACGTGGCCACTGCCCTCCGCAGCGGCAACATCTCGAACATCGCCAATGCCATTCGCGACGGGGTGTTCGACACCGCCAAGGCCGTCGTGAATCTGCCGGTCAACATGGTCAAGAGCGTCGTGAAGTCCATCCAGACCGGCACCGTCTTCAAGGCGGCACCGCCGCCGGCATCCGTGCAGGCCGTCACCCCGAATGCCACCGCGGCGAAGGACACCGACAGCGCCGACAAGCCCGCGGTCACGCCGACGCTCGCCAAGCAGGTCTCTGCCCTCAAGCCCGCCGGTGGCAAGGACAAGACCGGCAAGGCCGTCGCCGAGACCAAGGCCTCGCAGGTCGACAGCACCAAGGCCGACGACGCGAAGGCCGGGGACACCAAGGCCGACGACGCGACCGCGGGAAACACCACCAAGGGCGCCGAGGACAAGCCCACCAAGGCCAAGAAGGACAAGCCGAAGAAAGACAAGTCCGACAAGGCTGACAAGCCGAAGGCCGAAAAGCCCAAGAAGGCCGAGAAGCAGAAGAAGGACAAGGCCGCGAAGGCCGAGGCCGCCAAGTAGGTAGCTCAAAAAAGCTCCCCCAGAACGAGTTTCGTTCTGGGGGAGTTTTTCTTTTGTGTGCGGAATCAGGGGCGCGGCCCCGGTGGTTGTCGTTGATATGCCGACCGGAGTTGTGCTCGATCCCGACCGTAGTTCCCCCAATCATGTCGCTGCCGCGATCGACCAGGCCCGCCGCGCCTACAACGCCGGCGTGGAACAAGTGTGGATAGCCCAGCAGTTCGACCACGACGCCATCTCGCTGGCCGGTTACGTCGGTGCCGCCGTGCCGGGGCTCGGCGTCGGCACGTTCGTCGTACCGGTCAACCCGCGCCATCCGCTGACGCTCGCCTCCCAGGCACTGACCGCCCAAGCGGCCACCGGCGGCAACTTCAGCCTCGGCCTCGGTCTGGGGGCGCATGGTCCCGAACAGGTGGCTTTCGGCACCGCATGGCCCAACACCATCGGCCGACTGCGCGAACACCTGCAGGTGCTCCGGTCGATCCTGGACACCGGCACCGTCGACTTCCACGGCGACGAGTTCACCGCGGCCCCGCAGTTCCCGGTGACGATCGCCGGCGGGACTCCCCTACAGGTCTACGTCGCGGCCATGGGACCCAAGGCATTACGCGTGACAGGAGAATTGGCGGACGGCACGCTGCCCTATCTGGCCGGGCCGCGCACCGTCGAGGATTTCATCGTGCCGACCATCACCGCGGCAGCCAGCGCAGCCGGCCGGCCCGCGCCCAAGGTCATCGCCGCGGTACCGGTCCTCGTGACCGACGACGTCGACGACGGCCGGGCCCGCGCGGCCGAGGCCCTCGAGTTCTACACCACCATCCCGTCGTACGCGAAGGTGATCGAACGTGAAGGCGTCGACTCCGTCATCGATCTCGCGGCGGTCGGCACTGCCGCGCAGGTGTCCGCGCAACTGCGGCGGTACCTCGCGGCGGGTGCGACGGACATCGTGCTGAGCCCTCTCGTCCGTACGGGCGTCGCGGCGCTCGAACCGATCTGGGATGTCGCTGCTGCGTTGTAGGCCCGGCAAAAAAGCGCCCCCGCAACGTCATTCGTTGCGGGGGCGCTTTCCAACGGTGCTTACGAGCCGTAGACCGGCACCGCGGGACGCGCCTTGGCAAGCAGATCGGCGACCACGGGGCCCAACTCGGCCGGGTCCCACTTGGCGCCCTTGTCGATCTCGGGGCCATGCGCCCAGCCCTCGGCGACGCGAATCTTGCCGCCCTCGAGCTCGAACACCTTGCCGGTGACATCGCGCGACTCGACACTGCCCAGCCACACGACGAGCGGCGAGATGTTCTCGGGTGCCATGGCATCGAAGGCCTGGTCCTGAGTGGCCATCATGTCGGCGAAGACGGTCTCGGTCATGCGGGTACGCGCCGACGGCGCGATGGCGTTGGCGGTGACGCCGTACCGGTCCATCTCGGTCGCGGCGACCAGCGTCAGCGCGGCGATGCCGGCCTTGGAGGCGCTGTAGGTGGCCTGGCCGACGCTGCCCTGCAGGCCCGCGCCCGAGCTGGTGTTGATGATGCGCGCGTCGACGGTCTCGCCGGCCTTGGACTTGGCCCGCCAGTACGCGGCGGCGTGCTTCATGGTTGCGAAGTGGCCCTTGAGGTGCACCGCGGTGACCGCGTCGAATTCCTCTTCGGTGGCGTTGGCGAACATGCGGTCGCGGACGATGCCGGCGTTGTTCACAAGAACGTGCAGGTCGCCATATGTATCAATGGCCTGCTGGATCAGGGCCGCGGCCTGGTTCCAGTCGGCGACGTTCGAGCCGTTGGCGACGGCCTCGCCACCGGCGGCGACGATCTCGTCGACCACGTTCTGCGCGGCACTGCCACCACCGGCGGGCGAACCGTCCAGGCCGACACCGATGTCGTTGACCACGACGCGGGCGCCTTCAGCGGCGAACGCGAGCGCGTGCTCGCGCCCGATTCCGCCGCCGGCACCCGTCACGATGACCACGCGGCCGTCGAGCAATCCCATTTGTCTCTCCCTTTACTTGTTGGCGTTTGACGCTTCGAGATAGTGCGGCGGCTCGCCGCCGCCGTGCACTTCGAGGGACGCGCCGCTGACATACGACGCGGCCTCGGAGGCCAAAAATGCTGCGGCCCAGCCGATATCGGTGGGCTTCGCCAACCGCTTCAGCGGCACCGTCGCGGCGACGGCGGCGACCGACTCGGCGTCGCCGTAGAACAGTTCGGACTGCTCGGTCTCGACCATGCCGACGATGACGGAGTTCACCCGGACCTTGGGTGACCATTCGACGGCGAGCGTCGTGGTCAGGCTGTCGATGCCGGCCTTGGCGGCGCCGTACGCACCGGTGCCCGGGGTCGGCCGGTGGGCGCTGACGCTGGAGATGTTGACGATCACTCCCCCGGTGTCCTGCTGTTGCATCACCGCGTTGGCGTGCGTCGAAACCAGCAGCGGCGCAATCAGGTTGAGCTCGATGATCTTGGTGCTGAACTTGGCCGACGCATCGGCGGCCAGCGCGAACGGGGAGCCCCCGGCGTTGTTGACGACGACGTCCAGCCGGCCGTGCTTGGCGACGATGGCGTCGATCATGGCCTTGACGGCGGCGTCGTCACGTACGTCGCAGGCGTGGAACTCGTAGGGCAACCCCTCGACCTCGCGCCGCGCGCAGGTGATCACAGTGGCGCCCTGCTCGGCGAACACCGCGCTGATGCCGGCGCCGACGCCGCGTACACCGCCGGTGACCAGCACCACGCGACCGGCCAATTGCAGATTGATTCCAGCAGTCACTGTGCTAGCGTACCAAGCAAGTGCTTGCTTAGGTACCCGTCCCCCAGGAAGTGACTGATGACCATCACCACCAAGACAGTCGAACCGGGCATCGTCTCGGTCACCGTGAACTACCCGCCGGTCAACGCCATCCCGTCGGCAGGTTGGTTCGAACTGGCTGACCAGATCACCGCCGCCGGCCGCGACAAGAGCACTCACGTCGTGATCCTGCGGGCCGAGGGACGCGGCTTCAACGCCGGCGTCGACATCAAGGAAATGCAGAACACCGAGGGCTTCGGCGCGCTGATCGACGCCAACCGCGGCTGCTACGAGGCGTTCCGTGCGGTGTACGAATGCCAGGTCCCGGTCATCGCGGCGGTCAACGGCTTCTGCGTCGGTGGTGGCATCGGCCTGGTCGGCAACGCCGACGTCATCGTCGCCTCCGACGACGCGAAGTTCGGCCTGCCCGAGGTCGAGCGCGGCGCCCTGGGTGCCGCCACCCACCTGTCGCGCCTCGTGCCGCAGCACATGATGCGCCGGATGTTCTTCACCGCGGCGACCGTGCCCGCGACGACGTTGCAGCACTTCGGTTCCGTGCACGAGGTCGTGCCGCGCGAGGAGCTCGACGAGGCCGCGCTGCGCGTCGCCCGCGACATCGCGTCGAAGGACACCCGCGTGATCCGCGCCGCCAAGGAGGCGCTGAACTTCATCGACGTGCAGCCCGTCAACGCGCGCTACCGCATGGAGCAGGGCTTCACCTTCGAACTGAATCTGTCCGGCGTGTCCGACGAGCACCGCGACGAGTTCGCGGGGACCAACAAGGGGTCGAAATAATATGGCAGACAAGACAACAACTCTCGAGGCCGCGGTCGCCGAGATCGAGAGCGGCATGACCATCGGCATCGGTGGCTGGGGTTCACGCCGCAAGCCGATGGCGTTCATCCGCGCGCTGCTGCGCACCGACGTCACCGACCTGACCGTCGTCACCTACGGCGGACCGGACCTCGGATTGCTCTGTGCCGCAGGCAAGGTCAATCGCGTCTACTACGGCTTTGTGTCGCTGGACTCGCCGCCGTTCTACGACCCGTGGTTCGCACGCCGTCGCATCGAAGGCGCGATCGAGGCCCGCGAGATGGACGAAGGCATGCTGCGCTGCGGTCTGCAGGCTGCCGCGCAACGCCTTCCGTTCCTGCCGATCCGCGCCGGCCTCGGCAGCGACGTCCGCGCCTTCTGGGGCGACGAGCTCAAGACCGTCACCTCGCCGTACGAGACCGACGGTGCGCATGAGGAACTCGTCGCGATGCCGGCGCTGAACCTCGACGCCGCGTTCGTGCACATGAACCTCGGTGACGTGAAGGGCAACGCCGCCTACACCGGCATCGACCCCTACTTCGACGACCTGTTCCTGATGTCGGCCAAGCGCCGCCACCTGTCGGTCGAGAAGATCGTCTCCACCGAGGAACTGGTGAAGTCGGTTGTGCCGCAGCAGCAGATCATCAACCGCATGATGGTCGACACCGTGGTCGAGGCCCCGAACGGCGCCCACTTCACCACCAACGAGCCCGACTACCGGCGCGACGAGAAGTTCCAGCGCCACTACGCCGAAGCCGCCGGCTCGGACGAAACGTGGGCCGAGTTCGTCAAGACCTACCTGTCCGGAACCGAGGCCGACTACCAGGCCGCCGTCCGTAAGTTCGCCGAGGCCCAAGCAGCCCAGAAGGAGGCCGCCAAATGAGTGACGCAACTCGCGCCGAGGTCTGCGCCGTCGCCTGCGCCGAATTGTTCCGTGACGCAGGGGAAATCATGGCCAGCCCCATGACGACCGTCGTGCAGATCGGGGCCCGCCTCGCCCGGCTGACCTTCTCCCCCGACATCGTCATCACCGACGGTGAGGCCCGCATGCTGGCCGACACCCCGGCGATCGGCGCGCCGTTCGCCGTCGAGGGCTGGATGCCGTTCAACCGCGTTTTCGAGACGCTGGCCTGGGGCCGTCGCCATGTGGTCATGGGCGCCAACCAGATCGACCGCTACGGCAACCAGAACCTGTCGGCCTTCGGCCCCATCCAGCAGCCGACCCGCCAGATGTTCGGTGTCCGCGGCGCGCCCGGCAACAGCATCAACCACGCGACGAGCTACTTCGTGGGCAACCACACCAAGCGCGTGTTCGCCGAGTCGGTCGACATCGTCTCCGGAATCGGTTGGGACAAGGTCGATCCGGCCAACCCCGCGTACCGCTTCCTGAACGTCTACCAGGTGGTCTCCAACCTGGGTGTGTTCGACTTCAACGGCCCCGAGCACCAGATGCGCGCGGTGTCGCTGCACCCGGGTGTGACGGCCGACGAGGTCGCCGACAACACCTCGTTCGAGGTGCACGGCCTGGACGCCGTCGGTGAGACCCGCCTGCCGACCGCCGACGAACTGCAGCTGCTGCGCGAGGTGATCGACCCGAAGTCGTTCCGCGACAAGGAAGTCAAGGCGTGAGCAAGCTCAAGACGCCGCTGACCGAACTGGTCGGCATCGAGTATCCGGTCGTGCAGACCGGCATGGGCTGGGTGGCCGGCGCGCGACTGGTCGCGGCCACCTCCAACGCCGGTGGTCTCGGCATCCTGGCGTCGGCGACGATGACGCTGGACGAGCTACAGACCGCCGTCACCAAGGTCAAGGCGGCCACCGACAAGCCGTTCGGCATCAACATGCGTGCCGACGCCGGTGACGCGGACGCCCGCTGCGACCTCCTGATCCGCGAAGGAGTCAAAGTCGCCTCCTTCGCCCTGGCTCCCAAGCCCGAGCTGATCGCCAAGCTGAAAGCTGCCGGGGTCGTGGTGATCCCGTCGGTCGGCCTGGCCAAGCACGCCAAGAAGGTGGCGAGCTGGGGCGCCGACGCAGTGATCGTGCAGGGCGGCGAGGGCGGTGGCCACACCGGCCCGATCGCCACCACGCTGCTGCTGCCGTCGGTGCTGGACGCCGTGAAGGACACCGGCATGCCGGTGATCGCCGCGGGTGGTTTCTTCGACGGCCGTGGCCTGGCGGCCGCGCTGTCCTACGGCGCCGCCGGCGTCGCGATGGGCACGCGGTTCCTGCTGACGTCGGACTCGACCGTCCCCGATGCCGTCAAGCAGCGTTACCTGGAAGCCGCCCTCGACGGCACTGTGGTGTCGACCCGCGTCGACGGCATGCCGCACCGCGTGCTGCGGACCGGGTTGGTGGAGAAGCTCGAAAGCGGTTCGCCGGTACGCGGTTTCGTCGCCGCGGTCGGCAATGCCCAGAAGTTCAAGAAGATGTCGGGCATGACGTGGCGGTCGATGGTCAAGGACGGCCTGGCCATGCGCCACGGCAAGGACCTGACCTGGTCGCAGGTCGTCATGGCCGCCAACACCCCGATGCTGCTGAAAGCCGGTCTGGTGGAAGGCAACACCGAGGCGGGCGTGCTGGCGTCGGGCCAGGTGGCCGGCATTATCGACAGCCTGCCGTCGTGCGCCGAACTGGTGCCGCGGATCGCCGACGAGGCCATCGCACATCTGCAGGCGGCGACGAGCTACATCGTCTAGTTCCCGCCCCAGCCGGCGCAAAGCCCCCAAATCTTCTGGATTTGGGGGCTTTCGCGTGCTGGGCACTCGACAAGCAAATGCCTTGTGGGCGTTGACTGTGCGCTGACGCAGACAAAGGTCGAGTAGCGAGGATCCTGGGCGCACGATCAACGTGAGACCGGTATTGATTCCGCGACCACGGCGCAAAAGCCCGAGTAGCGGAGACCCTAGACGCAGGATCAACGGGGAGCCGAGATTCCCCAGCAACATTCACCCGGACTGTCAACTCCAGCAGATGACGTTGGCTTCTCGCGACAACATATCCGCGAAATCACGCCGGATCTTCGGCCCCCGAGGATGTCGCGGCACGCCCGCGCTCTCCGTAGCGTGGTCATCGACCCCAGCGGCAAGGTTCCTACCTGCTACAACAGGCTCGACAAACCGCACCAGAGAGGTAACCGGTCGAATGACTGTCATCGGTGGTGTGGCCTACATCGTCGTCACCTTGCTCCCCGTTCTGACCCTTGCCGCGATCAACGCCATAGTTCGCGCGATCGGTAGGCGCCGCGGACGGCCAGACCCCGCAAACGAGGACTCATGACCACGCTGACCGCCGCCCCGGCCCCTGCTCCGGGCATCCCAAACCCGACCTTCATGCGGTACGTCCAGAACCCGATCTGGAACTTCCTGTGCGATCACTACTTCCGGCTCGAGATCGACGGCTGGCACAAGGTGCCCGACGAACCGTCGCTGCTGATCGGCATCCACTCCGGCGGCTCCCTGACGATGGACGCCTGGACCCTGGTGCACTCCTGGTACCGGCATTTCGACGGGCAGCGCATTCTGCACGGCACCGCACACGACGTGCTGATGAGTGCCCCCGGTCTCGGTGACTACTTCCGCGCCGTCGGCGTCATCCCCGCGTCACGCGACGGGGTGACGAATGCGCTTGCCGCCGGCCGCGACGTCGTGGTGTGGCCGGGCGGTGAGCTCGACGCCATGCGCACCTGGCGCGACCGTGACAAGGCGATCCTCGCCGGCCGCAAAGGCTTTGTGAAGCAGGCGATCCGGTCCGGTGTGCCGATCGTCCCGGTGGCGACGGTCGGTGGGCACGACACCGTCTTCGTGCTCAACGAGGGCAAGTTCCTGGCCAAGTGGAGCGGCCTCGGAAAGCGGTTGCGCGGCGCCAACATGCCGATCATCGCCGGCTTCCCGTTCCCGCTGGCCGTCGAGGTACTGCCGATGCACCTGCCGCTGCCCGCGAAAATCCGCACCGAGCTGCTCGACCCGATCTACGTCGACACCGACCCCGAGCGTGCCAACGACGCCGCCTACGTCGACAAAATGTATGACGAGGTGCAGTTCGCCATCCAGTCCGGTATGGACCGGCTGGCCAAGCGGCGCAGCTTCCCCGTCCTGGGGTGACGCGGTGCGGCGACACGCTCGATAGGCGCCGCCGATCACCTGCTCGGTATTTCCACTTTGACGGCCGCTCCCCGGATACGACAACCTGATTCAGCCAGTCGTTTCATCGATCGGAGTGAGCCGATGCGCACCGTCTACATGCGCGTGCGCCGGGCCATGACCCCGCCGATGGAAGACCATCGGCCGGCACTGCGGGTCGCGCTCGGGCTGGCCATCCCCGGCATCGCGCTGCTGGCGGCGGGACGCCCCGACCTGATCATCTACGCGGTGTTCGGTGCGATCACCGGCATGTACGGCCGCACCGAAACCCGCGCCCGGCGATTCGCTCACCAGACGCAGGGCGGTGTGATCCTGGTCCTCGGTGTGGCCATCGGCGTGCTGCTCGCCAATTCCCATGTGCCACCGGCTGTCCTGGTCATCGCTGCGGTGGCGTTCGCCACTGTGGGCTCTGTCGTGACCGACTACCTGGTGCTCAAGCCGGAGGGGCCGTTCTACGGCGTTTTCGCTCTCGGTGCCATTGCCACGGTACCTGCCGGCCGGGTGGCGCCATCGTCGGCGATCTTGCTTTGTGCCGCAACAGCTTTGCTGTGTGTCCTGTTGGGTGTGCTCGACGCGCCGCGGGCCATGACGCCGACCATCCGCCTCAGCCTGCCGAACCACCGCGACGTGCTGGTCCACGCCGGCCGCTACGCGCTCGCCATCACCGCCGCGGGCACCGCCGGCCTGGCACTGGGTGTCGACCATGCCAACTGGGCCATCGCCGCGGCCGCCGGACCGCTGGCGGCCGCCGATGCCAGTGGCCGGATCAGACGCGGAATCCACCGTCTGGGCGGCACTTTCATCGGACTGGCCGTGGCGGCCGCGCTGCTGGTGCCGGGGCCCAGCCCGTACGTGCTGGCGATCTGCGTGATGGCGCTGCTGTTCCCCACCGAACTGTTCATGGCGCACCACCACGCCGTGGCGCTGGGTTTCTTCACCCCGCTGATCATGCTGATGACCGACCTTGCCGCACCCACCGAACCGCTCGTGCTGCTGGCCGCTCGCGGCATTGACACCATCATCGGCGTCACCGCCGCCATCGCGGTGTCGATGCTGTTGCCGGGCACTCGCGAGTAACGCGCGGCGCTAAGCGCCCGCCGACTTCGTCACGGTCACCTTCACGTTCTTCATGATCGGCTGGTCGCTCTGCGTGCTGAAATCGCCGATGGCACAGAGCACATTCATCTCGGGCATGTAGCCGGCCGCGTTGCCGCGCGGGATGCCGTACGGGACGGCCTTGTAGCGGCGCAGTGAGCGGACGCTGCCGTCGCGCGCGGTGGCGACGATGTCGACGTCGTCGAACTCCTTGATGCCGCGGTCGGCCATGTCGCGCTCATTCATGAAGATGAGCGTGCGCAGGTTCTTGATACCGCGGTAGCGATCATTGTCGGAGTACACCGTGGTGTTCCACTGATCATGCGAGCGCAGAGTCGCCAGGATCAGCGTGCCCTCACTGACCGTGTCGTCGGGCAACTCGACGGCCGAGAACTCCGCGCGACCAGACGGCGTCAGGAAGACCAGCTCCCGCGCGGGCTGCTTGATCCGGAAGCCCAGCGGCAGCCGCACCCGCCGGTTGAAGTCCTCGAAACCGTTGAGCACCTTGGCCATCGTGTCGCGGATGCGGTCGTAGTCCTCGACGTACCAGTGCCACGGCGTCTGGCTGTTCGGCAGCGCGGCCGCGGCGATACCTGCGATGATCGCCGGCTCGGACAGCAGGTGCGGCGAGGCCGGCTTCTTCATGCCGACCGACAGGTGCACCATGCTCATCGAGTCCTCGACCGAGGTGGACTGGATGCCCTCCTTCTGATGGTCTTTCTCGGTGCGGCCCAAGCACGGCAGAATGAGCGCCTGCCGGCCGTGAATGACGTGGCTGCGGTTCAGTTTGGTGCTGACCTGGACGGTGAGCTCGCACTTCTGCAGGCCCGCGAAGGTGTACGCGGTATCCGGTGCGGCACTGGCGAAATTGCCGCCCATACCGATGAACACCTTGACGTCGCCGCTGTGCATGCCCTCGATGGTGTGGACGGTGTCGAGGCCGTGCGCGCGAGGCGGGTCGATGCCGCAGACCTCACCCAGCCGGGCCAGGAACTCCTCGGTCGGCCGGTGGTCGATGCCGCAGGTGCGGTTGCCCTGCACGTTGCTGTGCCCGCGCACGGGTGACGGCCCGGCACCCTCGCGACCCAGATTGCCGCGCAGCAGAAGCAGATTCACGATCTCCCGGACGCTGTCGACACCGTGCTCGTGCTGGGTGACGCCGAGGCACCAGCTGATGATGCTGCGGTCCGAGTCGCGGTAAATCTTGGCGGCCCTGCGGATATCGCGTTCCGGCACCCCGGACTTGTAGACGATCTCGTCCCACGAGGTGGCCTCGACCGCCGCCCGGTAGGCCTCGAACCCGGCGGTGTAACGCTCGATGAACTCGATGTCGAGTGCCTTCGGGTCCGTTTCCGACTGTTCCAGAACAACTTTGGCGATACCGCGGATCAGCGCCATGTCACCGCCGATGCGGGGCTGCAGGTTCAGCGTGCTGGTCTTGGTCGACTTGAAGGTCGCCATCCGCAGAAAGTCGTGCGGGATGATGGTCTTGGTGGCGCCGGCCTCGACGAGCGGGTTGATGTGCACGATCTGCGCGCCGCGGCGGTAGGCCTCCGACAGCGCGGTGAGCATGCGGGGCGCATTGGACGCGGCGTTGACGCCGATGACGAACAGCGCGTCCGCGGTCTCCCAGTCCTCAAGGTCGACGGTGCCCTTGCCGGTGCCCAGCGCCGCCTGCATGGCGCGGCCGCTGGCCTCGTGGCACATGTTGGAGCAGTCCGGCAGGTTGTTGGTGCCCAGCTCCCGGGCCAGCAGTTGGTAGAGGAACGTCGCCTCATTGCCCAGCCGCCCCGACGTGTAGTACGACGCCTGGTTCGGGTCGTCGAGTTCCGCCAGCGCGCGGCCGACGAGGTCGAAGGCGTCGCGCCAACTGATGGGCTTGTAGCGGTCGGTCTCGGCGTCGTACACCATCGGCTCGGTGAGCCGGCCGGTGTCTTCGAGCGCGAAGTCGCTCCACTCCGCCAGTTCCGAAACGGTGTGCTGGGCAAAGAACTCCGGCCCACAGCGCTTGTGCGTCATCTCCCACGTGACGTGCTTGATGCCGTTCTCACAGATGTCGAGCTTGAGGCCCTTCATGTCGTCGGGCCAGGCGCAGCCCGGGCAGTCGAAGCCACCGTCCTCGTGGTTCATCTTCATGATCGCGTGCGGTCCACTGATGGGTTCACGCTCACGCGCCAGGAACTTCGTGACGCTGATCGCCGCACCCCAGCCGGCGGCGGGATGATGGTAGGGCTTGAACTCAGGTTCACCCTGCTCGTCAGACTCGGTTCGCTGCTCAGTGCTCCGGTCGGTCATGTGACAAGTCTGCTAGGCAGGGGAGCCCCACGTCCAAGGGCAATTTTCGACAGCCTGATAGGCGCCACCTATCAGACGTGATCGAATAATCCATGCTCTTCCGCCAGCTCGAATACTTCGTGGCGCTCGCGCGCGAGAAGCACTTCGCGCGCGCCGCTGCCGCCTGCTACGTCTCGCAACCAGCGTTGTCCGAGGCCATCCGCAAGCTCGAGAACGAACTCAAGGTGCCGCTGGTACGGCGCGGGCAGAGCTTCGAGGGTCTGACGCCCGAAGGCGAACGGCTGGTGCTGTGGGCCCGCCGGATTCTGGCCGATCACGACGCACTCATCCACGAGGTCACCGCGTTGCAGACGGGTCTGACGGGCGAGCTACGGCTCGGCGTCATCCCGGCCGCGTCGGGCACGGTGGCCCTGCTGACCGATCCCTTCTGCCTCGAACATCCATTGGTACGAGTGCAATTGGAGAGCAGCCTGCGTTCGGCGGGCATCGTCGAGCGCATCCGCCGATTCGAACTCGACGCCGGAGTCATCTACCCCGACGGCGTCGACACCGCCGGTCTGACGGTCACGCCGCTCTATGAAGAACGGCAGGTGCTGATCGCCGGCGCCGAACTGCTTGCCAGCCAGCCGAATCCGCTGACCTGGTCCGACGCCCTGGAACTGCCACTGTGCCTGTTGAACACCGGGATGCGCGGCCGCCAGCTGCTCGACGACGTCCTCGCGGCGCACGGCCTGACGGCGACGCCGCGGCTCGAGGCCGATTCGGTGGTGTCCCTGCTGGCGCACGTCAGCGGTGGCCGGTGGGCGAGCATCGTCCCCCAGACCTGGCTGGACACTTTGCGCCCGCCCGACGGAGTGCGGGTGGTTCCGTTGGACGAACCCCAGGTGACGGCGACGGTCGCGCTGGTCACCAGCGCCGCCGAGCCTGGCTCGGTGCTGGCGCGCGCGTTGGTCGCGACGGCGCACCGCGCGCCGATCAACCCCGACTAGCGATACCACTCGGGTAGCGCGGTCGGACGCAGATCGGTGGTGTCGCCCGGCCGGGTCAGGGTCAGCACGGCGCGCACGATCTCGGGGCGGTCCGCCAACGCGTCGGCGATGGCGTTGAGCCGCGCGGCGACGTTCGATTCGGCGGCGTCACCGACGAGGTCGACGGCAGCGACGAGATAGATCCGGTTCGCCCCAACCCATTCCATGTGCAGATAACTGACCCGCTCGATGTCGTGATGGTCGAGCAGGGCCAACAGGGCGTTGTTGCGCGCGAGCGGCGTGACGGACTCCCCCGTCAGGAAATCCATGTTGCGTCCGATGAGGAACAGCGCCACCAGCCCGAGCAGCAGTCCGACCAGGATCGAGCCGATGGCGTCCCAGACCGCGTTGCCGGTGAGTTGGTGGGCCAAGATGCCGCCCGTCGCGATCACGATGCCGATGAGGGCCGACAGATCCTCGGCGAAGACCGCGCGCAGCATGGGGTTCGACGTGACGCGGATGTAGCGCAACGGATGGATCCGTCGCTCCAGCGCGCCGGACTTCGTCTGCGACAGCGCTTGCAGGAACGACGATCCCTCCAACACGAACGAGACCGCGAGCACCGCATAGGCCCAGCCGTAGGACGTCGCCTCGCCTTCGCCGTTGAGGGACTGGATGCCATGCCAGATCGACACCACGGCGCCGACGGTGAACAACCCGAAGGCCGCGAACATCGACCAGATGTAGCCCGCCCGGCCGTAGCCCAGCCGATGTTCGGCATCGGCCGGCTTGTCCGACTGCCGGGTACCGATCAGCAGGAACACCTCATTGCCGGTGTCCGCCCAGGAATGCGCCGACTCGGCGAGCATCGACGCGCTGCCCGTGACGGCGGCCGCGACGGTCTTGGCCACCGCGATCAGGGCGTTGGCACCGAGCGCGATGACGACGGTCAGAAAGCTCTCGTCGCCCGAACCACTCATCCCCTCAACACTAGAGCCCGTCAGTAGGCGTCGCCGGGTTGAACGACGCGGACCGGTCCGCGTCGCGGCGCCGGGGGCTGCGGCTCCTGAACCCATTGGGCGCCGCTGGCCGCCATCAGCCGGCCGATCTCGTCGATGTGCATGTCCGCCAGGTCCCACACGTCGGGCACCAGCTCGCGGTCGACGATGAAGCCGAAGTCCAGGCGGTCCAGATAGCTCACGACGGTGATGTTGAGTCCCTGTCCTTCGGTGACGATCGAGACCGGGAACTGATTGACCAGCTGCGCTCCCGCGAAGTACAGCGGCTTGCGCGGACCGGGCACATTCGAGATCACCAGGTTGAAGGGCGTGGCCGCGATGCGGTGTGCCAGCCCGAATCGGGACGCCAGCCGCATCGCGGACGTCGACAGCACCGGTGCCGAAACCTGCGCCATGTCACCGAGTTGACTGGCGGGCACCAGATTCAGCAGGCGCTTCGCGTCGAGCATCGCCGCGCGGCAGCGGGCCACGCGCTCGAGCGGGTCGGCGCAGTCGGTCGGCAGTTCGGGGAAAATCGCGGACACCCGGTTGGTCCAGGGGTCCTCTTCGTCGCCGGTGCGGATCGACACCGGCACCATGGCCCGCAGCGGGCCGTCGGGCAGCGCGTCGTGGGCCTGCAGGTAGCTGCGCAGACCGCCGGCGCAGATCGCCATCACGATGTCGTTGACCGTGCCGCCCGTCGCGGTCTTGAGCTGCTTGACGTTCTCCAGCGACGCGGTGCGCATGGCGAACCGCCGATGCCCGGTGATGGGCTTGTTCCACGGGGTGGGTGGCGCGGCCGAGGTGGGTAGCGGAATCCTCGGGCCGTCTTCTTTACCAAGGCGCGCAATGGCTTTGATGGCCGAGCCGGCCTTGCCGGCGGCGCTGCCGATGCTGTCGATACCCGCGGCGTCGGCGAGCTGGCCGACCAACCGGGTCTGGAACCGCAGCGCCTTGACCGGATGGCCCGCCAGGTTGATGACGGCCCTGCGCAGCAGGTCGATGTCGCTGGGCAGGGATTCGGGTTCCCAGGCCGGGCCGGGGCCGGGCGGTGTGGCGTCCGGTTCGGTGTCGGTGAGGATGTTGAGCATCAGCTGTCCGGCGGCCCCGTCGATGGTGGCGTGGTGGTACTTGGTCAGCATCGCCCAGTTGCCGTTGTCCAGGCCGTCGATGACGTAGACCTCCCACAGCGGCCGGCTCCGGTCCATCGGGCGGCCGACGATGCGGGACACCTGGTCGGCCAGCTGGTCGACCATTCCCGGCCGGGCCAAATGGATTTCGCGGATGTGGAAGTCAAGATCGAAGTTCGGGTCGTCGACCCAGTACGGGTGGTCGAGACCCAGCGGCACCTCGACGAGTCGCCGGCGCAACGGTTCGAGTTCACCGATGAGCGAGGCGTACTTCGCATGGACGGCGCTGTACGGATCGAACTCCTCGCTGGGCCGCTCGAAGATCATCAACCCGGTGACGTGACCGAATGTCGTCGGCGTCTCCAGGTAGAGGAAAGTGGCGTCCATGCCGCTGAGCTGCTTCACGAGTGTTCTTCTCCTAGACGGTTTTTGGCGCTCAGCTGGTGAGCAGGCCGCCCTCGACGGGCAGGGTGATTCCGGTGACGTAGCTGCTGGCATCGCTGGCCAGGAAGATCAGCGCGGCACTGAGTTCCTCTGTGCGCCCGAGCCTTCCGGCCAGGGTTCGGGGCAGGACGGTGCTCTCGAAGTAGCCGTCCGCGTACTGCTCGGTCATCTCGGAGGCGAAGAATCCGGGCGCCAGGGCGTTGACGCGGATGCCCTTGCGTCCTGTCCACTGCTGGGCGAGGTCCCGGGTCAGGCCGATCAGACCCGCCTTCGATGACGCGTACGCCGCCTGAGGGAGGCCGGCGGTGGTCAGGCCGAGGATGCTGCTGACGTTGATGATCGAACTGCCCGGCTGCATGTGGGCGGCGCACGCCTGCGCCATCCAGTAACACCCGTTCAGGTTCAGGTCGATGACGGACCGGAACTGCTCGGGCGTTTCGCGCGTCGCCGGGACGGCCGTGCCCACTCCCGCATTGTTCACCAGAATGTCGACGCGCCCGAAGGAATCGACAGCAGCCTGCACCAACGCCTTGCAGTCGTCGGGGTTGGTGACGTCGGTGCGTACGGCGACGGCCTTGCGACCTGCCGCTTCGACGAGCGCCTTGGTCTCGGCCAGCCGGTCATCACGCCGCGCACCCAGGACGACGTCGGCGCCGGCCTGGGCCAGTGCCTGCGCAAAGCCGACGCCGAGGCCACTCGAGGCGCCGGTGACGACCGCGACGCGGCCATCAAGACGGAACAGATCAAGGATCGAAGATGAGTCGCTCGGGGTCACTCGTGCATCATATCCAGATATGATGCATACTCGAGACTGATCGAGATATATCTCACTCAGACATCAGCCGCTACCATGATGCGAAGGCCGCGGGATGAACAGGAGGTGCCCCATCAGCGAGACACCGCTGGGACGCATGCTGGCATCGACCGACCGGCGACCCGACCCGCTCGAGGCGTTCCGCATCGCGCGTCGCTGGTTCATCGAGGGTCGCCGCATCGAAATGCAGGAACTGGCAACCGAACTCGGCATCAACCGGGCGACGCTGTTCCGCTGGGTCGGCGGGCGCGACGAACTGCTGGCCGAAATCCTGTGGTCACTGGCCGAGCCCACGCTCAAGGCATCGATCGCCGCGGCACCCGGGCACGGCGCCGCACACATCGCACGGGCCGTCGGCCACTACGCCACGGTGATCGATGAAGCCGGCTTCTTCCAGGCGTTCCTGCGCCGCGAACCCGAACGCGCCCTGCGGATTCTGGCCACCCGCGCCGGCACCCTGCAGGGCCGCCTGGTCGCCGCGATCGAAGAACTGCTCAACGACGAGATCGCCGCGGGTCAGCTCGATCCACCACTGCCCCCGCGCGACCTCGCGTTCCTCATCGTCCGCATCGTGGAGTCATTCCTCTACGCCGACATCATCACCGGTGAACCACTGGAGGTCGGCAAGGCCGAGCAGGCCATCGGCGCGCTACTAGGTCACCGACCCGGATAGTCAGCGTCCCATTCCGGGCGGGGCCGGCATGACCGGCACCGGGTTGGGCACGGTCACGCTGGACGGCGGCACGGTGACCGTGACGGTGCTGGTGCTGGCCCGCGTCGACGGGGTCGTCGGCGGTGTCGACGGACCGATGGGAACGCCCGGGATGATCTCCGTCGAGGTCACCGTCGTCGAGGTGGAGCTGGAGGTGGACGTCGCCGGCGGCGGCGATTCGTCCGAACAGGCGCTGACGCCGAGAGCGGCTGCTGCCACGGAGATGACGACGATGGACCTCAACATGATTGCCGAATGCCCGCTGGTCCGAACCGATAAACCCGGACAGACACAAAACTGCCCCTCTCCCAGGGGAAAGGGGCAGTTTCGGCGTGCCTGAAATCAGAGGCGCTCGATGATGGTGACGTTGGCGGTGCCGCCGCCCTCGCACATCGTCTGCAGGCCGTAGCGGCCGCCGGTGCGCTCCAGCTCGTTGAGCATGGTGGCGAACAGCTTGGCACCGGTGGCGCCGAGCGGGTGGCCCAGCGCGATGCCGCCGCCGTTGGGGTTGACCTTCGACAGATCGGCCTTGAGGTCCTTGGCCCACGCCAGGACGACGGGCGCGAACGCCTCGTTGATCTCGACCACGTCGATGTCGTCGATGCTCAGGCCGGTCTTTTCCAGCGCGTACTTGGTCGCGGGGATGGGGCCGGTCAGCATCTTCACCGGGTCGTCGCCGCGGCAGCTGATGTGGTGGATACGGGCGCGCGGCTTGAGTCCGTGAGCCTTGACCGCGGCCTCGGAGGCCAGCAGCGTCGCCGACGCCGCGTCCGAAATCTGGCTCGCCAGCGCGGCGGTCAGGCGACCACCCTCGACCAGCGGCTTCAGCGAGGCCAGCTTCTCCCGGGTGCTCTCGCGCGGGCCTTCGTCGACCTTGAAGTCGCCGACGGGGATGATCTCGTTGTCGAAGCGGCCCTCACGGATCGCGGTGAACGCCCGCTGGTGGCTGTTGAACGCGAACTCTTCCATCTCGTCACGGGAGATGTCCCACTGCTCGGCGATCATCTCGGCGCCGCGGAACTGCGAAATCTCCTGGTCGCCATAGCGTTCCACCCAGCGCTTCGACTCGTTGGTCGGCGAGGTGAAGCCGAACTGCTCGCCGACGATCATGGCCGAGCTGATCGGAATCTGGCTCATGTTCTGGATACCGGCGGCGAGGATCAGGTCGGCGGTGCCGGACATGATCGCCTGGGCCCCAAAGGAAATGGCCTGCTGCGAGGAACCGCACTGTCGGTCGACGGTGGTGCCGGGGACAGCCTCGTCGTAGCCGGCGGCGAGCCACGTCAGGCGACCGATGTTGCCGGCCTGGCCACCGATGGCGTCGACGCAACCGACGATGACGTCGTCGAACGCAGCGGGGTCGATGTCGTTGCGCGCGAAAATCCCGCGGTACGCCTCTACACCGAGGTCGATCGGGTGGTAGCCGGCGAGGGCACCACCCTTCTTGCCGACGGCGGTGCGCACAGCGTCGATGACGTACGCCTCAGATGCGGCCATTTCTCATCTCCTTCTTTGGGTGAAACTCATTTGGCGGCAAGGCGTTACGGAGCTACCGCGACGCCGCCGAGCACGATGGTCAGGTAGTGCTGCCCGACGTCTTCCGCGGTCAACTTGCCACCCGGCTGGTACCAGCGCACCGACACCCAGGTGGTGTCACGGATGAAGCGGTACACCAGGTCGACATTGAGGTCGGACCGGAAAACGCCTTCCGCCATTCCCTGCTTCAGGACGTCGACCCACATCTTGCGCTGCTGGCGATTGCGCTCATCGACGAAAGCGAACTGCGGCAGGATCCCGAGCCGCTTGGCCTCGTCCTGGTAGATGACGACCTGCGCGTGCCGGTGCTCGATGGCGTCGAACGACGCCATGAACAGACCCTTGAAACGCGCCAGCGGATCGGGCTCGGTGGCGATGATCTGCTCGTACCGGGTGAACAGCCAATCGAGGAAGTCCCGCATGACCTCTTCGACCATCTGTTCCTTCGATTTGAAGTGATGGTAGAGACTGCCTGACAGGATTCCTGCCGAGTCTGCGATGTCCCGGACGGTGGTTGCCTTCAGCCCACGCTCAGCGAACATCGCCGCGGCGAGCTGAAGAAGCTCGTCGCGCCTGGTCGCGGGTTGGCTGGGCGGTGGTGACGCCATCGCAACAGCATAGCAACCAAGCGCTTGTTAGGGCGACTGAGTGGGCCAGTGAGTGTCACCACTGTGTGGGACAGATTCTGTCCTACTCGCCCAACGGGAGCTAAATGGCGATAAATCGCAGAATTCTGGCTCTACTGACGTTTGCATGGGTCACTCGTCCGGCCTTGCGGCGAAGGTCACGGCCTCTTTCGACGATTCACGTTGACCCCCACTAGGCTGAGGATTGCTGCTCGATAATGACCGCAATCCGCGGCGTAACCCACCCGGCGACCAATCTCGCTATAGGCTCACGTTCGGCGATCCGCTAGTCGCGGTATGACCAGTATTGATCGCAATAATCGGGCAGGTCGGCTGCCACCGGCCTGTCCGCCTTCGACCGGGACAGGTTGAACAGGTACCACGGGTCGTCGTGCGCGCGATCCGATCGCACGCAGGCGCGCAGACGCTCGGGCAACCGGTGCAGCGCCGGGTCGATGTCCGACGACAGCCGGGACAGGTACTCGGCATCGAGTTGGCCGGTCTGCTCGAAGCGGTCGATGTTGCGGTCGGCGACGAGGCGCTCGGGGTTGAGTGCCGCCAGCCCCAGCAGGGCGACCACGCCGGCCGCCAGCACCGCGTGCGGCAGGCAGCGCCCCGACATCCGCACCCCGGCCATGGCGACCAGCAGGAACACCGCGCCCAACCAGAGTTCGATGGTGATCACCATCAGCCGGTCGGTGCTGAATCCGTACGCCTGCTGATACAGCCACATCCGGTGGATCGCCGAGATGACCACGACAACCGAAGTGGCACAGAGGATTCCGGTCAAGACCCGGAGCACGCGGCGGTCACTCGCAGTGACGCGCCCCGCCACCCGGATCACCCCGCTCAGCACCAACAGCGTCAGTGCCGACACCCACAACAACTGCCAGAAGCCCTGCCGGGCGTACTCGGCGTAGGTCAGCCCCTCGGTTTCCAGCACGTGGGTGTGACCGCCGAACAGCACCGCGGCCTGCACCGCCACGAACGCGACGAACAGTGCGTCGAGCACCCCCAGCGGCAGGGCCCACTCCCAACGCGGCACCGGTTTCATCGGCTTGGGCGCCAGGACATCGAGCCGCGGCGCGAACCGGGTCAGGTACGCACCGCCCAAAACGAAGCCGGCCACCATGCCGAAGACCACGATGCGGGCGACGATGTCGACACCGTCGAAGCGCGGCAGCAGCTTGCCCACCAGATGCGCGAAAGCCGCGTCCGCCGAGGCGAACAACGCACCGAACACCAACGTCAGCAACACCGTGAGACCGATGACGCCCGCAACGCGAACCGGGTTGGCGATACCGACCCGGCCCGAGACCCCGCGACGCGTCCATCCGAGCACGCGAGCCGGCAGCGCCCACGCCAGGAACGGCCCGGTCACCACGGCCGTCCAGGTGCGCCCACCGAACAACGTGCACCACCCGACGATCCAGGCCGCCATGATGCACAGCACGCCCAGCCAGTCGGCGGCCAGCAGCGCGGGCACCGCAAGCAGCGCCAAGGTCAGCGCCACGCCGACCCATTCCGTGCGCGTCGGTCGACGCTCGGCGCTGCCGTAGACGACGGCGAAGACCATCACGCCGACGACCAGGTAGCCGACGCTCAGCGACGACGGCCGCCACAGCGCGGTTCCGAACAGACCGGCCAGCGTGGCAAGCAGGATGACCCGATGTGGCGCTGCCGCCAGCGGGCTGACCGGCCACACTCGCCGCGGCAACATCGTCCAGCCGGGTTCACCCCGGCGCGGCAGTGCCGGTCCGATCAGCGGCGGAACCATCGGCTGCCCCGGAATTCCCATCAGCATCGTCACGCGGACGCCTCCTCTGATCCCGGAATGCTCACCCGGAAGCGGCATCCCACCTTCGTCTCGACCACGTCGATGACTCCGCCGTGCAACTCGACTGCCCAGCGGGCGATCGCCAGGCCCAGACCTGTGCCGCCTTCCGAAGTGGCACCGCGGGTGAACCGTTCGAAGACCCGCTCACGCTCGGCCGGCGCGATACCCGGCCCTTGATCGGCCACCTCGATCCGCAAGCCAGAGGCCTCGCGCGTCGCCCGCACCGACACACTGCCGCCGGCCGGGCTGTGTCGAATCGCGTTGTCCACCAGGTTGACCACCACCTGCCGCAGCCGCGCCGGATCGGCCAGAGCCGTGAGCCCGGGCGGTGCCACCTCGACCACCACTGCCACGTCACCCTCCGACACCGGGACGTGCTCGACGGCATCCCGCAGGAACGCGTCAACATCGAACCGATTGATCTGCAAGGCGATTGCCCCGCCTTCGAGGCGGGACAGGTCCAGCAGGTCGGTCACCAGCTCGCCGAGGCGCTCGGTCTGCGACAGCGCCAGCCGCATGGTCTGCGCGTCGGGTTCGACCACGCCGTCCACGACGTTCTCCAGGACCGCCTGCAATGCGGTGATGGGCGTGCGCAGTTCATGGGATACATTGCCGATCAGCCCGCGCCGGTACTCGTCCGCGGCGCCGAGATCGGCTGCCATCTGATTGAATGCCGTTGCCAGTTGGCCGATTTCATCACGCGAGGTGGCGCGAACCCGAATGCTGTAGTCGCCCTTGGCCATAGCGCGGGCCGCGGCCGTCATCTGCCGCAACGGCGAGGTCATCCCGTGCGCCATGAACTGGGTGAACAGCAGTGAGGTCAGCAGCGCCGACAGCAATGCATACCGGAACTGCCAACTCGCGCCGATCCAAAAGGTGAACGAAGCCAACAAGATTGCCCCGCCCACCAGCAGGCCCATCTTGACCTTGAAGGACGCGAACGGGTCCAGCGGCCTGGGCAGCCGGTCCCACAGTTCACCGAGTGCGCTCACCGCGGCACCTGGAGGGCGTACCCAACACCGTGCACGGTCCGGATCAGCTCCGCGCCGAGCTTGCGACGCAACGCCTTGACATGACTGTCGACCGTGCGGGTCTCGGCCCCCGACCCCCAGCCCCAGACGTGCTCCAGCAGCGTCTCGCGGTCGACCGCGGCCCGGGGCCGCCCGGCGAGAAAGGCCAGTAGATCGAATTCGGTTCGGGTGAGATGGATTTCGATGTCACCCTGGTGCACGCGACGTTCGGCAAGATCGATGCGGTACTCCCCCACCGACAATGGCTGGTCTCCGGCTGCCCGGTCCATGCGACGCAACAACACCCGCACCCGCGCAACCAACTCGCGCATGCTGAACGGTTTGGTCAGATAGTCGTCGGCACCGATCCCCAGGCCGATCAGCATGTCGGTCTCGTCGGTGCGCGCAGTCAACATGAGCACCGGCACCGGACGCTCCGCCTGGATACGCCGGCACACCTCCAGCCCGTCGAAGCCGGGCAGCATGACGTCCAGCACCACGAGGTCGGGTTGCGTCGCTGCTGCGGCGGCCACCGCCGAAGGCCCGTCGACGGCTGTCTCCACCTGGAACGATTCGGCGCCCAACCGGGTCGCAACCGAGGACAGGATGGTCGGCTCGTCATCGACCACCAGGATTCGCTTCACGCTTTCCGACTGTAAGCGCGGTTTGTGGGGCTTACCGGCAGTCATTGTGAAGAAACTGTGCAGATCTGGGACCCCGAAGAACACCGCTTCACGCAGCGAGTCCCATGCGCGTTGCACGTAGAACACTCACGTTCTACATTTGGCATATGACTGAGGTTTCGATCCGCACGCTCAACCAGCAGACCTCACAGGTGTTGGCACGCGTCAAACACGGAGAAGAAATCGAACTCACCGAGCGGGGCGAGGTGATCGCCCGCATCGTCCCACTTAACCCCAATCCATTGGCCGCGCTGATCAGCGCTGGGCGCGCGCATCCCGCCACACTCCACGGCCCAGCACCTCGCCCGTCCCGCAGCCGCACTGGCGAATCGGTCAGTGCCGCTCTGGACCGCCTTCGCGACGAGGAAAGGTAAACGATCGCCGGTGATCTATCTGGACACATCGGCATTGGTGAAGCTCATCTGCGAAGAGCCCGAATCAGCAGCGTTGGCCGATTGGCTGGATGAGCGCCCCGACATCCCTTGGGCCACATCCGTTTTGGCCGAGGTAGAACTCATCAGGGCTGTGCGGGCCAGTTCCCCGGACGACCTACCGGCCATACCCGCACTGATGGCCCGGCTGATCCGGCTGGAAATAGACGCGGCGGTGCGCGCAACCGCCGCGGCCTACCCTGACCCCAACCTGCGATCGCTCGATGCCATCCACTTGGCCTCCTCGCACATCGTCGGCTCGTACGCGCCGTTGACCGCACTGGTCACATATGACAAACGCATGATGACGGCGGCAACCTCCGTGGGCATACCCGTCACCGCACCTGGTGCGACGGACGCTGATTAGCCAGCAGTATGTACGCGGGCTGGCCCCACTCCGCTTCACGCCTTCCGACTGTAAGCGCGGTTTGTTGGGCTTACCGGCAGCGATTGTGAAGAAACTGCGGAGACTTGGGACGAATTCTCTCCACTAGGCTGACGGTTGTGAAGGAAATTCGCGCATCGCGTTCCATTGTCGGATTGTCGCTGGCCACGCTGGGTTTGGCCGCCACCACGGCACTGACGGGCTGCGGGCAGACCGGTGGGCAGGCTGTTCCCGCCGCATCAACTTCAGCCGCATCGACGTCGGCGTCGTCGACACCAACCACATCGTCAGCAGCCTCCTCGTCGCCGGTCGCGCCGGCCTCTTCACCGCTCCAATCGGAGGAGGGCTTCGTGTGGATCACGGCCGCGTGCGGAAGTCCGGCAGTGATAAACACGCACCAAACCAGCCCGCTCATCAGCCATGCCACAGAGTGGGGCCTATGCATGGGCAGGCCGGAATCGCCATCCACGTACGTCGCGGTGTATGCCAGGCCAACTGATGTTGCCACCGATACACCCAATCTCGATGGTAAGTATCGGTATGCGACCCACACCGACGAGGCTGGCATGGCATGGCTGTTTTTCGTCGAAGGGACGGATCCATCGTCCTTGCGCCCACTCGAACGACACGGTTTCGCCGTGAACTGAGCCCGCAAATTTCCCGTCGTCAGCCCCTGCGAAGGCGCGGTACCCTGGTCTTTGGGGAAACGGGGGGCAACATGTATATAGATTCCGCATTGCTGCGGATGGGCGCAGCATTCGCCCAGAGCGCCGGCGCTATCGCGCATGAAGGGGCGAGCCGTTTTGCAGATGCCTCGATATCAGCGGGTATCTTCGGGGATTTCGATGACGCCCACGACTTCCACCGGTCACTCGTCGACTGCCACGAAACCCATACAACCACTTTGAGTGGTTTCCGTACGCATCTGGATTCGCTGGCGGAACGCACCAACTCAGCCGCAACAATCTTTGACGCTCAGGACGCAGCGGGAGCTGGCTCGATCAAGACGGCGGCCGATTCGATTTAGCCCACATGTCAATTGAACTAAAACATCTCAGCATCCAAGAATTGGTCAGTGCCGCCGGCGGTGATCCATGGCAAATGGACAGCGCCATCCAAAGTGGTGCCCCCGGTGAGATTGACGAATTGGCAAACGCATTCCGCAATGCGAGTGGATGTATCACCGAAACCGAGCACGACTTTACTGTCGCCAAACAGCGCTTCGGATCAGCGTGGGACCGGCAGGACGGTGGCGGTCACCCGATCAACGATGCCGCCGAAGTAGTCCGCGTGACGGAGAGTCTTCACCTCAGCAAGCTGCAGATTTCTAAGCTCGCAGTCAGTCTCGAGAGCATCGCCGCCGCACTTGCACAGTCCCAACGCAGCTCCGCGACTTCGATTTCCCTATTGGAAGGCGCCCTGAAGTCTTACGACCTACAGATCGATGCGCGGATCGCAGAAGCATCAAGGGCGGGCGAGAGCGCCAAGTGGGACGACCTTAAGCGTGCCGCCGAAAGTCGCACTTGCACCGCTGTTGATGAATGCAAAGCAATCCGCACTGCTTACACAGACGAACTCAGCAAAGGCCGGGCTGCAATGGTGGCCGAAGGCTACGCCGCAGACCCGACGACGGGCGCGGATGGCATCGCAGACGCCGCACCAGGACAATCCTCATCCGACAAGTACGGTTCTAGCCACCGCTCGGCCGATGAGGTGTTGGCGAACGCACCCGGCCCTTGGTCACCCGAGAAGCAGGCTGCGTCAAACCGACTCCGTGACTACGCCACAGCCACTAACCCCAACGCGACGCCGGAAGCCAAACGCCGAGGAATTGTCAATACCTGTGGATCGGCTTGTTTCAGGCGACCTCCGTTCCAGTTGATTCGGTCGGTGCCGAGTCCGCCGACGGGGTGATGTCGGTGGGTCGCTCGAGCAGTTTGCCTTTGTGGAAGATCGCGCCGGCCCGGACCAGAGCGACCAGGTGCGGTGCGTTGACGGCTCGCCAGCGGGCTTGCGCGGCGTCGATCAGCTTGTAAGCCATGGCCATTCCGGCGACGCGTGAACCCGGCCCCTTGGTCACCTTGGTCCTCAAACGTACCGTGGCAAACGTTGATTCGATCGGGTTGGTAGTGCGCAGATGGACCCAGTGCTCGGCCGGGTACTTATAGAACTCCAGCAGCACATCGGCGTCATCGACGATCTTGGCGACCGCCTTGGGGTACTTGGCGCCGTAGTCCACCTCGAACGCCTTGATCGCCACCTGCGCGTGGTCGATATCCTCGGCGTTGTAGATCTCCCGCATCGCCGCGATCGCCCCCGGATGAGCCGACTTTGGCAGGCAGGCAAGAACATTGGCCTGCTTGTGAAACCAGCACCGCTGCTCGCCGGTGGCCGGGAACACCTCACGCACGGCCTTCCAGAACCCCAGGGCCCCATCGCCGACGGCCAGCACCGGTGCGGTCATCCCGCGACGTCGGCACGACCGCAACAGATCAGCCCACGACTCGGCCGACTCCCGGTACCCGTCGGTGAGCGCGACCAGCTCCTTGCGGCCGTCAGCGCGCACACCGATCATCACCAGCAAACAGAGCTTCTCCTGCTCCAGGCGCACCTTGAGATGGATGCCGTCGACCCACAGGTAGACGTAGTCGGTGCCCGACAGATCACGGGCCTCGAAGGCCTTGGCCTCGTCCTGCCACTGCGTGGTGAGTCGGGTGATCGTCGTGGCCGACAAGCCGGCACCCGAGCCCAGGAACTGCTCCAACGCCGGACCGAAATCACTGGTCGACAAGCCATGCAGATACAGCAACGGCAACACCTCGGTCATCTGCGGCGACTTGCGCACCCACGCCGGCAGGATCGCCGAGGAAAACCGTTGCCGCTCACCAGTGTCCGGGTCAACACGTTTGTCATTGACCCGCGGCGCGGTCACACTCACCGCGCCCGCCGCGGTGAGCACCTCGCGCTCGCGGTGATAGCCATTGCGCACCACCAGCCGGTGCCCGTTCTCATCAAGCTCACCGGCATGAGCCTCGATGTAGGCGGCGACCTCAGCCCGCAACGCTGCGGCCAGCATCTGGCGGGCACCGTCGCGGACAATCTCATCGAGCAACGACCGCGACGAGCCAGCATCCTCGTTGGATGAATCCGCATCGTGAACTACCGTGAGCATGGGCGTACCTTCCCGAACCAGCGCGCCAACGCCGGCTCTTGATCAGACCTTCGACATTCAGATCATCCTCGGGAAGGTGCGCCCTTTCCTACGCCGCCTCGCCGAGGCTCATCCACAGGTTCTGATCATTGCTCGCCAAACGCTACGCGAGCGAACGACTCGACGATTTCATCACCGCCCAGACACAGGGTCCACTCCCCAGTGATCCAGTGCTGGGTGGCGACGCGCGCACCCGCGCTCGGGACCGTTTGAACCTCCAAGCGAAGCTAGAGCGCGGACTAGCCAATGCGCCCGGCCTGACACCCGATCAAGCCACAGCGGCGCTTGACCAAACCGAAGCACAGGCCCGCATGATGGTCATCGCGAAGGTACAAGAGGAGCTTCAACAAATGGGCATGTCTCCGCAAGGTGCGGCACAAGCTGCTACGGGCATGTCGCACGGCCAGATTCCGAAGGAACTCGTCGACAGCGCGTCGCTTGCGGGCAAAGGCATATCTGGCGCAGAAGCATCCGTGAACCAGACGGTCAAATCGATGCAGCCTGGCCACCCCTGGAACCCGTCAGGCGAGATATATAGCGCAGCTGATACCGAGGCCTTGAAGAAGATCGGCTCGCGAGTTGGGCATTTCGGCACCGCGTTGGATCTTGGCGTCGCCTTGTACGAGGTCACGCACGGGATGCCCGTCGGGCAATGGGTCTGCTGCACGATCAGGTGACAGTTTCGGTCACGCGGCCTGACTGGCCGGTGTGGTCATGATTGCTTCGAATTCGATCGGGGTCAACCGCCCGAGGCCGGACTGGCGGCGGCGCCGGTGGTAGGTGCGCTCGATCCAGGTGACGATCGCGATGCGGAGTTGTTCTCGGGTGTCCCAGCGGCGGCGGTCGAGCACGTTCTTCTGCAGCAGGCTAAAGAAGCTCTCCATGGCGGCGTTGTCGCCGGCGGCTCCGACACGGCCCATAGAGCCGACCATCTCGTGTTGATTCAAGGCGTGTACGAATTTCCTTGACCGGAACTGAGATCCGCGATCCGAGTGCAGAATGCACCCCGCGACATCTCCGCGTCGGGCTACCGCGCTGTGTAGTGCCCGGATGGCCAGTTGTGACTTCATTCGGGAGTCGATGCTGTAGCCGACGATCCGGTTGGAGAACACGTCCTTAATCGCACAGAGGTAGAGCTTGCCCTCACCGGTGCGGTGCTCAGTGATGTCACTGAGCCACAACTGATTTGGCCCTTCAGCGGTGAAGTCACGCTCGACAAGATCGTCGTGCACCGGCGGCCCGACTTTGCCGTTCTTGCCGCGTTTCTTACCAAACACGCTCCACAGTCGATTCTGCGAGCAGATCCGCCATGCGGTGCGCTCGGCCATCGGCTCGCCGGCATCGCGCGCCTCCTCCACGAGGTAGCGGTAGCCGAACTCCGGATCGTCTGCGTGCGCGTCGAACAGCGCATTGGCGCGGTAGGCCTCGATGAGTTCGGCCTCGGTGATGGGGTCGGCCAGCCAGCGGTAATACGGTTGGCGGGAGAGCTTGAGTACCCGGCACGTCACCGCGACGGGGATCCCGTCGGCGGCGAGCTCTTTCACGAGCGGGTAGACCCTTTTCCCGGCAGATTGGCCTGCGATAAATACGCTGCGGCCCGACGCAGCACCTCGTTCTCTTGCTCTAGCAGTTTGATCCGCCGTCGGGCTTCGCGCAGCTCACCGGACTCGCTGGCGCTCTTGCCGGGCTTGGTGCCTTCGTCGATGTCGGCCTGACGGAGCCATTTCTGCAGCGTCATCGGGTGCACTCCGAAATCGGTGGCGATCTGCTCGATCGTTACACCGTCATCGCGGTTGCGAGCGACCCGGACGACGTCGTCGCGGAACTCGCGGGGGTAGGGCCTTGCCATGGGGACATCCTTCCAGCCCGCCCATGCTGGGCAAGCCAACTCAGATGTCACCTATTCGTGCAGCAGACCCAATCGTTATCCAAGGTCGGCGGCGGTATGGCAGGGGCATGGATGATGGGTGCCCTCGGTGCCGAAGTCGGCGCTGTGGCGGGGCCGCCGGGAGTAGTGGTTGGCGGATTCGTCGGCGGCACCGTCGGCTCATTCATCGGCGAGTCCACCGCCGAGGCGGTCTATAAGAAGGTATTCGGGTGAACCAGGTCGACACGGGACTTGTTGTAGCTCTATTGGGGCTCGCGGTGATGGCCATCGCCGGCTTCAACGAAGAAGCTGATTACGCGCGCAAGATCTATTGGGTCGGCGCGGTGATCATGGCCACAGCCACTGCCTTCGCGGTGATACCCCAAGGGCGGATGCCGGCACTCAACGCGGGTGTGGGCATGGCTGGAGCATCCGTTTTCGTGGCATACGCCCGGACACCATTTCTCCGCATTCGCGGGAAAACACGTCGATTGTTCGGCGACGGCCCTGAGGCGTACGGGTGGGGCCTCAGCACGCCTAAGACGTGGTGGCTCTTCGTTGTCGGAGCGGTACTTTTCGGGTACCCGGCGTACGACTTCGCCAGCCAGCGCTACCCCTACTTGATACTGGGTCTATACATCGCGTTCATGCTGTCGGTCGGCGCACGTTTCGGATATGTCGACCGATTGCTCGACCACTCATTCGCGGCTCGCCAGTACGTGCAGTTCGCGCTCGTCTCGATCCTGACGCTCGGGCTATTCCCCGCGGGTTACCTGACGATGTACTTCGGCGGTCAGCACTGGATCACAAAAACTGAAGCCTACGAACGGCATTCGCGTGCACGTGCCAGCCGCGAGCAGACGTAAAACTGTCGAATTCGCATCGAAATCGACAGTTTTACGTCTGCTCGCGGAGGAAACTCAAGCGCGCTGGCTGGACACCGAGATGATCTCGCCGGTCAGATAGCTCGAGTAGTCGCTGGCCAGGAATGCGATGGTCGACGCGATCTCCCACGGCTCGGTGGCGATTATTTCTTCGTACCGGCTGAACAACCAATCAAGGAAGTCCCGCGTGACCTCCTCGACCATCTGTTCCTTCGATTTGAAGTGATGGTGACGACTGCCTGACGGGATGCCGGCCGAGTCTGCGATGTCCCGGACAGTGGTTGCATTCAGCCCACGCTCAGCGAACATCGCCGCGGCGAGCTGAAGAAGCTCGTCGCGCCTGCTCGCGGGTTGACTGGCGATGGAGACGCCATCTCAACAGCATGGAAACCAAGCGCTTGCTAGGGTAGGTCGGGCCGGTGTTGACTTGGCCACTACGTACACAAAGATCGAGTGCTCACAGGGGTCGCGCACGTTGAGGCGATCGCGGCCCTGAGAGCGGGCGAGGTCACACGCGCGGTTCTCGACCGCGACCGATAGATGGGGTGCGTAAAGCGTCGGGCGCTTCGATTCGAGCCCTATGCTTGCGCGCAGCACGACTTGAAATGGATGAGTAGCAGGAGATCATGAGCTCGACACAGCGTGCCCTGGAGGGTATCCGGGTCATCGACATGACCCGCGTCTTCGCCGGCCCGATCAGCGCGCAGATACTGGGCGACCTCGGCGCTGACGTCATCAAGGTGGAGCGACCGGGCAGCGGTGACGAAGGGCGCGGTTACGGTCTTGCCTCGGTCGAGGGCAAGGACGGCAAGGACCTTCGCCAGTCCGGCTTTTTCACCGCGTCGAACCGCAACAAGCGGTCGATCACGGTCAACCACTCCAAGCCGGAGGGGCAGGACATCCTGCGTGCCCTGGTCAAGACCGCGGACATCCTGATCGAGAATTACAAGGTCGGCGACCTCAAGCGGTTCGGGCTGGACTACGAGAGCCTGAAGGCGATCAATCCCCGCCTCATCTACTGCTCGATCACCGGCTTTGGCCAGACCGGGCCAATGGCGGCGCGCGCGGGCTACGACGGGTTGTTCCAGGCGAGCGGCGGCATGATGGCCGTGACCGGCATCCCCGAAGGCCAACCCGGCGCGGGGCCAGTGAAAGCCGGTCCCAGCCTGGTCGATTTCGTGACCGGCCACAACAGCGCCATCGCGATCCTCGCCGCGCTGAACCATCGCAACAACACCGGCGAGGGCCAGTACATCGACATGGCGCTGCTCGACAGTTCCGTGGCGATGATCTGCCACATCATGCAGGACTATCTGATCAGCGGCGTCCAGGCGGAGCGTCTGGGCAATGGTGGCAACGGCGGCGGCCCCGCCGACCTCATCCATGCGCGCGACGGCATGACGTACATCACGGCCGGGAGCGACGCTCACTGGCGGCGCATGTCGGAGTTGATGGGCCAGCCCGAGCTCTACGACGACCCGCGCTTCGACACCAACGCCAAGCGGGCCAAGATCAATCGCGCGGAGTTGATCGACATCATCAACGAGTGGAGCCGGCAGTTCACGACGGAGGAGCTCCAGGCGAAGTTCGACAGCGTGGGCATCCCGGCCGCGCGCTATAACGATCTGGCGGAGGTCTGGGAAGATCCGCAGGTGCAGCACCGGGGCCTGCGCGCGACGACGCCGCATGCATGGGCCGCCGCCGGATCGGTCGACCTGATCGGCAGCCCGCTGGCGGGTATGGGTGCCACGCCGGCGACGATCCGCCTCGCGCCGCCGGTGATCGGCGAGCACAACGCGGAGATACTCGGTGAACTGGGCTATGACGCGGCGCGGATCGCGGGCTTGCAGGAGCAGGCGATCATCTGATCGAGAGGGTCCGCCAACAGGTCAGGCTCGCGAGATCGCGAGCCTGCCACACATGAAAATGCCCGCCTAATTGCGACAGCGTTGTCGCAAATAGGCGGGCAAGTGCACATATCCGAACCTCGCGGCCGGATGAAAACTACGCCCGCTGGCTCGACACCGAAATGATCTCGCCGGTCAGGTAGCTGGAGTAGTCGCTGGCCAAATACGCGATGGTGGTGGCGATTTCCCACGGCTCGGCGGCACGGCCGAAGGCCTCGTCGGAGGACAGCCGGTCCAGCAGCGCGGCATCGGCCGACTTCTCCAGGAACTTGTGCCGCGCAATGCTCGGGGACACCGCGTTGATCCGCACCCCGTACTCGACGGCTTCGATTGCGCTGCAACGGGTCAGCGCCATGACGCCGGCCTTGGCGGCAGCGTAGTGCGACTGTGAGTGCTGCGCGCGCCAGCCCAGGACGCTGGCGTTGTTGACGATCACGCCGCCGTGCTCGACGCCGCGGAAGTACCGCAGCGCGGCGCGGGTCGCGCGCATCACCGAGTTCAGGGTGACGTTGAGGACGCGGTCCCACTCGTCGTCGGTCATGTCGACCAGCGGGGTCTCCCCGCCCAGGCCGGCGTTGTTGACCAGCACGTCCAGCCGGCCCATCTTCTCGACGGCCGCGGTGATCAGGGCGTCGACGGCCTCGGTGGAGGTGACGTCGCAGACGACGGCCTCGACCTTGCCCAGGCCGAGTGTGGCCAGCTGGTCACGCGTTTCGTTGAGGCGACGCTCGTGGTAGTCGGACACCACGACGTCGGCGCCTTCCAGCAGCGCGCGACGGGCGGTGGACGAGCCGATGCCGGTGCCGGCGGCGGCCGTCACAAGGACGACCTTGCCCTTCAGCAGGCCGTGGCCCTCAACCTCGGTAGGAGCAACTGAAAGATCCATCAGCCCTTGGCCTCTCGGGGTAGGCCGAGCACGCGCTCGGCGATGATGTTGCGCTGAATTTCGTTGGAGCCGCCGTAGATGGTGTCCGACCGGGAGAACAGGTACAGGCGTTGCCACTCATCGAACTCGCCGCCCGGCAGCGTCAGCCCCGCCATGCCCTGCACGTCCATGGCGATCTCACCGAGCTCGCGATGCCAGTTGGCCCACAACAGCTTTGACACGTTGTCCTGGCCGGGCTGCTCGACGTCCATGGTGGCCATGGCGTAGGACCGCATGGCTTGCAGGCCGGTCCACGACTCGGTCAGCTTGTGCCGAATCAGCGGATCGTCGATGGCGCCGGTGGTCTTGGCCACGCCGATCAGGCCTTCGAGCTCACGCTTGTAGCGGATCTGCTGACCCAGCGTGGAAACCCCGCGCTCGAACGTCAGCGTCGCCATCGCGACGCCCCAGCCCTGCCCGGGCTCCCCGACCACCAGCGATGCCTCGGTACGGGCGTCGTCGAAGAACACCTCGTTGAACTCGGAGTCGCCGGTCAACTGGACGATCGGCCGGATCTCGACGCCCGGCTGGTCCAGCGGCACCAACAGATAGGACAGGCCGTGGTGACGCTTGGAGCCCTTCTCTGTGCGGGCGACCACGAAGCACCACTGCGCCCAGTGCGCCAGCGAGGTCCACACCTTCTGGCCGTTGATCACCCATTCGTCGCCGACCAGTTCGGCCGACGTCGAGACGTTGGCCAGGTCGCTACCGGCTCCGGGCTCGGAGTAGCCCTGCGCCCACAGCTCGGTGACATTGAGGATGTTCGGCAGGAAGCGCTTCTTCTGTACTTCGGTGCCGTACGCGATGAGCGTCGGCCCGAGCAGTTCCTCGCCGAGGTGGTTGACCTTGTCGGGGGCGTCCGCCTTGGCGTACTCCTCGTAGAAGGCGACGCGGTGCGCGACCGACAGTCCCCGACCGCCGTGCTCCTCCGGCCAGCCCAGGCAGGTCAGCCCTGCCGCGGCCAGGTGCTGGTTCCACGCGCGTCGTTCTTCGTAAGCCTCGTGCTCCCGACCGGGGCCACCAAGGCCTTTCAGAGCTGCGAATTCACCGACGAGGTTGTCGGCAAGCCATTGCCGGACCTCAGCCCGGAACGTCTGGACCTCTATCACCCTTGTAGGCTAACCTACCAAGCACTTGCTTTGTTAGAGGGAGTTCCAATGAGTGGGTCCGACGGCACCCAGCAGCCCGGTCGGCAGACCCCACCGCAGACCTACACCAAAGAACATTTGGCCAACTTCAAGACTCCGCGGTCAGGGCGAGCGAAGCGACGGGAAACACAAACGGAGAGACGAGTCGGTAAATGGATCTGACATTCGACGACGAAACCGAGGAATTCCGGGCCGAGGTCCGCGACTTCTTGGCGTCCAACAACGACAAGTTCCCCACCAAGTCCTACGACACCCTCGAGGGCTTCGAGCAGCACCGTGTCTGGGACAAGGTGCTTTACGACGCCGGCCTGTCGGTCATCGCGTGGCCCAAGGAGTACGGCGGCCGCGACGCCACCATGCTGCAGTGGGTGGTGTACGAGGAGGAGTACTTCAAAGCCGGCGCTCCCGGCCGGGCCTCCGCCAACGGCACCGCGATGCTGGCGCCGACGTTGTTCGCGCACGGCACCAAGGAACAGCTGCAGCGCGTGCTGCCGAAAATGGCCTCCGGCGAAGAGATCTGGGCCCAGGCCTGGTCCGAGCCGGAGTCCGGCAGCGACCTGGCCTCCCTGCGCTCAACCGCGACCAAGGTCGACGGCGGCTGGAAGCTCAACGGCCAGAAGATCTGGAGCTCGCGCGCCCCGTTCGGTGAGCGCGGTTTCGGGCTGTTCCGCTCCGACCCGGAAGCGCAGCGCCACAAGGGTCTGACGTACTTCATGTTCGACCTCAAGGCCGAGGGCATCACGGTCCGGCCCATCGCCCAGTTGGGTGGTGAGACCGGCTTCGGTGAGATCTTCCTCCATGACGTGTTCGTCCCCGACGAGGACGTCATCGGTCAGGTGCATGGCGGCTGGACCGCCGCCATGAGCACGTCGAGCAACGAGCGCGGCATGTCGCTACGCAGCCCGGCCCGCTTCGTCGCCCCGGCCGAACGCCTTGTCGCGCAATGGAAAGTCGATCAGAACCCGGCCTACGCCGAGCGCGTCGCCGACGCCTGGATCAAGGCCCAGGCCTACCGCCTGCACACCTTCGGCACCGTCACCCGGTTGGCCAACGGTGGCGAGCTGGGCGCCGAGTCCTCGGTGACCAAGGTGTTCTGGTCCGACCTCGACGTCGCCCTGCACCAGACCGCACTGGACCTGCGCGGCGCCGACGCCGAGCTGTACGACCACTGGACCGAAGGATTGCTGTTCGCCCTGGGCGGCCCGATCTACGCCGGTACCAACGAAATTCAGCGCAACATCATCGCCGAGCGCCTGCTGGGCCTGCCCCGCAAATAAGAGGGATTGTTCACGTGTTCTTTGAATTGGACGAATCGCAGCGCGATTTCGCTGCGAGCATCGACGCCGCGCTGGGCGCGGCAGACGTGCCCGCCGCCGTTCGGGCGTGGGGCGGAGTCGAGAAAGCGGCCGACGCCGCACCCGGCCGCAAGATCTGGTCGACGCTGGCCGACCTGGGTGTCACCGCGCTGAACGTGCCGGAGGAGTTCGACGGCATCGGCGCGCACCCGGTGGATCTGGTTGTCGCCCTTGAACGTCTGGGCTACTGGGCCGTGCCCGGTCCGGTCACCGAATCCATCGCGGTGGCCCCGGTGCTGCTGGCATCAGATAAGCGTTCGGAAGGCCTGGCCTCGGGCGAGCTCATCGCCACCGTCGCTCTGTCGCCGCTGGCCCCGCGGGCCGTCGACGCCGACACCGCCGGTCTGATCCTGCTGGCCGGGGACGGTCAGGTGCAGGACGCCACCATCGGCGCAGAGCACCAGTCCGTCGACCCGGCCCGTCACCTGTTCGACGTGACCGCCACCGGCGAAGCCCAAACCGCGTACACCGCAAAGGCTTTCGAGTTCGGCGCGCTGGCCACCGCCGCGCAACTGGTGGGCGCAGGCCAGGCGATGCTCGACATGGCTGTCGAGTACGCCAAGCAGCGCACGCAGTTCGGCACCGTGATCGGGTCGTACCAGGCCATCAAGCACAAGCTGGCCGACGTGCACATCGCCGTCGAGCTGGCCCGCCCGCTGGTCTACGGCGCGGCCCTGGCCCTCGCCGACGGGTCGCCCACGCTGGCCCGCGATGTCAGCGCCGCCAAGGTCGCGGCCAACGAAGCCGCGCTGCTGGCCGCCCGGTCGTCGCTGCAGACGCACGGCGCCATCGGTTTCACGCAGGAACACGACCTGTCCCTGTTGCTGCTGCGCACGCAGGCGCTGCGCTCGGCGTGGGGCGACTCGACGTGGCACCGGACCCGCGTACTGGAAGGGCTGTGACAATGAGCGAAGAACGGGAGATGTTGCGCGCCACCGTCGCGGCGCTGGTCGAGAAGCACGCGAGCCCTGAGGCCGTCCGGGCTGCCATCGAGTCCGAGAAGGGCTACGACGAGAAGCTCTGGCGGATGTTGTGCGAGCAGGTCGGCGCCGCGGCGCTGGTCGTGCCCGAGGAGCTCGGCGGCGCCGGCGGCGAACTGGGTGACGCCGCCGTCGTTCTCGAGGAGCTGGCCAAGAACCTGGTCCCGACTCCGCTGCTCGGCACCACGCTGGCCGAACTGGCGCTGCTTGCCGCCGGTGAGGAAGAGCCGCTGGAAGGCCTGGCCGAGGGAACATCCATCGGCACAGTGGTTTTCGACGCCGGCTACGTCATCAACGGCGACGTCGCCGACGTGGTCATCGCCGCGCAGGACGGCCAGCTGACCCGCTGGACCGACAACACCGTCACGCCGGCGACCGCGATGGACCCGACCCGTCGGCTCGCCGCAGTGGCCCCCGGCAGCACCACCACCCTCGGCGCCGACCCGGGCCTGGCGGACACCGCCGCCATCCTGATGGCCGTCGAGCAGGTCGCCGCCGCAAGCCGCTGCCTGGACCTGACCGTGGCCTACTCCAAGGACCGCGTGCAGTTCGGCCGCCCGATCGGCAGCTTCCAGGCGCTCAAGCACCGGATGTCGGACCTGTACGTCAAGGTCTCGGCCGCCCGGTCCATCGTCAACGACGCTCTCGCCGACCCGACGCCCACGAATGCGTCGCTGGCCCGCTACATGGCCACCGAGGCGTTCAATGCCGTTGCCGGCGAGGCGATCCAGATGCACGGCGGCATCGCGATCACCTGGGAAAGCGATATCCAGTTCTACTTCAAGCGCGCGCACGGCAGTGCGCAGCTGCTCGGGTCGTCGCGGGAGCACCTGCGTCGCCTCGAGGCTGACGTTCTGGCCTAACGTCGAGGTATGACCAATCCGGTAGCGCTGCGCGCGGGCATCCCACCGTTCTATGTGATGGACGTGTGGCTGGCCGCGGCCGAGCGCCAGCGCAGCCACGGCGACCTGGTGAACCTGTCGGCGGGGCAACCCGCCGCACAGGCACCGGCGCCCATCCGGGCCGCGGCCGCCGAGGCGCTGGCCAACGACAACCTCGGCTACACCGTCGCGCTCGGTATTCCAGAGCTGCGGGAGGCCATCGCCAAGTCGTACCTGGACCGGTACGGCGTCGAGGTGGAACCGGACGCCGTCGTCATCACCACCGGATCCACCGGCGGATTCCTGCTGGCGTTCCTCTCGTGCTTCGACATCGGCGATCGCGTCGCGGTGGCCAGCCCCGGCTATCCCTGCTATCGGAACATCCTGTCGGCGCTCGGTTGCGAGGTCGTCGAGATACCGTGCGGACCCGAAACCCGTTTCCACCCAACCATTTCCATGTTGGAGCAGCTGGATCCACCGGTGAAGGGTCTGATCATCGCCAGCCCCAACAACCCGACGGGCACCGTGCTGCCGGCCGAGGATCTGGCCGCCATCGCCACCTGGTGCGACGACAACTCCGTACAGCTCATCAGCGATGAGCTGTACCACGGCCTCATCTACGACGATGCCCCCGCGACCAGCTGCGCCTGGGAGACCTCGCGCAATGCCGTTGTGGTGAACAGCTTCTCGAAGTACTTCGCCATGACCGGCTGGCGGCTGGGCTGGCTGCTGGTGCCCGAGCCGCTGCGCCGGGCCGTCGACTGCCTGACCGGCAACTTCTCCATCTGCCCGCCCACGCTGCCGCAGTACGCGGCCGTCGCGGCGTTCACGCCCGAGGCCATCGCCGAGGCCGACGCACTGGTGCACCACTACGCCGAGAATCGGGCCCTGCTACTCAGCGGGCTGGCCGAGGTCGGGCTCGACAAGCTGGCGCCCGCCGACGGCGCGTTCTACGTGTACGCCGACATCTCGGAGTACTCGACGGACTCCCTCACGTTCTGCGAGGAGCTCCTGGCCGACACCGGTCTGGCGATCGCACCGGGTGTGGATTTCGACACTCAGCACGGCGGATCGTTCGTGCGGCTGTCGTTCGCCGGACCGAAGTCCGACATCGAAGAAGCGCTCCGCCGGCTGGGTCCCTGGCTCGCCGCGTACCGCCAGGGGTAGCTGTCGCGTTTGCCACACAAGAGGCAAGAACAATCGGCAGGCCGGTACCATCGGTCCGCAATGTCCCAGGAAACCGACAACCCAGAACCGGAAGTTACCGACGACTTACCGGTGAACCGCGAGGGCCTCGAACGGCACGGCATCAAGCTGTCCACGCCCATCGGTGAGATCGCCATCGCGATCTCGACGCCGCGCGGCGGTTTGGCGATTCCGAAGCGATTCGACCCGCTCGGCCTGGCCAACCGCGCCCTCGGCGTCGCGAAATTCGGTTTCAAGCTGGCCGCATGGGGTGGCGAGCAGATCGCGATCGCGACCAAGACCACCGTCGAAGCCATCGAGATGGCCCCCGAACGGACGCCGGCTCCCGCCCCGCAGAAGCAGCCCGCCAAGGAGTCCCTGCACGGCAAGCTCGGCGGCCTGCTGGACCGTGCCCTCGACCAGAGCACCGCCGACGGCAAGACCGAGCTCTACCACCGGCTGCTCGATCAGCTGGTTGCCGACGAGGCCCGCATCATCGGTGCGCTGTCCGACAACGAGTCGTCGCCGCTGGTGAACATCTACCCGCGGAACCGCAGTGTCGCGACGCTGGAGAACGCATGCCTGATCGGCCGCACCGCCAATGTCGCGCTGCCGCTGATGGTGCCGCAGTACGTCAGCCACCTGCTGGCGCTCGGGCTGGTCGAGACCGTCCCCGAGGACCCAGACCTGAAGGCCGACTACGAGATTCTCAGCGCAGAATCGATGGTGTTGAAGGCCATCAAGGACGCCTCGCGGGGCCCCTTCCCGGCGCGCGTCGAGAAGCTTGCGTTGCGGCTCTCGGAGCTCGGCCGCGGGCTGTGGGAAGCCGCGATGCAGGACGAGTCGTAGTCGACATTTTCGTGCGCGACGGCCAGCCTAAAACCATTCATGGCTGCCGCTGCGCGGTCAATTACTTGAGATCGACGCCGTAATTGCGACAGAAGTCACGTCGCTCGGCGGGCGATCCGCCCCCCAACGCGGCGAACGGATCGCCGTTGTTGGCGCGTTCACATTGAAGCCGGTAGTACTGCTCCCTTTCGTTACTTCTCTGGTGAGCCGCCGCCATCTCGAATCCGAACCAAATCACAGCAATCAAAGCAATGGCAACGACAACACCCCGTTTCACGTGGGACGGGATTTTCGCTAGGGACGTCCAAACGATTCGAACCGGAATTGGCTCTGGCGAGGGCTCGCCGCTTGGCTTCTGCGTGGAATCGGACAATCTTCCCCCTTAGTGATCCAACTGCGATCGTTCGGCATAGCCTGCCACCTCGATGAAGCCCGGTAAAGCCACTAACAAACTCCTGCGCGATCGTTGAGGCGAGGATCCAGGAACCCACCAGGGCACGTACAAGGACACCAACGGCCAACTGTGTCATTACTTTCCAAGAGGCACCGGACTACCCGTGCATGAGTCGGGTATCTGCGAAACGTCGCTGACGGACTCGCCGACCACTCCCTCGATACCTTGGCAGCTAGGAGCGTGGGTCAGTAACACGCCGGGCGGGGTGTTGGTGCGAGCTGCCGGTATACGGGATCCTTAGGTGTGCGTGATGATCTCGGTGATGGCGGGTTGTTCGAGGTAGACCCCGGGCAGCGGGTGGATTCACATTCTGTGGCGCCGAAGGCGCCGGTGGACAAGACGTTTCGCCCGTTCGCGCCGGAGCAGGGCCTGTTGTTGCCGCCGTCGCTCGATGACTGGCTGCCCGCTGAGCATCTGGCCCGGTTCATCGCCGAGTTGGTCGATGAGCATCTGGACTTGTCCCGGATCCATGCCGCCTATACCGAGGTCCGGGGTGGGCCACCGTACGATCCGCGGCTGCTGGTGCGGATTCTGCTGTACGGGTACACGACCGGGGTGCGTTCCTCGCGCAAGCTGGAAGCCGCCTGTGTTGACGTGGTCGCGTTTCGGTGGCTGGCCTCTGGTAGCGCCCCCGATTACCGGGCGATCGCCCGGTTCCGTAAACGCCACCTGTCCGCCCTGGGACATGTGTTCGTGCAGGCGTTGGCGTTGTGTCAGGCCGCGGGCATGGTGTCCCTGGGCCGGGTCGCCCTTGATGGCACGAAGGTGCGGGCCAACGCCTCCAAACGCAAAGCGATGAGTTATGCCCGGATGACCGAGAAAGAGAAAGTCCTGGCCGCCGAGGTGTCAGCGCTGCTATTGGAAGCTGAACGGATCGACAAGGCCGAAGACCAGCAGTTCGGTAAGGACCGCCGTGGTGATGAGCTCCCGGCCGAGTTGGCCCGCCGCGAGACCCGGCTGGTGAAGATTCGCCAGGCCAAAGCCGCCCTGGAGCACGAAGCCGCCGAGGCGGCCCGCGCCGACGCTGAACGCAAAGCCCGTGAACGCGACGATGATGACGACACCACCACCAGTGCGGGAGCGGCCGCCGCCGCAGCAGCCACACCGAAACCCAAGGCGCAGCGCAACTTCACCGATCCGGATTCCAAGATCATGCTCACCGCCGATGGGGCGTTTCACCAGTGCTACAACGCCGCGGCTGTGGTCGATGCCGATCATCAGGTGATCGTGGCCACCGCAGTGGGCACCAACGCCGCCGATGTGGGCACCCTGTTGCCGATGACCCGGCAAGCGGCGGCCAACACCGGCCGGGTTCCCGCCCAGGTGCTCGCTGATGCCGGCTACAGCAGCGCCGCCAACTGTGAGGCCGCCGCCGCATACACCGCTACGTATGGGACCGAGTTCTTCATTGCCCCCGGCCGCCGGCGCCGTGATGACCCGGCCCCGGTGGCCCCACGCGGACGCATCCCGGCCGATGCCACCACCAAGCAACGGATGGCCCGCAAGCTCACCACCAAACGTGGCCAGCAGGTTTATGCCCGCCGTAAAGCCATCGTGGAACCGGTGTTCGGTCAGATGTCGACGCTGCAGAACGCCAAACATCTTCTGCTGCGCGGCCTTGAGCAGGCCCGCGGCGAATGGCTATTGCTCGCGGCGTGCCACAACATACGAAAACTGCACGGCCACATCGGACTTACCGGCCTCTCGGCCCTACCCGCCTATTGAGGCCCCGTCGGCAGGGCACCGGGCGCACTGGGCGCTCACCACACGCGATCGCGCATCGAACGTGCAACCAGATCACCTCAGAGCCACGGACTGCGATCTGTACGCACCTTCGACGACCTCACCCCACCAACGGCTTACCGACCCAAGCTCCTAGCGGACGTTACTGTTCCCAGGGCGGCCAATTGAATCGGATACCCAGTCGCGTGACGGTCGATCGCGACGATGGCGCAACCACACGTTCTCTGTCGGCACGGTCGACCTCAGCCAGGTCGATCCCCTTGGTCTCGTGCGCGAACGCCAACGCCACCAGCGTCACCACGCAGGCCCCGGCCAGGTAGATCGCGATGGGCACCGACGAGTGGAAATCCTTCAGCAGCCGCACCGCGATGATCGGCGCGAGTGAACCCGCGAAGATCGCCGTCACCTGATAGCCAAGGGACACACCGGAATACCGCATCCGGGTCGGGAACATCTCGGACATCAACGCCGGCTGCGGCGCATACATGAAGGCGTGCGCCACCAGGCCGGCGGTGATCGCGCTCATGATGACGAAGTAGTGCTTGCTGTCCATCATCGGGAACGCGACGAAACCCCAGGCCGCGGTGAGCAGCGTCCCGACCAGGTACACGGGCCGGCGCCCGACGCGGTCAGAGAGCTTGCCCACCAACGGAATTGCCACCAGGTGCACGGCATGCGCCACCAGCAGATACCACAGGATCGACGTAGTGCTCACGCCCGCATGAACTTTCAGATACGTGATCGAGAACGTGACCACCAGGTAGTACATGATGTTCTCGGCGAACCGCAGGCCCATGGCGGTCAGCACCTTGCCCGGGTAGTACCGGAGCACCTCGATGACGCTCAGTGACGACGCCTTGACGCGCTCGACTTCCTGTTGTGCCGCAACGAATATCGGCGCATCGGTCACCTTGGTGCGGATGTAGTAGCCGACCAGCACCACCACCGCCGACAGCCAGAACGCCACCCGCCAGCCCCAGGACAGGAACTCCGACTCCGGCAGCGTCCCCGTCAGCGTGAGCAGTACGACCGTCGCCAGGATGTTGCCGACCGGCACCCCGGCCTGCGGCCAACTAGACCAGAATCCCCGGCTCTGCGCCGGGCTGTGCTCGGCGACCAGCAGCACCGCGCCGCCCCACTCCCCGCCGACCGCGAAGCCCTGGATGAACCGCAGCACCACCAGCAGGCCCGGCGCCCAGTAGCCGATCTGCCCGAAGGTCGGCAGGCAGCCCATCAGGAAGGTGGCCGAACCGACCAGCAGCAGCGAGAACTGCAGCAGTGTCTTGCGGCCGAACTTGTCGCCGAAGTGACCGAACACCACGCCGCCGAGCGGGCGCGCGACGAAGCCCACCGCGTAGGTGACGAAGGCCGCGAAGATGGCGTCGAGATCGCTACCGCTCTGCCCGAAGAACACCTTGCTGAACACCAGCGTGGCAGCCGTGCCGTACAGGAAGAACTCGTACCACTCCACGACCGTGCCGGCCATGGAGGCCAGGACCACGCGACGCAATCCGGCGTAGGACGGCATGCTCATAGCGCTGAGTATCAGTCATCCCGACTGCGGCGCCGCACAGACAGACCGATTTGCGTCCACCCAATATTGGCGCATCATGATGCGGCTCAGTGATGTTATGATGATGCATGCGCACCACCGTCAACATCGACGATCACCTACTGGAAGAGGCCAAGGTGCTCGCGGCCAGGACATCCCGAAGCCTGGGCTCGGTGGTCGAGGACGGACTTCGGGCATTGCTGCACCGAAACAACCCCGGCACGAGCGTCGGCACATTCGTGCTTCCAACCCATGGGATCGGCGGCCTTGCCCCCGGGGTCGATCTGGAAGACAAAGACGCCCTCGCCGAACTGACCGGCGACAATGCTCCTCGTTGACGTCAACATCTGGGTCTATGCCATCCGCAGCGACAGTGCCCAGCACGGCACCTATCGAGAATGGGTCGAAGAAGCGCTCACCGGCTCCGAACCAGTAGGCGTCAGCGAATTGGTGCTTTCCGGCGTCATGCGACTGATCACCAACCACCGGATTTTCTCGCAACCAAGCTCGACGGCAGAAGCTCTCGACGCATGCCGCGCGATCCGCTCAGCACCGTCGGCGATATCGCTACGGCCCGGACCCCGTCATTGGTCAATATTCGAAAAACTGTGCACGACCGTCGGCGCCAAGGCCAATGTCGTCCCGGATGCCTACCACGCGGCGCTCGCGATCGAACACGGCGCCACATGGGTCACCACGGACCGGGCCTTCGCCCGCTTTCCAGGTCTGAAGTGGCGCCTACCTTTTGAGTGACGCTACAGCCAGGTGTCCTCGGTTGTCGTGGTCAAGAACGCTTCCAAATCGTCGCGCCAATGCGCCGGGGTGTTCTTGTCGGGCTCGATGCCGGTGTACTCGCCGCGGTAGAACAGCAGCGGACGCGGCTTGATGGCCTGCGGTTCCGACATCGACTGCACTGCGCCGAACACCACGAAGTGGTCGCCGCCGTCGTGCACCGAGTGCACCGTGCAGTCGATGTGCGCGAGCGTGCCGTCGAGCACCGGGGAGCCCAATCCCGAAGGGCTCCAATCGATACCGGCGAATTTGTCCTCGGCCTTCGAGCCGAACTGCGCCGAGACGTGCTGCTGGTTCTCGTGCAGCATGTTGACGCAGAACTTGCCGCTCGCCTCGATGGCCTTCCAGGCCCGCGAGTGCTTCGTCGGGCAGAACAGGACCAGCGGCGGGTCCAGCGACAGCGCGGCGAACGACTGGCAGGCGAAACCGACCGGCACACCGTCATTCACGGTGGTGATGACGGTGATACCGGTACAGAACTGCCCGAGCACATTGCGGAATGTGCGGGGGTCGATCTGCGGGGTCTGGGTCATGCCGGGCGAGCCTACTTGAACCCGACGCTGAAGTCGTGGCCCCACAAGCTGATGCCGACGCTCTCGCGGGCGATCCAGCTCTCGTCCTCGACTTCGAGTCCCTCGCAACCGAATTCCATGTCGAAGCCACCCGGCGTCTTCATGTAGAAGGACAGCATCTTGTCGTTGATGTGCCGGCCCAGCGTGGCCGACATCTTGACCTTCTTGCGGTTTGCGCGGTCCAGGCACAGGCCGACATCGTCGGAGTTCTCCACTTCGACCATCAGGTGCACGATGCCCGTGGGGTTGGGCATGGGCATGAACGCCAGCGCGTGGTGCCGCGGGTTGCAGCCGTAGAAGCGCAGCCACACCGGGTCGCCATCGGCCGGACGGCCGGCGAGCTGCGGAGGCAGCCGCATCGAGTCACGCAACCGGAAGCCCAGCACATCCTGGTAGAACGCCTGCGCGGCGGCGTCGTCGTTGCACGTGAGCACGACGTGGCCGAGGCCCTGCTCGGCGGTGACGAACTTGTGGCCGTAGGGGCTGACGAAGCGACGACCCAGGTACTGGATGCCGTAGTACACCTCGAGGGTGTTCTCGGCCGGGTCCTGGAAGCTGATCATGCCCTCGACCTTGCGGTCGAGCAGCTCCTCCTTGGTGCCTTCCTTGAACGGGACGCCGTGGGCGCTCAGGGTTTGCTTCAGCTGCTCGAGGGCGGGCGCGTCGGCGACCTCCCAGCCCGAGGCCAGCAGCCGGTCCTTCTCGCCGGGCACGATCACCAGACGTGCCGCGACATCGTCCATCCGCAGGTAGAGAGCGTCAGGGTTGGTGCCCTCGCCCTCCATCATGCCGAGCACCTTGAGCCCGAACTCGCGCCAGGCCGCCACGTCGGTGGCCTCGATGCGCATGTAGCCGAGGGCTTTGATCGCCGTCATCAGTAGGTGTCTCCCTTAGACCATGGTGTCTGCGGGTGGCAGACCGAATTCGTTGTTGCCGAAGATCAGGTAGGCGCGCTCGGGCTCGTTGGCGGCGTGCACACGACCGGCGTGGGCGTCACGCCAGAAGCGCTGCAGCGGCGTGCCGTTGGCCAGGGCGGTGGCGCCGGCGGCCTCGAAGAGGCGGTCGACGGACGCGATGGCGCGACCGGTGGCGCGCACCTGGTCACGACGGGCGCGGGCACGCAGCTCGAACGGGATCTCCTTGCCGGCGACCAGCAGGGCGTACTCGTCTCCGACGTTGCCGATCAGCTGACGCCACGCGGCGTCGATGTCGCTGGCGGCCTCGGCGATGCGGACCTTGGCGAACGGGTCGTCCTTGGACTTCTCACCGGCGAACGCGGCACGGACACGCTTGCCCTGGTGCTCGACGTGCGCCTCGTAGGCGCCGTAGGCCATACCGACGATCGGCGCCGAGATGGTGGTGGGGTGCACGGTGCCCCACGGCATCTTGTAGACCGGAGCGGTGTTGGTCTGGTAGCCGCCGGCGGTGCCGTCGTTCATCGACTTGTAGGACAGGAAGCGGTGCCGCGGCACGAACACGTCCTTGACGACGATCGTGTTGCTGCCGGTGCCACGCAGGCCGACCACGTTCCACACGTCGTCGATGGTGTATTCGGTGCGCGGGATCAGGAAGCTGCCGAAGTCGACCGGACGGCCGTCCTTGATGACCGGGCCGCCGAGGAATGCCCAGGTGGCGTGCTCCGAGCCGGAGGACCAGTTCCAGGCGCCGTTGACGATGTAGCCGTCGCCGGTCTCGGTCACCACGCCCGCGCCCATTGGGGCGTAGGACGAGGAGATGCGGACGGTCGAGTCGTCGCCCCAGACGTCTTCCTGGGCCTGCTGGTCGAACAGCGCCAGGTGCCAGTTGTGCACGCCGATGATCGACGCGACCCAACCGGTGGAACCACAGGCGCTGGCGATGCGGCGGACCGCCTCGTAGAACACCGTGGGGTCGGCCTGGAGGCCGTCCCACTGGGCGGGCTGCAGCAGTTTGAAGAAGCCGATCTCGTTCAGACTGTCGATAGACTCCTGCGGCACCTGGCGCAGGTCCTCGGTCAGCTGTGCGCGTTCGCGCAGCACCGGCAGCAGGTCGTCGATGCCGGCCAGCACGGCCTGCACGTCGAGTTGTTCAATTGACGTCACGGATTGCCTCCCGGGGAGTGGTCGTCTAGACAGAAGATTAGAACACGTTACGATTTGTGTCGAGCATGGCGGTACTACAGCAGGTAGAACCGCATAACTGCACTTTTGTAACCTGTTCTAGTTACTGGCCGTCAGGCCGGTTCGAACGAAGGGTGATGGTTGTGGACGAGCCGCTGGGCAGCCACGTACTGGAACTTGTGGTGGCCGACGTCATCGCCGAGACCAACGACGCACGCGTCTTGGTGTTCGAGACGCCCGACGGCAGCGACATCCCGCCAGAGCGACTGAAGTACTCCCCCGGTCAGTTCCTGACCCTGCGCGTCCCGAGCACCAGTACCGGATCGGTCGCCCGCTGCTACTCGCTGTGCAGCTCGCCGCACGCCGAGGAGGCACTGACCGTCGCGGTCAAGCGCACCGCCGACGGCTATGCGTCGAACTGGCTGTGCGACAACGCGCACGTCGGCATGCGGATGCACGTCCTGGCACCGTCCGGCACGTTCGTCCCCAAGAACCTCGACACCGACTTCCTGCTGCTGGCCGGCGGTAGCGGCATCACCCCGATGCTGTCGATCCTCAAGTCCGCGCTGTCCGAGGGCACCGGCAAGGTGACGCTCTTCTACGCCAACCGCGACGAGAAGTCGGTGATCTTCGGCAAGGCGCTGCGCGAACTGACGTCGCTGTACCCCGACCGGTTGTCCGTCGTGCACTGGCTCGAGTCGGTGCAGGGCCTGCCCAACCCGACCATCCTGGCCACGCAGCTGGCGCCCTACACCACGCGCGAGACGTTCATCTGCGGCCCGGCGCCGTTCATGGCCGCCGCCGAAGAGGCGCTGCTCAAGTCCGGCGCCGACAAGAGCAATGTGCACCTCGAGGTGTTCCAGTCACTGGACTCCGACCCGTTCGCCGCCGTCGTGCTCGCCGAAGATGACAGCGATGAGGGCCCGGCCACCGCAATCGTCACGCTCGATGGCGAGACGCACGAGTTGCAGTGGCCGCGCAAGGCCGTACTGCTCGACGTGCTGCTCGACAAGGGACTGGACGCACCGTTCTCCTGCCGCGAGGGGCACTGCGGGGCCTGTGCGGTGCTGATGAAGAAGGGCGACGTCGACATGGCGATCAACGACGTGTTGGAGCCGTCCGACCTCGAAGAGGGCCTCATCCTCGGTTGCCAGGCGGTGCCCAAGACGGATTCCGTCGAAGTCACCTACGACGAGTAGCGAACGGATTACTTTCTTGACTGTGAACCGGCTTACTGCAGCAACCGCGGCCGCTGTGCTGACCGCGACCGCGCTGATGTCCCCCGCGACGGCTGCTGCCGCAGTCAATTCGGCCGACGCCTTCGTGCCCGTCGACGACGCCACGAAGATTCAGATTCACGTGACGGCACAGTGCTCGGGTGGTGCGTGCACCTTCAACACCGCCGCCAACCTGGTCGTCGGGGGCAATCCGGTTCCGCTGCCGCCCAACACCTGGGCGCGCGAGAACATCACGCTGCGCAGCTCGAACCGCAATGTGTACCAAGACGTCTCGTACAGTGCGCCCACCGGAGCCCCGCCGATCAACCGCGGCTCGTGGAACGGCCCCGTGAACTCGCGACAGCTCAAGTCGCAGAACAGTGCTCTGGTCTCGGTCACGTTCAACGGTGGCGGCACGTTCGAAGAGTTCGCGGTCGACGGCACCTCGCTGACGCTCGACGTGCGCACCGGTAGGCCGAACACAGACGCGAATTTCATCGCCTGCGCCGACATTCAGGTCACCTACCCCGGCGTGAACCTCACGACGCCGACGGCCTGCGCGACGACGCACTACAACTGAGCGCCGCATCGCCGAAAGTGAAGTAGATCGCGAACTTTCGCTGATTTTTCGCCATCGAGTTCACGTTCGACCGCAGGTCAGCTCATCGAAGCGCGCGAGGGCGGCCTCGAGGTCCGCAGGATCGAACAGCTCGCAACGACTGAGCAGGTCACCATCTACTAGGTAGATGCAGGTCAAACGCCACTCGGCGGTGAAGTCCGCTTGTGATGTCGATTTGGCCACTTGGGTGATGACGGCGCCCGACTCGGTCAGGCGATGAACGGTGTCGATATACGCGCCAACATGTTTCGAGTCGGCGAAGGATGCGAGCAAGAACGGCTTGAGCTCGCCCGCCCCGATCACCGACAGCGGCCGATGGTCGACATCGACGAAGTCCGCTGTCGTCCGCGGAATCTCACATCGGCCGGCGGCCGCGTAAACCTCCGTGATTACCGACCAGGTGCGGGCGTGGGCGGCCGCCTCACCGGCGAGGTAACGGGCCTCGAGTTCTTCGAAGGCGGCGTCGAGGTCGTTGAGATCGAACGCAGCAACGGCGGCGATAAGGCCGTTCACGTCGATCTCGACGACGGTCAACGACTCGACGACGAACTCTTGCGGCCGGCCGCCGCCCGAAAACCGGTTACGACTGAGCACGAGGCGGTCGCCGCGAATCGCGATGACTTCAGCCGCCATGCTCCACCGGAGGTCGGCGATCGCCCGCAGATTCTCGATATCGGCATCCCGGCCGCTGCGGAGTCCGGCACCCACCCCTCGCCGCCGATCGTCACTGCAATGGTCTTCGGCCAAAACCGACGCGACGCCCTCCCAGTCGCGGTCGGCGAAGTAGGCGATGAAGCGTGCGTTGGCCCGGCTCGCCGCATTCTCCGGTCGCGGCGCCTGCCCGGTCAGCTCGTCGAACCGCGCGAGGGCGGCATCAAGGTCCGCCTCGTCGAATATCTCGGCGCGGCTGATCAGATCGCCTTCGACCAGGTAGATGTTGGCCATTCGCCACTCGGCGCAAAAGCCTTCTGCCGACGTCCCTTTCAGCCGTTGCGCGACGACCGCCCCGTGATCGTTCAGCCGAAGCGCCGCTTCGATGCACACGCTCGCGTCCGGAATGAGGTTCAGTACTGCACCAACAGATACGGCCATGTCGACCGCTTCGGTCGACACGATCGATCGGTGATCGATATTGACCGAATCCGGTGTCCTCGGCGGTATCTCGTGTCGATTGAACGCGATGTTGGACCGCGCTATCACCGACCAGGTACGAGCGTGGGCGGCAGCCTCACCAACGCAGTATCGCGTGTCCAGTTCGGCGAGCGCAGCGTCGAGGTCATCGGCATCGAACGTGACGAACGCCGTAATCTGCTCGGCGACATCGATTTCGGCCACGGTCAACATGGCGGCACCGAACGGCTCGTCGCCGTTGCTCTCGAAGCTGTCGACAACCAGCGCAAGCCGCTGCCCTCGAGTGGCAACCACGCTCGAAGCGGACAGCGTCACCCCGAATTCGGCGACCGCCCGCATGTTCCCGATATTCGCTTCGCGGCCACGGAGCACGCCAGTGCCGATCACCGTACGGCGATCGTCAGACACGACGCCTTCGGCACACATTCCGCTCATCTCGGCCCAGGCGCGGCCGGCGAAAAATCTGAAGAAGCGCTCGTGCACGCGGCTCGCCGCGTTCACCAAAGGCCTTTCGTGCCGCTGCAATTCAGCGAAGTGCGCGAGCGCGGCATCGAGGTCCGTCTCATCGAACATCTCGCTGCGGTCGAACTGTTCACCGTCGATCGTTACGAGGTGGATTTCGCGCCATTCGGCCTCGAAGCCATCCCGGGACGTGCCGCTCAATGCCTGCGTGATGACGGCCCCGGCATCAGTCAGCAGATGGACCGAGTCGATGCGGAAACTGATGTCCGGCACCTGATCCCAGGCCAGGAGCGTGTACTCCTTGATGTCTCCCGGGGCGAATGACGCGATCAGCCTGTTGTCGATACTCACCATATCGACTGTGGTGGCGGGCAATTCGTGCCGATTGAGCGCGGCGTACGCGCGCACAACCGCCGACCAGGTATGCGCGTGGGCAGCCGCTTCGCCGGCGAGGTAGCGGGCATCGAGTTCGGCGTTGGCGGCATCGAGATCGTCGGAATCGAACACGACCCGCGCCATGATGCGGCCCTGGACGTCGGTCTCGATCACGTCGAGCACCTCGCTGCTGAATGGCTCTGGTCCCGCGGCGCGGCCCATGGGCCGGCAACGGTTCATGACGAGGCGCTCGCCGCGGGTCGCGACGATGTCTGAGGCGATGGTCTCGGCCCCGATGCCGGCGTACGCGGCGAGTTCCGCCATCGTCGCGTCGCGCCCTTTGCGTAGGCCGGCATTGACCACACGGCGACGGTCGTCTGCGGTGACATCGCCGGTCAGCATGTCCGCGATCGCATCCCAATTACGGGCCGCGAAGTATGCCTTGAAACGGTCATACGCGTCGCTGGCCGTGGTGGCTTGTCGCCGTCGGTGAACCTCGGGGTGACCCGCGAGATACCGCATGTCGAGTTCGGCGACCGCGGCGTCCATGTCCTCCGGGTCGAACCACACGTGGAAGGTGACCCGGCCCTCGTCGTCGACGCCGTAGACCTGAAGAAATTCGTCCTGCGGCGCTCCAGCGGTCGCGTCGGCGGTGCCGACCCGGACCCGCGCGAGCGCCAGACATTCGCCGCGCACGGCGATGACATCATGTGCCACCCGCATTGTCCCCGACTCGAGATCGCGCCGCGTCTGACGTGTCACCTCAGGCAGAGTGAAGTCGCCGCGCTTGAAACCGACGAGCTTTCGCCGGCTCTCGACAGAAGCACCCGGCGCGACCAGCCTCTCGAATTCATCCCAGTCCGCGCGGTCATGAGCGGCCATCACGCGTTCGCTCAAGCGAACCGCTGCCGTACGCACCGCCACAGTGGGCAGTTCAGGCTCGGACGGAGCACTCAGCCGACCAGCGTCGCCAAGGAGTTCGCGGGCCCGTCCCGCAAGCGCCACAGCCCCTTTGCGCTCGTACAGATCCGCCGCCCGCTCGGCTGCCGCGCGCGCCCCCACCGCGTCGCCGCCAGCGGCCAGCACCGTGGCCAGGCAATCGCAGGCATCACCGTGATCCACCAACGCGTCGGTGCGCTCCGCCAGTGCGACAGCGGCCTCGGCCACCTCCCGGGCCTGCGCATCATGACCACGGCGTGACATCAGCTGCGCCCGCAGTGTCCGCCATGCGATCGACGCTTTCAACGCATGGCCCGCAAGACTCTCACTCTCCGTGCACAATTCGTCCGCCTCGGCATCTCGACCGAGCATCAGGCAAGTACGGCCCAACAGAGCAGCCGTCTCGGCGGTGTCCGCATCGAGACGGAGGCGGCGAAAACCGTTGTAGGCCTTGCGTAGATGGCGTTCGGCCGCGTCCGGTTCACCACCGACCAACTCGACGATGCCGGCGAACTGCTCGACCTCGAGGAGGGCATGCCGCAGTCCCAGTTCGGTGACGGTGCGCCGGGCCGAGTCGATCATGCGCCGCGCGGCAGCGCCCCGGCCGCGGAATGCCTCCAGCACCGCCTGACATCGCATCGACGTGGCCTCGACTGCCGGCGACTCGGTCGTGATGCGGAGCAGCCGAACCACATCCAGGCACCGCCCGCCGGCCCGGGGGACCGGATTGGGTCCCCATAGCGCAGCCAGGGGCGCCCCCGCCAGGACCGCGTTGACCCGGCGGTGGTCAGCCGAACGCCGGGCCGCCGTCAGCGCGTCGTCGAGCGCGAGCTCGCAGTCGCCGATCCGCCCCAGCCGGGCCAGACATCCGGCCCGGACGTTGTGCGCCTTCGCTTCCCCTGCCGCGTCGTCAAGTTCAGCCAGTCTGCGGGCGGCGCTGTCGAGTGCTGATTCGATGTCGTCCAATCGCTCTGGGTGCGTCAGCATGGACAGCTGGCCGTCGAAGCATGTCGCCCAAGCGGCAAGACGCGCGGAATCCACTGTCGCCGCTTGCAATTGGGGTACCACTTGGGCGGCCGATGCCACGTCACCGGCAGCCAGCAGTGCCTCGCAGCGCGCGATCAGCAGCCCGGCGACCTGGTCGTCCCGATCGGGTACCTCGTCGTCGAGTTCTTCCAGCGCGTGCAGGGCATGGTCGTACAGATCGGCGGCACCCTCGTAGGCGAGCCGGGTCATCGCCTGGTCCGCGGCCCGGCGGCAGTACTCGATGGCCTTGGCGGCGTTGCCCGCCCACGCGCATTCGAAGTAGTGGTGCGCCAGTTCGCTGAGCAGTTCGTCGTCCGCGCCGGGCTGATCCTCCAAGGTGACGGCGATCCGCTGATGCAACCGCATACGCCGCACCGACGGCAGCTCGGCCAGCAACGACTGCCGCACGATGGCATGGTTGAACCGGTACCAGCCACCGGGCTCCTCGATGACGATGCCGGCGTGGCACGCCTCTTCGAATGCGTCGATCAGATCGTCGCCGACGACCCGTTCGACAAGATTCACGTGAAACCGACTCCCGACGACTGCAGCCGCGGCAAGCGCTTTGTTGGTCTCCGCCGGTAGCCGAGACAACCTGCGGCTCACCGCTTCCCGGACACCCTGCGGCAGGGTGCTCGGATCCCAGTGGCCGCCGCTCTCCTCGACGTGACGCAGCGCCTCGATGAGGAAGAACGGGTTGCCACCGGTAACCGAGGCCAGCGCGCGAGCCAACTCATCGTCGGCATATCCGGTCTCGGCAACGTACGCCGTCACCTCGGTCAGGTCGAGACCACTGAGCGCCAGACGGTTGGCGGTCCCGTCGCGGTTAAGGTCGGCGAACATCGCCGCCAACGGGTGGGATCGGTCCAAGTCGGTGCTGCGGTACGTGCCGACGATCTGGACCCGCGCGTGGTCGCCGAATCGCAGGAGATGCCGCAACAGCAGCAGTGTGGGTTTGGCCGCCCAGTGCAGGTCGTCCAGGACGAGTACCACCGGTGCACTGGCCGCGGCCACCCCCATCACCGCTACGACGGCGTCGAACAGCGCATAGCGTTCGGTGTCCGGGTCGGCACGGGTCGGCGCGGCCACATCGGGTAACACGTCGGCCAGGCCGGGCGCCAGGGACAGCAGCGCTTCGACACCGCGCAGTCCCCGCAGCCGCTCGGCGCCGAGACACGGCAGCAGGGCACGCAGGGCTTCGGCGAACGGCTGGTACGGCACGCCGAGGTCCTCATCGCAGCGGCCGTAGATGACCAGGGCACCTTGGTCATGAGCCTGGCGCGACCACTCGCCGGCCAGCCGGGTCTTCCCGACACCGGGTTCGCCGGCGATCAGTACCGAATTCGCGGTGCCGGCCAGCGCCGTCTGCCACGCCGTGAACAACCGCTCCAGTTCGGCACCACGCCCGACGAACGGTCCGGAACCGGTGAGCACCGCCGGCAGGTCCGGAGGCTCGAAGGGCGTCTGGGTGCCCGGCTGCTCGCGTATGCCGTCGGTGGTCTCGAGGCGCAGCTCGAAGACGTGCTCGGGGCGGGCCAGATTCTTGAGCTGTCGCATCCCCAGATCCGCCAGCGCAACATCGTCGGACAGCGAATCGATCACCAGCTCGGCCGTCGCTCCGGAGCACAGGATTTGGCCACCCTCGGCTATCGACCGCAATCGGGCCGCCCGATTCACCGCCCGGCCGAAGTAGTCGCCGTCGCGAAGCTCGACCTCACCGGTGTGGAGTGCAACGCGGACCCGCATCGGGGAGGCCAGCGCCCACGGCTCGCCGGACATGGCCTGCTGCAACTCGATGGCGGCGGCAGCCGCGGTGGATGGCCGCTCGAACACCGAGAACGTCGCATCGCCCTCGCCGCGGGTCTTGATCAACCGTCCGCCGTGCGAGGTGACGATCTGGCCGACGAGCTCGTCGTGCCTGGCCAGCGCCACCGCCATCGCGTCGGCGTCGGCCTCCCATGCCGCCGTCGACCCCTCGATGTCGGTGAGCAGGAACGTGACGGCCCGGGTTATCGACGGAACATGCTGCACCGCAGGCACTTCCAGCGAACTGTCTTGCGCGACGATCGCCGCTTCGAGGCGGCGCAGGCCCGGTCCGGGGTCTACCCCGAGCTCGTCAGCAAGCAGGGCCCGCGCCCGTTGGTAGGCACCGAGGGCTTCCCCCTGCCGGCCCGCGCGGTAGAGCGCGAGCATCAGCTGCCCCCAACGCCTTTCGCGCAACGGCGCCTCGGCGACAGCAGCCTCGAGCTCGCCGATGATCTCCGCGACGCGGCCGGCCGCAAGCAGGGCGTCGGCCCGATCCTCGACCAGCGCGGCATGACTTTCGATCCATCGCGTCTTTTCCGACGTGCCCCGCCGGCCGTCCGGCAATTCGGGGATACCGCGCCAGAGCCTGACGGCCTCGTCGAAGCGGACGACCGCCTCGGTGATGTCGCCGGTGGCCACAGCTTCGCGGGCCACCCGCGCCGCCGACTTGTACCGGGCCGCGTCAACTTCCGTCTCGGCCAGCGTCCAACCAGTGCCCTCCGTCAGGATCAGCCCGTCGCCCAGGACACGACGAAGGGCCGAGATGTGGGTCTGCAGGGCCTTCGCCGCGGTGCGTGGGGACTCGTCTCCCCAGAGCAGCTCGAAGAAGGAATCGGCCGACACCACGGAGCCGCAGTGCAGCCCGAGCATCGTGAGGATCGCACGCGGTTTGGCGCCCGGGATCGTGACGGGCGTGCCGTCCCGCCGGACCTGCAGAGGTCCCAAAACCCCCAGCTCCACGGCTTGAAGAGTAATCACATCCGCCATCGTCGGTACGGCGATTCAACGCGGAGTCAAGGTTTGGTCAAGGCCTATCGATCGTCGAGCAGATCACTCAGCCGTTGCAGTGCGTCGACGACACCGTCGACCGCGTCGGGCCCGATGGCTTCGTCGATGTACCCGTTGACGGTTGCCAGGGCGGCCTCGAGTCGGCGCAGCGCGTCTGCGCCGGTGTCGGTCGGCCAGAGCTCCCAGGCGCGGCCATCACTCTGACTGGCTCTGCGCTCGACGAATCCCGCCGTCTCGAGCCGGCCGACCATCGCCGTGACCGCGGACTCCCGCTGGCCGAGCTGTGCCGCGATGAGCGACTGGCGACAGCCGGCATGGCTGGCGATAAGCGTCAGCGCGGCGGCCTGCGCTGTCGAGATGCCGGCCCCGTCCATGAACAGCCGGTCGGCCGTCGTGCGCAGCCGCTGCGCAACGGTCTGCAGCTGGAAGTACGCCCGCCGCCGACCTGCCACCGACCTGTTCTTCGAACTCACCCTTGCATTATTACTTCACTAGTGAAGTAATTGGGGAATGACACGAGTGATCGACGCGTGGTCCCAACAGCCGAACGAGTTGTTCATGCGCCAGCCATGGCTGCGGCCACTGCTGCGCTGGACCCGCCAAGAAGACCTCCCGGCCCTGCCCGTCGACGTCACGCTGAAGGCGATGGACGACGCCGGGGTCGCGAAGTCGCTGTTGTGCGCGTGGGTCGGCCCCCACGGCACGCTGATCGACAACGACGAGACCGCGGCGCACGTGCGCGCCCACCCGGATCGGTTCGCCGGTGTCGCGTCCGTGGACCTCACCCGCCCGGTCGAAGCCGTCCGCGAATTACGCCGCGCGGTAACCGATCTGGGTATGGTCGCGCTGCGCGTCGTGCCGTGGCTGTGGAACCTGCCGCCGAACGACCGCCGCTACTATCCACTGCTGCAGGCCTGCGTCGAACTCGGCATCCCGTTCTGCACGCAGATCGGACACACCGGTCCACTGTGCCCCTCCGAGCCCGGCCGGCCGATCCCCTACCTGGAGACGGTCCTGCTCGAATTCCCCGAACTCGTGGTCATCGGCGGTCACGTCGGCGCACCGTGGATCGACGAAGTGCTGTTCCTGGCCAAGAAGTTTCCGAACTTCTACATCGACACCTCGGCCTACGCCGCCCATCGCCTGCCCCCGGCGCTGGTGGACTACATGCGTGAATCCGGCCGCAGCCGAGTACTTTTCGGAACGAACTGGCCGATGCTGTCCGCACAACGGTGTCTCGAGCGACTCGATGAGCTGGGCCTCGACGCCGATGCGCGCGACCTTTACCTCGGCGGCAATGCGGCCCGGGTTTTCGGGATCTGACGCAACCCCTGAGACCGGATCAGCCGGTGCCACCGGCGATGCCGGTAGCGGAAGATGCCGGCCGCGCCCAGCGCGACCAGGCCGGTGAACACCCCGGCATCGATGTCGATGGTGTCGCTGTACCGGCACCGACCCGGGCCGATGGGTTCAGCGTGCAGCGTGTGATTCCACGACCTGATCCGCCCGCCGTATTCGTGGGTGCGGATGGTGTGCGAGGCCTCGTCGACCGACAGCACCTCGATGGTGTGCCGGTAGGCGGGTATCACGTGAAATGCCATGAGCCAGCCGCTGCCTCGCTCCCCCGCGTGCATCGGCTCGGTGCGGCTCGCGAGCGCCGGCACCCCGAACAGACCGCGGCACACGTACAGGAAAGTCGCCGGCAACTGCATGGCGTGCCACACGGGATCCAGGTCGGCGGACAGCTCGGACTCGATGTACACCGTCTTCACGATGATGCTCCTTTGAGTTAGGGTCACCTAATCATCGACCGGCGAGATGCCGGTGACTACTCGCTTTCCGCGCGGAGGTGACCGTGGCACCACCGGATCGGTTCCGCGCCCGCAAGCAGCCCAAACAACAACGGTCCGCCGAGACCCGGCAACGAATCCTCGATGCGGCTGCTCGCGTTTTCGCCGAGTTCGGCTATCGCGGCGGCACCACCAATCACATCGCCGACGCGGCGAACATCTCGATCGGTTCGCTCTACCAGTACTTTCCGAACAAGGACGCGATCCTGGCCGCGCTCACCGATGCCCATATCGACGCCGGGGCAACGCTGTTGGCGGAGCGGGCCGCTGCGGGAATGCCGTCCGAACTGGAAGGCCAACTGCGGCTGTTCACGCGCGCAACCATCGACAATCACCGGGACGATCCGCATCTGCACCGGGTGTTGTTCGCGGAGGCGCCGAGGTCACCGGCGCTCCTGGCCCGGCTGCGCGACACCGAAGAACGTGCCGTCGCGGCGGCATATGAGCTTCTGGCCCGGCATTCCGACGTTCAGGTCCCTGATCTGAAATTCGCGGCCCGGATGACGGTCGCGACCATCGAGTCGCTCACGCACCGGCTCATCGCCTGCGCACAGCCCGCCGACGCGCAGCAGCTGGAGGATTCGATCGTCGACATGCTGGCAACATATCTGCGGGGCTAGCGGTGTCAGCCCCGCGCGACCGCGAGGTCCCCTTCCGCCGCCCCGGCGTCAGCCTGCCGCCCCCAGCGGCCGGCCAGCATCGCGCAGGTGATCAGCTGAATCTGATGGAAGATCATGAGCGGCAACACGATCAGGCCGACCGGATGCCCGGCGAACAGCACCGTCGCCATCGGCAGCCCGGTGGCCAGGCTCTTCTTCGATCCGCAGAAGATGATCACGATGCGGTCGGCTCGGTCGAACCTCAGTAGCCGCGCCACCCCTGCGGTGATGCCGAGCACCACCGCGAGCAGCACCACACTGACGGCGATCACCGCCAGCACGTTGGTGACCTTCATGCCCGTCCAGATGTGCTCGGCCATACCGGCACTGAACGCCGCATAGACGACGAGGTAGACCGAACCGCGGTCGACGACCTTGGTGAGTGTGGTGTGCGAGAGCACGCGGTGCAGCTTGGACCGCAACAACTGGCCGGCGAGGAACGGCAGCAACAGCTGCACGACGATCTCCAGGACCGAGTTCGCCGACACCGTGGCAGCGCCCGTGGTCGTCATGAGCAGGGTCACCAACAGCGGGGTGAGGAAGATACCCAGCAGGTTCGATGCCGATGCACTGACGACGGCCGCCGCGACATTGCCGCGCGCGATCGAGGTGAACGCGATGGACGACTGCACCGTGGACGGCAGCAGACACAGATACAGCATGCCGGTGTAGAGCTCGTCGGTGAGTACAGACGGCACCAGCACCTTCATCGCCAGCCCGAGCAGCGGAAACAGCACGAAGGTCGCGGCCAGCACCGTGGTGTGCAGCCGCCAGTGTTTCAGCCCTTCGAGCGCCTCGCGGGGCTCCAGGCGCGTGCCGTACAGCAGGAACAGCACCGCGATGGCGACCTTGGTCGCGGTCTCGACCGCATGGCCGGCCTCGCCGCGTGCCGGTAGCAGCACGCCGACGGCCATCGCGGCGAACAGCCCGAGCAGGAAGCCGTCGATGCGGAGCTTGGCGAGCAGGTTCACCCGGAAAACGTACTGCTGCCGCGACTCATAGCGCTAGGCGATATATCCGATATCTCTGAACGGATATGGTGATCAATATGCTGGACCCCGAACTGCTGCGCACCTTCCTCGCGGTCGAGCGCGCGGGCGGGTTCACCGCGGCCGGGCGTCTGCTGGGCCTGCGCCAGTCGACGGTGAGCGGCCACATCGCCCGCCTCGAGCAGGCCGTCGGCCGCGAACTGTTCCGCCGCGACACCCGCAACCTGGCCCTCACCGCCGACGGCGCGGCGATGGTGGGCTTCGCCCACGACATCCTGGACGCACAGGCCAAAGCCGACCGCTACTTCTCCGAATCCCGACCCACGGGCCTCATCCGGCTGGGCGCCTCGGACGATCTGGTCGGCCGCATGCTCTCGGACGTGCTGGTCGAGTTCCGCCGGTCCTACCCCGGCGTCGACCTCGAACTGGTCGTCGGGCTGAGCGAGAACCTCAAAACTCGAATGGCCGCAGGCGAATTGGATCTCATGGTGGCCAAACGACTGCCCGGCGAACAACACGGCGAACTGCTGTGGCGCGACCGCCTCGTGTGGGCCGGCCGTCCCGGGCTGACCGACATCACCGACCCGGTACCGATCGTGACGTACCCACCGCCGAGCCTGACCCGGCACATCGCACTACGCGAACTGGAACGCGAGCGCCGCAGCTGGCGCATCGCGTGCGTCAGCGACAGCCTGCTCGGTCTGCAGGCGGCGGCCCTCGCCGGGCTCGGCATCATCGCGCATTCCGAATCGGTTCTGCCGCAGGGACTTCAACCGATCACCGACAACCGGCTACCGAATCTCGGCCACCTGGAATTCGTCCTGTTGCACCGGCGGAGCACGCCATCGGAAGCCGAGATCGCGCTGCACGACGCCATCGTCGCCGGCGCACACCGCATGCGACACTGACCGTTCAGCGGGACTGCGCCTGCGCGTGGTCGCGAAGGTTGTCGCGCAAGGTGACCACCGCCTTCTGCAGCCTGTCGAACTCGTCGGACGGCAAGCCGGTCGCCGCCACCAGATTCATCGGTAGCGCCTTCTCACGCAACGCCCGGCCCGCATCGGTGAGGCTGACGATGACCTGACGCTCGTCGGACGGATCGCGCCGGCGGCGCACGTAACCCTGTGCTTCGAGCTTCTTGAGAATCGGGGTCAGCGTGTTCGACTCCAGGAACAGGTTTTCACCCAGGCCACGGACGGTCTGATGGTCGTTCTCCCAGAGCGCGACGATCGCGATGTACTGGGTATATGTGACACCGAGTTCGTCGAGGATCGGCTTGTACGCCTTGCCGTAAGCGAGATTCGCCGAGTAGATCGCAAAACACATGAAGTCGGCAAGCCGGGGACCGGCGGCCTCGGTCGGGCGCTCGACAGCCATCGACAACTCCTGACTTTGAGTGACATCCGAAACGATTCTATCGGATGCGATTCAATCGGATGGGTTGACATCTCGACGCCTTCGGATAGTCTCATCGCATCCGAGTTAATCGGATGCGATTTACATTCCGACTCGCCGTTCTCAAGGAGCAACATGAGCACCACCACCCACGACGCCGTTCTCTACACCGGCAAGACCCGCACCACAGGCGGCCGCGACGGACACGCCCAAAGCTCCGACGGCCGGCTCGACATCCGCCTCGATCCCCCCGGCAGCAATCGCGCCGGCACCAATCCCGAGCAGCTGTTCGCGGCGGGGTGGTCCGCGTGCTTCATCGGCGCCATGCACATCGCGGCCGGCAAGGCGAACGTCAAACTGCCGGCCGAGACCGCCGTCGACGCCGAAGTCGATCTCTGCAACGTGGACGGCGCCTACTTCTTGCAGGCGCGCCTGCACGTCAGCCTGCCGGGCATCGCGCGGGACACGGCCCGGGCCATCGTGGACGCCGCACATCAAACCTGCCCGTATTCCAAAGCCACCCGCGGCAACATCGACGTCGTGCTCAGCATCGCCTGACCAGACTCGGACGCACACCGAAATGTCCACTCCACCAACGGCAGCCGCACCGACCAACCACCAGGAGACGCCAGTGAGCATCACCGCAACCGGCACGGCCAGAACGACCGCAATCCCGTTTCACGCCATCACGCTGATAGTCGCCGGCGTCGCGGCCGTCGTCACATTCGGTACCGGTTGGGCGATGCTCTCGGCACCAGCGATGTTTCTCGGCTGGATCGCCTACGGTGTCACCGGCGACACCGTGCGTCACCGCTACGCCAATCTGGCGTCATACGTGGTCGGCCTGGTGTTCGCCGCCGCAACGACACTCGTGATCAATCGGCTGCAGCCGTCACTAGGTCTGGCGGCCACCGGTATTGCGATATTCGGCCTGGTCGCCATCGTCATGTGTCTGCGAGCGCTGCCCCTGTTCAACTACCCACCCGCGTACTTTCTCGGCATCACCAGCTTCTTCTACGCGGGACATGCGCCGACGGTCGCAACAGTGATCGCGCTCGCGACAGCGGGAGCCGTCGGAGCCAGCGGCGCAGCGCTTGCCGACTACTGTCAGAGCCGCTTTCTCGCCCGGTGAATCGCCGCACCCGCCAGTGCCAGAAATTCAGGAGGAAACACGAATGAAGAAGCTGCCGCACCTCATCGGCTACGCGGTCGTCGCGGCCACTGCCGGGCTCATCGCATCATGTGGCACCACGGTCGACAGCTCGGACCACACAAAACACGAGAGTTCCTCTGCCCCTTCGACTACCCGCACCGCAGGAACACCGAGCGCCGCGGATGTGCTCGGCCCGCCGGGAGTGGTGCCGCTGACCATACCGCAGCCGCCGGCGAAACTGATCGTCGATCCGCCCATTCCCGAGGCCCTCGCCAAGGGGCAGGTGTTCATCCAATACCGTGCCGAAAACCTGCGCATCGAACCGGTTTTCGGTCCCGAGGCACTCAAGGTGACTCCGCGTATCGGCCACATTCACGTGGTTGTCGACGGTGCGCCGTGGCACTGGGCGGACGCCAGTGGTGAACCGGTGATCCTGGTCGGCCTACCACCCGGACCGCACAAGGTGGAGATCATCCTCGCGGATGCCAACCACCATCCGCTCGACCACGTGACCACCGATTTCGTGGTCCCCTGACCGGACCCGAGCCGAGATCGACGAAATGGTTACCGGCCGAAAGGCTTTCGCAACCACTTCGTCAATCTCGTCCCCCCATCAACTCGCGTTGGCTGACTGATGCGTCGACGACGCCTTCTTCGGCTGCTTGGCGACCTTCGGCGCCTTCGGTGACTTCTGTGCCTTCGGCGCCTTCTCTGCCTTCTGCGACTTCCCTGCCGACTTGTCCTGCTTGCCCGCCGAATCGGAGTCAGACGAGGTGGCACCCGTCGCCTTGGTGCCCGGTTCGGACGTGGTGGTGTCCTTCTGCGCCGGTTTCGTTGTCTCGACCTTGGCCGGTTCGGCCGACACCGGGTCCGCAGCGGGCGTGGATGCCTCGACCTTCACCGGTTCTGCAACCTTCACGGGCTCCGTGACCTTCACCGGCAGCGTCTCCACGGCCTCGGCGTCGGTCGAGACCGGCGTCGCAGGCTTCGGATCCGCCTTGGCCACAGTCGCTTTGACCTTCTCGGGAGTCGACGATTCCTTCACTGGAGCGCTTGCCTCCACAGCCGCCGTGGTCGCCGAGGACAGCACCTTGGCGGCCGAGGCCGGGACCGCGGCCGGGCCATCCACGGTTACCGCGACCGGAGCCTCCGGAGCCGGCGGCTTGATGGCGTCGGCGATGGTCTTGAACCCTTGCATGACCGCGGCGACGACCCCGAACGACCCGAAGATGCCATACATGCCCTTGCTGCCCTCGCCCCACCCGTTCAGTACGGCGCCGGTGAGATTTGCCGGAGCGTTGATCAATTCGCTTGCGGCAGTGACGATATCCCCGACCCGCGCGGCGTCGTAGAAGTTCTGGGCGATGTCACCGAAGGCATCCGTAGCCTGATACATGGTGTTCAGCACCGCGAACCCCAACTGCGCCACGACCGGGGTGATCGCCTTGACCACATTGGCCATGTTCTGCGCGACCTGCTGCGGGATGTCGAGTTGCAGGACCGGGAACAGAACGCCCACAACACCGTTCACAAAGATGCCCCACCCCGACATCACCGCATCGGAGATCTGGCCGGCAGCCAATTGCTGCGCCATGGTCCTTAAGGAATCGGGAACGGTATTGGCCCAGTTGACCACGCCGTTGCCCACGCCCTGGGCGATGGACATGAGCTGGTTTGCGTAGCGGACCTGATTGGCGATCACCTGCTTCGCGAGCGGGAAGGGGTCGGCGGCGAACGCCTGGCCCAGTTTCCCGATATCGGCGACGGTCGTGGTGAGCACGTCACCCCACACCGCGAGCGGGTTGACGAACGCGGTGAGGTCGACGGTGCGGGTCGATGCGACGGTAGTCGGCGCCGGTAGATGAAGTTCTGGCGGCGGGATTGACAGCGGGCTGATGGCGATGACGCCGGCGGTTTCCATCGCCATTCCCGCAGTCGAATATCGGCGCAACTCGAATGCCATACGTTCTCCTTGGACTCTGAGGTGTCAGCACTTCTGGCCGCGCAGACGGTAGTGACCATGCCGAGAATAAACATTCGAAATATGCAACAAGTTCTAATTTTTATTGACTGGCTTGCAGATTTTTCACAGGATGTTCGGAGAAAGCCGTCACGAGCCCGCGCCCGAGGGCGCATGATCATGGCCAAGCTGGACACCCGGAGGTTCCGCATGGCCGTCAAGCCATGGAATGACGACCGGCCCATGAAGCCACGCATCGTCGTCGGCGAGAGGTCCGTCGACAGTCGCGGCATGTCGCTACGATTCGCCACCGAGCGCATCGAGCAGCCTGCCGACTGGTGCTGCCACGATTCGAGTCGCCACCTCATCTACGTCCACCGCCATGGCGAACTCCGATCGATGGAGACCAACCTGGACTGGGGCCCGACCGATCGCACGCTGCCGCGCATCGGCGATACCTGGGTGGTGCCGGCGGGGGTGCGCTGCACGTCGGTCGTCACCGGCGACATCTCGGGATTCTGCGAAATCTCGATACCCGAGAACGCCCTGGGCGAGGTCGTGCACGTCCCGCGGCGTAAGCATCACGATCCGCTGATCCTGCAGCTGGTGACCAAGATTCGCAGTGTTGCAGGCCGCGACGACGCGGCTGCTGATCCGGGACACCTACACGACCGCCCCACCGCCCGAACCGGAGCGCGACACCTTGCCACCGTCGGCGCGCGCATCGATAGTCGAGTTCCTGGAAACGAGCCTGGAATCCGACATCCATCTGGAATCGCTTGCCCGCCTTGCCCAGATGTCCGTGGCGACGTTCATCAAGGCGTTCCGCGCCGCGTTTCACACCACGCCGTACCAGTTCCTGCTCGACCGCCGCATCGACCGCGCCAAGACGTTACTGTCCTCGACCAGGTTGTCGATCACCGAAATCAGTGCGGCAGTAGGATTTTCGACACCCAACCACTTCGCCACGACATTCCGGCAGCGGGTCGGCCTGACCCCGAGGGACTTCCGGCGGGGCCGCTAGCGCGGCAGGCCCAGCAGGCGCTCGCCGGCCACGGTCAGCAGGATCTGTTCCGTACCACCGGCGATCGACAGGCAGCGGGTGTTGAGGAAGTACCGGACGTCCGGCGAATCCTCGATACCGGACCCGTCGTGGGCGTCCATGATGGTCTCGGCCAGGGTCTGGCGGTAGCGCACGCCGATCAGCTTGCGCACGCTCGACGGCGCACCCGGATCATGGCCACCGACGGCCATCTGGGCCGTCAGCTGATCCAGCAGCGAGCCCACCTGCGCCGCAACGATAAGTGCGCCAAGGCGTTCCGCGTCGGCAGCGTCCAGCTCGCGGTCGCCGAGCACGTCCAGCAGGTGCTCCATGCCCTTGTCCAGCGCGCCACCGGCGGCCATCGCGACGCGCTCGTTGGCCAGCGTGGTGCGGGCCAGGGCCCAGCCGCCGTCGATGGGACCGATGACGCAGTCGTCCGGCACGAACAGGTCGTCCAGGAAGACCTCGTTGAACAGCGCTTCGCCGGTGATCTCGCGCAGCGGACGGATGTCGATACCGGGCGAGCTCATATCGACGACGAAGTAGGTGATACCCTTGTGCTTCGGCGCGTCAGGATTGGTGCGCGCCAGGCAGATTCCCCAGTTGGCGCGGTGCGCATTGGAGGTCCATACCTTCTGGCCCGTCAGCTTCCAGCCGCCGTCGACCTTGACGGCCTTGGTGCGCAGGGCCGCCAGGTCCGAGCCGGCGCCCGGTTCACTGAACAGCTGGCACCAGTACACGTCGCCGGTCAGCGTGCCGGGGATGAAGCGGTCGATCTGCTCGGGCGTGCCGTGACCGAGGATGGTCGGCGCGGCCCACCATCCGATCGAAATGTCCGGGCGCACAACGCTTGCGGCACTGAGCTCGTCGTCGATCACCAGCTGCTCGCCCGGCGACGCCGCGCGGCCGTACGGCGCGGGCCAGTGCGGCGCCATCAGTCCGGCCTCGGCCAGCGCGGCCTGATGCTTCTCGACGGGCAGTGCCGCGATCTGGGCCACCACGGCGGCGATCTCGGGACGGATCGTCTCGGCCGCACCGGTGTCGACGTGCAGCTGACGACGCAGCCCCGCACGGGTCAGCGCGGCCACGCGGCGCAGCCAGCTGCCGTGGCCGCCGAGGATCTGCGACGTGGCGTAGGCGCGCCGCAGGTACAGGTGGGCGTCGTGCTCCCACGTGAAGCCGATGCCACCGAGCACCTGAATGCAGTCGCGGCCATTGTGTTTCGCAGCGTCGATGGCGGCCGCGGCGGCCACCGCGGCGGCAATGGAGAGCTGCGTGGCATCGCCTTCCACAGCGGCCTCGGCGGCATCGCTTGCGGCGACGGCGATCTGCTGCGAACGCAGCAGCATCTCGGCGCACATGTGCTTGACGGCCTGGAAACTGCCGATCGGCTTGCCGAACTGCTCACGCACCTTGGCGTATTCGGCGGCGGTCTCGAGCTGCCAACGCGCCAGGCCTGCGGCCTCGGCGGCGAGCACGGTCACGGCCAGGTCGGCCACCGGCGCGTCGAGGACGGTCGCCGCGGCGCCCGCCAACTCGACGCGGGCCAGCGGGCGCGAGAAGTCGGTGGCCTCGAGCGGCGTGACGGTGACGCCGGCCGCGGCGGCGTCGACCAGGATCCAGGTGTCGCCCGCGGGCAGGATCAGCAGGCCGTCGGGCAGGGCACCCAGGACGAACTTGGCGGTGCCGGTGGCGACCTGCCCGTCGAAGGCGATGTCGGACGTCAAAGCGAGTCCGGCGGTCCGCTGCCCGGAAGCCAGCGCCTCCAGCAGCGCGGCGTCGGTGATGACCAGAGTTGCCAGCGCGGTGGTGGCGACGGGTCCGGGCACCAGCGCGGCGGCGGCTTCGTCGACCATCACGCACAGATCGGCGATGGACCCGCCGGCGCCGCCGAGGTCCTCGGGCACCGCGACGCCGAAGGTCCCTAGTTCGACAAGACCGCCATACGGGCCCCGCCAAGCGTCAACGACATTCTCCGCTCCGCCCTCCATCGCCCGGACCGCGGCGATGGAACCCGACGCGACAGCCCAGCTACGGACCATTTCGCGGACCTCGGCCCGCTCCGAGTCGATAGTTGTGGAAGTGATGGACACCATGCGCTCCTAGCGTTTGGGCGAGAAGAACACGCTTCTCACTAGAACGTGTTCTAATGGTGACAGCAATCAGACGTCAAGTCGATCGCCATTACAGCAGGACACTCGGGTGTCCCGGGGCGCCTGGAGGTGGGAAATTACCGATCACTTTGCGTATCGTTTTCACCCAATGCGCGACCCGAAGGAGCTGACCGCCGAATGCCGACGCCAGCAACACCCGAATCCGATTCCGCCGTCCGCCCGCGGGAGGTGACGAACATGGCCGTACTGACCGAATCCGAGCTCGGTTCCGAAGCACAGCGCGAGCGACGCAAGCGCATCCTGGACGCCACCCTGGCCATCGCCTCCAAGGGCGGCTACGAGGCAGTTCAGATGCGTGCGGTGGCAGAACGCGCCGACGTCGCCGTCGGCACCCTGTACCGCTACTTCCCGTCCAAGGTGCACCTGCTGGTGTCCGCGCTGGGTCGCGAGTTCGAGCGCATCGACGCCAAGACCGATCGGGCGTCGCTGACGGGCGGTACGCCGTACCAGCGCCTCAACGTGATGGTCAGCAAGCTGAACCGGTCGATGCAGCGCAATCCGCTGCTGACCGAGGCCATGACACGTGCTTTCGTGTTCGCCGACGCCTCCGCGGCCGGTGAGGTTGATCACGTCGGAAAGCTCATGGACTCGATGTTTGCGCGCGCCATGAGCGACGGCGAACCCACCGAGGACCAGTACCACATCGCGCGCGTCATCTCCGACGTGTGGCTGTCGAACCTGCTGGCCTGGCTGACGCGTCGCGCTTCGGCCACCGATGTGAGCAAGCGGCTCGATCTGGCGGTCCGACTGCTGATCGGTGACGGGGAGCACCCTAAAGTCTGACCGGTGCTCCCGGCTGATCTGATCGCGGCGCTCGACACCGTCGCCGCCACCCCCCGACTGCTCGTCACCTCGGATTTCGACGGCACGCTGTCGCCGATCGTGAACAACCCTGCCGACGCGCGGGCCCTGCCCGCCGGGTCTGCCGCCCTGCTGGACCTGGCCGCCCTGCCGGACACGTTCGTCGCGCTGGTGTCTGGACGTGCCCTCGAGGTCCTGCGCGAGCTGTCCGGCATGCCGCCGTCGGTGCACCTGGTGGGCAGCCACGGCGCGGAGTTCAACACCGGGTTCGCCCAGACCGTCGACACCGCGCTGCTGGCCGAGATCGTGGATTCGCTCACCGAGATCGCAAGCCGGTATCCGGGCACGGCAGTCGAGACCAAGCCGGCCAGCGCTGCCCTGCACGTGCGGAACGCCTCGGCGGCCGACGGCGAGGCCGCACTGGCCGCCGCGCGCACAGCCGGAGGCCAGTGGGACGCCGAGCCCACCGAGGGCAAGGCGGTGCTGGAGTTCGCGGTCGTCACCACCAGCAAGGGTTCGGCCATCGACGTCCTGCGGGAGCGCGACGACGCGACCGCCGTGGTTTTCCTGGGCGACGACGTCACCGACGAGAAGGCCTTCGCCCGGCTGCGCGACGGTGACGTCGGTGTGAAGGTCGGTCCGGGCCCGTCGGCCGCGCAGTACCGCGTCGGCTCCCCCGAGGACGTCGCGGAGGCGCTGGCCTACCTGGCGGCGCGCCGGGCGGATTAGGCGGGCGGGCCCGACGTGCGGCCGCGGACCAGCTCGGTGTCGAGCACCTCGATGACCGGGATCCCGGACCGCGGCGGGTTGTTCAACAGGTATCCGGCCCGTCGGCCCTTCTCCAGGCTGGGCTGGGCGACGGTGGTCAGCCCGCGGGCGAGCGCCTCGGGGACACCGTCGAATCCGGTGACGGTCATCTGGCCGGGCACGTAGATGCCGCGCGACCGCAGGTGATCCATCGCCGAGAGCGCCAGCACGTCGGCGGTGCACATCAGCGCCGTGATGCGCGGATTGGCTTGCAGCGCAACAGCGGCCGCGGCCCCGCCAGAACTCGGCAGGTGCTCGAAGGTCTCCACCACCGTCAGCGCATCGGGGTTCAGGCCGGCGGCGGACATCGCATCACGCACCCCGAGGATGCGTTCGCACTGCGCGTGAAAATGCTGTGCGGTGAGCCGCTCCGGGTCGGCGACGGCCGACTGCGCGTCGCCGTGCGGCCACTGGCGCCCGAGCCGCATGGTCAGCAGGCCGATCTCCCGGTGGCCAAGGCCGACAACGTATTCCGCGATGCCGCGCATCGCCGCCCGGTCGTCGATGCAGACCCGCGACGCCCCCTGGACGTCCTTGGGCTGATCGACGACCACGATCGGCACGCCGCGCTGCTGCACGACGGGCAGGTACGGATCGTCGTCGGAGGCCGCGTACACGGCGAACCCGTCGACGCCGGCGGACAGCACCGCCGCGGTGCCGTCCTCGACCGAACGGTTGGGCCCGGCCGCCACCAGCAGCAGGCCCTGCCCGGCCTCCTCGCACGATTCGGCAAGTCCGGCAACGAAATCCAGGGCCGCCGGGTCGCGGAACGAGTAGTTGAGGGGTTCGGTGATCATGAGCCCGAAGGCACCGGCCCGGCGCGTGCGCAGGGAACGCGCCACCGGGTCGGGGCCGGGATAGCCCATCTCCTTGGCTGCGGCGAGCACCCGCTCGCGCAACTCCGGAGAGAGCTGGTCCGGCCGGTTGTAGGCGTTCGAGATCGTGGTGCGCGAGACCTTCAACTCGGCAGCGAGCGAGGCCAGCGTGGCCCGACGCCTCGGGTTGGGACTCCTCGGCATATTTGTGACGCTAGCGCATCCGATTCGCGCTGCACGGCAACGGTGCACTAGATTTATTGCAAACGGTTTTCATTAACACTAACCCGCAGGAGCACACATGACCCGGACCAGGCTCATCGCACTGTCCGCACTCACCGCGTTGACCGTCGCTGCGTGCGGGTCACAAGGCGACTCCGGGCACGCCAACGGCGCCGCCAAGGTCGTCACCACCACCAACGTCTGGGGCAGCGTCGCCACCGCGGTGGCCGGCGGACACGCCGACGTCAAGTCCCTGCTCACGAGCGATGTCGACGACCCGCACTCCTACGAAGCCACCCCCGCCGACGCCGCCGCCATCGCCGATGCCAGCCTCGTCGTCATCAACGGCGGCGGTTACGACCACTGGGCCGACGACGTGTTGAAGAACCACAAGAACGTCACCACCGTGGACGCCTACTCGCTGCTGCCGCACAACGCGCCCGGTGAGGCCAACGAGCACGTCTTCTACAACATGGCCGTCGCCAAGGCCGTCGCCACCAAGATCGCCGACGACCTGGCGGCCACTGATTCCGCGCACGCCGACACCTACCGCGCCAACGCCGCGGAATTCGGCAAGAAGACCGACGCCATCGCCGCCACCGAGCACGCCATCGGGCAGAAGCACCCCGGCGCCGCGGTGGTCTCCACCGAACCCGTCGCGCATTACCTGCTGGCCGCCGCGGGCGTCGTCGACAGCACCCCGCACGGTTTCGCCGCCGCCGCCGAAGAAGGCCACGATCCCGCCCCGGCCGACGTGGCCGCGGTACTCGACCTGATCAACGGCCACAAGGTCGACGCACTGGTGGTGAACAAGCAGACCGAGACCGCCGTCACCAAGCAGCTGCAGGATGCCGCCCGCAAGGCCGCGCTGCCCATCGTCGAGGTCACCGAGACACTGCCCGCCGGACAGGACTTCCTGACCTGGCAGCAGCAGACCGCGGAGGCACTGGCACACCAGCTCGATAGCGCCGCGGCGCCGGGTCGATAATCAGTAACCGTGACTTCTGCTGCGGTCGCCGAACTCACCGGCGCACGACTGTCGTTCGGCGACCGCGTGCTGTGGGACCGGCTCGATCTGACGGTGCGCCGCGGTGAATTCATCGCGGTGCTCGGCCCCAACGGCACCGGCAAGACGTCGCTGCTCAAGGTGTTGCTGCGCCAACAGCCACTGACGGCCGGCCGGATGACCACCACGGGCACCATCGGCTATGTGCCGCAGCACCGTTCACTGGACACCGGGCTGACGCTGCGCGGGCGCGATCTCGTCGGGCTCGGCTGCGACGGGCACCAGTGGGGTTTCGCCGGTCCGCGCAAGCGCGCGCAGCGTCGCGCCATCGTGACCAAGGCGCTCGGCCAGGTCGACGGCGCGCGGCTGGCCGACGTTCCCGTGTCGGTGATGTCCGGCGGGGAACTGCAGCGCGTGCGCATCGCGCAGGCCCTGGCGTCCGACCCGGCGCTGCTGCTGTGCGACGAACCGCTGCTCAACCTCGACCCGGCCAACGCGAAACTGGTGTCGAGCCTCATCGACCAGCGCCGCAAGGACGCCGGCACCGCGGTCCTGTTCGTCACCCACGAGGTCAACCCCGTGCTGCCGTACGTCGACCGCGTGCTGTACCTGGTCGACGGCCGCTTCCGGATCGGCACCGTCGAGGACGTCATGACATCCGAGACGCTGTCCGCGCTGTACCGCGCCGACATCGAGGTGGCCCGGATCGGCGGTCAGTACGTCGTGGTCGGCCAGGACGGTGCCGGCGTGGACAACTCCGAGCACGCGAGTGGGCACTGCTGTGAATAACTTCTTCGACACGGCACTGACCGCGGACCTGCTCGGCCGCGACTTCGTCCAGCAGGCCGTGCTCGCGGCGGCGCTGCTGGCACTCCTCGGCGGCCTGATCGGGCCGTTCATCGTGATGCGGCAGATGTCGTTCGCGGTGCACGGCTCCAGCGAGCTCTCCCTCACCGGTGCCGCCTTCGCCCTGTTGACCGGACTCAACGTCGGCCTCGGCGCCCTCGTCGGGAGTGCCCTGGCGGCAATCCTTTTCGGCATCCTGGGGCAACGCTCACGCGAGCGGGACTCGGCGATCGGCGTCGTGCTGGCCTTCGGCCTCGGTCTCGCCGTGCTGTTCATCCACCTGTACCCAGGCCGCACCGGCACCAGTTTCGCGTTGCTCACCGGGCAGATCGTCGGCGTCGGCTATTCGGGGCTGGCGCTGCTGGCCGTGGTCACCGTGCTGGTGGTTGCGATCCTGGCGGCCTGCTACCGGCCACTGCTGTTCGCCACCGCCGACCCCGAAGTGGCTGCGGCCCGCGGGGTTCCGGTGCGCGCGCTGGGCATCGTGTTCGCCGCACTGGTCGGCGTCGCCGCCGCGCAGGGCGTGCAGATCGTCGGGGCGCTGCTCGTGATGTCGCTGTTGATCACCCCCGCCGCCGCGGCCGGCCGCGTCTTCAGCTCCCCCGTCACAACGATGGTGGCGTCGGTGGTGTTCGCCGAGATCGCCGCGGTCGGCGGCATCGTGCTGTCCCTGGCCCCGGGCGTCCCGGTGTCGGTGTTCGTCACGTCGATCTCGTTCGGCATCTACCTGCTGTGCTGGGGTGCGGGACGGCTCAGTCGCCGGTAGCCGCGGGGCGTCCAGGCTCATTGCTCCACTGCGACCACGAGCCGGGGAACAGCGCCACGTCCTGCCCGGCGGCCGCCAGCGCGGCCACCGCCACCGCCGCGGTGACGCCCGACCCGCAGTACACGCCATCGACATCCGCGCCGTCGGTCCGCAGCGTGCCGTCGGCAGCCAGCACGCTCGGCAGATTGATGGCCCCGGGAATGTGTCCGGCAATCGGGTCCATGGGTTCGACGTCGCCGCGGAACCGTTCCGGCGCCCGGACGTCGCCCAGGCGCGGGCCCAGCGCCGCGGCCTCATCGGCGGTCAGCGTGGGCATGGCCCCCGCATAGAGGTCCTGGTGGGTGACGGTGACGTCACCCGGCGCCGGTTCGACGTCACCGCGGTCCAGCGGGCCACCCGAGGTGGTCCATGCGCCCAGCCCGCCGTCCAGGATGCGGACGTTCTCGATGCCCGCGGCCCTCAGTACCCACCAGGCGCGCGCCGAGCCGGCGCGGTTCCAGTCGTCGTAGACGACGGTCGGCACACCGTCGCGCACGCCCCAGCGGCGCGCAGCCTCCTGCACCGCGGCGCCCGACGGCAGCGGATGACGGCCCCGGCCCCTGACGGTGTGGTCCGACAACTCGTCTTCCAGCGAGACGTACACCGCGTCGGGGATGTGCCCGGCCAGGTAGTCGTCGCGGCCGTCGGGCTTGGCCAGCTGCCAGCGCACATCGAGCAGCGTCACGTCGCCGGCGGCGATCAGCTGGGCGAGACCGAAGGCGGTGATCAGAACGTCGTCACGAGTGGACATGGCTTCGAGCCTAGGCTGGCAGGCATGTCTGCTGTGGATCTCAATGCCGATCTCGGCGAGAGCTTCGGGGTGTGGCAGCTGGGTGACGACGACGCGATGCTCGATCTGGTCACCAGTGCCAACATCGCCTGCGGCTTCCACGCCGGTGACCCGGCCGGGCTGCTGCGGGTGTGCCGGGCCGCCGCCGAGCGTGGCGTCCGGATCGGCGCGCAGGTGGGCTACAGCGACCTCGCCGGCTTCGGCCGCCGCTACATCGACGTCGCGCCCGAGGACCTCACCGCCGACGTGATCTACCAGATCGGCGCACTACAGGCCCTCGCACAGGTCGCCGGGTCGGCCGTCACCTACGTCAAACCCCATGGCGCCCTGTACAACACGATCGCCACCGACCACGTGCAGGCGCGGGCGGTGGCCGCCGCGGTGCACGCCGTGGACCCGGCGCTGCCGGTGCTGGGGCTGGCTGGTTCGGCGTTCTTCACGGCCGCCGAGGAGCTCGGACTGCGCACCGTGCCCGAGGCCTTCGCCGACCGCTCGTACCGCCCCGACGGCCAACTGGTGCCGCGCACACAACGTAATGCGGTGCTGCACAACGTTTCGACAATCGCCGACCGGGTGGCTTCCATGGTGACCGCCGGCCGCGTCGGCGCCGTCGACGGCTCCACCATCAAGATCACCGTGAAATCGATTTGCGTACACGGTGATTCGCCGGGCGCCGTCGACATCGCCCGCGCGGTCCGCGACCGCCTGACCGCGGAGAATGTACAGATCGAGGCCTTCTGCTGATGCGACTGAAACTCGGCCGGCCCGACCTGGCCGCATACACCCGCTATTTCGATCAGCCCGCGGCCGGCGCCGACTCGCCGCTGACCGTCACCTGGGCCGGCGTCACCACCATGCTGGTGTCCGACGGTTCATCGGCACTGCTGACCGACGGCTTCTTCTCCCGGCCCAATCTGCTGTCCGTGGGGCTGGGACGGCTGGAACCCTCGGTGCCGCGCATCGATGGCTGCCTGCACCGGCTCGGCATCGACCGGCTCGATGCGGTGCTGCCGGTCCACACGCACTTCGACCACGCCATGGACTCCGCGGCCGTCGCGGCACGGACCGGCGCGCAACTGGTGGGCGGAACGTCGGCCGCGCACATCGGCCGGGGCGGCGGGCTGCCGGACACTCAGCTGACGGTCGTCACCCCCGGCGAGCCGATCACGTTGGGCGCCTTCGACGTCACGCTGTTCACCGGCCACCACTGCCCGCCCGACCGCTTCCCCGGCACCATCACCGCCCCCGTGGTGCCGCCGGTGCGCGCGTCGGCCTACAAGTGCGGCGAGGCGTGGTCCACGCACATCCACCACCGCGCCAGCGGCCGCCGGCTGCTCGCCGTCGGCAGTGCCGGTTTCGTAGCGGGCGCGCTCGCCGGACAACGCGCCGAGGTCGTGTACCTGGGGATCGGGCAGCTCGGCCTGCAGCCCGAGAAGTATCTCGTCGACTACTGGCACGAGACGGTGCGGACCGTCGGCGCGCGCCGGGTGGTGCTGACGCACTGGGACGACTTCTTCCGGCCCCTGCACGAGCCGCTGCGCGCCCTGCCCTACGCCGGCGACGATCTCGGCGTCTCGATGCGGGTGCTGAGCCGGCTGGCCGCCGACGATGGCGTCCCGCTGCATCTGCCGACGCTCTGGCAACCCGCAGATCCCTGGCTGTGAGCACCGCGCTGCACGAGATCGGCAGATTGCTGCCGGTCGTCGGATTTCTGGCCGCCGTCCTGGTGCTGGCCAAACTCTGCGATGACGAAGGGCTGTTCCACGCGGCCGGGGTCTACATGGCCCGGCGCAGTTGGGGCGCAGGACAATCCGGAGAGTCCAGAGCCCACCGGCTGCTGGTCACCGTCTTCCTGATCGCCGCCGGGACCACCGCCGTCCTGAGCCTCGATGCCACCGTCGTGCTGCTGACGCCCGTCGTGCTGACAACCGCGCGGACACTGGACGTGCCGCCGCGGCCGCCCGGCTACGCCGCCGCCCATCTGGCCAACACCGCGTCGCTGCTGCTGCCGGTGTCCAATCTGACCAATCTGCTGGCCTTCACGACCGCGGGCCTGAGTTTCACCAGATTCACCGCGGCCATGTCCCTGCCCTGGCTGTTCGCGGTCGCCGCCGAATACGTGTTGCTGCGGTGGTTCTTCCGGCGTGAGCTCCGGGCCGGCGCCACGGACCGGCCGGCCCCACCCGCACCGGAGATCCCGTATTTCGTCCTGACCGTGTTGATCCTGACGCTGATCGGCTTCGGCGCCACGTCGCTGCTCGGCCTGGAACCGGCGTGGGCCGCATTCGCCGGCGCCGCGGTGCTGGCGGTGCGGGCCGTCGTGCGCGGTCACGAGACACCCATGGGCATCCTGCGGGCGGCCAACGTCCCGTTCCTCATCGCCGTGCTGGCGCTGGGTGTCTTGGTGAGCGCGGTACTGGATCTCGGCCTGGGCCGTGTGCTGTCGCACGTGCTGCCACACGGCGCGTCACTGCCGGCCCTGCTCGGCATCGCGGCCGTGGCGGCGGTGCTGTCGAATCTGATCAACAACCTGCCCGCCGTGCTGGTGCTGCTGCCGCTCGTCGCGGCCGGTGGACCGGTCGCGGTGCTGGCGGTCCTCATCGGGGTCAACATCGGCCCCAACCTGACCTACCCCGGATCACTGTCGAACCTCTTGTGGCGCAATGTGGTCCGCGACGAGATGACGGCGCGGGCCCGCGAGTTCACGACCGTAGGGCTGGTGACGGTGCCGGTCACCCTGCTTCTGGCCGTGACCGGATTATGGTTGACCTGTTCGATGTTGGGACTGCGCTGAGCGCAAGGAAGAGGAACATGGCCGACAGCTGGAACGAGAAGATCATGGCCGAATTCCGCGCCAACGGCGGCAAGGTCGGTGGACCGTTCGAGAACCTGACCCTGCTCCTGCTGCACACCACCGGCGCCAAGAGTGGTGAGCCACGGGTGAATCCCGCGGCCACATTCGTCATCGATGGAAAGCGGCTGATCGTCGGGTCCGCCGGCGGCGCGGACGCCGACCCGGCCTGGGTGCACAACCTGCGGGCAAATCCCGACGCCCACATCGAGATCGGCACCGACGAATACGACGTCGTGGCGCGCGAACTGCCACACGCCGAACGGGATGCCGCCTACGCCCGCATCGTCGAACTCGCGCCCGGGTTCGCCGACTACGAGAAGAAGACCGACCGCGTCATCCCGGTCGTCGAGCTGACGCGGCGCTGATTCAGCGCGGTTACCGCAGCGAGAACAGCACACGTCGATTGGTGACCGGGCGGCGTCGCCGCCGGGCCGGCAGTCCACATCGCGGGCAAGATGGCTGTCGTGGACGTGAGCCGCAGAACGCTGATCGTGGGAGGCACCTCGGCTCTCGTCGGCGCGGGCCTCGGGGCCGGTGCCACCGGATACGTCACGACCAGGCGCACCGGCCCGATGCTGTGGCAGCGTGCCGACCGCAGCGGCGCGCCGCCGGTCACCGGATTGCACACCCAGTTCGGCTCCGACGCAGCCACCGAGGTCGTGGTGTCCTGGCATACCGCCGCCGCGGTCCAGAAACCCCACGTGCTGGTCGGCGCCCCGGACGACGGTGTCGGCAGCGCCGTCGCCGCCGAGACGATCGCCTACCGAGATGCACTGTCCGGCAGTGAGATTCGCGTCCACCATGCCCGGCTGACGGGACTCGCACCCGACACCGACTACGTCTACGCCGCCACCCATGACGGCGCGAGTCCCGAGCTGGGCTCGGTGCGCACCGCGCCCCGGGGCCGGGCGCCCATCCGGTTCACCAGCTTCGGCGACCAGTCGACGCCCATGCTCGACGCCAAGGTCGCGGCGTCCTTCGGCAACGACCACGCCGGTTCCCCGGCCGCCGGGGACATCACCACCGCGGTCGAACGGCTGGCCCCGCTGTTCCATCTCGTCAACGGCGACCTGTGCTACGCCAACCTCTCGCACGACCGCGTCCGCACCTGGTCGGACTGGTTCGAGAACAACACCCGCTCCGCGCGGCATCGACCATGGATGCCGGCGCCGGGAAATCACGAGAACGAGCGGGGCAACGGCCCCATCGGCTACGGCGCCTACCAGGCCTACTTCGGACTGCCGGACTCCGGTTCCGATCCCGAGCTGCGTGGCCTGTGGTACGCCTTCACCGCCGGCTCGGTCCGCGTGATCATCCTGGCCAACGACGACGTCTGCTACCAGGACGGTGGCAACTCGTACGTGCGCGGCTATTCGGGCGGGGCCCAAAAACGCTGGCTCGAACAAGAACTCGAGCGATCCCGCGGCAACAAGGACATCGACTGGATCGTGGTGTGCATGCACCAGACCGCGGTCTCCACCGGCAACAAGACCAACGGTGCCGACCTCGGCATCCGCGAGAACTGGCTGCCCCTGTTCGACAGGTTCAACGTCGACCTCGTGGTCTGCGGACACGAGCACCACTACGAACGCAGCCACGCGATCCGCGGCACCTTGCCGACCGACACCCTGACGCCGAACCCGGTTGACGCCCAACCGGACTCGATCGACACCAGCAAGGGCACGGTACATCTGGTCATCGGCGGGGGCGGCACGTCGATTCCGTCGAACACGATGCTGTTCCCCGAGCCGCGATGCCGCGTCCTGATGTCCGTCGGAGAGCTGAATCCCGCCACCGGCAGGAAGACACCGAACTATATCGAGGAAGCGGCACCGTGGTCCGTCTTCCGCGATCGGGAAAACCCGTGCGGCTTCGTGGCTTTCGATGTCGACCCGGGCCGGCCCGGCGCTAGTACGACGATGGACGCCACCTACTACGCGGTGAGCGGTCCGTTCGGCGAGGTGCGGGCCGTCGACAGATTCAGGCTGACACGGCCCCGCACCGACCGCTGATCAGCGGCGCTGCCGGGCGATCTCGGCCAGCACCACACCGGCGGCCACCGACGCGTTGAGCGACTCGGTGGGGCCGGCCATGGGGATCGAGACGATGTGGTCGCAGTTCTCCCGCACCAGCCGCGACAGGCCCTTGCCCTCGGAGCCCACCACGACCACCATCGGGCCCGAGGCGTCCAACTCGTCCAGGGTGGTGTCGCCGCCGGCGTCCAGCCCGACGATCGTCAGACCGGCGTTGGCCCAATCCTTGAGCGTGCGATTGAGATTCGTCGCCCGTGACACCGGCAGCCGGGCGGCCGCGCCGGCGCTGGTGCGCCAGGCCACCGCGCTGACCGACGCCGAACGCCGCTGCGGGATCACCACGCCGTGCCCACCGAACGCCGCCACCGAGCGCACGATGGCACCCAGGTTGCGCGGGTCGGAGATGTTGTCGAGCGCGACGAGCAGGGCCGGGCTCGAATCGGAGGTCGCCGACTTCAGCAGATCGTCCGGGTATGTGTACTGGTACGGCGGCACCTGCAGCGCGATGCCCTGGTGCATGCCGTTGCTGGTGATGCGGTCCAGATCGTGGCGCTGCACCTCCACGATGGCGATACCGGCATCGGCCGCGCGCGTGACCGATTCGGTCAGCCGTTCGTCGGCCTCGGTGCCGAGCACGACGTAGAGCGCGGTGGCCGGAACGCCGGCGCGCAGGCATTCCACGACCGGGTTGCGGCCGACCACGACCTCGACGTCATCGGTCTTCTTGTGGCGTCCCTGGTTCGATCGGGCCGCCTTCTGCGCGATCTTGTACGCCTTGTGGTTCGGGCGCTGGTCGGCACGCGGAGTTGCGCCCTTGCCCTCCAACCCACGGCGGCGCTGGCCACCGGAACCGACCTGCGGCCCCTTCTTGGTGCCCTCTTTGCGAATTGCGCCGCGGCGCTGGGAATTTCCGGCCATCGTCAGGCCCCATCAGTCAGGGCCCACTGCGGGCCGTCAGCGGTATCGGTGACCTCGATGCCGGCCAGCTTCAGCTGGTCGCGGATCGCGTCGGCGGCGGCCCAGTCCCGGTTCTCGCGGGCCTCGGCGCGGCTCTTGAGCGCCCACTGCACCAGGGCGTCAACGGCGTTGAGCGCCGCCGACGTCTCGTCGCGGGTTTCCCAGCGCTCGTCGAGCGGGTCGCAACCCAGGATGCCCATCATGGCCCGGATCGACGTCGCCGCGGCCATCGCGCCGGCGTGGTCGCCGGCGTCCAGTGCGCGGTTGCCGTCGGCGCGGGCGGCGTGCACCTCGGCCAGCGCCGCGGGCACCGCCAGGTCGTCGTCCAGTGCGGCCGCGAACTTCTCGGTCCAGGTACCGACCTCGACGGCACCCACCCGGGTGCGGACCCGGTGCAGGAACTCCTCGATGCCGGTGTAGGCCTTGGCCGCGTCCTGCAGCGAGTTCTCGGAGAACTCCAGCATGGACCGGTAGTGCGCGCTGCCCAGGTAGTAGCGCAGCTCGGCAGCCCGAACCCGTTGCAGCACAGCGGGAATCGCCAGCACGTTGCCCAGCGATTTGCTCATCTTCTCGCCACCCATGGTGACCCAGCCGTTGTGCAGCCAGAACCGCGCGAATTCGTCGCCACAGGCGTTGGCCTGGGCGGTCTCGTTCTCGTGGTGCGGGAAGATCAGGTCCATGCCGCCGGCGTGGATGTCGAATTCCGAGCCCAGGTACTCCTGGCACATCGCGACACACTCGGTGTGCCAGCCGGGACGGCCCCGGCCCCACGGCGTCGGCCAGGACGGCTCGCCGGGCTTGGCGCCCTTCCACAGGGTGAAGTCGCGCGGGTCACGCTTGCCGGTCGCCACGCCCTCGCCCTGGTGGACGTCATCGATGCGGTGGCCCGAGAGCTTGCCGTAGTCGGGCAGGCTCAGGACGTCGAAGTAGACGTCGCCACCGGCCGCGTAGGCATGCCCGCGCTCGATCAGCTTCTCGATGACCTCGACCATCTGCGTGATGTGACCGGTCGCCCGGGGCTCGGCCGACGGCGGCAGCACGCCCAGCGCGTCGTAGGCGGCCGTGAAGGCCCGCTCGAAGGTGGCGGCCCACTCCCACCACGGCCGGCCGGCTTCGGCGGCCTTGTTGAGAATCTTGTCGTCGATGTCGGTGACGTTCCGGATGAACGCGACGTCGTAGCCCTTGGCCGTCAGCCAGCGCCGCAGCACGTCGAAAGCGACGCCGCTGCGGACATGGCCGATGTGGGGCAGACCCTGCACAGTTGCGCCACACAGGTAGATGGATGCGTGTCCGGGCCGCACCGGGGTGAAGTCCCGCACGGCACCGGTCATGGTGTCGTAGAGCCGTAGGCCCTCGAGACGGTGTTCGGTCACGACGGGCCAGCTTACCGGCCTAATCGAGCGAGACCACCAGCGCCGTCGCAATCGCGGCCAGACCCTCGCCCCGCCCGGTGAGTCCGAGACCGTCGGTGGTGGTCGCCGAAACCGAGACAGGAGCGTCCAGAAGCGCCGACAGCACCTGCTGGGCCTCTTCCCTGCGGGGCGCGATTTTCGGGCGGTTACCGATCACCTGGACCGCCGCGTTGCCCACCCGAAAACCGGCGCCCGCCAGCAGCGTGGAGACATGTTTGAGCATGTCGGTACCGGTGACGCCGCGCCATTCGGGACGGTCGGTCCCGAAGACACTGCCGAGATCACCGAGGCCGGCAGCACTCAGCAAGGCATCGCAGAGTGCATGCGCGGCGACGTCGCCGTCGGAATGCCCGGCACAGCCGTCAGCATCGTCGAACGACAGGCACAGCAGCCAACACGGCCGCCCCGCCTCGATGGGATGTACGTCGGTACCGAGACCGATACGGAAGTTCACTGCTCCGTTGGAGACGGCGTTCAGGACGCCGCGGCGAGAACCTCGTCCAGGATGGTGGAGGCCTTCGCGTCATCGGTGTTCTCGGCCAGGGCCAGCTCACCGACGAGGATCTGACGAGCCTTGGCCAGCATGCGCTTCTCGCCTGCGGACAGACCGCGCTCCTGATCGCGACGCCACAGGTCACGAACGACCTCGGCGACCTTGTTCACATCACCGGAAGCCAGCTTCTCCAGGTTCGCCTTGTAACGACGCGACCAGTTGGTCGGCTCCTCGGTGTGCGGGGCACGCAGCACCTGGAACACCTTGTCGAGGCCTTCCTGGCCCACCACGTCGCGAACACCGACGTATTCAGCGTTTTCTGCGGGTACTCGAACGGTCAGATCGCCCTGCGCAACCTTGAGGACGAGATATTCTTTCTGCTCGCCTTTGATGGTCCGGGTTTCAATCGCCTCGATCAATGCTGCACCGTGGTGTGGGTAAACGACGGTGTCTCCGACCTTGAAAATCATCAGATTCGGGCCCCTTTCACATAGCAATGTTAGCACGGGCGTCAGACACCCGCGGATCAACAATGCAGGTCAGGGGCCATGCAGATGCGTGAAAGGGGTTGACAGGGCGGCGTTTACGTGCAGTGGCGGGGGCCACAATCCGGCGGAATTCCCCCGGATTCACGTCCCATTCACCGGTCATTTCGGGCACGAAAGACGCCCGAACCAGGCCGATAGCGGGCCTCCGCTACCGTCGCCCACCGCCACCTACTACTCTGCATAGTCGAACGCCGGACCCCGTCCGGGGAGCACAGCAGGACATACCCGAGGCCGTCACGCGCATCGCCGCTGGCGCCCAAGCAGGAGGCTTGAGTGAACCGCATGAAATCGCGCACTTCTGCCGTCACGCTGGCCGCCTTCGGGCTGGCCACCGCGGTGACGCTCACCGGCTGCAGCAGCGGCCAGGTCTCGCAGAGCGCGAACCAGCTGCCTGCTGTCAACGGCACCGCCACCACCATCGGCAACGAGAAGGCCGGTGTGGACCTGCGCAACGTGTACCTGCGCGCTCCGCAGACCCGCGACTTCGTGAAGCCCGGCACCATGGTCGAGCTGCTGTTCGTCGCCACCAACAAGTCGCCCGACAACGCCGACAAGCTGATCGGCATCAGCTCGGACGCCGGCGAGGTGCTGGTCAACGGCGGCACCACGGTGCCCGCGGGCGGCGTCCTGCTGGTCGGTACCCCGGACGGCCAGAAGCAGACCCTGCCGCGGTCCGAGGATGCCACGACCTCCGTCGCGATGGTCGCGCTTACCAAGCCCATCAGCAACGGCCTGAACTACAACTTCACGTTCAAGTTCCAGAACGCCGGCGAGAAGACCATCGCGGTTCCGATCTCCGCAGGCGAGGCCCCCCGCCGCGAGGCCGGCGAAGCCGCTCCGGCGCCTGCCGCCGGCGGCGAGGGACATCACTAACCTCACGACGTTTCTCGCGGCAACCGCTGGTCGCGCCGCGGGATGCACCGTTGTCGAACTCGGCACGGTGCAGGTCAGCAGCGGCACACTCATCGCGCGGGATCCGTTCGGTCCCAGAAGCGGTGGTTGCATACTGGCCGTCCCCGACGGCTCACATCGCGTCTGGGCGACCGTGGTCGACGTCAGCGATGACGGCCATCCCGAACTCCGCCAGGCGTATCTGAGCGTGGCGATCGGCGATGGCCCGCCCGCACTGCTCGGAGCCGCCGATGACTTGCTGGTGCCGCCCGCCCCCAGCTTCGGCGCGTTCACCGGCACCGACCACGGGCTACTCGCGGTCCACGACGCCGCACTCGAGGACTCCGTGCTCGCCGCCGGAGTCGAGGCAGTCGACCACGGCCTGTGGGCGCCGGACATCGCCCCGGGCTACGCCAACGTGCCACTCGACCCGGCCTCCGGCGCCAATATCGTCGTCAGCGGATCTGGTTGGGGTGATGGCGGATTCCCGGTCCTGGCCACCTTTGACCGCGACGACAGACCCGTCGCCGTCCACGTGGATTTCGGCGTCGTCGGGGACCACCCGGCGGCTCGGCCGGGCTTGATGCGAAAGCTGGCCGGGCGTCTCGGATTCGGACGCCGAGCCTGACGCAATCTGTCGGTACCAACGACTAAGTTCGCGGCATGGCCAGAACCGGTTCGAAAGTACGTTCGCAGTTTTGCTGCTCGGAGTGCCAGCACACCACGGCGAAATGGGTAGGCCGCTGCCCGGACTGCGGCACCTGGGGCACGGTCAACGAAGTCGCCGTACTGAACTCTCTGACGCCCGCGACGCACCGCGCCGTCGCGCCGGCCTCCCCCGCCGTACCGATCAGCTCCATCGATCCGGGCACCACCAGGCACTTCCACACCGGGATCAGTGAATTGGACCGCGTGCTCGGCGGCGGTGTGGTGCCGGGTTCGGTGACGCTGCTGGCCGGTGATCCCGGCGTCGGCAAGTCGACGCTGCTGCTCGAGGTCGCGCACCGCTGGGCCATGTCGGGGCGGCGTGCGCTCTATCTGTCTGGTGAGGAGTCCGCGGGGCAGATCCGGCTACGCGCCGAGCGCACCGGCTGCACGCACGACGACGTCTACCTGGCCGCCGAGTCCGACCTGCAGACCGCGCTCGGCCATATCGAGGCAGTTCAGCCCACGCTGGTCGTGGTGGATTCGGTGCAGACCATGTCGACCGCCGAGGCCGACGGCGTCACCGGCGGCGTGACACAGGTCCGGGCCGTCACCACCGCCCTCACCATGGCGGCCAAGACGACGGGCATCGCGATGGTCCTGGTCGGCCACGTCACCAAGGACGGCGCCATCGCCGGGCCGCGCTCACTGGAGCACCTGGTGGACGTCGTGCTGCACTTCGAGGGCGACCGCGCCTCGGCATTGCGCATGGTCCGCGGCGTGAAGAACCGCTTCGGCGCGGCCGACGAGGTCGGCTGTTTCATGTTGCACGACAACGGAATCGAGTGCGTCGCCGACCCGTCGGGCCTTTTCCTCGATCAGCGGCCGGCGCCGGTGTCCGGTACCGCGGTGACCGTCAGCCTCGACGGTAAACGGCCGCTCATCGGCGAGGTACAGGCCCTGATCGGCTCGCCCTCGGCAGGATCGCCGCGCCGCGCCGTCAGCGGTATCGACTCGGCGCGCGCGGCCATGATCACCGCCGTGCTCGAGAAGCGGGCGCGCCTGCCCGTCGGCACCAACGACATCTATCTGTCCACGGTGGGCGGCATGCGACTGACCGATCCGTCCTCGGACCTGGCAGTCGCGCTGGCCATCGCATCGGCGTACACCGATCTGCCGCTGCCGGCCACCGCGATCGCCATCGGCGAGGTGGGCCTGGCGGGTGATCTGCGCCGGGTCACCGGCATGGATCGCAGGCTCGCCGAGGCCGCCCGGCTCGGCTTCACCACGGCCGTCGTGCCCACCGGAATCGAGTCGCCACCACGCGGCCTTCGGGTGCTGCCGGCCGAGAACATCACCGCGGCGTTGCGGGTGTTACGCAAGATCACAGAGAATGTGGACCGGACCGGGTAGAGCCCGGCCGGAAAACCACCGAGGAGTGCACCGATGTCGGTGAAAGCGGGAACCCGGGCCGGGCGCGGCAACGTCGTGCATCTGGCCCGACCGACACTGCGCGAGACGTTGGGCAAGCTGGCGCCCGGTACCCCGCTGCGGGACGGTCTCGAGCGCATCCTGCGCGGCCGTACCGGCGGGCTGATCGTGCTGGGCTACGACGACAGCGTCGAGGCCATCTGCGACGGTGGCTTCCCGCTGGACGTCCGGTTCGCACCCACCCGGCTGCGGGAGCTGTCGAAGATGGACGGCGCCGTGGTGCTCTCCAGCGACCTCACCCGCATCTTGCGGGCCAACGTGCAGCTGGTCCCCGACCCGTCGATCCCGACCGACGAATCCGGCACCCGGCACCGCTCGGCCGAGCGCGCCGCCATCCAGACCGGTTTCCCGGTGGTGTCCGTCAGCCACTCGATGAGCATCGTGACGGTGTACGTGGCCGGCGAGCGGCACGTCGTACCGGAAACTCCGACCATCTTGTCGCGCGCCAACCAGACCGTCGCCACACTGGAGCGCTACAAGTTCCGCCTCGACGAGGTCAGCAAGCAGCTGTCGATGGCCGAGATCGAAGACTTCGTGACGCTGCGCGACGTCATGACCGTCGTGCAGCGGATGGAGATGGTCCGCCGGATCAGCCTGGAGATCGACGCCGATGTCGTCGAGCTGGGTACCGACGGGCGCCAGCTCAAGCTGCAGCTCGACGAACTGGTCGGCGACAACGACGCGGCCCGCGAACTGATCGTGCGCGACTACCACGCCAACCCCGACCCGCCGACCGCCGATCAGGTGACGGCGACACTCGAGGAGCTCGACGCGCTCAGCGACAACGAACTGCTCGATTTCACTACGCTCGCAAGGGTTTTCGGCTACCCATCGACGCCCGAGGCGCAGGATTCGGCGATGAGCTCGCGCGGCTACCGGGCGATGGCCGGCATTCCGCGTCTGCAGTTCGCACACGTCGACCTGCTGGTGCGCTCGTTCGGATCGCTACAGGGCCTGCTCGCCGCGAGCGCCGACGACCTGCAGTCGGTGGAGGGGATCGGGTCCATGTGGGCCCGCCACATCCGCGAGGGTTTGTCGCTGCTCGCCGAGTCGACGATCGCCGACCGGCTGGCCTGAGATCAGTTGGCGGGGCCGGGCAGCGTCGGCTCGCCGGGTGCCGGTGCGGCGGGCGCCGGCGGCGGCGCCTCGCCCGCGGGCGGTGCACCCGGGCCGGGCTGCTGGGCCTCGGACAGCACGAACGGCACCGGGGCCGATCGCAGATTGCCCAGCTGGACGACCAGGTTGTAGGTGCCGGGCCCGATCGCCTGACGCGGCAGCGGGCAGTTCGGCGCCGAGCCCATGCCGGTCCACGTGACCTCGGTGGTCACCTGCTCGCCGGGCTTGAACGCGCGGACCAGGGTCTCGTTCGACGGTGCGCAGTCCAGGTTGGACCACAGCCGGTTGTTGTCCAGCGAGTAGACGTAGGCGGCCAGCACGGCAGCGCCGACGTCACGCTTGCACTCGACGAGGCCGATGTTGGTGACCACCATGGTGAACTTCGGCTGGTCACCGATCACGTAGGTCGGCTGGTTGGTGATGCCCTTGGCCGCCAGCGTCGTGTCCGGGCAGTCGTCGCCCGCCTTGAGCACCGGTGGCGGCGTGACCGCAGTGGTCGGCGTGGGTGTCGGAGCCGGAGCGGCGTTCGGCGGCGGCGCGATCGGGCTCTTCACCCCGGGCGTCTCGCCGGGCAGCGGCGTCGCGGACGTCGACGTGTTCGCGGTGGGCTGAGTCGGCTTGGAGTCGTCGGTGCTGTTGCTGAAGACGACGACCCCGATGATCACGACAAGGAGAACGACGACTGCGCCGACACCGATGGCCAGCATCCGCCGACGCCAATAGATCTGGGATGGCAGCGGGCCATGCGGTTCTAGATCCGGCACATTGTCACGGTAAGGGCACAAAACGCGGTGCGCTCTGACCTGGTGCGGCGTGTCGTCTGTGAACTGGGGTGGTATTCGCCACCCCAGTTCCACGGACTATTCGCCGATATCGCCGACGTGGTCGCGCTTGGTGACCCGCCCCTCGGCCAGGTGGTAGGTCGCGCCGACGATGGCGACCTTGCCCGACGCCAGACGCTCGGCGATGATGTTGGACCGCTCGCTCAGCAGGCACACCGTCTCGTTGACGTGCTTGGCCTCGAGCTCGTCGACCTCGGAGAGTCCCTCGCGGCGGCCGACCAGGATCGACGGCGTCACCCGCTCGACGATGTCCCGCACGAATCCGCCCGGCACCGAGCCGTCGTCCAGCGCCGTGATGGTGGCCTTGACCGCACCGCAGCTGTCGTGGCCGAGCACGACGATCAGCGGCACTTCGAGGATCGCCACGGCGTACTCGATCGAGCCGATCACCGAGGAGTCGAGGACGTGACCGGCGGTGCGCACGACGAACATGTCGCCGAGGCCCTGATCGAAGATGATCTCGGCGGCGACGCGGCTGTCGGCGCAACCGAAGAGAACGGCCGTCGGCTTCTGCCCGCCGGCCAGCTCGGCACGGCGCTCGATGCTCTGGCTGGGGTGCAGCGACTCACCGGCAACGAATCGCTCGTTACCCTCTCTCAGTGCTTTCCACGCGCTTATCGGGTTCGAGTTGGGCATGCCGCCCATTGTGCCCTGCACGCATAGCGGGTGCGCAATGAGTTCAGGGCAAATTCTCATCCCGGCCGACGAGCTCCTGGATTGGTTCCGCACCGCACGGCGCGACCTGCCGTGGCGGGCGCCCGATGTCACCGCGTGGCAAATTCTGGTCAGCGAATTCATGCTGCAGCAGACCCCGGTATCTCGGGTGGAACCGATCTGGCGGGACTGGATCGCCCGCTGGCCCACACCGTCCGCGACCGCGGCGGCCGGGGCTGCGGACGTGCTGCGCGCCTGGGGAAAACTGGGCTATCCACGGCGCGCCAAGCGCTTACACGAATGCGCAGAGGTGATCGCCGCCGAACACGGCGACGAAGTCCCCCGCGACGTCGAGACGCTCCTGACGCTGCCGGGTGTCGGCGCCTACACCGCGCGTGCCGTCGCCTGCTTCGCCTATCAACAGGACGTCCCCGTGGTCGACACCAATGTGCGCCGGGTGGTCGCGCGCGCGATTCGCGGTGTGGCCGACACCCCCGCACGCTCGCGCGACCTGGACGACGTCGCCGCACTCCTGCCCGAAGATGGCACGGCACATGTGTTTTCGGCCGCGTTGATGGAACTCGGCGCCATCGTCTGCACCGCCCGCGCACCGAAATGCGGGGTCTGCCCGCTGACCGTGTGCGCGTGGCGCAGTGCCGGCCATCCCGAGTTGGACGCCCCGGCCCGGCCGGTCCAGAAGTACGCGGGAACCGACCGCCAGGTCCGCGGCCGGCTGCTGGATGTGTTGCGCGGCAGCGCAACTCCGGTGACGCGGGCGCAGTTGGATGTGGCGTGGCTCTCCGATACCGCGCAGCGCGACCGGGCGCTGGACTCGCTGTTGGTCGACGGACTGGTCGAGCAGACCGCCGATGACCGGTACGCGCTGGCCGGTGAGGGCGAGCGCTAAACCCCGTTTCAATGAGAACGGCATGAAACCGCGTGCTTTCCAATGAGAACGGCATGAGTCAGTACCACATGCGGTGATCCTCGGATAGAACGGAAGCATGACCGCATACCGAATTTCAGGTGAACAGAAAGTTAACGCTCGTCGTCGCGGCCTCGTCATCGCCGGAGCCGCCGCAGCCGCAATCGCCGCGGCGACCCTCGCCCCGGCCACGGCCTCCGCGCTGCCGACCGGCGGCGGCTCGGCCGTCGACACCATCAACGAGCTGCAGTCCCGCGGCTATCACGTCCAGGTCAACACCAGCACCTCCGGACCGCTGTCCGCGTGTTCGGTGACCGACGTGCACGGGCTGTCCGGCTCCAACATCGACGGCCGGGGCCAGCGCATCAACTCCGGCCAGTTCGACACCGTGTACGTCAACGTGCAGTGCAGGCCGCAGGGCTAGTCAACCGGTTGCGGCGCAAGCAGATTGGGACAAGCGAAGCGCCGCCGGTAGTCGGACGGATTGACGCCGACAACGCGCCGGAAATGGTGCCGCAGTAGGGTTGCGGTGCCAAATCCGGCCTTGTCGGCCACCCGATCGACATCGAGATCCGTCTCCTCCAGCAGCCTGCGGGCGTAGAGCACGCGCTGATCGGTGACCCACTGCATGGGCGTCCGCCCCGTCTCTTCGACGAAACGGCGCGCGAACGTGCGCCCCGACATGCTCGCCCGTTTGGCCAGGCTGTCCACCGTGTGCGGGTGGCGCAGGTTGGTCAGAATCCAATCCAGATGTGGCGCAAAGCCTTCCGAGCACCGCACCGGGATGGGCTGCTCGATGAACTGCCGCTGACCACCGTCGCGCTGCGGCGGCACCACCATGCGGCGCGCGATCTTGTTGGTGATCTCGCTGCCCATCTCGCGCCGCACCAGGTGCAGGCAGGCATCGATGCCGGCGGCGGTGCCCGCGCTGGTGATCAGATTTCCGTCGTCGACGAACAGCACGTCACGATCGACGCGGGCAGTGGGAAACATGCGGGCCAGCTTGTCCGCGTGCATCCAGTGCGTGGTGCACGCACGACCGTCGAGCAGCCCCGCGGCGCCGGCAACGAACACCCCTGAGCAGATGGTCAGGATCATCGAACCGGAGTCCGCGGCATTACGCACGGCGTCCAGCGCCGATTGCGGATAGCCCGGACCCGCCACCGCCGGAATTGCGACGAGGTCGACGCCCAGGAGCTGGTCGAACCCGTGATCAGGGATCAGTGACGCACCGACCGACGTGCGCACCGGCCGCCCGGCCTCCGGACCGCACACCTTGAAATCGAAGTTCGGCACGCCGTCACCCGACCGGTCGATGCCGAACACCTCGCACACCACTCCGAACTCGAACGGTGCGACCCCGTCCATCACCAGGACCGAGACACTCTTGATCATGGCTGTATTTTATCGAATGCCGTCAGTACTGCCACTGTTTATTCGGTTGCCCGCGAACCGAGAATGAAAGACATGAACACCGTCCTGACCCTGATCGCGATGATCGCGATCATGGTCGCCCCATTCGCACTCGGCGCCGCGCTGAGCGCCATCACCCGAAATCCCGGTGCGCGCAATGGTTTCGGCAACTTCAACTGGACCGACGTAGGAGACTCCCGGGACCTGGACCGCGCCGTGCACGACCTCGCCGCGGTGCGCTCCCGATTCGAGTAGTCACACGGACGCGAGGAAACCCTCGACCGCGCGGCGGTAGGCGTCCGGATCGTCGTCGTGTACCAGGTGACCGGCGCCCGGAACCTCCAGATATGTTGTCTGATAGCCGATTTCGGCCATCTTGCGCATCTGTCCGGGCGGCGCGACCCCGTTGCCGGCTTCGATGAGCAGCGTCGGCACCCGCACCGCGGCCCACTGCTGCCAGTAGTCCCGAGTGCCCCACTCCGCGGCGATCGCGACCCAGTGCCCGGCCTCGCCGTGCAGCCGCCAGCCGGTCTCGGTGCGGTCGAACGCGTCCAGGAAGTACTGGCCGGCGATAGGTCCGAACAGATCGAAAACCTGCTGCGCCGAATCGAATTCGACGGGAATCGAGTGGGTCCACGGGTCCCAGGCGCCGATGGTGAAGCCGACGAAATCCGCGGCCATGTCCTCGACCACCAGCGCGGTGACCAGTTCCGGATGGGCCGCAGCCAGGCACCAGCTGTGCAGCCCGCCCATCGAGTGCCCGATCAACCGCGCCGGACGCCCCAGCGAGCCGACCGCGTCGGCCAGGTCGGCGACGAAGCGCTCGGTGCTGATGGCCTCGGAATCGGGGACATCGCGGCCGCGGTGCCACGGCGCGTCGTAGGTGTAGACCTCGCCCAGTTCGGTCAACCACGGCAGCTGCCGGTCCCACGTCGTACCGCGGCCCATCAATCCGTGCACCAGCACAATCGGCTCGCCGGCGCCGCCGCGGGCGGTGAGCAGGTCGGTCGTCATGGCCCCATCCTGCCTGTCGACTAGCGCGGTAACCTGAACCACATGCCTGTGGTGAAGATCAACGCCATCGAAGTTCCGCCCAACGCCGGCCCGGAATTGGAGAAGCGGTTCGCGAACCGTGCTCACGCCGTCGACGGCCAGCCCGGCTTCCTCGGGTTCCAGCTGCTGCGCCCCGTCAAGGGCGAGGATCGCTACTTCGTCGTGACGACGTGGGAGTCCGACGAAGCGTTCCAGGCCTGGGCCACCGGCCCCGCCGTCGAGGCGCACGCCGGGCAGCGGGCCAACCCCGTCGCCACCGGCGCATCCCTGCTCGAGTTCGAGGTTGTGTTGGACGTTGCTGGTTCCGACCAGCAGGCGTAGGACCCGCACTGCGCTGGCCACGGCCGGCGCAGTCATCGTCGTCCTCGGTGGCTGCAGCACGCCTGCCGCCGCCCCGCCGCTATCGAGCGCTGCCTACGGTGCGCTGATCGACATGAGCACGCCTCAGGGCATGCGGTCGCGGCAGACCATGGACATGCTCAACTCGGACTGGTCCATCGAGCCGGCCGGTGTGAAGACGCTGGCAGCGCCCGATCAGGTGGACGACATCACCTACCGGATGAAGTGGATTTGGTGGGACCGCCCGTTCAAGCTCACGGGCATCGACATCGGCGCCGGGCACTCGACGCTGCACGTCACCAACTCCTACGGCGTGAACCAGGACATCGAGCTACACGTCGACAGCAAGGGCACCGTCGACCGCATGGAGGTCTCGCTGCGTCCGCCGCCCGTCAAGTCCTGGGCCGACGTCGACGCGGCGATCGCGAAGTCCGGCGCGCACTACTCGTATCAGATCGCCAAGGTCGTCGACGGCAAGTGCGTCAAGGTCGCCGGCACCAACGTGGACGAGCCGATGCCGCTGGCGTCGATCATGAAAGTCTATGTGCTGCTTGCCGTTGCGCGAGCGGTGTCGGCGGGGACCCTCAGCTGGGACGACAAGGTCACCGTCACCGCCGAGGGCAAGAAGCTCGGTTCGGCGGGCCTGGACAACCTGGCGCCGGGTACGCAGGTGACGGTCCACGAGGCGGCCCAGCAGATGATCTCGGTCAGCGACAACATGGCCACCGACATGCTGATCAACAAGGTGGGGCCGGCCGCGGTCGACGAGGCGCTGGTCGTGGCCGGACATCACGACCCGGCGAGCCTGACGCCCTACCCGACCATGCACGAACTGTTCTCCATCGGCTGGGGTAAACCGGATGTCCGCGACCAGTGGAAGAACGGCGACAAGGCGCAACGCACGGCGCTGCTGCAGCAGGTGAGTTCACGCCCCTACGAACCGGATCCGTACCGCACGCGAACACCGGCCTCCAGCATCGGGGCCGAGTGGTACGGCAGCGCCGCCGACATCTGTCGCGAGCATGTCGCGGTGCAGGCCGCCGCCACCGGCCCGGCCGCGCCGGTGCGCGACATCATGTCGAAGGTCGCCGGCATCGACCTGGACCGCGACAAGTGGCCGTACCTCGGCTCCAAAGGCGGGAACCTGCCGGGCGACCTGGGTTTCAGCTGGTATGCCGTCGACCGCACCGGTCAGCCGTGGGTGGTGAACTTCCAGTTGACCTGGCCGACATTCAAGGGGCAGACCGCGGCGCAGTGGCTGCTGAGCATCATCAAGCAGGCGTTCGACCTGATCCCGGTGCGGTGAGCACGCAGTCGCCGCAGCACGCCTCCCGGTCGCCCGCCAGCTGGTAGATCAGGCAGCAGCTGTTCCGCCGGAATTCCGGACCCGAGCGCAGCACTCCCCCGTCGACCCGGGGATCGGCGAGCACCCGGTCGGCCGCCGCGGCAGCCGTTTCGGCCAAGTCGGGCTGCGCCCGGGTGATCTGCTGAGCCGCACTGTTGGCGGCCGATCCCACATTGCCCCACAACACTTTCGGGCTGACGCCGAATGGCCCGAAGGCTTCGGTGATGGCCTCGACCGCGGACCGCCCACCAGCAGGCGCAGCCGACACCGACAACGGATACGGCCCACCCAATTGGTCCTGCCAGAACAGGTCCGCCAAAGACCACGACACCGGTTCACCGAGAGCGGCGGCACCGATCATCGGGGCGATCAACCGCGCCACCAGCCCGAGGTGCGCGACCGACGCGGCGACGCGAATCTCCGGCTCCCCGTTGCCCATCAACGCAGACCGCACCTTCTGCACGCGAGCGAACAGCACGTCGGGATCCGTCAGCTCGCTCATCGGGCGCCACGGCGGCGCCGGCGAATCCTGATGCCGCGTGGCGGCAAAGAACGGGCCGAACCCGGCCAGGTCGTCAGGCACCGGCGGGCTGCTGAACCAGTCGGCGGGCGGCTTCGGCGGCAGCGGACCGACGCACGGCAACGGTTTCCGGGGACAGCGGCTGGTCGACGATGCGGTCGATACCGAACCCGCCCGCGGCGAGCGCGTAGGTCATGTCGTTGAGCAGTACCAGCAGATCCATGGGGCGCCACGATGGGTCGATGATCCCACTGCGCTGCGCTTCGGCGATCCGGTCCAGCTTGGACTGGAAAATCCGGCGCAGCACGTGGTCTCCGAACATCCCGCCGGCGGCTTCCAACTCGATCCACCGCTGCAGCCGCGCACCGACCGGATCGGCCACCATGTAGTCGAACAGCGCAACGGCATACGCGGGAACGTCGTCCGGCTTGAAGATGGCGTCGTAAGGCGCGTCCTGAATCCACTGCTCGATCACGGCCTCGAACAGGTCCTGCTTGCCCTGGAAGTAGCTGTACAGCCGTTCCTTGCTGGCATTCGCTTCGGCCGCAATACGATTCAGCCGGGCGCCGGCGAATCCCAACGCGGAGAACTCCGCTTTCGCCGCAGCCATGATGCGCTCACGTGTCGCATGCCCAGCGGCTCTCACCGGTCACGTTCGAGGAGGAAGTAGAGGAACTGACCGTCGGCGCGCTGACGCTTGCCGTTCATGATGCCCATCAGGGTGTCGTCGTCGACGCGCTTGAAATGGTCGAACACGGGCTGGCCGTCGTAGACCATGGTTCCGGTCACCTCGCCGCGAAACTCGATGTCCCACAACGTCGCTCCACCGCGACTCAAGTCGCGGTTCGAAAACAGTTGTCCCGCTTCGTCGTAGCAGACGATGGGCTCGACGTCGTTGATCGACTTGAACGTCTTGCCGTACCACCGGGCAGCTTGAAGTTGGCCGTTCATCTTGTGGCCGGTGTCGAACTCGTCGCCTTTCCAGTTCCCGACCATCTCTTCGGCGCGGATCGGTTCCAGCGAGGCCCAGATTTCGTCCAACTCGGCCGGATCGACATGAGCCTGGCCCCGCAGTTCGGCGAAACGAGCGCGGGCGGTATCGACGTCCACAGGGACCTCCCAAGTCAGTTGGTTCGGAAACTGACTGTAATCCCGAACCAACTGGTTCGGCAAGACGTGACAGTGGCATCGATGGCCTGGCCGGGCGACCGCCCGGCAGGGGCGACAGTGTGCTTACGGCCGACGGCGTGGTATCGGATCGCCCGTTGAGCACCCACAAACGGGCAGAATCGACTTCAACGTGTACCCCATCCAGTCCAATCCAGGCGGCATGCGCAGCTCGGAGCATCACTCAGCCCGAGCGAATACTGTTGCGCCGATGGCCAATTCACGGAAACCACAGTGCGACCCACAAAGGGGCGGTCGTCGCACAACACCATCGCTGATAGCGTCGCAGGGTTCGGGCAGGAACCTGGGCTTCGCTGCGCCGAGTTCAGCAACGCGAGCGGACTTATCGTGTGTCTTCCAACCAGCGATTCGCGTTGATTTCGTTGCGCCGGTGGGGCTTTGACGTGAGATGCCATCCCTTGCACTCCTTGCAGCTGTAGCTGCGGACTTCGTGACGCCTGGTCGTTGCGCCGTCCTGGGCCGCGAAGTGTCGTTGTGTGGCGGCATCATGAAGCGCTGCGACCGCCGCCACGTGGTCGGGGAATCGGACTTTGCCGCACGAACAGACGCCGTGGTGGCGAGGCTGAGTGGCATGCCTATGCGGCGGTTTTGCCGAGTTGCATCGGCGGTTGTGACGACTCACTGCCTACTCCTGGGCCGGCGACATGACTCCGTCCACAGTGCGCCGTACCCGTAGTACCAGCAAAAAGTGCATTGATAAGCGGTCTTATCGAATAACTACATGACAAGTGTCCACTGTGGCTCTAACGTCGGCTGTACATCAAACGCAGTCGACCGCCAGGGAAGGAGAGAGCTGATGGACACCTTGTCGATGCAGGACATCGCCGACCTTGCCGATGTCGCGCGCCCAGTGGTCACCGTCTGGCGCGGCCGCTACGCCCAGTCGGGCGATCCGTTTCCTCAACCGATCGCCGACTCCGATCTCATTTTCGACGCCGCCGAAGTTGCCGAGTGGTTCCGCAACACCGGGCGAGGGAACAACCCACACGCCGCCGACGACGCGGCGGTCCACTCTTCGCTGCTGGACGCCGCTGCCGATCGGCTCGACGACGCATCACTGCTGCTCCTGCTACACGCCAAGCTCGGCGAACCCCTGGCAGGGTTGCCGGCGGAAGCCATCTTCTCGGAAATCATCACCGCCGATCACGACGCGCTCCTACCGCTGAAGACGGCGTTCGCCCTGCTGGACGACGAAGCCCTCGTCTCACAGATCGACCGACTGGCCGAAGCCGGGTTCAGTGCCGCGCGGGTGCTGGACCGCATGGTCGCGTTGGCTCGCACCCAAGGCGGCGCGGAGGTGCTCACCAAACAGGGTGCGCACCTGTTGCACACCATGTTGGCCGAGCTGTCCCGCACCACGCCAGGCATGGTGGTTCCACAACGCACCGGCGGCCTGATGCTCGTCAACGGCGCCTTCTCCGCCTTCGATGAAACTGAGCGCCCCACGCTCGGGGTAGCCGATCACCTGCTCAAGACCCCATGGCAGCGGGCCGCCTGGCGCAGCCTCGACGCCCGCGGAGCAAACCTTCGCTCGATCACCACCGACAGCGACGAGGTTGCAACCTCGCTCATCGTCGGTCAATGGGCCGCAGCCACCCCGGCTGATGCTGCGGCTTTCTTCAACTGGGTGGCCGATGTTGCCATGGAACTCGCTCCGGGCGGCCGGGCGGTAATCATCGGCCCCGCAACGCTTCTGGTCGATCCCCTTGACGGTGCTGCGGAGCGGCACCGCTTCGCAGCACTCGTCCGGGGCGACCACTACGTTGCTCCATTGCGCTATGTGGCACGCCTACCGAAGGGTATGTGCCGCGGCGGTGGCCGCCGCCGTCTGGCGATGTGGGTGCTCGCGCCGGCCGAACCCGGCGCACCGCAATGGACAACGTACGCCGACCACTCCGACCACGCGCTCAACGCCGGCGAAGTCGATGCCACGGCAGCCGATGTGGTTGCGGCAGTGTCGGGTCTCGTGGGCAAGCACTCGTTCTTGCGCAGTGCAGCCCGCGATACTTCAACGGTGCTGCGCCGCCGCCAGCTGCGCTGGCCCGTGTGCGAACCCGATGTTGAGGTGAAAGGTGCTGCCCTGAGCCGAATCTGGGAGCTGGCTTCCCAGTCATCGGCCCGGCTGATCGACGACATCGACCTAGCAGCCTCGGTCACTGATCAGCTCAGGGCACCGCTGCCATGGTCATCGGCAACCACCGGCACCGACCGACTGGCGAAGGTGCTCAAAGGTGTTCGGCTGTCACCCAAGGATTGTCACGCAGCTGGGGCGGGCACCGTCGCGGTCATCGGCACAGACGAGGTCCGCGGATATATGCCGGTCGGTGCGCGTCGAATCGACCGGCTCACACTGGAGTCCACCGCGCCGCGGGCACGGTTCACCGAGCCGGGCGATGTCGTTTTCGTGCCGACGGGCGCGCCGCACGCAATCGTCGACGAGGTCGGCGGTCACGTGGTGCAGGCCCCGGCTCGGATCGTGCGCTGTATGACCCGTAGGCACAGCCGCTTTCGGCTGCTGCCCGAGGTGCTGGCCGCCGACATTTGCGCCCAGCGCGGCACCGACACGACGTCGTGGACCGTGCGGGTGATCCCGGCTGACGCGGGCGGTGCGCTGGACCTGAGCCTGCAACGGTGCGCGCAGCACCGGGCCGCGCTCACGGCGGAGCTGGCGGCTCTCGACGCACTAGAAAACGAGCTGGTGAACGGACTGGCCGCTGGCACACTGACTGCGCACATCAAGGAACCCAATGAGGAGGGCAACGCCGCATGGCGAAGGTAAAGGCGAAGGCCGCGGACGCACCGTCGACCAGCAAGGAACTCAAGGACACCTTGTGGAAGGCCGCCGACAAGCTGCGTGGCTCGATGGATGCCTCCCAGTACCGAGACGTAGTGCTCGGTCTGGTGTTCCTCAAGTATGTATCCGACGCGTTCGATGAACGCCGTGGCGAACTCGCCGCCGAACTGGCTGGTGAGCCCGAGGATTTCATCAGCGAAACCTTGGAGGAGCGAGACGAATACACCGGCAGTGGTGTGTTCTGGGTGCCACGTGAGTGCCGTTGGGAGTATTTGGCCAAGCACGCTAAGGGAATTCCGGCATCGGCCAGCAATGATGCCCAGTCGATCGGCAATCTGATCGACGAGGCAATGCGTGGCCTGATGGACGCCAACGAGTCACTGCGTGGCGTGCTGCCGACCATGTACGGCCGCGACAACGTTGATCAACGGCGACTGGGTGAACTGCTGGACCTGTTCAACTCCGCGCGTTTCGCCGGCGGCGGGGCCTCCAAAGCACGCGACCTACTCGGGGAAGTCTATGAATACTTCCTGGACAAGTTCGCCAAGGCCGAGGGCAAGCGGGGCGGCGAGTTCTATACGCCGCAGTCGATCGTGCGGACGCTGGTCGAGATTCTGGAACCGCACTCGGGGCGGGTGTACGACCCATGTTGCGGGTCCGGCGGCATGTTCGTGCAGGCCGAGAAGTTCCTGGAACGCCATCGCGAGGACCCGACCAACATCGCGGTCTACGGCCAGGAATTCAACGAGCGCACCTGGCGGATGGCCAAGATGAACCTTGCCATCCACGGCATCGACACCGCGGGTCTGGGTACGGTGTGGCAGGACACCTTCGCCCGCGATATCCATCCGGACATCAAGGCCGACTATGTGCTGGCCAATCCGCCGTTCAACATCAAGGACTGGGTACGCCGCGAAGACGATCCGCGCTGGCGTTACGGTGTGCCGCCCGCGCGGAACGCGAATTACGCTTGGATGCAACATATTCTGAGCAAGCTGACCGCACATGGCGAAGCCGGCGTGGTGATGGCCAACGGCACCATGACCTCCAACACCGGCGGTGAGGGCGAGATCCGCAAGGCCATGGTCGAAGGCGACGTGGTTTCCTGCATTCTCGCGCTACCCGGACAGCTATTCCGTGGGACCCAAATCCCCGCGTGTGTCTGGTTTTTCGCGAAGGACAAGTCTGCGGGTAAGGCAGGCAAGACCGACCGCAGCCGACAGGTGCTGTTCATCGACGCCAGCGAACTCGGCTACATGGTTGACCGGGTGGAGCGGGCCTTTTCTAATGGCGAGAAAGGCGACATTCAACGCATCGCCAACACGTTCCGGGCCTGGCGCGGCCGCGAGTCGGCGATCGACGTTTACCACGATGTCCCCGGGTTCTGCAAGACTGCAACGCTCGACGAGATCAAGGCTGCCGGCTTCGCGCTGACCCCAGGACGCTATGTGGGTGCAGCCGAGGGTGAGGTTGACGGTGAACCGATCGACGAGAAGATCGCCCGGCTGACAAAGGAATTGACAACGGCCCTGGACGAGTCGGCGCGGCTCGATGCGGTGGTCCGCGAACAGCTGAAGCGGATCGCACAATGAGTCGTTCAACTGCTACGGGGGGCAGGGAAGCCACGACGGCAGTGATTCCTGGAAATGGGGTCCTGAGCATTGGAAACCCACGGACCTTCACAACCGTCGGCTATGAGTGGACACCACTGAGTGCGGTCGCCAGACTTGAATCTGGACATACGCCAAGCCGTGGCCGGGATGACTATTGGAATGGCGGAATCCCTTGGGTAGGGATCAAGGATGCGACATCGCATCACGGCGAGATCATTGGCGATACGTTTCAGCAAGTGTCGCAGTTGGGTGTCGAAAACTCATCCACTCGACTTCTGCCAGCCGGGACTGTGTGTTTATCGCGTACAGCTTCCGTCGGCTATGTAGTTCAGATGGCTATCCCTATGTGCACCAGTCAAGATTTCGTCAATTGGGTCTGCGGCACCGAACTCAATCCCAACTACCTGCGATATGCGCTGATGGTCGAATCTGACAGCATCCGGCGGTGGGCCACCGGATCAACTCATCAGACCCTCTACTATCCAGAAGCCAAAGCAATAAATCTGTTAATGCCATCCCGACATACCCAGGACGCCGTCGCAGAGGTCGTCGGCGCGCTGGACGACAAGATCGCGGCGAACCGTCGGACCGCAAGCACTATCAATGAGCTTCTCGGAGCAATCTTTGATTATCAATTTGCTTCATCGCGAACTACAGAGCTCGGAACTATCGCTGACATCAACCGGGTCGCGGTGAAACCCCGCCCAGCGGGAGAACTGCGCTATCTCGATATTGCGGCCGTGCGAGACGGGGACCACGAGATTCCATGCACCACGGATTGGAACACTGCTCCGAGTCGTGCACGACGGGGGCTGGCGAGGGGAGACGTCGTATGGTCGACAGTCCGTCCAAACCGCCGGTCGCACAGTTTGATTCTGGACAATGACCCGCTACTCGTAGCCTCAACTGGCCTTGCAGTTATCAGTCCGCGCGAGTGTGGCCCGGCATTCCTCTACGAAGCGGCGCGCCAGCCAGCGTTTCAACAGTATCTTGAGTCGGTTGCTGAAGGGAGCGCATACCCAGCTGTTCGGGCCGAGGCGTTTACGCATGCGCCGGTGCCTGATGTAGCAGCGCTCAGCCGAGACGAATTCGAAAACGTCGCAAACCCTCTCAGGCAGCTTCAGGCGTCGCTGCGGCGCGAAAACCTGAAATTGGCTACGACCCGCGACGAACTCCTCCCACTCCTAATGAACGGCAAGGTCAACGTCAAGCAGGCCGCAGCCAAGGCGGAAGAGATGCTGTAGAGATGGACGATGACGTGAATTCCCCTGTGCCACAGCTAAAAAGCGTGATTTCACCGTGGCGCCTCGAGCTGTTGGACGCCGTCGCTGATACGGTACAGGCCGGTCAACGGCGCGCCTTCGCGGTGGCCTGGACGGATATCGCATTTGTGCAACGCAGCGTTGCACAAATTGTGCAAATACAACTCGCACAATTGCTGACACAGGGTGCCCGTCATCTGTCGACCAGCAACTCAAGGCGGCCGATCAATGCCAGGTGAGGTAGCAGCGAATGACAGCTATGAACATGTACTGAACGACATCGTTCTGGTTCTGAACGATGCACGTGCCGCAACCGCCCGGAGCGTGAACACGATGATGACGGTTGCCTACTGGCAAATCGGCCATCGAATCGTTGAGGATGAGCAGGGCGGGCTGGAACGCGCAGAATACGGCAAACAACTTCTGAAGCGGCTCGCGCAAGACTTGACGGCTAGGTTTGGTCGAGGTTTCGCCAGGCAGAATCTCTACCAGATGCGGCAGTTCCGGCTGGTCTGGACTCCCGAGCAGATTTTCCAGACAGTGTCTGGAAAATCTGGTGCTCCAACAAATGGTCAGATCGACCCCGCCACCCTGGCCAAGGCCTTCCAGCTACCTTGGTCAGCATACGTGCGGCTGTTGTCGGTGCGGGACGAGAACGCCCGCATTTTCTACGAGGCCGAGGCTCTGCGGGGCGGCTGGACCGTCCGGCAGTTAGCGCGGCAAATCGACTCGATGTTCTATGAGCGCACGGCACTGTCGGCCAACAAGGTCGGCATGCTCAACAGGGGCGTGCCCGACGATGAGCCGACCCCACCGGAGATGGCGCTCAAAGACCCCTTCGTGCTGGAATTTCTCGGCTTGAAGGACGAATACTCCGAAACTGACCTCGAAGCAGGGCTCATCGCTCACCTGACCGACTTCCTGCTCGAACTCGGTGGAGACTTCACTTTCGTCGCCCGCCAGCGACGACTCCGGATCGATGACACCTGGTTCCGCGTCGATCTGGTCATGTATCACCGTCGGCTGAGGGCATTGGTGCTGATTGACCTGAAACTGGGCCGGTTCAGCTACCAAGACGCGGGGCAGATGCACCTCTACCTGAACTACGCCAGCGAACACTGGGCCATACCCGGTGAGAACCCGCCGGTGGGGCTGATCCTATGCGCCGAGAAGGGTGCAGATGAAGCCCGCTACGCCCTCGACGGGCTGCCGAACAAAGTCCTGGCGTCGGAATACCGAGTGGTGCTGCCCGACGAAAAGGCCCTCGCTATCGAACTTGCCCGCTCGCGGGCCGAATTCGAACAGCACCACCCCGAAGGAGATGTGCCGTGACCGGCGTAATGAACGAAGCATATTGGGAGCAGTGGACTCTCGACCAGCTCGGCGAGATCGAGTGGGAATACAAGAGCGGCAAGGAGATTGCCCCGGGCTCCGGTGAGCGCGAGAACTGGCATGACATCGTGCTGCGCGGCGCGGTCGAAACCGCGCTACGAAATCTGAATCATGATGTGCCCGAACAGTATTTGCTACAGGCCTATGCCGAGGTGACCACGCCGCAATCCCAAGATGCCATCACAGAGAACTTCCGGCTGCACAAGATCCTCACCGAGGGCTACCGCGGGATCAGCTACATCGATCACGACGGCCGCGAAGTGAACCCGACCATCCGGTTCATGTCCGCCGACCCGGCCAAGAACCGCTACCTGGCGGTCAACCAGGTCACGATCCGCAGCCACGAACACGAACGCCGCTTCGACATCGTGCTGTACATCAATGGCCTGCCGCTGTCGATCATCGAACTCAAACAAGCCGGCACCAAGAGCGCCACCGCCGAGACCGCCTACAACCAGCTGCAGACCTACCTGCGCGAATTCCCGATGGCGTTCCGCTTCACCTGCTTCGTGCTGGTGACCGACGGCATCAACGCCCAGTACGGCACACCGTTCACGCCGTGGAATCACTTCGCGCCGTGGAACGTCGACGACGATGGCCACCCGGTCGAGTACGGCGAACCAGCCGCCGACGGTGAGCCCGCCACGGAGCTGGACCTCACCCTCGCCGGGGTCTACAACGTCGAGCGATTCGGCCAGCTGCTGCGTGACTTCACCGCCTTCGACGAGGACGCTTCCGGTCTGCGGAAGCGAATTGCCAAGCCCCACCAATACTTTGCCGTCACCAAGGCGGTCGGCAGTACCGTCGAGGCCGTCGACAGCGACGGCCGGGCTGGTGTGGTGTGGCACACCCAGGGCTCGGGTAAGTCGATGGAAATGGAGCTCTACACCGCCAAGGTGATGCGCCATCCGAGGTTGGCCAACCCCACGGTGATCGTGCTGACCGACCGCACCGAACTCGACAGCCAACTCTTCGACGGGTTTAACGTCAGCACCTTGCTGCCCGAACACCCTCAGCAAGTCACCAGCCGCGACCAGCTGCGCCAGAAACTCACCGACACCCGCAGCGGCGGCATCTACTTCTCGACTCTGCAGAAGTTCGGGCTGACCGACGACGAACGCAAAGCTGGGTCCGACCACCCGTTGCTGTCGCCGCGACGCAACATCATCGTGATCGCCGACGAGGCACACCGCAGCCACTACGACACCCTCGACGGCTACGCCGCACACCTGAAGCACGCACTGCCGCACGCCACCCTGATCGCATTCACCGGCACCCCGATCGCCGAGGGAGAGCGCGACACCCGCCGGGTTTTCGGCGACGACATTGATGTGTACGACCTGCACCGCGCGGTGTCCGACGGCGCAACCGTGCCGGTACTGTTCGAGCCGCGGCTGATCAAACTCGCCCGCATCGACGGTGTGGGCGACGACCAGATCGACGATGCCGCAGAAGAAGTCACCGCCGGCCTCGACGAAGTGGACAAGGAACGGCTGCAAAAGAGTGTGGCCGTCCTCGACACCGTCTACGGAGCGCCCGACCGGGTACGCGAGCTGGCCGCAGATCTGGTGCGGCACTGGGAAACCCGGCGAGAGCTGATGCGGCCTTTCATCGGCGGCCCAGGCAAAGCCATGGTGGTCTGCGCCACCCGGTCGATTGCCGCGCGCCTGTACAAGGAACTGATTGAGCTGCGCCCGGACTGGCATGACGACGCCGACGACAAGGGCGTGGTCAAGGTCGTGTACACGGCCTCACCGGGCGAAACCCCCGAAATCACCAAGCACCTGCGCCGACCAAGTGCGATCGCCGCGGTCAAACAGCGCGTCAAAGATCCGGACGACGAACTCGAAATCGTGATCGTCAAGGACATGATGCTGACCGGTTTCGACGCCCCGGCTCTGCATACGCTCTACATCGACCGTCCCCTCAAGGGTGCGCTGCTGATGCAGACCCTGGCCCGAGTGAACCGCACTTACCGCGGCAAGCTGGACGGGCTACTGGTCGCGTATTCACCTCTGGTGGATAACTTGACCAAGGCGCTGGCCGAATTCACCCGCAACACCAGAGATGTCAGCGACAAACTGGTGGGCCAGAACATGGCTGAGGCCGCTGCCGTCGTCTACGACTTGTTGGGCAAGCTGCACACGTTGGTCGGTGAGCAATGGCGTGACGTTGTGCGGTCCGACCCAAAACGGGGTTGGTACGACGCTGCTCTCGGTGTCACCGTCATGCTCCGGTCGCCGGCTACACCGGGCAATGTCGACCCCGACGATCCTTCCGCACGCCAGCTTGCCGACACGTTCCGGGATCTGTCAGCGAAGCTGACCCGAGCGTGGGCTCTGACCGGAGGCCATACCGACCGCGACGCCGAACTTGAGCGCGTCCGCCCCGATGTGCGGTTCTACGAAGAAGTTCGCGGCTGGATGGCGAAGCTCGACGCACGAGACCGTATTGCCGCTGGCGAGCCCATCCCCGACGACATCAAGCGACTGCTGGGCGAAATCGTGGTCGGTTCCGCCGAAACCACCGGCGTCGTCGACATTTATCGCGCCGCGGGACTGGACTTGCCGCAACTCGATCACCTCACCCCGGCGTGGGTGGAAGACGCCCAGAAGCCGAGCAAGGCACACCTGGCCATCGAGGCACTCAAAGCCAGCCTGCTGGAGAAGGCTCGGGAGTCCACGCGCGGCAATGATGTACGCAGCAAGCTGTTTTCGCAGCGCATCGATGAGCTGATGACCAAGTACACCAATCAGCAGCTGACTGCTGCCGACGTGATCGCACGGTTGGTCGAGCTGGCCGAGGAAGTGGTGGCCGAAGCGGACCGCGGCAAGCAGTTCACACCGCCGCTGGCCACCGATGAACTCGCGTTCTACGACGTTGTCACCCAGAATCCGTCAGCGGTGGACGTCATGGGTGACGACGTACTCGCCCAGATCGCAAGGGATTTGGTTGCCACGATGCGTCGGGACACCCGTATCGACTGGACTGTACGTGAGGATGTGAAGGCCAAACTGCGGGCGTCGATCAAGCGGTTGCTGCGCAAGTACGGATACCCGCCGGATCAGCAGCCGGCCGCGATCGTGGCGGTGATGAACCAGATGGAATCGCTGGCGCCGCGGTATGCCGAAGAGGCCGGGCAATAGGCGAGGTAATACGGATGGACGTAGTGCTTGAAAGCCGCCATGTCGAGATCGACAGGCGAGTATTCGTCGATCTTTTGGAGAATTCGGTCGCCAGCGGCCGTGCGCCTTATACGAAAGCACTTGAGAAGAATGTGATTTCGTTCTCCGCGCTGGTCGAGTTGGCACGCGTGGGCGACATCCCGTATTCGTTGTTCTTCGCACCATATGCCTTAGTTCAAGCGCAACTGGAGGCGAAGACCGAGAAACTGCTCCAGGGCCTGACCAAGGACACCTTCTCGCTGAACTCCCGGGCAACGGTTGAGCTGCGTGACATCGAGTTGATCGTGAAGGATCTGCTGCGCAAGCAAGAAATGTTGAAGAAGTACGACCGCACTTTGGTTGAGAATCAGATTGTCGGGCTACTCAGGAAACCTGGCAGGACGGTGGCGCACGATGCGCAGATCCTGAGCGATGCGCTGGGCTTTGGTGAGGGCTCGATCCGAACAGCAAATACGAAAGAAGCTGCTCTTGAGCTATTGATCCGGCACCTCGAGGACCATCAGGTATTGGTGGCTCGGAGCGTGAATAACTTTATGCCGCAGCGCCTTCAAGGCGTGGCCTTCAGTGGGATGACGATCAAAGATGCGAAGGTTCCGTACATCTTCCTTGCAGGCGGAGACCACGGTGACTATCAGGAACCCGCCGGGCGACAGATTTTCACCCTTGTTCTTATGGCGGTGTTGGTGGCGCGCAAGATATTTGCACCCGTTACCTACGACGGATCAAGCTTGGCGCCGACGCCAGAACGCGAGTACGACATCGTCGGTGAGATGTTGATGCCGGCCACGATGATGAATGCGGCCGAACTTGTGTCGCTTGAAGCAATGAAGTCGGCGGCCGACCTCTTCATGACCACTCCGAGTGCTGTTGTGGTCAGAGCGATGCGCCTGAAGCTGATCAAGCCCGAAGTGGCAGATGGTTACTTGGGGGAATTGAGGGCCGAGTATGAAAATCGGTTACGCCCACAGGTTCGTGCACCCAAGGCAGTCAACGCGATTCGCAAATACAACGGTCGCGAATTCTCTGTCCGAATGCTCGATGCGCTCGATGCCAAGAAGCTGACGGCTAGGGATTTTTGCCGAACGGTATGCCTCAACAAAATCAAGCCTTCCGAGATCAATACATTCCGGGAGGCGTTGCGGTGAAAGATAATCGGTACCTCATCGACTGCAACGCATTGTCGAAGTTGACACGAAAGCAGCGGTCGAGCGGGTTTTTCCGGAAGAACTGTCGGATTCCGACGGAGGTGCTCTATGGGGCACGCTGGTTCCCTGACATTCATCAACTGAGCGATGTCGAGTACAAGACGACGGGAAGCGTTCTTGTGATTCTTGCCGAGGTCATGGCAACCGTGCCTGTCGGCGATAAGAAGCTTGTGGACCTGTACGCCAACCAGGGTAACGCTGATCCGTTGATCGTCGCGTGCGCTGTCGATGCCACAAGGGAGCGGGAGCAGCAGCTTTTTGGTGAGACCTGGGCGATCGTTTCTGATGACAAGGCTGTACGCGCAAAGGCCAACGAATTCGACATCGAGATACTCGCGAGTGAGGAGTTCATAGCGATCCTATGAGGTTTACCGTTGTCGTCGCCTAACCGAAGCAATTGACGCTACTCCGCTTTCCGCGCCCGCTTACTGGATGTCGGGGCCCAGTAGTCCAGCATCGCGGCGAATGTCTCGAACGCCGGCTTCGACACCCCGTACGCAGCTTCGAGGTGGATGCTGATCGGGAAACCGAGGTCAGCGACGCCGTCGATGACGCGCTTGTACAGATCGAGCAGCAGCGCCCGCTTGACTGCCGGCTCCTCGCCGGCCAGTCGCGCCACGAACTCCTGCTCGGCGGCGACCACCGGATTGCCCGGGTCTTGGATAAGCCAATTGATCAGGCCGACCTTCGACTCGATCTTCGGGACGAACCCGAACGACAACAGGATCTCGGGACGATGCTCAGTCGTCACCGCGAAGTGCTTCAGGAAGCCCACGATCGCATCGGAGTACAGCAGCTGGGTCATGTCGTAGGTGGCACCCTGCGCACATTTGAAATCGAAGCGCCCGATTTCCCAACCGCGGGTGGGGATCAGGATGACGCCGCGGTTGGCCACCCGGTCCGCATAGATCGACAGCGCATCGGTCGGAGCCACCCCGACCCCGTCGCCGTCGCTTATGGTGCGCGGGACACCGACGAAGGCAATGCCATCGAAGTCCGCGTCCTGCAGTACATCGAGCCGCTCGGCCAATGCGTCCTTCGTCAAGAAGGACGTCACCTGCGTACACAGCCCCTGCATTCCCGGCAGCTCCGGTTTGATCAACTGCCAGAAGTCGAGGACGGGTCTGCTGCACGATCAGGTGACAGTTTCGGTCACGCGGCCTGACTGGCCGGTGTGGTCATGATTGCTTCGAATTCGATCGGGGTCAACCGCCCGAGGCCGGACTGGCGGCGGCGCCGGTGGTAGGTGCGCTCGATCCAGGTGACGATCGCGATGCGGAGTTGTTCTCGGGTGTCCCAGCGGCGGCGGTCGAGCACGTTCTTCTGCAGCAGGCTAAAGAAGCTCTCCATGGCGGCGTTGTCGCCGGCGGCTCCGACACGGCCCATAGAGCCGACCATCTCGTGTTGATTCAAGGCGTGTACGAATTTCCTTGACCGGAACTGAGATCCGCGATCCGAGTGCAGAATGCACCCCGCGACATCTCCGCGTCGGGCTACCGCGCTGTGTAGTGCCCGGATGGCCAGTTGTGACTTCATTCGGGAGTCGATGCTGTAGCCGACGATCCGGTTGGAGAACACGTCCTTAATCGCACAGAGGTAGAGCTTGCCCTCACCGGTGCGGTGCTCAGTGATGTCACTGAGCCACAACTGATTTGGCCCTTCAGCGGTGAAGTCACGCTCGACAAGATCGTCGTGCACCGGCGGCCCGACTTTGCCGTTCTTGCCGCGTTTCTTACCAAACACGCTCCACAGTCGATTCTGCGAGCAGATCCGCCATGCGGTGCGCTCGGCCATCGGCTCGCCGGCATCGCGCGCCTCCTCCACGAGGTAGCGGTAGCCGAACTCCGGATCGTCTGCGTGCGCGTCGAACAGCGCATTGGCGCGGTAGGCCTCGATGAGTTCGGCCTCGGTGATGGGGTCGGCCAGCCAGCGGTAATACGGTTGGCGGGAGAGCTTGAGTACCCGGCACGTCACCGCGACGGGGATCCCGTCGGCGGCGAGCTCTTTCACGAGCGGGTAGACCCTTTTCCCGGCAGATTGGCCTGCGATAAATACGCTGCGGCCCGACGCAGCACCTCGTTCTCTTGCTCTAGCAGTTTGATCCGCCGTCGGGCTTCGCGCAGCTCACCGGACTCGCTGGCGCTCTTGCCGGGCTTGGTGCCTTCGTCGATGTCGGCCTGACGGAGCCATTTCTGCAGCGTCATCGGGTGCACTCCGAAATCGGTGGCGATCTGCTCGATCGTTACACCGTCATCGCGGTTGCGAGCGACCCGGACGACGTCGTCGCGGAACTCGCGGGGGTAGGGCCTTGCCATGGGGACATCCTTCCAGCCCGCCCATGCTGGGCAAGCCAACTCAGATGTCACCTATTCGTGCAGCAGACCCGACGTCCATCTTCGGCTTCATCTTGACCGGGCGGTCGCCGTCTTCCTCGACCATCCCCGGGATCATCACGTGCCGAATTCGGCCCTCAAGGCCGACCGCCGCGGCATTGGCCAACACCTTGTGCGCCTCGTCGATCGCGAACCGCGGGCCCAACTCGATGTTGGGTGGCACCAGCTCGAGAGCGATGGTCGTCAATGGCATGAATCAACTCCGAATCTGAAAATTTGGAAAAGTCAAGCGGCACAACTAGTCCGATTCGACCGGCGAGTACGGCAAATCGGTGCTGGTGTGCGGATCGACCTGCACAGGTCGCCCGATGTAAGGGAACGCCCGCTGCGGACAGGCCGGCCGGTCGCAGATCTTGCAGCCCGCACCGATCGGCACCGCGGCCTCGGGGTCTGCCAGGTCGATGCCGGCCGAATAGATCAACCTGCCGGCATGCGCGAGGTCGCAACCGAGACCGATGGCGAAACGCTTCCGCGGTCCCCGGAACCGGCTGGGGGTCGACGTCGTCGTGCGCGCGATCCAGAAATACGATCGCCCGTCGGGCATCTGCGCCACCTGGGTGATGAACTCGCCCGGTCTCGCAAAGGCCTGGTGCACCACCCACAGCGGGCAGTTGCCACCCACCCGAGAGAAGTGAAAGGCCGTGGCGGACTGACGTTTCGAGATGTTGCCCGCACTGTCGGTGCGCACGAAGATGAAGGGCACACCCCTGGCATCAGGGCGCTGCAGCGTCGAGAGCCGATGACACACGGTCTCGAATCCGACCTCGAACCGGCGCGCCAACTGGTCGATGTCGTACCGAAGGTCCTCGGCCGCCGCCAGGAACAGCCGATACGGCATCAGCAACGCGCCGGCGAAGTAGTTCGCCAGCCCGATCTGCGCGACTTCCCTTGCCTCGGAACTCAGTTGGCCGTCGCCGGCCACAATCGCCGCGATCAGGTCGGCATACATCAACAGCGCCAGCTGGGTGGCCAGCTGGAACGCGCGCTGCCCCGGGTGGAGCCAACGGGCCAGGTACAGGACGCCGACGTCCTCCCGGTAGAACCGTTTGGCGTTGGGGCCCAACACGTCCCCGTCGTCGATGACCACGGTGATGCCGAGCTCTGCGATCAACAGGTCGGCCAGTTGCGCGTCCAGACCGCCCAGCCGCATGCCGAACCGGTCGAACAACGACTCGGCCGCGGCGTCCAGTTCGCCGACGTGGTTCTTCCGGTCGTAGAAGAAGTCGCGGACCTCTTCGAACGGCATCGGCTGCGGCAACGGCGCCGACGCGTCGACAGTGGCGCGGGTGTGCATGGCGTCGAGTTCGGTTGTGGCATCGAACAAGCGGCGGTTCATGCTGACCAGCATCTGACCGACCGCCGGCATCCTCGCCACGAGCTCCTCGATCTGGCCGGCGGTCGCCGACGTGTCGGCGAGAATCTCGCGCAGGTCGGAAACCAGCCGGGCATCGGAATCGGGGGCGAAGTAGTTGGTCGGCAGATCGAACCGCTCCGCCAGGGCGAGCAGCACCGGCACCGTCACCGGGCGCTGGTCGTTCTCCAGCTGGTTGACGTAGCTCGTGGACAGATCGAGGGCGCGCGCCAGCGCGACCTGCGTCAGGCCCTGTTCCTCGCGCAGCCGTCGCAGACGCGCGCCCACGAATGTCTTTGCCACTGCCGCGAGCCTAACTCCGGTGACTTACACAAAGTTCGCAAACCGCAGCCACCAAGGACGCACGATTACGCATCTGCAGGGCCTTTCCGGCTCTCGATCAGCTGCGTAGCGTGCGAATCATGCAGACACACGAGGTACGCACGCGACGCAGCGCCGAGGAATTCCCCCGCTCGGAACACCTGGCGTGGAAGATCGCGGAGGTCGCCGCCGATCCTGTCGCCGTGACACGCGAGGTCGAGGCGATGGTCGTCAACCGGATCATCGACAACGCCGCGGTCTCCGCCGCGTCGGTGATCCGGCGCCCCGTCACCGTCGCCAGGGCCCAGGCGCAGGCACACCGCACGTCGCGCGGCGCCACGGTGTTCGGCATCGACGGCACCTACTCGCCCGAGTGGGCCGCGTGGGCCAACGGGGTGGCCGTCCGCGAACTCGACTTCCACGACACCTTCCTGGCCGCCGAGTACTCGCATCCGGGGGACAACATCCCGCCCCTGGTCGCGGTGGCCCAGCAGCTCGACGTCCGCGGCGCCGACCTGATCCGCGGCATCGCTACCGCATACGAGGTACAGATGGACCTGGTGCGCGGAATCTGCTTGCACGAACACAAGATCGACCATGTCGCGCACCTCGGCCCGTCCGTCGCGGCCGGCCTCGGCACCATGCTGCGGCTGGACCCCGAGACGATCTACGCCGCGGTCGGCCAGGCGCTGCACCTGACCACCGCCACGCGCCAGTCCCGCAAGGGTCTGATCTCCAGTTGGAAGGCATACGCCCCGGCGCTGGCCGGCAAGGTCGCCATCGAGGCCGTGGACCGGGCCATGCGCGGTGAGGGGTCCCCGGCGCCCATCTGGGAAGGCGAGGACGGCGTCATCGCCTGGCTGTTGTCCGGGCCCGAGCACACCTATCGGGTGCCGCTACCGGGTCCCGGCGAACCGAAACTGGCCATCCTGGACAGCTACACCAAAGAGCACAGCGCCGAGTACCAGAGCCAGGCCCCCATCGACCTGGCCCGCCGGATGCGTTCGCAGATCGGTGATCTCGACCAGATCGCCACCATCGTGCTGCACACCAGCCACCACACGCACGTCGTCATCGGCACCGGCTCGAACGACCCGCAGAAATTCGACCCGGACGCCTCACGTGAGACGCTGGACCACTCGGTGATGTACATCTTCGCGGTCGCGCTACAGGACGGTGAATGGCACCACGAGCGCTCCTACGCTCCCGAGCGGGCACACCGGCCCGACACCATCGAGCTGTGGCACAAGATCTCGACCGTCGAGGACCCGGAGTGGACCCGCCGCTACCACTCGAATGACCCCGCCGAGAAGGCGTTCGGCGCCAAGGCTGTGGTGACACTCAAGAGCGGCGAAGTGATCGTCGACGAGCTGGCCGTGGCCGACGCCCACCCGCTGGGCGCGCGCCCGTTCCAACGCGCGCAGTACCGCGACAAGTTCACCGCGCTCGCCGACGGCGTGGTCCCCGACGCCGAGCAGGCGCGGTTCCTGTCCGTCGTCGACGGCCTCGCGACCATGAAGCCGGGCAGCCTCGACGCCCTCAACCTGCGGGTCGACCAGATCGTGTTGGACAAGGCGCCGACGATTCCTTCCGGGATCTTCCGGTGAGCGGCCTTCTGGGTTCGACGGTCTCCGCGGCCGACAAACGGGCGGCGCTGCGAGCGGGCCTGAATTCCGGCCGGCTGCAACGCTATCCGGGCGCATTCTCGCCACTGGTGGCAAAGCTGGTATCGGACATCGGCTTCGAGGGGATCTACGTGTCGGGCGCGGCACTGTCGGCCGACCTGGGCCTGCCCGACATCGGGTTGACCACCCTGAGTGAGGTGGCAAGCCGCAGTGCCCAGATCGCCGCGGCCACCGACCTACCCACGCTGGTGGACGCCGACACGGGTTTCGGTGAACCGATGAGTGCCGCACGCACCATCACGATTCTCGAAGATGCCGGGCTGGCCGGCTGCCATCTCGAGGACCAGGTGAACCCCAAGCGTTGCGGCCATCTGGACGGCAAGGCCGTGGTGCCGGCCACCGAGATGGTCAAGCGAATACGCGCCGCAGTCGCCGCGCGCCGGGACCCGAACTTCGTCATCTGTGCGCGCACCGATGCCGCCGGGATCGAGGGCATCGACGCGGCCATCGACCGCGCGAAGGCCTACGCCGATACCGGTGCCGACCTGATCTTCACCGAGGCACTCTCCACCGCAAGGGAATTCGAGCGCTTCCGCGCGGCGGTCGACACTCCCCTGCTGGCCAACATGACCGAGTTCGGCAAGTCGGAACTCGTGACGGCTCAGCAGTTGTCCGACATCGGCTACAACATGGTGATCTACCCGGTCACCACGCTGCGCCTGGCGATGTACGCAGTCGAAGCCGGCCTGCGTGAAATTTACACCGCCGGAACCCAAGCCGGCCTCCTCGACCATATGCAACACCGCAGCCGGTTGTACGAGCTGCTGCGCTATGCCGAATACAACGAATTCGATTCAGACATCTTCAATTTCACCCTCCAGGACGTGAAATCATGACCACTCAACCGCCCCACATCCACAAGGGCCTGGCCGGCGTCGTCGTCGACACCACCGCCATCTCCAAGGTCGTGCCCGAGACCAACAGCCTGACCTACCGGGGTTATCCCGTGCAGGATCTGGCGACACGCTGCTCGTTCGAGCAGGTCGCCTACCTGCTCTGGCACGGCGAACTGCCCACCGACCAGGAGCTGGCATTGTTCTGCCAGCGCGAGCGGGCGTCCCGTCGGGTCGACCGGTCGATGTACTCGCTGCTGACCAAGCTGCCCGAGAGCTGCCACCCGATGGATGTGGTCCGCACTGCGATCAGCTATCTGGGAGCCGAGGACCCGGAAGAGGACATCAGCACCCCGGCAGCCAACTACGCCAAGTCGCTGCGGATGTTCGCCGTACTGCCCACCATCGTCGCCGCCGATATCCCTCGCCGGCAAGGACTTTCGCCCATCCCACCGCACAGCCAGCTGGGATACGCCGAGAACTTCCTGCACATGTGCTTCGGTGCGGTCCCTGAACCGGCGATCGTCGAAGCGTTCAGCCAATCCATGGTGTTGTACGCCGAGCACAGCTTCAACGCGTCCACGTTCGCGGCCCGGATGGTGACCTCGACGCAGTCGGACATCTACAGCGCGGTGACCGCGGCCATCGGCGCCCTCAAGGGCTGCCTGCACGGCGGGGCCAACGAAGCCGTCATGCACGACATGTTGGAGATCGGCTCTGCGGACAACGCAGCGAAATGGTTGCACGGCAAGCTGTCCCGCAAGGACAAGGTGATGGGCTTCGGGCACCGGGTCTACAAGAACGGCGACTCCCGGGTGCCGACGATGAAAGCTGCGTTCGAGCGGGTAGTGGCAGCTCGCGGTGGCCAGCGATGGCTGGACATCTACAACGTGCTGGAGCGGGAGATGTTCGCCGCCACCAAGATCAAGCCGAACCTCGACTTCCCCACCGGCCCGGCCTACTACCTAATGGGATTCGACATCCCGGTTTTCACGCCACTTTTCGTGATGAGCCGCATCACCGGCTGGACCGCACACATCATGGAACAAGCGGCGTCGAACGCACTGATCCGTCCCCTGAGCGAGTACTCGGGCCGACCACAGCGTTCCATTGCCTGAGCGCGCAATCCGAAAAGTCCTCGTAGCCAACCGCGGTGAGATCGCAATCCGGGCCTTCCGGGCCGCCTACGAGATGGGCATCGCGACGGTGGCGGTGTACGCCTACGAGGATCGGAATTCTCCACATCGATTGAAGGCCGACGAGTCCTACCAGATCGGCGAGCCGGGTCACCCGGTACGGGCATACCTCACGGTGCCCGAGATCATCCGGGTCGCCCAGCTGTCCGGCGCCGATGCCGTGTACCCGGGGTACGGATTCCTTTCGGAGAATCCGGAATTGGCGTCGGCATGCGCGGCGGCGGGTATCACGTTCGTCGGTCCCGGAGCCGACGTGCTGGAGCTGACCGGCAACAAGGCCAGTGCCATCGCGGCGGCACGGGCCGCCGGCCTACCGGTGCTCACCTCGTCGGAGCCGTCGGCATCGGTGGACGAACTGCTCACCGCCGCTGCCGCTATGGACTTTCCGCTGTTCGTCAAGGCAGTCTCCGGTGGCGGTGGTCGCGGCATGCGCCGGGTGACCGAGCCCGCCGGCTTGGCCGAGGCCATCGAAGCGGCGTCACGAGAGGCGGAGTCTGCGTTCGGTGACCCGAACGTCTACCTCGAACAGGCGGTACTCAATCCCCGCCACATCGAGGTGCAGATCCTGGCCGACGGCACCGGCGAGGTGATCCACCTCTTCGAACGGGACTGCAGCGTCCAGCGTCGGCACCAGAAGGTGATCGAGCTCGCGCCGGCCCCGAATCTGAGCGGCGAACTGCGGGATCGAATCTGCTCTGATGCAGTCAGATTCGCCAGCCAGATCGGCTACTTCTGCGCCGGCACAGTCGAGTTTCTGCTCGACGAGCGCGGGCACCATGTGTTCATCGAGTGCAATCCCCGCATTCAGGTCGAACACACGGTGACCGAAGAGATCACCGATGTGGACCTGGTGGCCTCGCAGTTGCGGATCGCGGCCGGAGAATCGCTGGCAGATCTCGGGCTCAGTCAGGGCAGCATCAGGATCCGTGGCGCCGCCATGCAATGCCGCATCACCACCGAGGATCCCACCAACGGCTTCCGGCCCGACACCGGCCGGATCACCGCCTATCGGAGTCCCGGCGGTGCCGGGGTGCGATTGGACGGCGGCACCAACGTCGGCGCGGAGATCTCCGCGCACTTCGATTCGATGCTGGTCAAACTCACCTGCCGGGGCCAGGACTTCGCGACCGCAGTCAGGCGGGCCCGGCGCGCCTTGGCCGAGTTCCGCATTCGCGGGGTATCGACGAACATCCCGTTCCTGCAAGCGGTTCTCGACGACCCGGACTTCGCCGCAGGCAACGTATCGACATCATTCATCGATGAGCGGCCGCAGCTGCTGACGGCGCACGCCTCTGGCGACCGGGGCACGCGCATCCTCAACTACCTCGCGGACGTGACGGTGAACAAGCCGCACGGCGTGCGTCAGTCGGCGGTGTATCCACGGGACAAGCTGCCCGAGATCGACCTGTCCGCCCCTCCGCCGGCGGGCAGCAAGCAGCTGCTGACCGAGCTGGGGCCGGAAGGCTTCGCCCAATCTCTGCTGGAATCGCCGCGACTGTGGGTCACCGACACCACGTTCCGCGACGCCCACCAATCGCTGCTCGCGACCCGAGTGCGCACCTCCGGATTGGTCAAGGTGGCACCGTATATCGCTCGGATGACTCCGCAACTGCTCTCGGTCGAGTGCTGGGGCGGCGCGACTTACGATGTGGCGCTGCGGTTCCTCAGAGAAGACCCGTGGGAGCGGTTGGCTGCTCTGCGGGAGGCGATGCCCAACATCTGCCTGCAGATGCTGCTGCGTGGACGCAACACCGTGGGCTACACGCCGTATCCGGTGTCGGTCACCTCGGCGTTCGTCCAGGAGGCTGCGTCGACCGGGATTGACATCTTCCGGATCTTCGACGCGCTGAACAACGTCGACTCGATGCGTCCGGCGATCGACGCGGTGCGCGAAACCGGTTCCGCGGTGGCCGAAGTGGCGATGTCGTACACCGGCGACCTGTCCGATCCGGACGAGACGCTCTACACGCTGGACTACTGGCTCAAGCTGGCCGAGCAGATCGTCGACGCCGGTGCGCACGTGCTGGCGATCAAGGACATGGCCGGCCTGTTGCGGCCGCCCGCTGCCGCAACTCTGGTGTCGGCGTTGGGTTCCCGTTTCGACCTGCCTATCCATGTGCACACCCACGACACCCCGGGTGGCCAGCTGGCGACATACCTTGCGGCGTGGCAGGCCGGTGCGTCCGCCGTCGACGGAGCCGCAGCACCACTGGCCGGCACCACCAGCCAGCCGGCGCTGAGTTCGATCGTCGCGGCTGCGGCACACACCGAGCACGACACCGGCCTGTCGTTGTCGAATGTCTTTGACCTGGAACCGTATTGGGAGGCGTTGCGCCGCGTCTACGCGCCGTTCGAGGCGGGCCTGCCGTCCCCGACCGGTCGCGTGTACACCCACGAGATTCCGGGTGGGCAGCTGAGCAACCTGCGCACGCAGGCCGCCGCGCTCGGCCTTGGTGGACGGTTCGAGGACATCGAGAATGCCTATGCCGGAGCGGATCATGTCCTCGGCCGGCTGGTGAAGGTGACCCCGTCGAGCAAGGTGGTCGGCGACCTGGCGCTGGCGCTGGTCGGCGCGGGAGCCAGTGCCGAGGAGTTCGCGGCCGATCCGGACCGATACGACATCCCGGATTCGGTGCTCGGTTTCTTGCGTGGCGAGCTCGGCGACCCGCCCGGCGGCTGGCCGGAGCCGTTGCGCAGCAAGGCCCTTCGAGGTAGGTCCGAGGCGAGACCGGTGAGCCCACTCACCGTCGAGGACTACGCCGAACTGGCGGAGCCCGGCTCCACCCGTCGGGCCGCCCTCAATCGATTGCTGTTCCCCGGGCCCACTCGCGAATTCCTCTCGCACCGAGAACAATTCGGTGACACCTCGAGCCTGAGCGCCAACCAGTTCTTCTACGGGCTACGTCACGGAGAAGAGCACCGCGTCAAGCTGGGCAAGGGTGTCGAGCTGCTCATCGGGCTGGAAGCCATCTCCGAACCCGACGATCGCGGCATGCGGACCGTGCTGTGCCTGTTGAACGGTCAGCTACGCCCGATCCTGGTGCGGGACCGCTCGATCGACAGCGCAGTCCCGGCCGCCGAGAAAGCGGACCGCGGCCACCCCGGCCACGTTGCGGCGCCGTTCGCCGGTGTGGTGACCATCGGAGTGTCGGTGGGGGAGCAGGTCAGCGCCGGGCAGACCGTCGCCACCATCGAGGCGATGAAGATGGAAGCCGCCATCACGTCGCCCAACGCCGGCACGGTCACGCGGATTGCGGTGGCTCCCACTGCAAGCGTCGAAGGTAACGACCTGCTGGTGGTCGTCAGCTGATCGAGGGCATGTTCACGGCACGACGACGAGCTTGCCGTGCACATGGCCCGTCGTGCTCGCCGACAGCGCGGCACCGGCTTCGGTCAGCGGGTACGTCTCGCTGATCGACACGGCAAGGCGCCCCTGCGCGACCAGCGTCGCCAGTTCCCGCAGGGCGGCGCCCAGTTCGCTTCCGGAACCACCGGCGTGCACCTGGATGCCGGTGTCGGCCTTGTCGAAGGCGACGAGCGTGAGAACACGCGCCGGGTCGCCGGTGACTTCGATCGACAACGGAATCTCGCCGCGGCCAGAGGCGTCGAGAACGGCGTCGACCCCGTCGGGTGCGGCGGCCCGGACCCTGTCGAGCAGACCATCGCCGTAGGTGACCGGCGTCGCGCCGAGCGAACGCAGGTATTCGTGGTTGGATTCACCCGCCGTGCCAATCACATTGACGCCCTGAGCCTTGGCGAGTTGAACGGCAAAGGTACCCACGCCGCCGGCGGCCGCGTGGACGAGCAGGGTGTCACCCGCCTTCACACCGAGCTTCTTGAGCACTGCGTAGGCCGTACCGCCGGCGCCGGCCAGCGAGCCCGCCACTTCCCAGCTGACGCCCTCGGGCTTCCGGACGAGCTCGGCAGCTTCCGCCAGCGCGAGATCGGCGAACGAACCTGTCGTCGACCGCCCCAGAACCTCGTCGCCGACCGCCCACTCCGTAACCTCGGACCCGACGGCGTCGACGACGCCGGCCACGTCGGACCCCACACCGGCGGGCAGCTCGAGCGGCATCAGTTCGCGCATGTACCCGCCCAGGATTTTCCAGTCGATCGGGTTGACGCCCGCGGCACGTACCGAGATCCGCACCTGGGTGGGTCCGGGAGCCGGTGGTTCGGCCTCGACCACCCGCAGGACCTCAGGTGTGCCGTATTCGGCGAACTGCACTACTCGCGACATCGATTCGTCTCCAATCGGTTTCCGGCACCAGCCCAGCAAGGACAAGGCATCGGCAGCCGCATTTATTTCGGGCGGAGCCCCGGAGGACCTTGGAATGAGCTGTGCTCCGGAACCTGAATCAGATTCCGGAGCACAGTCATCGGCGTGCTACTCGGCCCGGACCAACCGCGCCGCCTGCACCATGTGCCGCAGTGACTCGGTCACCTCGTCGGTCTTCCGGGTCTTCAGACCGCAGTCCGGGTTCACCCAGAGCCGTTCTACCGGAACGGCATCCAGCGCACGGCGCAGCAACTTCGCCATCTCGCCGGCAGTGGGTACCCGCGGCGAGTGGATGTCGTACACACCGGGGCCGACGCTGTTGGAGAACCCGATGCCGTTCAGGTCGTCGAGGACCTCCATGTGTGAGCGGGCCGCCTCGATCGACGTCACGTCCGCATCGAGATCGGCGATAGCACCGATCACCTCACCGAACTCCGAATAGCACAGGTGCGTGTGAATCTGCGTGGCATCGCTGACGCCTGACGTCGAGAGCCGGAACGCGTCGACCGCCCACTTCAGGTAAGCCGCCTTGTCGGCATTTCGCAGCGGCAGCAGCTCACGTAGCGCCGGCTCGTCGACCTGGATGATCGCGATGCCTGCAGACTGCAGATCGACGGTCTCGTCACGGATGGCCAGCGCCACCTGGTTCGCCGAGTCCGCCAGCGGCTGATCGTCGCGGACGAACGACCAGGCCAGGATCGTCACCGGACCGGTGAGCATGCCCTTGACGGGCTTGTCGGTCAGCGTCTGCGCGTACGACGCCCACTCGACCGTCATCGGCTGCCGCCGGGTGACGTCACCGAAGAGGACCGGCGGGCGCACGCAGCGGCTGCCGTACGACTGCACCCAGCCGTTCCTGGTGGCGAAGAAGCCGTCGAGCTGTTCGGCGAAGTACTGCACCATGTCGTTGCGCTCCGGCTCGCCGTGCACCAGCACATCGAGGCCGAGCTCCTCCTGCAACCGGATGACCGCCTCGACTTCGGATTTCATCCGGTCGAGGTAGTCGGCCTCGTCGATCTCGCCGGCGACGAGCGCCGCGCGGGCCTTGCGGATCTCGACGGTCTGCGGGAACGAACCGATCGTGGTGGTCGGCAGTGTCGGCAGCGTCACGCGGGCATCCTGTGCCTTCCGCCGTTCGGCGGCCGGCCCGCGGCCGATGCCGCCGGACAGGACCGTGTCGAGCCGGGCTCGGACGGTGGCATTGTGCAGTCGCGGGTCGTGCGTGCGCGACGCGACCGCCCGGTTCGATGCCTCGAGCTGCGCTGCCACCGAGTCCCGGCCTTCTCTCAGCGCCGTCGCCAGCGTCGCGACCTCGTCGACTTTCTCGGCACCGAACGCCAGCCAGCCGCGGAGCGCGTCGTCGAGACCGTCCTCGGGATCGAGCGAGTACGGGACGTGCAGCGTCGAGCACGTCGTGGACACAGCCACCGAACGTGCCGACTCCTGCACTGTCTCCAGCCGGGCCAGTGCGGCCTTGAGGTCTGTGCGCCAGACGTTGCGGCCGTCGACGACGCCGGCCACCAGCAGCTTGTCCGCGAGGCCTGGGATGCCGGCCACCGGCTGGTCGCCACCGGCAACGAAATCGACTGCGAATCCGTCGATCTGGGTACGAGCCAGCGCCGGCAGCACGGACCCCGGTTCGCCGAAGTAGGTCGCGACCAGGATCGCCGGACGTTCGGCGGCCGCCGCGAGCGTGGCGTAGACGCGCTCGGCCAATTCGGCGGCGTTGGCAGTCCCGTCCAGGATGTCGGTGACCAACACGGGTTCGTCGATCTGCACCCACTCGGCACCGGCTGCGGCGAGCCGGCCCAGCAGATCGGCGTACAGCGGCAGCAGCTCGCCGAGGCGCCCGATGGGTGCCTCGGTGCCGTCGACGGCCTTACTCAGCGCCAGGAACGTGATCGGCCCGACGATCACAGGCCGGGCCGGAATCCCCTGCGTCTGAGCCTCTTTGAGTTCAGCCAGCACCTTTTCCGGATGCAGCGTGAACGTGGTGTCCGGGCCGATCTCCGGCACCAGGTAGTGGTAGTTGGTGTCGAACCACTCCGTCATCTCCAATGGTGCGACGTCCGCCGTCCCGCGGGCCGCCGCGAAATAGCGGTCGAGATCGTCGGCGATGCCGCCCACTCTGTTCGGCAGGGCACCGAGCAGCACCGCGGTGTCGAGCACCTGGTCGTAGTAGGAAAAGGTATTGACCGGAACGGAATCCAGTCCGGCGGCCGACAAGGCGGCGAGAGTATCGCGGCGCAGGTCCGCGGCGATACCTTCGAGCGCGGCCCGGTCGATCCGGCCCGCCCAATAGCGTTCGACGGCCCGTTTGAGTTCACGGTTCGGTCCGATGCGGGGCGCGCCGAGAATGGTTGCGGTGAATGGTGTTGACAACTGACGTCCTTCAAATGCGACGGAAGTGCGCATCGCCCAAGGACATTCATCGAGGACAGCACAAACCGCCCTCGGCGATCAGCCCATTCCACGAGGCGATGCACCGCCGGACGCGGCGCATCCGGCGCAGCTGGCAGGTCTTCGGACTCGCGGGCACGCACCCTCGGGTGCACCTAGTGGCCGTCGCTTCCCAGTTCGATACGAACCAGTGCGGATGACGGCGGTCGTTCCTGCTCACCGCTGCGGGACAGTCCCGGATTCTCACCGGGTTCCCTCTCATGGCGGATTCCCGCCATTCGATGCCGCCGACGCCTGAGCGTCATCGGCAAACCAGCTGCGCCGTGGAGGCTACCCTGTCGGACCGGGACCGCCGGGCCCAACCGGGCCGGCCTGGCCCGGGCCGCCGCCGTAGCCCAGCTGCTGGGCGGTGTAGCGGGCGGCGTCGGTGACCGGAACCGCTTGTACCGCAGTGCCATACGCGCAGATTTCGGTCCACACGTCGCCGATCTCGGTGGTGTCGAACCGCATGCCGATGATGGCATTGCCGCCGCGGGCGTGACATTCCTGAAGGAGCCGGCCCATGGCTTCGTTGCGGCTCTCGGCGAGGTTCTTGGTCATGCCCTGCAGCTCGCCGCCGAACATCGCCTTGAAGCCGGCACCCATCTGCGCGAAGGCGTTCCGGGACCGGACGGTGAGGCCGAACACCTCACCGCAGACCCGCTGAATCTCCCACCCGGGCAGGTCATTCGTCGTGACAACCAGCATGCTGCCGCCTTTCTGTGTCGGTATGCCTCGAACTGTAGTGCGCGGCAACCGCAATCGTCAGAGAGCGGCTGCCACGTCCTGCGCCGGTGCGGTCTTCCTGGTGCCACCGAGGTAGCGCTCGACGAGCCCGCCGAACACCAGCCCGATGACCGTCCAGATCAACGCCTGGTCGATCAGCGAGTACCACCGGAACTTCCACAGCAGATCGGCGTCGAACCCGGGGAAGATCAACTGCCCGGGGGCATAGACCTTGCCGTCGACCGTGACCGGCGTATCGAATGTGTTGATGATCGGCTGGGGCGTCTCGGTTGCGGCGCGCGCGAAGCCGAACTCGCCCGAGTGCTCGACGTTGGCGGCCAGATCACCCAGCGACGGCAGCGCCGCCAGCAGACCGCCGTACAGCACGAAGAAGCCGAGCACCGAGATTCCGACGGCACGCGCCCAGCCGACCTTCGCGGACAGCTTGCGCGCGGCGAACACCGCGAGACCCAACAGGGTCAGCGACCCCCACACCATCCCCAGGTACAGGAAACCGCGGGCCTCCATGGTGAATTCGTGGCCGACCGCGGGCGGGTTCGACGGGTATTTCACGAACGGCAGCAGGTACACACCCAGGAAGCCGAAACCGGCGACCGTCCAGCCCAGCACCTTGGGCCGCACGCCGAACCGGCCGTGCAGCACCAGATACGCGACCGCCACCAGCGCACCCATCGCCACGGAGAACGCGATGATGCCGGTGGCCGCACCGATACCCGACTGGATGGACCGGCTGAACAGCTCCGGCCCGTCCGGCTCGACCGGATGACCCATGGCCGTATGCACCGTCGAGAGGACGTTCATGCGGCCGGATTCGTAGTCGATGGCCTTGTCGATGGTGGGTTCAGCAAAAATCCAGGCAAACAGGAACCCCAGAATGCCGGCGATCAGACCGGCGAGGGCTCCGCGCCCGATGACGCGGATTTCCACAAGAAGTCCCGTGGATCAGTGGCAGGGGAAACCGAGGAAGTGCCGCGAGTCGTGCACCCACTCGTGGACCACGACGGTCTTGCCGAACATCGACATCATGCCCTCATCGATACCGACGAGGTAGTACGCCAGCATCGCCAAGAAAATGGTCACACCGAGCAGCACTGCCACCCGGGTCGCCGAAAGCGCCTTCGTCGATACGCCCGGCTTGGAAACCGCGATACTCGTCATGGTCAAACCTCCTACGGGGTCACGCGCCCCTACATTGTTCGGTTCTGCACGACGGCGAAAGATCTGACTCGCCGCAGAGGGCTCACAGTGGCGCAACCGTGCCGGATTCTCACCGGCTTCCATGCACCGTCGTACGGGATGAACATACACGCCCCACGAAAAATACCCTCCCCCGATGTTCGGGGAAGGGCATTTTTCGCGATCGGTTACGGCGTATTTACTCCGAGGCAGTCGCAGCGGCCTCGGCCAGGTCGGCCGATTCCTTGCGACGGCCGGCGAAGGTGAACACCGCATCTTCGGTGTTGTTGCTCTCGCCGTCCCAGTTCTCGACGTCCACGGTGACCAGCTGACCGGGGCCGACCTCTTCGAAGAGAATCTTCTCGGAGAGCTGGTCCTCGATCTCGCGCTGGATGGTCCGACGCAGCGGGCGGGCACCCAGAACCGGATCGAAGCCGCGCTTGGCCAGCAGTGCCTTGGCCTTGTCGGTCAGCTCCATCTCCATGTCCTTGGCCTTGAGCTGCTTGGACACCCGGCCGATCATCAGGTCGACCATCTGGATGATCTCGTCCTGCGTCAGCTGGTGGAACACGATGATGTCGTCGATACGGTTCAGGAACTCCGGGCGGAAGTGCTTCTTCAGCTCGTCGTGCACCTTGAGCTTCATCCGCTCGTAGTTGTTCTCGCCGCCACCCTGGGTGAAGCCGAGGCCAACCGCCTTGCTGATGTCGCTCGTACCGAGGTTCGAGGTGAAGATCAGCACGGTGTTCTTGAAGTCGACGGTGCGACCCTGACCATCGGTCAGGCGGCCGTCTTCGAGGACCTGCAGGAGGCTGTTGTAGATCTCCTGGTGGGCCTTCTCGATCTCATCGAACAGCACGACGCTGAACGGCTTGCGGCGCACCTTCTCGGTGAGCTGGCCGCCCTCTTCGTAGCCGACATAGCCCGGAGGGGCACCGAACAGCCGCGACGCGGTGAAGCGATCGTGGAACTCGCCCATGTCGATCTGGATGAGCGCGTCGTCGTCCCCGAACAGGAACTCGGCGAGCGCCTTCGACAGCTCGGTCTTACCGACACCGGACGGGCCGGCGAAGATGAACGAGCCCGACGGACGCTTCGGGTCCTTCAGGCCGGCGCGGGTACGCCGGATGGCCTTCGAGACCGCCTTGACGGCGTCGACCTGGCCGATGATCCGCTTGTGCAGCTCGTCTTCCATGCGCAGCAGACGCGTGGTCTCGGCCTCGGTCAGCTTGAAGACCGGGATACCGGTCCAGTTGCCCAGGACCTCGGCGATCTGCTCGTCGTCGACCTCGGCGACCACGTCGAGGTCACCCGAACGCCACTGCTTCTCGCGCTCGGCGCGCTGGGCGACCAGCGTCTTCTCCGAGTCGCGCAGCCGGGCTGCCTTCTCGAAGTCCTGCGCGTCGATGGCCGATTCCTTCTCCCGGCGGGCGTCGGCGATCTTCTCGTCGAACTCGCGCAGGTCTGGCGGAGCGGTCATCCGGCGGATGCGCATGCGGGCACCGGCCTCGTCGATCAGGTCGATGGCCTTGTCCGGCAGGAACCGGTCGTTGATGTACCGGTCGGCCAGAGTGGCAGCGGCCACCAGCGCACCGTCGGTGATCGAGACGCGGTGGTGCGCCTCGTAGCGGTCGCGCAGACCCTTGAGGATCTCGATGGTGTGCTCGACGGTCGGCTCGCCCACCTGCACCGGCTGGAACCGGCGCTCGAGTGCGGCGTCCTTCTCGATGTACTTGCGGTACTCGTCGAGGGTGGTCGCACCGATGGTCTGCAGCTCGCCACGGGCCAGCTTCGGCTTCAGGATGCTGGCTGCGTCGATGGCGCCCTCGGCGGCACCCGCACCGACGAGCGTGTGCAGCTCGTCGATGAACAGGATGATGTCGCCGCGGGTGTTGATCTCCTTGAGCACCTTCTTCAGACGCTCTTCGAAGTCACCGCGGTAGCGGCTGCCGGCGACCAGCGAACCCAGGTCCAGCGTGTAGAGCTGCTTGTCCTTGAGCGTCTCGGGGACCTCGCCGTGCACGATGGCCTGGGCCAGGCCCTCGACGACCGCGGTCTTACCGACACCGGGCTCACCGATCAGCACCGGGTTGTTCTTGGTGCGGCGGCTCAGCACCTGCATGACCCGCTCGATTTCCTTCTCGCGGCCGATGACCGGATCGAGCTTGCCCTCGGCGGCGGCGGCCGTGAGGTTGCGGCCGAACTGGTCCAGCACGAGCGACGTCGACGGGTTGCCCGTCTCGCCACCGCGGCCACCGGTGCCGGCTTCGGCGGTCTCCTTGCCCTGGTAGCCCGAGAGCAGCTGGATGACCTGCTGACGCACACGGGTCAGCTCGGCGCCCAGCTTCACGAGCACCTGAGCGGCGACGCCTTCGCCCTCACGGATCAGGCCGAGCAGAATGTGCTCGGTGCCGATGTAGTTGTGTCCGAGCTGCAGCGCCTCGCGCAGCGACAGCTCGAGCACCTTCTTGGCACGCGGCGTGAACGGAATGTGGCCGGACGGGGCCTGCTGACCCTGGCCGATGATCTCTTCGACCTGGCTGCGCACGCCCTCCAGCGAGATGCCCAGCGATTCCAGCGACTTGGCGGCTACGCCCTCGCCCTCATGAATGAGGCCAAGCAGGATGTGCTCGGTGCCGATGTAATTGTGGTTGAGCATCCGGGCTTCTTCTTGAGCCAGGACGACGACCCGACGGGCCCGGTCGGTGAATCTCTCAAACATCGGTGGTTACCTGCTCTCCCTCGTAGCGCACGTCGCAACGCTGTGCGCCTACCGTCCACTCTAATGGGCGGCGACCATGCGTGCCCTGCGGTATCCCCTAGCTCGCAAGGCCACTCAGCGCTGCGAAAAGGCCAACGCGCTGCGGCTACGAAACGTTTCCCGAATCAACTCGACCGGGCTACGCCGAAAGCGAACAGGCAATCCCTGATTATGTTGCCCGGAGGATTCAGGTCGCGGCGTGGAACGCGTCGATGATCTCGGCGGGAATGCGACCGCGGCTGGACACATTGTGGCCGTTGCGGCGGGCCCATTCCCGGATCGCAGCGCTCTGCTCGCGATCGATGGACGCGCGGCCGCGCCCCGTCGAACCGGCGCTGGCCCGGCCGCGACGACGACCGCCGACACGACGGCCGGCCTCGACCCATTTCTTCAAATCATTACGGAGCTTGGTGGCGTTCTTCGTGGTGAGGTCGATCTCGTAGTTCACCCCGTCGAGAGCAAATTCGACCGTCTCATCCGCCGCGCCTTCACCGTCGAAATCGTCGACGAGCGTGACAGTCACTTTCTTTGCCATCGGCCCACACTAACCCTTCTGCCTTGTTAAACACGCAGAAACGACTCTGCCACAACAATGCTGGCATAGGACCGCAATTCCTTCAACAAGTCCGTGGTTAGGGCACTGTTCAGTCGGCCTGACGGCGCACAATCGGGAACAAAACCGTGTCCCTAATCGTCAACCCCGTCAACGCCATCAGCAAGCGGTCGAGTCCCATTCCTGTTCCGGTGGTCGGCGGCATCGCATACTCCAATGCGATAAGGAAATCCTCATCGAGTCGCATTGCCTCGTCGTCACCGGCGGCAGCGGCACGAGCCTGGTCCTCGAAACGTGCCCGTTGAATCACCGGATCGATCAACTCCGAATATCCGGTCGCCAGCTCGAACTTCCGGACATACAGATCCCATTTCTCTGTAACACCCGGAATACTGCGGTGGGCCCGGGTCAGCGGAGTGGTCTCCACCGGGAAATCCCTCACGAAGGTCGGCGCCCAAAGGTGATCACCGACGGTGTGCTCCCACAGTTCCTCGATCAATTTCCCGTGTCCGTATCCACGGTCCCTGGGAATCTCGGCGCCGAGTCGCTCGGCCACCTTCCACAGGTACTCGACCGAGGTCTCGGGCGTGATCTCCTCGCCAAGGGCTTGCGACAACGACGGATACATTTCGATGGTCGCCCATTCACCATCGAGGTCATAGGTGGAGCCGTCGGGCAGCGGCACCATTCGGGTACCAATGGCCTCGTCGGCAACCTCCTGAATAAGCTCACGCGTCACAATCGCGGAATCGTCATATGTGCCGTAGGCCTGATATGTCTCCAACATCGCAAATTCCGGGGAATGCGTGGAATCGGCGCCCTCGTTGCGAAAGTTCCGATTGAGCTCAAAAACCTTCTCAAAGCCACCGACCAGGCAGCGCTTCAGGAACAACTCCGGCGCGATGCGCAGATACAGATCCGCATCGAGCGCGTTGGAATGGGTGATGAATGGGCGCGCCGCCGCACCACCGGGCAGGGTCTGGAGCATCGGCGTCTCGACTTCGAGAAAACCGCGCCGCTCCAGTGCCGAACGCAAAGCACGCACCACCGCAATGCGCTGCCGGGCCACATTGCGGGCTTCCGGACGCACGATCAGGTCGACGTAACGCTGCCGAACCCGGGTCTCTTCATTCAATTCCTTGTGCGCGACGGGAAGCGGTCGCAGGGCCTTCGACACAATTTGCCAGTTCTGGGCAAGCACAGATAATTCGCCGCGACGGGAACTGATGACCTCGCCCTCGACGAACACGATGTCGCCCAGGTCGACGTCGGCCTTCCAGGCGTCCAGCGATTCCTTGCCGACCTTGTCGAGGCTCAGCATGGCCTGCAGCTGGGTACCGTCGCCCTCCTGCAGCGTGGCGAAGCACAGCTTCCCCGAGTTCCGGGCGAACACGACGCGCCCCGCCACGCCGACGATATCGCCGGTGGCGGTGTCCGCGACGAGCTCCGGGTACGCCGCCCTCAGCTCGGCGAGGGTGTGGGTACGCGGGACCTCGACCGGATACGGATCGCGCCCCTCGGCGAGCAGCCGCTCACGCTTGGCCTGGCGGATGCGGAACTGCTCGGGAATGTCGGGGCTGTCGGCTTCGCTCACGAAATGCCAGCTTAAATGAAGCCCATGGCCACCAGTTTGGAGCAGTCCGCCGTCGACGCGCTGGACCACGAACCGATCGACTGGAAATACAAGGGCCTGCCGTCCTCCTGGTGGGGCCAGACCCCGGCCCAGGTGTGCCGCCGACGGCCCAGCCTGTTCGCCGACGGTGCCGTTTCACCGGTCGCCACGCTGCGCACCCAGCCGCTGGTACACAACATGGTCACCATGGCGCGCTGGTGCCGCCGCCGGGGCGTGCAGCTGGCACCGCACGGCAAGACCCATATGTCTCCGCAGCTGCTGGCCCGCCAGCTGGGCGCCGGGGCGGTCGCCGTCACGGCCGCCACCATCAGCCAGGTCCGGGTGTTCCGGGCCTTCGGGGTCCGCCGGATCATCCTGGCCAACGAACTGGTCGACGTCACCGGGCTGCGCTGGCTGGCCGCCGAGCTGGACGCCAACCCCGACTTCGAGCTGACCTGTTGGGTGGACTCGGTACGCGGGGTGCAGCTCATGACGTCCGCGCTGACGGGCCGGCGCCGACAGGTGGACGTGTGTGTCGAGGTCGGGCAGGCCGGGGGCCGCACCGGCTGCCGCGACGCCGACACCGTCGACGCGGTGGCGCGGGCGGTGGTGGCGTCGGACCGGCTGCGGCTGGTCGGCGTGGCCGGATACGAAGCGGCCACGGGCCACGAGATCACCGAAACGGCCGTGGCGGCAGTGACCGGGTACCTGCAGACGATGCGCGCCGCCGTCATCCGGCTGCGTCCGTTGTTCGAGACCGACGAGATCCTGGCGACGGCCGGCGGCAGCACCTACTTCGATCTGGTCGCCGACATCCTGACCGGCTGGCCCGAGGGCATGTCGGTGCGCACCGTGGTGCGCAGCGGCTGCTATCTGACGCACGACGACGGTCTGTACGCCCGCACGACACCGCTGGGCCGCGCCGGCGAGGGCCACCTGGAACCAGCGCTGAGCGTGTGGGCGCAGGTGCTGTCGCGGCCCGAGCCCGATCTCGCCATCGTGGGCATGGGCCGCCGGGACGTGTCGTTCGACCAGGACCTCCCCGTGCCGTACGGGCGGCCCGACAGCCGCGTCGAGAAGCTCAACGACCAGCACGCCTACCTGCGGCTGGCACCGGCGGACGAGAGCCTGGCCGTCGGCGATTGGCTCGAGTTCGGGATCTCGCACCCGTGCACGGTGTTCGACAAATGGCAGTTGATCCCGGTGCTCGACGCCGGCCACCGGGTGGTCGAGCTGGTCCGGACCTTTTTCTAGCCGCGGCGGGAGTTGCGCTGGTTGCGCTCGAAGACCAGCCGGAGGCCGTCGAGGGTGAGGTTCTTGTCGTAGTGCTGCACGGTCCGCAGATCGGGCAGCACCAGTTGCGCGGTGTGCCCGGTGGCGACGACGGTGACATTGTGACCGTCGAAGCCGTCGACGTCTTCACGCACCCGGTTCACCAGACCGTCCACCAGGGCGGCGAAACCGAACACCGCACCGGCCTGCATGCACTCGACGGTGTTCTTGCCGATCACCGACCGGGGCCGGGTCAGCTCGACGCGGCGCAGCGCCGCCGAACGCGCCGCCGCGGCGTCCGAGGACACCTGCACACCGGGCGCGATGGCCCCGCCGAGGAACTCGCCCTTGGCCGAGACGACGTCGACGCAGATCGACGACCCGAAGTCGACGACGATGGCCGCGGTGCCGTACTTGTGGTACGCGGCAAGGCAATTGACGATGCGGTCGGCCCCGACCTCTTTCGGGTTGTCGACCAGCAGCGGGATGCCGGTGCGCACACCTGGTTCGATCAGCACGTGCGGCACCTTCGGCCAGTACTGGTCCAGCATCACCCGGATTTCGTGCAACACCGACGGCACCGTCGACAGACCCGTTGCGCCGAGCAGGTTTTCGGCGTCATCACCGATGAGCCCGTCGATGGTCAGCGCGAGCTCGTCGGCCGTCACCTCCGACTCGGTGCGAATCCGCCAGTTCTGCACCACTTTTGCGTGATCTCCGGAGCCGGAGATCAACCCGACGATGGTGTGGGTGTTGCGGACGTCGATTGCCAGCAGCACCGGCGTTACCGCGGCGACAGCAGGCCGTCGACACCGTCCGGGACGTGCGCGGCGTCGTGCGAGAAGTCGATCTGCCGGTTCTGCGCGTCGACGAAGATGACGTTCGGCTGGTACGTGCGGGCCTCGGCGTCGTCCATGGTGGCGTAGGCGATGAGGATCACCAGGTCACCCGGGTGGATGAGATGCGCTGCGGCACCGTTGATCCCGATGATGCCGGTACCGCGCTCACCGGTGATGGCGTAGGTGACCAGCCGGTTGCCGTTGTCGATGTCCACGATGGTGACCTGTTCACCTTCGAGAATGTCAGCGGCGTCCATCAGATCGGCGTCGATGGTCACCGAACCCACGTAGTGCAGGTCCGCCTGGGTAACCGTGGCCCGGTGGATCTTGGACTTCAGCATGGTGCGAAACATCAATTCCTCCAAGGTAATTCGTGGTTGCCGTCCTGGGCCCCGTCATTGCCGAAGGCAGACCCCACATTGGGGTGACCGTCGATCCCTGCGGATGCACCGATATCGATGGCGATGTTGTCCAACAATCTGGTCGTGCCGAGCCGGCCCACCACCAGCATGCGGGCCGGGCCCGAGGCCGGTGCCGGACCCAGCCAGGGGTCCCGGACTTCCAGATAGTCGACGTCGATGGCGGGTACCTCGTCGAGGACCGCCCGGGCCGCATCGAGTGCGGCGGCCGCGCCGTGCGACGCGGAGTATTTGCCGGCGAGCAGCGCCGCGGACAACGCCCCGGCCTGCTCGCGCTGTTCGGCATCGAGGTAGCGGTTGCGCGACGACATGGCCAGGCCGTCGTTCTCGCGCACGATCGGCACCGCCTGGATGCGGACATCGAGATCGAGGTCGTCGACCATCTGGCGCACCAGAACCAGCTGCTGATAATCCTTTTCGCCGAAGAACGCGCGGTCGGGGCGCACGATGTTCAGCAGCTTGAGCACCACGGTCAGCATCCCGGCGAAGTGCGTCGGGCGCGAGCCGCCCTCCAACTCCGCGCCCAGCGGGCCCGGCATGACCGTCGTCCGTTGGCCGCCCGGGTACATGTCGGCGGCACTCGGCGCGAACACGATGTCGACGTCCTCGCCGCGCAGCAAGTCCACGTCGGAGTCCAGCGTGCGCGGGTAGGCGTCCAGGTCCTCCCCCGCCCCGAACTGCAAGGGGTTGACGAAGATCGACACCACCACGACGGCGCCGGGCACCTTCTTGGCGGAGCGCACCAGCTCCAGGTGACCCTCGTGCAGCGCACCCATGGTCGGCACGAGCATCACGCGGCGCCCCGTGGCGCGCAACACCCGCGACACATCCGACACGTCGGTCGGACGGGTGTAGAGGTTGAGCTCGCCGGCGGTGAACTTCGGCGGCCTGCGATCGGTCACTGCGCTCTCCCTGAGTCGTTCAACACGGCGAAAACTTCGTTCGGAGCATGCGCCCGTTGTGCGGTGCGCAGCGACATGGCCCGATATGCCTGCGCCAGTTCAGGATTCACTTCGTCCATGGCCCGCAGGTGGGCCGCGACAGCGGCACCGTCGCCACGGGCGACCGGACCCGTCAGCGCACTCTGCCCGCGCTGCAGCGCGTTCTCCAGAGAGGCCCGCGCCAGCGGCGCGAGGATGCGTTCGGCGATGCCGGCGGGGTCGCCCGTGACCAGTTCCTGGCCGAGCAGCTCCTGGCCGGCCAGCGCGTCGCGCAGGGCTTCGACAGCGTCGAGGACGACGGTGATGACGTGATTGCCGGCGTGCGCCAGGGCCGCGTGATACAGCGTGCGGGCGTCTTCGCGAACCCGGAACGGTTCGCCGCCGATCTCGAGGACGAGGGACTGGGCGATGGCGTAGCCGATGTCGTCGGCCGCGGTGATCCCGAAACAGGTCTCCGACAGCCGGGTGATGTCCTCGTCCGAGCCGGTGAACGTCATGGCCGGGTGGATGGCCAGCGGAATACAGCCCTGCTCGGTCAGCGGGGCCAGCACCGCGATGCCGTTGGCGCCCGAGGTGTGCACGACGATGGTGCCGGGGCGGACCGATCCGGTGGCCGCCAGGCCGGCGACGACGGACGTCAGCTCGGCGTCCGGCACCGCCAGCAGCAACAGTTCGGCCTTGGCGGCGACGTCGTGGGCGGGCAACACCTGGGTGTCGGGCAGCCGGCGCTCGGCACGGCCGCGCGACGCATGGGAGATCGCGCTACACGCGACGACGACGTGGTCGGCGCGCTCCAACGCGACACCCAGCGCACTGCCGACCCGCCCTGCGGAAATGATTCCGACAGTGAGCCGGGCCGGACGCAGTCCGTCGAGCTGCTTCATTGCAGCGACCTCACATTTGGTGGTTTCTCAACGTTCCAGTCCTGCCTCGCAGGTACCGGACGGTCACCGCAGAGCGTAGCTCAGTCCTCACGGCGACGTCGACGGCCGCCGCCGCTGGTGTTGGCCTGCAGCCGCGCCAGCAATTCGGCCGCCGGTTGACCGCCAACGTGCTGACCTGCGGGTTCGTCGTCGGGCTCGGCACGGCGCCGGCGACCGGATGTGACAGGCGTCTCTGTCACGGGCGGCTCTGCCGGGGCCCCGTGACGACCCCGGCGCGGTGGCTCGGGCGCCGGCTCGGGGGCGGGCGGGACGACGGGCAGCGTCATCGTCGGTTCGGGGCCGCGGTCTGGCACCGGCGGGGCCGGCGGCGGTGCCGGTTCGGGTGTGACGGGCGCCCAGTTGCTGCCCGGCTGCCCGGCGGGGATCCACTGGCCTTCGGCCGGGGTCGGCTGCCAGTCGGACGGTGCCGGCTGCGGGGGCAGACGGTGCGCGCCGCCGAACGGCGGCTGTGGCGGTGGGGGCGGCGGTGCCCACGGGTCGGGCGGCACGTGCGGCTCGGCCGCCACGTCGATGATGGGGCTCTCTTCGGTGTTCGGCTCCGACATCAGGTCGGGCCGGTCCTCGGTGTCGATCCGGCTGGCGACGACGCGGCCGACCGGCGCGGACTGCCCGCTGCGGTCGGTTTCGAGCGCCGGGCGGTGCGCCAGATCGGTGTCGAAGTAGAACTCGAGGTTGGCGCGCAACGCGGCCAGCTCCGCCCGCAGGGCCGCGACCTCGTCGGCCGACTGGGCACGCAGTTCGGAGGCCAGCTCACGGCGCAGATGCGATTCCAGCGACAGTTCGTATTCACGGCGCGCCGCGATCTCACGGTCCAGCTGCAGGTCGTAGACGAGCTTGAGGTCGCGGGCCCGGGCCTGGTCCAGATCAGCCTGGCGCCGGTAGATGAACGAGGCGAACGCCGCCGCCACTGCGGCCCACAGGGCAATGACCACAGCGAGTTTCAGCAACTCGACCTGATCGGTGAACACCAGCGCCGAACTGGCGATGATCGCGAGCACCAGCAACGCTGTCAGCAGCAACCAACCCGGCCTGCGGTTAGCGCGCCTGCCGCGCGCAGCCCGGGTCGGATCGATCATGGGCTGACTGTACCGTTTTGCCTTCCCCTCGCAGGTCGACCGACACCCCGTCCGGGCGGATCGTTACCTATTCGGTTGCGCCGTCGGACTTCTCCGGCGGGTCCAGCGGCGCGCGGCAGCAATGCTGCAACCACATACCCGCCACCAGCAGGGCCAGTGCACTCACCGCAGCGACCGTCGCACCCGGGAAATCGGCCGCCGCCACCCGCAGTACGCCGCGTCGCGGGAGCACGTAGCCGAGCACGCCGAGCCACCAGCCGAGGGCCAGCGCACCGACCCAGGCCGATGCCTTGGCCACCACGACCGACCGCGCGACCGCCAGCGGATGGATGCGGCCGGCCCCCACCCCGATGGCGCCGTCGCGGATCTTGGCGCCCAAAAAGAACGCCCAGCCCGCCTCCACGGCGGCAAAGACCAACAGCGACAAGCCCGTCCACACCGTGATCGGCGGGAACCAGCGGTACACCAGGATCACCAGCAGATAGGCGACGACCGTGGCCAGCACCGTGCCGATCGCCAGGTCGCGCTTGCGGGTGGGTCCCATCAGGGCACCAGCGCCAGTTCGGTGCGGCGCACCCCGTCGCGTTCACCGGCGTCGATGGCGGCCAGCAGCTCGGTGACCGGCACCGGCCGCCCGTCGACCGTCAGCGTCGCCTCGGGGTCGGCAGCGAGCCACGACACCAGCACGAAGGCGCGTTGATGCGCCAGCGGGTGGGGCAACGTCAGGGTCGGATCGTCGGAGCGCACTTCGGCGTCACCTTCGTGGCAGCTGACGATGTCGACATCGAGAGTGCGTGGGCCCCAACGTTGTTCGCGCACCCGGTCGGCCGCGTTCTCGAACTCATGGGCCCGGCGCAGCCAGCCGGGGCCGTCGAGGCCGGGATCGTCGGCCAGCAGCACGGCATTCAGGAACGGCCCCTGCTCGACGCCACCCCAGGCATCGGTCTCGTAGACCGGAGAGACGGCCCGCACCGCACCGCGCAGTCCCGAGACCACCGACTGCAGGTGGGCGAGCCGGTCGCCCACGTTGGAGCCGATGGAAAGGACGACGCTAGCCACGGCCACCGCGCCTCGACCGCCGCGCGACGACGGCAACGTCCTTGAACGTCAACGGGATCGGCGCGCTCGGTTTGTGCAGCACCACCTCGACGGCGTGGACGCGCTGATCGGTCATCACCGAATCGGCGATCTCGGCGGACACCGTCTCGATCAGGTTCCGCGGCGGCCCGGCGATGATGTCCGCGGCCTGCTGTGCCAGCGCGCCGTAGTCCAGCGTGTCCGACAGCTCGTCGCTCATCGCGGCGGCGACCAGGTCGATCCACACCGTGATGTCGACGACGAAGTCCTGCCCGTCCTCGCGCTCATGGTCGAAGACCCCGTGATTACCGCGAACGGTCAAGCCGCGCAATTCGATTCGATCAGCCATGCCAGGCCCCCACTACTTTCACCGCGTCCACCGACGCCCGCACATCATGCACCCGCACTCCCCACGCGCCCTGCTGCGCCGCCAGCGCCGAGATCACCGCGGTGGCCGTCTCGCGGCCGTCGGGTTCCCGCGGCGTGCCGTCGGCATCCGCCAGCAGGGTGCCGAGAAACCGCTTGCGCGACGCCCCGACCAGCACCGGGATGCCAGTCGCGACCAGCTCGGGCAGCGCACGCAGCAGCGCCCAATTGTGCTGCGCCGACTTGGCAAAACCCAGACCCGGATCGATGATCAGCTTGTCCGGCGCCACCCCGGCGGCGACGGCGTCGTCGACCGCGGCGAGCAGTTCGGCCCGCACGTCGGCCACGACGTCGGCGTACTCCGGTATCCGATGCGGCTGCTCGGCGTCGACCTCGCGCCAATGCATCAGCACCCACGGCACCCGCGCGCCCGCCAGCAGCGGGGCCATGTTCGGGTCGGCCCGGCCACCCGACACGTCGTTCACGATGTGCACGCCGTATTCCAGTGCGGCCTCGGCCACGTCGGCGTGCATGGTGTCGACGCTGACGGTGATGCCTTGTGCGACAAGCTCTCTGATCACCGGCAGGACACGGCCGCGTTCGACCTCGGGATCCAGCCGGGCCGCGCCGGGCCGGGTGGATTCGCCGCCGACGTCGATGATCTGCGCCCCCTGGGCCGCCAGCGTCAGGCCGTGCGCGATGGCGCGGTCGTGGTCGAGGTAGCGTCCGCCGTCGGAGAACGAGTCGGCGGTGACGTTGACGACGCCCATCACGCGCGTGAGGACAGGGCTCACTTCCGCAGGATCAGATCCAGCGCCTCGGCTCGCGACGACGCGCAGGTCTTGAACTGGCCACGCACCGCCGAGGTGGTGGTCACCGCGCCGGGCTTGCGGACACCGCGCATCGCCATGCACAGGTGCTCGGCCTCGACCACCACGATGGCGCCCCGCGGGTTCAGCTTGCGCATCAGGGCGTCGGCGATCTGGCCCGTCAGCCGCTCCTGCACCTGGGGCCGCTTGGCGTACAGGTCGACGAGGCGGGCGATCTTGGACAGCCCGGTGACCCGGCCGTCCTCACCCGGGATGTAGCCGACGTGCGCGACGCCGTGGAACGACACCAGGTGGTGCTCGCACGTCGAGTACATCGGGATGTCCTTGACCAGCACCAGCTCGTCGTGACCCTCGTCGAAGGTGGTGTCGAGCACGGCATCGGGGTCGGTGTACAGCCCGCCGAAGATCTCCTGGAAGGCGCGGGCGACACGGCCCGGGGTATCCCGCAGGCCGTCGCGGTCCGGGTCCTCGCCCACTGCGAGCAGCAACTCGCGCACCGCGGCCTCGGCTCGATCGTGATCGAACGTCGGGACGGTGAGCGTGGCCGAATGGATCTGCGACCGCGTCATCTATGCGCCTACTCGTCGTTGGGTTTGGCCGGCGGCGGTGCCGGCTGCTGCGGATACGGCTGGTAGCCCTGCGGCGGACCGGGCTGGCCCCAGCCCGGCTGCGGGTACCACTGGCCCTGCTGGCCATGGCCATGCTGCGGCGGCCAGCCCGGAGCCTGCCAGCCGGCGGGTGCGCCGTAGTTCGGCTGCGTCTGGCCGTGCTGCGGCTGACCGTTCGGTGCGGCGTGTGCGCCGTTGGTGCCGTTCACGCCGGCCGCGGCCTGGCTGGCCGCGGCGATGGCCGCCTTGAACGCCGGCTCCTGAACGGGCGGCGGCCACGGCTCACCGCGCTCGATGGCCAGCTCGCCGGGCGTCTTGATGGGCGGCTTCTCCGACGGGATGCGGCCACCGAAGTCGTCGAACATCGTCAGGCGGGGACGCTTCTCGACGCCCGCCAGGATGCGCTCCAGGTCGGGGCGGTGCAGCGTCTCCTTCTCGAGCAGCTCGCCGGCCAGGTCGTCCAGCACGTCGCGGTACTGCGTCAGCACATCCCACGCCTCGGTGTGCGCGGCCTCGATGAGCTTGCGTACCTCGTCGTCGATGTCGCGGGCGACCTCGTGACCGAAATCGGCCTGCGTGCCCATGGTGCGGCCCAGGAACGGATCCCCGTGCTCGGTGCCGTACCGGACGGCGCCCAGCTTGGCGCTCATGCCGAACTCGGTGACCATCGCGCGGGCGATCTTGGTGGCGTTCTCGATGTCGGACACCGCGCCGGTCGTGGGCTCGCGGAAGATCAGCTCCTCGGCGGCGCGGCCGCCGATCGCCATGACCAGGCGCGCGATCAGTTCGGAACGCGTCTGCATGCCCTTGTCGTCCTCGGGGACGGCGACGGCGTGCCCGCCGGTGCGGCCGCGGGCCAGGATCGTCACCTTGTACACGGGGTCCAGGTGCGGCATGGCCCAGCCGGCCAGCGTGTGTCCGGCCTCGTGGTACGCCGTGATCTTCTTTTCCAGCTCGCTGATGATGCGGCCCTTGCGGCGCGGACCACCGACGACGCGGTCGACGGCCTCTTCCAGCGCCGGGCCGGTGATCACGGTGGCGTTCTCGCGGGCCGTCAGCAGCGCGGCCTCGTTGATGACGTTGGCCAGGTCGGCGCCGGACATGCCGACGGTCCGCTTGGCCAGGCCGTCGAGGTCGGCGTCGGGGGCGATGGGCTTACCGGCCGAGTGGACCCGCAGCACGGCCTTGCGGCCGGCCAGGTCGGGTGCCGACACCGGGATCTGCCGGTCGAAACGGCCGGGACGCAGCAGCGCCGGGTCCAGGATGTCGGGCCGGTTGGTGGCGGCGATCAGGATGACGCCCTGGCGGTCACCGAAGCCGTCCATCTCGACCAGCAGCTGGTTCAGCGTCTGCTCGCGCTCGTCGTGGCCACCACCCAGGCCGGCGCCACGCTGGCGGCCGACGGCGTCGATCTCGTCGACGAAGATGATGCAGGGGCTGTTCTGCTTGGCCTGCTCGAACAGGTCACGCACGCGGGACGCACCGACACCGACGAACATCTCGACGAAGTCCGAACCGGAGATGGTGAAGAACGGCACCCCGGCCTCGCCGGCGACAGCCCGCGCCAGCAGCGTCTTACCGGTACCGGGCGGGCCGTAGAGCAGCACGCCCTTGGGGATCTTGGCGCCGAGGGCCTGGTAGCGGCTCGGGTTCTGCAGGAAGTCCTTGATCTCGTAGAGCTCTTCGACGGCCTCATCGACACCGGCGACGTCGGCGAACGTCGTCTTCGGCATGTCCTTGCCGAGCAGCTTGGCCTTGGACTTGCCGAAGCCGAAGCCCATCCGCCCGCCGCCCTGCATGCGGGAGAACATGAAGAACAGGCCGACGAGCAGCAGCAGCGGCAACAGGTAGATCAGCAGCGAGCTGAGGATGCTGCCCTGGTTCACGACGGTCTTGGTCTTGACGTTCTTGGCGTTGAGCGCATCGAACAGCGGCACCGCGTAGCCCGTCGGGAACGACGTGATGATCTTGTTGCTGTTGTCGGTGTCCGCCGTGACGCTCTTCAGGTCCAGCCGGACCTGCTGTTCGCGATCATCGATCTGGGCGCCGGTGACATTCCCGGCGTTGATCTGGGCGACCGCCACAGACGTGTCGACCTGGTGATAACCACGCGTGTCATCACTGAAATAGAAGAAAGACCAACCCAGCAGCAACACGACCGCGACGACGGTCAGGGTGCGGATGACGTTTTTTCGCTTCATCGACATATTTCGGCCGGCGAATACTCGTCGGCCAGGTCCTTCCGATACACAGATGCGGGATAGTTCACAGGTTACCGCTATGCAAACGATCGGCAGTTCCCGGAGGGAAACCTGTGCTTTGGTGGAACCGTGATCACGTCCACCAAACGGTTAGTCGAGACCAACGGCGTGCAGCTGCAGGTCACCGAAGCCGGGGACCGCGGCGCCCCCGTCGTGGTCCTGGCGCACGGGTTCCCCGAGCTCGCACACTCCTGGCGGCACCAGATACCGGCCCTCGCCGCGGCCGGCTACCACGTGCTGGCCCCCGACCAACGCGGCTACGCCGGCTCGTCACGCCCGCCGGCCATCGAGGACTACGACATCGTCCACCTCACCGGGGACCTGGCCGGGCTGCTCGACGACGTCGGCGCCGAGCGCGCCGTGATGGTCGGCCACGACTGGGGTTCGCCGGTGGTGTGCAACTTCGCGCTGCTGCACCCGGACCGGGTGCGCGCCGTCGCCGCGCTGAGTGTGCCGCCGGTGCCGCGGGCGTCAGCGCCGCCGACCGAGATCTGGCGCCGACGGGTCGGCGACAACTACTTCTACATGCTCTATTTCCAGGAGCCCGGGGTCGCCGACGCGGCACTGGGCCGTGATCCGCGGAGCTCGATGCGCCGGATGGTCGCCGAGGAGGGCTTCGCCGCGCCACCGGACTCGCTCGCCGGCACCCCGCTGCCACCGCTGCCGGACTGGCTCACCGAAGGCGAATTCGAGCCGTACGTAACGGCTTTCACCGAGAGCGGCTTCACCGGCCCACTGAACTGGTACCGCAACTTCGACCGCAACTGGCAGCTGACGGAGACCACCGCCGCCCCGACCATCACGGTGCCGACGCTGTTCGTCGCCGGCACTGCCGACCCGGTACTGAGCTTCACCCCGCGTGACCGGGTGCGGGACGTCGTCGACGGCGACTACCGCGAGGTCATGATCGACGGCGCCGGGCACTGGCTGCAGCAGGAACGTCCCGACGTGGTCAACGCGGTACTCATCGAATTCCTCGAGGGCGTGAAATGACCGGTCGTCCACTGGATTTCGGGGCTTTCATCACACCGTTCCACCCGGTCGGCCAATCCCCCACCACGGCACTGGAATACGACCTCGAACGCACCGCCGTGCTGGACCGGCTGGGCTACGACGAGGTCTGGTACGGCGAACATCACTCCGGCGGCTACGAATTGATCGCCTGCCCCGAGGTTTTCATCGCGACGGCGGCCGAGCGCACCAAGAACATCCGCTTCGGTACCGGCGTGGTGTCGCTGCCGTACCACCACCCGCTGATGGTCGCCGACCGCTGGGTGCTGCTCGACCACCTGACCCGCGGCCGGGTCATGTTCGGCACCGGCCCGGGCGCACTGCCCTCGGACGCCTACATGATGGGCATCGACCCGGTGAACCAGCGCCGCATGCAGCAGGAATCGCTGGAGGCCATCCTCGCGCTGTTCCGGGCCGGACCCGATGAGCGGATCACCCGCGAGACCGACTGGTTCACGCTGCGTGACGCCGCTCTGCACATCCGGCCGTACACCTGGCCCTACCCCGAGATATCCACGGCGGCAATGGTTTCCCCGTCGGGCCCGCGACTGGCCGGGCAGCTGGGCACGTCACTGCTTTCGCTGTCGATGTCGGTGCCCGGCGGCTACGCCGCCCTCGAGACGACGTGGGACGTGGTGTGTGACCAGGCCGCGAAATCCGGGCGTCCCGAGCCGGACCGCCGCGGCTGGCGGGTGCTGGGCGTCGTGCACCTGGCCGATACCCGCGAGCAGGCCATCGAAGACTGCACCTACGGCCTGGAGGACTTCTCGAACTACTTCGGCGCGGCCGGCTTCGTGCCCCTCGGCAGTCAGACCGGACCGGCGCCGACGTCGCGGCAGTTCGTCGAAGACTATGCGGCCAAAGGCAATTGCTGCATCGGCACGCCCGCCGATGCCATCGGCTACATCCAGGACATGCTGGACCGTTCCGGCGGCTTCGGCACGTTCCTGATGCTGGGCCACGACTGGGCGCCGCCCGCGGCCACCATGCATTCGTACGAGTTGTTCGCCCGCGAGGTCATCCCGCACTTCAAAGGCCAACTCGCCGCACCGCACGCCTCGCACGAATGGGCGAAAGGCCTGCGCGACCAGCTGTTCGGCCGCGTCGGCGAGGCCGTCGGCAACGCGATCGCCGAGCACACCAAAGACACGTCGGTACGCTGAAAACCATGCCATTTGCGACCCGCCGTACTGCCGCCCTGACCCTCGCCGGACTGGCGATCGCCACAACCGTCGGCGTCGCCGGCTGCGGTTCCGACGACACCAAGCCGGAGAGCCGCCAGGTCACCGTCGTCGGCAACGGCAAGGTCCAGGGCACACCCGACACCCTGAACGTCACCGCGTCCATCGAAGCGACCGCGCCAGACGTCACCGCCGCGATGAACCAGACCAGCAGCCGTCAGCAAGCCGTGATCGATGCGCTGAGCGGTGCCGGCATCGACAAGAAGGACATCGCCACCAAGCAGGTCGAGCTGCAGCCCGACTACCGCGACTCCGCCATCGTGGGCTATCGGGCCAGCAACACCATCGACATCAAGGTCCGCAAGCTCGACACCGCGTCGCAGGTGCTGGCGAAGATCGTCACCGCGGGCGGCAACGCCACGCGGATCAGCAACGTCTCCTACTCGATCGACGACGACTCCCAGCTGGTGAAAGACGCCCGCACGCATGCCTTCTACGACGCCAAGGCCCGTGCCCAGCAGTACGCGCAGCTGTCCGGGCTGAGCCTGGGCAAGGTGGTCTCCATCTCCGAAGCCACCGGCGGCACCACCCCGACGCCCATGCCGGCCCCGCGGATGGCGATGGCCGAGGCCGTGCCGCTGTCCCCCGGTCAGCAGACCGTCAGCTTCTCGGTGACGGTGATCTGGGAACTGGGTTAACCAGCGGCGGCGATTTCGACCGGAATCCCGTTCAGCACAGCGGTACCCGACAGCCGGTCCAGGTGGGTGCCGTCGTTGAGCTGGTTGACGTTGACGCCCGGATGGCTGCTCGCGAGCTGCTGACCGGTGCCGCCGCGGTTGTGACCCCAGCCGTGCGGCAGCGACACCACGCCCCGGCGCATCACGTCGGTCACCTCGATCGGCGCGAGCAGTTCACCGCCCGGCCCCTTGATGATCGCGACGTCGGTGAGGCCCAGGTCGGCGGCGTCGTCGGGGTGAATCTGCAGCGTGCAGCGGTTGGAGCCACCCGACAGCGCGGGCAGGTTGTGCATCCAGCTGTTGTTGGAGCGCAGGTGGCGACGGCCGATGAGCAGGAAGCCGCCGGCCGAGCGACTCAGCGCCTCGCGTAGCCGCGCCACGTCGGCGACGATCGGTTCCGGAGCGAGTTCGATACGCCCACTGGGGGTCCGGAGCACCTCGGGGATCCTCGGCTGCAGTGCACCCAGATCGATGCCGTGCGGATTGGCCTTCAGCTTCTCGAGCGTGAGGCCGTCGGGCCTGGTACCGAAGGCGTCCCCGTAGGGCCCGAGCCGCAGCATCATGTCGAGCCGGCGCTCGTAGCCGGGACCCGTGGGGAGCATGGCGGTCAGTTCGTCGACATCGCGCCCGGCGACCGGGGAATCGGGGTCGTGCGTCTCCTTGGCCAAGGTCAGCGCGATCACCTGCGCGTCGACCAGGGCGGGATCCGCTTGTGCCCCAAGACCGGTCAGGATCAACGCGATACGCGACAGGATCTCGGCCTCGCCCGGCCGGTCGGCCAGCGGCAGCACCGGCGGCGAGTAGCGCACGTTGTTGCGCACCGCGAGGTTGTTGAGCAGCACGTCGAAATGCGGACTCTGCGAAGGCGGGGGCGGCGGCAGGATGACGTCGGCGTGCCGCGTGGTCTCGTTGAGATACGGGTCGACCGACAGCATGAATTCGACACTGTCCAAGGCCTTGTCGAGCCGGTCGCCGTCGGGCGCGGACAGCACCGGGTTCCCGGCGATGGTGATCATCGCCTTGATCTGGCCCTCGCCCGCGGTGTCGATCTCCTCGGCGAGCGCGGTGGCCGGCAATTCGGACATCACCTCGGGGTAACCCGAGACCCGGCTGGCCCACCGGCCGGTCCGGAAGCCGCGGCCCGGCTTCGGTGGCCGCGGCGCCGGGACCGCGGCGCCCAGCGGGAACATCACCCCGCCGGGTCGGTCCAGGTTGCCGGTGAGGATGTTGATGACGTCGACGAGCCAGCTGCCGATCGTGCCGAATTCGACTGTGGAGGTGCCGATCCGGCCGTACACCGCCGCCGTCGGCGCCGCCGCGAGCTCACGGGCCAGTTCGCGGATCTCGTCGGCGCCGACGCCACAGGCCTGTTCGACCGCCTCGGACGCGAAGTCGGCGGCCAGCGCGCGGACCTGCTCCACGCCGATGACGTGCTCGGCGTTCGCACCGAGATCGACCAGACCTTCGTCGAACAGCACATGTACGACGGCGAGCAGCAGCGCCGCGTCGGTCCCGGGGCGCGGCGCCAGATGCCGGTCGGCGAGCTTGGCGGTCTGGGTGCGCGCCGGGTCGATCACCACGAGCTTGCCGCCGCGCTTCTTCAGCGCCCGCAGCTTGCCGGGGAAATCGGCGGCCGTGGTCACGCTGCCGTTGGACACCAGCGGATTCGCGCCGATGATCACGAGATGGTCGGTGCGGTCGAGGTCAGGCACGGTGAACGCGCCCGGGCTGCCGAACATCAGGCCCAGCGCAACGTGTTTGGGCATCTGGTCGAGCGTGCTGGCGCTGAACACCTGGCGGGTGCCCAGGGCTTTGAGGATCAGCGGGGCATACAGCGCACCCGCGATCGTGTGCGCGTTCGGGTTGCCGAGGTAGACCCCGACCGATGCCCCACCGTGCGCGGCGATCACCGCGCCGAGCCGGTCGGCGACGACGGCGTAGGCCTCGTCCCAGGTGGCCTCGGTCAGTACGCCGTCACGGCGGACGAGCGGGCGGGTCAGCCGGTCGGGATCGTTGTCGAGCTCACCGAAGCTGGCGCCCTTGGGGCAGATGAAGCCCGCGCTGAAGGCGTCGTCGTGATCACCACGCGCGCCCGTGACACGGCCGTCCTCGATGGTGAGGGTCAGGCCGCAGGTGGCTTCACAGAAGGGGCAGATCCGGAGGGCGGAGTCCATGCTCCGGATTCTGCTCCGACTAGTGCTGTTCGTACACCTTCGGATCGAGCGTGCCGATGTACGGCAGGTCGCGGTAGCGCTCGTCGTAGTCCAGGCCGTAGCCGACGACGAACTCGTCGGGGATGTCGAAGCCGATGTGTGCGACGTCGATGTCGGCGCGCATGGCGTCGGGCTTGCGCAGCAGCGTGCACACCCGCAGCGAGCGCGGGCCCCGCGTCGCCAGGTTGCGCAGCAGCCACGACAGCGTCAGGCCCGAGTCGATGATGTCCTCGACGATCAGCACGTCACGGCCGCTGATGTCGCGGTCGAGGTCCTTGAGGATGCGCACGACGCCCGACGACGAGGTCGACGAACCGTACGAGCTGACGGCCATGAACTCGAGCTGGGTCGGCAGCGGGATCGCGCGGGCCAGGTCGGTGACGAACATGACCGCACCCTTGAGCACCGTGATCAGCAGCAGATCCTGGTCGCCCGAGTCGGCGCGATAGTCCTCGGCGATCAGCGCGGCCATCTCGGCGATGCGCGCCTGAACCTGCTCCTGAGACAGGAGAACCGACTTGATGTCACCCGGATACAGATCCACGGCAACAGCGTGCCATGCCTCCGCGCCGAGTACCAAGACCGTCCCGCTCGGCGGTCGCTCACACGGGCCGGGCGGCGACTGTGAGCAGTCCGGCACGTCGGGTCACGATCAATCGCTGGTACCGCAGCGACGAGCAGACGGCGGCGCCGCCCTGCCCGTGCCAGTCCGCGACGAGCGCGTCGACGGCGCGCAGCTGGACGTCGGTAAGCGTGGTGGCGCCGACGCTCAGCAGCCAGGCGCGGATCACCCGGCGGCGCAGCGCGGCGGGGAGATCCTCGAGCCCGGCGACGGTGAGGCCCTCGCCGTCGCGCAGTGCGGCCAGGTGCCCGGCGGCCAGGGCGTCGAGGGCGTCGTTGTCCTCCCGCAGCGCGGCAGCGGTACGGGCCAGCGCCGGCGCGACGCCGCCGGCGAGCACGTCCTCCAGTAGTGGCAGCACCTCGGTGCGCAGCCGGACCCGGGTGTAGCGCGGGTCGGTGTTGTGCGGGTCCCGCCAGGGCGTCAGTCCCAGTTCGGCGCAGACCGCTTCGGTGTCGGCGCGCCGCACCTCCAGCAGGGGCCGTCCCCACGGTGGGTCCCAAACCCGCATGCCGGCAATGGATCTCGGGCCCGAGCCGCGCCCCAGGCCGAGCAACACCGTCTCGGCCTGGTCGTCGAGGGTGTGCGCGAGCAGCACCGGGGCACCATCGCGGGCGGCGTCCAAGGCGGCGTAGCGCGCGGTGCGGGCCGCGGCTTCCGGCCCGCCGTCGGTACCGACATCGACGGAGAGCACTTGCGCGTCAACGCAACCCAACTGCCGGGCCTGCGCTGCCGCAGTGGCAGCCACGTCGGCCGATCCGGTTTGCAAACCGTGGTCGACGATCAGCGCGACGGTCGGTTTGAGGGCGGCGGCGACGGCGGTCAGCGCCAGCGAGTCAGCGCCACCGGAGAGCCCGACGCACCACCGGTCGGCCGGGTGCCGGCGCGCGAAGGCGGTGACGGCCGCGCGCAGCGGGGTCAGAGCACTCGATCGATCCATCGCCGCGGCTCGTCGATTTCGGTTGGCAGCGGCAGGGTTTCGGCATCGGTCCAGATCGCGTTGAACCGCTTCATGCCGACCGTCGACACCACCTCGTCGACGAACTTCTTGCCGCGGGTGTACTGGGCGATCTTGGCGTCGACACCGAGCAGGGCGCGAACAATCCGTTGCAGCGGAGACTGTTTGCGGTGGCGGCGCTCGTCGAACCGGCTGCGAATGGTGGCGACCGACGGCACGACCGCCGGACCCACGGCGTCCATCACGTGATCGGCGTGCCCTTCGAGCAGCGTCCCCAGCACCAGCAGCTGATCCAGCGCACGCTGCTGCTCGTCGGACTGCATGATGCGCATGATGCCCAGAATGCCTTGCGAATTCGCGTCGGCGTCGCCATCCCGCTGTGCGCGCACGTACTCCGCCAGCCGGCCGATGACGTCGCCGGCATCCAGACCGGATTCGTCGGTCAGCACGGCGAGCGCCTGTGACATGTGTTCGGTGAGCCACGGGTTCGCGCGGAACTGCACGCGGTGCGTCACCTCGTGCAGGCACACCCACAGCCGGAAGTCGGCGGGCTCGACCTTCAACTGCCGTTCCGCGGCAAGCACATTGGGCGCGACGAGAAGCAGTTCGCCCCCGTTCGCCGCAAACGGGTCGTACTGCCCGAGGATGCCCGACGACACGAACGCCAGCACCGCGCCCGTCTGCGCCCCGGCGATACGTCCGCCCAGCTTCGCGGCCAGGCCTGTGGGACTGGAGGTTTCGCCACCAGTCATCACCCGCATGGAGTCGGCGGCAGCACGCACCCAGTCCTGCCGGTCGACGACGCGCGCTTCGGGCACTTCGGCGCCCTCGTTGAGGAGCGTCACCTCGCGCACCGGGAGCTCGGCCCGGCGCGCCGAATCGGCGAGCTGCGCGCGTACCTGGTTGCGGGTGTAGTCGGTGGTCGCCGGTTCCTGGCGGGTCAGCTTTGCCCCGACCGTGGCGGCGAAGCCCCAGTCGACGGCCCGGCCGACGGTCGGCTTCCGGCTCACGTGCCGCACCCGCAGGACCGGAACGCCGCGGCGAGGGCGTCCAGCGCGGTGCGTCCTTCCGGACCGGCGTTGTTGGAGATGAGCGCGAAGGTCAGGACCCGTCCGCTCTGGTCGGTGACGATGCCCGCCAGCGCGTTGGTGCCGGTCAGTGAACCGGTCTTCGCGCGCAGGTATCCGGCCGACGAGGTGTCGGCGTAGCGGTTCCACAGCGTGCCACTGCCGCCCGCGATCGGCAGGACGTCGAGCAGCGGGCGCAGGCGGGGCTCACTGGTGCCCGCGGCCGCGTTGACGACGTCGTCCAGGACCGTGGCGGTGAGCCGGTCGTTGACCGACAGGCCGCTGGCGTCGAACAGCGTCGCACCCGAGGTGGTCAGTCCGGCCTTCGCCAGCTGCCCGAGAACGGCACGTACCCCGCCGTCGAAACTCTGCGGCTGGTTCACCGCGGCGGCAACCTCCCGGCCGATCGACTCGGCCATCACGTTGTCGGAGGCCCCCATCATCTCGCGCAGGCGCTCGATCAGCGGCGGCGATTGCACTGCCGCGAGCTGCTGACCGCCGGCGGGGCTGGTGCGAAGGGTCACGTTGGCGGGGTCGACCCGCAGTGCCGCCGCCAGGGCGCGGCCGGCGTCGAGGGCCGGTGTCGTCGAGCGCTTGGACTCGACCGTCGTGGGCTGGACGCGACCGGCGTCGACCATCACCGACTGGATCGGCGCCCAGTCACCGCCCTCGATGTCGGCGACGTCCCAGCCCGGCGCCATGGTCGGGCCCGAGTAGAGGCTGGTGTCGACCTGAATGGCGCGCGGCGTGACGCCGGCCTTGCGGACCTGGTCGGCCAGATCGGAAATCCGGGCCGCGTCGCCGTACCAGGTGTCGGTGCCCGGCGGCGCCGCCGACAGCGTCGGGTCGCCACCGCCCTTGAGCACCACGACGCCCGGGGTGTCGCCGGACACGACCGTGGTGGTCAGCCGGGTGTTGCGGTCGAGGGTCAGCAGGGCCGCGGCCGCCGTGAGGGTCTTGTTGGTGGATGCGGGCTGCAACGGGACGTTCTCGCTCAGCCCCCACACCTGCGCGCCGGTGATGGCATCGGTGATCCGGCCCCCGAGGACGCCGAGATTCGGGTTGGCGGCCAGCGGCGCCAGCACGGCGGCGAGCTGCGCGGGCACCACTTGCGGCGCGTTGTCGGAGACCGGTTGCACGGCTGGTCGGGGCGAGACGAGCGCGGGCTGGGGCTTGACCGTCGCCCCGGCTGCCGGGACGGCATCATGCCGCGTCATCACCGCGGCGGCCGCCACCAGCGCGGCAACCAGCACGAGAACTGCCACACCGATCACCACGTGGGTCGATCGGCGCCACCGGGTGGGCCGCATGTTGCTCCTGAACTCGTACGGGTCACTCAGCAGGGTATCGCTCGTCTAAGGTGTAGCCCGTTATCAGCACAGAGCTAAGGAGTCTCCCGGTGGAGCACGAAGTCGTCATCGAGATCCCCAAGGGTTCGCGCAACAAGTACGAAGTGGACCACGAGACCGGACGGGTGAAGCTCGACCGCTACCTGTTCACCCCCATGGGTTACCCCACCGACTACGGGTTCTTCGAGAACACCCTCGGCGAGGACGGCGACCCGCTGGACGCGCTGGTGCTGCTGACCGAGTCTGTCTTCCCGGGCTGCATCGTCGACGCTCGCCCGGTCGCCATGTTCAAGATGACCGATGAGGCCGGCGGCGACGACAAGCTGCTGTGCGTGCCCGCCGGTGACCCGCGCTGGGACCACATCCAGGACGTCAGCGACATCTCCGAGTTCGAGCTGGACGCCATCAAGCACTTCTTCGTCCACTACAAGGACCTGGAGCCGGGCAAGTTCGTCAAGGCCGCCGACTGGGTCGGCCGCAAGGAGGCCGAAGAAGAGCTGGCCCGCTCGATCGCCCGGTTCGAAGAGCAAGAGCACTAGTCTTTCGTTTTCACCGAGCCTGACCCGCCGTACGCTGGAAAGCGGCGGCGGGTCAGGAATCGGCGATGGATTGGTTCACAGCACCCGAATATTGGTTCAGCCGGCTGGTGCTGGAACGAGGCATCGCCGGCGTCTATCTGATTGCTTTCCTCTGCGCCGCAAGGCAATTCCGCGCCCTCCTCGGCGCGCAGGGCATGTTGCCCATTCCGCGATATCTGTCGGCGGTGTCGTTCCGGCAGGCGCCCAGCATCTTTCACTGGCATTACTCCGACAGGTTCTTCGCGGCCGTCGCGTGGTCGGGCGCCGCGCTCAGTACCGCGCTGGTCGCGGGTGCCGGCGATCTCGTGCCGCTGTGGGCGGCGATGCTCGTGTGGCTGCTGTTGTGGATGCTGTACCTGTCGATCGTCAATGTCGGGCAGCGGTGGTACGCCTTCGGCTGGGAATCCCTGCTGCTGGAGGCCGGCTTTCTGGCGGTGTTCCTAAGCAACGACAGTGTTGCGCCGCCGGTGCTGGTCATCTGGCTGGCGCGGTGGCTGGTTTTCCGTACCGAGTTCGGTGCGGGACTCATCAAACTTCGTGGTGACCGGTGCTGGCGCGATCTGACGTGCCTCTACTACCACCATGAAACCCAGCCCATGCCGGGCCCGCTGAGCTGGTTCTTCCATCACCTGCCCAAGCCGTTGCACCGCGTCGAAGTGGCGGTCAACCACGTCACGCAGCTCGTGGTTCCGTTCGGGTTGTTCGCGCCGCAGCCCATCGCCACCGTCGCCGGCGCGATCGTGGTGGTCACGCAGCTCTGGCTGGTGATCTCGGGCAACTATGCGTGGCTGAGCTGGCTGACGATGGTGTTGGCGTTCAGTGCGATCGCCGGGCCGCTCCCCACCGCCACGTTGGCCGCACCGCCGGCATGGTTCGTGGTGCTCATCATCGGGTTCAGCGTCCTGGTCGTGGTGCTGAGCTACTGGCCGGTGCGGAATCTGCTCTCGCCGCAGCAGCGCATGAACGCGTCGTTCGACCCGCTGCACCTGGTGAACACGTACGGCGCCTTCGGCTCGATCGGGCGCATCCGGCGTGAGGTGGTGATCGAGGGCACCGCCGACGCGGAGATCACCGACGAAACCGTTTGGCAGGAATACGAATTCAAGGGCAAGCCAGGGGCGGTCGGGAAGCTGCCGCGTCAGTGGGCGCCCTACCATCTGCGCCTCGACTGGATGATGTGGTTCGCCGCCATCTCACCGACCTACGGTCGTCAGTGGTTCGCCGGATTGCTGGAGCGCTTGCTGCGCGGCGACACCGCGACCCTGAAACTGCTGCGGCACAACCCGTTTCCGGAATCGCCACCCATATACGTCCGCGCGCAGATGTTCCGCTACCGCTACTCCACTCCCAGCGAACTGCGGCACGATCGCGTGTGGTGGCACCGTGCACCGGAAGGCGAGTACTTCCCGCCGGTCACCCTGCCGGACTAGCGCGCCGCTTCGATACGGCCGGCGAGCATCGCGGTCCAGTCCGCGATGAACTCGTCGTCGGGGGTGTCCGCCTGCGGGGCGTGAAAGACGACGCGCGTCGCGTGCTTGCCCAGCAACGCGTTGACCCCGACCACCGCGATGCGCCTGGCCTCCTGTTGATCGAGGCCGGGCGCGCATCCACGGATCCAGTCGGCGAGCTCGCTGTAGAGGCCGTCGATCAGAGCGGCGCAGGCGGCGTCGACGCGGTCCGACTGCTCGGCCGGCGTGCGGGCTACCACCTGCAAAAACTGACTCTCCTGGTTCAGCACACTCAGCACGTACCGGCCCAGCAGCGTCAACTCTGTCCGGAGCTCTCCTTCGCCGGCGAACAGCGCGCTGATGTCGTGCATCGCGCGGCGCCGATCCAGCTGCCTGTCGATACCCGCCGCCAGCACGGCCTCTTTGGTCTTGAAGTGGTTGTAGAGGGCGCCGCAGCCGGGCACCAGGCCGGCCGCCTTCTCGATCTGAGTGATGCTGGTGGCCTTGTAGCCCTGCTCACTGAACAGCCGCATGGCCTCGGTGACCAGCCGTTCCTTCGTCGAGGTTTCCACTTTGACTCCCACCATTGACCGCATATAAGAAGGGTCATATATTTCGTACTAGGTCACCATACAACGCTGGGAGGCGCAATGACCCGGAATGTGCCGCGCGGACGCATCCGGCGCACCATGCCGGTCGCCGGCTTCACCGCGCGCGCCGCCGGCGGACGGATGGTCGCGGCGCTGCGGGAGAAGGCCGGTAACACCGGCGCCGTCGAACGCTTCCACGAACGCACCGCCGAGCAGTACGCCGAACTCCTCGGCCACTCCAAGGGTGTGTTGATGAAGGCCGGCCAACTGGTGTCAATGGTCGACGCCAGTGCCATTGGCGCCGGCGAACTCTCGCCGTACCAGCGGGCACTGACCCGACTGCAGGCCGACGCGCCGCCGATGGCCGCAGCACTGGCCCGGCGCGTCGTCGAGGACGATCTCGGTCGCCCGATCTCCGCCGTCTTCGCATCGTTCTCCGACGAACCGATGGCAGCGGCGTCCATCGGCCAGGTCCACCGGGCCGTCCTGCACGACGGCCGCGACGTCGCGGTGAAGATCCAGTATCCCGGTGTGGCACAAGCCATCCGCGATGATCTGTCGAACACCGAGTTGCTCGCGACGATGTTCCGCTTCGCGGCCGGGGCCGCCGGTGCCCTCGGTGCGTCGCTGCCGGACGTGACGTCGATCTCGGCGGAGATTTCCGAACGTATCTCCGAGGAGATCGACTACCGCCGCGAGGCCGCCCACATCACCGCGTTCAGCGAACTCTGGCGCGATCACCCCCACATTCGCGTCCCCGAACTGGTCGGCGAGGCATCCGGCGACCGCGTCCTGACCATGACATACCTCGACGGATTGGACTGGGCCGCAGCGCAAGACGCCGACCAGGACACCAAGAACACCTGGTCCGAGGTGATCGCGCGATTCGTCACCGGCTCCTACCGGCACGGCCACCTGTTCCACGCCGACCCGCACCCCGGCAACTACCGCTTCGGTACCGACGGCACCGTCGGATTCGTCGACTTCGGTTGCGCCAAGGTGCTTCCCGAAGGCCAGCGCAGGCGCATCGTGAACCTGATGCGCTGTGCGGTCGAGGGTCGCCGCGACGACCTGCGGTCGAACATGGTCGAGAGCGGTTTCTTCGCAGCCGATTCGGTGCTGACCGCCGACGACGCCTACCGCTGGTGGGAGGGCATCATCTACGAGATCCTGGCACCACAGCCGGTGACCTACACCGACGAGGCCTCGCGGCGCGCGATCGCCTCGATGCTGGACGTGCGCGACGCCGACCACCCCATGCGGCACATCACGGTGCCCGCCGACTTCGTGTTCTTCTCGCGCCTGAACCTGTCGATGAACGCGATCTTCACGGCGTTGAACGCCACCTTCCACGCCCGCGGGATGCTGGACGAAATGGACGGCGTCGCAGCGCCGGTCACCGCATTGGGCCGCGCACACGAGGCGTGGGTTCAGCGCCGCGGCCTACCGCACGGGACGGACCACCATGTCGGCTAACGACGTCACCGCCGCCAGGCTGCCCTGGGACGCCGCCGACCCCTACCCCTTCTACGAGGCCCGGCGACACGACGGAGATGTCGTGTGGGACAACGCCGCACAAGGCTGGCTGGTGCTGGGCTACGACGCGGCCCGACAGGTCCTCGGCGGGTCCGGCTGGACCAGCGATCCGCTGGCCAATCCGGTGGCACGCGCATCGATGACCATGATGCCGACCGACTTCGCCAAGGCGTCGATGCTCTTCACCGACGGCACCGACCACGACCGGCTGCGCGGCGCGGTCCGGGATGCGTTCACCCGCAGCACGATATCCGGGCTGACCGAAGGTGTGACGACGATCGCCGCCGAGGTCATCGCGCAGGCGCCCACCGGTGAGCCGTTCGATTTCATGTCGCGGATCGCCCTGCCGCTGCCGATCGCGGTGGTCGGTGAATGGCTCGCTCTGGATCCCGGTCACGCGGCGTCACTGCGCGAACTGTCGCCGTCGATCATCCGGATGCTCGGCACCCTGGCCGATCCCGTGGAGGTCGCCGAGGGATTCGGCGCCGCCGCCGCACTGATGGCGGAGTTCCTGCCGCTCGCCGCCGATCGACGGGCTCATCCCGGTGACGACCTGTTCAGCTTCATCGCCACCGATCCCGAACTGTCCCTCGAAGACGTCGTGGTGACCGCCATCCTGATCGCCGTCGCCGGGCATGAGACCACCGCGAATCTCCTTGGCGCAGGCCTGATCCGACTCGTGAACGAACAGATCGACAGCATCGACGGGGCCGTGATCACGGAACTGCTGCGACTCGACGGCCCGGTGCAGTCGACGGTGCGCACCGCGACCGAGGACCACACGGTGGGCGGCGTGGACATCGCCGACGGCGACAGCGTCGTCGTCGTGGTGGCCGCCGCCAACCGCGACCCAAAGGTGTTCGACGACCCCGACCGCTTCCGGTTGGGCCGCACCGGCCCCGCCCCCGTGGCCTTCGGATACGGCGCGCACTACTGCCTGGGTTCGGCGCTGGCCCAGTTGGAGTTGACCATCGCGTTGCGGGAAGTCCTTGCGCGCCAACCGGTTATCCGCGGTGCGGTCACCTGGCGCGACACGCCGGCCATTCGGGGACCACAGACATTGCCGGTGGCGTTCAGCTGATGCGGGTGTTCGTCACCGGCGGGACGGGCGCCATCGGCGTCCACGCCGTGCCCGCGCTGGTTGCGGCCGGCCATGCCGTCACCGCGTTGGCCCGCAGCGACGCGAAGGCCGCCTGGTTGCAGAGCCAGGGCGCTGCGCCGGTTTCGGTGTCGTTGTTCGACCGCGGCGCGCTGACCGATGCATTCGCCGGCCACGACGCGGTGGTGAATCTTGCGTCAGCGCTGCCGTCGACCACGGCGTTCATCCGCAAATCCGCCTGGACGGAATGCGAGAGGGTGCGCTCGGAGGGCTCAGCCGCCGTCGTCGACGCCGCGCGGGATGCCGGTGTCCGGCACGTGATTCAGGAATCCGTGGTGATGATCTACCGGGACGGTGGAACCGGCTGGGTCGACGAACAGCAGCCCGTCGACCACTATCCGATCACCCGCGGCAACCACGCCGCCGAGGCCAGCGCACGCCGGTTCGCCGCAGCCGGCGGTGCGGCGACCATCCTGCGATTCGGGGTGTTCTACGGTCCGCATGCGGCCCACAGCGAGCAGATCCTCGATATGGCCAAGTGGCACATCGGCTTTGTCCCGGGCCATAGCGACACCTACCTGTCGTCGATCCACGTCGCAGACGCGGCGAGCGCCGTCGTCGCGGCACTCACGGCACCGGGCGGCACCTACAACGTCGTCGACGACCGTCCACTGACCAAGCGCGAATATGCCGAGGCCTGCGCCGCGGCCGTCGGGCGGCGGATCTGGATCAGTGGGCCGGGTCGGCTGGGACTGTTGCTCGGCGACCGGCTCACGTCCATCACCAGGTCACTTCGGGTGAGCAACAAGCGCTTTCGCGATTCTTCCGGCTGGCGTCCCCGCTACCCCAGTGCCGTCGAAGGTTACCGCGTGATGGCGCAGCTACGCTGAAACACATTCCGACGGAGCCGATTCGCACCACGGCGTGACGCCGCGGAAGTGGTAGCGGTGGGTGGCAACCCAGCGGTAGACCCGCTCTTGGAGCGCACCGACTCCCGGGATGGCGTAGAGCCACAACGGCAACCGGGTGCCGACTGCCGCGGACACGGCGGCGTTGGCCGCCTTGGCGCCACCGAACACTTCGCCGGACGAATCCAGCCACCACACCGATTCCATCAGGTGCTCGGGTGCCACGCCGAGTCGTTCGGCGGTGCCTGGCTTCTGCAGTGGTTCGGTGCGGAGGCGGCCGGTTCGGTTCATCCGTAGCAGCTGATTCCGCGCGCGGGTACACATCCCGCACTTGCCGTCGAAGAACAGCACTCCGTCCATGACTTCATCATGCGCCGCTGAGTGCCGTCGGAAACCGTGAGTCGCCACACATGTGGGTTAGGCCGCAGGGTGTATCCGCGCGATGTGGACATCGCGGGTGAAGATGCGCAACCCGTCCGGTGTCGGCGGCGCCGTTGAGGTGTACACCGCGCCCGATGGCGTGGTCAGCGCGATGGTGTGCCGGCCGTACCGGTCATAACTCGCCGCCGCCTGCCAACCCGGTTCTTCCTTGACGTAATTGCAGTGCTCGCACAAGCCATCGCCGTTGTGCGCGCTCGTCGGCCCCCGCTTGGCATGGGGCGTGACGTGGTCGGTGTGCCGAATCCGCGCATTGCAGTACGGGGTCCGGCAGATCTGGTCCCGCAACCCGATGAACGTCGCGAGCGCTTTCGGAAACGCCCGCGCCTTCGACTCCATCGCGACGAGCTTGTTGGTACCCGGCTGGGCGTACAGGCGCCGCAACGCCGCCCCCACCGTCGCATCGGCCGCCGCGGCCAGCACCATGTCGCGAGCCAGCGCCGCCGGAATGGGCCCATAGCCGTCCAACTGCGCGGGCTGCTCGCCCCCGGTCAGCAGCGTCTCATCCGACATCACCAGGTTCAGTGTCACCGGCACCGGTGTCGCGACCGGATCACGACCCGTGACCCGCTCCACCACCACATCGGCCATCACCTGCGCACGGCTGCGCTCCGAACCCGCCGCCACCGCCGACGCCGCCTCACGAGCCAGCGCCTGGCGCACCAACTGCCCTTGGGCCGCCGGCATCAGCACCGTCATCGACATCATGCCGTCAGCGGCCACCCGGAACCGCACATGCCGCGCGGACCGCGCCCGCCTCATCTTCTCCACCACGGTCTGCTGATCCAGCTCACAGGCGATCCGCGCGGCCTCCGCCGACACCTCGGCGTTCCCCAACCCCGCCAGCGGGCCCGGATCCCCACACAACTCGGCATCCAGCAGCCGGCGATCCAACACCGACAGGCACGCCGCCTCTCTGGTGATCAGCTCGGCCCGGTGCTCGGAGAGCACACCCGACTCCAACGCGGCCAGCGTGCACGGCATGTCCGCGACCAGGATGCGGGCCATCGCCATCAACCGCTCACCCCGATGCGGGGACTCGCGCCGCGCCAACCCGATCTCCGAACCCAGCGCGGCCCGCGACACCCGCGGCCCACCCGCCGCGGCCGCCGCCACCCGCCGCGCCTCAAGTGCGGCCGCAATCCGCGCCTGCTCGGCCGCCGCACGCGCCTTCACCCGTTCGAGCTCCGCCATGCGACCCGACAACGCCGCCTCATCGGCGTCGGGGCCCACCGCCAGAATATCGAACATGCGTTCGACTCTACCGGATGCGTGTGATACGCGCCAGACCCCAGATAAATGAATTTGCCGCGCTGTAACACGAGGAAATCTGCCCGTACCCTGCAGATTCGATGATGTCCATGTGTTGATGCATCAGGGAATCGGTCTCGACGCGTTCAACGCCATGCCGAAGCAGCGGGCGGTGCACGCACTGTACGAATGCTGCTACAGCGTGCCGCTGGCCGGCAGCCTGGCCGACGGACGCGCCTACGCCGACCACGACCACCTGTTCCGGCGTGCCGACGACCTGCTCTTCGCGCTTGCCGACTCCTCGGTCGACGCGATCCTGCAGGCTTACCCGCAGCTCGGCCGCCGGCCCGGCAGCGCCCGCTCGCAGTTCGAGCAGTGCGCGGTGTGCGACCGCGACCCCGATCTCATGGCGACCCTGACCGCGCACGCCACGACGTACCGGGACCACTTCGGCTTCGACTTCGTGATGTTCGTCGGCGCGATGAGCGCCAACGAAGTGCTGGCCCACATGGCCGACCGCATGCACAACGACCACGAGACCGAGCGCAAGGTGGTCCGTAACGAGCTGGCCCGCATCAACCGGACCCGGCTGGAACGCATGCTCGGGCCTGAAGGCGGCTACAACAACTGGTAACGAAGCCGCCACGGCATGCCCGCCGCCAGGAAGCGTTCCCCAAGCCTTAGTAGTTTGTACCCGTGCCTCAGGAGATCCCCCCGCAGTACGTGCGTTCAGCGAACGCACCGCAGGCCCGGACCCTCATCGACATCCTCTACGCCACGGCCGACCAATATCCCGATGCGCCCGCCATCGACGACGGCACCGTCCAGCTCACCTACGCCGAGCTGATCGCCGACGTCGAGGAAAGCGTGGCCTGGCTGGCCGCGCGCGGCATCGGCCGCGGTGACCGCATCGGTATCCGCATGCCGTCGGGCAGCTACGCGCTGTACGTGTCGATTCTGGCGACCCTCGCGACCGGCGCCGCATACGTCCCCGTCGACGCCGACGATCCCGAGGAACGCGCCGCGCTGGTCTTCGGCGAGGCCGGCGTCGTCGGCATCATCACCGAGGCCGGTCTGGTCCGTGGCCCCGGCTCGACGCGGGGCTGGCAGGCCGGCCGGCCCCTGACCCGCGACGACGCCTGGATCATCTTCACCTCGGGCTCTACCGGCACCCCGAAGGGCGTCGCGGTGACGCACCGCAACGCCGCCGCGTTCGTCGACGCCGAGGCCGAGATCTTCCTCAAGGACAACCCGCTGGGCCCGGGCGACCGGGTGCTGGCGGGACTGTCGGTGGCCTTCGACGCATCGTGCGAAGAGATGTGGCTGGCCTGGCGCCACGGCGCGTGCCTCGTGCCGGCGCCGCGCTCGCTGGTCCGCAGCGGCATGGACCTCGGGCCGTGGCTGGTGTCGCGCGACATCACCGTCGTCTCGACGGTTCCGACGCTGGCCTCGCTGTGGCCGGCCGAGGCCCTGGAGGCCGTGCGCCTGCTGATCTTCGGTGGCGAGGCCTGCCCGCCCGAACTCGCCGAGCGTCTGGCCGTCGAGGGTCGCGAGGTGTGGAACACCTACGGGCCCACCGAAGCCACGGTCGTCGCCTGCCTGGCGCCGCTCGGCGGTGGCCCGGTCAGCATCGGGCTGCCGCTGCCCGGGTGGGACCTGGCCGTCGTCGACAAGGACGGCCTGCAGGTCGGCTACGGCGACGTCGGCGAACTGGTGATCGGCGGCGTCGGCCTGGCGCGCTACCTCGACCCCGAGAAGGACGCCGAGAAGTACGCGCCGATGGAGACCCTCGGCTGGGGCCGCGCGTACCGCAGCGGTGACCTGGTCCGGCTCGAGGCGGACGGCCTGTACTTCCAGGGCCGCGCCGACGATCAGGTCAAGGTCGGCGGCCGGCGCATCGAACTCGGCGAGGTCGACGCCGCGCTGGTCAACCTGCCCGGTGTCAGCGGCGGCGCCGCCGCGGTGCGCAAGACCGCCACCGGCACTCCCCTGCTGGTCGGCTACATCGCCAGCGCCGACCCCGAGTTCGACATCGCCAAGGCCCGCAAGACATTGGCCGAGTCCCTGCCCGCCGCACTGGTACCGCGGCTGGTGCTGGTCGACGAATTGCCCACGCGCACATCAGGAAAGGTCGACCGCAACGCGCTGCCCTGGCCTGTCGACTCGGCGGGCGACGACAGCCCCGACCTCGACGGCACCATGGGCTGGCTCGCCGGGCTGTGGCGCGACGTGCTGGCGTCCCCCATCGACGGACCCGGCGCCGACTTCTTCGCGCTCGGCGGCGGCTCGCTGTCCGCCGCGCAACTGGTCTCACTGCTACGCGAGAAGTACCCGCAGGTCACCGTCGCCGACCTCTACGACCATCCGCGCCTGGGCTCGCTCGCCGGCTATCTCGACGAACTCGACCCGCCGCCGCTGGTCGAAACCCGAAGCGTCACACCGGTTCCATTGACGACTCAGCTGATCCAGACCGCCGCAGCCATCCCGCTCGCGACGCTGGCCGGCATGCAGTGGGTGGTGTGGCTGGCTCTGCTGAACAACATCGCCGCCGCGCTGCACCTGCTGTCGTGGGCCCACACCGTGAACTGGTGGGTGATCCTGGTCGGGTTCCTGGTGTTCGTCACGCCGATCGGCCGCATGGGCATCGCCGTGTTCGCCGCGCGCGCCCTGCTGTCCGGGCTGGAACCGGGCACCTACAAACGCGGTGGCTCCGAGCACCTGCGGGTGTGGCTCGCCGAACGGCTCGGCGAGGCCAGCGGCGCCGAAAACCAGGCCGGCGCACCGTGGTTGGTGTACTACGCCCGCGCGCTGGGCAATCGGGTCGGTGACGGCGTCGACCTGCATTCCACGCCGCCGGTCACCGGCATGCTCACGCTCGGGGACCGCTGCTCGGTCGAGCCGGAGGTCGACCTCACCGGGCACTGGATCGATGGCGACCTGTTCCACGTCGGACCCATCAGCGTCGGCAACGACGCCACGATCGGCGCCCGCACCACGCTGCTGCCGGGTGCCGTGGTCGGCAAGAACGCCGACGTCGCACCGGGTTCCGGCGTTATCGGCAAGGTCAAGGCCGGGCAGTACTGGAAGGGTTCGCCGGCGGTGAAGTCCGGCAAGGCGCACCACCCGTGGCCGAAAGAGCGGCCGGGGCGCGCCCCCATCTGGGTGGGGATGTACGGGCTGACGTCGGTGCTGCTCGGCGGATTGCCGATCCTGGCCCTTGCCGCGGGCCTCGCGGTGCTGATTCTGCCGGTGCGCCATACCCATTCACTGCCAGAGGCGGTCCTGCCGGTCGCGCTGTGGACGCCCGTCGCCGCAGTGTTGGCCATGGCGGTTTACGCCGCGCTCACCGTCATCGGGGTGCGCCTGCTGGCCCTCGGCCTGACCGAGGGCTACCACCCCGTGCGCAGCCGGGTGGGCTGGCAGCTGTGGGCCACCGAGCGGCTGATGGACGCCGCCCGCAACTACCTGTTCCCCATCTACGCGAGCCTGTTGACGCCGTGGTGGCTGCGCATCCTGGGCGCGAAAGTCGGTAAGGACACCGAGATTTCGACGGCCCTGCTGACACCGAAGTTCACCGAGGTGCTCGACGGCGCGTTCCTGGCCGACGACACCATGGTGGCGTCGTACGAACTCGGCGGCGGCTGGATTCACGTGGCGAAGGCGACCGTCGGCCGCCGCGCGTTCCTCGGCAACTCCGGCATCACCCAGCCCGGCCGCCGCGTCCCCGACGACGGGCTGGTCGCGGTGCTGTCGGCGACCCCGCACAAGGCCAAGGCCGGTTCGTCGTGGCTGGGCAGCCCCCCGATCCGGTTGCGCCGCCAGCCAACTGAAGCCGACGCGGTGCGCACCTTCCACCCGTCGCTTCGTCTCAAGGTGATGCGCTCGACGGTCGAGACGCTGCGGATCGTCCCGGTGATGGTGACGTTCGGTATCGGTGTGGCGGTCCTCGGCGTCCTGCAGGCCCTCGCCGGTGAATTGGGCTGGGTGTGGGCGTCATTGGGTGCCGGGCTCGTGCTGCTGAACGCGGGCGCCATCGCCGGCGCCATCGCCGTGGTGGCGAAATGGCTCATGGTCGGGCGCATCCGGGCCGTCGAGCACCCGCTGTGGTCGCCGTTCGTGTGGCGCAACGAAGTGTCGGACACCTTCGTCGAGACCGTCGCCGGCCCGTGGTTCGCCCGCGCCGCCAGTGGCACCCCGGTGATGAACCTGTGGCTGCGGGCCCTCGGCGCGGCCATCGGCCGCGGCGTGTGGTGCGAAACCTATTGGCTGCCAGAGGCAGACCTGGTGACGCTGGGCCGCGGCGCGACGGTGAACCGGGGCTGCGTCGTGCAGACCCACCTGTTCCACGACCGCATCATGCAACTGGACACCGTGGTGCTGGAGGAGGGCGCGACGCTCGGCACCCACTGCGTCGCACTGCCGGCGGCCAGCATCGGCGCGGGCGCGACCGTCGGGCCGGCGTCCCTGGTGATGCGCGGTGACGCGGTGCCGGGCTCGACGCACTGGCAGGGCAATCCGATCGCTCCGTGGATCGGCAAGAAGCGCAAGTCCGGCGGCCGACAAAAGGCGCAGGCCGCGTGACCCGGACCAACAAGAAGGACCGCAAAAGCGTTGCGCCGGTGATTGATCCGTATCTACCGAACAACGGCAACTTCGGCTTCCGGGTATCTCGCTACGAGCTGAGCCTCGAATACAAGGTGGAGAGCAACCGGCTGACTGGCATCGCCAACATCACCGCGGTCACCCTGGCGTCACTGCACTGGTTCACCCTGGATCTGTCCGATGCGCTGTCGGTGGCCAAGGTCGAGGTCAACGGCCGCCGGCCGGCCAAGTTCCGCACTGTCAACGGCAAGCTGCACATCACGCTGGCCAACCAGTTGCCCGCCGGCGCCGCGATGAAGGTGACGGTGCGCTACGGCGGCAACCCACGTCCCATCAAATCCATCTGGGGCACAGTCGGTTTCGAGGAGCTGACGGAGGGGGCGCTGGTCGCCGGGCAGCCGAACGGCGCGGCGTCCTGGTTCCCGTGCGACGACCACCCGAGCAGCAAGGCCAGCTACCGCATCGCGATCACGACCGACAGCCCGTACCGGGTCGTCGCCAACGGCGAGCTGGTGAGCCGCAAAACCCGTGCGGCCCAGACGGCCTGGGTGTACGAGCTCGCCGAGCCGACGTCGACCTACCTGATCACGCTGCAGATCGGCCGCTACGAGTCGGTGCGCCTGGCCAAATCGCCGGTGCCGATGTCCGCGGCCCTGCCGCAGCGGCTGATCCGCAACTTCGAATACGACTTCGGCCGGCAGCCTCAGATGATGCAGCTGTTCACCCGGCTGTTCGGGCCGTACCCGTTGTCGACCGGCTACACCGTCGTCGTCACCGATGATGAGCTGGAAATCCCGCTCGAGGCACAGGGCATTTCGATCTTCGGCGCCAACCACTGCGACGGCCGCCGCGGGGCCGAGCGGCTGATTGCACACGAGATGGCCCACCAGTGGTTCGGCAACTCGGTGACGGTACGACGGTGGCGCGACATCTGGCTGCATGAGGGATTTGCCTGTTACGCCGAATGGCTGTGGGCCGAGGAGTCGGGCTGGCGCACCGCCGACCAGCTGGCCGCCCACAATCTGCAGAAACTCCGCGGCCTGCCGCAGAACCTGTTGCTCGCCGATCCGGGACCCGAGGACATGTTCGACGACCGCGTCTACAAGCGTGGCGCACTGACCCTGCATGCCCTGCGGCGCACCATCGGTGACACGAATTTCTTTGCGCTGCTTCGTGATTGGACCACCCGGTACCGGCACTCGACGGCACTGACCGACGACTTCACCGGCCTGGCCGCGCACTACACCGACCAGTCCCTACGGGGACTGTGGACCGCGTGGCTCTACACGACGGAGCTACCGACACTGTGAAACCCAGCGGTGTGGCGCGGGTCGCGGTCGCGACGGTGCTCAGCGCGCTGTGCGGCTACGCGATCCTGTACCTCGCCGCGCGCGACCTGGCCCCCGCCGGGTTCTCGGTGTTCAGCGTGTTCTGGGGCGCGTTCGGGTTGTTCACCGGCGCGGCCAACGGGCTGCTGCAGGAGGCCACCCGTGAGGTCCGCATCGCACGCATCGCCGAGCCCCAACCCGGCCCGCACCTGCAGCCCCTCCGCGTCGCCGCGGTGGTGGCCGTCGCCGCCGGCCTGCTGATCGCCGGCACCGCCCCACTGTGGGCGGCCCACGTGTTCGTCGAATCCACCCCGCTGAGCGTGACGCTGCTGAGCGTCGGCCTCGCCGGCTTCTGCCTGCACGCCACCCTCCTGGGCGTACTGGCCGGGGCGGACGGCTGGACCCAGTACGGCACGCTGATGGTGACCGACGCAGGTATCCGGGTCGCTGTCGCGGTCGCCGCGTTCGTGCTGGGCTGGGGCCTGGACGGCTACCTGTGGGCCACCGTCGCCGGTTCCATGTCGTGGCTGATCCTGCTGCTTGCCTCCCACGTGGCCCGGTCCGCGGCCGCCATCCACACGCCCGGCACCCCGCGGACATTCCTGACGGGGTCGGCGCACTCGATCGCCGCCGCGGGCGCCAGCGCCGTCCTGGTGATGGGCTTCCCCGTACTGCTGCAGGCCACGTCGCGGGACCTCGGGGCCACCGGCGGCGTCATCATCCTGGCCGTGACGCTGACCCGCGCCCCGCTGCTGGTGCCGCTCACCGCGATGCAGGGCAACCTGATCGCGCATTTCGTCGACAACCGCAGGCTGCGCGCCCTGCTCACCCCGGCCCTGGTGCTCGCCGGCCTGGGCGCGCTGGCGGTGCTGGCGGCCGGACTGCTCGGGCCGTGGCTGCTGCGCACGCTGTTCGGGCCCGAGTACGCCGCCAGCGGCGCGCTGCTGGCGTGGCTGACGGCCGGCGCCGTCGCCATCGCGTTCCTGACCCTGACCGGGGCCGCCACGGTCGCCGCCGCGCTGCACCGGGCCTACGCGGCGGGCTGGGTGAGTGCCACGGTGGCCGCGGCGCTGTTGTTGCTGCTGCCGCTGGACCTGCAGACCCGCACCATCGTCGCGTTGATGTGCGGTCCGCTGGTCGGAATCGTCGTCCACCTGGCCGCGCTGGGCGCGATCAGGCGCCGCTGAGCGTGTAGTTTCGGCTGCAACATGTCCCCTTATCGCGACGTCTGGATCGTCATCCCCGCGTACAACGAGGCGAGCGTCATTGCCGACGTCGTCGCCGATGTGCGCGCCGTCTTCCCGAACGTCGTCTGCGTCGACGACGGCGGCCGGGACGACACCGGCGACCGCGCCTTCGCCGCCGGCGCCCACGTGGTGCGCCATCCGGTGAACCTCGGTCAGGGCGCGGCCATCCAGACCGGCGTCGAATACGCCCGATCCCGCCCCGGGGCACAGTTCTTCGCCACGTTCGACGCCGACGGACAGCACCGGGTCAAGGACGTCGTGCGGATGCTCGACCGGTTGCAGACCGAAGACCTCGACATCGTGATCGGCACCCGGTTCGCCGACCAGCCGCCCGACCGCATGCCGATGCTCAAGCGGCTGCTGCTGCCCATCGTCGCCAAACTCAGCCGGTCCAGCCGCCAGCTGCACCTGACCGACGCGCACAACGGGCTACGGGTGTTCAACAAGACGGTCGCCGACGGCCTGAACCTCACGATGAACGGCATGAGCCACGCCAGCGAGTTCGTCTCCCTGATCGTCGAGAACCACTGGCGGATCGCCGAGCAGCCGGTGCAGATCCTGTACACCGACTATTCGATGTCGAAGGGTCAGCCACTGGTGAACGGCGTCAACATCATCGTCGACGGACTGCTGCGCGGGAGGTTGCGCCGATGATCTGGACTCGCTCATGATTTGGACAAAAGCACTACTGATCGGCGCGGTGGTCCTGCTGCTGGCCTACCTGTTCTCGTCGCGGCGCAACGCGCAGTCACGGGCCTGGGTGAAGGTCGGCTATGTGTTCTTCGTGGTCGGCGCGATCTACGCGATCCTGCGGCCCAACGACACCACGGTCGTGGCGCACTGGCTCGGCATCGGCCGCGGCGCCGACCTGCTGTTGTACGCGCTGGTCATCGCGTTCCTGTTCACGACCATCAGCGCGTACATGCGCTTCAAGGACCTGGAATTGCGGTACGCCCAGCTGGCCCGCGCGGTGGCGCTGGAAGGCGCGCGCGTGCCTGACCCAGACCCGCCCATCCGTCAGGTCTGAACGCCCAGGCTCCCCAGCATCGTGGCCAGCAGCTGGATGCGCCCGTCCTCGAGTTCGGGCTGCGGCAGTACGGCGCGGATGAGCGCCGCGCCGTCGAAGGTGTTGACCATGACGGCGACGATCAGCATCAGCAGGTCCGGCGGCAACTGATCGGCGCCGGGCATCTCCTGCGCGGTCTCGTAGATGTTGCGGCCGTATTCGACGAGCGCGCCCTGCAGCGTCGTCCGCAGCTTCTCGTCGGTGCGCGCCGCGACCATCAGTTCGTACATCACCGCGTTGGTCGCGTTGCCGCTGATGTCGCGCAGCGCGATCAGGGCGCCTTCCAGAGCCGGCCGGTCCGAAGGGATTTCGGCGACCTGCTTGCTGAACTGCTCGAGCTGCCGGCGCATGACTTCCAGCGCCGTGGCGGCCATGAAGTCGCCCATGGTGCTGAAATGTTTGAACAGCGCGCCGTCGGAGACCTCGGCCCGGCGCGCGATCACCGCCGCCGAGGCGCGGGCATAGCCGACCTCGACGATGGTCTCGATCGCGGCGTCGAGAAGCCGGGCCCGGGTCTCCTCCCGGCGCTGCTGTTGGGTTCTGGCCATGTCAGACCGCTTGCGCCACCGGCAGTTTCGCGCCACGCGCCGGCAGGTAGTGGCCGGACTTCACGGTCTGGCCGTAGCCCTCGACGAAGTCGCCGTCGCGGAACACCACCTGGCCACCCACACCGGTCGCCACGACGGCGGCGTCGCTGCGGTTGACCATGCGGCTCAGGCCGCCGTAGAACTCGACCGAATCCTCGTGGTACGCCTCGAGTTCGGCGTCGAGCCCGGCCGGGTCGATCACGACGAAGTCGGCGCGCTCACCCTGACGCAGGGTGCCGGCCTCCAGGCCGAACCAGTCGGCGACCTCACCGGTCAGCCGGTGCACGGCGTGCTCGGTGGTCATGAACGGGCGGCCGGCCTTGTCGGCGTCCTGCACACGGCGCAGCATCCGCAGCGCGTAGTTGTAGAACGCCATATTGCGAAGGTGCGCACCGGCATCCGAGAAGCCCATGTGGACCGACGGTTCGACGGCCAGCTTGTCGAGCTGCTTGGGCCGGTGGTTGGCCACGATGGTGGTCCAGCGGGTGTTGCGTTCCCCGTGTTCGACAAGGACGTCGAGGAAGGCGTCGAGCGGATGGCTGCCGCGCTCGTCGGCGATCTGGCCAAAGCTCTTGCCGATCAACGACTTGTCGGGGCACTCGACGATGGTCGAGTCGTGGAAGTCGCGGTGCCACAGCGTCGGGCCCAGCACCTTCTTGTCGAACGACTTGCGGAACCGGCGCCGGTACTCCGGGTCGGCCATGAGCTTGTTGCGCTCCAGCTGGTCGCGCAGGTGCAGTGCCGCGGTGCCCGCGCCGAACTCCTCGAAAACCGGGAGATCGATTCCGTCCGAATACAATTCGAACGGCACCGGTAGGTGCTGGAAGCGGACCTTCGAGTTCAGTACCTTGTTGGCCAGGCGGGTCACCGGGCCCAGCAGGTACACGGCGCCGGGCGACGACTTGGCGTCGGCGGCCACCAGCAGGCTCATGCGCACTCCGGCACGACGGCCGAACCAGCCGCTGCTCTCGAGGAAGAAGTTCAGTGCCTCTTGCAGTTTGGCGACGTTGGGCGCGCTCTGCAGGATGCGGCCGCGCTTGCGCAGCACCTTGATGAGGCGGCGGCGTTCCCGCCACGTGGCGAACGTCGAAGGCAGGGCGCGCGAGCGGAAGCGGTCGCCGTCGAGCTTGTCGATCGCGGCGTCCATGCCCGACATGCCGAGCATGCCGGCGTCCAGGGCCGCCTCGAGCCGCGACGCCATGGTCTCGAGCTCGGCGTTGGTCGGGGTGACGTTCGGGGTCGTCGCGCGGTCCAGACCCAGCACCGAAGTCCGCAGATCGGAGTGGCCCAGCAGCGAGCTGACGTTGGGGCCGAGCGGCAGCGCCTCGAGCGCCTGTACGTACTCCGCCGGTCCGGACCAGGACCGGTTCTGCTCGAGCGCGCCGACGACGAACTTGCGCGGCACCGCCTCGACGCGGCTGAACAGGTCGGCGGCGTCGTCGTTCTCGGCGTAAACCGTTGACAGCGAACACATGCCGAGCAGCACCGTCGTCACGCCGTGGCGGACGGACTCGCGCAGACCCGGATCGAGGAGCACCTCGGCGTCGTAGTGGGTGTGGACGTCGATGAAGCCCGGCGTCACCCACTTGCCCTTGGCATCGATGACGTCGGGGCAGCCCGTCTCATCGAGCGGCTGTGCCGACACCGTCGCGACGACGCCGTCGCGGATACCCAGATTGCGCAGTTGCGGCGTGCGGCCGGTGCCGTCGAACCACAGGCCGCCAGAGACGATCACGTCGTAGGTCATGACGTGAGACTAGGACAGAAAGTGAGTGCTTACAATCTTTTTCTGCAAAATTGCAGGTCAGGGGCGGAAGAAGTCCACCGTCCGGGACACGCCCTCGGCCAGCGCCACCTTGGGGCTCCACCCCAGCACCTGCTGCGCGCGGCTGATGTCGAGGCACGATTTACGCAGGTCACCGAGGCGAGGCGGGTGCAACTCCGGCGCGTCCGGGACGCCGACGGCCGCGGCGATCGCGGTGTGCAGCTGCGCCACCGACGTTTCGACCCCGGTGCCGACGTTGAACCGCTGCCCGCCGCCGGCTTCGCCGCCGGCGCGCACGAAGGCGTCGACGACGTCGTCGACGAAGACGTAGTCGCGGGTGTCGGTGCCGTCACCGAAGATCTTGGTGGGCCGGCCGGCCAGCAGCGCCTGGCTGAAGATCGCGACCACGCCGGCTTCGCCGTGCGGATCCTGGCGCGGGCCGTAGACGTTGGCCGGCGCGATGTGCGAGCAGTCCAGCCCGTACAGGTTGCGGAACATGTTGAGGTAGACCTCGCCGCACACCTTGCTGGCGGCATACGGGGACGACGGGTCGACCGGCATGTCCTCGTTGGTCGGATACCCCGGTGGGACGCCGTAGATGGACCCGCCCGACGAGGTGTGCACGACCTTGCGGACGCCGTTGCTGCGGGCCGCCTCGGCCAGCCGCACGGTGCCGACGACGTTGACCCCGGCGTCGAACGGGGAGTCGGTCACCGACCGCGCGACGGAGATCTGCGCCGCCAGGTGGAAGATCACCTCGGGCTTGGTCTCGGCGACGATGCCGTGCAGATCGGCGTCGACGATGTCCGCCTTCACGAACTGGAACTGCGCATTGCGCTCGGCGTCGGCGAGGTTGTCGACCTTGCCGCTGCTCAGGTCGTCGAGCCCGACGACGTCGTGTCCTTCGGACAGGAGCCGGTCGACGAGCGTCGACCCGATGAACCCGGCAGCACCAGTGACAAGTGTTCGCACGGCGCAACCATACCGACGGTTGCTGCGGAGTGCCCCGTACAGTCGACAAGAGTGAACTGGGTCGCCCGAACCACCGCCGCGCTGGTGGTGCTGCAGCTGATACTGCGGGCGGTCCTGGCATTCGGCGGCTACTTCTACTGGGACGACCTGATCCTGATCGGCCAGGCCGGCACCCATTCCCTGCTGTCACCCGACTTCCTGTTCAACGACCACGACGGGCACGTCATGCCTGCCGGGTTCCTGCTGGCCGGGGTGCTGACGCGACTGGCACCGCTGAACTGGTTCTGGCCGGCGTTGAGCCTGGTGGTGCTGCAGCTGATCGCGTCGCTGGCGCTGGTGCGCGCCCTACGGGTGATCCTCGGGTGGCGGCCCGTGCTGCTGGTGCCGCTGACGTTCGCGCTGTTCACGCCCTTGGGCGTGCCGGCGTTCGCGTGGTGGTCGGCGGGCCTCAACGCGCTGCCGATGGCGGCGGCCATGGCCTGGGTCTGCGCCGACGCCATCCAGTTGGTCCGCACCGGAAAAGCGCGGTACGTGTGGACCGGCTGCCTGGCCTATCTGGGCGGGCTGCTGTTCTTCGAGAAGTCCGCGGTGATCCCGTTCACCGCGTTCGCGGTGTGCTGGCTGCTGATGTACGTGACGGGCAACCGGGTCTCGGTCTGGCGCGCGGGCCTGCGGCTGTGGCTGGGGCTGCTGACCATCACCACCGGATGGGTCGGCGTCTACCTCCTTGTGGTCAACCAGAAGCGCTGGACCCTGGACCTGGCGATGACGTGGGAGCTGCTGGCCCGGTCCGTCACACACGGGCTGGTGCCCACCCTGGCGGGCGGGCCGTGGGACTGGCAGCGCTGGGCGCCCGCCTCGCCGTGGGCGACGCCCGGCCCGGTGGTCATGGTGCTGGGCTGGCTGGTACTCGCCGCGGTGGTCGCGGTCTCGCTGCTGCGCAAGCGCCGATTGGGGCCGGTGTGGCTGGCCGCCGTGGGGTACGTGGTGGCCTGCCAAGTGCCGATCTATCTCATGCGGTCGTCGAAGTTCACCGCCCTCGAGCTGGCGCAGACGTTGCGCTATCTGTCCGACCTCGTCGTGGTGCTGGCGCTGCTGGCCGCCGTCGCCTTCTGCGCACCCAACCGGAGTTCACGGTTCGACGACTCCGCGCGCCGGCGCATCGCAATTGCCTGCGCCGCAACACTATTCGTGGGCAGCAGCCTGTACTCGTGGGCAACCTTCCTGCCCAGCTGGCGCGACAACCCGACGCGCGCCTACCTCGTCAACGTCGAGGCCTCGCTGGCCAACGCGCCCCGCGGCGTGCCACTGCTGGATCAGGAAGTCGACCCCCTGATCCTGCAACGCGTGGCCTGGCCGCAGAACCTGGCGAGCCACATGTTCGCCCTGCTGCGCGACCGGCCTGAATTCGCTTCCAGCACAACCTCTTTGCAGATGCTCACCGCGACCGGCCAATTGGTGCCAGCCCAGGTGACGTGGACGCGCACCATCGCCCCGGGCCCGGCACCGAACTGCGGCTACCTGGTGCAGACCGACGCGCCGGTCACCATGCCGCTCGACGGTCCGCTGCTGCCGGCCGACTGGACCGCCGAGCTCAACTACCTGGCCAACAGCGACGGGTCCCTGACCATGTCCCTGCCCGAGGGACGCGAGGCCCGGGTGCCGGTGCACCCCGGACTGAACCGGGTGTTCGTCCGGTTGCCCGGGGCCGGGGCCGCGATCCAGGTGAAGGCCAACACCGCGGCGCTGTCGGTGTGCGTCGCCTCCGGTCCGGTGGGGTTCCTGGCGCCCAAATAGCCGCGCAAAAAACTGTCCCCTTCCGGGGCGGTGCGCACTCCTACCTGTGTCAGCAAGTCCGCCCGGGCCTGCGACCACCGGAAAAGGAGAACTCCCATGACCATCACCGGCACCGCAAACGGCAAGCGCATCGCACTGGCCGCCCTCATCGGCACGGCGGCGCTGTATGTGGCCCCGCTGGCGCTGACGACGCCCCTCGCAAGCGCAGATTCCCTGGCGGAGCGCTGCACAAAAGGCAACGGCACCTTCGCCCTCGGGACGCGGTCGGACGGGTCGATCGTCGCGAGCTGCACGACGACCAACTCGGACGGCGTGAAAACGCAGTGCTCCGAGATCAATCACAAACCGCAGGGCTGCATCACCGTGCCGCGGACGGCTGTGAAGGGCCCCCACATCCCGACCGGTGACCTCGTCCCGGTTCAGGTCGATCGCTCCTGACCCCCGTCGTCCACCACCGAAAAGGAAATCCAGCAATGAACACGAACTCGATGATCAAGCCGACCTTGGCCGCCCTGCTGAGTGCTGCCGCGCTGTACGCCGTGCCGGCGATCCTGTCCGCACCAGGCGCCAACGCCACGGTCGGCAGCGATTGCATGGGTTCGAATCAGACCTACGAATCCAAAGTCGCCAATGGGCACTCCTACGAGGCCTGCACGACGACCGACAAGAACGGCGACAAGACGAAGTGCTCGTACGTCGACGGAAAGGCGCAGGGCTGCATCGCCGTCCCGATGCGCAAGCCCAAATTCAACCTGGACCCGAGCGTGGTGGCACCGGTTACGGAGACGCCGTCCGCGGGGCCGCACACGCTGCCCGACCAACGCCGGTAGCGCAAAAAGTTGTGGAGCCACCCAGGGGAATCGAACCCCTGACCTATTCATTACAAGCGACCCAACAAGGGCCCGAGCGGATCACTATCCCGGGGCACGTGATCCCCCTTCGGCGGGTCGCATGAGCGCGATCGCGATGTCACGATCCGTCACCGACTCCGGTTCGCCGATCTGGCGCGCCAGCGACGATATCGGCCCGATCGCCTCCGCGATCTATTGCGATGGGAGCTGGTTGGTATCCAGCTACCTCACTGGCCCGCCAGTGCTCCCGTTGGAGACCGATAACGAGGAAACCGCCTGCGGCTGGGTCCAGTGGATCGCAGAGCAGATTGTTGCGTCACGCCCGGTTGTCAGCCTGTGACGCAACAGAGCCTGAACGGTAACCGCCGATCATCTTTTCAGCAGGACCCCAGGTGATGCACAGTTACGGCCAAGTAAATAACTCGGTCCTAGGGGGTTCCGCTTCAATGCTAAAGACTTGGCGCACATGGCAATTGGCACAATCGCTGTCGCTGCGGACGGTAACGGAACGGACCGCCGCGGTGCAGCGATTTAGCGAATGGTGCAACATCGCGCCCGAACACGCACAGGTTGAGGACATCGTCACGTGGCTGGCCGAGGGCGGCACCTGGCTGCCCAACACCCGATGGACGTACTACACCTCGCTGACCGCGTTCTTCCTGTGGTTGCAGAAAACCGGCCGCCGCGTCGACAACCCCATGGTGATGATCGAATCACCTAAGCGGACCAAGGGCGTGCCTCACCCTGTCACCAACCAGTGCGTCCAGCGCCTACTCAAAGTGCGGTGCCGCCTGCGCACCAAGGCCATGCTGCGACTCGCACTGTTCGCCGGGTTCCGCGCCCACGAGATTGCCAAGGTGAAGGGTGAGGATTTCGACCTGGTCGCCCGCACTGTGACCGTTACCGGCAAGGGCGGTTTCACCGCGACGTTGCCGCTGCACCACTACGTGCTGGAAATTGCGTACCAGATGCCGCGGCGCGGATATTGGTTCCCAGGCGTCGACCGCGGGCACCAGCGCCGGGAATCGGTGTGCGGCACGCTCAAGGATGCGATGGTTCGGGCCGGCGTCACCGGGTCGGGCCACTGGCTGCGCCACTGGTTTGGCACCGCGCTGCTCGAGGCCGGCGTCGACGTGCGGGTGGTCCAGACGTTGCTGCGGCACCAGAACCTTGCGACGACCGAGATCTACACCAAGGTGTCCGACTCGCGCCGGGCGCAGGGTATCGAGCTGCTCGATCCGTTCCGGCTTGAGCCAGTCGCCGAGCTCACGCCTGCGATGCGCCGCATGGTCGACGAAGCCTGCCAGGACGATGAGGATGCCTATCCTGCTGACGTCGCGGCGGCCTAGCTGCACCACACGGGACTGCCGCCCCCCGACCAAGTAATCGGGGAGCGGCACTGCCCAGTGGTCAGACCTCTCCGCGCAGCTCCGGCGGCAGAGGCGGCGGCGGAACACCCGGGGCGTGCTCCAGGCGCCAGCTCAGCCAGTCTCGGATGTGCAGGACCGCGCTTCGGAACTGTTTCTTGAGGCCGTCGCGCTCTGTCTCCACGGCGGCGAGTCGGTCGGACAGCTCCTTGATCTTGCGGGAGTTGCGCGCAGTCCAGGCGCCCAGGACACCGGTGACTGCGACACCGACTGCGTTGATGATTTCCGGCCAGTCGATCACTTGGCGTTGACCGCCGCCGCAGCCGCGATGACCTGCTGGGCCAAGGAGCCGGCCTGTTCGGCGATCGCCGCGGCGCCGAGGCCGACGACGGGGAGATTGCCGAGGGCGTCCTTGGCTGCGGCGGTGACTTTGTCGATCTCGGAGGCGACCTGGGCGTGATTCTCGGCCAGAACGGACAGCCCGTTGATGATCTGATCAACGACGGGCGGTTGCTCCGGTGTGGGTTCGAGCATGCCCGGAACTCGCTTTTGTGCCTTGAGCACCGATGCCGCAGTGACGGCCGCCCCGCCGCCGAGCAGGCCGCCGAGCAGCTGGACGATGTTGACGACTGCGTTGGCGGTCGATGGGTCGATCACCTTGATCACGCCGAGGAACAGTGCGATGGCGACACCGACCTGTCCGGCGGCGTAGATCGCGGCCCGGGTGTCGATCTTGTCTTCGGTAGCGAGTTTCTTCATGGGTCATGCGCCTTTCTGGGTGGCGAGGAATCCTTGCAGGACAGCGGGATTCGTGGTCTCGATGTAGGTCAGGACGTTGGTTGCCTGCTCGATGGCCCACGGGTCGATGCCGGGGTTGGGGTTGCCGGCGTCGACCTCCCACCACTTGGTGGCACCGACGCCGCCGGCCGCGGTCGCCTGGACAAGCAGCAGCGCCCACCGGGCGCCGCGGATCGCGTTCTGTTCGACCCAGTTCATGTGGCCGCAGGCATCGGCGCCGAGCGAGGCGTCGTCGCCGCGCATGGTGCGTTCGTTGCTGGTGCGGTAGATCGACCGCGAGGTGTGCAGTGTCACGTCGGTCTCCGGGTCGGTGGGTTGCGGTTGGGCAGGTACGTCGATGCCGAGTGCCTGCGCGAATGCCGTTGCGGTGAGGCCGTTCGCGGCGTTCATGTCGCAGTTGCCGAACGGTGGCGCCCCCTCGGGCAGGCCGCCGCCGTAGCCCTGGCCGTCGGTGTACTGGTGCGCGATCATGCCCGGGTAGGTGGGCAGCTTCCCGTAGCCGGCGACGACCAGCCGGATGCCGTCAGGCTTGTGTGGCCACAGTGCGTCCAGGTCTCCGGTGTTGCCGTAGCCGATGACACGGCGTGGGTCGCCGAGCCAGTCCACGAGCTGACCGAATGCGCCGTTGATGCCGGCGGACTGGTCGCCGCGGATCTGTCCGTTCCACGACTCGACGTCCAGCATGATCGCCATGCGCGGATGCGGTTGTCCGATCTGCGATTTGAGCGTGGCGATCGCGTCCTCCCAGTTAGTCCGCCACACGAAGTACACGATGAAGAACGCCAGCTTTCCGCTGTCGGCCGCCGCCTTGCACCAGGCGTAGTTCGTTGCCCAGTTCTTGTCCCGGTAGGTGCCGTCATTCGAGCGGATCGTCAGCACGCGGTACGGGTACGAATCATCCACTGGTCGTTGCCATTCGGAGACATCGGCGAACAGGGTGTCTTGAGGCTCGATGATGGTCACGGGTGTTCCGTCCTCAGTGATCGGGCCGGGCAAGTACGCCCAGCTGTTCGCGTACGGGTGATCGATCGGCCACGCAGCAGGCTGTGTGACTAAGCCCTTGCTGGCGGCGGATTCGATGCGCATGCCGTCGAGCTCGCCCCACATGTGCGAGTTCTCCCCGCCGCCCGGGCCGTGATGGAATGCGAGCTTCACGACCGCGTCTGCCGGAATGTCAGCCGGGCTGGCGACGACGATCGTCCCGAACGGTCCGCCGCCGCCGATCGGGATCGGACCGCCCATCGTCTTGGGCCGGTAGGACTCTGTGGTCGCGCCCTCGGCCTGCCGGCCTACGACCCACCGGCCGCGCACGCGCTCGAGGACTGTCTGCCACACCTCGGAGCAGTCGGTGCCCTGGCCGATGTTCGTCTCGGACAGCGCGCCGCCGTACTTGTACGGGTTTCCGAGCCTGTACCGGATAAGTCCTTTGGCGGCTTCGACATTGGCGCGGGTGAATGTCATTGCGGTGCTATTCCTTTCACCACGAGAGCAATGGGTCCTGGTCGGGGTCGGCGCCGAAGACCATCCACAGACCGAAGGCCCCGGCGAAGATGCCAAGGCCCGCAACGGTTCCCGCCACGACGGCGGCGATGGTGCGCATCAGAGTTTGAAGATCTTGTTGGCCCCGTTGTCCCACGTGACGGTGATGTCGCCGCCATTAGGGGTGACAGGTAAGCCGGAGGCCGTGTCGATGTAGGCGATCAGCGCGCTCGTGCCGGCGGTGCCGGTGTCCTTGTACAAGACGACCGCTTCGACCGACGGTCCCGAGACTGCGGTGAACAGTGAATCGGCCGCGTCGGCGACACCAGCTGCCACCGTCTTGGCGCTGAGGTTGGCCGACGTCGCGACGCGCGCCCCGGCCGCGATGTCCGACAGGAACTGGTGTGTAGCCAGGTTGACTGTGTACGCGCCGGTGTCGACGAGCACCGCCTTGATGCTGTCAGCCAACCAGTTGATGCCGCCCGTCAGGAAAGCTTCGCGGCCTTTGTCGTAGAGTGCGTTTGCCATTGGTATGACCTTTCGTTGTGAATTCAGTTGGGGTTGCTGGGTTTTAAGTGTTGTCGCCGCAGGTGACGGTCCCGATCCATCCGTTTTGGTCTTGGAAGTTGTTGAAGTTCGACTGAATAAGGCAAGAGCCGATACCGACGTAGCGCCCCGGAACTCCGAAAGTCGCGCCACCCGTGTCAGTCCAGGTGATCGCTACTGCCCCGTTTTGGTATCCGGTGTATACGTAGTCCGATCCGACTTTCTTCCACCCGAACCACCAAATATCGTTCGCCGCTGGCGTTGCAGGTGCATTGGCATTGGCGAGCACGCCAGCGCCAGTTCCCTTGTTAATCTCGACGGTGTTGGCACCTTGCGAGGGCCGCACCGCCAGGCTGATCACCTTGGTCATCGCTGTCGGAGAGTCAATACCGACGCACAACAGCGTGCCTCTGTCGTCATTGGCCGCCGTACTGGCCTTGGCGGAAACGAAAGCACCGTTCGCGGAAAACTGTGTCTTGCAGGTGATTCCGCTGTAGTACTTGCCGTACCCGAAATACCCGCCGACTCTATTCGGATAGACCTTGCCGCTGGAAAGATAGACACCGGAGTTCCAGTTCTGCCCCCAGAAGTTGGTGTCGAAGGCGTTGCCGGACAACACGTTCGTTACCGATATCCCGGCAGAGACAGCCGGCGTGCCGAAGGCTTCGCCGGATGCGATGCCGCTCGCCGTGACGGGACCGAAGGTCACCTTCGCCGCCCCGAACGCCTCCAATGAGGCGATGCCCGCCGGGGTGACGGTGACCGGCCCGCGCCCGATGTTCGGCACGCCGACTGCTTCCGTTGATGCGATGCCCGCGGGAGAGACAGTGCAGACGATCTTCGCCAGACCGATCGCCTCTGCGGATGCGATGCCGGCCGGAGCGATAGCCCGCCCCACGGAAACCGCGCCGAACACTTCATCTGACGGGATACCGGTCGGGGTGGCAGTGACCGGGCCACGGGTAACCGTCGCCGCACCAAATAGCTCAGTGGAGGCGATACCAGCGGGCACGATGCTCACAGCGCCACCAGTCACCACCGCGGTACCGAACGCTTCACCGGAGGCTATCCCCGCGGGTGCAAGCGTTACTGGTCCGACGACGACCGGCGCTCCGACAGCTTCACCCGACGGGATGCCCGCCGGCGTGATGCGAGCACCAAGCAAGGTCACCACGGCCAGACCGAACGCCTCCGCGGATGCGATACCGACCGGCGTCGCCCGCACTATCCACGGCAGGGTGTTGCGGCTCCACCAGCCTTTGCGTACTGCGGTCGGCATTAGGATGCCCGCGACTTGCGGTTCAAGCCGGCGCCCTTCCGCTTGTTCGCATTGGGGCGCGCCGGCAGGCCCCGGCTGGCCAGGAATTCGCCCTGCGTCACCACGTCAGCCGAGGGGGTGGGCGGGGAAACCGCTAGGGCTTCCAGTCTTGAAGCAGCCAATTCGCTACCTTTCCTCCGTTGACGCCGCTCGCGCGAATGATCTGGATGTGCCCGTACCGGTACAAAGCGCCTTGCGGCACAACCGATCCGGAGTCTGTCCACGTCAGTCCGGGCACAACGATGTCGTTGAAATAGACCTGGTATTGCTTGGTGGCCACGTTGTAGGTGACCGACCATTTGCCGTTGTTTCCGGTGCGGGACACCGTGGTTCGCACGGTCTGCGTGCCGCCGATGATCGATGTCAGCTGCACAGTCGAGCTGTTCAGCGACAGGATCATGCCGTTCTGACCTTCGCGGTCCGCGCCACAGAAGATCGACGTGGCACTGGCGCTGACACCGGTGATATCGACGTCCAGCCGGAACTGATCCGTCGCGGTCGTGCGGATGTACAGCGCCTGCTGGAACCCGTTGACCGTCCCGCCGTAGGCGACCTGGCCCTGATCGATCACAAGATTGCCGCCGGTATCGGTCACTGATTGCGACCAGTAGTAACCCAGCTCATTACGCTCGAAATCGTCGGTCCAGGTGAACGCCTCAGGAATGTCAGATGCGTTCGCCGCCAACACAAACCACGGTGTCGTGGTCGATGCGTTGATGATCGTGTTCTTCTGAGCGTTGGTGTACGACGTCTTGTTGGTGTCGGTGACGCCGCTGGTCTCCCACTGGATACTGGGCACACCAAACGCCCACGCGAGCCCCTTCACCGACAGGGTCTTCGAGGTCGATGCATTGCGCAGCCGCGCCAAGTACCGCTCACCCCGCGCCGCAACGAGCCGGTACGTCGTCCACACCAGCGACACCAGCGTGTCCGACGTCGGGATGAACGACGACACATCGCTGTTCACAACGCGCACGAGGCTGCCGTCAGGGTTCTCGCGGAACACCTCGAACCAGTAGTCGCCCGCCGCCGGCGTAACGCTCGAATAGGCGGCGAATTGGTAGGCCGTGAACACGCAGTCCTCGGTGGCCGTGATGAACCCGCCGATGGTCGTGTTCGGCCCGTACTCCCACCAGGGTGCCTGCGACGTCGCGTCGTCGGTCGGTCCGGGGATGGCGTGCGTGTGCGCCGTGCCGGCCGATGCGGGCCCGATCGAATCGGCGTACACGTTGAATTTGCTGTTCAGAATCGCCGGGTACGTGGCCGCCGAGATCGGGTACCCCGACACCCAGCCGGGTTGGCGAGTCACACCGGAGGTCGACGAGACGACGAACTGCTTGGTCTGCGACTGAGTCGTCGCAACGTCCTTCTTGTAGCCGGTCAGCGTCGCAATCATGTCGGCGATCCCGGCCCCCGCGAACGGAATTCCCGACACGGCCTGGATGACGCCTTCAACGACCTGCTGAATGAACGCGTTCAGGTTGCCCAACGCAGTGGTCAATCCCGCCACGGCGGCCTGCGGAATGTTGGTCAGCGCGTGGATGACATCGGCGTCACTGTGACCGGTGCCCGGTACTCCCAGCGCGTTGCAGATCGCGTCACGGATCGTCTGCCCCGCCGAGGCTAGAGCGTCGGCCAGGCCGTCAACGAGGCTCTGCGGCAACTTGTCCGGCTTGGTCGCACGCGGGGCAGCGAACCACACCGTGCCGACCGTCGCGCCAGCGGTCGTCTTGAGGACGCCCGACAGACTGTCCCAGGCGTCGCCAGCCTGCCGCGTGAGGGACCCGGACAGCGTCGTCCAGTCCAGCGCGGCACCGGACGGCTGGTGAACGGCGAAGTCGCCGCTGGCCACTTCGACAGCCTTGGTGGGGTCGGCGGGGTCGCTGGCCCAGCCGATCCATGACAGGCGGATCGGCGAGCCATTCGACGTGGTGACACCGGAGTACTTGATCTGTATCGACGCTTCGACCTTGCGGCCGACGTCGAGCAGGATCCGCTCGGAGATCAGCTCATGGACGGTGCCGTCAAAATCGGTCCGAGCCGAGCCCGCCGCGCCGGACGGTTTCACCGCAGCGTCGAACACCCACATCGGCGCCTCGTCCGCGAGCTGGTCGGCACTGACGAAGTCGGCCCACAGGTTCGGCGTCGCGGCCGTGATGGCGCTGATCGGGATGTTGTTCAGCCACGACAGCGGGTTGAGGAACGTGGTCATGATCTGCTGCCACGCCTGCTCCGGTGACGGCAGGTTCAGCAGGTCCAGGCCTTGGCCGATGAGCGCTTCGACGAACTGCCGCAGGCCGTTGATGCCGCCCTGCAGCCCATTGAGCGCGTCGGCCAGGATCGACAGGTCGACGCCCGTCAGCTCCTTGAGTCCGGCGATCCAGTCGGCGAACAGCTTCGCCAGGTCCATCTTCGGCAACCGCGGCAGCGTCGGGTCGAGCCGCTCGACCGGGTTGTGCGAAATCTGGACGTGCCGGCCCAGATCAATCGACGCTGGCATGCGGCTCTCTCGTCGCGACGCCGCGGAAGAAGCGCCACCGGAAATCGGTGGCGGGCCGCTTGAGTACCTCGCGTTCGGTCTGCGGGGACACCTCCGACGGGTCCAGGTCGCCGAGGTCTTCGAACTCGGTGATCACGAGGTACTCAGAGGCGGCCTCACGGTCGAACGATTCACGCGTCAGCCACACCAGCGTGGCGTCGTCGTCGGCGGTGTGCTGGTCGGCCAGAACCGGCACGACTGTCTTGAGTTCGCGTTGGTAAGCCATCAGACCTCGATGAGCTGGACGACCAGCTGGGCGTCGGCGCGGTTGAAGCTGTACAAGCCGAGCAGGCCGTCATTGACGAGGTTGACGTTGATCGTCTGCTGCTCGTTTGCGTTGATCAGCGCGACTTCGTTGTCCATCGTCATCGCATCGGTCGGCGCCCCGGGACGCGAGAAGTGCGGCAGCAGAATGGTTTCCTGCGCGATGGTTCCCTTGCCGCGTCCGATCACCTGCCCGCTGGTCGCATCCCCGAGACGCACCTCAGCGCCAATCTTGAACGGATCGGTGATGTTGAGATCGACCCCGAACGCCTTGAAATGCCCGAAAACGAAAGGCTTGCAAGCGAAATCGGGCACCGGAAGCTGGTAGGACAGAATCCTGATGCGGCCGTTGATGATCGCGTTGACGTTGGTGAACGCCGCCTCAGGGATCGAGAACCCGATAACCCGCTTGCCGAGAAAGCTCGACGGCTTCCACTTGCCGGCAGTCTCGTCCCACATCGGAACGTCTTTGTCGACAGGCGGCAGCGTGTTGTCGTAATCCAGCGCACTGCGGATCGCGGCCGCCGGCCCCGGGATACCGCGCGGCGCCGCGATCTTGAAGTGCAGATGCGGATTGAGCGCCGTACCCGAAGGCACCACCACGCTGGTTTCACTGGGGTCGAGCAGCTCGATGCTGAACGACATCTGCGGAACAGGACCGGGCTTCCCCGCGTAACCCGCTGGGCGCGTGAGGTATTCAGTGCCCATCCACACATACAGCAGATCGCCGATCCACCACGTCTTGCCCTTGTCGGCCAGGCCCAGATCACCGGGCAGCTGCGTCGGCGTAGTGATGGCCGGGTTGATGTGCAGATCCACCACCGGAGACGGCAAGCCATCCTCGCCCTTGTCGCCCTTGAGCACCGGGACCGTGGCCACGATGTCATCGCCAACACCTTCGAACGTGCAGGTGCGCAGGCCCGGGACTTCGCCGTCGGACACGACACCAAACACGTGCATGACGTTCAGCCAGTCCATCAGGTGCACCGGCTGCCCGGGCAGTGGTGTGCTCACGTGAAATCTCCTTCGATTCTGGTGGGGGTTTGCCAGGGCACAAGCTCGTCAAGATCGGGCAGCTCCGGCGGCTCCGGTATCGGTCCGACGGCCGTAATCGGTTCCGGCGCATCGGGATCGTCCGGAGTGTCGAGGGCAACCCAGTCGATGACGCCGGCGAGCTGGCCGGGGCGGTCAGGGATGGCGCGGCGCTTGATGATGGCCTTGTCCGGATCGACGTCGGCGCCAGCGCGGGCGAGGTGGAACGCGAAGCAGACGCGCTGGTCGTCGGTGAGGAACAGCACCTCACCGCGCGGGCCGCGCGCAAACGCGAGAGCGTCGGTGAGGCGCGCCGCTGCGTCCAACAAACGCTGAGCGTCGGGGTGGCGCGGTTTCTCGGTCAATTGATCGTCTCCTTGACATGACGAGTAGCCCCGGCACCCAATGGGCGCGGAGCGAAGGGGTTGGGGCGTCTAGACGCCGACGGCGGCGCCGCCGATGAGGGAACCGATCGCGTTCCACCCGTCGGCGAGCGCCTTCATCCCAGCTTCGAACGGGTCGTGGTCCCGGGCCTTGCCGATCGTCAAACCCAGTGTTAGCGGTTCCTTTTCGGAAACTGACCACTTGGCGCCGCGGACCTGGTCGACGTAGTAGACGCCGTCGATTTCCCACATGCCGCGATCACCGACGACGTAGTCGAACCCATACACGTGCGGGCGCCCGTCACGGGTGGTCATCGTGAAGGACACCTTGGGTGACGTCTTCCAGATGCCCTGACGGATCGTGAGGGCCGCCGAAACCACCCAGGCGAAGCCATTGCCGGACTCGACGTGATCGAGCATCGCGTAGTCGTTAAGCCACACCGCCACTTTGGGATTCGTGAACTTCTCCCACGCGAAGAACAGGTCGTCCAGCTGGCCCTGGTAGAGATTGTCCAAACCCGAGGATCCCGGTTGCTGGTACGCCGAACCCGGATACGGGATGACTTGCTCGAGCTGCGCGAGACCGTAGCGGATCCCAAAGGTGATGCCCTGGTTCAAAATCGTCGGCGAGTGACCACCGGTCCACACGGTGGCGGCTGTTCCACGCTGCATGCGGTGCGTCGAGGTGATGATGCCCGAGTACTTGCACTCACGCCACACCAGGTCCGGCTTCTCCGGGGCCACGCCGAGCAGCCGACGGAAGAACGGATCGGTGATGCCGTCGCCGTCGCGGTCCAGCGGCAGGATCACCTCGGTGATCGTGTCGTCGAGGATCGCGCCGATCGCGTCCAGCGCGCCATCGAATGCGGTCCCGGTCGGACCGACGATTCCGGACTTATTCTCGAACGCCAAGACGATGCAGTTACGGGACGGGCGCGCGTTCTTCTCGCCGACGATGGCCGCCAGCTCCGGGTGCGGACTGGTGGCGTCCTCTTCAAGCCACAGATAGTCGATCAGGCCGACACCGGTGTCCTCGCCGAGCGGAGCGTGAATGTCGTGCAACATCTGGGCTTTCGCCGCAATCGGCACGATGCGCGAGGTATCGGTGATCGGGTTCACGAACTGAACCTGGATCGGCCAATGCAGCGGGCTGATGTTCCCGGCCCGGGTCGTCAGCCAATGCACCGGGTCCGCCCACGAGGTGGGCAGAGACAGGAACGGCCAGAACGTGCGCAGCAGGTTCAGGAACGTCGTGAACGCCAGCCCAGACCGCGCGTTCTGCAGCCACAGCCAAGCTTTCAGCTGGAACTCGGGCGCCGACACCGGAGTCGGGATGAGCGCGATGTGCTTGGCGTGCTCGCGCAGCGATATCAGTTCGAGGTCGACCCAGTGCGTTCCATCCTCATCCTTGACCGCGACGACGGACTGAATCCGGAAACCGATCCGGGTTTTCCACGACCTGATGTTCGGGTTGGGGTCGACCGCCAGGTGCAGGTCCTCGGTGTACCGGGTACCGCGCGCCATGAGGTCCGCTAGCCAATCGTCCCGGCGGACACGGATTTTCCCGACACCGGTGTCATCCCACAAGCGCTCCCAGTCGCCCTCTCGGACCTGTCCGCGCAGCGTTCCGAGGTACTGCAGCCGCTTGTCGAGCACACGCAGCAACGGCTTCTGCTTGCCGGCGCGCCGCCACATTTCGCGCCGGCCGTTGAGCAGCCGGTACTTGGCGATCGCGTCGGTGGGTTCAGTGATGACCCGCGCCGGCATCAGTTGACCCCGCGCTTGTACCACTGCGGCATGACCATCGTGATCTTCCCGGCCGGGTTCGTATGTGTCACTTTGATGTTCGCCATCGTTTCGGACGGGATCGGCGACATAAATCCGATGCCGCCCGGGATCCGGCGGCCGATCGGCAGACCGGCGTCGGCGTTGCTGATGTCACCGAGAATGTAATCGAGGATCTCGCTGTTACGGATCAGCTTCCACAGCGCAGTGTCGATCGGATCATGCTCGGAGGTCAGCGTGCGGGCCGACGGGTCGGTGTCGACCAGGACCATGCCGTCCTGCGGCCTGATCTTCGGCAGCTTCACGATGCGGTCGGTCATGCCGTCCTGGATCGTCACGTCGCCAGCGCCTTCGACGATGAACTTGGGCCACTGCTCGTCCCAGTCGCCGTTGTTGGGCAGGCGTAGGACGCCGTGATTGCGGCCGTTGATGATCGCGTTGGCCGCGTCGTTGCGCCATTCCTTGGTCAGGACTCGCTTGCTGTAGAACGGGAACGGGCAGTGGATCGTCATCGCCGCCGACGCGTAGTAATTGCCGTACGCGTGCGGGTCGATCTCGACGTTGTCGTAGTTGGGTTCACCGATCCGGGCGCGGGTCCAGTGCCACCCGTCGTAGCGGGTGAACTCACCGATGTAACCCATTGGCCGGTCGGCATCTTCGGGCCAGTCGCGGTACCACTGGCCCATGATCTGTTCGAGCGCCACCGCAGTGTCCGGGTACCGCAGCCGCGAGACCGCGTTGATGTGCGGTGCAAAGTGCAGGTTGAGCTGATAGATGCGCTTGGTGTAGTCGGTACGCTCGTGCTCTTCACCGAGCATCCAGGGGCCACCGGAGTACCGCTGATCGAACGATGCTCCGGTGCCCCCCTTCATACCTGGGGCCTGGATCACGCCGCGGTTTCCCTTGAACGACCCGGCCAGGGTGTAGATGCGCTCACTGTCGGGCGAGACGTACACACGCTTGGTCTGATCGGACATCAGCTGCCGCGCGAATGGCCCCATGTCGGCGTCGGTCCACGTCTGAAACGACGGCTCGGCAGCACGATCGAGGATCGGGTCGTATTTCAGCCATTTGCTTGTGCCAGCGGTCATTTCGCCCCCATCCCGTGTCGGTTGGTCGCCGCCCACTGACGGGCCTCAATTTTCGGCATGATCTCCCGCGGGTTGACCCCCGAGACGTTGTAGGTGTCCCCTGCTGGCGCCGGCCCCGGTAGCGGTCCCGTTCCGGTGCCGGCCGCACCGATCGGTTGCAGATTCTTCGGCTCCGTGGACGGCGCCAGATTCGGCAGATCGATCCCCGACAATGCGCCGCCGGCCATGCCGTCTCCCTGCTCGCCATCAGCTCCAGCCCATGCCTTTGCGTAGCCCGCACCCCAATTCAGCAGGGCCAGACCAGACTTCACGTTCGGCCACTCCAAGGGGTTCGAGAACACGCTGCCGTCGAGGCCGATGCCCTGCAGCAGGCCAGACACCAGAGATTGGCCGAAACCCTGCACGCCGGCGTCGCCGGCCTCCTTGGTGGTGCCCTTCGATTTCTTGTCCAGCACCTCGGTGAGCCGCTGTTCGGCGGTGGCCTGCCGATCCTTGGCGGCATCGAGTCGGCGCTGTGCGTTGTCGCGCTTCTTCTCAGCGGCCTTGCGTTTCTTGTCATTTGGCGCGGAGTTCAGCTCGGCGTTGGCCTCGTCGAGGTCCTGCTGAGCTGCGGCGCTGGCGGCCTTGGTGCGGCGCACCGAGGCCTGTGCGGACATCACCTGCGATGCCGACGCTCCGCCTCCGCCGGTCGTCTTGCCGTTGTCGCCGCCGGCCAGCGCGATCCACGCGCGGTTCGGGAACGATGATGCGCCGGCCGCGCCGCCGCCGTACTGGCCGCCGCCTTTCTTGCCGCCCATCTCGACGTTGACGTTGCCGCCGTCTGGATCCACGATCGTGCCTGCGGTGTGGCCGCCGCCCGGGCCGCCGTTCTCCCAACCGACCCAGTACGCGGCAACGCCGTCCGGCGGATCGCCGGCCTGGAAGCCGCGCTTCAACAGTTCGGAGCTTTCGGAGCCTGTAGCGAATCGGCCGCTGGCGCCGGTGAGGAAGTTCGCGATCGTCGACTGCGCTCCACTGCAGTCGGTGGAGAATGTGTCGCCGTTGCCGCCGCCCCAGTTGTAGCTGTTCCCTGCGATGTTCGAGGCGAACGACTTGAGCTCGTCGACGGTGATACCGCCGTCAGCGAAGCTGGTCAGCCCGAAGCGGCGCGCGACCTCCAGCAGGATCGCAGTGGACCGCCCCCGCTTGGCCGGCGCCAGCGGAATGTAGGCCTCACCTCCGGTCTCTTCCTCGGCGAAGATCGTGCCCGCCCCCCGGCCCGCGTAGATGTCGGCAGTCTGCGGCTTACGCATCTGCCGCAAACCACCGTCGGCCATCGCGATCGCGCCGAACGCGTGGCCCAGGACGATCGCGCCGTCGGCACGACCACCACCGGTCGGACGTCGAGTCTCGCCGGGTACAGCGGGCACGAACGCGGGCGTGCGGACCTCCACGGGCACAACGATTGTCGACTTCAGCTTGTCCAACTCGGCCTGGGCTTGGTCCGCGTTGGTCTTGACGATGATCAGCTTGTTGTCGGGCGTTTCCTTGACCGCGTAGCCCAGTTTCTGGAGCAGCTGCAGAGTCTGCTGACCGAGTGGTGCGTCAACCTTGATGCTCTTGTCGTTGTCCTCGTGAACCTTCTCACCGAGCGACTTGAGCAGCGCCAGCGCGGTGTCCCCTCCGGGCGTATCGACCTTGATCGGCACGTCAGTGGGGATGGAGCCGTCCTGGAACAGCTTTGCCAGCGCACTGATCTTGCCGGACGCATCGGCCACCGATCCGCCGAAGCGGTCGTATGCGGTCCGCACCTGATCGATCGACAGCCCCGTGCGGGCCGCGATGTCAGCGAACTGCGCCTCGTTGTCGGCGAGCACCTTGCCCATGTCGCCACCCGACTGGGCCATCGCGGTAGTTGCGTCGCGGATGGCGAGCAACTGGTCTTTGAGGGCAACACCGTTCGCGGTCAGTGCGCTGACTCGGCCACCGTCGGCGACCAGCTCCTGGCCGAACCCCTTCGACTTGTCGATCGGATCTTGATTCTGGGCCTTCGACGCTTCAATCGCGCGGGTGTGCTGCGCCTCAGCCTCCGCGAGCCCGACCGCTGGATTCATGGCGTCCATCGCGGCCTTGAGTGCGTTGGTCTTGTCGGCCGCCGATGCCGTGTTGTCTGCGAGTTTCCGCATGGCCGTGGCCATCTCGTACACACCTGGTGCGGTGTTGGCTGCGACAGTCTGTTGCTGTGTGAACTCGGTGCGGGCTCTGCGTAGTTCATCAGCGGCCCGCCGGCCGCCGTCGCCTGTGGCGTCCAGCTTGCTGACCAGGAGGTCGAACGCAGCCTGCGACCCGTACGTGGAGTCGGCAAGCTGCTCGGTGGTCATCTTCAGACCGTCGAGAGCCTGCTTCGCTGCGCTGGCCGCGCGACCCTCGGCTTCACGCTGGCCCTTCTCGGATTCCTTGACGTCGAAGATGCCCAGACTGCTTACTCGCTTGGCGAATCCGACTGTCGCGTCCCAGTTGGAGTGGTGTCCGGCGTCGCGGAAGCCGTCCCAGAAGCTGCCCGTTTTCTTCGATGCCGCGTCGAACTCGTCGCCGATGGCGGCGATGCGGTCCGCTGCGGAGCCCTTGACGTTGTCATCGAATGCGCCGCGCGATTTCCCCAGTGCCGCATTGAGATTGACCTGCGCTCGCTCGGTGCGGTGCACCGCGTCCTGGTATGCCTGCAGCGACTGGTCGGCCTTCTGATTCTGCTGGGAGATGACGGCGAACGCCGCTCCTGCTGCGACCAGAGCCGCAGAGAACGGGCCGCCGAGCGCACCGATCAGCCCACCGGCGGCGCGCCCCATGATGCCCAAACCGCCGGACACCGCACCCATAGCGCCGGCACCCGCGAGAGTCCCCAGCGCCCGAGTGGTCCCCGACAGCATCGAGGGTGCGCCGATGAACGCATTCATGGACCGACGGAACGTCTGAGAGTTGTTGGTCAGCACCGTCATTGCACGCGACACGGCCGACAGTTGCCCGGCGTTGTTGCCCAGGTTGCGGAAGTCGCCGACGATCCGGGCGACGCCGGTCCCGACATGGGTGGCCGTCGTGCGCACCGAGCTGCCGACCGTGGCGACCGCCGTGTTGACCGGAGCGAACACCTGGCCGATGCGGCCCATGATGGTCGGCACCGTTTTGAACGCCAGCCACGCCAGGGCTGCGGTCTTGACCAGGCCGGCGTTCTCCGCGAGCAGGCGCGCCAACTGCGAGATGGGTGGAAGTACCGCAGACGACCACGCCCTGGACGCGTCGTACATACTGCCGAACAGCGGCGGCAGGGCGCCTAGTATCGGCTCCCACGACTTGAGCTGCTCGCGGCCCTGCTCGAAGAACTGCGACAGTTTTGCTTGCCCGTCAGTGGAATTCAGGAATCGGGCCAGCGCGTTCGAACCCTTGTCCAGCGCCCCGAGCAGCCCTTCGCCGCCGCCTGCCGCCTTGGTGAGCGCGGTGAACGACTGCCCCACACCGAGCATCGTCCGGCCCAGGTGCGTGGTCCCGGTCAGCCCGTCGTTGATCCACGTGTTCAGCCGGCCGTCAGCGGCCGCCGCGGTGGTGAACGCGTTGAATCGCACGGCAAGGTCGCTGACCGCAGAGCCCAGGCGCGGGACCGAATCCGATCCGGTAGAGGCCAGTGTGCCGAAGGCGTTGATCAGTGGTGCGATGGCCGCGTTGGCGCGGTTCTGCGCGTCCGCGCTGTTGCCGAATATCCGGTCCAGGAAGCCCTGCGTCGACGAGGATGACCCGACGCGCAGCATCTCTCGGATGCTGTTGTTCCAGGCGCGGCTGGTCTTTTCCATCCCGTTCTGGAGGGTGGGCAGTGTCGTGTTGCCGAACCGGGTGAAATCGCCGTCGACGTTGGCGAACACGTTGCCGCGCACCGAGTTCTGCAGCTTCTTGAATTCGTCGTGGAACCCGACCACCGCAGTCATCGCGCGCTTGGTGTTGGGCTCCATGTCCTTCATGGCCTCGGCGGCCTTCTTGATGTCTTTCGGGTCACCACTCTCGGCGGCCTCCCACATCTTTTTGAAGGAGTCGCCGACGCCCTGGGTAGCGAGCTTGAGGGTGCCCAAGGATGCGCCGCCGGTGGCCAGCACACCCGGGAGAACCAGGCCCGCCTGGGCCACCTGCTGGATCGACGCCGCTACCGTGCCGAAGGCCGCAGCGACCGCCGGCAGGTTCCCGACCCCGATACCGCCGAGCGCCACCTTCAGTTCGCGCCCCAAGGCCGCCCCGGCCTCCGAGCCCATCTGCTGCCCCAGGCGCCGACCCGACGCCTTGGCATCATTGTCGGCGTCGTTGAGGGCGCGCTTGATTTCGCGGCGCAGCCCCTGTCCGGAGACGGCGAGTGTGACCCACGCTGTGGCTAGTTCAGGCAATTGTTCACTCTCCCAACGTGTTTCAGTGGCTCATGATTGATGCCATTGCGGGCACCATCGCCGCGATCTTCTCGTCGCTCCATGCGGGAGCGGTATCGGCCGGCTTCACGCCGGGGCGTTCTATCGGTGTCGGATAGTCGGGCTTGTCCTGGAAGTGCGCTCGGCGGATGTACCAGGTGAGTACTTCGACCCTGTCGATCAGGACCGCGACGAGGTGGTCGGTGGTTGTCCAGCCACCGTCGTCGCGATTGCGTTCCTGCTCCTGGTCGATCGCGTCCCGCAGCGCGGACCCCGGCGGGGGGTAGTCGACGTAGTCGGCCAGACCCCGCCAGCCCAGTTCGTCGAGCGTCTTCCCGTCGCGGAGGAGGTCACGCCGAAGAGGGCCGGCGAACAGATCGTCATGGACGATCCGGGCCAGCCGGACTATTCCCCCGCGGTGACACCTTCGGCGTCGTCGTCGTCACTGCTGTCCGACGTCCAGGCCTTCCACAGCTCGTGGAAGTCGTCGGGTCCGTCGACCGGGCACGGCCGCGAGTCGATGAGTTCCTGCGCGGCCGGGCAGGCGCCCCGGTCGATCGCGGCGGACTCGACGTCGAAGTCGGTCTCCAGATGCCGGATGCTGCGCAGGAACTGCTTCGAGTAGATGTCCCGGAACAGGCGCAGCGCAACGACTTTCCCGTCCGGGTAGGTGTGCGTGTACAGCTCGGTTCCCTTGGGGTAGTGCTGCGACCAGTCGTAGTTGGCGTCGCCGGGGACCGGCGGCGGCGGTGCCTGTGGTTCCACACTGCCGATGACGAGACCGTCCTCGGTAACGATATCGAGCCCATCGCCGTTCGGGCGGACCTCAATACCGACTCCGGCTGCTTCCTCAGTTTTCTTGCTACCCATGCGTTTTTCCTTGGCTCCCTTGGCTGTCGGATAGTGGGCCTCCCCGACGCCGCGCCAAGGTGTACGGCGCCGGGGAGACGAATCGGGCGAATCAGCCTGTGAGCTGGCTGTACATTCGCGGAGTGAAGAAACTGTTGACCAAGCCCGGAAACGTCATGCTCGCCATCGCCGCAGTCCTGTTCCTGGCGACGGCGCTGACCGCGCTGTGGCCGGTAAGCAATTCGAACGGGACTGACTGCGGCAGTTGGGTCGAGCGGAACGACACCAAGGCGGCCTACGAGGACGCGAAGTCAGTGTCGAAAGTCGATTCGATCCTCGGGCAGTACGGATCCAGCTATCGGGACCTCGTGGGCGAGAAGAACACCGCCGAAGTCGACAAATGCCACGCAGCGCGCGACGCGAAGAACTTCCCGCTGACCCTGCTCGCCGTCGGGACCGGCGCAGCGCTCGTGGTCGGCATCATTCGCCGTTACCAGCCCGCTGGTGGCCGCGACTCGCAGGACGCGGCCACCAGTTAGGACCTACGGAGCTGGGGCGACCGAGACAGTGGCGCCGGCCGGCGCCAGGTTGGTGCCGTCGACGGAGATCGTCGGGACACCGGCGGTGGTGACCTTGACGGTCCACGGGCCCGCACCGGTGACCGTCGCGGCAGTGACGCCAGGCAGCGCAGCCACCGCGGTCTGGAACGCGGTGTTGCTGGAGTTGTAGGCGATCTCCGCGTCGTTGGAGCCGACCTTGAAGTCGAACGTGCCGCCCGTCGCCGCAGTGCCGCCCAGGGACACGATGACCGTGGTTTCGACGAGCTTGTCGTCCAGCTCGGTGACCTCGTACCAGGTGTTGCCGGCCAGGTCGGGGAACAGCTCCAGCGTGATCTCGTAGACCTGCCAGTCCTTCGACTGGTAGATGATGTCGCCGATCTCGGAGACCTGGGCGTCGGGCAGACGCTTGCGGACCTTGTCGTTGCCGTCCCGGGTATCCACGACGTACGAGGCGTGCTCGAGCAGGTCCGAGTTGGACCGGGCTTCGATCAGAGTGCCGTGCGCCGCGGTGGCCGCCGTGACGTCGACGTTGGCGTCGCCGTAGATCATCTTCTTGGCCTCGGGCGACTTCGGTTCGATCAGGACGAACTTGGCGGTGTCATCCTTGCCGGTCTGGATCGAGCGGACCTTGTCGCCGTTCCAGTCCTTCTTCTTCTCCTGGTCCCGCTTGGTGGACAGGGTCAGGCCAGTCTCGTCGCAGCCACCGAGCCGCGAGTTCCAGCCCGGGATGTTCGGCATGGTGTCGGACGGCTTGATCGGCAGGACCGTGCCGAGGGGGAATCGGAAGATGCCTCCGGTCAGGCCGGGCTTGAACACGCCGGTGTTCTTCACGTTGGTGTGCGCCATGAGCTTTTACCTCTCTGTTGGGGTCGTTCGGCCCCAGGTCTGGGGGCGCGACGGATTGCCTGTCACCGGGTGGTGCGGGGGTGAAAAACCTTGGCTGTGTGGGTGTTACACGGTCAGGACAGTGGATTGCACTGTCCAGGTGACCGTTACCTGCTGCCGGTGTGCGTCCGGCATGTCAGGGTCTTGTGAGGGGAACGGGCCGTGGATTTCGCACGGCTCGGTCACTGGTTGTTCGCCGTCGATGAGCATGTCGGGTGCGGCGCGCCACACCATGGCGAGCTGGCGGGCCAGCTGCGCGCAGCGGACGTCGTCGGCCAGGTCGTAGATCTCGCCGATGACTTGGCCCCACATGGTGCGCCGGCAGATTTCCGCTCCGGGGAGTGGCACGAGGTGGATGAACTGCTGAGGCATCTTGGCCGGCATCCTGGTGCCGATGGCGATGCCGGTGACCCCGAGTTCGGCGAGGCCTTGGAGTGCCGCCTTTCGGGCGACCACTGCGAGGTCGGGGAATTCGACGTAGTCGGTCATCACCGGTACCTCGCGGCCAGGCCGAGGCTGCTGCCGGAGGCGAGTACCTTTTGCAGGGCATGGGTTTTCGCCTCGTGGGCAGCGGCGCGTGCCGTGGTGGTATGCACGCGGTATCGGGCCCGGTGCTCGTCGGTGCCGTTCTCGATGGCGTAGTACGTCTCGGTGGCGGGCGGTGACGTCGTCGAGGGCACCGTGTTGGCCGCCGCTGCCAGTACCGCGGATGGACGCGCCACGAGCTCGTGAGCGCCGGGCGAGGTGAGCAGTTCGTCGAAGCCGTCTTCATTCCAGTCGATTCGCATCAGCTCACTCGTTTCAGTGCGATCACGAGCCGTCCGGGGGCGTACCCGAACGGTCCGTGGTTGTAGTCGCCTGGTAACCCGTCGACCTCGAATCGATCGTCGCCGAAAGTGAAGCGGTCCCGATGATCCACCGACAGCGCCGCATCGACGACTAGGACGCGATCGGCGATGACGGTGTCGCCGCCGGTCGGACCTTGCAGCGGTTCGGTCGAGCTGGGGTCCCACCAGAAGCAATCCGCGGCAACGGGGTCGGCCCAGTCGGGCGTGGCGTTTCCGTGGTCGTTCTCATCGCCTTCCCGGTAAGCCGCATGGCCGCAGGAGAATGGCAGCGGAACCTCAGCCACAGGTGTTCTCCCACAACGGGCTTCCGGCGATGTCAGCTCCGCACGAGCAGAAGTTCGCCCCGAGGTTGATCGAGCAGACGTCCGCGTGGGAGCCCCGGCCGCCGCCGGCGGTGTCATACGACCACGCCTTGCCCTGGGCGTTGTTGTCGCGGCACATCTCTTCGAGTTCTTCGATCTCGGAGGGCGTGAACAGGCCGCGCCGTCGGACGGTGGTGTCCACGGTCTGTTGGAACGGTCCGGCGACGTTCTGAGTGACGGCTCCCGTGCCGGCGTCATTCCAGCGCAGGATCGCTTCGATAATCACGGCCTTGGCGGCTTCGGTGTGCTGGAAGTCAGCCTTCGCGATGCAGGGTGCTTTAAGCACGGCCCGGGCCAGTGCACCGGTGATCATCGACTTCGCCTTGTCCTCGGCGATCGTGGCGTACGGGGCCAGATCGTCCGGGGTGATCGTTACGGGGCCGGTGACCGGCTCGGGTGTGGTCATGCCGTCTGCCCACCATCCTTGCCGGGGCCACGCTTGGTTGCCCGGTCGCGCCGGGCAGAAGCCGGCCGCGCATCGGCGGGGGTGAGCCCGCCCATGCGTTCCGCCTTCTGCTCCGGCACGTCCACGACCACACCGGTGTCGGTGCGGTATTTGGGCATGGTTAGTCTGCCGTCTCGTCGACGATCTTGGCGAACGCGTTGAGGTCAGCGATGCCCCATCCGTAGACGACCTCGGCGCGGAATGCGACCTCGTTGTTGCGCTTGAGGTCGCCCTGGCCGTCGGGGTCGCCGTACTCGATCATCTCCAGGCCGATGGCCCGCTGGATACCCCAGCGGATCGCCGAGAAGTCGCCGACGAATCCCTTGACCTTGGTGTCGGCTGCGGCGATGCCGACAGCGCCGACGGTGTCGGACACCGAGGAGTTGTGGTTCTCCAGACGGCCGGCCGGGGCGGTGGCGTAGGTCAGATCGGGGTACATCTTGGGGCCGATCTGCTCGCCGGTGGCCACGGGCAGGCGCTGCTTGCCGAACACTGCGGCGAACACAGGGTCGAGGGCGACGTCCTTCGGGTTGAACCGGTCGGCGAGGACCAGCTCGTCGGCCGCGTCGAGCTGCAGCTGCGGCGCGATGGTGCTGACAAATTCCACCTTGTTGGTCGTCTGCGACAGGTACTCGGCCATCGCAGGGATCGCGGCGCCGCCGGTGGGGTTGATGCCGTGGTACACACCGAAGTCCAGTGCGCGCGAGAGTGCCGGCTGAATTTGCGTGAGGATCTGTTCGATCGCGTTCAGCTGCTCGTCTTCGTCGGCCCACTTGACCTCTTCGGTCCAGCGCACCGTCTTGTGGAACTTGTACGGCGCGGTCTTCTTGACCGTCGGGGTGATGGTCGACGGGCCCTTGTTGGTGCCCTCTCCGACGTACTCAGCTTCACCGATGGTGAAGCTCATGAACTGGCCCTTGCCGAACTTCATCGGCTCAGATGCGGACAGGGTGGCGATGGTGGAGCCGAACTTCACCTTGCCCAGCCACGGGTCGAGGATTTCATTGGGCAGTTCGAGCTGCGAGGTTGTCAAAACGCTCATGGTTGCTGTGCCTCCGTTATTCGTTGTTGCCGAACAGGTTTCGCGTGAACTCGCGCATGTTGCTGTTGCCGGCTTGGTTGGTGGTGGTGCCCTTGCCTTCGTTGGACACGATGTGCCGCTTGTCTGGACGCTTGCCCGAGCGTGCGAGCAGTCGATCGACCTGCTTGAGTAGCAGATCGGGATCAGTGGCGGTGAGGAACAGCTCGGCGTCTTCGGCATCGATCTTGTGCAGGTCGATGAGGTGTGCCTTGAGTGCCTCGGACGTCTTCGCCGGGACGGTGGCCGCTTCAGCTTCGGCCGCGGCGAGCCGGTCTGCTGCCTTTTGGGCGTCCGTCTTCTGCGATTCCTTCAGCTGCTCAAGCTCTTTGGCTGCCGCGGCGTTGGACTTGGCGCGCTTCTCCTGCTCGCGTGCCTTGTCGCGCCAGAACTCGACCGTTTCGGTCGACTTGCCGTCGCCATCGACCTGGTTGTTCTGGTCGTCCGTTGCGGAGTTCCCAGCACCACCGGTGCCATTGCCGTCGCCTGCGCCGCCGGCGTTGCCGCCATCGCCGCCGTTGCCAACACTTCCAGACATGCGTATCTCTCCCGTTCCGGGTTGATCCCCGTCCGCTGCGGCCGGGGAGGGGGTGATCCCCGACCGTTGCGGCGGGGAAAATCGGGGTACGAAAAAACCCCGCAACCGATGGGTTACGGGGTTTTCGTTGGGACGGTGGGGCTAAATCGCCCAACCTTGGGCGATTTGCTTAGCTCGCCGCTGAATCGGTGAATCGCCAGATGTCGGCGTCGGTGAGGCCGGCCTCACGCTCGGCGTCCTGCAGGGGCAGGCGGTAGCCGTAGTCCTGCAGGTAGAACGCTCGGGCCTCCGCGATCCGTGCGAGATCGGTGACGACCTCGGTTCCGAGCGTGCCGTTATCGAGTGCGCTCATCGTGTCCCCACCTCCCGTTTAATCAGCATCGTGGCGCGCCACATTCCTAGCTGTTCATCGTACGCCGGATTGACGATGGTGTACTCCAGCCCGCGTCCCAGGAGGACCTCGCCCTGCCCGGGAAACTTCGAGACGTCTTCGATCGCGGCGGCCGGAGTGCCGGCCGGTGCCATGACCGTCAACCGCACTGGCGTCTTGTAATCCTTGGTCGTCCCACCGCCGGAATGACGAGTGGTCGATATGTAGCCATGTTCGATTCGCTGGACTCCGGCGATCTTGGCCAGGTCGTCGCCCCGGGTGATACCGAACGCGTCGACGTCCACGGTTCGGGTCAGCGCTGTGAACCCGGGCAGCGGATTGGCGCCCAGGACGGCATCGAGGTCTTTGATGCGGGCTGCCGTCCACGGGTCCGGTTTGGCGTTGTCACGGCGCAGCCAGCCGTTGATGCGCTCGTGGTCTTTGCCGGTATAGCCGATGACTGACTGTCGGTAGCGGCCGGTGAGACCGGAAATGTGAGCACGGCTCTGCTTGAGCCACTTCGGGTCCGGCCCGGATGGCTGGCCGAGGCCGCCCCGCATCGGTGGGATCGGTGGGATCGGTGGGGTCCCGGCGCGGCCGGAGGTCTTCGACGAGTCCGCCCTGTTCTGTGCCGGGCGACTGCCGACCGGTGCGCGCCGGCCGCCGGCTGCCTTATCCATGGCGTTCGCGATCTGTGCGGGTGCGCGGGCACCGTCGCCGCGGGCCTGGTTGTAGTCGTCGAGCCATTGCGCGACGTACGGTGCCGGCACGTAAAGGCCGTCGCGGTCGGGCACCGCCAGGCAGTGGCAGCCGTCGTGGGCCTTCTGCGCGAGTTCCTGGGAGCGGTAGACGGCACCGCGGGTGGCCAGCATGCGGCAGAAGCCGCAGGCGTTGGCCGAGGCGTGGCGCGCCCACCGGATGCCTTCACGAGCGGCGTTGGCCACCACGGTGTCTCGCGACGCGGTGAACACGGCGCGAGTGCCGGTGCGCCGCAACTGTGTCAGCGGGTTGGCTTGCAGCATGGCCCACCGCGCCGAGATGGCGAGCTGGTCGATCGGGGCCAGCTCGGCGGGCTCGGCGATGAACGGTGCCGCCCCGGTCGCCAGCGGTGCCGCCGGCTGTTCGTCGTACCAGGTGGTCGTCAGGGTCGACGCGCCGGCCAGGTACGGGGTGATCAGCTGGGGATAAGCATCGGTGACGAACGACAGCAGTTCGCGCTGATCGAGCCGGCCAACGGCGACGCCGAGCTTGTCGATCTGCTGGCCGAGGTCATTGGAGAGCCCCGTCAACAGGTCCTGGAATTCAGGAACCGCTACTGGCGGCACTCGCCGAATCCTGTTGCAACGCTTGCGCTGTCGCGCCGCTCGGCGGTGGCGGCGGTGTCGCAGAGGTGAGTCGGTCGAGCAGAGTCGTCGACTGGCCTTGACGTTTCTCCGCGAGCGCGGCCTTGATCTGCTGCTCATTGAGACCGAGCAGCTCCAGCCCGACTCGAGTGTCACCGAGCCACGGGACCGCCGAGAGCTGCTTGAGACCGGCATCGGCCTGGGCGGCACGGGACAGGTAGCCCGGGTGGCGGAACTTGGTGTCCATGGTGCGCCATGACTCGGGCGCCTCGCTCAGTCCGTTCTGGATGGCCAAGGCGCGCATCATGGACCGCCGGAACGGCACCGACCAATCGTCGGTCGCGCCTTCGGCTTCGGCGATCAGCTGCTTTTCGGCGTTGTCTGAGCCGTCGGCGGTGGTGGTGTTGACCGCGGCCTGCACACCCAGCGCCGAGACGGGGAGATTAGTTTCCCCGGCGAAGTCGTTGGCGGCCTGCTTGAGCAGTTCGGTGTGCGGCGTCGGGGAGGACTGCTGGAATTGCTTGACGTCCGCCCGTTCGTTGCCTTCGGTGGCCTCGTCGTCGTCGCGGATGCCCTTGATGCGGCCCATCATGGCTTTCCACGTCGGCAGCGGATTGTCGTTGTCGTCGGTGAAGACGTCTTTCGGGTCGGCGCCGAGCATCCACAGCTCGGGGAAGCTGAACAGGTCGGCGTGGCCCTCCATCCGAAGCACCACGCGCAGTGCGCGGTCGTGGATGGACATAACGGGCCGGGAGATGCGCGAGTATCCGAACGGGCGGCCAACCCGCGGCTTGTACACCACGGCCTCGGCTGGCACGCGCCACGGGTGCTCTTTCCACTCGACTTGCCAGCGGCCCGCATCCTTCTGCGCGATCAGGGTTTTGCCGTCGAGGTAGAGGTTGAACTCGGTCGGGCTGCCGTCGTCGTCCCGCTTTATGACCGACAGCAGGTTGTCCAGGCGCCGGGTGCGGCCGTTCCAGTCGCCCGTGGCGCTCATCGCGTCTTTGACGTGGATCAGCGACTTCGGTTCGTCCGCGTCGCCCATGGTGTTGATCAGGAACGCGGGCCCGTGGATGAGCGACGAGATCATGCCGCTGGACGATTCGGCGCCGAAGAAATTGTCGTCCCAGACCTCGGTGTAGCCGAGGGACTTGAGATCCCCGTCGGGCCAGACGAATCCGTCGAGGTTGCAGCGCCGGGCCAGAACGTCGACGGCCTTGGCAGGCCAACCCAGTACCAGGCCGAGCTTGAAATACGAATCGGGGATGATCCCGGAGCCGAACCGCCGCACGAAATGCTTGCCGTCATAGCGGCAGGCGCGCAGGTAGTTCCGGCGCGTGCGCGCCGCGAGCTCGGCGACCAGGTGATTGATCAGGTCGTTGGTGTCACTGTCGACGCCAGGTAGACGCAGAGTCCGTTGTTCCGCAGCGGTCATAGAACGCCCCCTCTCCTTCCCCGTCGTCTGGATTCTGTTGCGGGCCGGTGTGTTTCGGTTCCCGCAAGCAATGCAAGCGCCATGCCCACGATCGGATGAATGATGCTGTCTGGGTCGCGGCGGTCGAATCCCCAGCCGCCGGCGTCGCCGATCTTGCGTTTGCGGACATCGCGCAGCGCCTTGTCGACCGGGTCCTGGCCGCCGTGGCTCAGTTGTCGTGCCAACGCACGAGATTCGAACCGCTGGCAGGCCTTGACCATGTCGCGGGTGGTGCCGCGCCGGACGTTGACGCGGCGGGCGATCAGGTCCGGGATCATCTGCGCGGCTGGGGACAGGTCATCGATGAGCACTTCGATCCGGCGGCCGGCGGCCTTCGCGATGAACTCGATGCACGCCGTGATGTCCGTGCCGGCCCAGATCAGCTCCAGGTGGGCGGTGTCGCCGTCGCCGCCGCCGAACCAGCACGCGTTGACGGCAATGTCGCCGCCGTGGCTCATGTCGACACTGAGGCCGTTCGGTGCGACGTGATGATCCGGTCCGTCGGCGAGCAGGGTGCCCCAGAATCCCTGGGTCAGGATCGGTTTGTCGACGATGACTTCGTCCCAGATACCGAGCGCTTCGCGGCACCACGCGTGGATGTTCTTGAGCTTCTTGCGCAGCCGCATCAGCGCGCGCCACGAGGTTCGGTGCGGGAACGACGGATTCGCTTCGGCGATGTACTCGGGGTTCATCGGGTCGTTGCGCGCTTTTTCAGGCGCGGAGAACTCGATGTAGCAGGTGTCATCGACCTCGCCGTCGATGGCTTCCTGGCGCATCGCGGCGAACACTTCCCCGTTGTCCTGGGGGCGCGGCGGGGTGCCCATCATGAAGAACAGCGGGTTGTCGACGGTGTTCTGGGTGGCCGCCATGTCTTCCATGAAGGCCTCGGTGAGGATCTGCGCTTCGTCAGCGACGATCACTCCAACATTGGGAATTCCTCGGCCGAACCCAGTCTCTCTGGCTCCCAACAAGATTCGCGACCCGTTGGAGAACACGATCTGCTCAGAACCACGAGCGCGGTGCACATTCTCGATGTACGGAGACACCCGCGGCATCACCGCCATGCCGGCCAGCGACTCGAACGTCTCAACGGCCGTGGTCTTGCGGTGCGCAGTCCACACCACCGTCAAGTTCGGCCTGATCAGACACAGCGCGAAGACGATGCAGGCGACCAGGAATGTCTTTCCGCATTGTCGCGGGATCGAAATGACGATGGTGTCGGCGGCGTAGTGGCCGCTGGCGTCTTTGGCCAGGATCAGCCAGCCGGCCCCGGCCTGCCACCGGTCGAATCGCCAGCCCAGGTTGCGGCACGTGTTGCGGACCTGCGGCCACCCGGTAGAGGCGACGCCGGCGGGAACGACTACATGACGGGCGACCTCGTGCAGTGGCCGTTGGTCAGTAACCGGGGCCATCCCAAGTGCCGTCCCATGGTTGGTCCGGAGCGTCGTCGACGATCGAGTCCGGGTCGTCGCCGGCCGCGCGGCGCAGCACGGCGATCTTCTCCGACAAGGCGGTCAGCTGCTGGTGCGCCCGAATGCGGTCCGGGGCCTTGCCGTGCTCGGCGATATCCGCGAGGGACCGCTGCTGGGCCAGCAGGATCGTGAGCAGGTCGCCGCCGCTGTCGAGCGCTTCACTGAGCGACTGCGGCGACTCGATCGACGGCGATTCGCTCGACTGCTCCGGTTGAGTGAACGACGACGTCGGATCGGTCTGCTCGGAAGAACCGACGACGGTCAGGTTGGGGCGATCCTCCGACGTCGGTGTGCGTCTGCGGGCCACTGCCACCACGCAACCCGGTCAGGCCAGCGCCGCAGCGCCCGCAGTGCCGCCAGACAGGGTCTGGCCGGTGCCAGCGGACGGGGCAGGCGGGTCAACGTCGGCCAGCTTGAGCCGTGCCAGCATGCCTTCGAGCGCAAGCCGATCCTTGCGCTGCTCGGCCCGTTCGGCGCGGACCACCCCGAGCAGAGGATTCGGCCGGCGGTTGTAGCCCTGCGACCCTGCGACGGTCAGGGTTCCACCGATCGACGCGGCCAGCTCGGCGATGAGCTTGTCGCGGGCAGCGATCTCGTCGGCCAGGCGGGCGGCGTCCTCCAGGACGCGCCGCTCGTCGGGACGCAGCGAGTACTCGGCGGTTACCGAGGTCCACAGGTGCTCACCGGGGCCTCCGGTGATCAGGCCGTCCGGAGCGGGCGCCTGATCGGGTGTCGTGGCGACAGCGTGCAACATTCGCGGGGCCTCCTTCCGGCCTTGTGCGGCTTGGCTATTCCCACCAGCAACGCGCGGTCACGAAGGCGACCCCGGCCTGGTGGGCGATCTTGTCGGACTTGTCACGGTTGCAGGCCCGGTGCGCGGCCTGCTTGTTCCACAGCTCGTCCTCGCCGCCGTGATTGAACGGGACGACGTGGTCAACGACGAACTCCCGCGGGTCCAGGTACGGGAGCGTGTAGTCGATCGGCTCGCCGCAGATGCCGCATGGCGGGTGCCGCAGGTTGCAGACGTGGTGCTCGCTGCCGCAGGCCGGGTGCCCGCTGGCGATCATGCGCCGGTGGCGGTCGCGCTGCGTGGTGTTGCGCTGGCGGCCCGCGCCCCTTCGCGAAGTCCGTGCCATCCTGGTACTCCAATCGGCCCTGTACGCCGTTCTGCGGCACCGAACCCGGCCCGCCGCCTTGACCTTCAGCAGATCGCCCGATCGACCGCGCCAAAAAAAGTGAATCGATCGCGGATCGCCGAGGACGATTTCCGGACTAGGGGGGGCGGTTGCCTATGCCCTGAGGGGCGGCGGCGCGGCCCCTCGGGTCGACCCGCCCTGGGGGTGCCGGGGCGATCCCTCGCAGCCCTGACCCGGCTTCCGCCCTGGGCTTGAAAGGGTGGCGGGCGGATTCGGATGAGCAGTAGCGCGGGCTTTGAGTGCAACCCTTTGGCGCCAGCCCCTCTGGCGGACCTGTTATCGGCTCACGGCCTTGCGCTTCGGCCAGGCGGGTTACGGTAGCTCGTCGCGCCTACCCGGTTTTGGGCATGGCTCACCGACGCGGGTCAGAGTGCCCGTTCGACGACGATTGGTCAAGCACCACCGCGCCGGCGCGGCGTGTCGTTCAGTAGCCGGTGGTCGATGTCGCGGGACGCGGATCGTCGCGGTGTGGACGCTGGCACAACCAGCCGCGTGCGGTGTGAATCCAGCCGCGACCGCCACTAGTCCAGTCCCTCAGCTCGGTGACGGCAGCATCGGCCACGAGTGCGGTAGGTGCGGTGACCACATCGCGACCAGGGCAACGCTGACCTCCGCGTGTGTAGCCATCGCAGGTGTATTCGTATTGGCGCAGTTCACGTTTCATTGGAGTACTCCTTCGGGTCGTTCGCAGCCCAGCTCGGTGGCCAGCTCCATGTACTGATTGGGAGCCCAGTAGTGGCCGCAGTTGGCGCAGTCGGCCCCGTACTGGGCGACGATGCGCAGCGCCGGTGTGCGGACGTGTTCGCCTGCGCTGTCTTGGTGGTAGACGGTGTCGACTCCGCAGGCCGGGCAAGCGACGTTGCGCCAACGCCCGTCTTCGTCTCTGTCGCGCAGGTGCTTCGTGTGTTCCTCGTTGAGCAGGATGACGATGTCGTCGCACCAGGATTCGATGATGGTGGCCAGGCGCCGCACCTGGCGCACTTGGTGGACGCTCCAAGATTTGTTGGCCAAGGCCTGGAGCTGCTGAGCGACAGTGCCGGCCCTGCCGGTCGGCCAGACGCCAACCATCAGGTCAATGTTGGAGAGCATGTCTTCGGCTTCGACCCACATCGGCGGGCGCGATCGTGCGACGCCTCGGCTGGCCAAGCCTCGGTAGCTGTCGACGCCGTCAGCGAGCTGGCGGTACAGGCTCGGCTCGACGTTGTAGGTGTTGTTCAGGTATTGCTCCGTGGGCTTTGTCAGTCGATCGACCGCGCGGCGCAGCTCGGCCACAGAGTCGAGGAACGTGACGACCCGGTCAGCAGCGGCACTGCTCATCCCTGGATACCTCCGAGCAGTTCGGCGATGGTGGCGTCGTCGTAGTTCGCACCGTGCACCGCTGACGTTGCGTAGCGCTGGATTTCGGTGTTGAGAGCTGCATTGGCGACCACGAATCGCTGAAGGCAGCAGACCTCGTGAATCGCGAAACTGATGTCCGCCAGCAGCGCGCCCTGGACCTGCGCGAGAGCGTAAGCCGTTGCTGCATCGGCGAATTCGGTGAGTGCCCTGTCGATGCTGGGAACTCCGGTGCTGACGAACGGGAAGTCGGGCACTAAGCCGAGGGTGGTCACTGGCTGGTCTCCTTGGTTCGTGGTTGGCAGGGTGTGATTCGTTCGGTGCCGTCTGGCCGTCGGCAGTACTGGTGTGGCGCGGCTCCGCATTGGGTGCAGGTGCGGCGCAGGGCTCCCGTGGCGATGTAGGCGGCGTGGACGGGACCCCTTGCGGGCCTTCGGCAGCCGCGACCGGTTCGGTAGTCGACCGGCTCGTCGTCCAGGTCCTGGCTAGCCATGTCCGACCGCCGGCGGAAGCCGATCGGGTGGCTGGTGGCTGCATGGACTCAGGTCATCGAGTCGACCAAAGTCGTCGCAGTCCGGGCAGGCCGCGATCACCCGCCGGCGCTCACGTCGTCGTTCTTCCTCGGCCAGTTCGATCGCGGCGTCATGCTCGGCCTGCGCAGCCATCCACGCCTTGCGGTGCGTGCGGGCGTTGCCGCAGTCACCGCACGAACCGCGATAGCCGTGAGGATGCTTGTCGCAGAACGGCGATGGAGGATCGATGGTGTGTGCACCGGGGACCAGCTCTGGTGACGTACCCGAGTTACGTAACACCCCAGGGTTATGGTGATAGGTCTCTGGTGGGAGGAACGTACGTTCCGGTAGAACCTGCACAGCCGTTCCGGTAGAACGAGTTTCAACAGGAACCGTGGTTCCGGTTGAAGAGTTGTTCACAGGAACGTGCGTTCCGGTAGAACGAGTTTCAACAGGAACGGCTGTTCCGGTAGAACCGGGCTCGATACCCACGATGGACCCCGGCGCGACCAGTCGGTAAACCGCGGCCTTGTGCGCCTTCGGGTTTGCTCGCTGCGTCTGCTGGATCAGGCCGAGGGCCTTCCCACGGTCCAGGGCCATGCGGATCGCGCGGGTGGTCATGCCACACAGCTCTGAGAGCTGAATCTCCCCCGGGAAGGCATTCGTACCGTCGGACCAATCCGCGTACGTCTCCAGGGCAAACAGGACGGTCTTTTGGGCCGCTGTGAGTTCCGACTGGAGCACCATGCGTGCCCACCGTCTGCGTTGGTCGTACGTAAGCATCAGGCCTCCTTTCGCGGGAAGTAGCAGTCGAAGTCACAGGACAGAGGGCACCGATACGGACAGGAACCGTCTGGCCGCATCGGCAGGCCCTTGTGGGGCGCGCAGAGTGCCGTCACGGTTCACCCGGACCGGTAGTCGGCAGTAGCTGCACGGGGCGTATGGGTCCAGCGGAGAGAACGCGTAGGGCGTCTCTTCACCGGAGCCGGGGCAGCGCTTAGCCATCGTGTGGCCCGTTGTCGTCGTCCCAGCCCATTGCCGCTCGCACAGCGGCCATCCCGCGCACGGCCGCCGGCCGGTGATCGATGTGGTCGCAGATGGTGCGATTCGGCGTGTAGCCGTCGCCGTCGCACAGCTGGCAGTTGGCGATGCGCAGCGCGTTACGGCGTGCGTCGGCTTGAGTGGTGACGGTGCGCCTGTGTGCCCTAACAGCATTGGACTGCTCGCGCGTGAGCGGTGCGTGCGCGGTCCGGGTCTCGTTGAGCCGTTCGCGCTGCTGGCGTGCGCGGTCGGCAGCAGCAGCGTTCTCGCGTGCCCGCCGACGGGAATCGAAGTCGACAACCGGTTCGTCAGCCATCAGCGGCCGGTATCGGGTAGAGGTCACGGCCGTGACGCCATCCGATCAGCCGCCGCCGCTTGTGCTCGACAGCTGCGGATGTCTTCGGTTCCCACTCGTGGATGTCGTCGTCGCCGATGCCTTCGTCCCACCAGGCCGCATTGATCTGGTCGCAATAGAGGTGCAGGAACGCGCGGCAATGAGCGCAGCGCTTCCACGTGTATCGGCCGTCGTCGTCAATCACGAACGAGCGCAGGTACTTTTCGCCCGGGTTGATGGCGCGGCCGCAGTCGTCGCAGGTGTGGTGCGTGCGTGCTGTCGGCTCGGTGTGGACAGCCCAGCCCATTCAGGCCTCCAACGCGGTGAGGGACTCGGCCAGCTGCCGGCGGACCTCCGCGTGCCCCTGCCAACGCCAGTAGTCGGCACGGTTGTCAGGCGGGCAGTTCTGCAGCGCCGCGATGAACTGTGGTCGTTCGGCGATACACCGGTGCATGACGTCGTTCTGGGCTTGCAGCCGTTCGATTTCGGCGACCAGCTCCGGCACCAGATCGGCCAGAATCTCCCGCAATTCATGGCGCATGATGCCGCAGTGATCGCCACCGCACTCAGGACACGGCGCCGGAGCTAGCGCGGCCTTGGCCCGTTCGATCAGGTCGTCGCTCACGAGGCGGACACCGCCCCGCCGCCATGCTGGTCCATGAAGCTGGCGATAATCCCCTGCACGTCAATCTCATGCGGGTGTGCCGACGGGCCGCCGCCGAGAAACAAGCCGTAGAGGCAGTCGTCGCAGCACTTAAGCGCGGTCTGGCCGTCGACCAGCCCGGGGACGCCCGCCGGTTTGCCGTCGAGTTCGGCGGGCGGCAGAACGCCCTTGTTCCGGCAGCACAGACACCCCGCACCGGGCTTGGGGCGCTCTGCGCTCACGATGCGCCCCCGTGCCGGCGGGCCGCGTGGAGTACTTCGAGGTTCCAGCGTGCGTCGGCCAGCGCGTTGTGCTGGTCGCCGGCCTGCTTCGGCATCGTGAATCCGCGCAGCGGCTCGATGAGTTGCATGAGGTCGTGCGTGAACATCGGCATGAGGTTCGGGTGGTCGATCATTCGGCCCCAGAGCTGCGCCAGGGCGACGTGGTCGTAGGCGCCGTAGTAGGCCCACAGCTGTGGGAGGTCCTCGCTGGCGTAGAACGGTTCGCCGTCGCGCTGGCCCATGGGCTTGATGCCGCCCACGATGAATTCGCGAACTTCGTTGGCGATCACCCATTTTGGCTTCACGGCGGCGGCGTGAAGGTCTAGGCGGGTGTCGCCGAAGCGGCCACGGATCGGGTCGTCCCAGTCCGTTTTCGTGGTCGGCAGATGAGGTACGACGTTCGCCCACAGCCAGTCGTCGTTGCAGATCCGCGCGAAGTCGCAGTCGACGTTGACGGCGTAGTACTCGCGGCCGTCCTCGCACACGATGCCGATCGAGATCAGATCGATGGTGTGGCCGTCCTCGATGAATTCGGTGTCGTAGCAGTAGATGGTCAACGTTTGGCTTTCTGCTTGTCGGTCCAGGTGATTTCGATGACGAACGGTGGTGGCGGCGGCAGCTGCGCGGCCTTCCAGTTGTCGTGGCAGCTGTAGCAGCGCGGCATGCCGGCGGCCGGGTGTCCGCCGCAGTCGATGCACTGGCGAGGGTCGGCCAGGTAGCGCGCGGTCTGCTCAGCTGTCGACGTCATGGCGATCGGCCGTACATCGCATGCAACTGCGCGGCGATCCGGTGGTCCGCGTCGTCTATCCGGCGGATCGCGGCGACGATGTGGCGGGCGTGGTGCAGGCGTGTCGGGCCGGTGAAGTTGCATCCGCCGCAACGGATTACCGGATCGGTGTACCGGTCGGGCAGGTCCGCGTCGACCCAGTGATGCGCGATCAGTTCGGCGATCCGCTCGTCGCGGACGGCCCGGTCGTTGGCGGCCTGGACGAGGCGACGGGAGCCGAACCGGATCAGCAGCCCGAAGATGAGCACCAGGGCGATGCCCACGCCGAACACAGCACGGTCGGTCACTGGCTGATTCCCGCGTGAATCATGGCGATTTCGAACGCCAGAGGCACAACGACAGCCGGATCGGCGTCCACCACTGCGACCGCAGCCCGCACAAGCGGGGACACCTGTTGGTCGACCGACGACGCTTGGGTATCGCTCACAAGACCACCGCCGCGTACACGATTCCGGGCACGTACACGACAGCCAGGAGCGAGCCCAGCAGAGCCACGGCACCGCCGAGGCCTTCGAGGAACGCGCGCATCAGCCGATGCCCCCGCACATCGCAGGCGCGGCCGGTTCCGGTGTCGGCGTGCCGTTCGGCAGGATGCAGCGCGGCCCCTGCCAGTACCCGAGGACACGGAAGTAGTTAAGGCGAGCACCCGACGGAAACGCGATGCCCTCGCAGTAGGAGCCGAAGCCACTGCCAGCGCCGCCGCCGAGGCACCAATTCAGAGTCGGGATCGGGATACGCGGGTCGAGCTGCGCGTCAGCGCGGTCGGCGTAGGCGATGCCAGTTCCCGCGAGGACCGCCCCGGCCGCGACGCTGAGCAGGATGCGCCGCGCCGTTCGCTGGCGGACGGTTGCCCGTCGTAGGCTGATTGCTGACATTTCGAGTCCTTTCATTGGTGACCTCGTTGTGTCGGTGCCGTCCCGGCGCAATCGGGGCGGCATCTTCATGTGGTGGGTGACCGGTGCCCCAACCCCAGGGCGCCGGCCGTTCCGGCGGCTATCCGCCGGAAGACATCTGTTCAGCGATGCGGCGGCAGCGGTACTCGATCTCGCCGCACGCCTTCCAGTACTCGAGTGCGTGCACAATGGCCGCGACGTCTCGGTGGCTGAGGTCATTGGTCGACTTGATGGCGCGCCACGTGACGAACGATGCGACCGACAACCGGTCCTCACGTGCCTGCACCCCGCCCTCTCGGAACAGGGCGAACGCACGACGTACGAGCGCAGAGGGCGCGTCAGGAGCCACCGCAGCCACTCTTTCGACGCCCGATCTCGTCGAGCACTACCGCGGAATCCAGGGCGTGCAGGTAGCGGCGATGCTGCTCGCAGCGCAGCTGCGCAAGTTCCAAGGTGGTGCAGCTCGGCAACTGGCAGTCACATGCGGAACACGTTGTGTAGAACCATGTTCGGTCCATCTGCTCGATTCGGTGCCAGCGTGTCGTGCCAGGCTCCGGGGCGATCCAGACTCCACGAACTTCGGTGAACACCAACGGATCACGCTCATCCGGTGGTATCGGAATCCAGACTCCGTGGTCGAGTAGGTCCAACGCACCCATGAATGCCAAGTCCCCTGCGAGCCGGACCCCGGCGCGGACATTGATGCTGACACCGGCGTGCACCAAGTCCAGCAACGTCGCCAACGCCGCCGGAGCCATCACTGGACGGCCTTGTCGTCGGTCCACGAGACGATGCCGGACAGGTGGTCACCCTCGTGGCCGGCATCCTTAGTGCAGGCGTAGAGAGCTTTCGAGCAGCAACCGACATGCAGACTGGCGCAACGCGTCTCAGCGGCGCGGCGCGCTTCATCAGCTGAGGCCGCGCCGGTCAGCCAGTCGGCCTCCGCATCCGACCAGGTGATGCCCGCACAGGTGTGGGCGCCGACGTGGCCACGCGCTCGCATGCATCGGAACTGCTTGCCGCTGCGAGGCTCGGTGTACCCGGCGAAGCACGGACGGTAGTTCTGCGTCGATGTCGGCTCGGTCATGAGTCAGCCCCCAGGGTGTCGATGAATACCTCGCCCGGGTGCTTGATGTGCTCGATAGTGAGCTGGCAGTTGGCAACCGCAGCTTCGAGCACATTGATCAGTTCCGGACCGAGCTTTTTGCGCTGCGCGTTGTTGGCGTCGTTGAACAGGCGCTCGATGCGCCGGATCGCGCGCTGCAGATCGAGGCCAGCGTTCTGCGCCTGAAGAGCCAGAGGTTGCCGATTCTTCTGCGACACAGGGGGATTCGGTGCAGGCGGCACCGGGTCGGCTGGCGCACCCGGCGCGGATTCTTTGTGGCGTCGGGACAGGGCAGCTACTTCGTGGTCGAAGCGCTCTCGGACTTCGGGCCGCAGCCGACCGAGCATCGCGATCTGGCGCGGGCTCAGGTCGACGTTCGGATTGGAAGCGTGTGAGGCGGTGAGGTCTAGTGCTACGCACCACATCTGGCCGAAGTACTTGCCGCCGTAAGCCCATTCGCCGGTGTCGAGCTGGGCGAGGTAGTGACGGCTGATGCCATGGTTGTTGCCCATCAGGAACTCATTGGGCTCCCAGCCGCCGCAGGCTGGGCAGACACGGACGGTGATCTCGGTGTCCACGTTGTAGATGCCGGCAGCCTTGGCCGCAGCGGCGTCTACCGTTTGGGTTCGCACCAGCTCGTCATAGGCGGCGTTCCGGGCGGCGGTGAGGTCAGCCTGGCCCGGGTTAGCGAGGGCCTTGGCCTCCGTGATCGTCGTTTCGGAGGTGATCGAACCGTCAGCGATCCCCGACTCGATCTCTTCGGCCGGCAGGCGCGAGAGTTCGGCGAGCGCGACGATGGAGCTGGGCAAATCGCCCAAGGTTGGGCGATTTGAGATCGCCGGGTTAGCCGCGATGGACATCAGTCGTTTGGCTGCCGATTGGCTGATGCCGATTTGCTTGAGCATCGGTAGCCACTCGCCGTGCCGCACATCGGCTTTCGCGCGGGCCAGATGCTGGCCGGCCGCGACGATCCCCTGCACCGCAGAGTTCAGGTCGGCCTTGATGACCTCCGCCCATTCGTCGGCGGTGCGCACCAGCTCGGCGTCGACAACCGCATCGCCACCGATGCGGGCCGCGACTGTGTCGGCAGAGTGCAGGAGCGCCCGGACGCCGCTGCGGTCAGGCACCACGGGAACGTCTGCGAGTCGCGCCGCGATCGCGCCCCGGGCCTTCACGCGAACCCCTGAACGGCAGGCGGCGGCGTCGGGCCACCCCGGTCCTTCTCGATGGCCGCGCGGATGCGGTCGGCTCCGGTCATCTGCCGCTGCGCGCCTGCCGGTGGCCGAGGAGGTGAGGCCGGGGCCGGAGCAGTGGCCCCGGCCTCACCTGTGGTGTCCGATGGCGCCAGGGGGGCCGTCGCCTGTCCGACACCGCTCTTACGCTGCAACCACCGTGACGCGGTAAGGATCGCGCCGGTTACATAACGGGTAGCCGCCCGTGCAACGTAAGGAGTCTTTCGATCGTGGAAAACAATGAAGTCGTCATCGCGCCGCACCTGACGATCGCCGTCGCCGCCGTCAACCGATTGGGCAGCGGATTCAGCACCAACCAGGTCCTGGTCGCTGGGCTTGCTGAACTTGAACGGTTCGTTCGGACCAACCCAGATGACGCGCCGTTCATCGACGCCGGCCCGCTGGAGCCGTATCCGGTGACGAAGTTCGTCGTTAACCAGCTGGAGAAGATGGCAAGCGACACGCGCGGCCAGGTTTCCTATGGCGTGGCGGCGATTCGGGGCCTTGGTCCGATTGTCGCTGCGGTCAAGTCCCTGGAAGTACAGCTCCAGCAGCTCGGCAGTCGAGTCGCGCAGTTGGAGCAGCGCTGACCCAGCGCCCCTTCTCATTCCGAGGCCTCGATCGCTGCGGCAGCGTCTTCGGGGCGAATGCGGTACCGGCCGCCAGGCGTCCGGATCGACTTCACGCGCCCATCCGCCAAGTAACGATGGACCGTGCGCAGCGACACCCGCCATCTCTCAGCAAGCTGAGCAGGTTTCAGTAGTTCGTCATCGTTGGATACTTGACGCTCCGTCATGGTTGGGCACGCTATACCGGAGCGTCATGTTTCGACAATTGCGACACGCCATATGGCAAGAATGTCGTTATTTGGCGTACTGTGGCGGTTATGACGATCACTTTGGACAGCCCCAGCGGGCGCACAGTGAATGAGCTGGTGGGCGAGCTAGTCCATGGCGCGATGTGGCGGCGGAAGCTTTCTCAGACTGAATTCGCTAAGCAGCTGGGGATCACCCAGTCGGCGTTGTCGCGAAAACTGCACGGCAACCGGCCCTTCGATATCGAAGAGCTGTTGCTGATCGCAGTGATTCTCGAGCTGCCGATCACTGCGCTGATCCCGAAGATGGAAAACCCCCGCCCGGACGGACCGGACGGGGGTTCTTCGGAGCCACCCAGGGGAATCGAACCCCTGACCTATTCATTACGAGTGAATTGCTCTACCGACTGAGCTAGGGTGGCGCGCCCCACCGAGGCGGGGCGGGACGAGTCTACGGGACGGACTCGCAGCGTCCAAAGTCAGTTCCGTTGTCCGGCGCGCAGGGCCTGACCCATGGTCGCCACCATGGCGTCGACCGCGAACTTCGGCTTGACGTTGGTGGCCAGCGCCTCGCGGCAGGCCAGCACCGCCTCGATGCACCGCAGCAGCTGGTCGGCGGGCACGTGGGCGGCCATCGCGGCGGCCTTGTCGGCCATGTCCGGATGGTTGGCCGACGCAGCGCCCGAGGCGCCCGACGACACCAGCAGCGCATCGCGGAAATAGGTGGCCAGGTCGATCAGCGCCCGGTCCAGCGCGTCCCGCGAGGCCCGGGTCTGCCGCGACTTCTGCCGCTTCTCCAAGTCCTTCAGCGCGCCCGCGGCGCCCCGCAGCGCCCCCGCCGCACCCTTGCCCGTGCCACCGGCGCCCAGCGCCGTCTTGAGCTCCTCGGTCTCGGTCTCGTTGCGGCCGGCCGTCAGGGCCACCGCTTCGGCCTCGGCCGAGGCGACGAGCTCCTCGACGGCGGCATACGCCCGCGTCGGCGTCGCCGCGTCCCGGGCCAGGCCCAGGGCCCGCTCCCGGCGCGACCGCGCCTGCTCGTCGGTGGCGAGCCGGCGGGCCCGGCCGACGTGTCCTCCGCTGACCGACGCCGCCCAGCGCGCGTCGGCCTCGGACAGTCCGTCGTTCTCGACCAGGACCTGCGCGATGGCGTCGACGCGCGGCGTCGTCAGCGCGACGTGCCGGCACCGCGAGCGCAGCGTCACCGCGATGTCCTCGGGGTCGACCGACGGCGCGCACAGCAGGAACACCGTCGACGGCGGCGGTTCCTCGACGACCTTCAGCAGCGCGTTGGCGGCGCCCTCGGTGAGCCGGTCGGCGTCTTCGACGACGACGATCTGCCAGCGGCCGGTGCCGGGCCGGCGGGACGCGGTCTGCACGATGGCGCGCATCTCGTCGACACCGATGGACAGCCCCTCGGGAATCACGCGCCGCACATCGGCGTGAGTGCCCGCCATGGTGGTCGTACAGGCGCGGCAGGACCCGCAGCCCGGACCGCCCTCAGTGGCCTCCGCAGTGCACTGCAGCGCCGCAGCAAAGCACACCGCGGCGATGGACCGGCCCGAACCGGGCGGCCCCGTGATCAACCACGCATGCGTCATGCTGCCGGTTGTGAGCCCGCTGTGAGCCGAATCACCCCGGGCCGCCCGCGCGGCGGCCACCAACTCGGCTTCCACGGCATCCTGGCCGACCAAACGCGAGAAAACTCCGCTCATCGCGCCCCACAGTAACCGTCGCGTGCGACACGAACCTGCGCGCAGCGGCAATATCCGTCGCCCAGGCCCGATACGGTTAGCGGGTGGCCACCGATGTAAAGCACATCGGGCGAATCAGGGGGTTCGTCCGATGGGTGGCGCGCACGCCGTGGCCGGTGTTCACGCTGAGCCTGCTGCAGGCCGACATCATCGGCGCACTGTTCGTTCTGGGCTTCCTGCGGTTCGGTCTGCCGGCCGAAGACCGCATCCAGCTGCAGGACCTGCCGGCGGTGAATCTGGCGGTGTTCCTGACCGTCCTGTTCGTCTCGTTCGTCGTGGCGGCGTGGCTGAGTCTGCGGCTGCTGATCCCCGTGATCCGCTGGCAACGGCGCGACACCCTGCACGGCGACGCCGACGACCCCGCATTCACCGAGCTGGCCCGGACCCGGGCCCTCAAGATGCCGTACTACCGGACGCTGATCAGCGTCGGGAACTGGTTCCTCGGCTCGGTGGTCTTCATCATCGCCAGCTGGCCGGTGGCCAGCCGCTCGGCGCCGTTCGTCGCCGTGGCCAGCGCGCTCGGCGCCACCGCCACCGCGATCATCGGCTACCTGCAGTCCGAGCGCGTGCTGCGGCCCGTCGCGGTCGCGGCGCTGCGCGACGGTGTGCCCGAGAACTTCCGGGCCCCCGGCGTCATCCAGCGCCAGGTGCTGACCTGGGTGCTGTCGACGGGTGTGCCGCTGCTGGCGATCATCGTGGCCCGGCTGGCCGGCCAGTACACGACCTTCATCGCCCAGAACGACCAGCTCAACACCCCCATCCTGCTGCTGGCGATCACCGCGCTGGCCGTCGGCCTGGCCGGCAACATCCTGGTCGCCATGTCCATCGCCGATCCGCTGCGCCAGCTGCGGTGGGCCCTGGGCGAGGTGCAGCGCGGCAACTACAACGCGCACATGCAGATCTACGACGCCAGCGAGCTGGGCCTGCTGCAGGCCGGGTTCAACGACATGGTGCGCGACCTGTCCGAACGGCAGCGGCTGCGCGACCTGTTCGGCCGCTACGTCGGCGAGGACGTCGCGCGCCGCGCCCTGGAGCGCGGCACCGAGCTGGGCGGCCAGGAACGCGATGTCGCGGTGCTGTTCATCGACCTGATCGGGTCGACGCAGCTGGCGTCGACGCGGCCCGCCGCCGAGGTCGTGTCGATCCTCAACGAGTTCTTCCGGATCATCGTGGACACCGTGAACCGGCACGGCGGCTTCGTCAACAAGTTCCAGGGTGACGCGGCGCTGGCCATCTTCGGCGCCCCCATCGAGCACCCGGACGCCTCGGGCGCGGCGCTGGCCGCGTCCCGTGAGCTGCACGATGAACTGGTGACGGTGCTGGGCACCACCGAGTTCGGCATCGGGGTGTCCGCGGGCCGGGCCATTGCCGGCCACATCGGCGCGCTGGCGCGCTTCGAGTACACCGTGATCGGCGACCCCGTCAACGAGGCCGCCCGCCTGACCGAGCTCGCCAAGCTCGAGGAGGGCCACGTGCTGGCATCGGCCATCGCGGTCAGCGGCGCGCTGGATGCCGAGGCACTGTGCTGGGACGTCGGCGAAACCGTCGAGCTACGCGGCCGGTCCGCGCCGACGCAGCTGGCGCGGCCTGTCGGTTTGGCCAGCTCCCACGAGATCGCCTAAATACCGACGCCTTAGCATTGGGCGCAGTTGTTCACGGGGCGACGAAATCGAGGGACAAATGCCACTCGCCGGGGTGCTGTTGTTGGGTTTGCCGATCTCGGTGCTCGTCGGGGTGATATTCGGGTCGGTGATCAACCATCTCGGTAACAAACGTCGACCGATCGAGCTGATCGGGTGCGGGCTCGCCGGCGGTGTCATCGGCTCCGCGCTCGCCGGAGCATTGAGCTTTCTGGTGCACGCTCTCGGCGGCAACGGCCTGCCGGACTTCATCTACTACCCGTCGTTCTGGGTGCCGCCCATTCTCTTTCCGGTTGCCGGGGCATTCGCGCTGCCATGGTTCATCAACCGCCGCATCCAGCCGCCCGTCGTCAAGGCCGCGCCCCCGCCCGTGCCCGTCGGCGTGGTGGCCCAGCCGCCGCGCGGCGCCGTCGGCTACACCAACGAAGGCGAGCCCGTATTCCCTGTCGTTGGGTACACCGCCGCCGGGCTACCCGTCACTGCCAATCACATGGCCACTGCCACAACGGCTTTCAACCCCAAGACCAACACCATGGCGATCGTCGCCCTGGTCCTCGGGGTCGTATTCCCCCTGGCCGCCATCCCGTTCGGACACGTCGCCCGTTCACAGATTCGTCGCACCGGAGAACAGGGCGGATGGATGGCGATCGTCGGACTGATCCTGGGCTACCTCACCGTGGCGTCGGCCATCGCGATGGGCGCACTCTTGCTCTGGGCCTACAGCTAAGCGCGCGGCATTTTCAACACCCGGTTTGCGTGGCTGTCGACGACATAGACGTTGTTCTTCGAATCCACGACGATACCGTCAGGTCTCTCAATTCCCTTGAACGGCAACACCGTCGGAATATCGGACCCCGGCGGCAACGCCAAAACCCGGTTAGTGCCGCCGTCACTGTATTCCGAGGCATACACGGTGCCGTCCTTGCCCACGGCGACGTCGATGGGATGAAAGAGATCGCCGAACGGAAGTTCGGTCGGTGTACTCGATCCCGGTGCCAGCTTCAGCACCCGACTGCTGAGCCGATCAGTCACATAGACGGTGCGGTCACGGCCGACGGCAACATCAGTGACACTGCCGAGATCATTGAACGGCAATGTCACCGGGGTCTCCGATCTGGACGACAGTGCTAACACCCGGTCGTGATTGTTGTCGGTGATGTATACAGTGCCGTCAGAATCGACCGCAATCCCCTCGGGGTAATCGAGACCGGTGAATGGTAACCTGGTCCGCGCGTGTGACTGCGCATCGATCCGGCTGATCGAGTCATCGCGTCCCACGACATACACATTGCCCGTTGCGTCGGCAGCGATATCGAAGGAGTATCGCGGCAGATTCGACATCAGTTCTATCGGGTTCTGTTCTCCCGCAGCCAGTTTCAAAATCCTGCCGGAGCCGTCGGAGACGTAGAGATTGTCGGCAGCATCCACAGCCAGGCCCGCCGGGTGATCCAGCGTGCCGAACGGCAACACGGCTTGCTCGCCATAGGCGATGGTCGCCTGTTGCACCGCTCGTTGACGCGGCTCGGAGAACAGCATCGGTTGCGCGGAAACTGCGACAGCCACAACCAACGCCACCACGACTGCCACAAGTCCCGCGGTCGCCGCGACGATGACATTCGCGCGGGGATGACGGTGCGCTTCGATGTCCGACTCGGTCACCAGGTCACCCTACCCATGACGTGCCCGGGTCAAGCCTTCTTGGCGGCTTTCTTCGCCGGCGCCTTCTTGGCGGCGGTCTTCTTGGCCGCCGTCTTCTTCGCGGCGGTCTTCTTGGCAGCCTTCTTCACCGGGCCACGAGCGCGCCTGTCGGACAACAACTCCGAGGCCCGCTCGTCGGTGATCGACATGACGTCGTCGCCCTTGCGCAGACTCGCGTTGGTCTCGCCGTCGGTGACATACGGGCCGAAGCGGCCGTCCTTGATCACCATCGGCTTGCCCGACACCGGATCGGTGCCCAGCTCACGCAGCGGCGGCGTGGCAGCCCCTTGGCGCCCACGGCGTTTCGGCTCGGCGTAGATCTTCAGCGCCTCTTCGAGCGTGACGGTGAACATCTGCTCTTCGGTGGCCAGCGAACGAGAGTCGGTGCCGCGCTTGAGGTACGGGCCGTAACGGCCGTTCTGCGCGGTGATCTCTTCTTTGCTCTCCGGATCGACACCGACGACGCGCGGCAACGACAGCAGCTTGAGCGCGTCGTCGAGCGTCACCGTCTCGAGATCCATTGAGCGCAAGAGAGATCCGGTCCGCGGCTTGGGGCCGACGGGCTTCTTGCTCTTCTTCGCGCCGGTGCCGGCGTCCGGCTCCTCCGGCGGCGCCGGCAGCACCTCGGTGACGTACGGCCCGTAACGGCCGTCCTTGGCGACGATCTCGTGCCCGGTCTCCGGGTCGACACCCAGCACCCGGCCCTCTTGCGGTGTGGCGAAGAGCTTTTCGGCCAGTTCGAGTGTCAGCTCGTCGGGCGTCAGGTCGTCATTGAGGTTGGCGCGCTGCGGTTTCAGCTCGCCCGGGTTCTCCTCGTCGGCGATCATCCGCTCGAGGTACGGCCCGTTGCGGCCGACGCGGACGTTGATGGCCCGGCCTTCGGCATCGTCGAACAGCTTGATGGAGTTGACTTCTCGCGCGTCGATGCCTTCGAGGTTGACGCCGACAAGCTTCTTGAGGCCACCCTCGCGGGCCACCGAACCCTCGACACCGTGCTCGCCACCGAAGTAGAAGTTCGACAACCAGTTGGTGCGCTGCTCGTTGCCGGCGGCGATCTCGTCGAGTTCGTCCTCCATGGCGGCGGTGAAGTCGTAGTCGACCAGGCGCCCGAAGTGCTGCTCCAGCAGCCCGACGACCGCGAACGCCACCCAGGCCGGCACCAGGGCGCTGCCCTTCTTATAGATGTAGCCGCGGTCCTGGATGGTCTTGATGATCGACGAGTACGTCGACGGGCGGCCGATGCCGAGGTCTTCCAGCGCCTTGATCAGCGAGGCCTCGGTGTACCGGGCCGGCGGATTGGTGGTGTGTCCGTCGGCGGTGAGCTCGGCGGCATCGACGCGCTGACCCTGCGTCAGGTTCGGCAGCCGGCTCTCGGCGTCGTCGGCCTCGCCGCCGGCCTGCTCGTCGAGGCTCTCGACATAGGCCTTCAGGAAGCCGGCAAAGGTGATGGTGCGACCGGACGCGCTGAAGACGACCTGCTCGCCCGTCCGGGCCTGGCCGGAGATCCGCAGCGACAGCGTGGTGCCGCGGGCGTCGGCCATCTGGGAGGCGACGGTGCGCTGCCAGATCAGCTCGTAGAGCCGGAACTCGTCGGTGTCCAGGGCGCCGTGCAGCTGGCCCGGGGTCTGGAACACGTCACCCGCGGGGCGGATGGCCTCGTGTGCCTCCTGGGCGTTCTTGACCTTGCGGGTGTACTGCCGCGGCGTCGGATGGACGTACTCCGGGCCGTACAGCTGCCCGGCCTGTGTGCGCGCGGCGTTGATCGCCGACTCCGACAGCGTCGTGGAGTCGGTACGCATGTAGGTGATGTAGCCGTTCTCGTACAGCCGCTGCGCGATGCTCATGGTGCGCTCGGAGGAGAACCGCAGCTTGCGGCCGGCTTCCTGCTGCAGCGTCGACGTCATGAACGGGGCGTACGGCTTGCGCGTGTACGGCTTCTGCTCCACCGAGCTGACGGTCAGCGACTCGCCGCGCAGCCCGGCGGCCAGGGCGCCCGCAGCGGCCTCGTCGAGGACCAGCACCTCGTCGGGCTTCTTGACGGCGCCGAGCGAGTCGAAATCACGGCCGGAGGCCACGCGACGGCCGTCGACGGTGTTGAGCTTGGCGGTGAACTTCGGCGGGGACGCTTCGGCGTCGGAGACGCTCGCGTCCAGCTCAGCGGTGACGTCCCAGTAGCCGGCGCTGCGGAACGCCATGCGTTCGCGCTCGCGCTGCACGATGATCCGGGTCGCGACGGACTGCACGCGGCCCGCCGACAGCTTCGGCGCGACCTTTTTCCACAGCACCGGGCTGACTTCGTAGCCGTAGAGCCGGTCGAGGATACGACGGGTCTCCTGCGCATCGACCAGGGCGATGTCCAGGTCACGCGGGTTCTGGGCGGCGGCCAGGATCGCGGGCTCGGTGATCTCGTGGAACACCATCCGCCGGACCGGCACCTTGGGCTTGAGCGTCTCGAGGAGGTGCCACGCGATGGCCTCACCCTCGCGGTCACCGTCCGTCGCGAGGTAGAGCTCGTCGACACCCTTGAGCAGGTCCTTGAGTTCGGTGACGGTGCTCTTCTTGTCGGGGCTGACGATATAGAGCGGCTCGAAGTTGTCGTCGACGTTCACGCCGAGGCGGGCCCAGGCCTCACCTTTATATTTGGCCGGCACGTCCGCGGCGTTGCGCGGGAGGTCGCGAATGTGTCCGCGCGACGATTCGACGACATAGTTGGAGCCGAGGTAACCGGCGATCTTGCGCGCCTTGGTAGGCGACTCGACTATGACGAGTCGCCGGACCCGGCTGCCGCTACCGGCACCATCGAGGTCAGCCACCGTATCTATACGCTCCACTTCTTGGTCGGCACTAGGACACCGAATGAATGCCTAACGGTCATCCGGTTCCAAGGCAAGTCACAATTTGACACTCCGCGCGAGCCTACGCAAACCGGATGCGGCCAAAATATACGGGCTGCACCCGCTAAATCCGGGGCCATTGGAGAAACGCCTCCGTGAACCCGGGCGGCTCGCCCACGTTCTCTACCAGGCGCAACAGCCTCCGACGGCCGCTGATCCGCACGGCCGGATGATGACCCCTGGTGCCGATCAAGGTCGGCGCGATCCCGACTCGCATAAGTGCCGACGCCAACGTCGAATGAGTATCCGGTGCGTGGGGATCCAAACCCAACAGGTAACCATTCGGTTCCGCCGTACCGGAAGCCAGCACCCAGGCGCGCAGCTCCCGGGGGCCCGGCAACCATCCGTCGGGCACGGTCTTGACCGCGCCGCGGGTCCAGTCCTGGGCCATCCGGGCCAGTCTGGCGTCGGCCTCGGTGCGCACCAGCGGGGTCTTCTCGTCGGTGTGGGTGATCTCGGGCTTCAGGCCCGCCTCGGCGATCATCTCGGCCAGCGCCTCGGCCCGCCACAACGCGTCGACGACGACGGACAGCCGCACATCGCCGCCCACCCGAACCACCTGTCCTGGTGCGGCGAGCAACCCGGTCAGGTCGGCGACCGCAGGCGGCACCGACTCGGCCGAGAAGAAGGACAGCTGACTCACCCTGCCGACAGTAGGCCAGCCCAGACCAAAAGGCCGGGAGGCCGGGCGCGACCACCCACCATACGAAACGCCCCCACTTCGTCGCGGACGATGCGGGGGCGTTCTACGGAGTCTGTGAACCTCAGACGGTGCGGACGTTCAGAGCCTGCGGACCCTTCGGGCTCTGCTCGATCTCGAAGTCGACCTTCTGATTCTCCTCAAGGGTGCGGAACCCATTGGATTGAATCTGCTTGTAGTGGACGAAGACGTCGCCTCCGCCGCCTTCCTGCTCAATGAAGCCGTAACCCTTCTCCGGGTTGAACCACTTCACAGTCCCCTGTGGCATTTGTCCTTCATTTCCTTCTGTTACTGCGGGTGCGGGCCACCGAGTCTTCCGGTGTACCGGGAACGCAGACGACGTTCCCGGGTGTTGACACACGAACACAGAAGCTGCGACCAAGATCAGTCAACCATGTTCCACGCGGTCGCAACAGTCACACAGCGATCTGTGGTTAACAATTCATCTTGTGACGCAGGGAGAGTCGAACTTCGGGCGCGAGCTACTCGCGGCCGCGCTGGACGGCACCCCGGCCGACGAGCAGCCGCTGCGGCACGTCACCGACCTGGCGCCGCGCCAGGCGCGCCGAATGCCCTGGCCCACTTGGGTTGGCGCCGACGTGACACAGGCCTTCACGGATCGTGGTGTGGCGCAGCCGTGGTCGCATCAGGTGACCGCGGCCGAGTTGGCGCACGCCGGGCGGCATGTGGTGATCGCGACGGGCACCGCCTCCGGTAAATCCCTGGCCTACCAACTGCCGATCCTGCACGCGCTGCAAACCGACGTGCACGCCCGCGCCCTGTACCTGTCCCCCACGAAGGCGCTGGGCCACGACCAGCTGCGGGCCGCGCAGTCGCTGTGCGCCACGATTCCCGGCCTCAACAACACCGCACCGTCCGCCTATGACGGCGACAGCTCCACCGAGGCAAGGCAATTCGCCCGGGAGCGCTCCCGGTGGATCTTCTCGAATCCCGACATGGTGCACCTGTCCCTGCTGCGCAACCATGCGCGGTGGGCAGTGTTCCTGCGGCAGCTGAAGTTCGTGGTGATCGACGAATGCCACTATTACCGAGGCATTTTCGGCTCGAACGTGGCGATGGTACTGCGTCGGCTGCTGCGCCTGTGCGACCGCTACGGGTCGGCACCCACAGTGGTGTTTGCCAGCGCGACCACGGCCGCCCCGGCGCAGACGGCGTCCGAGCTGCTCGGCCAGACCGTCACCGCCGTCACCGAGGACGGGTCACCGCACGGCGGCCGCACGGTGGCGTTGTGGGAGCCTGCACTGCTCACCGATCTGATCGGCGAGAACGGCGCCCCGGTCCGCCGCGCCGCCGGCACCGAGGCCTCCCGGGTGATGGCCGACCTGATTGCCGAAGGCGCCCGCACCCTGACGTTCGTCCGTTCCCGGATCGGCGCCGAGCTGACGGCGCTCGGCGCCCGGGCCCGGCTCGAGAACGTCGCACCCGAGCTCGCCGAGCTGGTGGCGTCGTACCGCGCCGGGTATCTCGCCGAGGACCGCCGGGCGCTGGAACATGCTCTGACAGAAGGCGAATTGCGTGGCCTGGCGACCACCAACGCCCTGGAACTCGGTGTCGACATCGCCGGACTCGACGCGGTGGTGCTGGCCGGGTTCCCCGGCACCGTGGCCTCGTTCTGGCAGCAGGCCGGGCGGGCCGGACGCCGCGGGCAGAGCGCGCTCATCGTGCTGATCGCCCGGGATGACCCGCTCGACACCTACCTGGTGCACCATCCCGCCGCGCTGCTCGACAAACCCATCGAGCGGATCGTCATCGATCCCGCCAACCCCTACGTGCTGTCACCGCAGTTGTTGTGCGCGGCAACCGAACTCCCACTGACACCGGCCGAGGTGCGGATGTGGGACGCCGAAGCGGTGGCCGAAGCCCTCGTCGACGACGGCCTGCTGCGCAAGCGGCCCGCCGGCTATTTCCCGGCGCCCGGTGTGGATCCGCATCCCGCGGTGGACATCCGGGGCTCGTCCGGCGGGCAGATCGCCATCCTCGAGTCCGGCACCGGGCGCATGCTGGGCAGCACCGGCGCCGGGCAGGCGCCGGCCTCGGTGCATCCGGGCGCCGTCCATCTGCACCAGGGCGAGACGTACCTGGTGGACGCGCTCGACTTCGAGGCCGGCGTGGCCTTCGTGCACGCCGAGAATCCCGGCTACACGACGTCGGCCCGCGAGGTCACCGATATCAGCGTGCGTGGTACCGGCGAAATCCACCGATTCGGGTCCGTCGCCATCGGCCTCGTCCCGGTGTCGGTGTCCAACACCGTGGTGGGTTTCCTGCGCCGGGCCTTGGACGGCACGGTGCTCGATTTCGTCGACCTGGACATGCCGACCCGCACACTGGACACCATGGCGGTCATGTGCACCGTGACACCGGAGATATTGCTGGACAACGGGATTGACCAGCTGCGCGTACCCGGGTCGCTGCACGCCGCCGAGCACGCCGCGATAGGTCTGCTCCCGCTGGTGGCCAGTTGCGACCGGGGCGACATCGGCGGGGTGTCCACCGCATCGGGCCCGGCCCCCGGCGACTTGTCCGGCCTGCCAACAATTTTCGTCTACGACGGCTATCCGGGTGGCGCCGGGTTCGCCGACCGCGGGTTCCGGCAGCTGTCCACCTGGTGGTCCGCCACGGCCGCGGCGATCGAGGCATGTGAGTGCCGTCACGGTTGCCCCTCCTGTGTGCAATCGCCCAAGTGCGGCAACGCGAACGATCCCCTGGACAAAGGCGGCGCTGTCCAGGTACTTCGCCTGGTAGTCGACACTTTGGCGGCCCACGGCAAGTAGGCCCGCCGGCCGGCGCCGGGCAGAGCAAAGCGCGCCGAAACGGATAAACTTACGGCCATGACGGACGACTGGCTCCTCGTCGAGACCCTCGGCGCCGAACCTGCCGTCGTCGCGTTGGGGCAGCAAACCCAGGACATGGTTCCCATCAGCACTTTCCTGCGGCGCAACGCGAGCCTGATGGCCATCCAGTCGGCCATCGGGGAAACCGTGCGTGCCGGCCTGCCGCTGACGAGCATCACACCCAAGAGCGACCGGGTGATCCGGACCGAAGTGGTGCAGATGACCGACGGCCGCATCCACGGCGTCCACGTCTGGGTCGGCGCGCCCGACGCCGACCCGCCGGACCGGATGATCCCCGGCCCGCTGAAGTGGGACCTGACGGGCGGCATCGCGACCGACACCATGGAGTCCCTGGCCAACAGCGGCCTCAACCCGGCGGCCGAGGCCACCCACGGCCGCGCCTTCGCCGACGATCTGCAGACCCGCAAGCTCAACCCGAACGAGGCCCGGGTCATCTCCGCCGTGCTCAAACCCGAGCCCGGCCAAACCTTCACCAGCACTTGGGAAATGACCGACTTCCAGGGCCGCCCCATCAGCGTCGGATTCGCCGCGCGGGTCCTGAACGAGCCCGACGAGGACGACCAGGACCGGCTGATCTGCCGGGCGATGAACTGGCGCGGCGTCCGCGAAAATTCGTCGGCCGACCCGCTCGACCGGGCACAGCAGATCGCGGGCGGGCGGGCCGTTCCCGGTGTGTACCGGGCCTTGGTGGACCTGAACACCTGGAAGCTCATCAAGTGGGTCGACGAGCCCTGTCCGCTCTTCGACTGGAGCGCCGACGCGACGTCCGAGACAGTGGTGCACCCGAACGAGATCGCCGAGATGGCGGCCATGACGGTCGAATTCGGCAGCGGACCGACGTCGCGGGTGCTCCGGTTGCGCGCCAATGACGGCGGGTGGGTGCCGATTCACGTCACCGCACACCGGCTCCAGGTCGCCGACGACACCTTCGCCGGTCTGCTGTCGCTGCGACTGCCGACCTACGGCGAGCTCGTGGCGGCCGGAGACCGGCTGAACGACGACCTGCCGGACTCCTGACCGCGACGAGTCCTATTGGGCGCCAGGCGGATTCGCTCCGTCGAGCGGCAGCAGTCGCCGCGCACCCGGACCTTCGGCGGCCAGCGTGTCGCCGGGGTTGATGACCAGACAATGGTTGAGCGAGATGCATCCACACCCGATGCACTGGTCCATCTCCGACTGCAGCCGCTCCAACTCGAGCTGGCGTTCGCGCAATTGCGCCCGCCACCGTTTGTTGAGCCTGGTCCAGTCGCGCAGTGACGGCATCCGGTCGTCGGGCAGCGTCTGAAAGTGCTCGGCCACCTCGCTGAGCGGAATGCCGAGCCGCTTCGCGACCTGGATGACGGCGATGCGACGCTCCAGGTGACGTGGGTACAGCCGTGTCCCGCCCGACGTCCGCTCGGGGTGGATCAGCCCTTTTCGCTCATAGAAGTGCAGCGCGGACGCCGAGACTCCCGTCCGCTTCACGATCTCCCCGATGGTCAGGAGGTCGGTCGGACCCATGCGCTTGATCTCAACCATAGTTGAGATTCTACGGTAGTGACATGGCAAGCGACACAACGACAGATCGGCCCGGGTGGGGTGATCTGTTCTTCTGCGGCCTCCTGATCGTTGTCACCACCGCGCTGCCGTCAGCCTGGCCCGGCGCGGGCCCGGCCGTGCGCGTCGCCCAGGTGCCAGCCTCCGAATCGCACCGGCACCTCCACGTCGACCACCACATCCAGCCGCTCCACAGCGCAATGACCAACCCGGCTGTCCATGGCCTCGGCGACGGCAGCCGCCCGCCTACAGGACTGGCCTGGTCCGGCGGCCAATGCGCCCGCGGCGGCCAGTGCGGCCAGGTCGGCCGCTGACTGCGCCCGATGCCGGCCGATCACCGCGGCGCCGACCGCGGCCGCGCCGGTCAGGACCCCGATGAGCACCACGATGAGCGCGACCGCGAACACCGTCGCCGCACCCCGGTCGTCACGCACCAGGTTCGGGCGCCGCGACCGCCTCGGCCCCCACCATGACGCCGGGCACCAGCGGTGCCCGAACGCGGACCCGCGCGACGATCCGGCCGCCGTCGCGCCGCACCTCGATCGAGGCCCCGTCCGGTCCGGTGCGACGGGCCGTGTCGACGGCGGCACTGTCGTCGCCGCGGGCCGCGAGCCGGGCCGCTTCCCGGGCCGCATCGATGCAGCGCACCTGCGCCGAGACCGCAGCCAGCCCACCGACACCGAGGACGGCGACCGCGACGAGTGCGGCGACCGCGAACGCCGCCTCGACCGTGACGCCGCCACGGTCATCGGTTGGTGGTGAGAGCACGCGAGATGATGTTGGTCAGCGCGCTGACGATCGAATCCCCCGTGACCACCGTGTAGAGGATGGCGCCGAACGCCGCGGCAGCCACGGTGCCGATGGCGTACTCCACGGTCGACATGCCGCTCTCATCGGCCAGCAGCAGGGTCGCTCGCGCTTCGAGCGCGCGAAAGCTGGTCATTTTCATGGTCTTTCCTCCCCTTGTTGTGATCAGAACACCCCGGACCCGAACACGTCACCGGCCAGCCCGGCGACCACCGGCACGATGCCGAGACAGACGAATGCCGGCAGGTAGCAGAGCCCCAGTGGACCGGCGATCAGCACATTGGCGCGCTCGGCGGCGGCGTCCGCCGCGTCCCCGGCGTCGGCCCTGGCCTGCTCGGCCAGTTCCGCGACGCCCTGAGCCATCGCGGCACCCGACGACGCCGACCGCCGCGCCAGCCGCAGCAGCGCGATCACGTGCGGGTCGGTACCGCGACCCGGCTCTGCCCAGGCCGACGCCGGTGCCGCCCCCAGGGCCAGGAGTTCGGCCCCGCGACGCAGCACGCTCGCCAGATCGGCCGGTGCCGACGGCACCGCCGCCGCGGCCGCCGCGCCGGTCGCCATGCCTGCCGACAGGCACGCCGCCAGCACGTCCAGGCTCGACGGCACCGCCAGCGGGTCGTCGGGCGCCGCGGGCGGCGCGGACCGATCCGACGGGCGGGGCCGGATACGGTGCGCTGCGGAGCCGGGGAGCAACAAGAGCGCGAACGCCAACAGCAAGATTCCGCTCATCGCTGTGCCCGCGCGATGATCCGGTCCGACCACAGCAGCCCGAGGCAGCACAGCACCACACCGACCGCCAGCACCACCGCGCCGTCACCCAACAGGAAGCGCACGGGATGCGCACCGATCAACTGCCCCAAGACAATTCCGAGCGCGGGCAGCCCGGACAGCACAGCCGCCGTCGTTCGGGCTCCAGCCATCCCCGCCCTGATCCGCGAGGAGAAACGTTCGCGCGCAACGACATCACGTTCGGCGGCGCGCATCAGCGGGGCGATGGCCAAGCCATGGTCGAGCGCCAATTGCCAGTACACGGCGAGCCGCTGCCACTGGGCGGGCAGCGCCGATGATCCCGCGACGACGCGCAGACCGGCCGCGACATCGGCACCCAGACGGGCCCGCGCCGCGACCTCCGCCAACGCCGCGGAAACCGGTCCGCCGACCTCATGCGCCGCGGCGTCGAACGCCGCCACCGGATGCGCCCCGGCACGCAGTTCCCCGACCAGGATGCCGAGTGCGCCCTGCAGCGCCTGCGCTTCCCGGGCGCGCTGCGCGGCTTGCCGCGAGCGCCGCCACCGGAGCCCCGCGGTGCCGACCACGGCCGCGCCGGCCAGCATCATCGGCATCGGCAGCACGACGAGCGCCACCACGGCGGCCACTGCCGCCGCCGGCCAGAGCAGTCGAGGTTCGAGACCCACCAACCGTTTTCGCTGCGCGAGGCGCCCGGCGCCACCCGCCGGGGGCGCGACCAGCACGGCCAGCGCCAGCAGCAGCGCGGGACTCACGACCGGCCCCGCGCAGTCAGCAGCTCGCCCAGCACGGGCAGGCCAGGGCCCGCTCCGCGGTCGACGTGCCACGCGGTCACGACCGTCACGGTCCCGTCCGGGGCGCGGCGCAGCACCGCGATCTCACTCAGGTGCCGACGCCCGTCCCGGGCTCGCGCGGTGTGCAGTACCACCTGGCACGCGGCCGACAGTTGCGAATGCAGCGCCGCCCGGTCCAATCCGCCGACCGCTGCCAACGCCTCCATGCGGGCGGGCACCTCGGCGGGACTGTTCGCATGCACCGTCCCCGCCCCACCCTCGTGACCGGTGTTGAGCGCGGCAAGCAGATCCACGACTTCCGCACCGCGCACCTCGCCGACGACGATCCGGTCAGGGCGCATCCGCAGCGCCTGCCGAACCAGGTCACGCACCGTCACCTCGCCCACGCCCTCGACGTTGGCGCCGCGCGCGACCAGCCGGACCAGGTGCGGATGTTGCGGCGCCAGCTCCGCGGCGTCCTCGACGCAGACGATCCGCTCGGCGGGATCGACGGCCCCGAGGAGCGCGGACAACATGGTGGTCTTCCCGGCACCGGTGCCGCCGGAGACCAGGAACGCCAGCCGCGCCGCGACGATGTCGGTGATCAGCGGGACGGCGGGCGGCGCGATGGCGCCGGATTCGACGAGTCCGGCCAGGTCCTGCGTCGCGGGCCGCAGCACCCGCAGCGAGAGGCAGGTACCTGCGGCGGCGATCGGCGGCAGCACGGCATGCAACCGCACGGTCAGACCACCGCCGATACCGCCGAGGTGGCCGTCGACCCAGGGTTGCGAATCGTCGAGCCGGCGCCCGATCGCCAGCGCGAGCCGTTGCGCCAGGCGCTGCACCGCGTCCTCATCCGGAAATCTGATCGTGCTGCGGCGCAACCCGTTTCCGTCGTCGACCCACACCTCGTCGGGCGCGCTGACCAGCACGTCGGTGGTGCCCGGTGCCCGCAGGAGCGGTTCCAGAATCCCGGCACCGGTCAGCTCGGTCTGCAGCAGCCGCATGCCGGCCAGTACGTCGCTGTCGGCGAGTACGCCGCCGGACTCAGCTCGGATGGCCGCAGCCACCGCGTTGGGGTGCAGGGCACCGCTGGTCTGCGCGGCCAGTCGTTCCCGGACCCGATCCACCAACGACGACGTCACGCCGCCTCCCCGGGCTGTCGGCCCAGCACCGTGAGTACGCGGCGGGCGGCCACGGCCAGCGGTGACCGGCTCCGCAGACTCCGGCCGAGACCGCCCCGCTCGAGCGCGCCGTCGAGGTTGCTCTCGGCCCGCATGGCCGCCAGCAGCGGCAGCCCGAGGATCGTCGCCATCTCCGCGGCGCGCAGCCCGCCGGGCGCAGGACCCCGCACCACCAGGCCGACGTTCGGGTTGACGGCCGTCACCCAGTCGGCCACGACCCGGGTCGCGGCGCAGGCCCGCACCTCTGCCGGCGCCACCACGACCACCAGATCGGCTGCAGCCAGGACGGTCTCGGCGGCAGCGGAAGACTGTCGTGGCACATCGCAGATGACGGTTGCGCCGGCGCGGCTTCCGGCCTCGACGACCGCCGCGAGCGCCGTCGGCCTCAGCTCGACGCCGGTGCGGCCCGTCGACAGCACCACCACCCCGCGCCGGCGCGGGAGCGCATCGCGCAGGGCCGGATAGCTGAGCCGTCCCCCTGCCGCCGCCAGGTCCGGCCAGCGCAGGCCGGCATCGCACTCGGCACCGAGGGCGAGATCGATACCGCCGCTCCAGGCGTCGACGTCGACGAGCAGGCACTCATGGTCCGGTTCTCCCGCGGCCTGCGCCAAGGCGATCGCGAACACCGACGCGCCGCCGCCGCCACGTCCGCCGATGACGGCGACCACGGCGCCGCGGCGCCCGTCGGATTCGCCGGCTGCGGCATCCGCCAGGACACCGACCAGAGCCGACTCCCCGCCGGGCAGGGTGATGACCTCCTGTGCACCGATCACCATCGCGGCCTCGAACTCGCGGGAGCCGGGCGTATCGGTCGCGATCAAGAACACGGCGGGCCGTCGCGGCATCCCGAGCTCTCGGCAGCGCCGCGCTGCCGCGACGTCGAGCACCACTGCCGCGGCACCGACCCATGCCTTCCGGCCGGAGGGCTCCGCCGCGTACACCACTCTGATCCCCGCCGCCGCGGCGATGCGTTCGATCTCGTCGCGCAGTCCGGCGTCGGCGATCAACGCCAGGGCCCCGTTCGTCGTCATGGTTCCACCGTGATCCGCGGCAGGCCACGGCACCAGAGCCCGCCCCCAGAATGTGGATGAATCGCAAACTGTGGACAACTTTATTGACGCACTGGTGAGAATGTCGTTCCGCAACTTTTCACGGATGGGTCACGACTGTCGACGGGCCGGGCTCGCCAAGGCTCCGCCACAACGGGAACCGATGAATTCGGCGCTGGCGAAAATCTCGCCGAAGAGGCAACGCCTCCGGGAAAATGACCGCCCCCGAAAAAGGGACGACCCCCGCCAGGGGGGGAGGAGGCGGAGGTCGTCGTGGATCAGCCCCGGGGGGTCGGGCTGATGCACACCCGGCGCTGCCCGGGGTAATGCCCACTATACACACGTCAACAGGGCTGTGCGCAACTGTTGATTGTCTGTGAAATGGGCGTGTCAGCACGTCAATCGCCACGATGGCCGACCCACCGGCGACCGACACCGCCACAGCGGCGCCCACCCGGCACCGGGGCTCCGGAGCATATGCTTGGAGCCGTGACCGCATCCGATCCGGCCGCGCAGACTGCGGCCGCGCCGCGTCAGGAGGCCGGGTCGACCGGTCCGGTGCGCACCGCAGCCTTCTTCGATCTCGACAAAACGGTGATCGCCAAGTCCAGCACCCTCGCTTTTAGCAAACCTTTTTTCAACCAGGGACTGTTGAACCGGCAAGCTGTCCTCAAGTCCACCTATGCCCAGTTTCTGTTCCTGATGTCCGGTGCCGACCACGATCAGATGGACCGCATGCGGTCCTACCTGACGAACATGTGCACGGGCTGGGACGTCGAACAGGTCAAGTCGATCGTCGCCGAGACGCTGCACGACATCGTCGACCCGCTGGTCTTCGCCGAAGCCGCCAATCTGATCGCCGACCACAAGCTGTGTGGCCGCGACGTCGTGGTGGTCTCGGCATCCGGCGAGGAGATCGTCGCGCCCATCGCCCGCGAACTCGGCGCCAATCATTCGATGGCCACGCGCATGGTGGTCGCCGACGGCAAGTACACGGGCGACGTCGACTTCTACTGCTTCGCCGAAGGCAAGGTCCAGGCGATCGAGGAACTCGCGGCCCGCGAGGGCTATGCGCTGGAGCACTGCTACGCCTACTCGGATTCCATCACCGATCTGCCGATGCTCGCGGCCGTCGGCCACCCCGCGGTGGTCAACCCGGACCGCGCGCTCCGCAAGGAGGCCGTCGCCCGCGGGTGGCCGGTGCTGACCTTCACCCGCCCGGTCTCGCTGCGGGACCGGCTGCCGGCGGCACCGTCGGGCGCCGCGGTGGCCACCACCCTGGCCGTCGGCGCGAGTGCCCTCGCGGCCGGCGCCGTGACGTACTCGCTGCTCCGCCGACTGAGCTTCTGAAAGCTACTGGCGAGTTGCTGAGGCCGCCTCAGTAACAATCACAAATCGCCGGCGATTGACCCTTGATGTGACTGCGGTCACGTAGTACAAAGGAAGCACGGAAGCCCCCCGAGGCCAAGACCGAACCGGAAGAGAAGGTTCGACCTCCCGAAGAGGGCATCCCAGCACGGAATACCGGCACCCACGCGGAGCACATACCGCGACAATGGTAAAAGCGTTGTGGGCCTGCGTAATTGCGAAAAGCGAACGGCTAAGAGAACTCCTTGGGTGGGGTTGTAGCCGCAGCGCATTGCAGGGACGCCGAGGCCACCCACACAACCCGACAAGCACGCTTGGTAACCGGGGTTCCGTGCTAGCGGGCGGCGAGCCGAGTCAGATGCCCTCTGACGACGGAGCGCCGCCCGCTTTTATGTGTACGTGTTTGCTGGCGACGGCCGCGAACCGACCGCTACTTCGCCGAAGCCTGCGCAATCGACAGCGCCTCACGCGCCCCCGAATGCAGAGCACGACTGCTGCAGATCAACCACGCCGTCAGCCCGTCGGCCGTGCCCGACGCGAAGCCCCGTGCCGCGGCACGATATTCGCCGACCTGACGCATCCAGTACATCTCGGGAACGCCCAGGCCGTGCGGGTCGAGACCACTCGACATGGTGATCAGCCGGGACACCGCGCGCGCCACCACACCGTCTGCCACCCCGAACGGAGCCAGGCTCAGGAGTTCGCCATGAGCGACGGCCGCGAGCACCGTCGCCGGCACGCGGCTCCCGCCGCCCACGATCTCGCCGAGCAGCTCCAGCCGCCGGCCCACGTCCGGATCATCGGTGCGGGGCCGGCCGAGCTGGTCCGGGTCCGTCAGATCCGCGGCCGCCAGGGAGTGCAGCCGGGCGATCGCCTGTAGCGGCGCCCGCTGCCAGACGCCGACGAGCGCCGTCGCACCACCTTCGAGCGCCTCGGCCACACGCAGCGCGCCGGCCAGCACCGCGTCGGCGCGCTCACCTTTGGCCGGCGCCTCGCCGTCCTTACTGAAACTCAGGGAGCCGCCGTCGAGCACCGACGACGCCCGGGCGGCCCGCATCGACGCCTCGGCCGCGGTGGCGGGCCAACCGCGCAGGTTCACCTTGTGCCGGTGGGCCCTGCCGAGCGCTTCACGAGCCTCGTCTCCGGCCTCGGCCACGCCGGGGAGTTCGGCCAAAGGAGCCAGCGGGTCAGGTGCAGCCACGTCCGCACACGGTAGTGCCACCGGGTGGCCACCACCAACGTCCCGGTGGCGGGTCACCTCCAACGTCATTGCAACGTGCCAGTGACTACGCTCACAGCCATGACACAAGACACCGCTGTGCCACAGGCTTACCCGCCGCCTGCCGAGTTCGCCGCGCAGGCCAATGCCACCGCCGCGCTGTATCAAGAGGCCGACGCCGACCGCCTGGATTTCTGGCGCCGCCAGGGCGAGCGGTTGTCCTGGGCCACCCCGTTCACCGAGGTGCTCGACTGGTCCAATGCGCCCTTCGCCAAGTGGTTCGGTGACGGCAAGCTCAACGTCGCCTACAACTGCGTGGACCGCCACGTCGAGGCCGGCAACGGCGACCGCGTCGCGATCCACTGGGAGGGCGAGCCCGTCGGCGACGCCCGCGACATCACCTACGCCCAGCTCAAGGACGAGGTCAGCAAGGCCGCCAACGCCCTGACCGCCCTGGGCCTGGTCGCCGGCGACCGCGTCGCCATCTACATGCCGATGGTGCCCGAGGCCATCGTGGCGATGCTGGCCTGCGCCCGGCTCGGTGTCATGCACTCGGTCGTCTTCGCCGGTTTCTCGGCCACCGCCCTGGCCGCCCGCGTCGAGGATGCCCAGGCCAAGCTGGTCATCACCACCGACGGGCAGTACCGCCGCGGCCAGGCCGCCTCGCTCAAGTCCGCGGTCGATGAAGCCGTCACCGGCCAGGCGAGCGTCGAGCACGTGCTGGTGGTCAAGCGCACCGGCATCGACGTCGACTGGACCGAGGGCCGCGACGTCTGGTGGCACGAGATCGTCGACTCGCAGTCGACCGAGCACACCCCCGAGGCCTTCGACGCCGAGCAACCGTTGTTCCTGCTGTACACCTCCGGCACCACCGGCAAGCCCAAGGGCATCGTGCACACCAGCGGCGGCTTCCTGACCCAGGCGTCCTACAGCCACCACAACGTCTTCGACATCAAGGCCGACGACGTGTACTGGTGCACCGCCGACATCGGCTGGGTCACCGGGCACACCTACATCGTCTACGGCCCGCTCTCCAACGGCGTCACGCAGGTGGTCTACGAAGGCACCCCCACCTCACCCAACGAGCACCGGCACTTCGACATCATCGAGAAGTACGGCGTCACCATCTACTACACGGCCCCGACGCTGATCCGCACCTTCATGAAGCTGGGCCACCAGATCCCCGCGGCGCACAACCTGTCGAGCCTGCGGGTGCTCGGCTCGGTCGGTGAGCCCATCAACCCCGAGGCCTGGCGCTGGTACCGCGAACACATCGGCGCGGGCACCACGCCCATCGTCGACACGTGGTGGCAGACCGAGACCGGCGCCATCATGATCTCCCCGCTGCCCGGCGTCACGGCCGCCAAGCCCGGCTCGGCCATGACCCCGCTGCCCGGCATCAGCGCCAAGATCGTCGACGACGACGGCAACGACCTGGTCCCTGGCGCCGACGAGGCCGAACACGTCACCGGCTACCTGGTGCTCGACAAGCCGTGGCCGTCGATGCTGCGCGGCATCTGGGGCGACGACGAACGGTTCAAGGACACCTACTGGTCCCGGTTCGCCGAGCAGGGCTGGTACTTCGCCGGTGACGGCGCCCGCTACGACGCCGACGGCAACATCTGGGTCCTGGGCCGCATCGACGACGTCATGAACATCTCGGGCCACCGCATCTCCACCGCGGAGGTCGAGTCCGCGCTCGTGGGGCACGCCGGCGTGGCCGAGGCCGCCGTCGTCGGCGCCACCGACGCCACCACGGGCCAGGCCATCTGCGCGTTCGTCATCCTCAAGGAGTCGGCGCACGGCGGTCCGGAGAACATGATCGAGGAACTGCGCGCCCAGGTGGCACGGGAGATCTCCCCCATCGCCAAACCACGCGAAATCCACGTCGTGCCCGAACTTCCCAAGACGCGTAGCGGCAAGATCATGCGCCGCCTGCTGCGCGACGTCGCCGAAGGCCGTGACCTCGGCGACACCTCAACCCTCGTCGACCCCAGCGTCTTCGAAGCCATCCGCGCCAGCAAGTAGGGCAGCCAGCAGGGCCAGGCCGGCTCAGGCGATCGGCACGTAGCCGGCGCCGGGCCGGCTCTTGGCGTCGAGGTCGGCGATCACCGCGTTGATCGACACCGTCACGGCCGGGGTGTGCAGTGGCACGTACTTGACGACGCACGTCGGCAGGTCGTCGCTGAACGCGCCGTGGATCATGCCGACCAGCTTGTTGTTCACCGTGACGGGCGCACCCGAGTCACCGGGTTGGCCACACACCTGGTCGACGATGGTGCCCGGGTCCTGTCCGGGACCCCACGTGACGCCGCAGGTGTAGCCGGTGGTGCGGCCCAGCTTGCACGCCACCTGGCCGAAGGCCGGGTCCGGGCCGATGCCGTCGATCTGGAATCCGTTGACGGTGTTGAGGGGCTGCACCTTGGCCGGGTCGAACTCGATGACGGCGTAGTCCAGCGGCTGACTGCCGGCCACCATGACGCCCAGCGTGCCGCGGTTCTCGGCGCCCTCGGCCGACACCTCGTGGCCGGGACCGCCGCAGTGCGCCGACGTGAAGCCGACCAGCTTGCCGCGGTTGTCATGACCGATCGTGGTCAGAGTGCAGAAAGTGTCACCGTCCACGACGATGCCCGAACCACCGCCCAGCGGCACCGGTGCGTCCGCGTGGGCCGGCACCCCGGCCGACGTGCCGAGCAGAGCAACGGCCGTCCCACACATCGCAGCAATCACGGGTGCCAAACGCATCGGGGCAGTGTATCCCTGGGCCGGATCGTTAAGCGGCGCCCCACGTGGCAACATATGCCAGGACTACACCGACGCCGGGAGGACGTGTTCGTGAGCAATGGCGATCGCAAGAATGGCCCCGTTCCAGCCACGGTGACCTCGATCCCGCTGGTGGATCCGCATGCGCCCAAGGCCGATCCGTCGATCGGCGATCTGGTCAAGGAAGCCACCGCGCAGATGTCGACGCTGGTGCGGGCCGAGGTCGAGCTCGCGCGCGCCGAGATCACCGCCGACGTGAAGAAGGGCCTGACCGGCAGCGTCCTGTTCATCGCCGCCCTGGTCGTGCTCTTCTACTCGACGTTCTTTTTCTTCTTCTTCCTCGGCTCGCTGCTGGAGCTGTGGCTGCCGAGCTGGGCGTCGTACCTCATCGTCTTCGCGCTCATGGTGCTGACCACCGGCGCGCTCGCGTTCCTGGGCTTCCTCAAGGTCCGCAAGATCCGCGGCCCGCGGGACACCATCGCCACGGTCAAGGAGGCCAAGGTGGCGCTGACGCCGGGACACGACAAGCCGTCGAGTCAGATCACCGCCCGCACGGCTTCTAGCGACACCTCAGGCTGGTAGTGCCGCCACCTGATCCGTCGGTCGTCCGGATCGACGGTCCGTGGCGACACCTCCAGGTGCACGCGAACGGGATCCGCTTCCACGTCGTGGAGGCCGAGGGCTCGGAGCCCGAGGATCGGAACGCGGACGGCTCCTCCAACGCCGAGCGTCCGCTGGTGATCCTGCTGCACGGGTTCGCCTCGTTCTGGTACTCGTGGCGACATCAGTTGCGCGACCTGCGCGGTGCCCGCGTGGTCGCGGTCGACCTGCGGGGCTACGGCGGCAGTGACAAGCCACCGACCGGCTACGACGGCTGGACGCTGGCCGGGGACACCGCCGGCCTGGTGCGCGCGCTGGGACACCACTCCGCCGTGCTGGTGGGACATGCCGACGGCGGCCTCGTCTGCTGGGCGACGGCGATGCTGCATCCGCGGGCGGTCCGGGGTATCGCGTTGGTCAGTTCACCGCATCCGGTGGCGCTGCGGTCCTCCACACTGACCGACAAGGGCCAGCGCGCGGCCCTGCTGCCGGCGATGCTGCGCAATCAGGTGCCGTGGTGGCCCGAGCATGTCCTGACCCGGCGCGGCGGTGCTGCCGTCGAGCAGCTGGTGCGCAGTCGCGCCGGCGCAGCCTGGCCGGCGTCGGCGGATTTCGCCCAGACCGCCGCGCACCTGCGCACCGCGATCCAGATTCCGTCGGCCGCGCACTCGGCGCTCGAGTATCAGCGGTGGGCGGCGCGCAGTCAGGTCCGCGGCGAAGGCCGGCGCTTCATGCGCACGATGAAACAGCGCACCGCCGTGCCGGTCCTGCACCTACACGGCACCGCAGATCCGTACGTGCTCGACGACCCGGTCCGCCGAACCCAGCGCTACGCCCCGCAGACCCGCTTCGTATCCGTGCCCGGCGCAGGCCATTTCGCGCACGAGGAGCAACCGTCGACGGTCACCTCGGAGCTGTCGACGTTCCTGCACCAGCTACCCGGCTGAGATGCACTTTCCGGTCGGCACCGCATCCTGGTTGTCGACCTTGGCCATCTGCTTGGCCACCTCGTCGGCGGTGAGGACGAAGCCCGTGTCGGCGTCGTCGACCGCGGCGCCGAACACGACACCGAGCACCTTCCCACTGCCGTCGATCAGCGGTCCGCCCGAATTGCCTTGGCGGACATTGCCTCTGATGGTGTACACCTCGCGCGTGACGGTCGTGGAGTGGTAGATGTCCGGGCCGTTGAGCTTGATGACCTCGCGGATGCGCGCCGGGGTCGCGGCGAACTCACCGCCGCCCGGATAGCCCATCACCACCGCGCCGGTCCCGGTCGGGGCCTCCTGCATGTCGAACTTCAGGGGTGCCGCGGGCAGGTCGGGAGCGTCGAGGATCGAGATGTCGGCCTCGGGGTCGTACGACACGACCTTGGCGTCGTAGCTCTTGTCGTCGACCTGGACGGTGACGCTGTTGGAGCCGGCCACCACGTGGGCGTTGGACATCACCCGGCCGGGCGCCACCACGAAGCCGGTGCCCTCGAGCACCTTCTGGCAGCTCTGCGCGACGCCGCGGATCTTCACGACGCTGCCCTTGGCCGCGGCCACCGCCGGGTCGCCGACGAGCGCAGGGTCGGGTGCCGAGACGCTGACGATCGGCGTGCGGCCGAACGGCTGCAGCACCGAGGGCAGTCCCGAGGTGTTCAGCAGCGCCGACAGCCGCGTGGGCACGCGCTTGAGCCAGGCCGGTGCGAGGTCGTTGACCTCGGACAGCACGCGCGAGCCGTTCACCGCGGCAGCCAGGTTCGGCTGGTCGGACGACGTCAGCGGGGTGGCCAGCAGCCAGGCGGCAACCAGGACCGCGACCAGTTGCAGGGCCATGCCGACGACCGAGTCGAATCCGCGCACCACCTCGTTGCGCATGGCGCCGCGTACGGCGCGGCCCAGCACCACACCGGCGATCTCGCCGACCACGACCAGGCCCAGGATCAGGAACAGGGCGATGAAGAGCTTGCTGCGGGCGCCGTCGACGTGCGCCACCACATGCGGCGCCAGCAGCACACCGGCCACCGCGCCGAGCACCACACCGAGAAAAGACAGCAGGGAGCCCAGCGCCCCGGACCGCCAGCCCGAGACGGCGGCGACGAAGGCGACGGACAGAACGGCCAGATCCAGCCATTGTGAAGGTGTCATGGTTGATCCACACGGTAGCCGCTGGACTCGCCCAGCAGCGCCATTGCCGCGTCCAGTTCCTCGACGACGTCGGTGTTCCACGGCTTGGCCCAGCCTGCGACGTCGAGCATCGCGGAGATCACCTGAGCGGTGAAGCCCCACACCAGCATCTGGTTGAGCAGAAATGCCGGGCCGGCGAACTGCCGCGTGTTCTCTTTGCGATACACCATCAACCGGTTCTCGGGATTGACGAAGGCGCGCACCGGAACCCGCGCGACGATCGCGGTCTCGGCCGGGTCGACGGCGAGGACGTGGCCCGGGTCGGGCGAGTACGCGAGCACGGGGACCACGTGAAAACCCGAGGGCGGGATGAACATTCGGTCCAGCGTGGCCAGGATGTGCAACCGGGAGGGATCAATGCCGGTTTCCTCGTTCGCCTCGCGCAGCGCGGTGCCGATGGGACCGTCGTCCCCTGGATCGGACGCGCCGCCGGGGAACGCCGCCTGCCCGGCGTGGTGGCGCAGCGTCGATGCGCGGACGGTGACCAGCAGGTCGGCGTCGGGCGGCAGGGCACCGGCGGGGGCGTCGGGCGCGCCCGAGAACAACACCAGGACGGCGGCGTCGCGCTTGGTGCCGGTCAATGTCGCGGTGGCGCCGGCGGCGGTGATGGCCGCCAGCACGCTCTTCGGCAGCCGGCGCCGGTAGGCCTGCGGGAGGTCCGCGGCGTTGTCGACGAGGGGCCGCAGCCAGGCCGGGGCGGCCTGTGGGTTCAGCACGTTCACCCCGACACTCCTAACTGTGCGTTCACTGCACTGGCGATCTCGTCGGCACTGGTGAACGGCCGGGGCAGGACCTGCGCAACGCTACCGTCAGGGCGCAGCAGCACGGTCGCAGGCATGACATTGGGGACGCGCAGCGCGGCCGCGATCAGCCGCCGGCCGTCCTGCAGCATCGGCAGCTTGACGCCCAGGTCGGCCAGCCGCAGCAGCCCGGCGGTCTCGTTCTCGTCCTGATGCACCGTCAGCACCGTCACCTTCGGGCCCACCCGGCGCTGGTACTCGGCCAGTGCGGGCAGTTCGTCGGCGCACGGGCCGCACCAGTAGGCCCACAAGTTCAGCACCACGGCGCGGCCGGCGACGGCCTTGGCGACGTCGACGGGCGTCCCGTCGGCCGCGCAGTCGACCGTGATGCCCTGCAGCGCTTGCGGTCCGGGCCCGCCCTGCGGTGCCGGACAGGGCGGCAGGGCCGCCTTGGCCCGGGGTCCGGCCAGCGCCGCCGGGGTGTCGGCGTCGCGATGTGCGCGCGCGACAGTCTGCTGGCCCGCCGGCCCGGACGCGGTCCGGTCGTCACCGAGTTGCCGCCACAGCGCCACACCGAGAACGACGAACACGGCCAGCACCACCACGGTCCAACGGGCAGACCGACTCACTCGGTGATCCCGGCCAGGGCCAGCAGGTGTTCGGTCTCGGGTCCCTTCACCAGCGCCGCGGCGGCCGCCAGGTCCGTCGGCCCAAGTCCGTACGACGGGCAGTCGCGGGCCAGCACACACACGCCGCAGGCCGGGGTCCGGGAATGGCAAACCCGGCGCCCGTGGAAGATGACGCGGTGCGACAGCAGGGTCCATTCCTTGCGCGGGATCAGCTCGCCGACGGCGTGTTCCACCTTGACCGGGTCCTCTTCGGCGGTCCAGCGCCAACGTCGCACCAGCCGGCCGAAGTGCGTGTCGACCGTGATGCCCGGGATGTCGAAGGCGTTGCCCAGGATGACGTTCGCGGTCTTGCGTCCCACACCCGGCAGCGTGACCAGCTCGTCCAGGGTGTCGGGCACCTCGCCGTCGAAACGGGTGACCAGTTCCTGGCCCAGCCCCATGATCGACGTCGCCTTGTTGCGGTAGAAGCCGGTGGGCCGGATCAGCTCCTCGAGTTCGGTCCGGTTGGCCTGCGCATAGTCCAGCGCCGTCGGGTATTTGGCGAACAGCGCCGGCGTGGTGAGGTTCACCCTCTTATCCGTGCACTGCGCCGACAGGATCGTGGCCACCGCCAGCTCCAGCGGATTGGTGAAATCCAGCTCGCAGTAGACGTGCGGGAACGCTTGCGCCAGTTCACGATTCATTCTCCGGGCGCGACGCACCAGACCCAGGTGGGTTTCGCGGTCGTATTTTGCGGTGGATCGTCGCGCAGGCACGCCGGTAAGCGTACTGAGAGAAGTCGGTAAGGATACTTTGACCGGCGTCGTTTCGTGATCACCCTGAGACATTCGGCGTGTTTACTTCTGCGTGTGTCCTGGTTGCTCGTGGTGTGCATTCCCGGGTTGCTCATGTTGGCAACCTTCGGGTTGAGCCGCCTCGAAGCGATGCTGGATACGTCCAAGGAGACGTACACCGCGGCAGACGTCAAAGCCTTCGTCGAGAAGGTCAAGAACGCCTGGTCGGAGCAATCCGCATCCGCCGGTACGTTGCCGCACCGATCGGCACCCCGATTCGAGGAGCCGCGCGCCCTCGCGGCCCCGTCGCCGACGCGCGACAACCCGCTCGGCGCCTTCGGTGAGCCCGAGTTACCCAGCCGCGCGTATGCCCACTATGCGAGCAATCCGCAATTTCGCGAGACTCGCCAGGCGAATCGTGTGTAGCGTGGCTGGTTGCGAAACGGCTTACCACTAGACTGACTTTGTTAACCAGTTCACTGGCTAGCTTGCGCGCGTTTTTTATCACTCACCAGCCTTAGGGAGCAACGTGGACGAGATCCTGGCGAGGGCCGGAATCTTCCAGGGTGTCGAGCCCACCGCGGTATCCGCACTGACCAAACAGCTGCAGCCTGTCGACTTTCCTCGCGGACACACCGTGTTCGCCGAAGGCGAGCCCGGCGACCGCCTCTACATCATCATCTCCGGCAAGGTGAAGATCGGCCGCCGGTCGCCGGACGGCCGGGAGAACCTGCTGACGATCATGGGTCCGTCGGACATGTTCGGTGAGCTGTCGATCTTCGACCCGGGTCCCCGGACGTCGAGCGCCATCACCATCACCGAGGTGCGCGCCGTCTCGATGGACCGTGAAGCGCTGCGGGCGTGGATCGCGGACCGCCCGGAGATCGCCGAGCAGTTGCTGCGCGTGCTCGCCCGCCGGTTGCGCCGCACCAACAACAACCTGGCCGACCTGATCTTCACCGACGTGCCCGGTCGCGTGGCCAAGCAGCTGCTGCAGCTGGCCCAGCGCTTCGGCACCCAGGAGGGCGGCGCCCTGCGCGTCACCCACGACCTGACGCAGGAAGAGATCGCCCAGCTGGTCGGCGCCTCCCGCGAAACCGTGAACAAGGCGCTCGCCGACTTCGCGCACCGCGGCTGGATCCGCCTGGAGGGCAAGAGCGTGCTGATCTCCGACTCCGAGCGGCTGGCCCGCCGAGCGCGGTAGTACTGACGAAGATGCCCCCGACACGCATCGGGGGCATCTTTGTTTGGTTCAAGCAGTCCGCAGGTAATCCAGCTGGGCCTGCACCGATTTCTCGGCGGCGTCCCACAGCTTCTGGTCGACGTCGGTATAGACGTGTTCGACGACCTGCCGCGCCGAGGCCTCTTCACCGAGCACTTTCAGGGCGCCGCGCACCTGGTCCAGCCGTTCCTCGCGGTGCGCGAGGTACATGGCCGTCACCTGCGACAGGTCGGCCAGATCGGGACCATGGCCGGGCAGGACGGTCCGCTGCCCGAGGCCCTGCAGCCGCCGCAGCGATTCCAGGTAGTCGCGCAAGCTGCCGTCCTCGTTGTCGATGACGGTGGTGCCGCGACCCAGCACGGTGTCCGCGGTCAGCACGGCATCGTCGACGACGAACGACAGCGAATCCGCGGTGTGCCCCGGTGTCGCCATGACCTTGATCCGCAGGCCCGCGGCGTCGATCACCTCGCCATCGGTGAGCGGCCCGCCGAGTCCTCGCAGGAACCCGCTGCCGACCGAGCGCACCACCGCACCCGTCATGCCGACGAGCTTGTCGATGCCGCCGGTGTGGTCGTCGTGCTTGTGACTGATCAGCACCAGCGGAATCTCGCCGAGTGCTGCGATGCGCTCGAGGTGCGCATCGTCGTCAGGTCCCGGGTCGACGACGACCATCTCGTCACTACCGCGCCCGCGCAGCACCCAGGTGTTGGTGCCGTCGAGCGTCATGATCCCCGGGTTGTCGCACAGCAGTACCGAGGCGGCCTCCGTGACCGGCCACAGCACGCCATACGCGGGATGCGTCATACGACCTCGACGATCAACTCCACCTCGACCGGCGCATTCAACGGCAACTCCGAGACCCCGACGGCAGAGCGGGCGTGCGCACCGGCCGGGCCGAACACCTCGCCCATCAGTTCGGACGCGCCGTTGATCACCGCGGGCTGGCCGTTGAAGCCCGGTGCCGAGGCGACGAAACCGACGACCTTGACGATCCGCACCACCGAGTCGATACCCACCAGCGCGTGCACGGCAGCCAACGCGTTGAGGCCGCAGATCCGGGCCAGGGCCTTGCCGTCCTCGGCACTGACCTCGCCGCCGACCTTGCCCTCGGCCGGCAACTGGCCGCCCTGCATGGGCAGCTGGCCCGAGGTGTAGACGAGGTTCCCGGTACGGACGGCGGGGACGTAAGCGGCAAGGGGCTGGGCGACTTCCGGCAGCTCGATGCCGAGCTCGGCCAACCGGTCGGAGACGGTCACTTCGGCCGCTTCAGGTATGCGACGTGCTGCTCACCGCTCGGGTTGGCCAGCACCGACACCAGCTCCCACCCGTCCTGGCCCCACTGGTCCAGGATCTGCTTGGTGGCGTGGATCAGCAACGGGACGGTGGCGTACTCCCACCGGGTCGGTTCGCTCATGCCGCCGAGCTTATCGGCCGAGGGGTACCGCATGGTTAACATGCTGGGGTGACCTCCGAATCGACGGGCCGAACCCACACCGGTTGGCCCGCGCGCCTGGACCAGGCGCGCCTCCACTTCGTCACCGGCAAGGGCGGTACCGGTAAAACCACCGTCGCTGCCGCGCTGGCGCTGGCGCTGGCGGCCGGCGGCCGCAGCGTCCTGCTGGTCGAGGTCGAGGGGCGGCAGGGCATCGCGCAGCTTTTCGACGTGCCGCCGCTGCCGTACGGGGAGCAGAAGATCGCCACCGCCGAAGGCGGCGGGCAGGTGAACGCGCTGGCCATCGACACCGAGGCCGCGTTCCTGGAGTACCTGGACATGTTCTACAACCTCGGCATCGCCGGCCGCGCCATGAAGCGCATCGGCGCCGTCGAGTTCGCGACCACGATCGCTCCCGGCCTGCGTGACGTCCTGCTCACCGGCAAGATCAAAGAGGTCGTGGTCCGCAACGGCAAGACCGCCAAGGAACTCAAGGGTCAGCGCCCCTACGACGCCGTCGTGGTCGACGCCCCGCCGACGGGCCGCATCTCGCGCTTCCTCGACGTCACCAAGGCCGTCTCGGATCTCGCCAAGGGCGGGCCGGTGCACTCTCAGGCCGACGGCGTCGTGAAGCTGCTGCACTCGGAGCTCACCGCCATCCACCTGGTCACCCTGCTGGAGGCGCTGCCCGTGCAGGAGACCCTGGAAGCCATCGAAGAGCTGCGGGAGCTGGACCTGCCGATCGGCAGCGTCATCGTCAACCGCAACATCCCGGCGTACCTGTCGCAGGATGATCTGGCGAAGGCCGCCGAGGGCGTCGTCGACGCCGACGCGGTGCGCGCCGGGCTGGCCGACGCCGGAATCACGTTGTCCGACACCGACTTCGCCGGACTGCTCACCGAGACCATCCAGCACGCGACGCGCATGATGGCGCGCGCCGAGAGCGCCGAGGCGCTCGACGCCCTCGAAGTGCCCCGCCTGGAACTGCCCGCTCTGCCCGACGGGGTCGACCTGGGCAGCCTGTACGAACTCGCCGAAGCACTCGAGCAGCAAGGGGTTGGCACCAAATGAGCGGCAAGCCCTTGAAGTTGGACATGCACGCGATCCTGTCGGACAAAGCGAACCGCGTCGTGGTGTGCTGCGGCGCGGGCGGCGTCGGCAAGACCACCACCGCCGCCGCGATGGCGCTGCGGGCCGCCGAGTACGGCCGCACCGTCGTGGTGCTGACCATCGACCCGGCCAAGCGCCTGGCACAGGCCCTCGGCATCAAGGATCTCGGCAACACCCCGCAGCGGGTGCCGCTTGCTCCCGAGGTGCCGGGTGAGCTCTACGCGATGATGCTGGACATGCGCCGCACCTTCGACGAGATGGTGCTGCAGTACTCCGGCGAGGACCGGGCCGACGCGATTTTGGAGAACCAGTTCTACCAAACCGTCGCGACGTCGCTCTCGGGCACGCAGGAGTACATGGCGATGGAGAAGCTCGGCCAGCTGCTGGCCGAGGACAAGTGGGATCTGGTCGTCGTCGACACCCCGCCGTCGCGCAACGCGCTGGACTTCCTGGACGCGCCGAAGCGACTGGGCAACTTCATGGACAGCCGTCTGTGGCGGCTGCTGCTCGGGCCGGGCCGCGGCATCGGCCGGCTGGTCACCGGGGCCATGGGCCTGGCGATGAAGGCGCTGTCCACGGTGCTGGGTTCGCAGATGCTCTCAGACGCGGCCGGTTTCGTGCAGTCGCTCGACGCGACGTTCGGCGGGTTCCGGGAGAAGGCCGACCGCACCTACGAACTGCTCAAGCGCCCGGGTACCCGGTTCGTCGTCGTTTCAGCTGCCGAGCCCGACGCGCTGCGTGAGGCGTCGTTCTTCGTCGACCGGTTGTCGCAGGAGCAGATGCCACTGGCCGGCCTGATCCTCAACCGCACCCACCCGATGCTGTGTGACCTGACCGCCGATGCGGCCGACGAGGCCGCCGGCAAGCTGGAGCAGTCCGGTCAGGACACCGACGCGCTGGCCGCGGCGACCCTGCGGATCCACGCGAACCGCACCGTGATCTCCAAGCGTGAGGTGCGGCTGCTGTCGCGGTTCACCGGGGCCAACCCGCACGTGGCGTTGGTGGGGGTGCCGTCACTGCCGTTCGAGGTGTCCGATCTCGAGGCGCTGCGGGCCATCGCCGATCAGATCACGGGCGACGTCGTCAAAGCCTGACAGACAACGGCTTTCAAATGCTTGTGCCCGGGATTTCCTAGGAAATCCCGGGCACAGCTGTTTCTACGTCTGTCAGACCGCGTTGCGGTGCTTGCGCTGGGTCGCGAAGAACTCGGCCCAGGACACCACCTCGGGGTGCTGTTTGAGCAGGGCACGGCGCTGACGCTCGGTCATGCCGCCCCACACGCCGAACTCGACCCTGTTGTCGAGGGCGTCGGCACCGCATTCGACGATCACGGGGCAGTGCCGGCAGATGACCGCGGCCTTGCGCTGTGCGGCGCCGCGGACGAACAGTTCGTCCGGGTCGGCCTGTCGGCACCGGGCCTGGGACACCCAGGCGATGCGGGCTTCTGCTTCAGGTTGGACCACGCCCTGTATCGCGCCGTTTCCGGCCTGGGGAGCGATTGTCGTGCGAACTACTGGCTGTGTACCTGCCACCAGCGATCCCTTCGTCACACCGTCTCCCGACGGCCGAGTCCTCCCGAGTAGGTCGCTGATGCGATCTACGCCACATTGCGGCTAGTAGTGTTACCTAGATCGCATTGTGTGTTCAAGTTAGGTGGTCAGGGGCCTATTGCGCAATGGGTCTGGGGCCGCTTTTTTGGGACGTGTGTCCAAACGTTAATTTTTGCCCGTGTCGCAGCCCCCTAGATGCCCTAAGGACGTGGTAATCGACCAGCACTCAGCTGCTGGCCACCACGGTCGCTAGGCTGTACCCCATGCCCGAGCGACCGCAGAACCGTCCGCCGACCGCGGTCACCGTCATCAAGATGACGTGGTGCGTTCTGCTCGCCAGCGTGGTGCTCGCCGCGATGATGTTCCCGCTCATCGGGGGTGTCGGCCTGATGTCCAACCGGGCATCCGACGTCGTGGCCAACGGTTCGGCCCAGCTCGTCGAAGGTGACGCACCCGCCGTGTCCACCATGGTGGACGCCAAGGGCAACCCCATCGCGTGGCTGTATTCGCAGCGCCGTTTCGAGGTGCCGAGCGATCAGATCGCCAACACCATGAAGCTGGCCATCGTCTCGATCGAGGACAAACGGTTTGCCGAGCACAACGGGGTTGACTGGAAGGGCACCCTGACGGGCCTGTCCGGCTACATGTCGGGTTCGGCCGATACCCGCGGTGGATCCACCATCGAGCAGCAGTACGTGAAGAACTACCAGCTGCTCGTGGTCGCGCAGAGTGACGCCGAACGGCGGGCCGCCATCGAGACCACCCCAGCACGCAAGCTGCGCGAAATCCGCATGGCGCTGACCCTCGACAAGACGTTCACCAAGTCCGAGATCCTGACGCGCTACCTGAACCTGGTGTCGTTCGGCAACGGCGCGTTCGGCATCCAGGATGCCGCCCAGACGTACTTCGGCATCAACGCCAACCAGCTGAACTGGCAGCAGGCCGCACTGCTCGCCGGCATGGTGCAGTCGACCAGCGGACTGGATCCGTACGTCAACCCCGACGGCGCCCTGGCACGTCGAAACCTGGTGCTGGACACCATGATCCAGAACGTCCCGCAGGAAGCCGAGGCCCTGCGCGCCGCCAAGGCCGAGCCGCTCGGCATCCTACCGCAGCCCAACCAGCTGCCCCGCGGCTGCATCGCCGCCGGTGACCGCGCCTTCTTCTGCGACTACGTGCTCGACTATCTGTCGAAGGCCGGCATCAGCAAGGACCAGGTGGCCAAGGGCGGCTATCTGATCCGCACGACGATCGACCCGGACATCCAGAACGCGGTCAAGTCGTCGATCGACGGCATCGCCTCCCCCACCATCGACGGCATCGGCAGCGTCATGAGCGTCATCCGGCCCGGTAAGGACAACCACCAGGTGGTGGCGATGGCCAGCAACCGGACGTACGGCCTGAACACCGCGGCCGGGGAAACCATGCAGCCGCAACCGTTTTCACTGGTCGGTGACGGCGCCGGGTCCATCTTCAAGCTGTTCACCACGGCCGCAGCCCTGGACATGGGCATGGGCATCAATGCGCAGCTGGACGTGCCCGGACGGTTCGAGGCCAAGGGTCTGGGCAGCGGCGGCGCCAAGGGCTGCCCGAAGGACAAGTGGTGCGTCGAGAACGACGGCCGCTACAAGGGCAGCATGAACGTCACCGAAGCGCTGGCGTCGTCGCCGAACACCGGGTTCGCCAAGCTCATCTCGCAGATCGGCGTCCCGCGCACCGTCGACATGGCGGTCAAGCTGGGGCTGCGGTCCTACGCCGCGCCGGGCACCGCCCGCCCGTACGACCCGAACAGCAACGAGAGCCTGGCCGACTTCATCAAGCGCCAGAACATCGGCTCGTTCACCCTCGGCCCGTTCGAGGTCAATGCCCTCGAGCTGTCCAACGTCGCGGCCACGCTGGCGTCGGGCGGCACGTGGTGCCCACCGAATCCCGTGGACAAGGTGTTCGACCGGCACGGCAACGAGGTCTCGGTGACCACCCAGACCTGTGAGCAGGCCGTCCCCGAGGGCCTGGCCAACACCCTCGCCAACGCGATGAACAAGGACGCCATCAGTGGCACCGGTGCGGCGGCCGCGCAGTCGGTGGGCTGGAATCTCCCGGTCTCGGGCAAGACCGGAACCACCGAGGCCCACCGGTCGTCGGCGTTCCTGGGCTTCACGAGCGCCTACGCCGCCGCCAACTACATCTACGACGACTCGCCCACACCGTCCGACCTGTGCTCGTTCCCGCTGCGCCAGTGTGGCCGTGGTGACCTCTACGGCGGCCACGAGCCGGCCCGAACCTGGTTCACCGCCATGAAGCAGTTCACCCCGCCCAACGTCGTGATGCCGCCGACCGACCCGCGCTACGTCGACGGCGGGCCAGGGTCCAGGGTGCCGAGCGTCGCGGGCATGGACCTCGACCTGGCACAGAACCGCATCAAGGAAGCCGGCTTCCAGTTGTCCGCGCAGCCGTCGTGGGTCAACAGCACCGCGCCATCTGGTCAGGTGGTCGGAACCTCGCCGTCGGGACAGACCATCCCCGGTTCGATCATCACGATCCAGGTCAGCAACGGCATCGCGCCGCCGCCTCCGCCGCCACCGCCAGTGGGGATTCCGGGCCTCGACGGCTTGCCGCCGGTGCAGATCGGGTCGACGGTCGTGGAGATTCCGGGCCTGCCGCCCATCACCGTCCCGGTTCTCGGTCCCCCGCCCCCATAGGCCGGCCGAAACCTCAGAACGACCTAAGCCAACCCTGTGGGCTTTCTAACGATGACCAGCGACAACGGGCCAATTACTGCGCTGAGCAAGTAGGCTGCCTGCATGTCTGCCATCGCCCGCAACGCAGCCGTCACCGCCGCCGGAACACTGGCTGCGGGCCTCGCCTACGCGTCGCTCATCGAGCGCAACGCGTTCGTGGTCCGCGAGGTCACCATGCCGGTGCTGACGCCGGGATCGTCGCCGCTGCGGGTGCTGCATCTGAGCGATCTGCACATGATGCCGGCGCAGCGTCGCAAGCAGGCGTGGCTGCGCGAGCTGGCCCGCTGGGAGCCCGATCTGGTGGTCAACACCGGCGACAACCTCTCGCACCCCAAGTCGGTGCCGGCGGTGGTGCAGGCGATGGGCGATCTGCTGGCGGTGCCCGGCGTGTTCGTGTTCGGCAGCAACGACTACTTCGCGCCGAAGCCGAAGAACCCCGCCAACTACCTGTTCAGCAAGCACAAGCGGATCACCGGGCGGCCGCTGCCGTGGCAGGACCTGCGCGCGGCGTTCACCGAGCGCGGCTGGCTGGACATGACCCACACGCGGCGCGAGATCGAGGTCAACGGGCAGCTCATCGCCGTCGCCGGCGTCGACGATCCGCACCTCAACCGCGACCGCTACGACACCATCGCCGGACGGCCCAACCCGGCCGCCAACCTGTCGCTGGGCGTCACCCATGCGCCGTACACCCGCGTGCTGGACCGGTTCGCCGACGACGGCTACCAGCTGGTGCTGGCCGGCCACACGCACGGCGGGCAGCTGTGCGTGCCGTTCTACGGCGCGCTGGTGACCAACTGCGACATCGACACCTCCCGAGTGAAGGGCCCGTCACGCTGGGGCGCCCACACGCAGCTGCACGTGTCCGCCGGTCTGGGTACCTCGCCGTACACGCCGGTGCGCTTCTGCTGCCGGCCCGAGGTGACGCTGCTGACGCTGGTGGCCGCCCCGACCGGCGGCGGGCACGCCGGTATCGGCGCCGACGTGACGCAGCCGGCCATCTCGGCACGGTGAGCCGCGACTGGGTGGACAACGCGGTCCGCCTGATCGAGGCGGACGCCCGGCGCAGCGCCGACACTCATCTCCTGCGTTATCCCCTGCCGGCCGCGTGGAGCGCCGGCGTCGACGTCCAGCTCTATCTGAAGGACGAGAGCACCCACATCACCGGCAGCCTCAAACACCGGCTGGCCCGGTCGCTGTTCCTGTACGGGTTGTGCAACGGCTGGATCGGCCCGCAGACCACCGTCATCGAGGCGTCGTCGGGTTCGACGGCGGTGTCGGAGGCGTATTTCGCGGCGCTGCTGGGGTTGCCCTTCATCGCGGTGATGACGGCGTCGACGAGTCAGTCGAAGATCGCCCTGATCGAATCCCAAGGCGGCCGTTGCCATTTCGTCGAACAGTCGTCCCACGTGTACGACGAGGCGGAGCGCCTGGCGCGCGAGACCGGCGGCCACTACCTCGATCAGTTCACCAATGCCGAGCGGGCCACCGACTGGCGGGGCAACAACAACATCGCGGAGTCGATCTTCTCGCAGCTGCGCGACGAGACCCATCCGATTCCGGAGTGGATCGTGGTCGGCGCGGGCACCGGCGGCACGAGCGCCACGATCGGGCGGTTCCTGCGATATCGGCGCCATGCCACCCGGCTCTGCGTGGTGGATCCGGAGAATTCGGCGTTCTATCCGTCGTGGGCCACGGGCGACCGCGACGTCTTCACGGGTGCGTCATCGCGCATCGAGGGCATCGGCCGACCGCGCGTGGAGCCGTCGTTCCTGCCGGGCGTGGTGGACGCCATGGTGTGCGTGCCAGACGCCGCCTCGGTGGCCGCGGCGCGGCACGTGAGCAAGGTTCTGGGCCGACGGGTGGGTCCGTCCACGGGGACGAACATCTGGGGCGCGTTCGGGCTGCTGGCCGAGATGGTGGCGCAGGGCCGCAGCGGGTCGGTGGTGACGCTCCTGGCCGACAGCGGCGACCGCTACGCCGACACCTACTTCGACGACGAGTGGGTCAGCAGCCGCGGGCTGGAGTCCACCGAGGCCGTGGCGGCACTGGCGGAGTTCGAGCGGTCCGGACGCTGGGGCTGATCCTGGCGGCCCAACCAGGCCGCCCGGTAGTCGGAGGTCGCGAACAGCCACAGCGCCGCCAGTCCGAAGAATCCGCAGTAGAGCAGAGCTCCCAATCCGGTCATGATCTTTCCTCGCTTTCTGGCGTTCGGCTGTCGTTCATCAGAGTTACCCGGTTTAACGCACGTTGCACAAAAATCCATCCCCTGAATGGACGTGATCTTCGCCGCTAACCCCGTCTACCTGCCGCTACCTCTCCCCGTGAGGGCCGTTTGGCTTCTGAGGCCCCCGGTGCGATACGCTGTCGTGGCTTCACACGGGGTGTGGCGCAGCTTGGTAGCGCGCTTCGTTCGGGACGAAGAGGTCGTGGGTTCGAATCCCGCCACCCCGACAAGTGAGCAAGGCCCTGACCAGGGAAATCTGGTCAGGGCCTTCGTCTTTCACGAGGCTGCGTCGCCGTTCGGCTGAGTGCGGACACCAAGGACCGGTTGCCTGCGGCGACCGTGGCTCCAGCCTCTCTCCCACGGCCAGTGGCCACGCGCATCGGTCCACACGAGTTGGAACGCGCGGATTCGCGGGCTACAGAGTTCGACCGCGTACTTCAGATGCACGTCCGGATGTTCGACATCGATGACCTCGAACATGAACTCGCCCTGATAGTCGATATGCATGGCGGGCCGCAGAAACGTACCGTCGTCAACAATCTGATGTCCGAGTGAATTCAGCACCCGGCCGGCCGTCTGCGGCTGTAACCCCGTGACCAGCAGCTCAGGCAAACCCAGGTTGTGCAAACCGATTGTGTACGCGAATGGCCGGCGATTGTCTTCGACAAACTGGACGGCCCAGCCGTGGTCTTTCATGATCCCGCGCAACATGTCGAGGTACTCCTCAGTGGTGCCGTTTGGGTTATCGCATTTCCAGCACATACCCACCCCTTCCCGATTGGTTGGGCCCAGCCTCTACCCGCCCACCGACAAGTTCGGCCGCTGTGGGCTTGACCCCTGATGGTGGACACCTAACTGGTGGGACTGCTGGTCCTGCGGGAAGGATGTCCGTATGGCGGGCAAGCGTAAGAAGTACACCCCGGAGTTTCGGGAGCAGGCTGCCCGCCTGGTGATCGAGACGGGACGTCCGATCGCGCATGTGGCCGCGGAGATGAATCTGGGTGAGCAGTTGTTGGGTCGGTGGGTGCGCCAGGCCCGCGAGTCGGCCGGGGATACTGGCGGGGTGCTTGATGTTGATGAGCGCGCCGAGTTGGAGCGGCTGCGCAAGGAGAACGCTGAATTGCGTTTGGACCGTGAGTTTTTAAAAAAAGCGGCAGCCTTCTTCGCCTCCGAACAGAACCGGTAGATGCTTACCGGATCATCGAGGCGGAGAAGGCGAACTTCAGCATTGTGCGGATGTGCCGACTGCTGGTGGTATCGCGGTCGGGGTTCTACAAGTGGCGTGTGGCCGACGCTGCCGGTCCTACGCCGGCCCAGCAGCGCCGTAAGCGCCTCGACACCGCAGTTGCGGGGTTTCATGCCGACTCCGACGGGGTGAACGGCGCACCGCGCATCCTGGCCGATCTACGGGAGGATGGCTGGGTGGTCTCGTGCAAGACGGTGGCGGCATCACTGCGCCGCCAAGGTTTGTTCGGGATCAGTCCGCGCACTTTCGGTCCGCCGACCACCGTGGCGGACCCGGATGCCGAAGCGATCCCGGACCTGGTCAAACGTCGTTTCGATACCGGTGTGCTCAACGCGGTGTGGACCAGCGACATCACCTATCTGCGGACTGGGGAAGGCTGGTTGTATCTGGCGGCGGTACGGGACGGGCATTCGCGGCGGGTGATCGGTTGGGCGATCGCCGATACCCTGCATACCGATGTTGTCGAGTCGGCGTTGACGATGGCGATCGCGTTGCGTGGCCCGTTGCCGGAGAAGGTGATTTTCCATGCCGATCGGGGCTGTCAGTACACCTGTTGCTCGTCGCTGAGGGTGCAAAGGATGGCGTCATTCTCGTTGCCGGTGATGTCGAAGTGATGAAGGCCCTGCCCGCGTGAGCGGGCAGGGCCTTGGTCGGATCGGTGACGGCGTCGTCGGGTCGGTGACGTCGCGTGGTTAGTGATTCAGTCGTGGCCGGTTTCGGTGACGGCGATGCGAGCTGATTTCTCGTCGACGATCGCTGTCTTGGCGGCGAAGGCGGCGGTCAGGGCGTGTAGGGCGAGGTTGTTGACTGCGCGTGGGTATCCGCGTGCGGCGTTGTGGATCACGGTGATCGCGTCGTCGGAGAACAGCGGGTCGGTGCGGCCGGCGACCTTGGCGTGATGGCCGATGTAGTCGGCGGTATCGGCAGGTGTCATCCCGGCCAGGGCATAGCGCACGGCGATGCGTTGATCGAGTGCGGCCAGCACGCCCAGGCGTAGTCGTTGACGCAGGGTGGGTTGTCCGACCAGCAACGCGGCGAACGGTGACCCGCTGTCCATGTCGTGGTTGGTGAGCATGCGGATGGCTTCCATTTGCGCGTTGTCGAGCAGGTGAGCTTCATCGATGACCACGACCGGGGTTCGGCCGCGTTCGGCGTGCTCGGCGGCCAGCGCGTCGGCGGCTTGCGGGGCCAGGGTAGCGGTGTAGAAACTGGGCACCCGCCCCAGTGCTGTGACGATGTGGTGCAGCATGCCGCGTACTCCGACTGAGGGGTTGGGTAGGTAGATGATGACGTGGCGCGCCGGATCCAGGGCGGCGGTCGCGGCGCGGATCGCCACAGTCTTGCCGGCGCCGACTTCTCCGGTGATGACTCCGATAGCGTGCTGATCCACACACCAGGAGATCCGGGCGACGGCTTCGGCGTGGCCGGGGTGGCGGTGCAGCATCGCCGGGGCCAAACCCCGCCCGAACGGCATCCGGGTGAAGCCGTAATAGGATTGCAGCCGTTCGATACTCATGCTGATGCCTCGTCCTGGTCGTCGATGCCGGTGATGCTCGGTAGTTCGCAGGCTTTGGGGGTGTGGGCGCCGAAGAGAGCGTCGTAGCCGATGCGCCGATCGGCGCGGATCTGCTCATGATGAATAGCCGCGGTCAACTGCAGATAGTCGATCCCTGTCGCCGGCGGCGCAGCATTCTCGGGAGTTTCGGGCCGGGCCTTGGGATGGACGTGTCGAGTGATGTTGTGGGGCAGGGCTTTGCCGTAACTGGTGTCGTGGTAGCGCACTTCGACGGTTTCTAGGTCAAACGGGGAGAACACCAACTCCACTTTGCGTCCCACCAACCCTTGATCGACCTGGAAGGTGTTGCCGTGCAACGACACTGTCGCGGTCTTGGTCACCACCCGGTATTCCGACCACAGAAACGCCTCGGTCAGATCAGCTGCGGTCGGCATCGCCGGGGTCCGTCCCAGCCGGGACCATCCCTGCTGCCAGCGATCGGCTGGGGACTGCCCGGTCTCGGTATGAATCCGCTGGTGGTACTCGGTTTCTACCCACGCGGTCAGCAACCGGTTGAGCTCGATGAGCGCGGTGCGGGCCTCGAGGCCGGCCGCGGCCAGGTCCTCGGCGCTACTGTCGGTGATTTCGACGAGGAACTGCTCACGCACGGTGCGGAAGAACCGCTCGATCTTGCCCCGTCCTTGGGGCCGGTGCGGGGTGGAATGCACCAGCCGAATCCCCAGTTTCGCGCACGCCCGCAGCAGCCAGGTATCCACGAACGCCGAGCCGTTGTCGACATAGACACTGCCCGGGACTCCGCGGCTGGCCAGCGCCGGCTCGAGTGCAGCGCCGAGCCGCACAGCGTCTTCGGCGAACCCGAACCGATACCCACACAGCAGTCGGGAATGATCGTCGATGAAAGCGAACAGATACGTCTTGCGCCCGCCGATACGGGGGCCGTGCAGGGCGTCCCCGGTCCAGCGGTCATTGGGGTTTTCGGCTTCGAACCGGCCGAACACCGCCGGCTGTTCATCGAGGTTCGGGCCGATCAGCTCGCAGCGGCGGAAATGGCGTAGCAGCGTCGATTCCGAGGGCGCCCAACCCGCGCTGATCCGCAGGATCCGCGCGACTTGGGCGGCGGTGCGGGACGGGTTCTCCCGCTTGAGTGCAGCCGCCAACTCCAGGGTCGCGGCATCGGTACGCGGGGCCACCGACCGGGGCGAGGGAATCAACTCATCGAATCCGCCGGCCCGGTAGCGGCGAATCCAACGGTCCAGAGTGTCACGCGAGTAGCGCACCCGGGCCCCGAACGGATCGGTGTGCGCCCGCGCGGCGATCTGGCGGACCAGCCGACCCCGAGCCTTGGTCGATAGTCCGGGATCGAGCGCCGGGCAGATCAACTGATACCGGAACAACCCCACTGCCTGGGCACGTTCACGTCGCTTGGCCTCTTCGCTTGTCAATCCAACATCTCCTCAACAAGTGATGCCGCCCAAACCCGTTGCCGGGCAGCCATCCCCGCGACGATGAACCATTCCCACCGCGCGCGGCAGAGGCAGCTGGTGTTGCATCACCACGCCACCGACGCCGGTGGCCACCCCCGACAGAGCAGCCGAGCACCGCTACCAGCCACAGCCACCGCAGCAGCCGTCACCGCGCCGAGCAGCATCCCCGGCCCGAACCGTGTAGTGATCGCCTCGGTCGCCGTGCTGATCGCGGCCAACACATCCCCGCACCCTGAGCCGGTCGACTTCGGGATCGACACATCCACCCCCGCAGTGAGCGCGATCGTCACGAACCAGTGCCGCACCGCCTCGGCCCGAGCCGCGATGACCCGCAGCCACCCCCGCACCGTGCACGCCGGGACACCGAGTTTTGCCGCGATCCCGCGGTGCCCCACACCGGCAGCCTTGGCAGCCAACGCCTCCCAGATCACCTCCGCGGCATAAGCCCTACGCAGCAACAACGTCACCGGCAACAACACATGAGTCACCGCACACGTACGGCATCGAGACCGCCGCGGCCGCACCGACCCGGCCGTCCCGACCACCCGACGAGAACGGGCATAGTGACCTTCCCCCGAGACCGTGGAGGCATCAGCTATAAGGAGTAGCGATGTCAGAGAAGCGGAAGAAGTACGACCGGGAGTTCCGTGAGGGGGCTGTTCGGATCGTCGAGGAGACGGGTAAGTCGATCGCGGCGGTGGCTCGGGATCTGGGGGTGAACGAGGGCACCCTGGGCAACTGGGTGACCCGGGCGCGGGAAGCGCGGGAAGGTCGCGGTGAGCTGTCCAAGGACGATGTTGCCGAGCTCAAGCGCCTGCGTGCCGAGGTGGCTGAGTTGCGGATGGAGCGTGATGTCCTCAAGCGATCAGTGGTCCTGTGGGTGAAGGAGGCGACGAAGTGAGCGTGGCACGCTTCATCGCCGACCAGAGGACCAAATACCGTGTGCCCCATACGATCACGTGCGCGCTGTTGGGTGTTGGTGTGTCGTGGTTCTATAAGTGGCTTGGCCGGGCCGGCAACCATGATGGGGTGCACACCGACACCGACCGGCGCCGCGTGGCACTCGATGAGGCAGTCAGCACCGCATTTGTCAGAGCAAAGGGGTTGCATGGGTCGCCGCGGCTGGTCGCTGACCTGCGGGATCTGGGCTGGCAGGTGTCGGAGAACACGGTGGCCGATTCGATGCGCCGTCAGGGGTTGGTGGCCCGCAAGATCCGTCGCCGGGGTGGCCTGACCCGCCAGGACCAGACGGCACCGAAGTTCCCTGACCTGGTCAAACGGGACTTCACTGCGGCCGCGCCGAACTGTAAATGGGTGGGCGATATGACCGAGATTCCCACCGAGTGCGGGCAGAAGCTGTATCTGGCGACGGTGATCGACCTCTACAGTCGGCGGTTGTTGGGGGCGGCGATGGGACTGCACCCGGATGCCGAGTTGGCGTGCGCGGCAATCAACATGGCCGTAGCTGCCCGCGGTGGCCGCCAAGCGATCTGGCGCGATGAGGAGTCCGAACGGGTCATATTTCACACCGATCGCGGCAGCACTTATACCGCGAAGGTGTTCACCACGTTGTGCCGGACCTTGGGTATTCGGCAGTCGATGGGCCGTGTGGGGTCGTGTTTCGATAACGCCGCCGCGGAAGCGTTCTTCTCTTCATTGGAATGGGAAGTGTTGTCCCGCAATATGTTCCGTGATACCGTTCATGCGCAGGCTGTGGTGATCGATTGGTGTTACACCTTCTACAATCACCAGCGTCGGCACAGCGCCGCCGATGGGTTATCGCCGGTCAACTACGAGATCAGGGAATCCAACATCACGCCGGAAGCGGCATAAGGAACCCTCCACGATCTCGGGGGAACCACATAGCCCCACCCGGCCAGAACCCCGCCCACACACGACGGACACCGCAACTCCCCAGCGGCCAACCGTGACTCGACGCGCGCAGAATCGACCTCTACCGTGACCATCAGTGCCTTTCGCACTACGCACGGCGCCGCCGGAGAGATCTGCCAAGAATTCAGCGGTGGCGCCGTGCACCCATCAGTTCCTCGTCACACTGACGGTGCAGACCACCAAGATCAAACCCACCCCAAAGCCCGTCCCCGCATCGGCAGAATCAACGACGACTCCAAGCCTCATGGTCGTCACGCCCAGAGACGCTCAACAACACCTCGGCGCAGCTGGCTCGGTTCGCCCGGGAGAACAACCTGCTGCGGTCGGTGGGCCGTACCGGGGTGTGCTGGGATAACGCTGCGACTGAATCATTATGGGCGACACTGAAAGTCGAGTTTTACGACCGGCGGTTGTGGCCGACGAAAGCTGCCGCTAGGCTCGCCGTCGGTGACTGGATCGAGCGGGTCTACAACCGCCGCCGGCGTCACAGCGCACTGGGCATGATCAGCCCCGTCGAGTTTGAAAACCGGATCAATCAGACGGCACAAGCCGCCTGACCCTGTGTCCACCAAACAGGGTCAAGCCCAGCTGCCGCGAAGACAGCATTCCGGCGAGAAGTGCGTGGGTGCAGTCGTCGGCGCGATGCACGGGTGGTTTTTGCACTCTGGGACGTCTGGCGCCCGAAAGAAGTACCTGAGCTCAATCAGCAGAGCCCCGCGCACCTGGTGAGTGACGCTATGTACTCGGCGCCGACAAGGTCTTCCCACCGCTGCGGCGTGACCACTCTCACCGGCCTCATATTGAGACATCGCTGTCCCATTTTCGGGCAATCGTGCTACTTTTGACGCATGGCTGAGTTGAAATCGTTCGACACCGGTGTGCGGTCGCGCACCCGGAAGGCGATTCTCGACGCCGCCACCGGCGTCCTGGCGACCAATCCCGCGGCGTCGTTGAGCGACATCGCCACCGCCGCGAGCGTCGGCCGCAGCACCCTGCACCGGTACTTCCCCGAGCGTTCCGAGCTGATCCGCGCCGTCGCCCTGTACGTGCACGAGATGTGCAACGCCGCCATCGACAAAGCCGAGCCGGCCTGCGGTCCCCCGCTCGCCGCGCTGCGCCGGGTGGTCGAATCGCAGTTGGACCTCGGACCCATCGTGCCCTTCGTCTACAACGAGCCGACCATCCTGGCGGACCGCGAGCTTTCCGCCATTCTGGATACCGGCGACGAGGCGATAGCCGAAGTGCTGGCGCGGGTTTCGGCACGACCGCAGACCAGCCCACCGGAGTGGCCGCGCCTGGTTTTCTGGGCCCTGCTCGACGCCGGATATGAGGCGCTGCGCCGGAACATCGCGCCGCGGGTCGAGATCGTCGACGCCATCATGGCCAGCCTGACGGCCGGCACCATCACCCCGGATCAATCCTGATCCCCCCGAATTTGCTTTCACCGCAACAAGTTAGGTAATTCCCCATGTCCACCAGCCTCGTCACCAACGAGGTGACGAACCGGACCCCACAACGCCATTGGTGGGCGCTGGCAGTGCTGATGCTGCCGGTGCTGCTCGTCTCCATCGACAACACGGTGCTGGCCTTCGCGCTGCCCCGCATCGCCGAGGACTTCCGCCCGTCGGCCGCCACCCAGCTGTGGCTCGTCGACATCTATTCGCTCGTGCTGGCAACGCTTTTGGTGACGATGGGCAGCCTCGGCGACCGGCTCGGCCGGCGCCGCCTGTTGCTCATCGGCGCCGTCGGCTTCGCCACCATCTCGGCCGCCGCGGCGTTCGCGCCCAGCGCCGGGTACCTGGTCGCCGCACGCGCCGCGCTCGCCGTGTTCGGCGCCATGCTGATGCCCTCGACGTTGTCGCTGATCCGCAACATCTTCACCGAGGCCACCTCGCGCCGGCTCGCCATCGCCATCTGGGCGTCGTGCTTCGCGGCCGGTTCGGCGTTGGGCCCCATCGTCGGTGGCGTACTGCTCCAGCACTTCCACTGGGGTGCGGTCTTCATGATCGCCGTGCCGATCCTGCTGCCGTTGCTGGTGCTGGCGCCCAAGCTGGTGCCCGAATCGCGGGACCCGAACCCGGGCCCGGTCGACGCGCTGAGCGTACTGCTGTCGCTGGTGGCCATGCTGCCGGTGGTGTGGGCGATCAAGACCGCCGCGCACGACGGCATCTCGACACTGACGCTGGCGGCCGTCGCCCTGGGTATCGCCGCGGGCGTCTGGTTCGTGCGCCGGCAGAACCGCAGCGCCACACCGATTCTCGATATGCGGTTGTTCGGCCACGGCCCCTTCACGGCGTCGATCCTGGCCAACTTCCTGTCGATGGTGGGCCTCATCGGGTTCCTGTTCTTCGTCTCACAGCACCTGCAGCTGGTCCTGGGACTGGACCCGCTGACCGCCGCGCTGGTCATGCTGCCGGGTGCGGCGGCGTCGACGATCGCGGGCATCGCCGTGGTGCGGCTGACCAAACGGTTTGCGCCGCAGACGCTGATCGTCACCGGGCTGCTCCTGGTGGCGGCCGGCTTCCTGCTGATCCTGCTGTTCCGTCACGACCTGACGATGGTCGGGGTCATCGTGTCGTTCACCGTGCTCGAGCTGGGCGTCGGTGTGTCGCAGACGATCTCGAACGACACCATCGTGGCGTCGGTGCCACCGGAGAAGGCCGGCGCGGCCTCCGCGGTCTCGGAGACCGCCTACGAGTTGGGCGCGGTGATCGGCACCGCCGGGCTGGGCACCATGTTCACCGCGTTCTATCGCGCGAACGTCGAACTGCCGGGCGCACTTTCACCCGCACAGTCGGCCGACGCCGGGGAGAGCATCGGCGGCGCCATCTCGGTCGCCCGGACCCTGCCGGCCGAGCTCGGCAACCACCTCGTGGAATCGGCGCGCCTCGCGTTCGATTCAGGTATCGGCGCCACCGCCGCGACCGCGGCCGGACTCGCGCTGGTCGCCACCGCGATCGTGGCCGCCGCCTTCCGCAGCCGGCGATAGTCGCTGAACGCACTGTGGCCCCATCGCCTTTCGGCGGTGGGGCCACAGTTTCGCTGAGCGGCTACTTGCTGGCGGTCTTGCCCTTCGGCGCCTTCGGGGCGGCACCCTTGATCGCCTTGGCGATCGACTTCGCGACCTTCGACACCGGGTTCTGTGCCTTCTTGGTCTTGGTGGCCGTGTCCTTGGGCGTCGTCACGGTGTCGGCGTCCTTGGTGGCACCCTTGGTGTCGGTCGCCTTGGTGTCGGTCGCCTTGGTGTCGGTCGCCTTGGTGTCCGTCGCCTTGGTATCGGTCGCCTTGGCGTCGGCATCCTTGGTGTCAGCAGCCTTGGTGTCCGTCGCCGCCGTCTCGGTGGCAGCCTTCGTGTCGGCGGCCTTGGTGTCAGCAGCCTTCGTGGACGTATCCTTCGCCGCATCGGTCGACGGTGCCGCCTCGGTAGAGGTCGCCGCGGTTGCCGTGGCCGCCTTCTTCGTCGTCGTCACCGCGTCGGTCGAATCCGTCTTCGCGGTCTCGGCCGCCGGCGCCGCCGACAGAGCGGCGACCGTCGTCGCCGCAGCGGGGACGGTGACGCCGCCCGGTGCATTCGGGTTCACGTTCAGCGCCGTGATGATCCGGTTGACGATGTACGGAACGGTGCCGGTTTCAAAATCGGTGACGTTCTTCTGAATGTTCTGCACGAGGCTCACCACATTGTTGAGCACGCCGTTGTAGATGGTGCCCGGATTCAGGGTGAGCACCGACTGCAGAATTCCGGTCACGCTCTTGACCACCTGCTGCACCACCGGCGTCGTGCCGAGGCAGGCGCCGCAGCCGATTCCGACGGTCGAGATCGCCAGGCCGGCGACCAGCGCGGTGACCGAGTCCAGCACGGCGGGCACCATCGCCTCCGCCACGGCCAACGGTTGCTGCAGGATGTTCTGCACCGGGCCGTTGATGCCGGTGATCAACTGCAGGCCGCCCGGGAGCAGACCGCCCACCAACGAGTCGATGGCGCCGTTGACATTGAGCGTGCCGAGGTTGCCCAGCACGTTTGCGAGAGTGCCCGGCAGCGCACCACCGAGGGTGAACGTCGCGCCGGTGATGTTGCCGATCAACTGCATGCCCTGCTGGAGACCGTAGTTCGCATCGAGCACAACTTGGCGCACCAGCGGATTCACGCTGGTCTCCACCATGTAGCTGGTTTGCCCGACGGTCTCGGCCAGGGCGTTGTAGATGTCGCCGAGTGCCACGATCGGGTTGACCAGTGCGGTCAGGTGTACATCGGAAACCTGCACATGCGAAACCGCAGGCAAGTGGGTTTCGGTCTGTGGCACCACCGGCGCCACAGCAATCACACTCGCTCCCGCGAGGGCAACGCCCGCAGTGATATACGGCTTCATTGTGAGCTGCATTTGAGTCCTCCCAGTTATCGCGACACCCGTGTGGCCGAAAAATTTACCCCTTGTAGATGGCCATTTTTGACCAACCCACACATTTCCCAGCTAACCAAAATCGGATAGCCAGGAAATTGCCGATCGCGTTAGATTGCTATTCGAGCGGGCAAGTTAGCTTCGCTACAGAATCAGCAATTTGGCCAGCAGAACCGCCCAAATCTTGGCCACCCACACGACGGACCGTCCCCAACGCGACGAGACGCACGTCACACCGTGGAGTGCACAGCACGCCAAAAAGGCCATACGTCGAAAAATTGCAGTTTCAGCAAATTTCGCTACGCGTAACTTGCGCGTGCGTCAGTCGTAGCCGCGGTGGGGTCGCAGACAGCGCGCCCCACTGTGCGGGTGTCCACATGCTGAGACGGTGCGTCGAGCCTGGCTGCACGCCGCGAATCAGGACACCGGAGTTTGCCGGCGTCGGGCGATCCCGCCGGCCACGGACGTCGCCACGACGGTCAGCAGCGCGCCGAGAATCAGCGCCGACGGCTCGCCCGGACTCAGCAGCTGCTGCTGGGTCCCCAAAGTCGCGGCGGCCACCGGAACGCCCAATTGCGCGGCCGCCAGCACCCCAAGGGAAATCGGCTGCCCGAACAGCCGACCACTGAGATGAGCGAGCACGGCTCCCACACCCAGCGCCACACCCAGCCCGATCAGACCCGGATGCTCACCGAGTTCCCGCACCTGCAACGACGCGCCGAGCCAGACGAAGAACAACGGCGCGAAGAATCCCTCGGTGATGCCGAACAGCTGGCGCGCCAGCCGCCGCGGCTCGCCGATCGCCGAGAGGCACAGGCCAAGCGCAAAGCCCGCGAGCATGATCGACACGTGCGTCGATTTCGCCAGCGCCGCCAGGCCGAACAGCACGATCAGGCTGATCCTCAGTTCGAGCGCCAGGTGCCGACGGTGTGAGTACTTGTGCATCCGCTTGAGCCATCCGCGCTTTGCCTCGTACCGCAAGAAGAAGTACAGCAGGACCGCACAGGCGGCGATCGCCAGGACGCCCACCGCCGCCCGCGGAGCGCCTGCCGGATTGATGACCAACGGCAACAACACAATCGACGCGGCGTCGGCTATCGCGATCTGAGCGGTGACCGACAGCACCGGCGGTCCCGTCAGCCCCAGCGACTGGATTACCGGCAGCGCCAGCGCCGCCGAGGAGGAAGCCATGAGGACCGCATACAACGGGGCGTGGCCGGTGCCGAACAGCTGGGCGATGACCGCCCCCAGCACTGCGGCGAAGGCGCCCACCACGACCGCCCGCAGCAGCGATCTGGGCAGCTCACCGCGTAATGACCTGTCGCGCACCGGCACATGGGTCCCGACGATGAACATCACCAGCGCAAAGCCGATGTCCGCCAGCAGCACGAACGTGGGGTTATCCGCGTCGACGATGCCGAACCCGGTGCGCCCCACGACGATCCCGGCAGCGAGTTCGCCGACGATCAAAGGCACGCGCAGTTTGGGTACCGCCGCCAGCAGCGGCCCCACCAGGCCGATGACTGCCACCAGCGCCAGGGCGTGAAATCCGAAGTCGCGCACCGGTCAGCCGGCGGCCAGTCGGGCCGGATCATCCAGCCAGGTCGAAGTCATCGCCACACCCTAAACGCGGGCGCCCCATCGCGGGCCGCACGCAGCCGACTCTCAGCGGACTGTTGCATTCCGATAGTTTCCGATATATCGTTAATGCATCGGAGGCGCCACCAAGCGCCTCCCGCCGAAAGAGAGAACACATCTATGGAAACCCCATTCACCCCACCCGGCCACCCGTTCGACGGTGGCCCCTTCAACCGCCCCTCCCACGGAGGCGGCTTCGGTTTCACACCCGGCGACCGGTCACCGTTCGTCGGCCCCGCCGACCGGCGCGCTCGACATGACGAACGCCGTGCAGCCCGTCGGGAGATGCGCGAACAGTTCCGCGATCATGTGCGGGATCACCGCGGCGAGGGCGGTCTCGGATTCGGACCGGGATTCGGCTTCGGCCCCGGCTTCGGTCCGGGCTTCGGCGCCGGCCCCTTCGGACCGGGCGGTCCCCGCGGGCGGCGTCATGGCGGCCGCGGCCGCGGCAGTGGTCGCAGCCGGCGCGGCGATGTCCGTGCCGCCATCCTCAAGCTGCTCACCGAACGGCCCATGCACGGCTACGAGATGACGCAGGAGATCGCCGCGCGCAGCGACGGCCTGTGGAAGCCCAGCCCAGGTTCGATCTACCCCACCCTGCAGCTGCTGGAGGACGAGGGTCTCATCACGCCAGCCGAGAGTCAGGGCAGCAAGAAGACTTTCGAGCTGACCGAGGACGGCCGCACTGCCGCCGACGCGATCGAGACCGCGCCCTGGGACGAGATCGCCGAAGGCGCCGATCCTGCCGCCTTGAACCTGCGCAACGCGCTCGGTCAATTGTTCGGCGCCGTCGCGCAGTCGGTGCACTCCGCGAATGCCGAACAGCAGCAACGCATCCTGGACATCGTGAACAACGCCCGCCGCGAGATCTACCAGATTCTCGGCGAGTCCGACTAGCGTTAGCCTGGCTACATGACGACGCACGCGCTCGGCCAGTACCAGGTCCACCGGATCGGATTCGGCGCCATGCAGCTGCCCGGGCCCGGCGTTTTCGGCCCGCCCCGCGACCGCGACCAGGCGCTCGCCGTGTTGCGACGCGCGGTGGAGCTCGGCGTCAACCACATCGACACCGCGCAGTTCTATGGCCCCGACGTGGCCAACCAGCTGATCCGCGAGGCCCTGCATCCTTATCCGCAGGGCCTCGCGCTCGTCAGCAAGGTCGGTGCCCGCCGGGACCAGACCGGCGCCTGGCTGCCGGCACAGCAGCCCGCCGAACTGCGGGCCGCCATCGAGCAGAACCTGGAAACCCTCGGCACCGACCGGCTCGCGGCGGTGAACCTGCGCGTGATGGGCCCCGACGGCGATGCCAGCGCCCCGGGCGAGGTCGACCGCGAACTGTTCGACCGCCAGCTCACCACGATGATCGAGGCCCGCGACGAGGGGCTGATCGGCGGCATCGGCCTGAGCAGCATCTCCCTCGAGCATCTCGAGATCGCGCTGCAGCGCACCGACATCGCGTGCGTCCAGAACGCCTACAACCTCCTCGACCGGTCCTCGCAGCCCGTGCTGGACGCGTGCACCGCACGCGGCATCGCGTTCGTCCCGTTCTTCCCGCTGGGGTCGGCGTTCAATCCGGAGAACCCGGTGCTCGGCCACCCTGAAATCCGCAAGGCGGCAGGCGAACTCGGCCGGACATCGGCACAGGTCGCGCTGGCCTGGACCCTGGCCGCGGCACCCAATATGCTGCTGATCCCCGGTACGTCGTCCGTCGCGCATCTCGAGGAGAACCTCGCGGTGGCCGACATCGAGGTGCCCGCCGCTCTGACCGAGGCACTCGGTTGAGCGCAGACATCGATCGCATGCCGCGCGGCGGTCCCCGCGCCTCGTGCCTCGATCGCGCGCTGCAGACCGATCAGCCCGAATACCTCGACCGCGACGACGTCGATCCCGCCGTCAAGCGCAGCGTCGTGCGCGCGCTGGAGCTCACCGGCAATTGGTTCGGCCTCCACGAGCGTTTCGCCTACATCGTCATGGACGAAGTCGCCGACGTTCCCGACCCGCGCATCCTCGAATTGGGAGCCGGCCACGGCGGGCTGTCGAAAAAAGTGCTGGAGATGCACCCCACGGCGACGCTGACGGTCACCGACCTGGAGCCCGACTCGGTCGCGGCCATCACCGCCGGTGACCTGGGTTCCGATCCGCGGGTGACGGTGCGCGGCATGGACGCGACGGCCATCGACGCGGCCGACAGTGCTTATGCCCTGGCCGTTTTCGCGTTGTCGTTCCACCATCTGCCCCCGTCCGCCGCCGTGCGGGTGCTCGCGGAGTGCACCCGCGTGGCGGACAAGCTGCTCATCATCGACCTGCCTCGGCCGCCGTCGCCGCTGCACCTGATGCGGCTCGCCGCCATGCTGCCGCTCGCCCCGTTCGTGCCGTTCGTGCACGACGGCGTCATCAGCTCACTGCGGGCCTACAGCCCGTCCGCACTGCGGGCCTTGGCCGACGCAGCCGGCGTCGACATCGAGTTGCGCAGCGGCCTGTATTCGCCGCAGATAGCCGTCGCCACCCGGCGGCCGCCCGCGTAGGTTGGACGCATGACCGACTCGTCGAATGAAGTGATGGATTGGGACAGCGTCTATCGGCAGGAGGGCGGGTTCGACGGTCCGCCGCCGTGGAACATCGGGGAGCCACAGCCCGAACTGGCTGCCTTGATCGACGCCGGTCAGGTCACCGGCGAGGTCCTCGACGCGGGCTGTGGCCACGCGGAGCTGGCCCTCGCGCTGGCCGCGGCGGGCCACAACGTGGTGGGTATCGAACTGTCCCCCACCGCGGTCGCGGCCGCGAAACAGGCTGCCGCCGAACGCAATCTGACCAACGCGACATTCGTCGAAGACGACATCACCTCGTTCACCGGATTCGACGGACGCTTCGACACGATCATGGACTCGACGTTGTTCCACTCGATTCCGGTCGAGGCGCGCGACGGCTACCAGCAGGCCGTGTTCCGCGCGGCCGCGCCGGGCGCCAAGTACTTCATCCTGGTGTTCGCCAAGGGCGCGTTTCCGGCCGAGGCCGAGATGAAGCCGAACGAGGTCACCGAGGACGAGCTGCGTGAGGCCGTCGGAAAGTACTGGGCCATCGACGAGATCCGACCGGCGTTCATCCACGCCGGCATGGTCGCGCCGCCGTCGCTGCCGGGGCAGCCCCCGCTCGAGATGCCTCCGCACGCCCTCGACGAGAAGGGCCGGCTGAAGATGCCGGCGTTCCTGCTCACGGCACACAAGGCCTGACGGTCAGGTCGACGCGGCAGTCAGCGCACCGGCGAAAGACTCCAGTTCTTCGCCGGTGACATCGACGTGCGGCGAAACCCGCAGCACCGGAATCTTCATCTCGAACGGCGCCCGCTCGATGCCGGCCACCGTCGTGACGACGTGGTGTTCGGTAATCAGCTTGGTGCGCACGGAGTTCGGGTCGGCGCCACGAGTCGGCTCCAGCGTGGTGATGGCCGTGGGCTCATCGACGTCCTCGACCACTCGCCACCCGGGCAATCCCGCGAGCGCGGTGCGTGTCAGGCGTCCCACCTCGGCCAGCCGCGCCCGCACCAGTTCCGGCCCGGCCACCAGATGTTCTTCGAGGGCCTTCGAAAAGGCCACGCGCGCAGCCACATTGGCCTCACCGAGGTCAAGCCGTTTCAGCACCGGTAGCGGCGTCCCCCATTCCGGCAGCGGGATGCGCGGCCGAAGCCGGTGCGACACAGACGAACTGATGGCCAGCACGCCGACCCCGCGCGGCCCGGCCAGCCATTTCCGCGACGACGCGTAGATGACGTCGGGAGCCACCGCACAGTCCAGGTGGCCCAGCGCCTGAGCGGCGTCCACCGCCACCGGCACCCCGATCGCATGGCACGCCGCCACGAACTCCGACAACGGCTGGGCCACCCCACGGTGACTGCCGAGCGCCGTCAAATGGGCCAGCGCCGGCGGGTCACCCTGCATCAGCGCGACCGCCACCTCGACGTCGACGCGGCCCTGACCGTCGACCGGCAGCTCCCGGACGGTGAATCCATTGGCTTCCATCACCACCAGATTGGGGCCGTACTCGCCCGGCAGGCACGCCACGGTCTTCTCGCCGTCCCAACTGCTGAGCAGGAGGTTGAGTGCGTTGTTGGAGCCGGTCGTGAAAACCACGTCACCGGCAGCCATCCCGGTCAGCGCGGCCACCGCGGCACGCCCGCCGTCCAAAACGGGTTCGGCGGATTCGGCTGCCACATAACCGCCAACCTGCGCTTCCAGCCGGGCGTGCTGGGTCGCGGCGTCGATGACGGCGAAGCTCTGCCGCGAGCAGGCGGCGTTGTCGAAATGCAGGCCCAGCGGTCTGGGCCGGGCAGCGCGCCACAGGCGCGCGACGGCGGAGTCGGCCCCGGTCACGTCCGCTGGTCCGGCTTGACCGCCAGCGACAGCCCGAAGTCCCCGGCGGGATCGGTCCACCAGTCGGTCTGCCGCAGTCCGGCGGCCGCCAATTCGGCCGCGACGCCCTCGGGGCGGAACTTGCACGACACCTCGGTCAACATCTCCTCACCCGCCTCGAACTCCACCGACAGATCCAGCTCACGTATCTGAATCCGTTGCGCGACAACAGACCTCAGCCACATCTCGATACGCTCATGTTCGGTGTTCCATCGTGCCACATGTTCGAAGCGGTCGAGATCGAAATCGGCATCCAGCTCCCGGTTCACCACCGCCAGCACATTGCGGTTGAACTGCGCGGTGACCCCGGCGCTGTCGTCGTACGCCGCCACCAGCCGGGTGGTGTCCTTGACCAGGTCGGTGCCGAGCAGCAGCGTGTCGCCCGGTCGCATCGCCGCCGCCAGGCTCGCGAGGAACTCCGCCCGCGGACCGGCCGTCAGGTTGCCGATCGTCGACCCGAGGAACACGATCAGCCGACGGCCCACGACGGGCAGCTCACCCAGGTGCTGCTCGAAATCGCCTCGCACCCCGCTGATCTCGACGCCGTCGTACTCGTCGGACAACTGGGTGAGCGCGGCACTGAGCACGTTCTCGTCGACGTCGAACGCCACGAACCGGCGCAGCGCCGCGGCGTCCCGGAACGCGTCGAGCAGGATACGTGTCTTCTCCGACGTGCCGCTGCCGAGCTCGACGAGAGTGTCCGCGCCGGAGGCCGCCACGATCGCGCCGGCCGCCTCATGCAGGATGTGCGCCTCGGTGCGCGTCGGGTAATACTCGGGCAGCCGGGTGATCTGATCGAACAGGTCACTGCCGACGGCATCGTAGAACCACTTGGGCGGCAACGATTTCGGCGACTGCGCCAGGCCCTCCCGGACATCGCGCCGCAACGCGCGGGGCGCCCAGTCGGCGGCGAGATGGTTGGTCAGCAGCGGTGCCGTCTTGCTCGGTGTCATCGTGGTCCTCTTCTTCAGGTCAGTGGCGTCAGCACGACGCCGGCGGCCGTCACCTCGACGAGGTGACGGTCTGGAATGTCCTGCCAGTCGGGGTGGTCGTCGTAGGGCTCGCTGGCCAGCACCACGCCGTCGGGCCGCCGCAGTATCGACAGCGTGTCGCCCCACACGGTGGCCAGCATGCGGGAACCGTTGGCGGCTAGGATGTTCAGCCGCGCCGACGGGTCGGACTCCCCGACCCTGCGCACGGTGTCCCCCAGGTTGTCCAGGCCCTCGGTGAAGATGTGGGCGGCCAGGATCGCGCTGTCGACCGTCGATTCGGCGGTCCGGGACACCGGTAGCACCCCGCGGTCGACGACGCCGTTGTGCGACAACAGCCAGTCTCCGTCGGTGAACGGCGCCGATGCCGACGGCTCGATGGGCATCCCGACGGTGGCCGACCGGACAGCGGCCACCACACACTCACTGCGCAGCGCCGGCGCCACCGACGCCAGCGACGCGTCACCCCACAACGGCGCGGCGCTGCGCCAGCGGCGCGGTGTCGCACCGTCGAAGAACCCGACGCCCCAGCCATCGGCGTTGAGCAATCCATGCTTCTGCCGTCGGGGCGAATACGACTGCACCAGAAGCCCGTTCGCGGGTTCCAGGATCAGCGACGACACCGAGACCGGGGCGCCGAGCCAGCCCAGATGACGACACATCAGCCGCGCTCCTCGTCACACGACCAGGCCAGGCGAACCCCGGAGAAAATCTGGCGACGGATCGGGTGATCCCAATTGCGGAAGCTGGGTCGCAGGATATCGCCCGCCACGGCCCAGGAACCGCCGCGCAACACCCGGTAGTCGCCGCTGCCGGTGCCCTCGAAGAACGGCTGCGAATAGCGGTCGTAGATCATCGGCGTGAATCCCGGCCACGGCCGCAGCGGGGAGGTGGTCCACTCCCAGACGTCGCCGAGCAGCTGCTCGACGCCGTAGGCCGAGGCACCCTCCGGATACGCCCCGACCGGCGCCGGGCGCAGCGCATCTCCACCGAGATTGGCACGGTTCGCGTCGGGTTCGGCTGCACCCCAAGGGTATCGGCGCCGGGCTCCGGCCGCGGGATCCCAGGTGCAGGCCTTCTCCCACTCGACCTCGGTGGGCAGCCGCGCGCCGGCCCAGGCCGCGTACGCCTCGGCTTCGTAGAAGCTGACGTGCTGCACCGGTTCGTCGGGCGGCAGGTCCTCGACATGACCGAACCGGACCCGGGTGGTGCCGTCGGCACTCCAGAACTGCGGCGCCACCAGACCCGCCTGTTTCCGATGCTCCCAGCCCGCCGCAGACCACCACCGGGGCTGCCGGTAGCCACCGTCGGCGATGAACTCACGCCATTCGGCGTTGGTGACCGGTACCCGGCCGATCCGGAACGACGGCACGTCGACGACATGCGCGGGACTCTCGTTGTCGAGTGCGAAAGGCTCGTCGGCCGCATCGACACCGAGCACGAACGGCCCGCCGGGCACCAGCACCGAGGTACCGGCGACCCCGGCACGCCCCGGCGGCAGGACGGCGCCCGGCCCCAACAACGGCGGACCGCTGCGCAAGTTCAGGGCCTGAAGCATGGTCTCGTCGTGCTGGTTCTCGTGACTGATCACGAGGGCGAACGGGAACTGGGCTGCAGCCTCGTCGGGCGCCCGGTCAAGGGCGTCAAGGGCTTTGGACCGGATGGTCCGACAGAATGCGCGCGCATCGGTCGGCGGCAACAGCGGCAGCGACACCCGGCTGGCGCGAGAATGCACGAACGCGTCGTACAGGCTGTCGACGTCCGGCGGCAGCAGGCCGGGACGGCCCAGATCACCGCCGCGCAGCAGCCACAGTTCTTCCTGCTGGCCGATATGCGCGAGGTCCCACACCAGCGGGCTCATCAGCGGGTCGTACTGGCGCAGCAGTTCGGCATCGTCGAACTCGACCAGGGCCAGCGTCCGGTCCCGGGCCCTGGTCAGCCCTCGGGCCAACAGCTCGCGCGTACTCACGCCCCACCTTTCAGCCGGTCATCAGATGCCAACCCGGCGATGGCCGCATCAATTCCGTGCGCGACGACCCGGTCCGCGAAATCGTCGGCCGCACTGCGGCCCCGGGTCACCTGGCGCAGCAGCCGGTCCATCGAATCCGCCACATCGGCGGGCGCGACGTCGGCGGCCGCTTGCACGCACCGCACCGCCGCCTCGCGCAGCCGCGGATCGGCCAGTCCCACCCGTGCCGCCTGATCCCATGCCGTGGCGACCGATTCCGTTGCCTCCCAGGCTATCTGCGACAGGCGGGCGTCGTCCAGCAGCGTCACCAGGGTGAACACCACAGCCGGCCACAGGTCGTCGGACACGGCGTCGAGGTAGCGGATTTCCAGCCAGCGCCGCGGCCGGACCGGCGGGAACAGCGTCGTCAGGTGGTAGTCCAGGTCGGCCTCGGTGGGCCGGCGGCCGCCGAGCAGCGTCCGCCCGTCCGCCCAGTCGGCGAACGGCACCCATTCGGTGACCGGCTCTGCCTCCGGAGTGTGCACCAGCATGACCGGCGCCTTGAGGGCGTAGCGCGCCCAGTCGTTGGCCGGATCGTCACCGCTGGCACCGAGAACCGGACCGCAGCGGGCGGTGTCCAACTGGCCCCAGATCCGCTGACGTGTGCTCTGCCAGCCGGTGAACTCGCCGCCCAGCATCGGTGAACTCGCCGACACCGCGATCATGGTGGGGCCCAGCGCGTGGGCCAGGCGAACGCGGTCGGCCCAACCGTCACGCGGGCCGGCATCGACATTGATCTGCAGGGAGGCGGTCGACGTCATCATCGCGGCCCCGGCGGCACCGGTCCCGCCGGCCGCGAAGAACGCCTCCATGGCCCGATACCGACCGCCAGGATTCACCCGGGCCTGCGGCCGCAGCGGATCCACACCGACCTGCAGCAGCCCCAGGCCGCGGCGTCGCAACGACTCCCGCAGCACGGCCTGATCGGCCTGCATCGCCGCGATCGCGGGCCCGGCACCGTCCAGCGGTGGGCCCGACAGTTCGATGGCGCCGCCGGGCTCCATGGTGATCGCGCTGCCGCCGGGCAGTTGCGGTACGGCCTCGACGGCTTCGGTCAGTTCATCCCAGCCGGGTCGCCGCGTCAGGTCGGACAGGTCGAAGCAGTGCGCCTCGAGTTCGAGCCCGACGCGACCCACCGGCCCGTCGCGCAGGCACCCGCCGCCGGCCAGCAGGGCGGCGCCGTACGCGCTCGACAACTCGGGGTATTCGGCGTGCGGCCGGCGCACGGCGGTAGCGGTGCCCATCTGAACATCCCCTTCCGAGATTCGGGGCCGGTCCCCGCATCCGTTGGTTGGTGTTCCCGGACCAGGCCTAGTTGAGACTCGTCCCGAGCAATACGTGTTCGTCCGACGATGCCATGAGGCACCGACAAAAATCTGCGCAATATATGTGCGATGCCTGACGCATCCCGGGCCCCGTCATTGCCCCAACGCGTTCTGCATGGCGCCGGCCAGCACGTTGACGGCGAGGCCGGCGTTGCCGGACTGACAGACTTTCGCCTGCAGCAGAACGTTCTCGCGTAGCCGGGTCTGCGCGAAACAGCGCCGATCGGTGCCCGCTTCCTGCTTGACCCACGCCTCGTCCGTCGGGCCGGCCTGGGCACCCGCGAAGCTCCAGACCTCGGTCCGGCCGTCCTCGAGGTGCAGCGCGGTGGTCTGCCCCGAGCACCCGGCAGTCCGGTCGACGACGCGGTGGAACGCACGCGACGCGGCGTCGGCGGTGGCGAAGACGCCCACCACCTGCTTGGCCGCGTGACTGTCATCGGTCGCCGACGTCTGCGCCACGGCGCCATTGAACGACGCCAGGTCCGGATCGCCGTACACCTCGGGCAGGCCGATGTCGCCCCAGTTGTTGCACGCCGGGAGGTCGACGAAGAAGCCCTGGAACGGCGCGGTGAAGGTGGACTCCCAGCCCATCGGAGCGCCGACCACATTGCCGACCGATCCCTTGCCCAGGACCGCGTACGACACCACACCCGGGTCCGACGGCCTGGCGGCCGCGGTCGGCGCCAGGGCGAGGGCCGCGGTGACGCAGGCTGTGAACCAGATCGGACGCGCAATCATGGCTTCGATGATGCCAGTTGCGGCGCTCGCGTCAGCCGGTGAACCGGGCGGTGGCGCCCGCATCGACCGGCAGGACCGTCCCGGTGATGTGGGTGCTGCCCGGGTGCGCCAAAAACATGACCGCGCGCGTGATTTCCGCCGGCTTCAGGAAGGGCACCGGCTGCAGGTGCAACGACGCGAACACCGATTCCACGTCGGCGAGCGTCGGCTGATCCAGATCGGGGCGCATGGCGCCGAACAACGCGTCGTTGAAGGTCATCGGGGTTTCGACGTTGCCGGGCGCCACCGCGTTGACGGTGATTCCGTGTCCGGCCAGGTCGTGCGCGGCGACCTTGGTCAATCCGATGACGCCCCACTTCGAGGCGGCATACGCGGCCTGCGCGAAATTTCCGCTGCGGCCCAGCATCGAGGACACCGTGACGATCCGGCCGAATCCGCGTGTGATCATGCCCGGCGCCACCGCGGCGATCGTGTTGAACGTGCCGGTGAGGTTGGACCCGATCACTTCATCCCACTGTGCCGACGGGACGTCGGGCAGCATCGCGATCGCGCTGACGCCGGCATTGGTGACGGCGATGTCCAGGCGCCCGAACTCCGATTCGACGCGAGCGACGAACTGCTCCAGCGCACCACGGTCGGCCGTCGAGAGTTTCGCTGTGAGACAACGTCTTCCGGTTGCCTCGACCATCTCGGCGGTGGTGGCCAGATCCGCTTCGGTCGCCAATGGATAGGCGATCTGGTCGTTGTTCTCGCAGCGGTCGCAGATGGCGATATCCGCACCTGCCTCGGCAAGTGCCACCGCGTGCGATCGGCCCATTCCCCTTGCCCCGCCGGTGATCAGCGCAACGAGGCCGTCAAAGTCGCCCATACAGCTCCTATCTCAGTTCGGTTTGCCCGTGACCACGCAGTGGGTCCGGGTGTAGATGGTGGGCATGCACAGATTGCAGTGTGTGCAGCCTGATTTCGTGGTGTTGTCGGCCTGGATGCGGTTCAGCAGGTCAGGTTCGGCCAGCAGGGCCCGGCCCATCGCCACGAACTCGAAACCTTCGGCCATCGCCAAATCCATGGTGTCGCGGTTGGTGATGCCGCCCAGCAGGATCAGCGGCATCGACAGTTCGGCGCGGAACTGGCGGGCCTGCTCGAGCAGGAACGCCTCCCGGTACGGGTATTCGCGGAAGAACTTGTGTCCGCTCATCCGGATGCCCCACCGCAGCGGTGGCTTGAAGTTGGCGGCGAACTCTTTGACCGGGGCATCGCCGCGGAACAGGTACATCGGGTTCACGAGCGAGCTGCCCGCGGTGAGCTCGAGGGCATCGAGGTTGCCGTCTTCTTGCAGCCACTGGGCGGTTTGCAGGGACTCCTCGAGGGGGATGCCGCCGCGCACGCCGTCGGTCATGGTGAGTTTGGCGATCACCGCGATCTGATTCCCCACGGCCTCGCGTACGGCGGCCACGGTGCCGCGGGCCACCTTGGCCCGGTTGGCCAGCGAGCCGCCGAACTCGTCGCGGCGCTTATTGATCAACGGGCTCAAAAAGGAGCTGGCGAAGTAGTTGTGGCCCAAATGGACTTCCACGGCGTCGAACCCGGCTTCGATCGCGAGTGTGGCGGCGTTCGCGTGCGCGGCCATCACCGCGTCGATGTCGGCGCGGGTGGCTTTCTTGGCGAAGCGCATCGACAGCGGGTTGAAGAACCGCACCGGGGCCAGGGCGTGGGCTTTGTTGGTGCGGGGGTTGGCGACCGGGCCGGCGTGCCCGATCTGCGCGCTGATCGCCGCCCCCTCGCCGTGCACCGCATCAGTGAGTCTGCGCAGCCCGGGCACGGCCTCGGGACGCATCCACAACTGCCACCCATCGGTACGCCCACCCGGGGACACCGCGCAATAGGCGACCGTGGTCATCCCCACCCCACCGGCGGCCGGCAGCCGGTGATACCGGATCAGATCATCGGTGACCAGCGCATCCGGGGTCGCCGCCTCGAACGTCGCGGCCTTGATCACCCGATTCCGCAACGTGATCGGACCGAGCTTGGCCGGCTGGAATGGGTCGGGTGTCATGCTTTCGGTAATCCTCTCGGCAAATCTCGATGCGACAACATCTTTCACGGCTTCGCTCCGTGCTGCGTGGCGGTTCCCGGTGGAATCTGGAACGGGTCGGCGGCTTGCCCCGACAGGTTGGAGAGTGCGCCCATCAGGAAATCCGGTGGATCGACGATCTCGGACAAGCGCGGCATGTTGGGGTCGAGTCGCGATGTGGTGAGCAGGTTTTCGCCGAGCCGCCGGAGGGTGAGGTCGAACGTCGAGAAGACGTTGAGATAGTCGCCGCGAACGGCGTTGCGCAGGTACTTCTGGGCGAACGGGAACGTGGGCAGGATTTCCAGATCGTGGATGAAGTCGTCGGCGTTGTCGTTGAGGGCTTTGATGAGTGGGTAGGTGTCCCTGAGGTCGGCGGCGAGGTCTACTTTTGTCTGCGACACAACGCGTTCGGCGGTCGAGGCGAGTCTGCGCAGTGCCTCGAACGCCGCGACGATGTTGGTGCGATTTCGGTTCAGCACGTCGAGTGCGGCGGGCAGCGTCTGCAGCGTCCGCCCCAGTGCGTCGGCGCCCCGCGCCAATGCGGCCGCCGTGCGGTCGATACCTTCCGCCACCGAGATGATGGTGGACGTCTGCGCATCGAGGAACCTGGTCAGTTCGGCCAGCTTCGCCACCAATCCGGGGAACGTCGCCGCGTGTCCAACCACTGCGGCATACGCCGCGTCTGTAATGTCCTGCAGGGAGCCGAGATTGCCGTTGTTAACGATGACGCCGAGCGCGCCCAGGACCTCTTCGGTGGTGGGAAAGTGACCCGTCCGACCGAGTCGGATGTGGGCGCCATCCGCCAGTCTGGCGGGCGCCGGCCGGTCAGTCGGACGTATCAGTTCGACGTGCTGGGAACCCAGCAGCGACGTTTGTCCCACTGCCGCCGAGACGTTCGCGGGTAGTTCCACCTGGCGGTCCAGCGAAAGACGAACGGCCGCATACACCGTGCTGCCGGCCCGTTGCATGACGGCGACCCCGGAGACGCTTCCCACGGTGACGTCCCCGACCTTGACCGGCGAATTCTGCGGTAGGCCGACGACGTTGTCCAGCTCGACGGTCACCTCGAACGACCCGGGGCCGTGCCCGGCCGTGCCCGGCAACGCAAGCGAATTCAGACCGTCGAACTGACAGCCCGATACGACAACGGCAAGGCAGGCCAGGATCGCGACGCCGCGCAACCCAAGGCGTCGGTCACCCATTCTCCGAGCACCGCCCCTTCGATGGATCGGGCGCTCCGCCGATGGGAATGATGATGTCGCTGCCGGCCGGGCCGCTGAGCTTGATCTTGCTGGAGCAGAAGAAGATGTTGAAGAACGCACCATATGCGCCAAGTGAATTGAGCCGCAGGTAGCTGTCGGCGAGAGGCTCGATGGCGGCGTTGACTTCGGCCTTGCGCGCGTAGACCCGCTGCGCGAAGGGACGCACATTTTCGATGACACCCTGGACCGGTCGCCGCGAACGGTCGAGCATCTGGGTCAGTTCGTCCGATGATGCGGCCAGTGGCGCGATGGCGCCGGCTAGGGTGTCGCGGTCCTGCGCCAGACCCGTCAGCAGGTTCTGCAGTGTGTCGACGCTGGTGCTGAACTGCCGGCTCTTCGAATCCACGGTGCCGAGAACGGTGTCGAGGTTGCCGACGACATCACCGATGAGCTGATCACGCCCGGAGACGTTCTGCGTGAAGTTGCCTGTCGTCGAAAGCAGTTGCGACACAGTACCGCCCTGGCCCTGCAGCAGATCGATGACGGCGGCGGTAATGGCGTTGATCTTTTCTCCGTCGAGGCCCTTGAGCACGGGGCGCAGTCCGCCGAGGAGCGCGTCGAGGTCGACCGCGGGCTGGGTATTGCTCAGCGGGATGGTCGCCCCGGCCGCCAGCACATGCAATTCCCCTGCGGCAAAGGCCAATTCGAGATAACGGTCGCCCGTCAGGTTCAGGTAGCGGATGACGGCCCTGGTCGACGTGTACAGGCGGTAGCGCGAATCAACGCTGAACAGGACGTCGACGGTGTTGTCGGGGCGCAGCGACACCCGGTCGACCTTGCCCACCGGCAACCCGGCCATCCGCACGTCCTGCCCGGCTTTCAGGCGTGAGGCATCGGCGAATTGGGCGTGATACCGCTCGCCCGCCCCGAACCGGAACTGGCCGAACACCACCACGAGCGCGGCGGCGACCAACAGCATCACCACGGTGAACGCAGTCACCTTCGCCCCGGCAGTCATCGCAACTCCTTAATTAGTGATCCAGTGGTACACTAATTACCGGGGTCGCGTCAATGACATCGCCGAGGATCGGGTGCTGTGATGATGGACCCGTGAGCAGTCAGTCAGGTCCGGGTCGGCCGCGGGACGCGAGTATCGACGACCGCGTACTCACCGCGACCCGGGAGCTCCTGTCGGAGGTCGGGTTTCAGGCATTGAGCATGCGGCTCGTCGCGCAACGCTCCGGCGTCACACGCGCCAGCCTGGCGCGACGCTGGCCGTCGAAGGCCGCGTTGGTCATCGATGCGGTGATGGGCGTGGCACCCGACCTGACGCCGTTTGATGGAACCGATGTCTACGGCTGGATAGATTTCGTCGTCCGGGGCAGCCGTGCCCTGTTCAACCGCCCCGATATGAAGGCTGCGGCACCCGACCTGACCCAGGCTCTGGTCGAAGACAAACAACTGGGGCGATCGCTGTGGAATCGGTTCACGGGACCGGCGGTCGAACTGTTCGCCGACGACGTCGGAGCGCAGACCGCCGAGGAGCGGCGCAGTGCGGAACTGGACGCGCGCGCCGTCCTGATCATGGCGGCGGGTGCCGCTATGTACGTGTCGACCATCGCCGCCGACGACGACTCCACCGAGCTCGAGGAACGGATCGTCGAACTGCTGACCACGGGCTATCGAGCAGTGGCCGCGAACCGCCTGGCGCCCGACGGACAGGCATAGCGCAGACGACAGGCCGCACCCTGAGCGGGCGCGGCCTGTCGTGTGATGCGGGACTGTTTGGGTCAGCGACCCGGCTGGGTGGGGCCAGGCTGGCCCGGCGCTTGCGGTCCGGGACCACCCGGACCCTGACCACCGGGGCCACCCGGGCCCTGTCCGCCGGGGCCCTGCCAACCGGGACCGTTGGGTCCCTGCCAGCCCGGACCACCCGGGAACATCGGGTGCCACATGCCGCCGCCGCGCGGTCCGTGACCCTCGCGGAACTCGGCGGTGTCCTGCCCGCGGTGGTGCTTGTGCCAGCCGTGGTGACCGCCGCCGGAATGCGCGCCGAGGACGAAGCCCGAGAAGAAGATCGTCGCGACGATGAAGACGATGCCCGCGACGATGCCGACCCAGGCCAGCACCTTGTTCAGCGTGCTGGGCTTGCGCTCGGCGGGCGGCGCAGCCACTGCGGTGGCCGTTGCTACGGGCGGGAACGAGTCCGTCGGGGTGTCCGGCGTCTCTGGCGTTTGGTTAGGGGTTTCCTCACTCATGTCATCGATGATCCGTCCATCAACCACTGCGGTGGCTAGGTTGCGCGTAAGAATCAGCTATGAGGCGCGCGGCGCGGTAGCGTGGCCTGTGTAGCGGAGCATCGGCCGGGCTTTGGGGGCCGGCCGACGCTCCGATATCAGAACGCGGCAGAAAAGGTGAGATGTCCAGAACCACCCTGCGCGCCGCGGTCCTCGCGTGCGGCACCGCGTTGCTGCTGACCCTCACCCCGGGGTGCGCGAAGAACTCCACCACGCTCACCGGGCCGGCTCCGACCGCATCACCGACCGCCCACGCGCCGTCACCAACGCGCCAGAACAAGTCCGGGCTACCCGTCTGCCAACTGTCGTCGCTGCCGACCGAGGCGGCCACCACCGTCAACCTCATCCACCGCGGCGGGCCGTTCCCCTATTCGCGGGACGGCATCGTGTTCGGCAACTTCGAACGCCGACTACCGAACCAGCAGCGCGGCTACTACCACGAGTACACGGTGCCCACGCCCGGCGCGAAGACCCGTGGCACGCGACGGGTCATCACCGGCGGCGAGCCACCGACCGACCCACCCGAGTTCTATTACACCGGCGACCACTACGAGACGTTCTGCCAGATCGGAGGAGCGTGAAGACGTTCACCGTGCGGGGTGCGCGGATCCATTCCCGCGCAGACCTTTTCACCGAGCTGGGCCACGCGGTCAACGGCGCCGGCGGCTACTTCGGCAGTAATCTGGACGCCCTGGCCGACTGCCTCGGCGGCGGCTTCGGCACGCCGGACGACGAGCCGTTCCGCTTTGTCCTGACCGACAGCTCAAAAGCCAAGAAGGCCTTGGATTCTCACACCTGGACGGGGCTGCTCGACGTTTTCGACAGCGCCGGGATCGACCTGGTGCTGCGCTGACAACAGCGCCTAGGGCTTCACCGGATTCACCGCGAACTGGATGACGCGGTACGGCGCGGTATCGCGCGGCGTGGTGTTCCACTGGCTGACGAGGATGCGCAGTTCGTCGAGCGTCGAGCCCGGCGAGATGTAGCCGCCATACGGCTGCGCCAGCTGATTGTCCTGCGGCTCAGGCAGTTCGTCGGCCTGCTCCGGCCAGCCGCCGGCCACGACGACGGTCGTCACGGGAGCGGTGCCGAGTTCCGTCGGCGTATTCGCGACGCGGACCTCCATGTTGCCGGTGCTGCTGTTGAAGTAGGACAGCACCGTCTTGCCGTCGACCTGCTTCATGCTCATCTCACCGATCAGGTCGCCCCACAACGGAGTCGGCGGTTTGCCCCAGCCGCCGTGCGCCGACCAGCCCTGCCAACTGGACCTGTCGGTGAACGCCTGCGGCGTGGCCCGGTAGAGGTAGGCCGGGCTGCTGCGGTCGAAGTTGTTGGCGACCAGGTAAACCCAGCCACGCGGCGAGTCTGCGGTGGGCACCGGGTCGTAGTAACCCGTGATCTGACTCTGTGCTCCCCCGGCATAGCCGGCGGGCCGCGCAGAGCCCGGCACGGTCGGCCAGGCCGCGCGCGCCGGGTCGGCCTTGACCAGTCGGGAGCTCGCCGGTTTCAGGTCGCGCGTGGTGGTGATCAACAGATAGTTCTCCCGGTTGATGCTCACCACGCCGGCCGGGAGTTGGGAGGTGCCAGGCGTTTTGGCGTCGGCCAACAACGGCTTGTCGACGCCCATGACACCGCGGTACCGCAGGCCGTCCGGAGAGTTGATGGAGTCGGTCTCGACGTGCAGCGCGACGGGCGCGTACCAGCCCCCGAATCCGACGCCCTGCCCCGCGAAGCTGTCGCCGCAGATCTGCAGGATGCCGCTCGGGAACTCCATGAACTCGCAGAGGTCCGTCGCGCCGATGCCGTAATCGGCTGTCGGCGTGCCGGTTCCAGCCACCGGACCGATGCGTGTCACCTGCCCGACGGCCAGCGGTTTCAGCACCGGAGTCGGTACCGGCGCAGGCGGATCAGCCTGCGCTGCGGGCACCGACGACACGACGACAGCCATCAGCGCCGCGATCGACGCTGCCCCCGCCCGCAAGATCAGCGCGTGGCGAGCAGTTCGGCGATCTGAACAGTGTTGAGCGCCGCGCCCTTTCGCAGGTTGTCACCCGAGACGAACAGGGCCAGACCACGACCATCGGGCACGCCCGGGTCCTGGCGGATGCGGCCCACCAGCGAGTCGTCGGCGCCGGCGGCAGCCAGCGGCGTCGGCACGTCGACGAGCGACACCCCGGCCGCGACGGCCAGCAGCTCGCGGGCCCGCTGCACCGAAATCGGCTCCGCGAATTCGGCATTGATCGACAGCGAGTGCCCGGTGAACACCGGAACCCGCACGCAGGTACCGCTCACGGCCAGCTCCGGGATGCCGAGGATCTTGCGGCTCTCGTTGCGCAGCTTCTGGTCCTCATCGGTCTCGCCCGAGTCGTCGTCGACGAGCGAACCGGCCAGCGGGATGACGTTGAAGGCAATGGGCGCAACGTATTTCACGGGCGCCGGGAACTCCAGCGCCGATCCGTCGTGCACCAGCTGCTCGGCGCCGCCGATGACTGCGCGGGCCTGCGAGGCCAGCTCGTCGACCCCGGCGAGTCCGGAACCGGACACCGCCTGGTAGCTCGACACGATGAGCCGGGTCAGGCCGGCCTCGTCGTGCAGCGGCTTGAGCACCGGCATGGCGGCCATGGTGGTGCAGTTCGGATTGGCGATGATGCCCTTGGCAAGTTGCTTGCCGCGGACGTCGCGGTCGAAGTTGACCTCTGAAACCACCAGCGGCACATCAGGATCCTTGCGCCACGCCGACGAGTTGTCGACGACGATGGCGCCGGCCGCGGCGAAGCGCGGCGCCTGCACGCGCGACATGGTCGCGCCGGCGGAGAACAGCGCGATGTCCAGACCCGAAGGGTCGGCGGTCTCGCTGTTCTCGACCTCGATCTCCTGGCCGCGGAACGTCAGCTTCTTGCCCTCGGACCGCGCCGAGGCGAAGAACCGCACGGAACTCGCCGGGAAGTCGCGCTCCTCGAGGAGCTTGCGCATGACCTGGCCGACCTGACCGGTCGCACCCACCACACCGATGTTCACCATGACTAGCGCCCCGTCCCGCCGTATACGACTGCGGCCTCTTCGCTCGCGAAACCGAAGGCCTCGTGCAGCGCCGAGACGGCCGTGTCCAGCTCGGTGTCCTTGACCAGCACCGAGATCCGAATCTCGGAGGTCGAGATCAGGTCGATGTTGACGCCGACCTCGGCCAGCGTCTCGCAGAACTTGGCGGTGACGCCGGGGTGGCTGCGCATACCGGCGCCCACCAGCGACACCTTGCCGATGTGATCGTCGTACAGCACCTGCGAGAAACCGATCTCGTCCTTGAGGGACGTCAGCTTCTCGACGGCGCCCGGGCCGTTCTCGCGCGAACAGGTGAAGGTGATGTCGGTCTTGCCGTCCTCCACCTTCGAGATGTTCTGCAGCACCATGTCGATGTTCACGTCGGCGTCGGCGACCGCGCGGAACACCTTGGCGGCGTAGCCCGGAACGTCGGGAACGCCGACGACGGTGACCTTCGCCTCGCTGCGGTCGTGCGCGACTCCGGTGAGGATGGCGTCTTCCATGGGGATGTCCTCGATCGATCCTTTGACGATGGTGCCGGTCTTGTTGGAGTACGAGGACCGGACGTGAATCGGAACGTTGTAGCGGCGGGCGTATTCCACGCAGCGCAGCATCAACACTTTGGCTCCGCAGGCCGCCATCTCCAGCATCTCCTCGAAGGAGACGGTGTCCAGGTGACGGGCGTTGGGCACGATGCGCGGATCGGCGGTGAAGATGCCGTCCACGTCGGTGTAAATCTCACAGACGTCGGCGTTCAGCGCGGCGGCCAGCGCCACGGCGGTGGTGTCCGAGCCGCCACGACCCAGCGTGGTGACGTCCTTGCTGTCCTGGCTGACGCCCTGGAAGCCGGCGACCAGCACGATCAGGCCCTCGTCGAGGGCGTCGCGCAGGCGGCCCGGGGTGACGTCGATGATCTTGGCGTTGCCGTGCGTGCCGGTGGTGATCACGCCGGCCTGCGAGCCGGTGAACGACCGGGCCTGCGCGCCGAGGGACTCGATGGCCATGGCGACCAGCGCGTTCGAGATGCGCTCACCTGCGGTGAGCAGCATGTCCATCTCGCGGGCGGGCGGCGCCGGGGACACCTGGCGAGCGAGATCGAGCAGATCATCGGTGGTGTCGCCCATGGCCGAGACCACGACGACGACGTCATTGCCGGCCTTCTTGGTTTCGACGATTCGCTCGGCGACTCGGCGGATCCGCTCGGCGTCAGACACCGAGGATCCGCCGTACTTCTGGACGACGAGCGCCACTGTTCGCGTTCCTTCTCTGAATTGGCAGCAAGCATTCGCATCAATGCTGCCCACAAGGATAAGGGAGGGACGAAGCCGTTTTTGTTGCCCGGTCGCCTGCCCGACCTGCAACGCGCGAGACCTTCGTCACTCTCGCCCGGGTCAGAAGATGTCGGTGAGCTTCCGCTGCGCCGGGCAGGCGTCGGTCAGCGCCTTCATCTGTTCGGTGATCTGCACGTTGATCGCCGACAACTGGTAGGCCTCTGTCGGTGCGGGGGCGCCGGGCGCCCGGCCCTGGGCGGCGATCCGGTAGGCGTCCAGCGCTGACGTGAACTGCGAGGCCAGGGCCGCCAGCTGCACGGCGTTGGCGGCGACCTTGTCACCGGTCACCTTCTGCGCGCGTTCTGCCATGCCGTCGGCCCACGCCCGGTAGGCCGTCTCCTCGGCGATGGTCGGGACGCCGCCCGCGTTCTTGTCGATCTTCGACTCGATCTGCGCGGCCTGCGCCTTGTTGTAGTCGAGCATGTCGCGCACCGGCTTGCACTCCGGTGTCGGCCCGCGGAACTCGGTCTGCCACACCACGAGGCCGATGACGACGGCGAGCGCGACCGCGATGCCGATCTTCCAGCTGCGGTCCAGGCTCAACAACCATCTCGTCAACACGGTCGAACTGTATCGGCACAGTGAGGGCGCTGCCCATTACACCTGGCCAGCAGGTTGTCTCGGGTCAACGTGACCGGGTTTTGGGGAACTACTGGACGGGAGTAAACTGACCGGTGATGTATAGCGCGCGGGTGCTCCTCCTCGGACGCCGCGACGGGGTCTGATCCGACCGGCCTCCCGTCGCGGGGGTTTGAGATGCGCCGGTCCTGACCTTCTAGGTCCCATCCAGACAGACCGGAGCAAAAAACCGTGACCACCTACTCTCCCGATTCTTCTGCCGACTCGTTCTCGTCGGTACGCGCCATCACCACCCCGTCCGGCCCGCGCCGCGAGGGCCAGCCGTCCTGGAACACCCAGCGCAACTCCGCGATGCCGGTCAACCGGTACCGCAGCTTCGGCGCCGAGGTCGAGAACATCTCTCTGCCCGACCGCACGTGGCCCGACAAGGTCGCCACCGTCGCGCCCGGCTGGTGTGCGGTCGACCTGCGCGACGGCAACCAGGCCCTGATCGATCCGATGAGCCCCGAGCGCAAGCGCCGGATGTTCGACCTGCTGGTCCGCATGGGCTACAAGGAGATCGAGGTCGGCTTCCCGTCGGCCAGCCAGACCGACTTCGACTTCGTCCGCGAGATCATCGAGCAGGGCGCGATCCCCGACGACGTCACCATCCAGGTGCTGACGCAGTGCCGGCCCGAGCTGATCGAGCGCACCTTCGAGGCCTGCAACGGCGCACCGCGCGTCATCGTGCACTTCTACAACTCGACGTCCATCCTGCAGCGCCGCGTCGTGTTCCGCGCGGACCGCGAGGCCGTCAAGAAGATCGCCACCGACGGCGCGAAGCTGTGCGTCGAGGAGGCCAAGAAGTACCCGGGCACGCTGTGGCGGTTCGAGTACTCGCCCGAGTCCTACACCGGCACCGAGCTGGAGTACGCCGTCGAGGTGTGCAACGCGGTCGCCGAGATCGTGCAGCCGACGCCGGACTGGCCGCTGATCGTCAACCTGCCGGCGACCGTCGAGATGGCGACGCCCAACGTCTACGCCGACTCGATCGAGTGGATGAACCGGCACCTGGCGCCGCGTGACTCGATCATCCTGAGCCTGCACCCGCACAACGACCGCGGCGAGGGCGTCGCGGCCGCCGAGCTGGGTTATCTGGCCGGCGCCGACCGCATCGAGGGCTGCCTGTTCGGCAACGGTGAGCGCACCGGCAACGTCTGTCTGGTGACACTGGGCCTGAACCTGTTCAGCCGCGGCGTCGACCCGCAGATCGATTTCTCCAACATCGACGAGATCCGCCGCACGGTCGAGTACTGCAACCAGCTGCCCGTCGCCGAGCGCCACCCCTACGGCGGCGACCTGGTCTACACGGCGTTCTCCGGCAGCCACCAGGACGCCATCAACAAGGGCCTGGACCAGATGAAGGTGGATGCCGACGAGGCCGATCAGGACGTCGACGACATCCTGTGGCAGGTGCCCTACCTGCCCATCGACCCGAAGGATGTCGGCCGCACGTACGAGGCCGTCATTCGCGTGAACTCGCAGTCCGGCAAGGGCGGCGTCGCCTACATCATGAAGGCCGACCACGGGCTGGTCCTGCCGCGCCGGCTGCAGATGGAGTTCAGCCAGGCCATCCAGAAGATCACCGACGGTGAGGGCGGCGAGGTCTCCCCCAAGGAGATGTGGGACGTCTTCAACGAGGAGTACCTGGCGCCCATCACCCCGCTGGAGCGCATGCGGCAGCGGGTCGACGCGGCCGAAGAGGATGGCGGCACCGACACCATCACCGCCATCGTGAAGATCGACGGTGAAGAGCGCGAGATCGTCGGCGCCGGTAACGGTCCGCTGGCCGCGTTCACCGACGCGCTGGGCGCCGTCGGCTTCCACGTCAACGTGCTGGACTACTCCGAGCACGCCATGTCGGCCGGCGAGGAAGCACAGGCCGCGGCCTACGTCGAGGCCTCGATCGGCGGCAAGACGGTCTGGGGCGTCGGCATCGCGCCGTCGATCACCACGGCGTCGCTGCGGGCCGTCGTCTCGGCGGTGAACCGGGCCGCGCGCGGCTAACCGAAGTCACCAGCCCGGCGCGCCCGGGTCCTCCGACACCCGGAGGACCCGGGCGCACCAGCCGACGGCCTGCTCGGCAAAGTCTTGTGCGGTAACGGCTTTCGACTCGTTGAGCAACCGTTCGTTGATCAGGGTGGCCACCCCGCCGACGCAGAACAGGGCCGCGTCGAAGCTCTCCTGATCGGCGTCGCGGTCGGGCTGCAGCAGCGCCAGGATGGCGGCGGCCACCCGGTGCTGCGCGATGCGGATGTGCTCGGAGACCGATTCGATGTGCCGGGCGTCGGTCAGGAAGATCTGGACGGCCAGCGGGTCGCTCTCGGCATGCTCGATGAACCCGGCCAGGCCCATCGTCAGCCGGGTCTTGACCGTCGCCGACTCGGGCGCGCTGCCGCCGGCCAGCATTGCGGCGAAGGGCCCCTCCAACACGTCGTCGATGACGGCGCCGATCAGCGCACCGAGGCCGGCAAACTGCTCGTAGAAGTAGCGATCGGTGAGTTTGGCGCGGGCCGAGACCGCGCGGACGCTCAGTGCCGACAGTCCGCCTTCGCGCCACAGCGCCTCGGCCGCATCCAGCAGCAGGCGCCGCCGATCGGCCCGTCGCTCCTCCGCTGACCTGCCGGAGTACCGGCGCTGCGGCGCGGCACCTGAACCGGCGCCCGATCCGTCGTCAGCCATCTGGCGCAACCCCTCCCTCCGACTGCCACATGATGTCAAAATCCGAAGAAGGAAGACGGACTCCCGTTTCAAACGCGGTCTTCTGGCAATATTACCGACGAGTAAGGTTCAGGGTTCATCTACATAGTGGGGTGGAACATGGCAGCACAGCTCGCCGAGCAGGTCACCGTGGTGGCCGCGGCCGGAACCGAAGGCGGGGGCGCCGCCCTCGACCAGGTTCTCGGGATGTCCATCGCAACCGGCATCATCACCGCCGGCCTGTTGTGGATCGGCTATCTGCACCGGCAACGCCGCATCACCTGGTTGCAGAACCTGGCCGACAAGGCCGGCCGCAAGATGAACCGGCCCAGCTGGGTCGCCCTGCCGTCGCTGCTGTTCATCTCGACGATCATCTGCGCGATGTTCGGCTTCATCTGGGACGTCAGCCTGCACATCGGCAAGGGCCGCGACGCCGGCCCGCTGGCCAACCCGGCGCACTACTTCATCCTGGTCGGTCTGTTCCTGCTGTTCATCGCGGGCTCGCTGTCGATCATCCTGCCGTATGACAAGCCCGGTCCGGCCGCCATCAAGATCACCAAGACCTGGTACGCGCCCGTCGGCGGCGTGCTGATGGCCGGTTGCGGGCTGTACGCGCTCATCGGCTTTCCACTCGACGACATCTGGCACCGGATCTTCGGTCAGGACGTCACGCTCTGGGGCCCAACACATTTGATGCTCATCGGCGGCGCCGGTCTGTCGCTTGTCGCCACGCTGCTCCTGGAGCGCGAAGGCGATATCGCGATGGGCGCCGACGCCCCGCCCGCCCGCAGCAAGGTGCTGCCGTACCTGGCCTTCGGTGGTCTGGTGATCGGCCTGTCGGTGTTCCCGGTCGAATACGACTTCGGCGTCGAACAGTTCCGGCTGGTGCTCCACCCCATGCTGATCGCCGCCGCGGCGGCGATGTCGCTGGTGGCCACCCGACTCACGCTGGGCCGCTTCTCCACCTTCGGGGCCATCGCCTTCGCGTTGTTCATCCGCGGACTCGTCGCACTGGCCGTCGGGCCCATCCTGGGTTCGTCCTACAGCTGGTGTGCGCTGTACCTGGGCTCCGCGATCGTCGTCGAGCTGATCGGCCTGACCCCGCTCGTCAACCGCCCCATCCTGTTCGGCGCGGTGGCCGGGCTGGGCGTGGGCACCGTCGGCATGTGGCTGGAATCGTTCTGGGTCGACGCGCTGTTCCGCACCCCGTGGCCCAGCAGCATGTGGGGCGAGGCGCTGACGATGTCGACGCCCGTTGCCATCGGCATGGGAATGTGCGGCGCCCTGCTGGCCATCGTCCTGGCGGGCCAGCGCCTGCCCGCGCGTCCGATCGGCATCGGCATCGTGGTCGCCACGGTCCTGGTGATCGGCGCAGCCGTGGCCAACGGGCTGAACGTCACGGTGCCGGAGCACGCCCGCGCGCAGATCACCCTCACCGAGGCACCGAGCCCGGCCGGGCAGCGGTTGGTCAACGCCGACATCCAGGTCACACCGACCAATCTGATCAGTGACGACCCGGAATGGGTCACCCTGATGGCGTGGCAGGGCAAGCTCGAACATGAGCGCGGCCTGGTGGTCGACCACCTGCAGCAGGTTGGCCCCGGGCACTACCGGTCGACCCGGCCGATCCCGGTGTGGGGCACGTGGAAGACGGTGCTGCGCGTGCAGGATGGCCGCACCATGGCGGCCGTCCCGGTCTACCTGCCTGCCGATCCTGGCATCGGCGCGGAGGAGACGCCGGCGATCTCGACAACCCGTGACTTCATGGAGGAGACCAAGGTTCTGCAGCGCGAACGCAACCTCGACGTGCCGTCGTGGCTGTACCCGGCCGCCTCGCTGATCGTGCTGGTGTGCTCGCTGATCCTGATCGCGTTGCTGAGTTGGGGTGCGGGACGGATCAATTCGCGCGAGCAGTTCAGCACCACGGAGACCAGGGAACCCGTCGGACAGCCGTGACCTATCTGGCCGATCACTCGCTATTGTTGGCGCTGCCGGCGTTCGCCCCGGCGTTCGTCGTCGCCGGGGTCGTGGCCTGGGTGGCCATGAAGGACCGGCGGGCAGCTGACAGCTCCACCTCCGACGGCGATGAAACCGATTCGGAGACACCAGGTTCAACCGATGAGGATGGTTCGACGTGACCTTTGTGAAGACCTTCGCCGTGGCCGGCGTCGTTGCGCTGGCGCTCGCCGGCTGCAGCAAGACCGAGTCGACGCCCAGCAGTTCGTCGAGCGCCTCCGCAACGGGCACAACGCAACTGAGCAACCCCCAGGCCCCGCCGTCGCGCGTGTACATCGACGTGACCATCGCGGGCGGCACCGCGACGCCGATCAACCAGCAGGTGCAGGCGAAGCTCGGCCAGCCGATCATCGTCCGCGTCAACAGTGACGCCGCCGACCAGCTGCACGTGCACTCGAGCCCCGAGCACACCTTCGACATCAAGCCGGAGAAGGGTCAGGAGTTCCAGTTCACGGTGGACGTGCCAGGCAAGGTCGACGTCGAGCTGCACCACTTGGACAAGACCGTCGCCACCATCACGGTGCAGTAAGCACTGTGCGTCCCGACGCCGTGACCTCGACCGTCCTGGCACACGGGCTTGGCGGGTCCAGTGATCTTCCGATCCCGCTGACCTACGCGCTGATCGGCGCCGCGTGGGCCTTGACCTTCACCTTCGCGGTGGTGGCACTGGCCTGGCGCAAGCCGCGGTTCGATCCGGAGGCGCCGGGACGGCCATTGCCGCGCTGGGTGACGACGGCCGTCGACGCGCCTGCGACGCGGTGGGCGGTCGCACTGCTGGCGCTGGCGTTCGCCGGGTGGGTCGCGGTGGCGTCCGTCGCCGGGCCGTCCGGGTCCGGCAACCCGTTGCCAGGCGTGTTCTACGTGCTGCTGTGGGTCGGAATCGTCGCGCTGTCAGTGCTTTTCGGCCCGGTGTGGCGGGTGCTGTCGCCGGTGCGGACCATTGCCCGGTTGCTGCGGCTGGGCCGCGATGCGTATCCCGCGCAGCTCGGCTACTGGCCCGCGGCCGCCGGGCTGTTCGCGTTCGTCTGGCTCGAGTTGGCCAGCCCCGACCCGGGTTCTGTTGGCGCTGTGCGGATCTGGCTGCTGATCTACCTGTGCGTGACGCTGGCCGGGGCCGCGGCGTGCGGCACCCGCTGGTGCTCGCACGCCGACCCGTTCGAGGTGTACAGCGTGGTTGCCTCGCGGTGTGCCCCGGTGCGGCGCAACGCCGATGGCCAGATCGCCGTCGGCAATCCGTTCAATCACCTGCCCACATTGCCGATCCGGCCTGGCACGGTGACGGTGCTCGCGGTGTTGCTGGGCTCGACGGCCTTCGACAGCTTCTCGGCGACGCCGACGTGGCGGGGATTCGTCGAAGCGCATGCGCACGGCGGGTGGCAGGTCACCGCGATGAAAACCGTTGGACTGGCGGTGTTTGTCACGACATTCGCGGTGTCGTTCAGCCTCGCCGCCCGCGCCACCGGCGGGGTGGACCGCGCACGGCGCCGGCAGCTGCCCGGATTGATGGCGCACTCCCTCATCCCGATCGTCATCGGCTATGTGTTCGCGCACTACCTGACCTATCTCGTCGAAAAGGGGCAGCAGACCGTCTTCCAGCTGTTGGGCCTGCACGACGCACACGTGTACTACCTGCTGTCGATGCACCCTTCGGTGCTGGCCACGACCAAGGTGCTGTTCGTGGTGGCCGGGCACATCGCGGGCGTCGTCGCCGCACACGACTGCGCGCTGCGCGTGCTGCCCAAGCGCCATCAGCTCACCGGTCAGCTGGCGATGATGCTGGTGATGGTCGGCTACACCTTCACGGGGCTGTACCTGCTGTTCGGCGGTTAGCTCGTCACGCCACCCCTTGACATCGCCGGGCTCGGCCTCAAAACTGAGGACATCTGTCCTCAGATGGAGGTTGTATGACAACCACAGTGCCCGCAGAACCGACACTCAAGCAGCTCCACGGCCGCGCGTTCGCGTCCCTGTACGACGAGATGGACTACCAGGTCGCCCGCATCGACGGCACGTTGCCGCCCGAGCTGACCGGCACGCTGTTCCGCATCGGCCCCGGCAAGTTCGAGGTCGGCGACACCGTGCTCAAGACGATGTTCGACGCCGACGGCATGGTGTCCCGGTTCGTCCTCGACGGTCAGGGCGTCCGTTTCACCAACCGGTATGTCCGCACGAAGCAGTACCGCGGCGGTGACGTGATGAGCCAGCGCGGCATCACCACCAACGCCCCGACGCTGCGCGGCAATCTGCTCCCGCCGGCCAATACCGGCAACACCAACATGGCCACCATCTGCGGCGACCTGCTGGCCATGTGGGAGGGCGGCCCGCCATACAAGATCGACCCGGACTCACTGGACACGTTGGGCTACAAGCACTTTGACGGCGATCGCCTCGGCTATCTCGGTTCCTTCTCCGCCCATCCCAAGTGGGATCCGCACACCGGCGACGTCTACAACTTCGGTCTCGATCTGCTGCCCACGCCACGGCTGCGGTGCTTCAGGGCGGACCGGGCCGGCCGGAGCCACCAGATCAGCTCGCTCAAGTTGTGGGACATGGTGTGGAACCACGACTTCGCGCTCACCGAGAACCACATGGTGTTCGTCCTGGATCCCTTGCGGCCCAACATCCCGACGCTGTTGCGCACCCGATCACTGGCGAAAGCCCTGGAATACCAGACCCGCAACGGGTCGACGCGGTTCGCCCTGGTGCCGCGCGACGGGTCCAAGCCGCGCATCATCGAGCACGAGGCGCTCACGCACATCCACGTCACCAACGCCTTCGAAGACGGTTCGGACACCGTGGTGGAGTTCTTCCGGTTCGAGGACTCGGACATCTTCGGCAAGCTCGGTAAGGCGTGGCAGGACCCGTCGGACCCCACCGACCCCCGCGCGCATCTGACCATCGACGAGTGGCCCCGCGGGCACCTGTCGCGGTTCCGCATCAGCAAGTCCGGCCGGATCACCGAGACGGTGCTATCGGCAACGGCCCCAATGGAATTCCCGCAGTACGACTGGCGCCGATCGACACTGGAGCACAACGTCACCTACGCAGCCAAGGCCACCGAGGACGTGGGCCACTACAACGCGGTGACGCGCATCGACCACCGCACCGGGGATCAGACCACGTTCGATTTCGGCCTGGCCCAGACGGGTGAGCCGTTGTTCGTACCCCGCTCCCGCACCGCAGCCGAGGACGACGGCTGGCTGCTGGTGCTCAATCACGATCTGCGGAGCCACCGCTCACAGCTGGTGATCTTCGACGCCCGCACCATCGAGGACGGGCCGCTGGCCACCGCGCATCTCGAACACCATCTGCCGATCGGGTTCCACGGAACGTTCAGCCGCCGCATCGCCGGCTGAACGCTTACTTCGCGCGCCGGGCACCCGCGTGCCACGCCGCACCCGGTCGGCCGGTCGCTGCGATGTCGAATCAGTTTGTCGGACTGTCGCTTTCGCCGCCATCGCCCTCGGTGGGGTAGAGCTGGGGGTGCCAGTATTGGTTGGTGCGAGGTTGTCCGGTGTCCAGTAGGGGTGGTGGGGTCCAGTGGGGGCGGCCGTTTTTCATGGTGGTGGTCCAGCCGGTGGTGTCTTCGAGTCGGTTGTCGCCGCCACAGGCCAGGGCCATGGTAGTGACGTCGGTCTGACCGTCGCGTGTCCAGCCGGGGATGTGATGGGCCTGGCAGCCCGCGGCCGGGACAGTGCAGTCGGGGCGGGTGCAGCCCAAGTCCCGGGTGAACAGGGCCAGGCGTTGTCCGGTGGTGGCGGTGCGCCGCGCCCGCCCCAGATACAACGGCACATCACCATGGTTGTCGAACACCGTGAGATAGCAACTTGCCCCGGTGCGGGCAGCCAGGTTGAGCAGGTCCTTGACCGGCAGTGTGCTGCCGGTGTGCGTCACGGCGACCCCGGCCCGGTCCTCGAGCTGCTCGAGGGTGCAGGTCGCCACGATGGTGACCGGGAACCCGTTGCGTTCCCCCAAATCCCCGGAGAGCAGCAGCAGGCCGATGGTTTCCCAGGCGTCATGCTGACGCTGCGCCAGGGTGCGCCGGTCATTGTCGATCTGCTCCTGAGTCGGCGTTCCGGAGGTGCAGGGCACCGGGTCGGCGGGGTTGCACATGCCGGGCGCGGCGTATTTGACCATCAACGCTTCGTAGGTGGCCCGCGCTGTCGGGGTAAGGCGGCCGCGCAGCTCGCTGCTGCCGTCGGGGCGCTGCTTGGACAACACCAGCGCCCGGTCGCGAGCACAGTCCGGTTCCCGGTCATCGGGTGGCGGCCCGTCCTGATCCAACTCGTAGAGCTTGCGCCGGACCACCGACCGCAGCGCCTCGGGGGTGAGATTGCGGGCGGCGGCGACCAGCGCCTGCTCGCACTCGTCGAGGGTGGTCAGGTCGGCCCAGGTGGGCAGTTTGGTGAAGAACGATTCGATGACATCAACATGATCACCGTTGATCGCCCCCTCGGCGACCGCGGCGGCGACATGCGGCCGCAGCGGCGGCAACGGTTCCCCGGTCAACGACCACCGCGGCCCCAACAACTCGGCGTGCCGCACCCGGCGGCGGGATTCCTCCAGGCTGAGCCGGTCCCGGGTGCGCATCGCGTCTGCCCAGTTTTTCGCCCCGATGTCTTTCGCCGTGGTCTGGGCCGCCAGCGCGGCCTGGATGTGGTGATCGACCGCCGCCGCGGCACACGTCCACCGTTCCCGCTCCGATTGCAGCGCCAGGAGTTCGGGCACCGAGAGGGTGCTGTAGTCCAGGGATGCGGCCCGGCCCAGCACCGAGCCGAGGTCGCGGCAGACGGCCTCGGCAGTGTCCAGGTCGGTAACGGTCATATTCGAACACTAGTACGAACCACCGACAAAAATCGTCGACCGCGTGACGCTAATTACCTACCGTGATCAAAGAACCAAAGTGACCAAAGTTGTTGGGCGGAAGCGACCTCAGAACAACATGAACTGATCGCCGGCCGGCGTGCGGTCGACGAACTCTTCGACGTCCGAACCGCCGACGACGTGGCCCAGCAGCGCCATGAATTCAGCGTCGGAGACCAGCGGGACGCCGAGCTCCCTGGCCTGGTAGCCCTTGCCCTGAGCGGGCGCCGGGTCGTTGCAGATGACCAGCGAGGTATGGGCGTCGACGCTGTCGGAGTAGGACAGTCCGACGTGCACGATGCGCTCGATGACTTCTTCGTGCGTGCGCTGCATCTCGCCCGACAGCGCCACCCGCATGCCCTGCACCAACGGCTGGCCGGCGACGAACCGGCCGGGGTTGGCGTACGCACACGGCAGTCGGGACGCCAGGACTTTCAGCGGCCGGAGTTCGTCGTGCGTGATGGCGCCGCTCGGCCAGCGCTTGCGGCCCACGTTGCGGATGGGCAGCCAGCGCCGGTGCTCGCGCGCCGCGGCCAGTGCCGGTTTGAGGATCTGGGCCAGCACCATGGCGTCGTCGAGGGCATCGTGCGGACGGATCTGCGTCGCACCGTAGTGCGTCGCGAGGGTCTCCAGCCGCAGGTTCTCGGTGCCCAGGTTGAGCCGGCGGGTCAGTTCGACGGTGCACATGACGCTGTCGACGGGCAGGACCGCGCCGACGCGCTCGCACTCGGCGGCCAGGAATGCGTAGTCGAAACCGGCGTTGTGGGCGACCAGCGTGCGACCGGACAGCACGGCGGCCAGGTCGCCGACGACCTCACCGAAGGTCGGCTGGCCCGCCAGCATCTCGGAGGTCAAACCGTGCACGTGCGTGGGGCCGGGATCGACTCCGGGATTCAGCAGGCTGCTGAACGAGTGCTCCACATTGCCGTCGTCTCCGAGGGCCAGCGCCGCGACGCTGATGACCCGGGCGTGCCCGGGGTCGAATCCCGATGTCTCGACGTCGACGACAGCCCAACCCGCCCCGGCCTCAGTGGCCGGTCGGCCCCAGCCGCGGTTGGTTTCGTCCACGTGGCAAGGATGGCACGGACCCCCGACAGATTTGGCGGGCAGCGCAGCGTGTCGCCGATCGGAGCCGGATCAGACCCGCACACGCAGACCGTCTGCGACCGTGGCCAGGTATGCCGCGAGCAGTCGGTCGATTTCTTCCGGACCGGACCGCAGCGCTCCCGGACGCCACGACAGGGCCAGCAGACCATTGAAGGTCGCCCAGAACATCGTCGCGAGGTCGTCGGGGTCGAGAGCGGGATTCACCAACCCCGCCTCGATACCGGTGCGCAGCACGGCCGCGAGTTTCGCGTTCTGGGTACGGATCAGCTCGGCGATGCGGTCGACCGCGTCCGGGACGTCCGGCGGTTCGACGAGGATCTGGAATTCGTGCGGACGTTCGCGGGCAAAGCGGGCATACGCGTCGGCCGCCAGCATTATTCGCTCTTCCACCGTGCCGTCGGCCGCGTACGCCGCGTCCATGTAGGCCCGGTTCTCCTCCATCGCCTGCTCGGCGACTGCGGTGAGCAATGCAGCCCGCCCGCCGACGCGGTTGTAGACGGTCTGCAGTGCGACGTCGGCCCGCTCGGCGACGGCCTCGAGATTCAGCCCGTGCACACCTTCGGTCGCGATGATCTCGCGGGCAGCGTCGACGACGGCGCGACGGTTGGCCTCGGCCCGTCGCTGCGTTCTGGTCATCCCGGGATCGGCCACGCCCAGAGTGTAACCGGTACCACTTTTATAGGTACTTACAAATTTGGAGACACTTACATATTCTCGCTTCATGACCCGCACCGATGTGACTTTCCCGTCGGGCGACGCCACCTGCGCCGCCTGGCTGTACACGCCCACAACCCCCGCCACCGGAAAGCGGCCGATCATCGTGATGGCCCACGGTCTCGGCGGCGTCAAGGAAATGCGCCTCGACGCCTTTGCCGAGCGCTTCACCGCCGCCGGCTACGCCTGCCTCGTCTTCGACTACCGGCACTTCGGCGCCAGCACGGGCGAACCGCGCCAGCTGCTCGATATCGACAGGCAACTCGAAGACTGGCGCAGCGCCATCGCGTACGCCCGCACCCTCGAGGGCGTCGATCCCGACCGCGTCGTGGTCTGGGGAACCTCGTTCGGCGGCGGGCACGTGATCGTCACGGCCGCGCAGGACAAGCGGCTTGCCGCGGCAATCGCGCAGTGCCCGTTCACCGACGGCTTCGCGTCGTCGTTCGCCATCCCGCCGTCGACGTCGGCCAAGGTCACCGCCCTCGCGGTGCGCGACCAGATCGGCGCCCTCCTCGGCCGCGATCCCGTCATGGTTCCGACGTACGGACCGCCCGGGTCGACGGCGCTGATGACCTCACCCGATTCGGTCGCGGGGATCCAGAACCTCTTGCCACCGGACGCCGAAATCGAACGCGACGTCGCAGCGCGCTTCGCCCTGCAGATCGTGCGCCACTTCCCCGGCCGCCGGGCCCGCAACGTCACCTGCCCGATCTTCTTCGCCATCTGCGAGCAGGACGCCGTCGCCCCGCCGGGGCCGACCCGGAAGTACGCCGCGCAGGCACCCCGGGGCGAGATCAAGCTCTACGACACCGGCCATTTCGACATCTACGTCGGCGAGGAGTTCGAACGCAACGTCACCGACCAGCTCGACTTCCTGTCGCGCCACGTTCCGGCGGCCACATCGTGACCGGCGGCAACAAATCTGGATTGTGGGAGATGAACCCCTCGGCGAGGTGCTCGACGCTATCGTCACGGGCATGACCACGATCGACCCCGACGCCCCCGTCCTCGTCACCGGCGCCAGCGGGTATATCGGCAGCTGGATCGTCCGCTACCTCCTCGAAGCCGGGCATACCGTGCACGGCACGGTGCGCAACCCGCAGAAGCCGACGGGCCTCGAGCACCTGCACAAGCTGTCGGCCGACCATCCCGGCAAGCTCACGCTCTTCAAGGCGGATCTGCTCGACATCGGCAGCTTCGACGAGGCGATGGCCGGCTGCGAGCTCGTCATGCACACCGCGTCACCGTTCCTGCTGCAGGGCGTCACCGACGCGCAGGAGTCGCTCGTGCGCCCCGCGCTGGAAGGCACCCGCAACGTGCTGGATTCGGTCAACCGCACCGAGAGCGTCAAGCGCGTGGTGCTGACCAGCAGCGTGGTGGCCATCTACGGCGACGCCCGGGAATCGCGCGACGTCCCCGGCGGCGTGTTCACCGAAGACCAGTGGAACACCACCAGCAGCGTCGACCACCAGCCCTATTCGTATTCGAAGACAGTGGCCGAGCAGGAGGCCTGGCGCTATCAGAAGGCGCAGAACCGCTGGGACCTGGTCACCATCCACCCGGGCCTGGTGCTCGGCCCGTCCCTGACGAGCGCCAGCGACTCGGCCAGCCTGGCCACCATGAAGCAGTTCGCCGACGGCACCATGCTGACCGGTGCCCCGGAGCTGACCTCGGGCATCGTCGATGTGCGTGACGTCGCCGACGCCCACGTGCGCGCCGGCTACACGCCCGACGCACACGACCGCTACCTGGTCAACGCCGCCTCGCTGAGCCTGCTGGAGATCGGCCAGATCCTGCGCGCCAAGTTCGGCGTGCTGTACCCGTTCCCATGGCTCAACGTCCCCAAGGTCGCCGTGAAGGCCGTCGCGCCGGTCATCGGGCTGACGCGCGAGTTCGTCGACACCAACGTCGGATACCCGCTGGTCTTCGACGCGAGCCGCAGCCAGAGCGAGCTCGGTTTGGTGTATCGCCCCATCGAGCAGACCGTCACCGATCACTTCCAGCAGATGCTCGACGACGGCATCGTGCGCAAGCGGCCGAGCATCCGGCTGCCGTAAGTGGGCACCCTCACACGTGTCGTCACATTTGCGGCGGCCCTCCTAGACTTCCGGGGATGATCACCGCACGAGGACGCGTCGCGCTCGGCGCGGGCGCAGCCGCCCGCTGGGCGTCGCGCGTGACGGGCCGCGGTGCCGGCGCCATGATCGGCGGGCTCGTCGCCATGAAGCTGGACCCCTCGATCCTGGGTCAGCTGGGCTCCGGACGGCGTTCGGTCGTCGTCACCGGAACCAACGGCAAGTCCACGACGACGCGGATGACGGCTGCGGCGCTCGCGACTCTCGGGCCGGTGGCGTCCAACATCGAGGGCGCCAACATGGACGCCGGGCTGATCGCCGCGTTGGCTGGGTCCCGTAAGGCGACACTGGCCGCCCTCGAAGTCGACGAGATGCACGTACCGCACGTTTCCGACGCGGTCGACCCGTCGGTGATCGTGTTGCTCAACCTGTCCCGTGACCAGCTGGACCGCGTCGGCGAGATCAACCACATCGAGCGCACCCTGCGGGCCGGACTGGCGCGCCACCCCAAGGCCGTCGTGGTGGCCAACTGCGACGACGTCCTGGTGACCTCGGCGGCGTACGACAGCCCCGACGTGGTCTGGGTCGCCGCCGGCGGCGGCTGGTCCAACGACTCGGTCAGCTGTCCGCGCAGCGGTGAGGTCATCGTCCGCGAGAACGGGCACTGGCATTCGACCGGCACCGACTTCTCACGCCCTCAGCCCCAGTGGTGGTACGACGAGACGAACATCTATGGGCCGGAAGGCTTTACCGCGCCCATGACGCTGGGCCTGCCCGGCACGGTGAACCGCGGCAACGCGACACAGGCCGTGGCCGCCGCGGTCGCGCTGGGCGCGTCGCCTGCCGCCGCGGTGGCCGCGGTGTCGACGGTCGACGAGGTCGCCGGCCGGTACCGGACCCTGCAGGTCGGTGAGCACAGCGTGCGCATGCTGCTGGCCAAGAATCCCGCCGGGTGGCAGGAGGCGCTGTCGATGGTCTCCAGTGATGTTGCGGGAGCGGTCATTTCGGTGAACGGCCAGGTTCCCGACGGCGAAGACCTGTCCTGGCTGTGGGACGTGAACTTCGAGCATTTCGTGGACTTCCCGGCACCCATCGTGTCGGCCGGCGAGCGCGGCACCGATCTCGCGGTGCGGCTCGGCTATGCGGGCGTCGAGCACACGCTGGTGCACGACACGCTGGCCGCCATCAAGTCCTGTCCGCCCGGGCACGTCGAGGTGATCGCGAACTACACCGCGTTCCTGCAGTTGAGTCGGGAGCTGGCATGACGGTTCAGATCGGCCTTGTCCTGCCCGACGTCATGGGCACCTACGGCGACGGCGGTAATGCCGTCGTCCTGCGACAGCGTTTGCGGCTCAGGGGAATTGACGCCGAGATCGTCGAGATCACCCTTGACGACCCGGTGCCGGATTCGATGGACCTCTACACACTCGGCGGCGCCGAGGACTACGCGCAGCGGCTCGCGACGCGCCACCTGCTGCAGCACCCCGGTCTGCAGCGCGCTGCCGAACGTGGCGCCCCGGTGCTGGCCATCTGCGCCGCCATCCAGGTACTCGGGCACTGGTACGAAACGTCGTCGGGCGAGCGCGTCGACGGCGTCGGCCTGCTCGACGTCACGACGTCGCCGCAGCCCGAGCGCACCATCGGTGAGGTGACGTCGACACCCGTGATCGAGGGCCTCACCCAGAAGCTCACGGGCTTCGAAAACCACCGTGGTGGAACCGATCTCGGCCCGCTGGCCAAGCCATTGGCGCGTGTCGAGAAGGGGGCCGGCAACCGTGCGGGCTCCGGATACGACGGTGTCGTGCAAGGCAGCGTGGTCGCGACCTACCTGCACGGACCGTGCCTGGCCCGGAACCCGGAGCTGGCAGACCATCTGCTGTCACAGGTCGTCGGTGACCTGCCGCCGCTGGAACTGCCCGAGGTCGACCTGCTCCGCACCGAGCGCCTCGCCGCACCGCGCCGGGCCTAGGACAGCAACCCCGTCCCCTGCGCGATGAACGCCAGGCCGACCAGCGTCACGATCGCCACCACGATCTGCTGCCGGTAGCCGCCGACCCAGTCGTGCACTTTCCGCAGTGCCGCTTGGGTTTTCACCGGGCAGACGACGTTGCAGAGCAGCACCACTTCCACGACGGCGAGGCTCACCACGATGAAAACCAGTGCGACGCCGATCTGCGTGCCGATCGCGGCGCCCGACGCCAGGATCGTCGTCAGAGCGAACAGCACCAGCGACGGGTTGGGGCCGGCCCAGAAGCCGATCACCGCCGCGACCCACAGCGCCCCGCTCTCCCAGGCTCGTTGCGCCCGTCCCAGCAATCCGCCCCGTGGCGGCGCGTCGGGATCGCGCTGCAACAGTTTCGAGATGGGTGAGGCGTCCGTGTCCGGTGCGCGCCGGCGCGTCACCATCCGCATTGCCGTCACCGCCGCGATGACCAGCAGCAGCACGCCGACGAACACCTGGGCATGCCGCATGGTCGCGCTCGCCGTGGTGCGGGGATTGGCCAGATCGTGCACCCACGCCAGATCGGTGAAATGCAGCGCCAGCAGCGGGAGCAACAGCAGCATGACGCTCGCGGTCACACATCCGACCCAGTACACCAGCAGATTCTGCGCCGGACGAGGCCGGGAGATCAGCAACAGGTTGACCCCGAGACGCACCGGATCGAACGCGATCGGCAGCGCCAGCACCGCCACAGAACCCCACATTGCCGCCAACTTACCGGTCGTGGCGCAAAGCTAGCTGGGCCGCAGCACCGGAATCAGCGCGTCGATCACCGAACTGTCCTCGATGGTCGACGGGACGACGTAGTCGACGCCTTCGGCGATCTGCCGCATGGTCTTTCGCAGAATCTTCCCCGAGCGTGTCTTGGGCAGCGCGCCCACGACCGTGACGTCGCGGAAGGTGGCGACGGCGCCGATCTGGTCCCGCACCATCGCCGCGAGTTCCTGTTGCAGCACCGCGCCGTCGACGTCCGCGCCCGCCTTCAGCACGACATAGCCGCTGGGGCGCTGCCCCTTGAGGTCGTCGTGGATGCCGATGACGGCGCACTCCGCGACGGCCGGATGGCCGGCGATCACGGCTTCGATGCTTCCGGTCGAAAGCCGGTGTCCCGCAACGTTGATCACGTCGTCGGTGCGGCCCAGCACGGTCAGGTAGCCGTCGTCGTCGACGTAGCCGAAGTCACCCGTCAGGTAGTAGCCGGGGAACGCGGATAGGTACGACTGCACGAAGCCCTTGTCGTTCTGCCACAGCCCGGCGAGCGTGCCGGGCGGCAGCGGCAGCTTGATGACGATGTTGCCTTCGACGCCGGGCGCGACCGGGTTGCCCGAGGCATCGACGATGCTGACACGGTAGCCGGGCACGGGCACGGTCGGGGATCCGGCTTTGATGGGCATGGGTTCGAGCCCGCGCAGGTTCGCGCAGATGGCCCAGCCGGTTTCGGTCTGCCACCAGTGGTCGACGACGGGGCAGTGCAACTTCTCCGATGCCCATTCGTAGGTGTCGGGGTCCAGCCGTTCGCCGGCGACGAACAGCGTGCGCAGCGTCGAAATGTCATGTCCGGCAAGCATCGACGCGTCGGGATCGGCTTTGCGGATGGCGCGCAGTGCGGTCGGCGCGGTGAACAGCGCCTGCACCCCGTGCTGTTCGATGACGCGCCAGAACGCGCCGGCGTCGGGGGTGCCGACGGGCTTACCTTCATAGAGCACCGTGGTGGCGCCGGCGATCAGCGGCCCGTACACGATGTACGAGCTGCCGACGACCCACCCGATGTCCGAGGCGGTCCACATCACCTCGCCGGCACTGATGTCATAGACGTTCTTCATCGACCAGGCCAGCGCGACGGCGTGCCCACCGTTGTCACGCACGACGCCCTTGGGCCGGCCGGTCGTGCCGGAGGTGTAGAGGATGTAGAGCGGGTCGGTGGCGGCCACCGGCACCGGAGCGACGGGCTCGGCGCCGGCCACCAGCTCGTCCCAGTCGAGGTAGCCCGGGTAGTCGGTGGCCTCGCCTGCGATCTCGCCGCGGTTCTTGACGATCACCGTGGCCGGCGCGGCAGCGGTCAGCGTCAGCGCCTTGGCGACGACGGGTAGGTATTCGACGGTGCGTCCGGGTTCCAGACCTCCGGATGCGGTCAGCAGGGCCACCGGATGTGCGTCGTCGATGCGCGCGGCGAGTTCGTTGGCGGCGAACCCGCCGAAGACCACCGAATGCACGGCGCCGATGCGGGCGCACGCGAGCATCGCGACGACGGCTTCGGGGATCATCGGCATGTAGATCACGACGCGGTCGCCCTTGGTGACGCCTTGTGCGGCAAGCACTCCGGCGAAGCGCGCCACGCGGTCGAGCAGGTCGACATACGTGAAGGACTGCTGCACGCCGACCATCGCCGAGTCGTAGATCAGCGCGGTGCGGTCGCCGTTGCCGGCCTCGACGTGCCGGTCGAGGGCGTTGTAGCAGGTGTTGAGCTGCCCGTCGGGGAACCAGCGGTAGTGCGGCGCCGCCGAGTCGTCGAGCGCGCGGGTCGGCGCGACGGTCCAGTCGATGGCCTGCGCGGCCGTCAGCCAGAAGTCGTCGGGCCGCTCGGCGGCAGCCTCGAACGCCTCACGATAAGCACTCACGCGAGCTCCTTGACGACGGCAGAGAACACCGTCATGAACCAGTCGAGGTCCGACATCGAGAACACCAGAGGGGGTCGCACTTTGAGGATGTTGCCATGTCCGCCGCACACAGAGATCAGAACGCGGTTATCCCGCATCATGTCGACGATGCGCTGCGCTGTGCCCCTGTCGTGTTCCTTGGTGTCGGGGTCGGTGACGATCTCGATTCCGGTGTACAGGCCCGTGCCGCGGATGTCGCCGAGCAGCGGGTACTCCTTGGCGAGGACGCGGAGTTCGGCCCGCCACTGATCGCCCACGGCGACGGCATGTTCGGCGAGCCCGTCGCCGACGATGACGTCGAGGACGGCCTGCGCCGCGGCCATCGACACCGGGTTGCCGCCAAAGGTGTTGAAGTACGGGGTTTCCCGCGCGAAGACGTCGAGAATATCCGGGCGGGCGGCCATCGCGGCGACGGGAATGCCGTTGCCCATGGGCTTGCCCATCGTCACCAGGTCGGGCACCACGCCGTGCCGCTGGAATCCCCACATGGCCTCACCGGTCCGCGAGAACCCCGGCTGCACCTCGTCGGCGATGAACACGCCACCGGCGCGGTGGACGACCTCGACGGCCGGCCCCAGCACCGAGGGGTCCACATAGATGCCGTCGGAGGAGAAGATCGAATCCAGCAGCAGCGCACTGAACTTGTGGCCGTGCCGCTCGAGATCGGCGATCGCGGCGCTGATCTGGTCGGCGAACCAGGTGCCGAGAACGGCCGGATCGATGCGGTAGGAGTCCGGGGCCGGCACCGTACGGACATTGGTGCCCAGTGGCACTCCGACGCCCAGCGACGGCGACATCGCCGAGATCAGCGCGCTGTTGCCGTGGTAGGCCTCCTCGGTGACGATGACGCCGGTGCCGCCGCTGTACTGCTCGGCGACCCGGACGGCCAGGTCGTTGGCCTCGGATCCCGTGCAGGTGTACATGATCGAGGAGATCTCCGACGGGAACGTCGCCAGCAGTTGCTCGGAGTAGTCGAGGATGCCGCCGTGCAGATAGCGGGTGTGGGTGTTGAGCTCCGACATCTGCCGGGTGACGGCCTCGATGACCCGTGGGTTGCAGTGCCCCACACTGGCGACGTTGTTGTAGGCGTCGAGGTACTTGTTGCCATCGGCGTCGTAGAGGTGCGCTCCGGAACCTTTGACCAGGTGGACGGGCCGGTTGTAGAAGAGCCGGTACGACGGACCCAGCGTCGATCGCCGCTTCTCGACCATGGCATCGGTGGTGGGGTCGAGTTCTTCCCCGCCGGTGTAGCTGTTGGAGTCCATGATTGTTGAGAAAGCCATGTTCGTTGTCCTTGCGGTAGAAAGCGATCGGCGCTGGGTCGGGTCGTTACGTCAGCGTTCTTCGTCGAGTACGACGCGCCCCAATCGGTCGTAGCGCTGCGGGGACTTGGCCCGGAGCACCAGGGCGACCACGATTCCTGCGATGGCGGTGCCGCCGACAACCCAGGGAATCGACGCGAAGACGATGTCGTCCTTGGCCGTACCGGCCGCGAACGAGGCGTTCTTGATCAGCAGGTAGATGACGTACAGCATGCCGATGCCGCCGAGCCCGGGAGCCACCAAGGTGCGGAACCAGTGCGCAGTCTCCGGATGTTGCTTGCGCACATGGAAGTACGAGACGACCGAGAACGCCGCCATCGCCTGCACGATGAGAATGGCGGAGGTACCCAGCAGCGCGGCAAGGCCGTAGAGCCCGCTGTAGGGATCGCGACCGGACACCGCGAACCACAGCACGATCACCAGGGTGATGGCCGTCTGCACGAAGCCCGCGATGTGCGGGGATCCGTGGCTGTGGTGGGTACGGCCAATGGTTTTCGCGGTTCTGGGCAGGATGTCTTCGCGGCCGAGCGCGTAGATGTAGCGGGCAGCGCAGTTGTGGAAGGCCATGCCGCACGCGTACGAGCCGGTGGTGAGCAGGATCTGGAACATGGTCACGGCCCAGCCGCCGAGGTGCTCGCGCACCGGAGTGAAGAATATTTCCCCGGCGGTGTTCGTATCCTGCGCCAGCGCAATGGATTTGCTGGGTCGGGTGCCCACGATCGCCAGCCACGACACCACGATGTAGAACGCTCCGATGCCGAGCACCGACGACATGATCGCGACGGGGATGATCTTCTTGGGATTCTTGGACTCTTCGCCGTACATGGCACTGGACTCGAATCCGACCCAGGACCAGAAGGCGAAGAACAGGCCGATTCCGGCGGAGCCGACAACGGCCATGGTGCCCGCGCCGTTGACGTTCGGGACGACGGCGTCGAGCCCCTTCAGCCCGTTGAGCGGGTTCAGTGATGACAGCGACCAGCCTTCCGGGCCACCGCCGCTGACGACGACGGAGCCGGCCATCAGCGTCAACATCACGATCTCGGTGATCAGCAGTCCGCCAAGCACTTTCGCGGCCAAGTTGACATCGAAGTAGGTGAGCACCGCATTGGCGACGATCATCACAACGGCGAACAGCAGCCACGGCAGGTGCACGTTGAACAGTGATGCGAACAGATCCCGCGAGAAGAACGAGAAGATGCCGACCAGGGACGCCTCGAAAACCACGTACGCCAGGACCGTCAGGAAGCCGGCCGACAGACCGAGCACCCGCCCGAGTCCGTGCGAGATGTAGCCGTAGAACGCCCCCGTCGCGGTGATGTGCTTCGACATCGCCGCATATCCGACCGCGAAGAGGCCGAGCACGATCGTCGCAATCAGGTACCCGGCGGGGGCTGCCGCACCGTTACCGGACCCGACGGCGATCGGGACGTTACCGACCATCGCGGTGATCGGGGCGGCGGTGGCCACCGCCATGAACAGCACGCCGATCAAGCCGACGGCGTTGGGTTTGAGGCGCTGCACGCCGGGGTCGCTGTCGGGCGGCGCCGATGCCAGCGGGGCAGTTCGTGGGTGGTCGTCGATTTCACTCATGGGTGCTAACCGATCCGATCTGATGGGAGATGAGTCCGGGCCACGCTGGCCGGTTTTGGGTTTATTTGGTCTGCTCCGTCGAGCGGCACTTCAGCTATCCGATGGACCAATGAACCCCCACGCCATCGGCACACGGCTATTGGTACCAGACCACTCCAGCGCGGTCAATACCCGTGCTACCTGCACACTTCCTGTGGGCAGGGTTGAAAGGGCGCCATATTTCCGGCCCGTAAAACCGTCGTTACCAATTTTCAGTTTTGGTTCACTTTCGACCCGAAGTGCGGTAGAACTGACCAGACCAAATAGTGACCGTGCCCACACCGCCAGTTCAGGAGAGCCACAATGAGCGACATGGCCGCCACCGACTACGAACGCTTCGCGCATGCCGCGCTCCCGCACTATGGACTCGATTCGGCGACTGTGACGCTGCTGAGCTACTCGGAGAACGGCACGTTCCTGGTGGAATCGGAGACCGGGCGCCAGGTCCTGCGCGTGCACCGGCCGGGCTACCACTCGCTGGCCGCCATCGAATCCGAACTCGACTGGATGGAAAGCCTCCGCCGCGACTCCGCCATCACGACGCCGCAGGTGATACCCGCTCCCGACGGCCGGCGCGTCGTGGAGGCCCGCATCGGCGATGAGACCTACCTCGTCGACCTGTTCACTTTCGTGGAAGGCACCATCGCCGAGGATGACGCCTCCGACATCAGCTTCAGCGAACTGGGCGCCATCACCGCGACGCTGCACGAGCACGTCCAGAACTGGCAGCGACCCGAGGCCTTCACGCGGTTCCGGTGGGACCTCGACACCATGCTCGGCACGGCCGGGCGCTGGGGTGACTGGCGGGACGCGCCGGCCCTCTCGGCCGCGGACGCCGCCGTCATCGAAGAGGCCGAACGCAAGGTCATCGAACGCCTCACCGACTACGGCATGGGCCCCGAGCGCTTCGGGCTCGTCCACGCCGACCTGCGGATGTCGAACCTGATGGTGCACAACGGCAAGATCACCGTCATCGACTTCGACGACTGCGGCTGGTCGTGGTACCTCGCCGACCTCGGTGCCGTGGTGTCGTTCGTCGAGGACACCCCCGACGCCGCCCGCATCATCGACGAATGGCTCGCGGGCTACCGCAGCGTCCGCGGCATCCCCGCCGCCGACCTCGCCGAAATCCCGACGTTCGTCATGCTGCGTCGCCTGATGCTCACGGCCTGGATCGGCAGCCATCCCGAATCGGGCCCGGCACAGACGCTCGGACCCCGATACGCCTCGGGCACTGCACAATTGGCACAGGCCTACCTCACCGACCCGTCGTGGTTCCGCGTCGATGTTTTCGCGGCCGCGCCCACCCTCGCCCACTGACAGGACACACACATCATGTTCGATCTCGCCAACAAGAACGTCATCGTCACCGGCGCCACCAAGGGCATCGGCTACGGCATCGCCGCGGTGTTCGCCACCGCGGGCGCCAACGTCGCCGTCGCGGCGCGCTCACTGCATGACCTCGACACCGCCGTCGCCGGCCTCGACGGGCTGGGTTCCGGCAAGATCATCGGCGTCGCGGTCGACGTGGCCGATCCCGGGTCGTGTCAGGCCATGGCCCAAGCCGCGGTCGACGCCTTCGGCGGCATCGACGTGCTGTGCGCCAACGCCGGCATCTTCCCCGAGGCACCGCTGGCCACCATGACGCCCGACGATCTCGCCACCGTGCTCGACGTCAACGTCAAGGGCACCGTCTACAGCGTGCAGGCCTGTCTCGACGCGCTGACCCGCAGCGGCGCCGGCCGCGTCATCCTGACCTCGTCGATCACCGGTCCAGTGACGGGTTTCCCCGGCTGGTCGCACTACGGCGCGTCGAAGGCCGCGCAGCTCGGCTTCATGCGCACCGCCGCAATCGAACTCGCACCCAAGCGCATCACCGTCAACGCCATCCTGCCCGGCAACATCCTCACCGAGGGACTGCAGGAGATGGGCGAGGACTACATCGCCGGCATGGCCCGCTCCATCCCCGCCGGAACGCTGGGCACGCCGGAAGACATCGGCCACCTCGCCGCGTTCCTGGCAAGCGACGAGGCGCGCTACCTCACCGGCCAGTCCATCGTCGTCGACGGCGGGCAAATCCTGCCGGAATCGCTGGACGCCGTCGCCGGCTGACAGTAGGTCGGTACGGTGAACGGCATGGACGAGTCCGAGGGTGGCCCGGTAGCCGAGGATGTGCGGCGCCGCATCGTCGCGATGCTCGACGCCGGCACTCTGCGACCGGGTGACCGTCTGGGCTCCGAACGCGAGATGGCCGAGCAGTTCTCCGTCTCCCGCGCGACGCTGCGCAGCGCCCTCGTACCGCTGAGCCGCGCCGGGATCCTGGAGCGGCGCAGTGGCCGCGCGGGCGGCACGTTCATCAAGACGGTGCTCGTGGAACGCAACGTCGCCGAACTTTCGGGCCTGCCGAACCGGCTGAAGCAGGGCGGTCATTCCACGACCCGCAGCCGGGTGTTGTCGACGGCCCTGCGCGGCGCCACGGCCATCGAGGCGCAACGCCTGGGCATCGAACCCGATACCGAACTCGTTGTCGTGCAACGCCTGCGCTACGCCGACGGTTTCCCGCTGTCGGTCGACTGCGCGCACTTCCCCGCCGACCTCGTGCCGGACCTGCTGGAGCAACCGCTCGGCGGGTCGCTCTACGACATCCTGGCCGTCCGCTACGACCTGCGGCCGGTGACGTCGGTCGAGAGCATCGAGGTCGTCAGCGCCAACCCGCGCGAAGCGTCCTGGCTCGAAATCCCCACGCGCACTCCCCTGCTGGCGATGACGCGCGTCGCCTCCGATGCCGGCGGCCGGCCGTTCGAGTACTCCGAAGACCTGTTCCGCGCGGACCGGGTGCGGCTCGTCGCCAAGACCTCCGCGCTCGCCGAGCGCGAGACCCTCGGCACCGACGGCCGCGTCGAGCTCACCGTCACAGCGTAGCTTTCCCACCGAGCGCGCCGAGAATGCCCAGGGATTCCCACTAGCTCCAGCTCATTTGGGCTGCGGCACAAGTGAAAACAAGTCGTCCGCACCGCGGCCCAGCAGCGTGGTGTTGACCCTCCATACTTCCCGCACAGTCACGTCTGGGGAGCTTGTGCCTGGCATGGCCCACGCGGTTTCACATGTCGCCATATCCATGCCATAGGCGACCGGTGACGGCTCGCCCGTCAGGATGGCGATCGCGCCATCAGAGCCGATGTAGCTGGTGGACAGGCCTTCAGCATCACAGGCCTTTCCCTTGGCGCCTGTTCGCAGGTCGAATTGCTGCCAACTTCGAAGCCGCTTGTCGGAGGCGACGTACAGGGTCGTACCGATGAGCCGTGCGTAGAGCCGTAACGTGGGCTTGGGGATTTCGAGCAGTTGCCGCCCACTCATCGTGACGACTCGAAGCTGCGACTCGTCCTCCACGATCGGCACGTCGGGCGAGGTATTCACAAGGCCCCCGGCCATCTGCGCCGATAACCGGCCGTATTCATCAAGCAGCGCAACGCGTTCCGTGCCGTCTTGATCGTGATAGCTGAACCCGAACCCACCGGCGTAGACGATGGCACTTCCGACTGATGCGTCACGCCCCGCTGAAGGCTTCACCGAGACGCCGTCGGCAACCGAGAAAACGATGTCCGGCGCCTTGAAAACACCTTGCGATGCAAACTTCATCGGCTGAAGGTCCGAATTGGGTCCCGCAGAATCCCCGAGCAGACCATCGCCCGGGACAAACCATGTGAGCTCGGCATGCGGGCCAACCCCATGAACACCACTGTCCGGCACCGCGGCAACCACGTAGTCACCTACCTGGCTCAAGCGTGGTTCGGGACCTGATCCGTACGCTCGCAATTCAGTCGGGCCGTCGAACATCACGGCCCCAGTCTCGGTGTTGACGACCCACGCCCGCCGCGGCTGTCCCGAAGCGTCCCATACGCACAACAACATCGCCGGCCCATTCACGAAACAGCGAGTACTGGCCGCGCGTGCGTTGGGGCCTAGCCGAACCGGAGCGAACAGCCGGTGACCATCCGCCACGTTGACCCCGACAACTCGCCACCCATCGCCCGAGGCACCTAGAAAGAATCCACGGTCCCCCACATTGCCGGCCGGATGGATCATCGAATCTGCCGGCAGCCCCAGCTCGGCTGCCGTCACATGCCAGCCGAACACCGGTTGCTTCCGCATCGACTGAGATAGCAACAACTGTTTGGGCAACCCCAACTGCTCTGCGGTAGCCATCGGTGGCGCAGACTGTGGCCTGCCGTCGACCGGTCGCTGGACGACGATCACGGCAGCCACCACCGCAGCAACCAAAGCCAGCGCACCACCCACCAGCCACCACTTGCGAAGCCCGCCTCGACGGATCATTCGACCTCGAAGTCCTGCGCCCGCAGCCGTTCGATCGCCCGGCCATTGGCCAGCTCACCGCGGTTCTCCGGATACAGCCAGTAATGCCGGATAGCCCAGTAGAGCGCAGCTCCATTCGCCTGGTAGGTAGGCAAGCTGTTGATGGTCTGCGCTTCACCATCTGTCATCACCATCACCGCCGGACAGCTCACGGCCTTGCCCTTAGGCGCCTGGTCAATGACATCCATCACGTCGTCCCACGCTCCACTGGCGGTCGTGGTTACGGAGTTTGAGACCTCAAACCCTTCCGGGGACAGTTTCAGATATCCCCAACCGTTCGACCTGCCTCGCAGGAGAAGGTAGGACAACCAACACACCAGTCCGGCAACAATAATGGGGTAATAGATTTGCCTGGCCCCACCGATTCCGATTGCGAGCCGCCCGCTAGGAACGTAGCAAACAAAAGAAATTCCACTAACTATTGCACTGACAATCGATAGCTCCAGGAACCGCGTCTTTTGATCTGCGAACGCCCGCAAAATCTCAGGGTCAACCAGCATTCGAGTCCTCCCCCACCCTCGCGTTCAAAGATAGCGCGCAGATAGCAGGCGAACCGTCAGCAATATCAGAATTGACCGATCTCGACCGAATGCCGCGACTTGACCGATCCGTGGCGCCCGTTGAGTAGATTGCCTGCTAGCCGGGGATTCACCCGAACAGGTCGACGGCCGCGGCGATGTGGGCCGCGGCATCGCCGATGATCGCTTCACCGTGGCCGAATCCCGCGATGCGTGCACCCGTCGCGGCGAGCGTGGTGACCGCCCGGACGGCGGCGGGCCGGTCGGTGTTGAAGACGCCCACCGCCACTTGACCATTCACCTCGGCAACGGCGTCGCCGGTCAGGACGGCATCATCGTCCGGGAGATACAGCGCGATGCTGCCCGGGGTGTGTCCCGGGACGGCGATGACGCGGGCGCCGCCACCGAGGTCGAGGACGTCGCCGTCGGTCACGGTGCGGTCGACGCGACAGGCCGGACCGTGCGGTGCGGCGTCGAAATCCGGCCGCAGCGTTCGCTCGGCGTCGGTCAGCACCGGTATCGGACCGGCGTCGTCACCCGTGATGTACGACGAATCAGGCTCTCCGGCAATGACTTCAGCGCCTGACCAGCCGGCGATCTCGGCGGCGGCTCCGCAGTGGTCCTCGTGAAAGTGCGTCAGCACAATACGTTTCACGTCGGCGGGCCGGCGCTGCAGCGCGGCGAGGGCATCGGCGATCAGCGCGGCACTGTCGGGCCAGCCGGTGTCGATGAGCGTCACGCCGTCGGCGTCGAGGCGCAGGTAGCAGTTGAGCAGATGTGCCCGCTCGCCTGGGATCCGCAGTCGGTACAACGTGGGCGTCAGCGCGAGCAGATCGGCCATGCCCCCACGCTAGCTCAGGGCGGGCGCCGGGTTCCGCTTGGCTCGCGACGGCCACCAGTTGTACTTGCCGACCAGCACGGCCAGCGCCGGCACGGTGACGGTGCGGACGATCAGGGTGTCGATCAGCAGGCCCACGCCGATGATGAAGCCGCCCTGCACCATTGAGCCGATGCTGCTGAACAGCATGGCGAACATGGGCGCGGCGAAGATCATTCCGGCCGAGGTGATCACGCTGCCGGTGCTGCGCACGGTGCGGATGACGCCCGAGCGGATGCCGTTGGGGGATTCGTCGCGGATCCGGGAGATCAGCAGCATGTTGTAGTCGGCGCCAACTGCCACCAGCACGATGAATGCCATGCCCGGGGTGCTCGCCGCCATCGGCTGGCCGCCGAGGATCTGCAGCACGATGACGCCGATGCCGAGCGATGACAGGCACGAGAGGATCACGGTGCCAACGAGATACAGCGGCGCGACGACGGCCCGCAGCAACAGCACCAGGATCAGGAAGACCACGATGACGGTCATGAGCACGATGTACCGCAGGTCCTTGTTGAAGTAGTCGCGCAGTTCCGCGTAGTACGGCGTCATGCCCGACATCGCGATCTTGGCGTCGGCCAGCGACGTATTGGCTTGTGCGCCTTGCGCGGCGGCGAGAATCGCCTTGACCTGGTCCATGGCTTTGGTGTCGTACGGGTTGAGCTTGGACTCGACGAGGTACCGCGCCGAATGTCCGTCGGGCGACATGAAAACCCGCGCCAGGTCCTTGAATTTGTCGTTGCCCAGGATTTCCGGCGAGATGTAGAAGCCCGCGGCGCCCGGCTCGGACGCGTGCAGTTTCATCGCCAGCAGGAATGCCGACGCGTGCGAGAGGCCTTCGCCGAGTTGCTTGGTCTGGTCGTCGAGGACACGCAGTCCCTCGGCGATCTTGCGGCTGCCCTCGGCCAGGGCGTTGGCGCCCTCCTGCAGGGCGGCCATGTTCTGCTTCATGCCGCCCGAACCACCGGCCGCACCACTGCCCCCGGCACCGCCAAGGGAGCGAAGGGCTTTGGCCGCCGAGTCCAGCGAAGGCTGCATCTTGTGCAGCCCGTCCGAGAGCCGCTGCAGCTGGTCACGCTGTCCTGTGCAATCCGGGTCCGCATCACAGCCGGGGTTGTCCTTGCGCTGCTGCAGCAGCGCATCGGCCATGGCGACCATGTCCTGGAAGTTCTGGGTGCCCGACCGCGGCGGGATGTTCGGCACGTCGCCGGAATTGCGTACGGCATCCATCTGCCGCTGTGCGTCCTGGAACTCCTGCGAGCTTTCCAGCTGGTCCTTGATGCTGGCCATGCTCTTGTTCAGGTTGTCGAGCACGCCCATGGTCTTGGTCAGCTGGGTACGTACGGTCGCCAGGCTGTCGGCGAGCTTGCCGGCCCCGCCGACCAGCGCCTGCCGCTGGTCGACGCTGCCATTGATCTTGTTGGTGGCCTCGGCGAGCTTGTCGCCGATCTCGCCGGCCTGGTAACTCAGCGTCGCCTGCTCCAGCGGAGCACCGGTGGGGCGGGTGACGCCGCGGACGGCGGCGATGTCGGGCAGCTGCGCGACGCGCTGCGCCATCTGTTCGAGGTCGGCGAGCCCCTTGGTCGTCCGCAGGTCGTGCGGCGACTGGACGAAAAGGTATTGCGGCGCCGTCACACTCGCCGGGAAGTGCCGTTCGATGGCGGCCATGCCGATGTTGCTCTCGGCCGTCGCGGGCAGTGCGGTGCGGGCGTCGTAGCTGGTGTGCAGCCAGCCGACGCCGGCCGCCAGCGCGATCAGCACGACGAGACTGCCGACCAGGTGGACCACGGGGCGCCGCACGATGTTGATGCCGGACCGGTGCCAGAAGCGGCTGGTCAGTTCCTTGCGGGGCCGGGCCCAGCCGCGCCGCCCGACGAGCGTGAGGATCGCCGGCAACAACGTGATCGACGACAGGAACGCCACCGCGATCGTGACCGCCAGCGCCGGACCCGTCGTCGAGAAGACCTTGAGGCTGGTGAAACTCATGCCCAGGAACGTCACCGCGACGGTGGCCGCCGACGCCGCGATGACCTTGCCGATGGCGGTCAGCGCCCGCGCCACGGCCTCGTCGGAATCGAGTCCCTGCCTGAGGTATTCGCAGCACCATGGCGACCGTGGCGGTCTCGATGACCCGCAGGTCACGCAACCCGAGCTGTTCGCGTTCGGCGACGGTGGCCGTCAGGCCCGTCATGTGATAGTTGAGCGACGAGCCGGCAGTGCCTTGATTCAAGGTGTGGTCGACGATGCCGACAACACGTTTATAGGCCTCGCTGGATTCCGGTGAGCCGAGCTCGCCCCGGATACCGACCGGGATGAACCACGCCTTGTTGTCCTTGCTGGCCAACACCTCTCGCATCGGCGGCTGCGAGATGAAGTCCTGCACCATCACCACGTCGGCGGTGTCGCGGTGCAAGCTGTCGACGAGAGTGCGGTAGACGTCCTCGTCGGCCTTGGTCAGGCCCTTCTCGTCGGTGAGGACCACCAGCGCGATGTTCTGGATCCCGGGTTCGTGGAACGCCGTCGTCATGTCCCGCGTCGCCGCCATCACCGCGGAGTTGGCGGGCAGCAGCTCCTGGTTCCGGTCGCTCGCCAGCTTCATCAGCGGCGGCACGGCCACCGACAGCGCCACGACGAGCAGCAGCCAGGCGCCGATCACCGCCCATGGCCGGCGTAGCAACAATCGCGCCAGCAGCTCGAAAGCCCCGGCGAACACACCCTTGCCCGACCGAGCCTTCACGTTGCCTCACCGCCCAGATACCTGCCGTACTCGGCAAGCGCTTCGACGGCCAGCATCTCATGGTGCCCGCGCCGCACCTCGTGCACCGTGACAGTGCCGGCGACGTGCGGGCGCCAGCTCTGCGCGAGGAACGCGCCGCGACCGTCGTCATCCGCGGCCGCCGCGACCACTACGACGTCACCGTCGAACCGGCCGGCTTCGTGTTCCCGGTACAGCGCGACGTTGGTGTCGAAGTTGCGGACCAGCAGGTCCAGCAGGCCGTCGTCGACGATGCCGGCCAGCTGGTCCCGGTCGACCGCCTGGTTCGTGACGCGCAGGCTCGGCTCGGCGTCGAGCAGCACCAGCCGGGCGACGGCAGCGCCGCGCCGCTGCAGCTCGACCGCGACGGCATGCGCGACGACACCGCCGAACGACCAGCCCAGCAGGTGGTACGGGCCCGACGGCTGCTCGGCCTGAATCCGGCCGGCGTACGTCGCCGCCATCTCGCGCAGCGATCCCGGTGCGTCCGTGGCCGGTTGCTGGATGCCGATGATCGGACCGTCGACGTAGCCGCCGAGCACCTGGTACGGCCAGCTGATACCGCTGACGGCGGGCAGGCAGAACAGTGGGACGCCCGTACCGGTCTTGAGCACCTGGACCGGCGCGATGTCCGGTGTGGCCGCGCCCTCCGCCGTCAGCCGCTCGCCGAGCGCCTGCACCGTCGGCGCCTCGAACACGGTGGCCACCGACAGCTCGATGCCGAGGTCGGCACGAACAGCCGCGACGAGGCGCATCGCCGAGATGCTGTCGCCGCCGAGATCGAAGAACGACTCGTCCACGCCGACGCGTTCGACGCCGAGGACGCGGCCGTAGACGGCGGCCAGCGCCGCCTCGGTGGCGTTACGCGGCGCCAGGTAGGCGCCCGCGCGGTATTCGGGTGCCGGCAGCGCGCGGACGTCGAGCTTGCCGTTGACCGTGACCGGCAGTGCCGGCAGCACGACGATGGCGGCCGGGACCGCGTGGGCCGGCAGCAGGTCGGCGAGCTGTGTACGCACTGTCGCGGGATCGGCGGTGCCGGTGAGGTAGCCGACCAGACGCTTGTCGCCGGTGCGGTCCTCGCGGGCGACCACGGCCGCCTGGTCCACACCGTCGAGGCGCGCCAAAACCGTTTGCACTTCGCCCAGTTCGATGCGGAAGCCACGAATCTTGACCTGCTCGTCGGCCCGGCCGACGTAGTGCAGCCGCCCATCGGCATCCCAGCGCACCAGGTCCCCGGTGCGGTACATACGTTGTCCGGGTGCGCCGAAGGGGCAGGCCACGAACCGGCCGGCGGTCAGCCCCGGGCGACCGGCGTAGCCGACGCTCACGCCGTCACCTGCGACGTACAGCTCACCGACGACACCCGCGGGAACGGGACGCAACCAGCCGTCCAGCACGAACACCGCCGTGCCGGGCACCGGTGTGCCGATCGGCACCGGACCCGTTGCCGCCGTGAGCGGTTCGGTCATGGCGTCGTACACCGTGGTCTCGGTGGGGCCGTAGGCGTTGATCATGGTGTGCCCGCACGACGTCCAGCGGTCGACCAGCTCGGCGGGGCACGCCTCGCCGCCGACCAGCAGGGCCAGCGGCGCCAGCGCATCGGGCGCCAACGCGCCTGCCGCGGAGGGGGTTTGGGTGAGGATGTTGACCTGCTCGGCCGCGAGCAGGCGCTGGAACTCGTCCGGGTTCGCAGTCACCGACTCGGGCACGATCACCAGGCGGTCGCCGTGCAGCAGTGCGGCCCAGATCTCCCACACCGAGAAGTCGAACGCGCACGAATGGCACTGTGTCCAGACCGCGTCGGCGGGCAGGCCCGCGAGTCGTACCCCGAACTGCCGGGCCACGTTCCTGTGCGCCACCGCCACACCCTTGGGCGTTCCGGTGGTGCCGGAGGTGTAGATCAAGTAGGCGACGCTGTCGGCGTCGGGGTTCGGAAGCCTTGTGGCAGGCCAGTTTTCGGTGACGGTGTCGACGATGACCGGGCCGTCGAACGCGCCGAGCCGGCCGGCCAGGTCTGCGGTCGTGACCGCGACGCCCGGTGCCGCGTCCGACAGCAGGAACGCGAGCCGCTCCGCCGGCAACGCCGGATCGATCGGCAGGTACGCCGCCCCGGCCTTGAGGACCGCGAGGATCGCCACCACCGCGTCGATCGACCGGGGGAACAGCAGTGCCACGGTCCGCCCCGGACCGGTGCCGGCGTCGATCAGTTGGTGCGCCAACCGATTCGCGGCCTCATCGAGGTCGCGGTAGGTCAGCGCGCGGTCCGGTCCGGTGAGCGCGACAGCCTCCGGGTTGCGGTCGACCTGCGCGGCGAAGAGTTCCGGAATCGATGCCGGCACCTCGGCTGTGGCGGCCCGGTTGCCGATCCGGTCCAGTTGCGAGCGCTCCTCGGCGGCAAGCAGATTCACCGACGCGAGCCGCCCGGTGGGGGCGGTGGTCATCGCGACGAGCACGCGTTCGAACCGTTCGACCAGCCGGTCGATGTCGGCCGCGCCGAACACCGCGGTGTCGAACTCGAGACGCAGACCGAGTTCTTCGCCCGGCATGGCCTGCACCGTCAACGGATAGTGGTTCTGCTCATGGCTGCTGAACTCGGTGATGGTCAGGTCCCCGGCGCCGCCCGACGAGGCGGGGCCCAGCGGGTAGTTCTCATACGCGAACAGCGTGTCGAAAAGCCGGTCCTGACCGGTGATCCGGTGCATCTCGGCGAGTGACAGGTGCTGGTGGTCGAGTGTCCGGTTGTGCGCATCCTGCATCTGGTCGAGCAGTTCGGCCGCGGTGGTGGCCGCGGTCGCGGTGACCCGCACCGGGACGGTGTTGATCATCAGGCCGACCATCTCGTCCGCGCCGGCCACGTCGGTCGGGCGGCCCGACACCGCGGTTCCGAACACCACGTCGTGGCGGCCGGTCAGCTGCATGAGCAGCTGCGCATAGGCCGCCTGCAGGACGACGTTCACGGTGGTGTGACGGGCCCGCGCCAGCTCACCGACGGCATGCGTGGTTTCGGCCGACAGCGCAACAGATTTCACGCCTCGGGTACCGGAGACGGCCCGTGGTGTGACCAGTGTCGGGGTGTCGACGCCGGCCAGCACCTCGGCCCAGGCGGTACGTGCGGCATCGAGGTCCCGCTCGGCGAGCCACGTGACGAAGCGGCGGTAGGGCACCGCGGCGGGCAGCCGGTAGCCGTGATAGCCGGCGAAGATCTCGCGCAGCAGGACCGGTAGTGACCAGCCGTCCATCACGACGTGGTGGTTGGTGAGCACCAGCCGGTGCCGGTGTTCGCCGGTGCGGATCAGGGCCACCCGGAACGCCGGCCGGTCGCTGAGGTCGCACACCGCAGCACGTTCGGCGGCGCAGATGTGCGCGACCTCGTCGTCGGTTGCCTCCAACACCCGCCACGCGACGTCGGGCGCCGCCGGGATGACCTGCACCTCGAGGCCGGTGTAGAAGCGGGCCGCGATGTTCGGGTGCCGCTGCACCACCACCTGCACGGCGTCCCGCAGCCGCTCCGCGTCGAGCGGACCGGCCAGACTCAGATCCAGTTGCACCGCATACAGATCGGCGTCGGCGCCGGACTGCGCGGCGTGGAAGAGCAGGCCCTGTTGCAGCGGTGTCAGCGGCAGGATGTCGGCGACGGGGTGTGCGCGTTCCAGCTCGTCGATCTGCTGCTGATCCAGGCGCGCCGGTGCGATGTCCGACGGCGTCAGACCGCCGCCGCCGGCGCGGACCAGGGCGCAGATGCCGGTCAGCGCGTCGAACCACAGGCGGCTCAGGCGGGTCACCTGTTCCTGGTCGAGCGCGGACGGTGCCCACATCCAATTGGCGTGCAGCTGCGGGCCGGCGTCGGTGTCGACGGTGCCGGCGTTGAGCTCGACGGTGTGCATCAGCGGCATCGGTACCGCGGTGGCCAGACCGGTGACCTCTGCGGAGCCATCCCGGCCGACCTGCCACAGTTCGTCGGACAGTTCGGAGCCGCCGCCGAGGCGGCCCAGGTAGTTGAATCCGATTGCCGGATCGTCGGTTTCGAGGTCGACGTCGTCGTTCAGGTAGCGCAGCAGGCCGTACGTCAGGCCGTCCGGCAGTGCCCGCAGTTGCTCCTTGGCGTCCTTGAGCACGGCGCCCAGCGCGGCGTCACCGGACGTCACCTGTGTCCAGGAGAGGTCGCCGACCGTGACAGCCACCGGGTACTTGGTGGTGAACCAGCCGACGGTGCGCGACAGATCGAGGTGGTCGGCCAGCTCGTCGTGGCGGCCGTGACCTTCCACGTCGATGCCGATGGTGCGATCACAGTTCGCGAATTCGGCTAGCGCCAAGGCGAATCCGATCAGCAGGACATCGTTGATGCCGGCATGGAATGCCGCCGGCGCCTCGCGCAGCAGTGTCGGCACGGTGTCGACATCGTCCAGCGTGACCGACAGCCGCCCAGCGGCGGCGAAGGTGTCGCGCGCCGGCTGCACGGCGGGCAGCAGTGCCGGCGTCGCCGCCACCTGCTGCCAGGCCGCCGCCTGCGCGACCACCTCGGGCGCCGTAGAGCGTTCGGTGAGGACCTGCGCCCAGCGCTGGAACGACGTACCGCTCGCCGGTAGCTCGACCGGCTGCCCCGCGCGGGACTGCAGCCACGCGACGTTCAAGTCCTCCAACAGGATTCGCCACGACACCCCGTCGACCGCGAGGTGGTGGATGATCAGCACCAGCTGACACGCGGGCGCCACCCACAGCGCGCTCAGCATCACGCCGGCCGCCGGATCCAACCGCGACCGGGCCGCGACCACCGCGTCTTCCGTCAGCTCGTCGACCGTGTGCAGGCAATCCCCGGCGGTCGTGCCGGAGTCGGGCACCTGCAGTGACCAACCCGCATCGACCTGCACGCCCGCGCCACCACCTGCATCGACATGATGCTGTCGCCGCCCAGCTCGAAGAACGAATCGTCGACGCCGACCCGTTCCACGCCGAGGACGTCGGCGTAGACCGCGGCCAGTGTCTCCTCGACCGGGGTGCGCGGCGCCCGATACTCATCGGCGTTGCCGTACGTCGGCGCCGGGAGCGCGCGGCGGTCCAGCTTGCCGTTCGGGGTCAGCGGCAGCGTCGCGAGCGCGACGACGGCGGCCGGAACCATGTACGGCGGAAGGTGTTTGGCCACGGCGTTCCGCGCCTCGGCCGGGTCGGCCGTGCCGGTGATGTAGCCGACGAGTCGCTTGTCGCCGGGGCGGTCCTCGCGCACGATCACCGCGGCCTGCCGGACCCCGTCGAGGCCGGCCAATGCCGTTTGCACGTCGCCCAATTCGATGCGGTAGCCGCGAATCTTGACCTGTTCGTCGGCACGGCCCAGGTACTGCAGCTGGCCATCGGCGCCCCACCGGACGAGGTCACCGGTGCGGTACATGCGTTGCCCCGGCGCGCCGAACGGGCACGCCACGAAGCGTGACGCCGTCAGCGCGCCGCGGCGCACATATCCGGCCGCGACACCCGAGCCCGCGACGTACAGCTCGCCCACCACGCCGACCGGCACAGGGCGCAACCACTCGTCCAGGACGAAGGACGCCGCGCCCGTCACCGGCATGCCGATCGGCACGGCAGGTGAACCCGCGGTGAGCGGTGCGCTGACCGCGGCGTAGATGGTGGCCTCGGTGGGGCCGTACGCGTTGAGCATGACGCGGCCCGCGCCGGTGCTGTCGGTCGCCCAGCGGTCGACGAGCTCGGGCGGGCAGGCCTCGCCCGCCACCACCAGCGACGTCGACTCCAGGCCCTGCGGGGACAACATCATTGCGGCGGAGGGGGTTTGGGTCAGCATCGTGACGCCCTCGGCGACCAGCAGCTCGTGCAGTTCCTCCGGCGCGCGGGCCGCCGTCTCGGACACCACGACCAGGCGCCCGCCGTGCAGCAGGGCCCCGAAGATCTCCCACACCGAGACGTCGAAGGCCAGCGAGTGCCACTGACTCCAGACGCGGGCGGCCGGCAGCTGATCGTCCAGCCGCCCCAGCAGGCCGACGACGTTGCGGTGCGTGATGGCAACCCCCTTGGGCACACCGGTGGTGCCCGAGGTGTAGATCAGGTACGCGACATCACCCTCAGCCGGCACGGGAGGCGTTGTGACGGGCTGGTTTTCGATGTCGGCATCGGCCGCATCGAGGACCGGGCCGCCGAACCCGGCGAGGCGCTCGGCCAGGTCGCCGGTCGTGACCGCCGCGACCGGCGCGGCGTCGCCGAGCATGAACTCGATGCGCGTCGCCGGCAGTGCGGGATCGATCGGCAGGTACGCCGCCCCCGCCTTGAGCACCGCGAGGATCGAGACAATCGCCTCGGCCGAGCGGTGGAACAGCAATGCCACCGTCTGTCCCGGGCCCGCGCCGTGGCCGATCAACCTGGCCTCGAGCGCGTCGTGCAGCCGGCTCGCCGACCACTGCGTCGCATCGACGACGTCCCAGCCGAAATCGGCACGCGCTGCGGGGATCACGACCTGCTGCGGGGTGCCGTCTGGTGCGGTGAGCAACGTGCGCAGGCTCTCGTGCCGGCCGACGACGTCGGCCAGCGCGGCGCCCAGCGCATCGACGTTCAGGGTTCCGGTGATCCGCAGGGCCGTCGCCATGTTGTAGACCGGCGAGGGTCCCTGCACCTGGTCGACGAGCCACAGCCGGTTCTGTGCGAACGACAGCGGCACCACGTCGGGCCGCTCGGCCACGGTCAGCGGTTGCAGGCCGCGCTCGCCCGCGGCGATGCGCGGCGCCAGCTGGGCGACGGTGGGCGCCTCGAAGACCACACGGACCGGGAGGTCGACATCCAGTGCGGAGTTGATCGCGGCGACCAGCCGCATGGTCGACAGCGAGTCGCCGCCGAGATCGAAGAACGAGTCATCGACACCGATGCGCTCGATGCCGAGCACCTGCGCGTAGACACCCGCCAGAATCTCCTCGGTGAGGCTGCCCGGTGCCCGGTACACGCCCGCAACGTATTCCGGCTCCGGTAGCGCGCGGGTGTCGAGCTTGCCGTTGACCGTGACGGGCAGTTCGGGCAGGCCGACGACCGCAGCCGGGACCATGTAGCCGGGCAACTGCTGCGCCAGCGTCGCACGCACCTCAGCCGGATTCACCGCCCCCACGACGTAGCCGACAAGGCGCTTGCCGCCCGCCTCGTCCTCGCGGATGACCACCACCGCCTGCTCGACACCGGCCACGGCGGCCAGCGCAGACCGCACTTCACCCAGTTCGATGCGATGGCCGCGGATCTTGACCTGTTCGTCGGCGCGGCCGAGGTAACGCAGCTGCCCGTCGGGACCCCAACTCGCGAGATCGCCGGTCCGGTACATCCGTGTTCCCGGCGCGCCGAGCGGGCACGCCATGAAACGTGTTGCGGTCAAGGCGGATCGGCCCCAGTAGCCAACTCCGACGCCGCGGCCCGCCACGTAGAGCTCGCCGATCGCACCCGGGCGCACCGGCCGCAGCCAGGCGTCGAGCACGAACAGCGCCGCACCCGGGACCGGCGAACCGATCGGCGGCGCACCGGAACCCGCCACCAGCGGCGTGCTCTTGGACACCCACATGGTCGTCTCGGTCGGGCCGTACACGTTGCGCATCACGCGTCCCGGCGCCCACCGGTCCACCAACTCCGGCGGGCAGGCCTCGGCGCCGATCAGCAGGGCCATCGACTCCAGGCCCTGCGGCGACAGCACACTCACCGCGGACGGGGTCTGCGCGAGCACCGTGACGCCCTCGCGAACGAGCAAGGCGTGGAACTCATCTGGCGAGCGGACTACCGCGTCGGGTACCACCACCAGTCGCCCGCCGTGCAGGAGGGCGGCCCAGATCTCCCACACCGAGAAGTCGAACGAATACGAGTGGAACTGCGCCCAAACGGGAGGCGGACCGAGCACCGGGCTCAATTCGATACCCAGCTCCAGCCCGTCGAACAGCTGCGTGACGTTGCGGTGTGTGACGGCGACGCCCTTGGGCTGCCCGGTGGTTCCGGAGGTGTAGATGACGTGCGCGACGTCGTCGGCACGCGGTCCCGACATCGTTGTCGCATGGCCGTTTTTCTGTTCCGCGACTGTCACCAAATCCAGCACCGGCACGCCCAGCCCCGACATCTCTGCAACGAGTTCCGGGGTCGTGAGCAGCAGCACCGGCGCCGTGTCGGCGACCATGAACGCCACGCGTTCCGCGGGCAGTGCGGGATCGATCGGCAGGTACGCCGCGCCCGACTTGAGCACCGCCAGGATCGCGATCACCGCGTCGGCCGAGCGCGGGAACATCAGCGCCACGGTCCGCCCCGGGCCCGCGCCGCGGGCCGCCAGCGCGCCCGCCAGCCGGGTGGCCGCCGCATCCAGCTCCCGGTAGGTCCAGGCCGAATCCCGGTAGGTCAGCGCCACCGCGTCGGGGGTCCGCGCCACCTGTGCGGCGAACAGTGTCGGAACCGTCTGTCCGGCAACAGGTTCAGCCAGGACGGCGCGCCCACTCCAGCGATCCACCGTGGTCTGCTCGTCCGGACCGAGGGCATCGATCGCCGACAGCGGCCGGTCCGGATCGGTCGCCATGGCCGCCAGTACGGTCTGCAGCCGCTCGATCAGCGCCGCGATATCGGCGGCGCCGAACACCGTCGTGTCGTACTCGACGCGGATGGTCAGCTCGCGGCCGGGCTGCGCCTGCACGGTCAGCGGGTAGTGCGTGGATTCGTGGGTGGCGACGTCGGTGACGGCCAGTTGGGCATCGCTCGACAACGCCGCGGTGTCGACGGGGTAGTTCTCGAACGCGAACAGCGTGTCGAACAGCTGGTCCTGCCCGGTGATGCGGTGAATCTCATTGAGCGCCAGGTATTGATGCTCCAGCGTGTCGTTGTATCCGCCCTGCAGTTGATCGAGCAGTTCCGCCGCCGTCGTGGTGGCGGTGAGGTTGGCGCGGACCGGCACGGTGTTGATGAACAGTCCGACCATGGCTTCGACACCGGAGACCTCTGCGGGCCGGCCAGACACCGTGGTGCCGAACACCACGTCGTGGCTGCCGGTCAGCCAGCACAGCAGCTGGGCGTACGCGGCCTGCAGCACGGTGTTGACGGTGGTGTGCCGGGATCGCGCCAATTCTCCTGCTGCCGTGGCGATTTCCGCGGGCAGCGTGACGGTCTCGACGCGCCGCTGGCCCGATTCGGTGCGGCCGGCGGGGCCGACCAACGTGGGCGTATCGAGGCCGCGGAGCAGTTCGCCCCACGCAGCGGAGGCCGCGTCGCGGTCCCGCTCCGCCAGCCAGCTGACGTAGTTGCGGTACGGCGTGGCCGGAGGCAGCCGGTGTCCGTGGTAGCCGGCGAAGATCTCCGCCAGCAGGATCGGCATCGACCAGCCGTCGAGCACGATGTGGTGGTTCGTCAGCACGAACCGGTACCGGTCGGGCGCGACCCGGATCAGCGCGGCGCGGAAGACCGCCCCGGCACTGAGGTCGCACACCGCGCCGCGCTCGGTCGCGCGGAAGTCAGCCAGCTGCGCGTCGCTGTCGAGTTCCAGGTACTGCCAGGCGATCTCGGGATCGGCCGGGATGACCTGCACGGGTTGGCCGAACCTCGAGTGGAAGCTCGCCACCAGATGCGGATGCCGGGCGACCGCGGCGCGCACGGCGGCGTGCAGCCGGTCGACGTCGAGCTGCCCGCTGACGCCGATGTCGAGCTGTCCGGCGTAGAGGTCGCCACCGCCCGCGGTGGTGGCGTGGAAGAGCAGACCCTCCTGCACCGGGGTCAGCGGTAGCACGTCGGCGACGCCACCGTGCCGTTCCAGGTCGTCGAGCTGCTGCTGGCTGAGGCGAGCCGGCGCAATGTCGGACGGGGTCAGTCCGCCGCCACCGTCGGACACGTGGGCGCAGATACCGGCCAGCGCCTCGAACCACAGTCGGCTCAGGTGGGTCACCTGGTCCGCGTCGAGCGCCGACGGCGCCCACGTCCAATTGGCGTGCAGCCGTGGGCCGTCCGGTGTCTCGACGGCGCCGGCGCCCAGTTCCAGGGTGTGCATCAGCGGCATGGGGATCGCCATGGCCGCGGCGGGTGTGTGGTCACCGATGCGCCAGAGGTCCTCGGACAGTTCGGCGGTACCACCCTGGCGCCCGAGGTAGTTGAAGCCGACGGCCGGCTCGGGTCCGCTCACATCCGCGTCATCATTGAGGTAGCGCAGCAGCCCGTAGTTCAGCGGGTCCGGCAGCGCGCGCAGCTGCTCCTTGGCGTCCTTGATGACGGCACCCAGTGCCGCATCACCCGCGATCACCTGTGCCCAGCTGATGTCCCCGAGCGTGATCGCCACGGGGGACTTCGTGGTGAACCAGCCGACGGTGCGGGTCAGGTCGATGTCGGGGCCGAGGTCTTCATGACGCCCGTGGCCCTCGACATCGATGCCGATCGTCCGGCCGTGCTTGCCGGCGAATTCGGCCAGCGCCAAGGCGAATCCGATGACCAGGATGTCGTTGATCCCGGCGTGGAACGCCGCGGGGACGGCGCTCAGCAGCGCCGCGGTGGTCGCGGTGTCCAGTTCGGCCGCCAGGTTACCAGCGGCGGCGAAGGTGTCGACTGCGGGCTGTACGGCGGGCAACACGGCGGGCGCCTGCGCAACCCGCTGCCAGGCCGCGGCATGACCGGCGACGTCGGCGTCCCGGGCGTGCTCGGTGAGCAGTTCCGCCCACCGCCGGAACGACGTGCCGCCCACCGGCAGTGCCACGGGCTGTCCGTCCCGGTGCTGCATCCATGCGATGTTCAGGTCTTCCAACAGGATTCGCCAGGACACCGCGTCGACAGCCAGGTGGTGGATGATGATCGCGAGTTGCCGGGTGTCCGCCACCCACAGCGCGCTGAGCATGACCCCGGCAGCGGGGTTCAGCTGCGCACGCGCCGCGGCCAGCGCGTCGTCGGACCACGTGTCCACCGTATGGAGGCAGCCGCGCGCATCCACAGCGCCGGGCTCGGCGGTGCTCAACTCACCGTCCGCCGCGACGCGCATGCGCAGCGTGGCGTGGTGATCCAGCAAGGCCTGCAACAGGATTACCGCGTCGGCCGCAGTGGCGTCCGCCGGGGCCTGCACCAGGACCGTCTGGTTGAACTGGTCGGTGGGACCGTCGACGCTGCGCAGCCAGTCGATGATCGGCGTGGCCGGCAGCGGCCCGATACCCGAATCCGCTGCCCCGCCCGGATTCTCGTTCATTTCGACCACGCGGGCCAGCCGGGCGACGGTCTGCTCGACGAACAGGTCCTTGGTCCGGCAGGTCAGGCCTGCCGCCCGCGCCCGGGTCACGACCTGCATCGACGAAATGCTGTCGCCACCGAGGTCGAAGAACGAGTCGTCCACGCCGACGCGCTCGACACCGAGCACCGCGGCGTAGATGCCGGCGAGGATTTCCTCGATCGCGTTCGCGGGTGCGCGGTAGTCGCCCGCGGCGTACTCGGGCGCCGGCAGCGCGCGGATGTCGAGTTTGCCGTTGGCGGTCAGCGGCAGCTCCGGCACCATGATCACCGCGGCCGGAATCATATACGCCGGCAACCGATCTGCCAGTGCGAGACGGACCACAGCCGGGTCGGCGGTCCCGGTGAGGTAGCCGACCAGGCGTTTGTCCCCGGGCCGGTCTTCGCGGGCCACCACCGCGGCCTGCTCCACGCCGTCGAGGTCCGCCAACGCAGCTTGGATGTCGCCGAGTTCGATGCGGTAGCCGCGGATCTTGACCTGATCATCGACGCGGCCGAGGTAATCCAATTGGCCGTCGGCGCGCCACCGCACCAGATCACCGGTGCGGTACATGCGAGCGCCCGGTCCGCCGAAGGGGCAGGCCACGAAGCGCGAGGCAGTCAGCCCGCCGCGGCGCAGATAGCCTGCCGCCACACCCGCGCCGGCCAGGTACAGCTCACCGACGACACCGATCGGAACCGGCCGTAACCGGCTGTCCAGCACGAACGTCGCGCCGTTCGGCACCGCTGAGCCGATCGGCACGGTCGGGTCGCCGGGGGTCAGCGGCGCGCTGATCGCGGCGTAGATGGTGGCTTCTGTCGGGCCGTACGCGTTGATCATGACGCGGCCTGCCCAGCGCTCGACCAGATCGGTGGGGCATGCCTCGCCCGCGACGACCAGCGTGACGCCGTCCAGGCCGGCGGGCGAAAGTGCGCCTGCCGCAGACGGAGTCAGGCTCAGCACCGTGACGCGCTCGGCGACCACGAGGGCGTGGAGGTCCTCCGGCGCCCGCGCCACCGACTCGGGCACGACGACCAGCCGCCCGCCGTTCAGCAACGCACCGAAGATTTCCCACACCGAGACGTCGAAAGCCAACGAGTGCCACTGGCTCCAGACGCCCGCGGTGGGTAGTCCGGAATCCGGGGCGGCGATGAGCTGGGTGACGTTGCGGTGCATGACCGCAACGCCTTTGGGCACACCGGTGGTGCCGGAGGTGTAGATCAGGTAGGCGATGTCATCGGCCGCGGGGCCGGCCGGCGACGCGTCGGGCTGTGCGGCCACGGTCGGGTCGTCGACGTCGATCACCGGGAACTCGAGTCCGCTGACGCGGTCCGCCAGCTCACCCGACGTGATCACCGCGACCGGTGCGGCGTCGGCGAGCACGAATTCGACGCGGGACACCGGCAGCGCCGGATCGAGCGGCAGGTACGCCGCCCCGGTCTTGAGCACCGCCAGGATCGCCACGATGGCTTCCGCGGACCGTGGCAGCAGCAGTGCCACAGTCCGTCCCGGAGCGGCGCCGTGCGTGGCGAGCAGATGCGCGAACTGGGTGGCCCGCCGATCGAGTTCGCGGTAGGTCAGGGTGTCGCCTGCGCAGCTGAGTGCCGGCGCGTCCGGAGTACGCGTGACCACCGCGGCGAACAGTTCCGGGATCGACACGTCCGGCGCGGGCCGGTCCAGCGCCGCGCGGTTGGCAATGTCGTCGAGGCGCGTGTGCTCGGCGTCGTCGAGCAACTCGATGCCGGACACCGGCGCGGTGGGATCGGCACTGACCGCGGCGAGGACGCGCCGCATCCGTTCGATCAGTGTCTCGATGGTCGCGGCGTCGAAGACGTCGGTGCGATATTCGACGGTGCCCGCGATGCCGGCAGGTGCGCCGTCCTCGCTCCAGCGCTCGCCGAGCGAGAACGTCAGATCCATGCGGGCGGTCTGGGTGTCGACGGGGACGGGCGTCACCTCGAGGTCGCCGAGCGTCAGCCCGGCAGCGCCCTGCCCCTGTTGTCCGGGAAGGTTCTGCCACGCCAGCAGCACCTGCACCAGCGGGTGGTGCGTCAAGCTGCGGGTGGGGTTGAGCCGCTCGACCAGCACCTCGAACGGCACGTCCTGGTTCTCGTAGGCCGCGAGACTGCGCTGCTGCACCTGGGCCAGCAGGTCGGTGAACGTGGGATCGCCGGCCAGGTCGACGCGCAGCACCAGCGTGTTGACGAAGAAGCCCACCAGCTCGTCGAGCGCCGGGTCGGTGCGGCCCGCAATCGGGAAGCCCACGGCGACATCGGAACTCGCGCTGAGCGCGGACAGCAACACGGCCAGGGCGGCCTGCACCACCATGAATCCGGTGGCGTGGTGTTCGCGGGCCACCTGCGCGATCTGCTGCTGCAGTTCGGCCGGCCAGTCGATGGTGACGGTGGCGCCGTGCTGATCCGCCACGAGCGGGTACGGCCGATCGGTCGGCAGTTGCAGCCGTTCGGGCAGCCCCGCCAACGCGTCCTGCCAGTAGTCGAGCTGTGCCGCGATCGGGCTGTCGCCGTCGTGCAGATCACCGAATTGCGCCCGCTGCCACAGCGTGTAGTCGACGTACTGCACCGGCAGCTCGGGCCATTGCGGTGGCTGTCCGGCGCACCGGCTCGCATAGGCCACACTCAGGTCTCGCGCCAAAGGTGTGATGGACCAGCCGTCGGCCGCGATGTGATGCACGGCGGCGACCAGGATGTGCTCGTTGTCGGCAACCCGGAACAGGCTGGCCCGCAACGGAATATCGGTGGAGATGTCGAAGGCGTACCGCGCCGCGCTGTCCACGGCGGCGGCCAGCCGGTCCGTGGTCCAGCCGGTCGCATCGGTGCTCTCCCAACCGATGTCGGCGGCCGCGGCCGGCAGCACCACCTGCTGCGGTACGCCGTCCGGCGCGACGAAGACCGTGCGCAGCGCCTCGTGGCGTCCCACGACATCGACCAGTGCGGCCTGCAGGGCGGCAGCATCGAGGTCGCCGGTCAGACGCAGCACCGTGGAGAGGTTGTAGGTCGCGGACGGGCCCTGCAGTTGCTCCAGGAACCACAGGCGATTCTGCGCGAACGACAAGGGGAGCACGGTCGGCCGCGCCGAATCCGGGATCGCCACGAGCGGGTCCCGGCGCGCCGTGGACGCCCCGATCCGCGGTGCCAGTTCCGCGATGGTCGGCGCCTCGAACACCGTCCGCACCGCCAGGTCGGTGCCGAGTGCGGCGTTGATCGCGGCGATCAGGCGCATCGCGGCGATGCTGTCGCCGCCGAGATCGAAGAACGAATCATCCACGCCGACGCGGCTGTGTCCCAACAGGTTCGCGAAGATACCGGCCAGGATTTCCTCGACCGCGGTCGCCGGCGCCCGGTAGTCGCCCACCGCGTAGTCGGGCGCGGGCAGCGCGCGCGTGTCCAGCTTGCCGTTGGCGGTCAACGGCAAGCGGTCCAGCGTCACGATCGCCGCGGGCACCATGTACCCGGGAATCCGTCCGGCCAGTTCGGCCCGGGCCGCCGCCGGGTCGACCGGGCCGGTCACGTACCCGACCAGACGCTTGTCACCCGGCCGGTCTTCACGGGCGATCACCACGGCCTGCTCGACACCGCCCAGCGCGGCCAAAGCTGTTTGCACGTCACCGAGTTCGATGCGGTAGCCGCGAATCTTGACCTGTTCGTCGGCGCGGCCCAGGTACGTCAGCTGTCCGTCGGCACCCCACCGCACCAGGTCTCCGGTGCGATACATCCGCTGCCCCGGCGCCCCGAACGGGCAGGCCACGAAACGCGATGCGCTCAGTCCGGCGCGGCCCAGATAGCCGACGCCCACACCCGCACCGGCGACATAGAGCTCACCGATCACCCCGGGCGGCACCGGCCGCAACGCACTATCGAGCACGAACAGCGCCGCGCCGCCCACCGGCGAACCGATCGGCACCACAGCGGATTCCGCCACCGACTGGGCCGTCAGCGGTGCACTGATCGCGACACACATCGTCGTCTCGGTCGGTCCGTAGGCATTGACCATGACGCGGCCGTCGGTCGCCCAACGCCGCACCACCTCGGGCGGGCAGGCCTCACCCACCGCGACGAGCGCGGCGTGCTCCAGTCCGGCGGGCGACAATACCGCTGCCGCCGTTGGAGTCTGGGTCAGGACCGTGACGCCTTCTGCCACCAGCGTCTGATGCAGGTCCGCCGATGACCGGGCGACATCGTCACCGATCACCACGACGCAGCCGCCGCGCAGCAGTGGCCCGAAGATCTCCCACACCGACACGTCGAATGCCAGCGAGTGAGCGTGGCTCCATACCCCGGCTGCGGGCAGGCCCGCGTCGAGAGTGCCGAGCAGCTGGGTCACATTGGCGTGCGTGAGCCCGACGCCTTTGGGCACACCGGTGGTGCCCGAGGTGTAGATCAGGTAGGCCGGCACATCGGCATCCGGCAGCGGCAGCGCTGAATCAGCTTGTCCGGCAGCATCGCTGACCGTGAGCACGGCACCGCTGAAGCCGGCGACCAGCTCCGGGTCGGCAGTGATCGCCGCCGCCGGCGCCGCGTCACCCAGGACGAACTCGATGCGCGACGACGGCCATGTGATGTCGACCGGCAGGTAGGCCGCCCCGGCCTTGAGCACGCCGAGCATCGCGACGATGGCGTCGGCCGAGCGGGAAAGCAGCAGTGCGACAACCGAACCCGGCCCGACGCCGTGAGCGGTCAGCAGGTGGGCGACCCGGTTCGACGCCGCGTCAAGTTCCGCGTATGTCAGCGCTGCGCCGGCGTCGCTGATCGCCACCGCATCGGGAACGGTACGGACGTGGGTGCCGAACAGTTCGGGGATCGACGGCTGGGCCGATGGCCGCGTCAGGACGTCCCGATGGCCGATCGCCTCGATCCGTTCGCGCTCGTCGGCCGTCAGCAGATCGATGGTGGACAGTGTTCGACCGGTCTCGGCGGTCATGGCCGCCAGTACGCCTTGCATCCGGCGCACGAGCGCCTCGACGCTCGCCGCGTCGAACACGTCGGTGCGGAACTCGACGATGCCGCCGATGCCGGCGGGTTCCCCTGCGGCAGTCCAGCGTTCGGACAGCGAGAACGCGAGATCCATGCGTGCGGCCTGGGTCTCCACGGGCAGCGGCGTGACCGTCAGGTCACCGAGCGCCAATCCGCTCTCGACGTCGATGTGCTGCCATGGCAGGTTCTGCCAGCCCAGCAGCACCTGCACCAGCGGATGGTGCGACAGCGAACGCGCCGGGTTCAGTCGCTCGACCAGCACCTCGAACGGCACGTCCTGGTGCTCGTAGGCCGCCAGGCTGCGGGCCCGCACCTGCGCCAGAAGCTCTTCGACAGTGGGGTTTCCGGCCAGATCGACACGCAGCACCAGGGTGTTGACGAAGAAGCCCACCAGATCGTCGAGGGCGGGGTCCCGCCGCCCGGCGATCGGAAAGCCGATGGCGACATCGGAACTGGCGCTGAGCTTGGCCAGCATGACGGCCAGCGCGGCCTGCACGACCATGAAGCTGGTCGCATTGTGCTCGCGTGCCACCCGGGCGATCTGCTGTTGCAACTCGGCGGGCCAGTCCACTTCGATCGTGGCGCCCTGCAGATCGGCGACGGCCGGGTACGGCCGGTCGGTCGGCAGGTCGATGCGGTCGGGGAGGCCGGCCAGGGCCTCGGTCCAGTAGGTCAGCTGGGCCGAGACCTCGCTGTCGGGCGCATCGAGTTCGCCGAGTTGCTCGCGCTGCCACAGCGTGTAGTCGACGTACTGCACGGCCAGCGGCGCCCAGCCCGGCGCGTGACCGGCACAGCGGCTGACGTATGCCGTGCCCAGATCGGTGACCAGCGGCTGCAACGACCAGCCGTCGGCGGCGATGTGATGCACCACTGCCACCAGCAGGTGCTCGTCAGCGGAGAGCCGGAACAGGCTGGCGCGCACCGGGATTTCGGTGGCCAGGTCGAAAACGTACCGTGCGGCCGCGCGTACCGCGTCGGTGCGCTGCTCGTCGGTCCAGGCAGCGGCATCGACGACATCCCAGCCGAGCTCCACCTGGTCGGCGGGAAGGATCACCTGCCGGGGCGTGCCGCCCGTCGCCGCGAACACGGTGCGCAGGCTCTCGTGCCGGCCGACCACGTCGGCCAGCGCCGCACGCAGCGCCTCGGCATCGAGACGCCCCTGCAGCCGCAGCAGCACCGGCATGTTGTAAAGCGCTGACGCGCCCTGCAATTGGTCGACGAACCACAACCGGTTCTGGGCGAAGGACAGCGGGATGCGGTCGGGACGCTCGACGGCCGCGATGGCCGCCAGGGGCTCGCGTCGCGTCGCTCCGTCGCCGATCCGCGCCGCGAGCTGAGCCACGGTGGGCGCCTCGAAGACCGTGCGCACCGGCAGCTCGACGTCCAGCGCCGCATTGATGCCGGCGATCAACCGCATGGTGGACAACGAATCTCCACCGAGGTCGAAGAACGAATCGTCCACGCCGACGCGCGCGACACCGAGAAGTTCGGCGTAGATGGCCGTCAGGGCCTCCTCGACCGGGCCCGACGGCGCCCGGTACCGCGCGGTGTCCTGGTAGTCCGGCACCGGCAGGGCCCGCGTGTCCAGCTTGCCGTTGACGGTGACCGGAAGGGCCGGCACCGCGATGACGGCGGCCGGAACCATGTAGCCCGGCAGCCGGTGCGCCAGCGCGGTGCGCGCCTCGACCGGGTCCGCCGGGCCGACGATGTAGCCGACCAGTCGCTTGTCGCCGGGACGGTCTTCGCGCGCGATCACCGCCGCGTGTTCCACGCCCGGCAGTTCGGCCAAAGCCGAACGGACATCGCCCAATTCGATGCGGTAGCCGCGCACCTTGACCTGCTCGTCAGCGCGGCCGAAGTAGTCCAGCTGCCCGTCGGGCCGCCACGACACCAGGTCGCCGGTGCGGTACATGCGGGTGCCCGGTTCACCGAACGGGCAGGCCATGAAACGTGTTGCCGTCAGGCCGGATCGGCGCCAGTAGCCGATGCCGACGCCGCGGCCCGCGAGGTACAACTCACCGACCACGCCCGGCGGCACGGGCCGCAGCGACTCGTCGAGGACGAAGAACGCCGCACCCGCCGTGGGCGAGCCGATCGGCGGCGCCCCGGAGCCCGCGGTCAGCGGCAGGCTCTTGCACAGCCACATGGTCGTCTCGGTCGGGCCGTAGACGTTGACCATGGTCCGGCCGGGTGCCCAGCGGTCGACCATTTCGGGCGGGCAGGCCTCGGCGCCGATCACCAGGGCGGCCGCGTCCAGCCCTGTGGTGGACAACACCGCTGCGGCCGAGGGAGTTTGGGTGAGCACGGTGACGCGCTCGCGCACCAGCAGGCCGTGGAAATCGTCGGCGGAGCGGGCCACCGCGTCGGGCACGACCACCAGGCGGCCGCCGTGCAGCAGCGCGCCCCAGATCTCCCACACCGAGAAGTCGAACGCGTAGGAGTGGAACTGCGTCCACACCTGTTCGGGCGACAGCTCGATGCCGATCTCCAGGCCCTGGAAGAGCTGGACGACGTTGTACTGCGTGACCGCAACGCCTTTGGGCATCCCGGTGGTGCCCGAGGTGTAGATCAGGTGCGCCACGTCGTCGGGCGCCGGTCCCGGTGGCGCGGTGTTCGGCTGCGTCGCCAACCGCGGGTCGGCCACGTCGATGACCGTGCCGCCGAATCCGACGAACCGGTCGCCCAGCTCCGCGGTGGTGACGACGGCGATCGGTGCGGCGTCGCCGAGCATGAATTCGATGCGGGCCGCCGGCAGCGCCGGGTCGAACGGCAGGTATGCCGCGCCCGACTTCTGCACCGCGAGGATCGCCACGATCGCCTCGGCCGAGCGCGAGAACAGCAGCGCGACAATCTGTCCCGGGCCGGCACCCTGCTCGATCAGCAGGTTCGCCAGCCGGTTCGACGCCTCATCGAGTTCCCGGTATGTCAGGGATCGGTCGCCGCAGACCACCGCAATCGCGTCGGGGGTGCGGGCCACCTGGGCGGCGAACACCGCCGGCACCGTCGTCACCGCCGACGGCCGGCCGAGCACGGCGCGGTTGCCCCAGCGGTCCAGCCGGGCCTGCTCGACCTCGTCGAGCAGATCGACCGACGACAACCGCTGCTCGGGATCGGTGCTGAACGCCGACACCATGCGCTCGAACCGGCCGACCAGCGCCTGGATGCTCTCCGCGTCGAAGATGTCCGTGCGGAACTCGACCATCACGTCGAGTCCGTCGGGCTCACCGTCGCCGTCCCAGCGCTCGCCCAGCGAGAACGCCAGATCCATGCGGGCGGTCTGAGTGTCGACCGTCAGCGGGGTCACCTGCAGATCGCCGAGGGCCAACCCGGCCGCGTCGCCGGCCTGCCACGAGAAGTTCTGCCAGCCCAGCAGCACCTGGACCACCGGGTGATGGGTGAGGCTGCGGGTGGGATTCAGCCGCTCGACGAGCATCTCGAACGGCACATCCTGGTGCTCGTACGCCGCCAGGCTCCGCCGGCGGACCTGCGCGAGGAGATCCACGAACGTGGGGTCGCCGCCGGGGAACTCACCCAGGTCGACGCGCAGCACCAGGGTGTTGACGAAGAAGCCGACCAGATCGTCGAGTGCGGCGTCGCGCCGGCCGGCAATCGGAAAGCCGACAGCCACATCGGAAGTCGAGCTGATCCGGGCCAGCAGCGCGGCGAACGCCGCCTGGATCACCATGAAGCTGGTCGCGTTGTGCTCACGGGCGACGCGGCGGATCTGCTGCTGCAGCGCGACCGGCCACTGCACGGTGACCCGGGCACCGTGGTGGTCGGCCGTCGGCGGATACGGGCGATCGGTGGGCAGGTCGAGGCGCTCCGGCAGCCCAGCCAGCGTGTCCTGCCAGAAATCGAGCTGTGCGGCGATGGGCCCGTCGGCGTCCTCGATGTCGCCGAATTGCGCACGCTGCCACAGCGTGTAGTCGACGTACTGCACCGGCAGCGGCGACCAGTCGGGAGCCCGGCCCGCGCACCGACTGGCATAGGCCAGCCCGAGATCACGCACCAGCGGCGTGACCGACGAACCGTCGGCCGCGATGTGGTGCACCACGACGACCAGGATGTGGTTGTCGTCGGTGACACGGAAGAGCTTGGCGTGGAACGGAATCTGCGCCGACAGGTCGAACGTGTGCCGGGCTGCCGCACCCACGGCGTCATCGACCCGGTGCGCGGGCCAGCCGGCGGCGTCGATGGTCTCCCACCCGATGTCGGCGCGGTCCGCGGGAATGATGACCTGCTGGGGTGCGCCCTCGGGCGCCACGAACAAGGTCCGCAGGCTTTCGTGGCGGGCCACCACGTCGGCCAGCGCCCGGCCGAGTGCGTCGGTGTCGAGGCGGCCGCGCAGCCGCAGCGCCACCGCCAGGTTGTAGATGGCCGACGGCCCCTGCAACTGGTCGAAGAACCACAACCGGTTCTGGGCGAACGACAGCGGGAGGACCTCGGGCCGCTCCCCCGCCACCAACGGAGCCAGGCGCGTCGCGTCGCCGCCGACTCGCGGCGCCAGCTGCGCCACGGTCGGCGCCTCGAAGAGCGCGCGCACCGAAAGATCCACGGCCAGGCTCGAATTGACCGCGCCGATCAGCCGCATCGCGGACAGCGAATCGCCGCCCAGGTCGAAGAACGAATCATCCACACCGACGCGCTGCACACCCAGCACCTGGGCGTAGATGTCCGCGAGGATCTCTTCCACCACACCGGCCGGGGCGCGGTAGCCGTCGGTGTCGGTGTACTCGGGTGCCGGCAATGCCTTGCGGTCGAGCTTGCCCGACGTGGTCAACGGCATCTCGTCGAGCACCACGATGTGCTGCGGCACCATGTAATCGGGCAGCCACGCGCTCAGCCGGTTCCGGACGGCACTGATCTTCGTGCTGCTGTGCGGTTCGTTGGCGTGAATGCCGTTTTGCGCGACCGGCCGGTACAGGTCGGCCAGTGGCACCTCCGCCGCGCCGGCCTCTCCCGGGATGACGAAGACGGCATCGACACTGCCGGGTGCCGTACCCCACGTGACGGCGACCTGGTATCCCGCCTCTTCACCGACGCGGTGCAGCTCTTCCGTTGTGGTCTCGGCAGTTTCGGTGTCCGCGGCGAGCCCGGCGAGTTCCCGCTCCAGCCGGACGTCGATGCCCACACCCGCGCGGGGAATGTCGGTGATGCGGATCGCCTTGGGCCGCACGTCGGCCAGCCGGCCCTGCAGTCCGGCCAGGTCGGCACAGTCGGCCCACGTCCAGGTCGGGATGTCGGCCACCGACCGGACGGCCGCGGGTGCCTTATGGATGGTGACGTCGTACCGGTAGCGGTTGAGTTCGTTGTCCGCGGTGCCGCGCTTGATCCGAATGGCAAGTCCGACAGCCGATTCCCGCCGCGCGGCCCACGTCGTGAAGTACTCGGGCGCCAGCAGCAGCTCGGCCTCGCCGAGCACGGCATGCTCGACGCGCTGCCGGAGCACCGCGGCGTCGGTTCCGGCCTCCGCACTGCGGGCCAGCACGATGGCGGTCTGGAAGGTGTTCTGCAGACTGTGGTTTCGGATGTCGCCGAGGAACAGGGTGCCACCGGGCGCCAGCAGCTCCACCGCTTTGTCGATGACCTCGGTCAGGTACGCCGCATTGGGGAAGTACTGGACCACCGAGTTCACGATGATGGTGTCGAAGTGCCCACGGGGCAGTCCGGCGGTGACGTGGGCTGCCCGCGCCATGAACTCGACCCGGTCGCGCCACGGAATCTGCAACTCCCGCAACGACCGCGCCAGCTTGTCGACCGCCGCCGATGACACGTCGGTCGCGACGTACTGCTCGCAGTGCGGTGCGATCTGGGACAGGATCAGGCCCGAGCCGGCGCCGATCTCGAGGACCCGCCGCGGGCGCAGCGCCATGATGCGGTCGATCGTGGCAGCCCGCCACTGCTCCATCTCGGCCAGCGGAATCGGCTCGCCGGTGTAGCTGCTGTTCCAGCCCCGGAAGTCCGAACCGAACTCGGGTGCTTGACCGTCCGCGTCGTCGGCGGCGTACAGCTCGTCGTAGATGTCCTGCCACTCCCCGACGATCTCCGCGTCGTGTTCGGCGTCGCGGGTGCCGTCGGTGGCGTGTTCGAACGTGATGTAGCCGACCAGTTGGGCGCCACCGGTGCCGTGATGCACGGTCGCGGCTGCCTGGCTGACCTGCGGGCAGGCCAGCAGCGCGCTCTCGATCTCGCCCAGTTCGATGCGCTGGCCGCGCAGCTTGATCTGGGTGTCGGCCCGCCCCAGGTAGTCGAGTGTGCCGTCGGCGTTCCAGCGCGCCAGGTCGCCCGTCCGGTACATGCGGCTGCCGGAATCACCTTCGCCACCATACGGATTCGCGACGAACCGCTCGGCGCTCAGTGTGGGCCGGCCGACGTATCCCAGCGCCACCGCCGGGCCTGCCAGGTACAGCTCGCCCGTCACGCCCGGTGGCACGGGGTTGAGCTGGGCGTCGAGCACGAGGGTCCGGGTGCCCGCGATGGGCCTACCGATGTTCACCGGCCGGCCCGGCGTCAGCGGGGTACCGGTGGCCCAGATCGTGGATTCGCTGGGGCCATACGCGTTGAACATGCGGCGCCCGGGCGCCCAGGCCTGCACCAGTTCCTCAGGGCAGGCCTCACCGCCGGTGATCAGAGTGGTCAGCCCGTCGAGCCGCGCCCGGTCCAGTGATGCCACGACTGTCGGGGTCAGCAGCGTCGCGCTCACGCGGTGGTGTTGCATCAGATCGACGAGCGCCTCGCCGGCGTACACGTCCCGCGGTGCCACCACCAATGCAGCGGCCGCGCCGGTCGCCGTCAGCATCTCGAACAGCGACGCGTCGAACGTCGGGGCGGCGACCATCAGCACGCGCGCGTCGGAGGTCAGCTCGTACGATTCCCTTTGTGCCGCAGCGGCACCCAGCAACCCGGCGTGGCTGACCGCCACACCCTTGGGCTCACCCGTCGAGCCCGACGTGAAGATGACGTAGGCGGTGTTGTCGACCGCCAATGGCGCCGAACGCTCGCCGTCGGCGATCGGTTCGGCGCGGTAGCCGGACAGATCGACGTCCGCCCGCAACACCGGACGGGAGCCGGCACCGCCCACCTGGTCCGCGTCCCGCGTGAGCACACACGTGGCGGCGACCGAATCCAGCACCGTGGCAATACGTTCGACGGGGTGGGTGCGGTCCACCGGCACGTACACGCCGCCGGCCTTCAGCACGGCCCACCACGCCACCACGAGTTCGGCGCACCGGTCCATCGCGACACCCACGGCGCGTTCGGGACCGACCCCGTTCTCGATCAGCAGGCGCGCCAGCCGGTTCGAGGTTTCGTCGAGCTCGCGATACGTCAGGCTGCGCGCCCCGTCGATGACGGCGACGGCACCGGGATCGGCAGCGACGGCCGCGGCCAGCAGCTCGGGCCCGAGTCCGATCGGCGCCTGCACGGCGGCACCTGACCACCGCCGCAATTCGTCCTGCTCGGCCTCGCCGAGGAGGTTGATGGACAACAGCTTCCGTGCCGGGTCCTCGGTCATCGCCGCCAGCAGCCGGCTCAGCCTGCCGATCAGCGACGTGATCGCGGCTTCGGTGAACACCTCGGTGTCGTATTCGATGTGCAGCCCGAGCTCGTCGCCCGGGAACGCCTCGACCGTCAGCGGGTAGTGGTTGAACTCGCGGTTCGCGAACTCGGCGATGGCAAGATCGTCGACCCCGACGGACATCCCCGCTTCGACCGGATAGTTCTCGTACACGAACAGCGTGTCGAAGAGTTGGTCATGGCCGGCGACGCGGTGAATCTCGCCCAGCGCCAGGTGCTGATGGTCGAGAGTGTCGTTGTGCGCGGCCTGCAGCTGGTCGAGCAGGCCGGTGACGGTGGTGCCCGCCGTCAGGTTGGCGCGGACCGGCACGGTGTTGATCAGCAGGCCGACCATCGATTCGGTGTCGCCGACATCGAGCTGCCCGAGCCGGGACCGCGCGGTACCGAACGCCACGTCGTGCCTGCCCGTCAAGGACGAGAGCAGCGCTGCCCACGCGCCTTGCAGCACGGTGCTGACGGTGGTCTGGCACGAGCGGGCCAGGTCCGACAGGGCGCGCGTGGTCTCCGCCGGAACCTGGAACGCCGCAAAGCCGCGTTGCCCCCGCCCCAACCGGTCCTGGAGCCGGTCCTGCGGGCCCACGAGCGTCGGCGTATCGAAGTCCGCGAGCACCTCACCCCAAGCCGCGCGCGCCGCATCGAGATCGCGTTCGGCGAGCCAGGTGATGAACTTCCGGTACGACGCCGCGGGCGGCAACCTGTGCCCGGCATAGCCGGCGAAGATCTCACGCAGCAGGATCGGCAGCGACCAGCCGTCGAGCACGATGTGGTGATTGGTCAGCACAAACCGGTGCCGGCCCTCGGCGATTCGGATCAGCAGGGCCCGGAACGGCGGCTCACCGGCGAGGTCGCCGACCGCGACGCGTTCGGCGGCGCACAGTCGCTGAATCTCGTCTTCGTCGAGCACACCGGTCGCGCCGAAATCGAGGAATTGCCAGGCGATTTCCGGCTCCGCCAGGATCACCTGCACCGGTTCGTCGAACTGCTGGCTGAACGTGGCCGCGAGGTGCGGATGCCGGTTGACGGTGCGTTGCACGGCATCGCGGAGTCGCTGCGGGTCCAGCGCGCCGGTCAGCGTGAAATCCAGCTGCACCGAGTACATCTCGGCCGCGACGTCGGCCCGCTCGTGCGCGGTGCTGCTGTGGAACAGCAGGCCCTGCTGCAATGGCGTCAGCGGCAGGATGTCGGCAACTCGGTATTGCTGCTGTAACTGGTCGATCTGCTGCTGCCCCAGGCGGGCCGGGGCGATGTCCGATGGCGTCAGGCCGCCGCCGCCCGTCCGCACGTGTGCGCAGATGCCGGCCAGCGCCTCGAACCACAACCGGCTCAACCGGTTCAGCTGGGCGTCGTCGAGAACCGAAGTCGCCCAGGTCCAGTCGGCCTGCAGCTGCGGCCCGGCTTCGGTGTCGACAGTGCCGGCGTTGAGTTCCACAGTGTGGAACAACGGCAGCGGCGCCGCGGCGCCGGCCAGGGACAGCTCTTCGCGGCCCAACCGCCACAGCTCTTCGACGCCGGCGATCTGCGGAAAACCGAGGCGCCCAAGGTAGTTGAACCCGATGCTCGGGTCCGCGCCGTCCAGATCGACGGTGTCGTCGAGGTACCGCAGCAACCCGTAGGTCAGGCCTGCGGGCTGTGCACGCAGCTGTTCCTTGGCCGCCTTGACGACTGCGCCGAGCGCCTCGTCGCCCGACGTGATCTGCGCCCAGGACAGCTCGCGTAGCGCCAGCGAAACCGGGTATTTCGCGGTGAACCAGCCGACGGTCCGCGACAGGTCGACATCACCGGCAATGTCCTCGTCGCGCCCGTGACCTTCGACGTCGATGCCGACGGGCGACCCACCGGTGCCCAGGAACTCGGTGACGGCAAGGGCGAAACCGATCAGCAGGATGTCCTGCACGCCGGCGTGGAACGCCGCAGGCACCTCGCCGAGGAGGGCCCTGGTGTGCTCGGCGTCGAGCGTCACCGACAGCCGGCCCGCGGTGGCGTAGGTGTCCACATCGGGGTCCGCGGCCGGCAGTGCTGCCGGTACCGAGGCCGCCCGTTGCCAGGCTGCCGCCTGCGCCCGCACGTCCGGATGGTGCGCATACTCGCTGAGCAGCGTGGCCCACCGCTGGAACGACGTGCCTGTCGTCGTCAGCTCCACCGGCTGGCCGGCGCGATGCTGCGCCCACGCAATGTTGATGTCTTCCAACAGGATTCGCCACGAAACCCCGTCAACCGCGAGGTGATGGACGATCAGGACCAACTGCCGGCTCGCGCCGACCCACAACGCACTGACCAGCACTCCGGCGCCCGGGTTCAGCCGTCGCCGCGCCGCGGCCACCGTGGCTTCAGACAGCTCGCCGACATCGACGACGCAGTCGCGGGCATCGACCGAGCCGGCCTCGGGTACCGACAGCGCTCCGTCGGCGCCGACCCGCAGCCGCAGCATGGCGTGCCGATTCATCAACGCCTGCAACAACATCACCGCGTCGTCCCCGGTGACGCCGTGCGGCGCCTGCAACACCAGGGTCTGGTTGAACTCGTCGACCGGCCCTTCGATCCCGGCGAACCACCGGATGATCGGGGTGGCCGGCACCGATCCCATGCCCTCGTCGACGACATCTTCCGCGTCGTCGGTCACAGTCACCGTCTGCGCCAGGCGCGCCACCGTCTGTTCGACGAACACGTCACGCGGGCGGCATGCCAGGCCGGCGGCCCGGGCGCGCGCCGCCACCTGCATCGCGAGAATGCTGTCGCCGCCCAGCTCGAAGAACGAGTCGTCGACGCTGACGGCCGCCGGCTCCAGGCCGAGGATCTCGGCATAGATGGCGGCCAGAATCTCTTCGACCGGGCTGTCCGGCGCGCGGTAGTCGTCGCCCGTGTACTCCGGAGCAGGCAGGCCGCGGGTGTCGAGCTTGCCGCTGGTGGTGAGCGGCAGCTCGGCCAGCGCCACGACCGCGGCCGGAACCAAATACGCCGGCAGGCGCTCGACGAGGGCGGCCCGCACCTCGACCGGATCGACGGCGCCGGTGACGTAACCGACGAGGCGCTTGTCGCCGGGACGGTCTTCCCGGACGATCACCGCCGCCTGCGCGACGCCGTCGACTGCGGCCAAAGCTGTTTGGACTTCACCCAATTCGATGCGGTAGCCACGGATCTTGACCTGGGCGTCAGCGCGCCCGACGTACCGCAGTTGTCCGTCCTCGCCCCAGTACACCAGGTCTCCGGTGCGGTACATCCGCTCGCCGGGCCTGCCGAACGGGCATGGCACGAAACGTGATCCGGTCAGGGCAGTCCGGTGCAGATACCCGACACCCACCCCGGCACCGGCCACATACAGTTCGCCGACCACGCCGGGCTGCACCGGCCGCATCCAGCCGTCCAGCACAAACAATGCCGTGCCGCGCGGTGGCGCGCCGATCGGCGCCGCGCCGGCGTCGGCCGTCAGCGGCGCACTGATCGCGGCGTAGATCGTCGTCTCGGTCGGACCGTAGCCGTTGACCATCGTACGGTTCGGCGCCCACTGTTCGACCACCTCGGCCGGGCACGCCTCGCCGCCCATCACCAGCGCGCACGACTCCAGCCCTGCCATGTCCAACATCCCGATGGCAGAGGGCGTTTGGGTGAGAACGGTGACTTTCTCCGCGATCAGGAAGTCATGGAACTCGGCCGGATCGGCGGACACCGACTCGGGCACCACCACCAGCCGGCCGCCGCGCAGCAGCGCCGAGAAGATCTCCCACACCGAGAAATCGAAGGCGTACGAATGCCAATGCGACCAGGCCTGCTCGGACGGCAGGCCGGCATCCTGCGAAGCAATCAGCTGCGTCAGGTTCTGATGGGCGATCGCAACGCCTTTCGGCGTCCCGGTCGTGCCCGAGGTGTAGATGACGTAGGCGACATCGTCGGGCTCCGGGCCGGCTGCGGCCGGCCAGTCGTCGGGCCCGTCGAACGGCTCCCGCACATCGATGACGACGCCGTCGAAGCCGTCGAACCGGTCAGCCAGGGCCGTGGTGGTGACGGCCGCGAACGGTGTGGAATCGTCGAGCATGAAGGCGATTCGGGACGCCGGCAGTGCCGGGTCGATCGGCAGGTAGGCCGCGCCGGTCTTGAGCACGCCCAGGATGGTCACGATGGCCTCGGCGGAACGCGGCAGCATCACCGCGACGCGGCGCCCCGGCCCCGCGCCGCGGTCGACGAGAAGCTGGGCCATCCGGTTCGACGCGCGGTCCAGCTCCCGGTAGGTCAGGGGCCGACCGTCACCGCTGAGCGCCACAGCCTCCGGCACGCGAGCCACCTGAGCGGCGAAAAGCGCCGGGATCGACAGCGGCACGGCCGTTTCGGCGGCGAGCGTCGCCCAGTTTCCGAGCTCCGCCAGCCGGTCCTCGGCCGGTGCACCGAGCACCGGCAACGCCGACAGGCGCTGCGCCGGGTCCGCCGTCATGGCGGTCAGCACGCGGTGCAGCTGGTCCGCCAGTTCCACGACGTCGAGCTGCCGGGTACCGAACGTCGTGACGGCGAGTTCGTCGCCCGTACCCGAGAACGCCAGTCCGGAGCCGCGTCCGAGCCCGGAGATCAGCTGAGCTGCCGCGGTGGCCTCGCCCAGCGGCACGGTGAATCCCGACGGCAGGAAGTCCACCACGATCCGGTCCGCACCCGGCCCGTGAATCTTGCGCTCCAGGGCCTGGACGGGAAATCGCTGATGGCGCACCGCTTCTCGGGTTCGGGTGTGCACATGCGCGCAGAATTCGGCGACGGTGGCGTCGGGGGAAACCTGCAGCACCAGCGGGACCACCCCGGCGACCATGCCGGGCAACGTCTTCGACACCTGCAGCACGCGCCGCGTCACCGGCAGGTCGAGCACGACCTCGTGGCCCTCGGCCGCCCGGCCACGCAGGACCAGTGCGCACGCCGCGATGAGCACCGTGGACCGGCGCACGTCCCAGTCCGCACACAGTCGTTCAACCTGGGACAGCAGCGCGGGGGCGAGCGGGATCGGCTCCGACGAGCCGTCGGCGCCAGCGACGTCATCCGGCGGCAGGTTGCGAGTCGACTGCGCCGGCAGGTTCGCGGTCCAGTAGGCCTCGTCCTCGGCGTAGTCCGCGGAGGCTTCGTACGCGTCTTCGGAGTCGAGCAGATCCCGCAGCGAACTGAAGTAGGACGGCTGAATTGCCACGCCCGCAACAGATTCCGAGTAGACCGCGGCGATGCGCTGCAGGACCAGCGCCAGTCCGATGCCGTCGGCGACGATGTGGTGGCAGCAGGCGAAGAAGTAGGACTCGTCGGCGCCGGCCCGGAAGTAGGCGAACCGCAGCAGCGGGCCGTCGAACGGCATGGGGGTGCGCTGCAGTGCCGAGGCCATCGCGCGCGCCTCGACCATCGGCTGGTCGGCATGGGTCAGATCGTGGAAAGCCACCTCGAAATCGGCGACATCGAGCAACCGCTGGCGCACCTGGCCGCCGGACTCCGAGAACGTCGCCCGGACCGGATCGGCTTCGCCGACGACGTGGCGGATCGACCGCTCGAAGACCTCGAAGTCAACCGGCCCGTCGATCTTCACGAAGATGCCGAGCTGCCACTCCGCAGCCGATTGACCGGTTTCCTGCGCGAGCCAGATGTCCAACTGCCCACGCGTGACAGGCAACGACGAATCGCCGAGATCCATCCCAAACACTGAAATGCCGAACTACCTCTGACTTACCGAGCGAGCGATCAGAGCTGCTGACCCACCGCCAGTCGGTCCCGCAAACTCTTCGGCCGGATGTCCGTCCACTCCCGTTCGATGTACTCCAGGCACGAGGCGCGGTCGGCCTCACCGAAGACCACCCGCCAGCCGGCCGGCACATCAGCAAATGTCGGCCACAGGCTGTGCTGTTCCTCGTCGTTGATCAGCACGAGGAAAGATCCATTGTCGTCATCGAACGGGTTGGTGCTCATGGTGCTCCCAAAAGAATTGACGCTCAAGATAATTGGGCTTTGCGATTTCACTCGACCCGTGGGCGAATGCTACATGCTCTGACTACGTCCACAAATGGGCGTCAATAAACCCGCCCCGGCGCGGCGCGATCGAGCAACCCGTCCGAAAACACCGGTACCGTAACGACTTTCGCAACATTCTTTGCCCAATGCCGACAGCAGTACCGACTTCCCTGGGAACACCGCCAGGTGGCTGTTTCCGATAGTTAGCTGAAGTTGCCGCTAGGTGTTCAGACGGAAAGTCGCGAGTAGCGGCCGGACCGGAGGCGATTTCGGCGAGCCGGGGATCAGACCATGGCGCGGCGGCCGGCCAGGGCCCGGCCCAGCGTCAGCTCGTCGGCGAACTCGAGGTCGCCACCCATCGGCAGACCCGACGCGATGCGCGTCACCGTCAGCCCCGGGATGTCCCGCAGCATGCGCACCAGGTAGGTGGCAGTGGCCTCGCCCTCGGTGTTGGGGTCGGTCGCAATGATCACCTCGACGATGTCCACACCGTCGACCCGCTGCCCAATCCTGTTGAGCAGCTCGCGAATTCGCAGCTGTTCCGGCCCGACGCCGGACAGCGGATCCAGCGCGCCGCCCAGGACGTGATAGCGCCCGCGGAATTCGCGGGTGCGCTCCACCGCCTGGACGTCCTTCGGCTCCTCGACGACGCACACCAGGGAACCGTCGCGGCGCGGGTCACTGCAGATGCGGCAGCGGTCGTCATCGGACACGTTGCCGCACACCGCACAGAACTTGACGCCGTCGCGCACCCGGTTCAGCACCGCGGTCAGCCGGTCGATGTCCGGCGGCTCCACCGACAGCAGGTGGAACGCGATGCGCTGGGCACTCTTCGGCCCGATACCCGGCAGCTTGCCGAGCTCGTCGATCAAATCCTGTACGGGTCCTTCAAACACATCAGAACCCGGGCAGGCCCATGCCCTGCATACCGCCGGCCAGCGGGCCGAGGCGCTGCTGCGCCATCAGCGTCACCTGCTCGGAGGCGTCACCCAAGGCACCCACGATGAGGTCCTGCAGAGTCTCGATGTCATCGGGATCGACGACCTTCGGGTCGATGGTGAGCGCGGTGATCTCACCACTGCCCATCATGGTGACCTTGACCAGACCGCCACCGGCCTGACCGGTCACCGACGAGGTGGCCAGGGACTCCTGCGCCGCCATGAGCTGCTGCTGCATCTGCTGCGCCTGAGCGAGCAGCGCGGACATATCGGGCTGGCCACCGGGTTGCATGACGATCCCCTCAAGGTTCGATGATTGGGTGTGCGCGCCAGCCTAGTCGCCCGACGGATCACCGGGCGACCGACTGGCCGCGAAAAGAATCTCCGTGCGCCGAAGGGCTAGCCTTCGACAACCTTCTTCAGGTTCCCCAGCACCTCGTCCTGGATCTTGCGCAGACCCAGCGGCGCGAAGGTCTTCTCGAAGAAGCCGCCGATACCGCCGGCGCCCTGCCACGCGGTCTTGACGGTGACGGTCGAGCCGGTGCCCGCCGGGGCGACGGTCCACGTGGTCACCATCGACGAGTTGGCGTCCTTCTCGATGACGCTCTTGCCGGCGACGTCGACCGTGGCCTTGACCTCACGCGAGCGCTTCTTGGTGGCCTGCAGCTTCCAGGTGGCGACGGTGCCGGCGCCCTGTCCGCCTTCGAGCACCTGGTAGCCGCTGTAGTTCGACGAGAGGATCTTCGGGCGCACCGTCTGGTAGTCGGCGACTGCTGCCAGCACCTTCTCCGGCTCGGCGAGAATCAACACGGTGCTGGACGCACTGACCTGTCCCATCAGGTAAAACTCCTGTTCATATGGCTTCCCTTGCGGTCGCGAGGACCGCTGTCTCGGTTTAGCGTATATGTGTGACTGCTGTCACGACCGATGCGACGGCCGCCCACGAGGTGGCCGTTCAGCGACTCCTGGACAGCTATCGCGCCATCCCGCAGGGTGCGACGGTGCGGCTGGCGAAACCGACGTCGAACTTGTTCCGGGCGCGCACACGCACCAAGACCAAGGGGCTCGACGTCTCGGGGCTGGACGGCGTGCTGGCCGTCGACACCGAGTCCCGCACCGCGGACGTCCAGGGCATGTGCACCTACGAGACGCTCGTCGCGGCGACACTGCCGTTCGGGTTGGCGCCGCTCGTCGTACCGCAGCTCAAGACCATCACCCTCGGGGGCGCGGTCACCGGACTGGGCATCGAGTCGACGTCGTTCCGCAACGGCCTGCCGCATGAGTCCGTGCTGGAGCTCGACATCCTCACCGGCGCAGGCGAGCTGGTCACCGCCAGCCGCGACCGGCACCCCGACCTGTTCCATGCTTTCCCGAATTCCTATGGCACGCTGGGTTATTCGGTACGGCTGCGCATCGAGCTGGAACCGGTGCGCCCTTTCGTCAAGCTGCGGCACCTGCGTTTTCACCGGCTGACCGACCTGGTCGACGAGCTGCAGCGCATCCTCGACACCGGCGGCCACGACGGCGTGCCGGTGGACTACCTCGACGGCGTCGTGTTCGGGCCCGACGAAAGCTATCTGTGCCTCGGCATGAAGACCGGGACCGACGGCCCGGTCAGCGATTACACCGGTCGGCACATCTTCTACCGCTCCATCCAGCACGACTCCGGCGAGCGCCACGACCGGCTCACCACGCAGGACTATCTCTGGCGCTGGGACACCGACTGGTTCTGGTGTTCGGCGGCCTTCGGGGCGCAGCGCCCGCTGATCCGGCGGTTGTGGCCCCGCCGGTACCGCCGCAGCAGCGTCTACTGGAAGCTCGTCGGCCTCGACCAGCGCTTCCACATCGCCGACCGGATCGAGCGGCGCAGCCTGCTGGCCCCGCGCCAGCCGCTGCGCGAGCGCGTGGTGCAGGACGTCGAGGTGCCGGTCGAGCGCGTCGTCGACTTTCTCGAGTGGTTCCTGACCCGCGTGCCGATCACCCCGATCTGGTTGTGCCCGTTGCGGTTACGCGGCGACACCCGCTGGCCGCTGTATCCGATCCAGCCCCACCGCAACTACGTCAACCTCGGGTTCTGGTCATCGGTCCCGGCCGGACGGGTCCCCGGCGAGACGAACCGGCTGATCGAGCAGAAGGTCGACGAGTGCGGCGGCCACAAATCGCTGTACTCCGAGTCGTTCTACTCGCGCGCGGATTTCGACCGGCGCTACGGCGGTCCGGAGTATCAGAAGGTCAAAGACGTTTACGACCCCGAATCGCGGCTACTAGGTCTCTATGCGAAGGCGGTACAGCGGCAATGACGACAACTGACGACCGGGGCACGGCCGACGGCAAGCTCACCTTGGCCGAGGTCCTGGAGAGCTTCTCGAGTGGTCGGCTCCCCCTGAAATTCGAGGCGTACGACGGCAGTTCGGCCGGCCCCGAAGACGCCGAACTGGGGCTGAGCCTGCTGACTCCGCGCGGCACCACCTACCTGGCGACCGCACCCGGTGACCTGGGCCTCGCGCGCGCTTACGTCGCAGGCGATCTCGCGGCGCTCGGAGTGCATCCGGGCGACCCGTACGAGCTGCTCAAGGCGCTCGCCGACAAGGTGGAGTTCAAGCGTCCGCCGCTCCGGGTGCTGGCGAACATCGTGCGGTCCATCGGATTCGAGCATCTGCTGCCCATCGCCCCACCACCGCAGGAGGCCCTGCCGAAATGGCGCCGAATGGCAGAAGGGTTGCGGCACAGCCGAATCCGGGACGCCGAGGCCATCCACCACCACTACGACGTGTCGAACGCCTTCTACGAACTGGTGCTCGGCCCGTCGATGACCTACACCTGCGCCTGCTATCCACGGCCGGATGCGACGCTCGAGGAGGCCCAGGACAACAAGTACCGGCTGGTGTTCGACAAGCTGCGGTTGCAGCCCGGCGATCGGCTGCTCGACGTCGGCTGCGGCTGGGGCGGCATGGTCCGGTACGCCGCCCGCCGCGGTGTCCGGGCCACCGGTGTGACGCTGTCGGCGGAGCAGGCCGGCTGGGCGCAGCGTGCGATCGCCGACGAGGGCCTGACCGACGTCGCGCGCGTCGTGCACGGCGACTACCGCGATGTGCGGGACGGGCAGTTCGACGCGGTGTCCTCGATCGGCCTGACCGAGCACATCGGCGTCGCCAACTACCCGGCGTACTTCCGGTTCCTGCGCGACCGGCTGCGCCCCGGCGGGCTGCTGCTCAACCACTGCATCACCCGGCCGCACAACCATGCCGGAAACATCGGCGGGTTCATCGACCGCTACGTCTTCCCGGACGGGGAACTGACCGGCTCGGGGCGGATCATCGCCACCGCCCAGGATGTCGGGCTGGAGGTGCTGCACGAGGAGAACCTGCGGCCGCACTACGCCCTGACACTGCGCGACTGGTGCGCCAACCTGGTGCGGAACTGGGACGACGCGGTCGCCGAGGTCGGCGTGGCCACAGCCAAGGTGTGGGGCATGTACATGGCCGGTTCCCGGGTGGGATTCGAGACCAATGTGGTTCAGCTGCACCAGGTTCTGGCCGTCAAACTCGACGAGCACGGGGCCGACGGCGGGCTGCCGCTGCGGCCGTGGTGGACGCCCTGACTACTCCCCGATGGGTCGGGCGCCCAGCTCACTCTTGAGCAGTTCGAGCGCCACCTCTTCCGGGTCGCGCCGGGGGACGTCGGTGCCCCGGTCGTTGGCGGCGTCGGCCAGCATGTCCTCTTCTTCGGCGCGCTCCACGGCGGCCTGCTGCTCGGGCGTCGGCGCCGCCGGGCGCGGGGCGGCCGGCGGCGCACTGGCCGCACCCGCGGGCGCCGCACCGGCGTCGCAGCGCACCCGCCAGTTCACGCCCAGCGCGTCCTTGAGCGCCTCGCGGATGACGTCCGCGTTGTGCTGCTCGGACAGCCGTTTCGCCAACGGCGGCGCGGGGTGAGCCAGGATGAGGGTGTCGCCCTCGATGCCGCGGACCGTCGCCTCCATGAGCATGGCTTCCAGGGAGCGGCTGCGCATGCGGACCTTCTCGCGCACCGTCGTCCACATGGCCCGCACCGCGGCGGCATCGGGCTCACCGGGTGTCGCGGCGGCCGGCTGCACGGGCGCCGGGGCGTCCGGTGCGGGAGCCGGCGGGGCGACTGGTTCAGGTGATGTTTCACGTTGAACCGGCGCAGATTCGGGGGCCGGGCGGGGCTCGGGCCGTGACACCGGGGGTGCGGGCTGCGCGGGTGGCGGCTCGGCCGACGTGGCCGAACCCGACTGCGGCGCTTGACTTCTCCGCGTGAACTGCCGGTTGCCCGCCGCCGACGACGGGGCCGCAGGAGCCGGGGGTGTCTCCGCGTACGACTCGGCGACCGGTGCCGATGAGGCTGCGACCGGGGCCGCCACCGGAGCCGGACGCGGTGCGCTGACGGCACTCACGGCGCTCTCGGAGGCCGGAATCGAGACGTTCATCCGGGTCTCGATGCGCTCGATGCGTTGCAGCAGAGCGGCTTCGGTGTCACTGGCCGACGGCAGCAGTAGCCGGGCACACACCACTTCGAGCAACAGTCGCGGTGCGGTCGCGCCGCGCATCTCCCCCAGCCCGGCGTGCATCACCTCGGCGTAGCGGGTCAGCGTCGCGGTGCCGATCTGGGCGGCCTGGTCCCGCATGCGCTCCATGACGTCGTCCGGCGCGTCGACCACACCACGGGCCGCGGCGTCCGGAACCACTTGCAGGACAATCAGATCCCGGAACCGCTCCAGCAGGTCGGTGCCGAAGCGGCGCGGGTCGTGCCCGGCGTCGATCACCGACTCCACGGCGCCGAAGAGCGCCGCGCCGTCGCCGGCGGCCAGCGCGTCGACGGCCCGGTCGATCAGTGCGAGGTCGGTGGCGCCCAGCAGCGACAGCGCCCGCTGGTAGACGACGCGGTTCTGCTCGGCGCCGGCCAGCAGCTGGTCGAGCACCGACAACGTGTCACGTGGCGAACCACCGCCGGCGCGGATGACCAAGGGGTACACCGCGTCGTCGACGCCGACGTCCTCCTGGGCGCAGATCTTCTCCAGCAGGCCACGCATGGTCTTCGGCGGCAGCAGCCGGAACGGGTAGTGGTGGGTACGCGACCGGATGGTCGGCAGCACCTTCTCGGGCTCGGTGGTGGCGAACACGAAGATCAGGTGCTCCGGCGGCTCCTCGACGATCTTGAGCAACGCGTTGAAACCGGCATTGGTCACCATGTGCGCTTCGTCGATGATGAAGATGCGGTACCGCGACTGTGCCGGTGCGTAGAACGCGCGGTCCCGGAGCTCACGGGTGTCGTCGACACCACCATGGCTGGCGGCGTCGAGTTCGACGACGTCGATGTTGCCCGGCCCGTTCGGCGCCAGCGCCACGCACGAATGGCACTCGCCGCACGGATTGGCCGTCGGCCCCTGCTCACAGTTCAGCGAGCGGGCCAGGATGCGCGCCGACGACGTCTTGCCACAACCGCGCGGCCCGGAGAACAGGTAGGCGTGGTTGATGCGGCCCGATTCCAGCGCGTTGCACAGCGGCTCGGTGACATGCTCCTGCCCGACAACCTCAGCGAAACTTGCCGGTCGGTACTTGCGGTAGAGAGCCACGGGAGAAGGCTACCGAGCGGGTCCGACTCGTGCTCTGGTGCCCGTTGACTGCGAATCCACCACACTGGCACGCATGGCACTGTTCGGACGCTCAGGCGACCTCTCGTACGACGATCTGCTGAACCGGCTCACCGAACTGGAACGCCGCGTGGCAGTTCTGGAACGGGCGGCCTACAGCGACAACGCCGCGTCGGCGCCCCAGCCGCAACGGCAGTCGTACGGCGGCACCGGCGTCAGCCCCGAAGTCATGCGACTGGCGGCGGCCGGCCAGAAGATCCAGGCCATCAAGCGGCTGCGCGAGGAAACGGGCCTTGGCCTGAAAGAAGCGAAGGACGTCGTCGACCGGCTGTAACCCGTTGATCCTGACGCCACGGCGCACCGCACTCGCACAACTGCGCCCTGGGTACAGGGTCAACGCACAGACCCCGGCTCAGTCCTCGAGCAGCACCTCGGTCGCGGCCAGCAGCGCGCACGTCGCCAGGCCGTCGATGGCCAGGCGGAGGTCCGGCAGCGGCGGGAAGGAAGGCGCGATCCTGATGTTCTTGTCGTCCGGGTCCTTCTTGTACGGGAAGGACGCGCCGGCCGCGGTCACCGCGATGCCGGCATCCTTGGCCAGCGCAACGGTCCGCTTCGCGGTGCCCGGCCACACATCCAGGCTGACGAAGTAGCCGCCCTTGGGGTCGGTCCACGACGCGATCTTCGACTCGCTGAGCCGGTCGTCGAGAATCTCCGCGACGGCCGCGAACTTGGGCGCCATCAGCGCCTGGTGCCGCTGCATGTGCAGCCGCACGCCGTCGGCGTCACCGAAGAACCGCAGGTGCCGCAGCTGGTTGACCTTGTCCGGGCCGATGGTCTTCTTCTCGGCATGCTGCAGGTACCACGCGATGTTGCCCAGCGAGCCGCCGAAGAAGCTGACCCCGGCCCCCGCGAACGTGATCTTGGACGTCGACGCGAACACGTACGGCCGGTTCGGGTTGCCCGCGGTGGCGGCCAGGCCGACGACGTCGACGTTCTGCACCGACTCGTGCGTCAGCGTGTGCACGGCGTAGGCGTTGTCCCAGAACAGCCGGAAATCCGGTGCGGCCGTTCGCATCTGCACCAGCCGCCGGGTGGCCTCCCACGAGTAGGTGACGCCGGTCGGGTTACCGAAGACCGGCACGCACCACATGCCCTTGATCGCCGGGTCGGCGGCGACGAGTTCCTCGATGAGGTCGACGTCGGGGCCGTCCTCGAGCATCGGGACCGGGATCATCTCGATGCCGAAGCTCTCGGTGATCGCGAAGTGCCGGTCGTAGCCGGGCGACGGGCACAGGAATTTCAGGACGGGTTCCTGCACCCAGGGGCGCGGCGAATCGACGCCGCCGTGCAGCAGTGAGAACACGACGACGTCGTGCATCAACTCCAGGCTGGCGTTGTTGCCGGCGATCAGGTTCTGCACGGGCAGGCCGAGCAGTTCACCGAAGATGGCCCGCAGCTCGGGCAGACCGTGCAGGCCGCCATAGTTGCGGGTGTCGGTGCCGTTGCCGTCCAGGTACGAGCCCGGGGTGTCGCCCGGCAGGCCCAGCATGGCGTTCGACAGGTCGAGCTGCTCTGCCGACGGCTTGCCGCGGGTCAGGTCGAGCGTCAGGTTGCGGGCCTGCAGTTCGGCGTAATTGCGCTGTTGCAGATCGTGCTGGGCCTGCAATTCGTCACGGCCGAGGGACAGAAACGACACGGCGCGCCTTTCGCATCAGATAGCGAAAACATAGGGGACCCCGCGCACCCGCCAGAGCCCGTTGACCCTTGCTGCCTTCCGGCCCTGGGGGAGTTCACAGGATGGACGCCGCGCGGGGTCCGGCCATGAGTGTAGTACCCACCCAGTGGCACACGAGTAGGGCGTCGGATCCGGGTCGGGTACCCTTGTCGACGGAGGATTCGCCTAGTGGCCTATGGCGCTCGCCTGGAACGCGGGTTGGGTTAACAGCCCTCAGGGGTTCAAATCCCCTATCCTCCGCACTCGGTCCGGGGTGCGACCAGCTGATCAGCCGGTCGCACCCCGGAACCACATCGAAGCCAAAAACCCTCGAGGAGCAGTATGCGGCGGCCGGTAGCGATCCTTTGGCACGCGTCGTTCCTGGTGGTCGCAGCCCTGCTGTACTTCTTCTTCACGCTGCCGCGCTGGAATGAGCTGACCGGCGACTGGTCGCACACCCTCGGCACCGCGATGCGCATCGTCTGCGGCCTGGTCATCGCATTGTCGGCGCTGCCGGTGCTGTTCACCCGCCAGCGCACCGCGCTGCCGGAGTACGGCACCCCGCAGCTGGCGCTGACCCTGCGCACCTGGTCGATCGTTCTCCACATCGTGGCCGGCGTCCTGATCATCGGCGCCGCGATCAGCGAGATCTGGCTGACCCTGGATCAGGCCGGCACCTGGCTGTTCGGCATCTACGGCGGCGCGGCCGGCCTGGCCCTGCTCGCCGCCCTGGCGTTCTACCTGGCCTTCGTGGCCGAACTGCCGCCCCCGCCGCCGGCGCCGCTGAAGGTCAAGGACGGCAAGAGCCGTGGCCGCCGCAAGGGCGCCGAGGCCGACGCGGAGTCCGCAGCGGTCACCGCTGAAGCCGACGACGAGAGCGCGCCCGAGGCCGAAGAAACGGCCGAAGAAGAGGCCGGCGACGACGCGGCCGAGACCACCGAGGCCGACGACGCCGGTAACGCTGACGCCGCCGACACCGATGAAGCGGCCAAGACGTCCGGCGAAGAGACCGCCGACACCAACGAGGACGAGGCTGAAGAAACGGCCACTGACGACGCCCCCGCCGGTAAGCTGCGCAACCGCCGCTCCGGCAAAGGTTCCGGCTTGTTCGGGCGCGGAGCCTAAGGGCCTACTCGCAGGGCCATCACCTCGCAGTCCGGAGGACAGCACATGGGCGGGTTCCGCTTCTGCCGTCGGCTCGGCACCGCGGTCACCGCGGCAGCCGTTGTCGTGGCCACCGTCAGCGTCGCCCCGATCGCCCACGCTGACCCGTCCACGGCCGCAGCCGCTGTCGAACCCGCGACCGCGCGCGTCGACACCGTCATCAACTACCAGCACGCCATCGGCGCCGGCACCGGCTTCGTCCTGGACGCCGGCGGCGCGCTGCTGACGAACTTCCACGTCGTGCAGGGCGCCGACAAGGTCACCGCGACCGTCTCTGGCCGGCCGTATCGCGCGGACCTGGTCGGCTATGACCGACACCGCGACATCGCCGTACTGCAGCTGCGCGGCGCGGCCGATCTGCCGGTCGCCCCGCTGGGCGACTCGGCGGCGCTGGCCGTCGGCGACGAGGTCGTGGCACTGGGCAACGCCGACGGCAGTGTCAACTCACTGACCCACGAGGCCGGCAACGTCATCGGGCTGAACCGCACCATCACCGCCAAGGACGAGTTGACGGGCAGTTCCGAGCAGGTGACGGGCCTGATCCAGTTCGCGGCTCCGGTCCGCGCCGGTGATTCGGGCGGCCCGCTGGTCTCGTCGGACGGCCGGGTGGTCGGGATGACGGTCGCGGCGACACTGAACTTCCACATGGGTCCGGGCGGCGAGGGCTTCGCGATCCCGATCAACGAGGCGCTGGCGACGGCCGCACAGATCCGGGCCGGTGCGGCGTCGAACAACATCCACATCGGGCAGCCCACGCTGCTCGGCGTCGGTGTCGGCGGCACCGACGAGCACTCGCAGCTGCCCGGCGTGCTGATCCGCGACGTGATCAGCGGCGGCCCCGCGCAAATCGCCGGGATGGTCCCGGGCGACGTCCTGGTGAGCATCGACGCCGTCACCGTGAGCTCGGCGAGTGCGCTCACCAGCGTGCTGGACCGGCACTACCCCGGCGACGTCGTGGAGCTGTTCTGGATCGACCGCGCGGGCCAGCAGCACACCGCCAAGACCGCGCTGACGTCCTGACACGTCGCTTTCTGGCAAAAAAATCTACTAGCCCGTCAAAGTAGCTGGCCACCGGCACTAACCGGGTACCGGGCGTTATGACAATTTGCCACCGCACTCCGACGTGCCGTAATGGGGTTTTGCTGGGTGCCGAAGGCCTTGGCGGGGGCATTTTCCCGAGTTAGATTGACGACACATTCAGTTGCAAATGAGCCTTCGGTCACAGCTGTTCACGCGGCGGTTACCCGGTCAAAGGGAGTAGCCCAGTGGTCCACCTCTACGTGGAGGCGTACACAGCGATCTGGGCTGTGGTGACCCTGGCGACCTATCTCCTCGGCCGCAGGTTCAGTGACGACGAGCAACCCGACCACCAGGTCTCACCAGCGTGCTGGCCGGAGCCATGTGGCCCGTCGTCGTGGTCGGGCTGCTGGAGGCTTTCACCGTCGCGCTGATGTCCGGCAGTCACGCGTGGCGCGACCCGGCGCCGGTGGAACCGGCCTGCGTCGCCCCCGTCGCGCCGTTGCCGTAAAACTCAGGCCACGCCACGCAAGTGGGACGCCGACGCCCCGATGGTGGCCCGGTCCTCCCCGATCATGGTGTGCAGCAGGGCTTTCTGCTCGCGCAGCCCACGGTCTGCGGCGCGGTCCGAACCGCCCGGAAGCACCAGCGCCGCGATGCTGCGGACACCGTTGACGGGGATGCGGAGCACCGGATACCACGGCGGCATGTAGGCCGGCAGCCCCAGCGTGCGCATCACCCGCGGGCCCAGGAACGCCGTCGTGACCGACAGGTGCTGCGCCCACGCCAGCCGCCGGCGAAGGCCTGCCGCGCCGCGGTAGTGCCAGCTCAGCGGATCACGCGCCATCGGCACGGAAAGCTGCCTGGTGGTCTCGTCGGAGACCGCCAGCGCGGTGGACGTGTGATAGAGGATGCGGACGCTGTCCCGGAAGGACCGCGGCAGCCATTCGTCCTGCACGCCCATCAACCAGCCCACGTAGCGCGTGAGGTGCGCGATGCCGCTCAACTCGGTGGGGGTGGCCACGATGCCCATGGCCAGGCCACCGAGAACCGGCGCGATCAGGGCGCCGACCAGCGTGGCCGCCATGTCCGTCTGATTGACCGGCACACCCCACTGCTCGGTTCGCCAGTCCGGCATCGCCTGCACGTGTCTGCGCACCATCGCGTGCACGAAGCGGACCCGGACCGTGGACCGGTAGCCGGAACCGAACTTGTCGAGCCCGCCGGCCTCGATCACGTCGAGCGCCCACTGCATGGTCTCGGCGAACCGCTGGTTGGACCCCTTTTCCAGGGCTCCGGTGCGCAGCAGGGTCTGGTTGAACCCGGAGAACTGGTAGCCGCCCAGCAGGGCCACGTCCCTGGCGATGTACATGCCGTCGGCCCCGCCGCGTCGCAGGGTCCGCGCGCCGATCCGCAGCGCCTCGGGGTCGACCCAGTCGGGCGTGGCCTCGACGGATTCGAAAAACCTGCGCAGTGGCTCCGGCGCCTCCGGAACGGCGGCGATGCCGTCGGCGAGCGCGCGGTCGAACAGCGGCCGCAGCTGCTTGGTTCCCGTCTCCGACATCCAGCCGACCAGGGCGTCCATGGGCTCGTCCCCGACGCCGAGACGCTCGCCGAGCCGCTGCCACTGCGCCGCATCGGGCTTCCCGATGGCCAGCATGGTGGCGAACGAACCGATCGCCGCGGGCACCGGTTGCGGCCGGTCGGGATGACGTGCCGGGATCGGCAGGGACATCGTGCGCACTCCTTGTCACCGTTGACAACGTATGTAGTCAAAACTAGGCGGTACCCGGGGTCTCGTCAATGGCAATCGGGACGCGAGCGCATAGGCTGGCCCTCATGTGGCGGGGACAACATTCCAGGCATCAGCGTCGGAGCACAGTGGCGGCCGCGATCGCGGCACTCGGGATCGGCGTCGCACTCGGCGCGGCACCAGCCGCGACGGCGGCCGACGCCCCCGACCAGGTCGCGATGACGACCATCGACGACATCGCGGCGGGCAACTACGCCGCCGTCACCGCCCGGTTCGATCCGGAGTTGCAGAAGCGGTTGTCCCCCAAGGCATTACAGCAGGTATGGGACGGCTACCAGCGCACGTTCGGGGCGTACCAGTCGCACGGCGGCCCCGAGGACACCCTGCGCGGCGACCTCACCGTGCTGAACGTCCCGCTGCAGATGGACCGCATGCCAGGCCAGTTCCGGGTGAAGATTCACCCCGATGGCACCATCGCGGGCGTGTATTTCCTGCGCGAAGGCGTGCCGGTCCCCTGACCGTCACGCCAGGCGGGGGTCGATCAGCGTGACCCCCACCGGGCTGGCGACACCGAACTCCGGCAGCAGCCGCGCCCCTTCGGCCAACCCCACCACCCGCTCGACGAGCGCCTGCGGACGCAGCTCGCCCGCCGCGACCTGGTCCAGCATCTCGGGGTAGTCCGCGCTGGCCATGCCGTGCGAGCCCAAAACGTCCAATTCCCAGGCGATTACGCGATCCATGGGCACCTGCGGATGCCCGTCGACGTTGGGCAGCAAGCCCACCTGCACGTGCCGCCCCTGCCTGCGGAGGCTGTGGATCGCGTCGGCGCACGTCCCGGCGGTGCCCACCGCGTCGACCGCGACATGGCTTCCGCCACCGGTGATCTCGTGCACCGCGGCCGCCACACCGCCGCCGTTGGCGAGGACGGTCTCGGTGGCGCCGAGGCTGTGTGCGAGTTCCAGTGCCGCCGGTGTGCGGTCGACGGCGATGACGTTGGCGCCGGCAGCCGCCGCCACCTGGACGGCGCTCAGGCCCACGCCCCCGACGCCGATCACCGTGACCCACTCGCCGGGTTTGACGTCGGCACGGGCCCGCAGCGCGCGGTAGGCGGTGGCGAACCGGCAGCCCAGCGCGGCCGCCGCGGCGTCGTCGATATCTTCCACCACCGCAACGAGATTCGTGTCCGCCGCGTGCAGCGCCACGTACTCACCGAACGAGCCCCAGTGGGTGAACCCCGGCTGGGTCTGGTCCGGGCACACCTGCGCCTGGCCATTGGCACACCATTCGCAGGCGCCGCAGCCACACACGAACGGTGTGGTCACCCGGTCACCGACATGCCAGCGCCGGACGTCGGCGCCGACCGCGACCACTTCCCCCACCAGTTCATGCCCGGGCACGTGCGGGAGGGCGACGCCGTCGTCGTGCCCGGCCCAGGCGTGCCAGTCGCTGCGGCACAACCCGGTCGCGTGCACCTGCACCACGACCCCGCCGGGCGACGGCGTCGGGTCCGCGACCGACCGAACATCCACCGGCCCACCGAACTGCTCGAAGATCACCGCGCGCATCAGGTCATCGTTGCACGCCCCGGACGGGCCGGAGGTACAGCTGCGAGCAACGCGCGCGTGTACTCATGCTCCGGGTGCGCGAACAGCTCGGCGGCAGAGCGGTATTCCACCGATTCGCCGCCGCGCAGCACCAGGACGTCGTGGCTCATCCGCTCGATCACGGCCAGGTCGTGGCCGATGAAGAGATAGGTCAGGCCGCGTTCCTGCTGCAGCCGGGTCAGCAGGTCGAGCACCTTGGCCTGCACCGAGACATCGAGTGACGCCGTGGCTTCGTCGAGGATCAACAGCTCGGGCTCCACGGCCAGCGCCCGCGCGATGTTGACGCGCTGCCGCTCGCCACCCGACAGTTCGTGCGGATACCGTGCCGCGTAGTCCGCCGGCAGCTCGACGGAGTCCAACAGCTCGCGTACCCGTGCCCGCCGGTCCCTGGCGTTGGCCGTCAGGGGCTCGGCGATCGAAAGCCCCACCGGGATACGGGGATTCAGCGAGGAGAACGAATCCTGGAACACCAGACCGATCCGGCGGCGTACGGCCTTGCGGTCGCGGCGTTTGACCGTCAGTACGTCGGTGCCGTCCAGCAGCGCGCGACCGCCGTCGGGTGCGACCAGACCGGTCAGCGCGGCCGCCACGGTTGATTTACCCGAGCCCGACTCCCCCACGAGCCCGAGCGTCGTCCCCCGACGGATGCGGAACGACACGTTCTTCACCGCGTGGACCTCCATCCGGCCCGTCGGCGTGCTCACGGGAAACCTGACATCCAGACCGGACACGTCCAGCAGGGTCGGGGTGTCGGGGACGTCGCGGGCGGGGTGCCCCAAAACCGGCCTGGCATCGAGCAATTCGCGGGTGTAGGCCTGCTGCGGTGCGTCGAAGATCGCGTCGACCGGCGCCTGTTCGACGGCCTCGCCGCCGCGCAGCACGGTTACGGTGTCGGCGACCTCGCCGATGACCCCGAGGTCGTGACTGATCCACACCACTGCGGTGCCGAACCCGCGCTGCAATTCCCGCACCAGGGCGATGATCTGGGCCTGGGTCGTGACGTCGAGGGCCGTCGTCGGCTCATCGGCGATCAGCAGCTCGGGGTCACAGGCGAGGGCGATCGCGATCATCACGCGCTGGCGCTGCCCTCCGGAGAGCTGATGCGGATAGCTGCGCAGCCGCCGTTGCGGATCGGGCAGGCCCACGGCCTCGAGGAGTTCCAGCGCCCGCACGGCGGCGTGCCGCCGGGTCAGATGCTTGTGCGTCTCAAGCGATTCGGTGATCTGCCGTTCGATGGTCAGCAGCGGATTCAGCGAGGTCCCCGGATCCTGGAAGACGAAGCCGATCCGGCCGCCGTGCACGCGCCGCAACGTCCGCGCCGGGGCGCCGACGAGTTCCTGTTGTCCGCCAAGGAGACTCGATCCGGTCACGATCGCACCGGGCGCGTCGAGCAGTCCGGTCGCGGCGAGCACCGTCGTCGACTTCCCCGAGCCGGACTCGCCGACGATGCCGAGCGTCTGCTCGGGCTCGACGGCCAATGACACACCGCGCACGATGTCGCGGCGCCCGATCCGGACGGTGAGATCGTCGACCGACAGCACGCTCATGACTGCCGCCGCGCTTCGATCATGGTGCGCTGCTTGGGATCCAGAACATCACGCAGACCGTCACCGAGCAGGTTGCAGGCCAGCACGATGACGACGATCGCCGCGCCGGGGAACACCGCCATCCACCAGGCCAGTGTGACGAAGCCCTGCGAATCGAAGATCATCCGGCCCAGCGACGGCTGCGGCGGCTGGATGCCCAGCCCCAGGAAGGACAGCGCGGCCTCGGACAGGATGGCGAACGCCAGTGACAGCGACGTCTGGACGATGAGCGGCCCGGTGATGTTCGGCAGGACGTGCCGGGCCAGGATGTAGGCCGTCCCGGTGCCCATGGTGCGCGACACCGCCACGTACGGCTCCTCCCGCACCGCCAGGGTGCTGGCCCGGGCCACGCGCGCGAAGATCGGCACGTAGACGACGCTGATCGCGGCGATCGTCGTCGCCAGCCCGGGCCCGAGCACCGCGACGATCGCCATGGCCAACAGCAGCACCGGGAACGCGAACATCACGTCGACGACCCGCATCACCACGGTGTCCAGCCAGCCGCCGCGGTACCCGGCCATGACACCCAGCGCGGTGCCGACCACCGCGGCGCACGCCACGCTGACCACCGCCACCGTCATCGACGCCTGCAGCCCCGTCAGCACGCGGGACAACACATCGCGGCCGAGCTCGTCGGTGCCGAACCAGTGCGCACCGCTGGGCGGCCGCAGTGCCTGCGGTACGTCGACGTCGTTGATGCCGTACGGCGCCAGCCACCCGGCGCCCACGGCAATGACCACAGCGGCCGCGACGACGGCGGCGCTGAGCACCGTGACGGGGTTCGTGCGCAGTCTCATGACAGCCGGATCCGCGGGTCGACAAGGGCGTACAGCACATCCACCACCAGGTTGACCGTCAGGAACAGGACCGCGATGAGCAGCACCGCGCCCTGGATCACGGGGTAGTCGCGCGCGGCCACCGAGAGGTAGACCAGCCGGCCCAGGCCCGGCCAGGCGAACACCACCTCGACCACGATGACACCGCCGAGAATCGTCGCCAGCTGGATACCGGTGATGGTGAGGATGGGCACCAGGGCGTTGCGCACGACGTGTCGCAGCGTGATCACCCGTGGCGGTAGGCCTTTCGAGCGTGCGGTCCGGACGTACCCCATCGCGGACACCTCGAGCACCGCGGCGCGGACGTAGCGCGTCATGATCGCCGCGGCCACCAGGCCCACGGTCAGGCCCGGCAGGATCACGTGGCGCAGCCAGCCCGCCGGATCGTCGAGCAGCGGCCGGTAGCCCGATGTCGGCAACCAGCCCAGCACCGTGGAGAACAGCGAGATGAGCAGGATGCCCAGCCAGAAGTCCGGGACGGATACCCCGAATTGGCTTGTGACGCGGACGATCACGTCGCTGAGCCGGCCCTCGTGCGCGGCCGCGTAGATACCGGCCGGCAGCGCGATCACGAGCGCCAGGACGATGCCGACCACGGCCAGGGAGACGGTGGCGGGCAACCGTTCGGCCAGCACCTGGGCCACCGGGTCACCGCTGCGAAAGCTGACGCCGAGATTCCCCGTCGCGGCATGGCCGAGGTAGCTGACGAACTGGGCGGCCAATGGCCGGTCCAGACCGCTCGCGTGCCGCAGGGCGTCGTACGCCTCGGGCGTGTACCGCGTGCCCAGGGCGATGCGCACCGGATCACCGGGCACCAGATGGACCAACGCGAACACCACGATGAGAACACCCACCAGAACCACCAGCGAGTAGACGAGCCGGCGGGCCAGGAATCGCAGGATGGTCATGGCCGGTCACCCCCGAGTACCGCGCTCCGGAACCGAATTGCCTTGTCGCGCCTGGCCTCATAGCCCGTCAGCCGCGGCGACCAGGCCTGCACCACGGCGGGGTTGTACAGGTAGAGGTAGCTCACCTGGTCCGCGATGAGCGTCGCCGCCTGCGTGTAATCCTGGTGCCGCGCTTGCTGATCGGTCTCGGTACGGCCAGCGTCCAGCAGCGCGTCGACGCGCGGATCCGAGAATTTCTGGGCATTGCTCGCACCGCCGGTGTGGTGCTGCGCGTAGTAGAAGTCGTCGGGGTCGATGTTTCCCAGCCAGCCCATCATCAGCATGTCGAAGTGGCCGCTGTGCTGTTCGTCGAGCCACGTCCCGAAATCGACGGTGCGGATGGTGACGCGGATACCCAGCGGCGCAAGGTTGTCGGCGATCACCTGGGCGGCGGTCACCGTCTGCGGGTACTCGCTGGTGACCAGCAGGTCCATGGCGGTCGGCGCCGAGCCGGCCTGCCGCAGCAGCGCTTTGGCGTGGTCGATGTCGTACCGGTACTTGTCATAGGGCGTGTACCACGGATTGCCCTGCGGGATCGCCAGCTGATTGGCCTGCGCCGCACCGTAACTGGTGGCCTGCACGATCGAGGCCCGGTCGATGGCGTAGGCGACGGCCTGCCGCACCCGGACGTCCTGCCACGGCGGCCGGGCCTCGTTGAGCGCCAGGTACCAGTAGTCGTTGCTCGGCGTCACCGCGAGGTGGATCGAATCATCGCCCCGCAGCTGGGCGATCCGCTGCGGCGGCACGGCGTCGGTCCAGTCGATCTCACCGGCCTGCAGCGCCGACAGCGCCGTCGACGGCTCACTGATGAAGCGGAACGTCACGCCCGGAATCCGCGGGGCCCCGGCCCAGTAGCCCGGATTTGCGCGCAGCGTGATCGCATCTCCGCTGCGCTGGCCGGCGAAAGCGAACGGCCCGGTGCCGATGGGGTGGCTCGCGATCTGCCCGTCCTCGACGTTGCGGCGCTGCACGATCGCCACGCCCTTGAACCCGCCGAGATTGGTCAGCAGATTCGGCGTCGGATGGGCCACGGTGATCCGGACCGTGTGGTCGTCGGTCGCGGTGACGTCGGTGACGGCACTGAGCTTGTCGGCGTTCGCCAGCTTGCCGTCGATGATCCGGCGGTAGGAGTAGACGACGTCCGACGCGGTGAGCGGGCTGCCGTCGTGGAACGTCACGCCGGGCCGCAGGTGGAACGTCCATGCGAGTTGATCAGGGGAGACGTCCCACGACTGCGCGAGGGCAGGCCGCATGATCAGATCGGTGTCCGGTTCCACCAGGGTGTCGAAGACGTTCTCCAGAACCTCGAAGGAGAAGTACGCGCTGGTTTTCTGCGGGTCGAGTTGGTCGGGCTCGCCGGAGATGGCGGCGATCAGGTATCCCGCATCCCGACCCAGATCAACGCGCTGCGCGGGCGCGCACGACGTCGCGAGGAGGACGGAAACGACAGCGAGCACGGCCGCAACCAGTCGCATGTCCGTCACTTCCGGGCCGGGGCCGGCAGACAGCGGAGGCCGGCGCTCTCCTGCCGTCCGCATACCCCGCGGAGGGCCGGTTCACACCTGGTATCGATATGTGCAGTTCAGGGTGCGCACGGGCATCGAACTGAGCTAAGATGCCGAGCGGACGTTTCTTCCTAACGTCCGCTCTACATGAGAGAAGTTGGTATATGCCACAGGGAACTGTGAAATGGTTCAACAGTGAGAAGGGCTTCGGCTTCATCACTCCCGACGACGGCTCCAAGGATCTGTTCGTCCATTACTCGGAGATCAAGAGCAACGGTTTCCGCACCCTCGACGAGGGCCAGCGGGTCGAGTTCGAGGTCGGTCAGGGCAGCAAGGGCCCGGCTGCGACCGGAGTCACCGCGGTCTAACTGAGCCCGAAAGCTCAGTCGGCTGGTGCGGAGCGCTTCGCACCAGCCACAATTCTTTTCACACTGTCGCGCGGATGCGCAGGTCTGTGGCCTGGGCATCCGCGCGACGGCGTCTCTACCGGAATTTTCCGGTCAGGAACAGCTGTCGCTTAGGGCTGTCCTAGAGCCACCCGAGTGCACGTGCGCCGTTGTGCAGCACCATCGCGCCGATGACGACCATCACCACCGCCATCAGTGCGGCGTTGTTCTTCTCCATCCAATCTTTGAGCCGCCGCATCGTGTCGTCGAGCCGGGCGCCGGCGATGGCGTAGGCCACAGTCGGGATCGCCACCGTCGACGCGGCGACGATCACGAAGAAGGCCGCGGCCAGCCAGTCACCCTCGAGGCCGAGCCCCGCGGTGCCGATCGCCAATCCGGCTGGCACACAGATCAATACGACGTCGGGGCGCACCGCGACCAGCGCCCCGCCCATCGCCGCCGCGCGGGCCGGGGTGAGGGTCGCGATCTTCTTCATCCAGCCCGGCGAATCGGTGCTGTCGTGCCGGGTGAACCAGCGATAGATGCCGAAGACGATGAGCGCAGCGCCCAGCACCACCCGCAGCCACGACGCCCACTCGGGCGGCGACTTGTGGTCATGGTGCGCGCCACCGAGCAGATGTGAGGCCTGGACGCAGACGGCCGTCACCACCGCCAGGCCGACGGCCCAGCCGGCGAGGAAAGCCAGTCCCGTCGGCCGGGGGCGCGGCGCCTGCAGGACCAACACCGCCGGGATGACGGTGATGGGCGACAGCGCCACCACCAGTCCGAGCGGAACGAGCCCGGTCAACACGGTGCCCCAACTTCCAGTCATGGGCAGCAATCTACCCAGTGGATCGGCCCGGAGCCGCCGCGATCGTCAATATGCGCCAATGTACGATCTCAGCGAACTTGTTCGGCGATTTCTGGCTACCAAATGGTACCTGCCGGTAGGTTGCCAGTAACTAGGCGATATTCACACTGAGGAGGTGGCATCGTGCGAAACCAGCAAAATATTTCACCTGGCGTCAGCGACTCATCGGGACACCAGGTGAATACCCGTTCGTGGCGTGGAAAGCCCCTCCGGTACCTCGCCGTGCTGGGACTGCTGGTCTCGGCAACGGCGCTCGGCTGCGGCACCGATGATCTCCGGGCACTGCCCAGCCCGCAGGGCGCGGCGCACACGTGTTCCCCGTGATCACCCGGTCCTAGGAGTCCTTGAGGTCCCGGTCCTTGCTCGGCTGCACCCGCTTCGGTTCGCCAGGCATCTTGGGATAGTTCGGCGGATACGGCAGATCACCCAGCCCCCGGTCCTCGTCCGCCCGCACCATGTCGAGCAACGGCTCCAGCGAATGCGCCACGTCGTCGATACCGGCCCACGGATCATCGCGCTGCGCAAGCAGTTTCGGCACGGTGGCCATGGTGTAGTCGTCGGGGTCGGCGTCGGCGAGCTCCGCCCACGACAGTGGCGTCGACACCGTTGCGATCGGCGTCTTGCGCACCGAGTACGCCGAGGCGAAGGTCCGGTCCCGGGCATTCTGGTTGTAGTCGATGAACAGCCGCTCGCCGCGCTCTTCCTTCCACCACGACGTCGTCACCGCATCGGGCGCGCGCCGCTCCACCTCGCGGGCCAGCGCGATGCCGGCCCGCCGCACGGCGATGAAGTCCCACTCCGGCTTGATCCGGACGAAGACGTGGACGCCCCGGCCGCCCGACGTCTTGGGATATCCGGTCAGGCCGAGTTCGTCGAGGATCGGTTTGAGCACCCCGGTCGCGATCTCCCGGGCCTCGTTGAACCCGGTTCCCGGCTGCGGATCGAGGTCTATGCGCAGCTCGTCGGGGTGTTCGACGTCCGGACAGCGCACCTGCCAGGGGTGCAGCGTGATGGTGCCCATCTGCGCGGCCCAGATGATGGCCGACGGATGCGTCACCTTGAGTGCATCGGCGGTGCGGCCCGACGGGAAGGTCACCGTGCAGGTCTTCAGATAGTCGGGATGCTTCACCGGCACCCGCTTCTGGTAGATCTCCTCACCCTCGATGCCGTCCGGGAAGCGCTGCAGATGGGTGGGCCGGTCCCGCAGCAGTGTCACCATCCGGTCGGCGACCGCCAGGTAGTAGTCGACCATGGTGCGCTTGGTGCCCTTGCTCCCGAGCTTCGGGAAGTACACCTTGTCCGGGTTGGTGAACCGGACGGCGACGCCGTCGACGTCGAGTTCTTCTGCGGCGCTTGCCATCACGAACTCTCCAGGACGTCATAGAGGTCATAGTTGAGCGGCACGTCGAGCTGGTCGAAGGTACAGCTCTCCGGATCCCGGTCCGGGCGCCAGCGCCGGAACTTCACCGTGTGCCGGAACCGTCTGCCATGCACGCTGTTGCCCTCCATCTGGTCGTACGCCACTTCGCATACCCGCTCCGGGCGAATCGGAATCCAGGTCTTGTCGGCGGCCGAGTTCCAGCGGCTCGGTTCACCGTCTTGCGCGTCACCGGTGCGCAGCGGCTCGAGTTCCGCCAGCAGCGCGATGCGGTCCTTGACGGTGAAAGACGCTGCGCCACCGACCATATGGAGATCGCCACCGTCGGTGTAGAGCCCGAGCAGGATGGAACCGATGCCCTCACCACTCTTGTGGATGCGATAGCCGATGGCCACGCAATCGGCGTCGCGGGCGTGCTTGACCTTGATCATCTCCCGCTTGCCCGGCAGGTAGGCGCCGTCGAGACGCTTGGCGATCACGCCGTCCAGTCCCGCGCCCTCGAACGTCGTCAGCCAGTGCGCGCCCAGTTCGGGATCCTCGGTGGTCCGCGTGACGTGACACCACTGCTTCTCACTCACCAGGTCCTGCAAGGCGGTGCGGCGGACGCGGAACGGCTCGGCCAGCAGACTGCGGTCGCCGTCGGCCAGTGCGTCGAAGCCGATGAAGTGCGCCGGCGTCTGCTCGGCCAGCATCCGCACCCGGCTGGCCGCGGGATGGATGCGCTGGCTCAGCGATTCCCAATCGAGCCGGATGCGGCCGTTGATCTCACGCGGCACCACCACCTCGCCGTCTAGCACACACCGCGGCGCGATCTCTTCCCGCAGCGCCGCGAGCAGTTCCGGAAAGTACCGGCCCAGCTCTTTGCCGTTGCGCGACTGCAGCACCACCTCGTCACCGTCGCGGAACACCAGGGCGCGGAACCCGTCCCATTTCGGTTCGTAGGACCACAGCCCGGCCTCGTCCGGCACCTTCGCTGCGGCCTTGGCCAGCATGGGGTCTATCGGTGGCTGCACGGGTAGGTCCACACTCTTCATACTCACGTAGACCGGCGCGGGTGGGCAATCTCATCGCACGGCGCGTTACATTGCGGTCGTGTCCCATTCCCCCGCCGGCCGGTTCGCGCCGAGCCCGTCTGCCGACCTGCACATCGGCAACGTGCGGACCGCGGTGCTGGCGTGGTTGTTCGCGCGGTCGACAGGCCGGCGGTTCCTGGTCCGGGTCGAGGATCTGGACGACCGCACGTTCCCCGATGTGGCGCAGCGCCAACTGGACGACCTGGCGGCCGTCGGGCTGACGTGGGACGAGCCGCCCGAATACCAGGCCACGCATGAGGGCCGGTATCTCGCCGTCGTCGATGACCTCACCGAGCGCGGCCTGACGTTCGAATGTTTCTGCAGCAGAAAGGACATCCTGCAGGCGCCGCGGGCCCCGCATGCGCCGGAAGGCGCGTATCCGGGCACCTGCCGGAACCTCAGCGCCGACGAGCGTGCCCGACGCCGGGCCACCGGCCGGGCGCCGGCCATCCGATTACGTTCGGACACAGACGAATACACCGTCACCGACCTGCTGCACGGCAGCTATACCGGCGTCGTCGACGACTTCGTGCTGCGCCGCGGCGACAACGTCCCGGCCTACAACCTCGCCGTCGTGGTGGACGACGCCGCGCAGGGTATCGACCAGGTGGTCCGCGGCGACGATCTGCTCTCGTCCTCGCCGAGGCAGGCGTATCTGGCTGCGCTGCTGGGCTATTCGCCGCCCATCTATGCGCACGTCCCCCTGGTTCTCAATGCCGACGGCAAGCGGCTCGCCAAACGCGATGGCGCGGTGACGGTTTCGGAGATCGGCGCGGGGGCAGCGGTGACGCAGATCGCTGCGTCACTGGGCTACACCGCGACCACACTCGACGGCATGCTCACCGAGTTCGACCCGGCCAGGCTGCCGCGCGAGCCGTGGATCTTCCGCCCCGAGTAGGCGTCTAGTTGGTCGACGGTGTTGGTGGTGGTTCGAAGGGTTGGTACCACCACCATTGAGCGCGCTCCCCGGTCGGTCCGGGGCACGGCGGCACATCAGGAAAGGGTGTCGTCGGTGGCCTTGCCAGGGACCCGCCGTCGAGTTGACGGCCCGCGGCGTCGGTGACGACGAGGCGGTCAGCCGGGCCGGTGATGGTGATGACCCGCTGGTGGTGCAACCGGTGGTGATACGGGCAGACCAGCACCAGGTTGTGCAGTTCGGTTTCCCCGCCGTTCTCCCAATGAATGATGTGATGCGCATGCAGGCCGCGGGTGGCCCCGCAACCCGGTACCCGGCAGCAGCGGTCGCGGTGTTCCAGAGCGCGGCGCAGGCGGCGGCTGATGGTGCGGGTGCTGCGCCCGGCGCCAATCGGCTGACCATGGCGCTCCAGCCACACCTCGCACGTCGCATCGCACAACAACAGCCGGCGCTCGTCGTCGGTGAGCAGCGACCCCACATGCAATGCAGCCGTGCACTTTTCGAGGTCAAAGTGCACCACCACGGCGGTGTGCTGCCCATGCGGACGACGTTCCACATCGCTGTCCCAGCCGGCCTCCACCAGGCTCATGAACCCATCGACCTGGTTCGGGAACGGCGGCACCACATCCGACACCGGGTCACCGGTTTCTGAATTCTCGTGGTCGCGTTTCCAGTCCGCCACCAACGCATCCTGATGCGACGCCACCGCGGCATCGAACTTCGCCGCCTCCAACTTCGGCAGCCGGATCTTGTACGTGGTCGACCCGTCCTCGTGGCTGGTCTTGCGGATCGACCGCTCCGGCTCCGGCGCCGACTCCGGCTCGGGCTCGGGGCGCGGCTCCAACTTCACCGCAGTCCGCAACTGCGTGACCGTGGCGCTCTCGGCGAACTGGGCGTAATGCTCATCCGAACCGTCGGCCGCGTGTTCGGCGACCACCCCAACCTGATCCAACGACAACCGGCCCGCCCGCATCGCCTCCGCGCACCGCGGGAACTCCTCGATCCGGTGCGCCACCGCCACCATCACTTCCGCATTACGCGGCGACACCCCGGTCTTCCACGCCACCAACGACGGCAATGACCGGGCGCCCGTCGCGCCCCACAGCCCGTCGCGGTCGATCTCGGCCACGATCTCCACCAGACGGCCGTCAATTGCGTTGCGCTGACCGATCAGCGCCGACACCTCAGCCGACAACGCATCGAAACGCTCACACGGCGACGGCGCCTCAACCTCGAAAGCCGTTGCCGTGCTGGACATGACACCATCAAAGCAGAAGGGTCCGACAAATTTCTGACCCTAAAACGCTGCCGGCGAGAAGCCCGGAGTCGTCACACCCGCCGCGGCACCCCGAAGACCTTGGCCAGCAAGAACCCGCGTACGGATGCCGGGATGTTCGTCATGAGCGCCGCCTGTAGCTTGGGCCCCAGCCCGACGATGTAGCGCGCCTTGGGTCGCCGCGCGGTGAGCGCTTCCTCCACCACCGCAACGACTTTCGCCGGATCGACGGCCATCTTCTGCGACAGCGGCACCATCTTCTTCATGCCGGCGATATGTCGGCCGTACAGCGCGTGGTGCGTCGGCGAGACGCCGGCCTCGAGGTCGGTGACCATGTCGTCGGCCTTGCGCCACATGTCCGTATCGGTCTGCGCGGGTTCGACGACCACGACAGGAATCCCCCAGGGCCGCAATTCGATTCGCAGCGCTTCGGCACCGGCTTCCAGCGCGAACTTCGATGCCGCGTAAGCGCCGATCATCGGCGTCGACAGCTGCCCGTTGACGCTGGAGATGAACACCACGCGGCCCCGGGACTCCCGCAACTTGGGCAGCACGGCCGCCGTCACGGCGAACTGGCCGACCACGTTGACGTCCAACTGCTTCCGCCAGTCCGCCGGAGTCAGCGTCTCGACGGGACCGGCGACCACGATGCCGGCATTGTTCACCACGGCGTCGAGCCGGCTCGGCAATGCCTCCGACAGTGCCTCGACATCGTCTTCTGAGGTGACATCGAGGATCACCGCCGAAATCCGTTGCGGGGCCAGCGCCACGACCGCGGCGGCGTCGGCCTCCGAGCGCACCCCGGCGATGACGTCCCAGCCGGTCGCGGCGAGGTGCTGCGTGATGGCCAGCCCGATGCCGCGACCGGCACCGGTGACGAGAACTGAAGGCATACGCGCGAGAGTAGCGGGGATCAGACGGTCACCGGCAGGGTGGCCAGACCGCGCAGCGTCAGGTTGGGCTTGTACACGGGCTCACCGGCCAGCTGCGCGTTCGGGAACCGCTCAGCCAGCGCCGACAGCGCGACCGACGCCTCCAACCGGGCCAGCGGCGCGCCGAGACAGAAGTGCGGGCCCTTGCCGAACGCCAGATGCTTGATCACGCCGCGGTCCGGGTCGAATTCGCCGGGCCGGTCATACATGCGCGGATCCCGTTGCGCGGCAGCCAGAAGCAACATCATGATGTCACCCTTGGGCACCGCCACACCGCCGATCTGGATGTCCTCGACGGCGACGCGGCTGGTCAGCTGCACGGGTGGGTCGAACCGCAGTGTCTCCTCGACGATCGCCGACGCCCGCGCGGGGTCTGCCGCCAGCGCCGCCCAGTGCTGCGGGTGCCGCAGCATGGCCAGCGCCGCGTTGGCGATGAGGTTGACCGTGGTCTCGTGCCCGGCGATCAGCAGCAGATTGCAGGTGGCGACGATCTCCTCGGAGGTCAGCTGGTCGCCGTCCTCTTCAGCGGCGATCAGCGCGGAGATCAGGTCCTCCCCCGGCGAGCTACGCCGCTCCTCGATGAGGTCCCGCAGATACCCGCGCAGCCAGAGTCCGGCCTCCATCAGGTCGGTGGTGTCATCGGCCGTCTCGTCGTTGACCGCGACAAACGGGTCCAGCCCGCCTGCCAGCAACGCCGACGCCCGGCTGAACAGCGGCTCGTCCGCCATCGGCACCCCGAGCAGCCGGCAGATCACCGCAACCGGCAACGGATAGGCCAGGTCGGCCACCACATCCATCGTGCCCGTCACGCCCTCGAGCAGCCCGTCCACCATGGTCACGATGTCGGCCTCGAGCGCCTTGATCACCTTGGGCGCGAACGCCTTTTGCGCCAGCCCGCGCAGCCGGGTGTGGTCGGGCGGATCGAGGAACAGGAACCCCGGTTCGCCGAAGGGCCGGGCCTGCCGCTGGCCGGCGGCGATCTGTTTCTGCGTCAGCGTCGACTTCAACCGGTCGTTGGCCGATGCCGGGTGCCGCAGCGCCTCGTCGCACTCGGCGAAGCCGGGAAACACCACCAGATTCGCGTCGGGCAGCGCCAGCGGTCCGGTGTCCAGGAATCGCTCGTACAGCGGGTACGGATCGGCCCGGTTGCCCGGATCCATCAACCCGAGAAGCAAGGTTTGCGGGTCGATCACTCCAGGTGCACCAGTCATACAAGCAATTGTGCACAGCGCCGGATCGCCGCAGGTGGCTAGCTCGGGGCGTAGTCGGGCAGGCGGAAATCGTCGTGCAATTGGCGGCGGAGCATCCAGTCCCCGACGCCCGGATACGACAGCAGCTTGCTCAACTGGTTACGGACCCATACCCCCGGTGCGGTGCGCGGGGCGAAAGACGAGGCGAAACGCTCCGCGGCCCGCTGTTTCCCCGCGATGAACGGACGCAGCGACTGTTGGTACCGGTCGAAGGCGGTCACGAATTCAGCGCCGGCACGCTCGATTTCGCCGGCCAGCACGTAGGCCTCCAGCATGGCCAGTCCGGTGCCTTCACCGGCCAGCAGCGATACCGCGGCGGCCGCATCACCGATCACCGCGACCCGCCCGTCGTACCACTTCGCCATCCGGATCTGGCAGACCCGGTCGTAGTACACGTCGTCGGCCGCATCCAGCGCCATGAGGATCTGGCGACTCTCCCAGCCAGAGTCGGCGAACACCTCCCGCAGAAGCGCTTTCACCTCGCCGATTCCGGCCGGCTCTGGCCCTCGCACCTGGTCGGCCGTGAACACCAGCAGGAACATCGTGCGGTCGTCGCGCATCGTGAACCGACTGACCATTCGCCGCGGCAACCCGTGCGAGACGTAGACGAGTTCATCCCTGGGCCGATATCCACGTGCTTCGAAGGCGGCCACCCGATAGCCGAGATCGTGCTCGAACCTCGAGTCAGGCCCGAACACCAAGCGCCGCACCGGCGAGTGCAAGCCGTCGGCGCCGACGAGCACATCGAATTCACGGCCGCCACCGTGTTCCAGTTCGAGCCGCACACCCGCGACGTCCTGGCTGACCTCGGTAATGGTGTCGCCGAAGACCGTCTCCACGTCGTCGTCGATGGCACCGTGGATCAAGGCCGCCAAGTCGCCGCGCGGCACGCTCGTGAACCTGCCGCCCAACGCCCGCCGGAGACCGGCGGTCGGGAAACCGCCGACGCGGTCTCCGCGACGGTCGACGAGTCGCACGTCCTCGACCTGGTATCCGGCGGCCTCGAGTTGCGGGCACAGGCCCATGCGTTCGGCGATGTCGTATCCCAGGCCCCAGAAGTCGACGACATAGCCGCCGGTGCGCCGCTGCGGAGACTTCTCGATCAGGGTTGTGTCATGCCCGCCGCGGCGCAGCCAATAGGCGAGGGTCGGACCGGCGATCCCGGCACCGCTGATTGCGATTCTCATGTCGAGGCCCCTCCCTCTACTTTATGGGATCATTGTCCCATGATGGGCACTCAAATACCATATGAGTCCACCGGCAGGCGCAGCCAGAAATCGCGCACCCGCGCTGCGCTCGTGGATGCCACGCGTGGCCTACTCGCGCGGGGTCTCCTACCCACCGTCGAGGAAGCCGCCCACGCCGCCGACATTTCCCGCACCACGGCGTATCGGTATTTCCCGAACCAACGATCACTGTTGGCGGCAGTACACCCGGAACTCGACGCGCCGTCGTTGCTTCCCGAGTCCGCACCCGAGTCCCCCAGCCACCGACTGGAACTCGTGATGCGCGAGTGCCTCCGGATCACCATCGAGTGGGAGCCGGAACTCCGTGCCGCACTGCGGCTTTCCCTCGAACCAGACAGCGCCGAGCTGCCGGAGCTGCGCCGCGGACACGCCGTCCCCTGGATCGAGGACGCCTTGAGCCCCCTCCGTGACAGCAACCCCGGGCTCGATCTACACCGACTCGCTCTCACCATCCGCGCGGCAACCGGTATCGAAGCGTACGTCTGGCTGGTTGACGTGGCCGGCATCAGTCCGGAGCAGGCCACCGAGATGCTCTGCCGGACAGCACAAGCCATTCTGGCCGACGCGCTGTCGGACTAGCTGCGGTAGTAGCGCCCCAGCACGTGGTCCCGCAGCTCGTCGAACTCACCGGCGCCGATCGCGGCGCGGATCTGGTCGACGAGCCGGATGATGAACCGCTCGTTGTGGATCGTCCCCAGCGTGGACGCCAGAATCTCCTTGGCCTTGAACAGGTGGTGCATGTACGCCCGGGTGTAGTTGGCGCAGGTGTAGCAATCGCATTCGGCGTCAATGGGATTGAAGTCGCGCTTGAACCGGGCGTTGGTGACGTTGAAACGGCCGGTCGCCGAGTACATCGCGGCGTTACGGGCGACCCGCGATGGCGACACGCAGTCGAAGGTGTCGGCGCCGGCCTCGATGGCGGCGAACAGGTCATCGGGCTCGCTGATACCGAGCAGATGCCGCGGTTTGTCGTCGGGCAGTTCGTCGGTGACCCAGCCGACGATGGTCGCCAGGTTCTGCTTCTCGAGCGCGCCCCCGATACCGTATCCGTCGAAGCCGTGCCCGTCGTCGTCGACGATGCCGACGAGCCCCTTGGTGGCCTGGCGGCGCAGGTCTTCGTACTGCGCGCCCTGCACCACCCCGAACAGCGCCTGCGCCGGCTTGCCCTCGCGTTCGATGCTCAGTCGGCGGTGTTCGGCCAGGCACCGCACCGCCCACCGGTGGGTCCGTTCCACCGAACGTTCTTGATAGGCACGGGTGTTCACCAGGGTGGTCAGCTCGTCGAAGGCGAAGATGATGTCCGCGCCCAGCTGGTGCTGGATGCCGATGGACACCTCGGGTGTGAAGCGGTGTTTGTCGCCGTTGAGGTGCGAGCGGAACGTCACGCCGTCTTCGTCGACATGGGCCAGCCGCTCTTTTCCCTCGGCAATGATGTCGTCGGCCTGCAAGCGGGCCGTGTCCATGGCCAGCACCTTCTTGAAGCCCACCCCGAGCGACATCACCTGAAAGCCGCCGCTGTCGGTGAACGTCGGCCCGGGCCAGTTCATGAAGGCGCCCAGCCCGCCCGCCTCGTCCACCACATCGGGCCCGGGCTGCAGGTACAGGTGGTAGGCGTTGGACAGAAGCGCCTGCGCCCCAAGCGATTTCATGGTCTCCGGCAGGACGCCCTTGACCGTCGCCGCGGTACCGACGGCGATGAACGCCGGGGTCTGGATGTCACCGTGCGGAGTGTGGATCACGCCGGCCCGGCCGCGCCGGTCCGGCAGCTGCGCGGTGACTCCGAAGAACTGCTGACTCACCGCTGTATTCAATCAATTGTCCGCCCCGACTCCCGAATGCCGGCTAACTACGCGGAAACAAACAGGTCAGGACGGTTACAGGGATTTTCTGTGAATTTGGTGAAAGGGCGGTTGGCGGACCCCATAATGCACTGGATGACCCGCCGTCCGGACGGTTCGCACAAATTAGGAGCACAAGTTATGAAGCGTGGTTTGGTTGTCGCGGTCGCTGGTGCCGCGGTTCTGGCCGCCGGTCTGACCGGCTGTTCCAAGGATGACAAGAAGTCGTCCGGCTCGTCGGCCACCGCGTCGGCCTCGGCGTCGTCGGCTGCGGGTAACTCCACCGCAGGCTCCGGCACCGCGAAGGTCAGCATCGACGGCAAGGCCCAGGACGTTCAGGGCCAGATCGGCTGCACCACGGCGGCCGGCAACCTGGTCATCGCCATCGGCAACGCCTCGGGCGGCCTGGGCGTCACCCTGACCGACGCCGACCCGCCGGTCGTCAAGACCGTCGGCCTGGGCGCCGTCAACGGCGTCACCCTGGGTTACACCGACGGTGTCCCGGGCGGCGAAGCCAAGGCCACCAAGGACGGCAAGACCTACAAGATCAGCGGCACCGCAACCGGGGTCGACATGGCCAACCCGATGGAGCCCACCAAGAAGCCCTTCGAGATCGAGGTGACCTGCCCCTAGCAGGCACTCACGAGAGACACGGGTGGTGTTCCGGATTATCGGAACACCACCCGTTTTCTGTTCCGGGGGAAGTTGCAAATTCCCATCTAAAGGCCTGGTCGCGGGAGTAGCGTCCGGTTCACGCCTAGTCGGGGGAGCGTCGATGTCAGTGCAGATGTTGCCGGCCACCAGTCCTGCCGTTCGCGGAATGCCACGCGTCTTCCTGTTGGTCGCACTGTGCTGTGCACTGCTCGTGAGTCCGGCCACCAACATCACGTCGAGCTTCGTCGTCGGCCTGATGAACACGGTGATCGGCATCGGCGGCCGGGGCGACCCGACGTCGGCCAACATTCCGGCCAAGCTCAATCACACCGTGGTGCCGCCCGGCTACACATACCTGCCCATCGACTACCCGGCGTCGATCCAGCTGTCGGCGAGCACGACCGTCTCCGGACCGAAGGTGTACAACGCCATCACATCCCGGCCGGGTGAGCAGCTGATCGTCGCCGGCTATTCGGAAGGCAGTCTGGGCGCCGAGTGGGCCAAACGCCGACTGCTGGCCAATGGCACCGGCCCCGCACCGTCGCAACTGTCGTTCGTGATGATCGGCTCGCCCTTCGCCGGCAACGGTGGCATCTTCGAGCGGTTCCCCGGCATGAACGTGCCCTTCATCGTCAACAACCAGGGCCCGTCCGCGCCGTCGCCGTATGACACCACGTTCTACACCCGTGAATACGACCCCTACGCCGACTTCCCGGCGTATTTCAACCCGCTGTCGTTGGCCAACAGCCTGCTCGGCGTGATGTACGCCCACCCCGACGCGTACTACGACTCGTACATCCCCGGCACCACGCCCGCGATCGTCACGGTCGTGCCCGACAACGGCGCAGGCGGGACGGACACCTACGTGTTCATCAAGACGCCCGATCTGCCGCTGCTGGTGCCACTGCGCATCGGTGCCGGCGCCATCGGCTTGACGCCGTTGGTCAAACCGCTGCTGGACGCCGTCGAGCCGCTGCTGCGGGTGCTGGTCGACATGGGCTACACCGACCGCGACAACCTGCATCCGGAAAAGAAGACGCCGTTCTCGTTGTTCACTCCGCTGTCGAAGATCATCGAGACGCTCAATGCGATCCCGGGCGCGCTGCAGGAAGGCGCCGACAACTTCGTCGACGACATCCGGTCCGAACTGCATCTGCCGGCCCTGGCGGCGACACCGGCCGCCTCACCGCCCGTGACGACCCTGGCTGCCTCGGACAAGAAGACCGCCGCCCCGTCGCCGGTGGCGGCGACCGTCGAGGACAAGCCGGCGGCGAACACCAAGGTCGACGAGACGGATACCAAGACCGACGTGAAGACCGACACCAAGACCGACGTGCAGAACGAGCCGAAGTCCGACGCCAAGGGCGAACCGGCGCAAGCGCCCGCCGCGACGCCGACCACCGATGCCGAGCAGAAGCCGGTCTCGGGCGAGCCGGAGCCGAAATCGGCCAAGCCCCAGGCAGATCCGGATGCCCCGCCGGTCAAGGCGACCAAACCCAAGACCGACCCCGACGCACCGCCGGTGAAGGTCACCAAGCCGAAGAAAAAGAAGAACACGCCCACGCCCGACGCCGGCGCCCCCAAGGACGGCCCGAAGGCCGGGTCTGAGACGGGCCCCAAGGCGGGACCCAAGGACACCGCCAAGAACGAGTCCAGCCACGCCGTGGCCTGAGTCGCGATCAGGACATCATCAGGGCGCTGGACGGGTGATGCGCCAGCCCAGTTCCGCCCGCGAACGGATACCCAGCTTCCGGTAGATCCGGGACAGGTGGACCTCCACCGTCTTGGCGCTGACGAACAACTTCGCGGCCACTTCACGGTTGCTCATCCCCGAGGCCACCAGCTCGGCGATGCGGCGCTCCGACGCCGTCAGCACCGCACCTCGATCGGAACGCTCGTCGATGCGCCCCAGCGCACGACGCGCCTGCTCGGCCCACAGCGGCGTGCCGAGCGCCTCGAACGCCGCCAGCGCCTCCTGCAGCGTGGCCACCGCGACGGCCCGTCGGCGTTGGCGACGCTGCAATTGCCCCAACACCAGCACGGTGCGCGCCCGCTCGAAAGGCATTGGCAGCCGGTCGTGTTCGATCAGTGCTTGCTCGGCCACTCGACCGCTTGGTCGACGTGACCCTGGGCGCCCAGCAGCAGAGCCCGGGACCGACAGCCGACCGCCAGCATCCACGCCCGGTCCAGCCGGCGACCGTTGGCCTCCAGGGCCTCGACCAAGGGCTCCGCCTCGGGCAGCCGGTTCAGCCCGATCAACGCCTCAATCGCATCCGGTAACCACGCCGCGACGTAGATCTCGGTCGCCAGAGGTTGCGCACCGAAAGTGGCCAGCGCCGGGGCGAGCGCCTCCAGCGCCGCGCCGTAATTTCCTGCGGAGACCTCGAGGAAGCCGAGAGCCGTAGTCGCCCAATCGATCAGGATGCGGCACTCCGATCGTGGCACAGCCGCCAAGACCTCGCCGAGTTCACGACGTGTCACATCGTCGCTGCCGGCGTACGCGGCGCAGTAGCCGCGCATGATCTGCGCCGCGGCGCGGTCGAGGAGCCCGCCGTGCTTGCCCTGCTCTACGGCGTCCTCCGCCAACAGGGTCGCCCGGGTGACATCACCCCGCCAGAGGTCGTTGAGCACCGTGTGGAACGCGACGAAATTGTGATCGCTCTCCGCACCGCTTTCGAGAACAGTTCTTCTGAGACGAAGGAATTCATCGCGGGCAGCGTCCAACTGCCCAGTGCACGACAGCAGCATGGCGGCGTGCATGGCCGGCTCGTACACGACCGAGACAGCGCACCCGTCATCCAGTTCGGTTGCCCGCCGCCGACTTTCGTCATCGACACCACCCCCGAGCCAGAACTGCACCATGCTGTGCATGCTCAGCGCCTGACTCGACAGGCCTGGGCGCCCCAGCTCCGCAGCGCACGCCACAGCCTCTGCACTCCGGCGTGCCGCGGCCGGAAGATCGCCGGTGTTGTAGAGCGCGAACGACATCGGCACCAGGATCTGTACCCGTAACGCCAGATCATCGGCAGCAGCATCGAGACCACGCTCGAGGTAATGAGCCGCGCCGCTGTGACTTCGATCGAGTATTTCGATGGCGCCGAGCAGACTGAGTGCCTGCGCTCGAATCGAACCAGGTGATTCTTCGGCGACCGTGCGGATGAGCAGCGTTCTGGCCCGCTCGGCATCACCGGCGCTGAAAAGATGGCCCGCCTGACGTATCCGGCGCTCCGGGGTGTCGCCGCCGAGTCCGGCTGCCAAATCCAGCAATTCGGCCGCGGCGGCCGGCGCACCACGGACCAGTGCTCTCCCCGCGGCGATGTCCAGAGCCTGCAGCGTGTGCCGATCACCCTGGGTCACCGAGAGCGCAAGATGACGAGCGTGCAACTCGGGATCGTCGATGGCCCCGGCCAGCCGGCGATGCGTCGTGCGCCGTTGCGCCGGAGTTGCGGCGGCGTAGACCCCTGCCGCCAACAGCGGGTGCGCGAAGTGAATCCACTGCCCGTCGATCCCGACGATCCCATTGCTCTCGGCATCCTCCAACAGCGCCACGACGCTGTCCGTTGTCGAATCCGTCACGCGGGCCACGAGTTCGATCGTCGGAGTGGCGGCGCACGCCACCACCAACAGCGCTTCGCGCGCGTCGGCGCCGAATCTGCCGATCCTGTCCTGGACCAACTCGGCCAGTGTGCCCGGCCATGACATCTCACCGGGCGGTGCCGCGCCACCGGTCGTCCGGGCCAGCTCCAGGGCATAGAACGGGTTGCCGCCCGAAATCTCGTGAATCCGGACCATGGTGGGCCGCGGCAGACTCAGCCCGAGCCGGTCGACGAGCACGCCGTGCAACTTTCCAAGACTCAAGGGCTGCAACCGGATTCGGTCAACTGCATCGACTCTCGGCAACTGGAGCCACGACACCGCGGCAGTGTGCTGCGGTTCGGTGCGCACGGTGCCGAGCAGGGCGACCCGCCCCACTAGCCGCCGCGCGGCGAACGCCACCACCTGCCGGCTCGAGGTATCGAGCCATTGCAGATCGTCGATCGCGATGATCACGGGCGACTCGTCAGCCAGCCGCTCGACAACCGACACGAAGCCGGCCGCGACAGCCCGGGGATCCGTTGCCTCGTCATCGTCGCCTGTCCCACGCAGCAGCACCCGATCCATCGCCGTCCGCTGCGGGACGGGCAGATCCGCCAACACCGCCGCCTCGACGTCACCCAGCAGATCGGCAAGCGACGCGTACGCCAACACCGATTCCGTCGCAGCCGTACGCGCCGCCAGCACCCGAATCCCCAGGGCTCGTGCCTGATCGATCACCGACAACCACTGCGTCGTTTTTCCGATGCCGGCCTCACCCTCCAGAACCAGGGCGGCAGGCCAACGTGACGCGGTCAGGAACTCGGCGATGGCACCGGACTCCTCGGCGCGGCCGACGACGCCGGCGGGCTTCACCGGATTTCCTCGACGCCGGCTCGTCCTCGGCTCACCCCGGGCCGGGCAATACGCCAGCCCAGTTCTGACCGCGAACGGATGCCGAGCTTCTGATAGATCCGGGACAGGTGCACCTCCACGGTCTTGGCGCTGACGAACAGTTTGGCGCCCACTTCCCTGTTGCTCATCCCCGACGCCACCAGCTCGGCGATCCGGCGTTCCGCGTCCGTCAGGGTGTCGCCACTGTCCGCGCGTCGATCCACCCGGCCGGCGGCACGGCGAGCCTGCTCGGCCCACAATGGCGTGCCGAGCTTCTCGAACTCGCCCAACGACTTCTGCAGCGTGGCCGCCGCTACGGAGCGGTGTCGTTGACGACGCTGTAACTGCCCCAACACCAGCAGCGTGCGTGCCCGTTCGAAAGGCATTGGTAGCCGATCATGTTCGGCGAGCGCACGCTGAGCCATCTCGACAGCCCGATCGAGATCGCCCTGGGCACCCAGCACCAGCGCACGACACCGGCCGCCCACCGCCAACATCCACGCGCGATCCAACCGTCGCCCATTGGCCTCGACCGCGTCGACCAACGGCACCGCTTCGGCCCATCGACCCAACCCGACCAACGCCTCGACCGCGTCAGGCAGCCACGCCGCGACGTGGATCTCCGTCGCCTGGCTCACCTTGCCGAAGCTCGACAACAGTGGGGCGAGCGTCTGCAGGGCGGCTTCGTAGTTGCCCAGCGACACCTCGAGGAAGCCCCGCACCGTGAGTGCCCAGGCGGTCAAGAAGCTGGACTCGCATCGCGAAACCGTCACCATGGCCTCGCCCGAATCGGTACGGGCCTCGAGCTCGTTACCGGAGTACGCGGCGCAGTGGGACCGCATGATCAGGGCCACGACGCCATGGGTACCGCCGAGTTGCGGCGCCCTCTCCACGATGTCGTCGGCCAGGAGGGTCGCAGCGGTGAAGTCGCCACGCCAGATGTCGTTGAGCACGCAATGGAATGCGACAAAGGTGTGGTCGCTCTCGGCGCCGCGCTCGAGACATTGTCGCCGGAGGGCACCGAACTCATCGCGTGCGGCTTCGACCTGTCCGGTGCAGGCCAACAGCATCGCATTGTGCATCCGCGGCTGATACACCACCGAGACCGCCGGGTTCTGGTCGTCCAAATCCATTGCGCGCCGGAGGCTCTCCTCGTCGACACCGCTGCCCAGCCAGAACTTGACCAGCGTCCGCATGCTCAGCGCCTGGCTCAGGAGATCACCCCGTCCCAGCTGTGCCGCGCAGTCGACGGCAGCATCGAAACCCGCCGCCGCTGCCGAGTGATCGTCCGAGTGGTACAGCGCAAACGACAGCGGGACCAGGATCTGCGCCCGCAACGCGAGGTCGTCGCCGGCCTCGTCCAGCGCGCGCCGCAACAGCGCGGCGGCGCCGCGATGGCTTCGATCGAGAATCTCGATGGCGCCCAGCAAGCGCAATGCTTGCGCGCGGACAGGTCCGGCGGCGCCCTCCTCGAGGGTCCGATTCAGCAGGACGCGTGCCCGCTCGACGTCGCCGGCGTTGAACAGCTGACTTGCCTGGCGTATCCGGCGCTCGGGGGTATCGCCACCGAGTCCGCTTGCCAGTTCGAGCAATTCGGCCGCGGCAGCCGGAGCACCCCGCATGCGCGCGCTCTCCGCGGCGATGTCGAGCGCCTGCAACGTCTTCGCATCGCCCCGAGTCACCGAGAGCGCGAGGTGGCGGGCCTGCAGTTCGGGTTCCTCGACAACCTCTGCCAACCGACGGTGCATCGCGCGCCGCTGCGCCGGAGTCGCGGCAGCATAGACACCCGCAGCCAGCAGCGGGTGTGTGAACCGAAGGCGCTCACCGTCGAATCCGACGATCTCCTCACCTTCGGCATCCCGCAGCAGCTCGACGACGCTGTCTGCGTCCGAATTCGTCACCCGCGCAATGAGTTCCACCGTCGATGACGCAATGCACGCCATCGCGAGCAATATCTCGCGCGCGCCGGCGCCGGTATTGCCGATGCGCGCCTGGACCAGTTCGGCGAGTGTGCCCGGCAACGGCATCTCGACGGCCGCGGCGCGCACGTCGATCGTTCGGGCCAATTCCAGCGCGTAGAAAGGGTTGCCGCCCGAAATCTCGTGGATCCGCACCATCGTCGGCCACGGCAGCGTCCGCCCCAGCCGCTCGGCTATCACGGCGGCCAGTTTGCCGATGCTCAAGGGCGCCAACGCGATGCGCTCCACCGCGCCGGCCCTGGACAGCTCCAGCCACGAGGCGGCAGCCTTGCTTTCCTGGTCCGTGCGGACCGTACCGAGTAGCGCGACCCGGCCGGTGAGGCGCCGCGCGGCAAGGGCCACCACCTGCCGGCTCGAGCTGTCCAGCCACTGCAGGTCGTCGATCGCGATCAACACCAACGACTCGTCGGCCAGCCGTTCGACAACAGACAGAAAAGCCGCGGCCACCGCCCGCGGATCCGTCGCCTCGCCCGCGCCGCCGACGCCGCGCAACAGCACCTGGTCCATGGCGATCCGCTGGGGCTCTGGCAAATCGGCGAGCACCCCCGCGTCGACACCGCTCAGCAGATCCGCGAGCGACGCATACGCCAGTGCCGACTCGGCTGCGGCTGTGCGCGCCGGCAACACCCGGACGCCGAGGGTTCGCGCCTGATCGATCACCGACAACCACTGCGTCGTTTTTCCGATGCCGGCCTCACCCTCGAAAAGCAGGGCCGCGGGCCACCGCGCCGAGGTCAGGAATTCGCTGATGACCCGCGACTCATCCACGCGTTTTCCCAGCACACCGCGATTATGCGCTGTGTATTTCCTTGGGGATACCCGAACGGAGACTATGCGCGGGCCGGGAACTCGATGTCGCTCGCGGCACTGACACGCTGCACCGGAAACCCGGCTTGGTCGCACGTTCGAGTGACGATGTCGGCCGAGTCGGCCACGAAGATGCCGAAGGCCACCTCGTCGTTGGGGACCGAGATCACGCTGGCCACCCGCACGGTGGCCGCACCGGTCGACAGCGACGCGGCGACCGCGTCGAGCATCGCGGCCGCTTCAGCAAGCGTCGAGCCGAAGAATTTCGGGTGGTACCACTCGACGAGGTAGCACGGTTCCACCGGAAGCATGAACGCAACGTATGGCATCGGCGGCACCAGCGATATAAGGGTTCTCCCTATCGCTTTCTCGGAGCGCGATCAGGTCTGCGGGCGCGCGATGCGCCAGCCCAGTTCCGACCGCGAGCGGATACCCAACTTGCGGTAGATGCGCGACAAGTGGACCTCCACCGTCTTGGCACTCACGAACAGTGCGGCGCCCACCTCGCGGTTGCTCATCCCCGAGGCCACCAATTCGGCGATCTCATATTCCGACGCCGTCAGAAGATCATCGGGATGCGCATGCGGATCGATACGGCCCGCGGCACGACGGGACTGCTCGGCCCACAACGCGGCACCGATCGTCTCGAATTCCGCCGCGGCCCGCTGCACAGTCTCCAGGGCCGATGTCCGGTGCCGCTGGCGCCGCTGCAACTGCCCCAGAACGAGCAGGGTCCGGGCGCGCTCGAACGGCATCGGCAGCCGGTCATGTTCGGCGAGCGCCCGCTCGACCGCCTCGGTCGCGCCTGCCAGATCGCCCCGCTCGGCCAACAACAACGCCCGGCACCGCCCGCCGCAGGCCAGCATCCACGGTCGGTCCAGCCTGCGCCCGTTGCTCTCCAACGCCTCGATCAGCGGCTCGGCCTCGCGGTGCCGACCCAGTTGGATCAACGCCTCGACGGCATCCGGCAGGAACGGCGTCACATAGATTTCCGTGGCCTGCGGCGCGGCCGCCACCGATGCCAGCAGCGGTTCGAGGGCGGCAACCGCGTTCTCGTGGTTACCCAGCGAGACCTCCAGGAAGCCCAGAGTGGTCCGTGGCCACACCGCGACCAGGGCAGAGTCACAGCCCAATGCGAGGTCGAGCGCCGCCGCGGCGTCGTCTCGAGCGTGATGCTCCTTGCCGGTGTACGCGGCGACTGCCGCGCGCAACATCAGCCCGACGGCGTGCGGCACGTCGCGGTCGAGTTCGTGGGCACGTTGCGTCGCCTCATCGGCGATCTGGGCCGCCTCGGCGAAGCGGCCCTGCCAGATGGCGGTGAGTCCGCGGTGGAAGTCGACGAATGTCAGCCTGCCCTCCTGCCCTCCTGTCCACGGTCGAGGTACTCGCGCCGGATGTCGGAGAGCTGTTCCCCGGCCGCATGCAGCCGGCCGGACCCGGCCAGCAGCTGGGCCTGCAACACATCGGGATTCATCAACGAGGTGAGCGCCAGCTCCCGGTCCGCCAGCTCCACCGCCCGACCGATCGCCGCGTCGTCGATGCCATGTCCCGACAGGAAACCCACCAGGACCTTCATGGCCAGCGCGATGCTGCGCAACGGCGAGCCGTCCAGCCGATCGGCAGCGGCAACCGCCTCCGTAGCCCACGCCGCGGCCACCTCGACCCGGCCGAGATTGAGTTCGGCGAACGCCAGTGGCACCAGTATCTCGACGCGCAGCGCCTGATCGTTCTCGATCGTTTCGAGCGCCTGCCGGAGAAAGTCCGCGGCGCACCGTGTGCTGCCGTCCTGCAGCGTGAACAGCCCCAGCAGGAACAAGACTCGAGCGCCGACATCGCCCGGCGGCTCCGAAGCCATGACCGCACTCAGCACATTCCGCGCCCGTTCTGCATCACCGGCACTGAAATGCAAGGCCCCCAGCATGATTCGCCGCTGCAGGGTGTCGCCGCCGAGGCTGAGTGCCAACTCGACGAACTCTGCCGCGGCTGCCGGCGCGCCTCGCCGGTGCGCTGTTGCCGCGGCCACGTCCAGCGCTCTCAGCATGTCGGCGTCGCCATGCGTGGCGGACAGCGCCAGGTGCTTGGCCTTGAGTTCATCGTGCTCGACGAGAGTCGCCAGGCGACAATGCATCTCGCGCCGCGCCGCGGGGGCGGCGGTGCTGTAGACCCCGTGGGCCAGCAGCGGATGACTGAATCGAACGCGATCGCCGTCGACCCCGATGATGCCGCGATCCTCGGCATCGGCAAGCCTGGTGAAGACGTCGTCGGCGTCGAGTCCGAGGGCCCGGCCCACCAGATCCGCGGTCGGGGCGCCCAGGCACGAGACCGCCAGGAGCGCCTCACGAACGTCGCCCGCGAACCCGTCGATCCGCTGCCGCACCAACTCGGCCAAGGTGGGCGGGAGTGCACCGGACTTCAGGTTGTCGGCGGGGCCGCGGGCGAATTCGATGGCATAGAACGGATTACCGCCGGACACTTCGTGAATCCGCATCATCGTCGGCCGGGAGAACGAGCGCCGCAGCCGATGCGACAGCACCGCGTGCAGGGCACCGACGCTCAAGGGCCCCAGCCGAATCCGTTGCAGCGCTTCGGGCCGGCTCAGCTGCAGCCACAGTGCCTGGTCCTCGCCGATGCCAGTCCGCACGGTGCCGATCACCTTGACGGGCCCGCTGAGTCGGCGCGCGGCGAATGCGATCGCGTGGACGCTCGAGGTGTCCAGCCACTGCGCATCGTCCAGCGCGACCAGTACCGGCGTCCGTTCGGACAACCGCGTGATGACCGCGAGCAAGGCGGCCGCCACGGCACGCGGATCGGTGCAGGCACCGTCGTCGGGCGCGCGGAGCAGGATGCGATCGAGCGCGCGGCGCTGCGGGGCCGGCAGGAAGTCCAGGGCGGCCGGCTCGATACCGGCGAGCAGATCGGCCAGCGCCGCATACCCCAGGGCCGATTCGGTGACCGCGGCACGGGCGAACAGCACGGTGAATCCCCGTTCGCGGGCCCGGTCGATCGCCGACAACAGCACCGTCGTCTTGCCGATGCCGGCTTCACCGTCCAGCAGCAGTGCCGCGGGCTCCGTGCCACCGAGAACACTGCCGACGAGTTCGGCCTCGGCCGAACGACCCAACACCTCGGACGGCATCGGATCGGCCTATCCACCAGCAGTCAGGTGGCAAACCCGACAAACGCCATGACCATTGATTTCATCAATCACAGTAACGCCACCCGTAGGTTTTCCGGCACACCGGAGATTATGCGCTGTGAAGTCGCTTGGGGATAGCCCTGAAAATGCGGTACGTACAGATCGCGATCCCCCGCTAATCGCGATCTGCCCGCACCGCCGGCGCCGCTGATCCAACTCTCAGCAATCACCAAGCCAACACTTTACATACCTTTGGTCTTGAATTACGATTTCGGCAGCACCTGTCCATTCGTGGGGGGATCACGTCGCGAAAGGCGCCAGACGTGAACGCAACACATCGCAGGGAGTGTCGGCCGTGGTCACGGTCGAAGACTTCTCTCGCGTAGTCTCCTCGATCTACGATTCCGCGGTCCAGCCCGAGCAGTGGACCGCGACCATGGCCGAACTCCACACCATGTTCGAGGCGACCGGCGGAGCGGCACTGGTGCTGGCCGATGGCGTGAGCCGAGCACCCCAGAGCGTCACCATCCCGACCGACGCCCTGGCCGAGTACGCGGAGTACTACCGCCACATCGACTACCTCCTCGAGGCGGTCGAGAACGGGCCCGTCGGGTATGTGCACAGCTGTCAGGGACTCGCCGAGCTGCAGCCGAAGGCAGAGTTCCGCATGGACTGGATGCGGCCGCACCGACTCGACGACGGCCTGTTCGTCCGGCTGACGGACGGACCTGAGCCCGCCACCTGGCTGGTGGCCACCGAGAAACGTTCCGACCCGTTCGACACCGCCGAACGGGTGCAGCTGGCCACGGCGCTGGTCCCGCACTTCCAGCGCGCACTGCGCATCCAGCACGACCTCAGCGCGGCCAGCCACCAGATCCGCAACATCTCGTCGGCGATGGACAATGTCACCCGCATCGGGATGGCCGTCGTGGACTGCGCGCTGTCGGTGCGATACCTGAACACCGCGGCGGAGAACATCGTCCGCCGCCACGACGGCTTGACCATCCGCGAGGGCTCTTTCGAGTTCGCGCACCCGCCGGCCGACGCGACGCTGCGCCACGGCATCAACGCCGCACTCGGACAGACCGGATCGGTTCGGGGCGGCACCTCCCTGTTGTGCCCGCGCCCATCGGGGTTGCGCCCCTACGTCATTCACGTCCTGCCGTTCCAACACGTGACGGCTCCGCTCGCCGAATCACGGGCGCTGGTGCTCATCCTGGATCCCGAACAGCACCCGCAGCCGGACACCGAGATGCTGCGCCGCCTGTACGGGCTGACGACGGCCGAAGCGGCGGTGGCCATCAGGCTGATACAAGGCGACGGCATCAAACCCATCGCCGAGAGCATGTGCCTGTCCGCCGGGACCGTGAGGACCCACGTTCAACACATCTTCGACAAGACGGGCACCCACCGCCAGGCCGAGCTCGTGCGGACGCTGCTCGCCATATCGCTGTAGCGGCACCAACCAAATACGCCAATCGGCCGATGTACAGCCCGCGTCCGATGCCGGATCGTTTTCAAAGGGCAAGGAGGGCGCCATGTTCGACACCACAGGGCTGAACCCGTGAGCGCCGCGGTCGAACGCTGTGACGTCTGCATCGTCGGGGCGGGGATCGCGGGCCTGAATGCCCTTTTCACGACGTCGCAGTACCTGTCGCCCGGCCAGCGGGTCATCCTGCTGGATCGTCGGCAGCGCGTGGGCGGCATGTGGGTCGACACCTACGAATACGTGCGACTGCACCAGCCACACCCGTTCTTCACCGCAGGGAACATCGGCTGGACGCTGGGCGCCGAGCCCTCGCACCTGGCCACCAAACACGAAGTGCTGGCACATTTCGACCACTGTCTGGACGTGCTGCGGCGGCGCGTCACGGTGGACGAATACTACGGCTGGACAATGCAATCCGACGAAGAGGCCGACGGCGTCGTCCGCGTGCAGTGCCGGTCGGACGACGGCCGCACCATGGTGGTCGAGGCCAAGCGCCTGAGCAAGGCCATCGCTTCCGACGTCGAGCCGAACGATCCGCTGCCACTGTCCAGCACCAGCGTCCGCTCGGTGTCGCCGAACTACTGCGACATGCGCAACGGCGACATCGACGCCAGCGACGCTCCGGTGTGGGTGATCGGCAGCGGCAAGACCGCGATGGACACCGCGCACGCGCTGATCAACCGCCACCCTGGACGAGAAGTGAACCTGCTGGCGGGTTCGGGAACCTACTTCGCGCACCGCGACCGGCTGTTCCCCACCGGCGGCAGGCGGTGGTGGGGTGGCTTGACGTTCAACGCCTTCGCCGACGAAGTGACCCGGATGTTCGACGGCACCAACGAAGAGGAAGTGGCTCGCCACTGGCGTGAGCGGTGTGGCGTCTGGGTGACGCCCAGCACCGGGAACTTCTTGCTCGGCGTGCTGTCGACGGCGGAACGGGACGCCATCGCGGCCGGCTTGCGCGACATCGTGATGGACCATCTGGTCGATGTCGTCGATCGCGACGGCCGGGCCGAGATGCAGCTCCGCAGCGGCGCGGTCCGGGCGATCGACCCGGACAGCTGGATCGTCAACTGCACCGGGTATCTGCTGAAGCACTCACCACCGTATGAGCCCTACACCTCCCCCAGCGGCCGGGTGTTGTCGTTGAACGCACGCGGGGCAACCCTGCATCTGACGACGTACATGGGCTACTTCCTGCCGCATCTGATGTTCACCGGCCAGCTCACCGAGGTGCCGCTCTACGAGCTCGACATGATCGACCTGCGCCGCAAATGCAACGCGGTGTTCCCCCACGCCTTGATGACGCTGGCCGTGCACAACCTCAGCCTCATCGCAGACGCCTTGCCCCTCAGTGTTTTTCGGGACTGCGGACTGGACGTGGCGCGCTGGTATCCCGTCCCGCGACAAGCCGTCGGGATGGCCCAGTTCCTGGCCACCCACCGCCGTCGCCGTCCGCACCTGCAGCGCACGCTGGACACCGTCGCCAAGCGCTTCGACGTCCACTGCGCCCCGCTCGCCCGCAGCAGCGCACCCCTACTCAGCCAGTGACAACTCCGGCGGCGGCACGCGCAGACCACGGGTGAGAACCAGCAGGTACACCACGCCGATCGACATCCAGATCACCCCGAGAGTCAGTGCGGCACTGCCGAGTTGGGTGAGCAGGTAGACGTCCACGACCGCACCGATCAGCGGAATCGCCACGTACGTCAGCGGATTCAGCCGTTGCTCGTGGCGATGCCGGACGAAGTAGCCGATCACCGACAGGTTCACCAACGTGAAGGCCGTGAACGCGCCGAAGTTGATGAACGACGTCGACGTGGCGACGCTGAGGAACACCGCGCCGAGCCCGATGAGCCCGCACAGCACGATGTTGAAGACGGGCGTGAAGAACCGCGGCGACAGCGTGCCGAAGAATTTCTTGGGCAGCACCGAGTCTCGGCCCATCGCATACAGCAACCGGGACACACTGGCCTGCGCCGCCAGGCCGGAGGTGAACTGACCGATGATCAGCCCGGTCACGAAGAACGCGGCGAACAGCGCGCCACCGATGGTCCGGGCCGTGTCGGCGGCCAGCGAGTCGGCGTTCGGGAACGAACCTCCGGGCTGTACCAGCGTCAGGATGTACGCGACCGTCACGAAGACCACGCCGCCGATGAGGGCGACCAGCATGATCGCGCGCGGGATGTTGCGCTGCGGATTCTTGGTGTCCTCGGTGAGCGTGCTGACGGCGTCGAAGCCGAGAAACGAGTATGCCGCGATGGCCGCGCCCGCGGCGATGGCCGGGAAGCCACCGGTGCCGCTGAACGGGGTGACGGACAGCAGCGAGCCACCGCCGTGGCGGGACACCATGTGCGCCACCGCGAAACCGATGAACAGCGCGATCACCAGGAACTGCAGCGCCATCAGGACCAGGTTGGCCTTGTCCGCCACCTTGAGTCCGATGATGTTCAGCGCGGTCGTCACGACGATGAACGCCACGATCCACACCCACGCCGGCACCGACGGGAACTCACCGGTCAGGTACGCGGCGCCGATCAACCAGATCACCAGCGGCAGGAACAGGTAGTCGAGCAGGATCGTCCAGCCCACCAGAAAGCCGAGCCGCGAATCCAGCGCCTTGCGGACGTACGTGTACGACGAGCCCGCGACCGGATAGTGCACCGACATCTTCGCGTAGCTCGCGGCCGTGAACAGCATGGCCACGGTGGCCAGCAGATACGAACCCGCGCTGGCTCCCGCCGACGCCTCGGCGATCACGCCGAAGATGCCCAGGACGATGATCGGCGCCATGTAGGCGAGGCCGAACAGCGTCACGCCACCCAGGCCGAGGGTCGCGTTGAGGTGGCCGGCCTCGCCGGGCCGCTGGGCAGTTTCGGTCATGAGCGTCCTTCAGGGTTGACGGGCTGCGGCTGCCACCGCTGGTGCACCAGCTGACCGGCGTAGGCGGGCAGCTCGATGGGGTCGTCGTCGGCGTGCAACTGCTCCCACACCCGGTTGACCCCGGCGGTGCCGCGGGTCCGCACGGCGGTCACCTGATCGAGGTCGATCGTCAGATGCGTGACCTCCGGCTCGGCGTGTGCCGCCTGCGCGAGCACCTCACCCTCCGGACCGACGTAGATGCTCTGCCCTCGCCCGAGTGGCCCGGCGGCGTTGACGCTGAGGTAGTAGATCTGGTTCGTGATGGCGTTGGCGCGGGCGAGGACGAGCTCCTGCGCACGGTCGTCGGACGTCGTCTTGACGATGTTGAACACGACTTCCGCGCCGAGCCAGGCGATCTGCCGAGTCGCCTCGGGGAACCAGCTGTCGTAGCAGATGTTGACGCCCATCCGGCCGACGCCGGGTACGTCGAAGGCCGTGAAACCGGCACCGGACGCCCACGGCTCGTGCGGGCGCCACGGGAACACCTTGCGGTACGACGAGACCAGACGGCCGTCGGGATCGAAGACCAGAGCAGTGTTGTACACCCGGCCGTCTTCGCCACGCTCGGCGATCGAGCCGGGCAGCAGCCAGACGCCGGCGTCGACGGCCACGGCGCCGAGTGCCCGCACGAGTGGTCCGGTGAGTGGCTCGGCGACCGCATCGAAATAGGACCCGGTATCGGCAGCGCCGTCGCTGGCACCGAGCAGGTGAATCTCGGGGAACACCACCATCTGGGTGTCCGGGCGCTCGGCGAGGATCGCCGCGAGCTCAGCAGCCAGCTCGGCCACGGGGTCCTCACCCTGCAGGGGGCTGGCCTGGACGAGCGCAACCCGCCACTGTCGACTCATCTCACCTCACCGCCGGCCGTCACGGCCCCAGTGTGCGCCAGGACACAGCCGCCCCGCTCGGACAATGTGGGGATTTTGCGGGTAGCTATTCGACATTCCGTCTATTCGCGCGGTTCTCAGCGATGGTGCGCGGCGAAGAACTGCCAGATGGTGTCGGTCGCATTCACGGCGGTCGACGGTGGCGGCAGGTCCCCGAGCCGCTGCGCCAGCGGGCTCGGGACCCCGCCCGGCCACTGATGGCCGGCACCGGCGACGCTGATCAATTCGACGGTGCGGCCACCGGGACAGTCGGCCGTCTGTGTCGTGACGGTGCCGGTGGTTGCCGTCACCGGGGCTGCGCACGCGTCGATACCGCGCCACGTCGCGTTCACCGCGGGTACCGACGGCCCATCGACATTGGGTGCGCCGGTGACCGTTCTGGCCTTGCCCGGCCCGCCGTCGAACGGGACGCGATCGTCGGCGGTGCCGTGGATCTGCAGCACCGAGGCCGGCGCGGCCCGCGAACAGTCGGTCAGCAGCGTTCCCGCGACCGGGGCGACGGCGGCGAACAGGTCCGTCTGGCACACGAGGCGCAGCGCCATCATGGCTCCGTTGGACATCCCTGTGACGTACACCCGGGCCGGATCGATGGGTAGCTGCGCTTCGATCGCGCCCACCATCGCGGTGATGAACCCGACGTCGTCGATGTTGCGGTTCTTCGGTATCCCGCAACAGGTTCCGGCGTTCCACGCACGATCCATCCCGTCGGGATAAGCGACGACGAGCCGGCCCGTGTCGGCCTGGGCGTCCCAGTTGTAGGCGCGCTCGGCCTGCGCGCCGTCGCCGTAGCCACCGTGCAGCATGACGACCAGTGGACTCACGGCGTTGAGCCCGGCCGGGCGGTACACGCGGAATGTCCGTGTCAGCCCTCCCGCCTGCAGCGAGTTGCTCGAGGTGCCGACGGGTATGCCATTGCCCGGAGCACCCATCGCAGAGTGCCGGCCGAGGCAGCCGCCGACCGCGAGCAGCGCCACAACCACCAGCACGGCGGCGAATACGCGCTGTAGCGAACGGGTCATGCCTCCATGGTGCACGTCCTGCCAGAATTGACCGGTGACTCACCCGACCGCCCTGCCTGTTCGCGTCATCCGTGCTGCCGAACGGTGGCACTGGCGCAACGAATGGCTGGAATCGTGGCAGTCGTTCCCGGCGACCGGCAACTTCGATCTGGCGGCCAACGCGCACGGCCTGCTGATGATCAACAACGAGGACACCGTCGACCCCGGGGAAGGCTTTGACGCGCATGACCACCGGGACATGGAGATCATCACCTGGGTCCTGGAAGGCACACTGGTGCACAAGGATTCGCTGGGCAACGAGAGCACCATCTACCCCGGTCTGGCGCAGCGGATGAGTGCGGGCACCGGCCTCCGGCACTCGGAGCGCAACGGCGCCGGGCGGCAGGACCGTCAGCCCCTGCGGGTCGTCCAGATGTGGATCCCGCCGGAAGATCTCGGCGGCGCGCCCAGTTATCAGGAAGCCGACATCAGCACCGAGCTCGCCGGAAACACGTTGATTCCCATGGCATCCGGCATGCGCAAGTACCGGGACGACGCCGCCATCACCTTCGGCAACAGCTATGCCACTTTGCACGTCGCGCGGCTGGATGCCGGTAGCACCGTACAGGTGCCGGACGCACCGTACGGCCACGTCTTCGTCACCCGCGGAGCGGCCGAGTTCGAAGGCTCCGGTCCGCTGGGCACCGGTGATGCCGTGCGACTCACCGCGACCGGCGGGCAGCGCATCACCGCGGGCGCCGACGGCACAGAAGTGCTCATCTGGGAGATGCACACCATCGCGGTGAACGTGTAGCTAGCGCCCCAACCGAGCCAGTGCGACGGCGGCGGCGTTGGCCCCGCACATACCGTGCCCGCCAGGACCCGGCGGCGTGGCCGCCGAGCAGATGTACATGCCGGGAACCCCGATGGTGTACGGCGACAACGTCGTTCGCGGCCCGAAGGCCAGCTGCCGGATGTCCTTCGCACCGGTGTTGATGTCGCCACCCACGTAATTCGGGTTGTACACCGACATCTCGGTGGTGGACCGCACGGCCTGCCCGACGATGCGCTCACGGAATCCGGGAGCGAAGCGCTCGATCTGCGCGATGATCGCCTCGGTGGCGTCGCCACTGAAGCCGTTGGGCACATGGGCATACGTGGAGACGGGGTTGACGGTCCCGACGGAACGGCCGGGGTCGGCCAGGTACTGCTGGAATGCCAGCACGAAGGGACGCTGCGGCATCCGGCCCGCGTGGATGTCCCGTTCCGTCGAGGCGATCTCGGCGAAATCGCCACCGAGGTGGACGGTGCCGGCGCGGCGGGCCGCCGCGTTGGTCCACGGCACATCACCCTCCACCGCGAAGTCGACCTTGAAAGCGCCAGGGCCGTAACGGAACCGGTCGAAGGCCCGGCGCACCCGCTCGGGTAACCGGTCCCCCAGAATCCCGGCGATGGCGGTGGGCGACAGATCGAAGACCGTGATGTCGGCCGGCGGCAACTGCGACACCGCGGTGATCCGCACGCCCGTCTCGATCTTGCCGCCCAGTTCGGTCAGCACCGCTTCGAACGCGTTGGTGATCGCCTGCGATCCCCCGGCGGCCACCGGCCAGCCGTTGGCATGCCCGGCAGTGATGATGCCCAACCCGATCGCCGACGTGAGCGGGTGGTGCAGCGGCTGAAAGGTATGTGCGGCAACACCCCCGAACAGTGCCCGGGCCTGCGGGGTGCGGAAGATCCGGGCCAGCGCTGCCGCGGGCAGCACAGTCGGCGCCCCGAATCGGGCCAGCCCCAATGGATGTCGCGGCACCCGGAGCAGCGGCCCCATGATGTCGTCGGACAGCTTGTCGAACCGGCGCGACGGTCCACCGAACAGCAGCTGCCAGCGGGCTCCGTCCAACCCGAGCCCGGCCGCCGTCGTCTCGACCGAGCGATAGAGGGCGCCGGCCGTGCCGTCGTCGAGCGGGTGGACGCAGTCGATCTCGGTCCACTTCCACTGCAGGCCATAGCGATCCAGGCCGAGATCATTGATGAACCTGGAGCCCGCCGGCATCACGTGGATGGCCGCGCAGTCGTCGAACACCAGGCCCGGCAGGACGTACTCACTCGAACGGATGCCGCCGCCGATCCGGTCGGTGGCCTCCAGCACCGTGACGTCGATGCCCTTGGCAGCCAAGGTGATGGCGGCGGCGAGCCCGTTGGGCCCGGCACCGACCACAACCGCATTACTCATGCGCGATCCGCCTTCGCTACTCGCTGGCCCCTCATCAGTGCAGGACTCCGGCCCGCTGCCAGGTGACGTTGAGCGGGATCGGCCCGTTGGGCAGCCACGGCTGCTCGTCGACCAGGTCTTTCACGTTCCACGTGCCACGCTCGATGACGCCCAGCGCCGCATCGATCACCTTGTACTCCTGCGTCATCTTGTGGATAGGCTGCGACTCCACCCAGGCGATGACGAACTCGCCCGACTCGAACTGCGCCTCTGACTGGATGGCCCGGATCAGATCCTCATTGTGCAGGTGCCCGTCGCCGAAGTTGAAGCCGATGATGGTGTTGCAGGACATCTCGCCTTCCCGCACGACACGGGTGTCGATGTCGGGTAGGCAGTTCAGCAGCACCGAGTACAGACCGCGGCCCTGACTGTGCATGGCCCGCCACGCCGTCACCTGCTGGGTGAACACCTCGGCGGTGAGTGGGTCCCAGCCGAAGGCGACGTACTGGTCGGCCGAGTTCGGCGACGACCGGGTGACGCGGTTCAGCTTCTCCTCGGCACCGGGCGTGAAGGTCCACACCGCCGAGGCCCAGTTGCCGGCGTACTGCCGCATGGCCGGCAGGAACGAGACGAGGTCGGGGCGCAGGTTGCCGAGGATCGGGAAGAACGACAGCGCCGCGGCGAGCACGATGGCCAGCCAACCCGGGTTCATGTCCCACACCGCGTACCCGTCCTGGTTCGGGAAGCCCAGGAACAGGAAGATCGTGGCGTACGCGAACAGCACGTTCCATTCCACCGGCACCGCGAGCGGGAACGTCGAGATGATGAACAAGTGGAAGCTGACCATGATGGCGGCGGCCGCGATGGACAGCCACGGCCACGGTGAGAACAGAAGGGCCAGCGGCGCTGCGATTTCCACGATGCTGCCGGGCCCGTGGGCCATGAAGGTGGCCAGGTGCGACGGGCGCAGATCCTCGGGGAAGTTGCGGTAGTGGGCCCGCTTGAGCCACTTGAACGGGATCGCGGGGCTGTTGCTCACCATCGGCGGGATGACGTTGGTGAAGTGCAGACCGAACTTCGAGACGCCGGCCCAGAACCACACCGTGCCGATCAGCAGCTTGCCGGCGATGATCATGTTCACGAACGGCAGCGTGGCGAAGAAGATCAGCGCGGGCAGGTACTGCTCACCGCGGCCGGCCAGGAAGATCGTCTTGTCGCGCAGCCCGATCAGCACGAACAGGATGATCGGCGCGACGAACAGCGCCGGATTGACGAGTCCGGAAATGTTGTCCGGCAATGCTTTCGCCAGTGATTCGCTGGGCACGCCGGGCAGCACCAGGGCGACGAACACGGTCGCCATCAAAGCCAGATACACGACGATGTCGAACCAGGTACGCCGGTCGCCGTTCGTGAACGGCACCGCCTTCCACGGCCGCAGCCGAATGGTGTTGGGCTTGGCCCAGAATCGGAACCCGCCCGTCATCGGCTTGGTCTTACCGGCCAGCGGGCCCCACGAACCCGCGAACCCGATGAGCTCGAGCAGCACCGTCCACAGGATCACCTTCTGGTACACGATCGGCTGGTCCCACCACTGCGAGACGTGCCAGAACGCCGGCAAGTGCGACGTCGCGTTGGCGATCGTGACCCCGCCGATGGCGTAGAAGATCGTGAGCTTGAGGATGTAAAGGACGTGGATCATGCGCGGTGCGCCGTACCCCTCGTCCACCCATTTGAGGCACATGATGCGGAGCCGCTCCTGCAGCGGCATCCGGAGAAACTCTTCCAGGTCGACCTTCGGCAAGGTCGGTTTGATGAATCCCATGATGTGAGCTCCTTTGCTGGTATCAGGCTAGATTCGCGGATCGGTGGCGGTGAGGGTTTTGCGCAGGGACGGCTTGTCGATCTTGCCGACGGGGTTCTTCGGCAGCGTCTCGAGAACCGTGATATCCACGGGCAGTTTGTATTTCGATAGCGACGCCTGCAGATGCGCGGCGATGTTGTCGACGTCGAGCTCGGCGCCGGGGTGTGCGGAGACGAACAGCACCGGCTCTTCGCCGTAGAGCCCGCTCGCGCGTCCGACCACCGCGGCCTCGGCGACCCCGGCGAGCTGATGCACGACGGTCTCGATCTCCTTGGGATAGATGTTCTCGCCGCCGCGGATGATCATGTCCTTGGCCCGGTCGACCAGGACCAGATAGCCGTCCTCGTCGAACCGGCCGACGTCGCCGGTGTGCAGCCAGCCGTCCTTCAGCGTCTTCTCGGTCTCCTCAGGACGGTTCAGGTAGCCGCGCATCACGTTGGGGCCCTTGATCACCACCTCGCCGAGCTCGCCCTGCGGGACCTCGGCACCAGCCACGTCGACGATGCGAATCTCCTGTCCCGGCAACGGGATTCCCACGGTGCCGACCTTGCGCGGCCCGTTCAGTGGGTTGCCGGTGCTGGCGCACGAGCCCTCGGACAGCCCGTAGCCCTCGACCAGGCCGATGCCGTAACGCTTTTCGAAGCCCTCCAGCAGCTCGATGCTGGCCGGCGCGGCGCCACAGACCGCGAACCGCACCGCGGAGGTGTCGGGCCGTACCTCGGCCGGCAGGCCCAGCAACATGGTGTAAATGGTTGGCACCGCAGAGAAATAGGTGGCGCGGCTGGATTCCAGGCGATCGAAGAAAGTCGCCGGATTGAACCGGCCGGCGATGGTGGTCCGGCCGCCCGCGAGCAGCGGCGACAACACGCTGACGACGATGCCGTTGACATGGAACAGCGGCAGGATGAGCAGGCTGTGGTCGGCGGCGGTCAACTCGAAGCCCTCGATCACCATGGCGCACATGGCGTTCAGGTTCGCGTTGTCGAGCATGACGCCCTTCGGCCTGCCGGTCGTGCCGCTGGTGTAGATCAGCAGGGCCAGGTCGTCATCGTTGCCGGCCATCGGGTCGGCCGTGCGGGGCTCGCCACCCATGTCGTCGACGTGCAGCACCGTGACGTCGGCGTCGACGTCACGGTCGACGACGAGCACGACGGCACCGGCGTCGGCCACCTGGTAGGCGACTTCGGCAGGCACCAGGGTCGGGCTGATGGGGGTCGCGACGGCACCGAGCCGCCAGGTGGCGAACAGCGCGACGACGAATGCCGCGCGGTTGGGAAGCATGATGCCGACGACGTCGCCGGCGCGCACACCGCGCTGGTGCAGCGCCGCGGCGGCGCGCTTGACGGCATCGAGGAAAGCGGCGTTGTCGAGGTCGGTGTGGTCATCGGCGACGGCCGGTGCGTGCGGCGCCGCGGCAGCGCGGCGGTCGGGCAGGGTGGCGAGGTTCATGTCATAAAGCTAGAAGTTTGTGGCATGCGCCACTCCGTCGTGCGCCGATCAACTTTGTCCGCCGATTTGTACGCTCGGCACAAAGTCCGGCTCTACAGTCGGCACATGGATCCGGCGGTCAGCGAGGCCAACACCACGATCATGACCCGCCTCATCGCCCGCCAGGCTGAGGTGGCCCGCTCCGTTGGGCACCGCCTGGCCAGCGATATCACCGAACTGCGGGGCGACCCCGAGATCATCGAGCTGCTGCGCGCCAGCGTCGGCGGGAACGTCGAGACCATATTCCACGCGCTGCGCTACGACATATCTCTGGAGAACATCGAAGCGCCGACCGCGGCCCTCGAGTACGCGCGCCGGCTCGCGCAGCGCGGCGTGCCGATGAACGCCCTCACGCGCGCGTACCGCATCGGTCATGCGCTGGTGCTCGACGTCGCGGGCGAAGAGATCAACCGCGCCGGCTTCGCGCCGCAGACCAGCCTGGCGTTCTTCGAGCGGCTGACGTCGGTGACGTTCCGGTACATCGACTGGATCTCGCAACAGGTCGTCGGTGTGTACGAGGACGAGCGCGACCGCTGGCTCGCCAACCGCAACAGCACCCGAACCCTGCGGGTGCGGGAAGTCTTGTCCGGCAATGACTCCGACCCCGAGGCCGTCACCGCCGCGATCCGCTATCCGATGCGCCGTCACCATCTGGGCGTCGTGTTGTGGTGGCCGACCGGTAGCGGGCACGTCACCGGGCACGACGACGCGTTGGCCAAGCTCGAACAGTTCCTGCGCGCGGCCGCCGAACATGTTGGCACGCAAGGCAGTCCACTGTTCACGGCGGCCGACCAGCGGACCGGCTGGGGCTGGCTGCCGTTGTCCGGCGCGACCGCGTCCGACGCGTCGGCACAGCTGCGGCAGTTCACGGACTCCCATCCCAGCGCCCCCGCCGTCGCCGTCGGCACCCCACTGCCGGGCGTCGACGGCTTTCGCCGGTCGCACCGGCAGGCTCTGCGCGCGCACAGCGTCGCGGTGACGGCCGACCTGACCGGCGTCACCGCGGCCGACGCGCCGGGATTCGCCGCGGCCGCACTCATGGGCGAGAACCAGGACGACGCGCGGGAGTTCGTCCACACCGTTCTCGGGCCGCTGGCCGGCGCCGGCGCCAATGACGGCCGGCTACGGGAGACGTTGCAGGTGTTCCTTCGGCACGGCGGTAGCTACACCGCGGCGGCCGACGAGTTGGTGGTGCATTTCAACACCGTCAAGTACCGCGTCGGGAGGGCGCTGGAACGTCGTGGACGGCCCCTCGGCGACGACCGACTGGACGTCGAGATGGCGCTGCTGCTGTGCCAGTGGTACGAAGCCGCGGTGCTTGCCGCCGAATAGCGGCTCGCTCGCCAGCAAGCTAGACACGAGCAGCCACTGCCAGCGTATTCACAGCATCAGTGATCGAATCGATACTGATAGCAAATAGTGGTGTGTTAACCAGCTGGTTCACTGCTGTAACGGATGCGCCGTGGCCGGCGATACCAGGGTAGTGGTCGGAGGAACCGAGTACGACCTTGTAGGTTCACCTGGCCATACGCGAGAGAACCACGATTGGAGTATCACTAATGCGCAACTCAGGACGTTTGATCGGATTTGCTGCGGCATCGGCCCTCGCGCTGGTCCCGCTCGCCGTCGCGGCCCCCGCATGGGCGGACGACGAGGTTTCCGGTGAAACCGGCGCCGCGGTCGCTACCCAGATCGGCAACGGCAACGCCGGTGGCGGCGCCGGCTTCGGCGTGGAGAACCCCTTCTGGCAGCCCTTCGACGCGTCCAGCAACGCGGGCGGCGGCGCCGGTGTGAACACCCCGCTCGGCGGCGGTGAGTTCAACACCGCCACGGGCACCGACGCCGGCTTCGGCGGCGCGGGCTTCGACACCAACACCGGCGCGGCGATCAACACCCCGCTGGGCGGCAGCAACTTCAACACCGGCGCGTCCACCGACTTCAACGTGCCCAATCCGGCTGACTTCATCCCGAACTTGGGCGGCGACTTCAACGCCGGCGGCGGCGCGGGCGTGAACACGCCGGTCGGTGGCAGCGGCTTCAACGCCGGCGCCTCCAACGAGTTCGCCGCGCCCGCCCCGGCCGACTTCATCCCGACGTTCGGCGCCGGTACCGGCGGCGGCGCGGCCGTCAACACCCCGGTCGGCGGCAGCGGCTTCAACACCGGCACCTCCGGCGAGATCGGCCCCGACGGCGTCCAGGCCGGCACCAACTCCGGTGCCGGCGTCGCGACCCCGGTCGGCGGCTCCAACTTCGGCGGCGGATCGGCCTTCACCTTCGGTCGCTAGTTCCTGATCACAACGGCCAGGCACCCGCATGGGTGTCTGGCCTTTGTGTATCAGCGGGCGGGGTGTATCAGCGGGCGGGCTCCTGCTGCGTGGTGCAGTGGATGCCGCCCCCGCCCGCGGCGATGGCATCGATGTTGATCTGCACGATCTGACGGCCCGCGAAGAGTCGTTCGAGGGTGGCCTTGGCAGCGGCGTCGGACTCGGGGTCGCCGAACTCCGGCGCGACGACCGCGCCGTTGCAGACGTAGAAGTTGATGTAGCCGGCCGCGAAATCGTCGTTCTCGAACTTTTCGCGCACCGTCGCCGGGCCTTCGATCACCTCGACGTGTAGCGGTCGGTCGTGGATATCGGTCGCCGCATGCAGGATGTCCAGGTGCCGCCGGGTGACGTCGTAATCGAATGACTTCGGGTCGGTGTCGAGGCCGGCGACAACGACGCCGGGACTCGCGAAGCGGGCATAGAAATCGGTGTGGCCGTCGGTGATGTCGTGCCCGGCGATACCCGGCAGCCAGATCACCTTCCCCACCCCGAGCACACGGCCGAGTTCGGCTTCGACATCCTGCTTCGACCGGCCGCGGTTGCGGTTGTCGTTCAGCACGCAGCTTTCGGTGATGACGGCGGTGCCCTGACCGTCGACCTCGATGCCGCCACCTTCGAGCACGAGATCGGTGCGCACGGTCTGCACTCCCGCGTGCCCCGCCACAAACTCCGCGACCTCGCCGTCGCGGCGATGTTCCTGCTTGCCGCCCCAACCGTTGAAGTTGAAGTCCACGCCGCCCCAGCCCCCGGCGCCCTTCACGAACACCGGCCCGGTGTCGCGGATCCACAAGTCGTCGATCGGGGCCGCGATCAGCTCGACGTTCGACGTCCCGATCAGGTCGCGCGCCATGTCCATCTCTTCGGCGCGCGTCAGCATCGACACTGGCTCGAACCGCGCGATCGTCGTCGCGATGGTGGCCAGGTCACGGCGCACCTGCGGCAGCAGCCGTCGTCCCCAAATCCGTTCACTGGCCCCGAAGGCCATCCACGTCCGCTTGTGCGGGTCGCCTTCGTCCGGCATGACCCACGGACCACTCGAGTCTTTCCGTGGCGCGGTTCCTGGCTCCGAGTCACTGTCATCGCACCCCGCGAGCACGGCCACGCCGATCGCGGCCATCCCCGCCTGCAGAAGCCGTCGCCGCATCATGCGGTGAACGCTATCTCAGGCGGTGCAAAAAAGCCCCTCACCTGCGGTGACAGGTGAGGGGCTCTATGGCGGTGGCGGAGGGATTTGAACCCTCGGTGGGGGGTTACCCCACACACGCTTTCGAGGCGTGCTCCTTAGGCCGCTCGGACACGCCACCGTGTGGCAGCTTACCGAACCCGGGCCCTAGTCCCTAATCGCTGGTCGCGTGACGCCTAAACCAGCCTTGCGTCCGGGACCTGAGCTCTACTTGGGAGTCTTTGGGACCAACTCGCACGGGCCTCGGGCCGGAAAGTCCGTAGCTTCACTCACTGGACGCTCGAAGCCGCTTTGACTGAAACCAGGCACCTTTTCCCGCTGCGACAGGTCCCTCAGTTCAGTCACAACAGGCTGATCGCCCACTCGACTGAGCTCATGTACTTTTCGGCCGAAACTCGCTGATGTGGCAGCGAGGAATCCAGGAAATCAGCGCTGGCGCGCGAAGAACCCCTCCATCAGCGCCGCGCACTCGGCCTCGAGTATCCCGCCACGGACCTCCGGGCGGTGCGTCAGCCGCCGGTCGCGGACCACGTCCCACAGTGAGCCGACGGCGCCGGTCTTGGGTTCCCACGCCCCGAAGACGACGCGGGCCACCCGCGACATCACGAGCGCGCCGGCGCACATGGTGCACGGCTCGACGGTGACGGCGAGCGTCGCGCCTTCCAGCCGCCAGCCGTCGCCGTGCACCGCGGCGGCCGCGCGCAGTGCGAGGATTTCCGCGTGTGCGGTCGGGTCGCCCAGGGATTCGCGAGCATTGGCCGCGCGGGCCAGCTCGACGCCGTCGGCAGAGACGACCACGGCACCGATGGGGACATCGTCGGTGCCGGCGAGTGCAGCGGCCTCCAGCGCCAGCCGGATCAGGCGTTCGTCAGCGGAGCTCACCGCCCCAGCTTGTCCAATACCGCCACGAGTTCGTCGTTGAAGCCCATCTCCTGGGCAATGCGGCTGAGTTGTTCGTCGGCGTACTCGTCGTCGGCGAGGATCACGCCGAGCACCGCCTCGGGCAGACCCAGGTCGGCCAGCAGCCCGAGGTCGCCTTCCTCGAACGGGTCGTCTTCCTCGAGCTCTTCCAGGCTGAGGTCCGCGTCAAGCTTCTCCAGCACGTCGGCGGCGATGTCGTAGTCCAGCGCCGCGGTGGCGTCCGACAGCAGCAGCCGGGCGCCCGAGGGGGCCGGGCGGACGATCACGAAGAACTCGTCATCGACGTTCAGGAGGCCGAAAACCGCACCGGCGGAACGTAGTTCACGGAGTTCGGTCTCGGCGGCGGTCAGGTCGACCAACGCGGCCCGTTTCAGTGGAACGCAACGCCATGCGCCGTCCTCCCGGACGACCGCGACTCCGAAGCCGTCGGGGAGATCGGCAACCTGCTGCTGTGCCTGCGCGCGCTGTACTCCCATGCGGATAACGCTAGTCCGCACTCTGCCACTTGACCAGCGGTCCCATATGTACCCGACCGGGGCTGTGTGCAAACCTTGGAAGGTGACAACTCCGGTGTGTGTGCTCGGTATGGGACTCATCGGCGGATCGCTGATGCGAGCCGGACAGGCCGCGGGCCGAGAGGTGTTCGGATACAACCGCTCGATCGATGCGGTCCGGGCGGCGACGGCCGACGGCTTCGACGTGACCGAGGATCTCACCGCCGCGCTCGAGCGCGCCGCGGTGAGCGAGGCGCTGATCGTCCTGGCGGTGCCGGTGCCCGCGCTGCCGATCATGCTCGAGCGCATCCGTGACACCGCCCCAGATTGCCCGCTGACCGACGTGGTGAGCGTCAAAGGCAATGTGCTGCAACAGGTTCAGGAGTGCGGCCTGCTCGGCCGATTCGTCGGCGGACACCCGATGGCCGGCACCGCACATTCCGGCTGGACGGCCGGCACCGCAGACCTGTTCGCCGGGGCGCCGTGGGTGGTGAGCGTGGACGACCACGTCGACCCCGAGGTGTGGGCCCAGGTGATGCATCTGGCGCTGGACTGCCGCGCGGTGATCGTGCCCGCGCGCTCCGACGAACACGACGCCGCGGCGGCCGCGATCTCGCATCTGCCGCACCTGCTGGCCGAGGCCCTGGCCGCGACCGCCGGCGAGGTGCCGCTGGCATTCGCGCTGGCGGCGGGGTCGTTCCGGGACGGCACCCGCGTCGCGGCCACCGCGCCCGACTTGGTCCGGGCGATGTGCGAAGCCAACGCGACGGAGCTGACGGTGATGCTCGACCGGGCCATGGAACTGCTGAGCCAGGCCCGCTCGTCGCTGGTGGAGGCGCAATCGGTGGCCGAGCTGGTGGAGGGCGGCCATGCCGCGCGGGTCCGCTACGACAACTTCAGCCGCCCACAGATTCTCGCGACGACCATCGGGGCCGAGGGCTGGCGCGAAGAGCTGGCCGCCCAGGGCCGCGCGGGCGGGGTGATCAGATCCGCTCTGCCAGTCCGGGGTAGTCGAGGATGAAGCCGTCGTCGTCGACGGTGATCGCGGTGTCGGCGACCGGTGAGTCCAGCTTGATGGGCTTGCCCGGCCCGTCGCTGCTGTAGCCGATGGTGACGGATTCGACCGTCAGATCCGGCACCCGGACGTAGACGACAGGCAGCGACACCGACGCCGTGCGGTTGTGCAGGCCGGTACGCCGGATGGGCAGCGCGTTGAAGAACGGGCTGAAGACCACGTCGACGTCCAGGGCGCCGTTGTAGGCCGCCCGCCGGGCCTGGTTCTGGTGGTCCTGCACCAGCCACATGTTCTCTTCGTCACGCGCGATGGACAGCTGCCGCTCGCGCTGTGCGAGGGTGACGGTGAGCGACAGGCGCTTGGTCGCGCCGCTCTCGTCGGTCACCAGGTCATAGGACGCGCTGAACGCCGGATGTATGTCCGTGGCTGCGGCCACGATGCGGCCGTAAGCCTTGATTCGGTTGCCGGACAACTGGACCCGAACCGACTCCATGCGCGATACGTCCTGCGCGCGCCAGGTCAGGATCGCCGGCCAGGCGGGTTCTGCAGCTTCGGGGCTGGCATCGGACTGCGGTGCGCTCACCCGTCTACCGTAGGCGACGGAGGCCCGCCTTCGTAGTCACGATTGAAACTCCGGACGGACCGGGCCGCGACGCCCGCACAGCCAACGCCAAGGCGGCGTCCAGAGCCAGCGCGAGCGCCGCCACGAGTAGCGCGCCGACCAACGCGAGATAGAACTGGCGCACTTTGATGCCGTCGATGAGGAACCGGCCCAGCCCGCCCAGGCTGGCGTACGCCGCGACGGTCGCGGTGGCGACCACCTGGAGCGTCGCGGTCCGCAGCCCGCCGACGATCAGCGGCATGGCGTTGGGCACCTCGGCGCGCAACAGCACCTGGCGCCCGGTCATACCCATGGCGCGGGCGGCGTCGACCACCACCGGATCGACGTTGGCGATCCCGGCATACGTCCCGGCCAGCAGGGGCGGAATACCCAGCAGCATCAGCGCGACGGTCGGCGGCACCAGTCCCAGGCCCCACAGCAGGACGCCGAGCAGCAGGACGCCGAGCGTGGGCAGGGCGCGCAGGGCGTTGACGCCGCCGACCACCAGGGCCGTGCCGCGACCGGTGTGCCCAACGTACATGCCCAAGGGAACGGCGACGAGCGCACTGCACAGCACCGCGATGCCGGTGTACTCCAGGTGCTCCAGCATCCGCATGCCGAGGCCCGCCGGGCCGGTCCAGTTGGCGGCGGAGAAGATGTAGGCGAGGGCCTGGTGCAGAAAGTTCATGCCGGCGCCTTCGCCCGGGTCCACGGGGTGGCCAGGCGGCCCGCGCTCAGGATGACGAGGTCGACTATCACCGCCAGCACGAAGATCGCGATGATGCCGGCGATGATCTGGTCACTCTTGTCGGCCTGGTACCCCTCGGTGAACCAGGTGCCCAGCCCGCCGATGCCGATCACCGAACCCACCGACACCATCGAGATGTTCGTGACGGCGACCACGCGCATGCCTGCCGTGAGGACCGGAATCGACAGCGGCAGTTCGACTCTCAAGAACCGGGTACGCGGCCGGTAGCCCATGGCCGTGGCCGCTTCCCGGGTGTCCGCGGGCACCGCGTCGAGCGCCTCGGGCACCGTCCGCATCAGCAGGGCGACGGTGTAGAGCGTCAGGGCGACCAGGACGTTGGCCTCGTCGAGAATCCGCGTCGGGATGATCAACGGCAGCACCACGAACAGCGCCAGCGACGGGATGGTGAAGACGATGCTGGCGGTGATGGTGCTGAACCGGCGCAGCCGCGGCCGCTGCCGCACATAGGCGCCCAGCGGCACGGCGATCAGCACGCCGATCAGCAGCGGCAGCAGCGCCAGCCGCAGGTGTATCTGCGTGAGCAGCCACGCGCCTTCCAGGTGATTCAGCAGGTATCGCACTGCTCGCCCTTGCGGCTCTTGATGATTGCCAGCACGTCATCGAGGCTCACACCGCCGATCACCTGGCCGCGCTCGTCGACCGCGACACCCAGACCCGACGGGGATGACAGGGCCGAGTCGAGCGCCAGCCGCAGCGTGCCGTCCGGCCGGAACAGCGAGCCACCGGCGATGGTGCTGTCGTACAAGGACTTTCCGTGCCGGTGCAGACCCACGCCGTTGGCGTTGATCCACGCGTACGGAGTGCCGTCGGCGTTGACCACCAGGGCCCATTGGCCGTCGGTGAGATCGAGCGCGTCGACCGCCGGTTCGGCGACGGTGCGGATGTCGCGGAGCTTGAGTCCGTCGGCATCCCGGAACTGCAGGCCGCGATAGCCACGGTCGGCACCGACGAAACCCGCGACGAATGCGTTGGCCGGGTTGGACAGCAGCCGCTGCGGTGCGTCGTACTGCTGCAGGGTGCCACCGGGCCCGAACACCGCGACGCGGTCGCCGAGTTTGACGGCCTCGTCGATGTCGTGGGTGACGAAGACGATGGTCTTGCGCAGATCGCTTTGCAACCGCAGGATTTCGGCCTGCAGGTCTTCGCGGACGACGGGGTCCACCGCGCTGAACGGTTCGTCCATCAGCAGGATGGGCGGATCGGCGGCCAGTGCCCGGGCCACCCCGACGCGCTGTTGCTGCCCGCCCGACAACTGGGCCGGATAACGGTCGGCGAGCTTGACGTCGAGTCCGACCCGCTCCAACACGCCCAGCGCCTTCTTCCGTGCACTGCGCCGGGATTCGCCTTTGAGGACCGGCACGGTGGCGACGTTGTCCACCACTTTGAGGTGTGGCATGAGCCCGGCGCTCTGCAGCACGTACCCGATGCCGAGGCGCAGCCGCACCGGGTCGACGGTGGCGACGTTGGCACCGTCGACGGTCAGGGTTCCGGAGGTCGGGTCGATCATCCGGTTGATCATCCGCATGGACGTGGTCTTGCCGCACCCCGATGGCCCGACGAACACCGACAGCGTCCCCTCGGCGATCTCGAGGGTCAGTTCATCGACAGCGACGGCGCTGCCGTAGCTCTTGGTGACCTTGTCGAACGTGATCATCGGCTCACCGGCTTGTCGAATCCGTTGTCCTGGACCCACTTTTTCGCAGCCTGGTCGGCGTCGACGCCGCTGTTGCCGGAGACCGCGGTGTTCATCTCGATGAGCGCTTTCGCCGTGAGTTTCGCACTGACGCCGTCGAGCACCGTCTTGAGCAGATCGGACTTCTTCTGCGACGCCACCAGCGGCACCACGTTGGCGGCCAGGAAGTTGTGTTTCGGATCCTCGAGCACGACCAGGTTGTTCTGGACGATGGCCGGCGAGGTGCTGAAAATGTCTGCCGCGGTGACGGTTCCGTCGACCAGCGCCCGCACGGTGGCCGGTCCCCCGCCGTCGCTGATGGCGATGAAGTTGGCCGGCGCGATATCGAGGCCGTACTTGGCTTTCAAACCGGGCAGGCCCTCGGTCCGCTGCAGAAACTCCGACGGCGCACCGAATTTCACCTGGGGCGAATGCTGGGCCAGATCACCGATGGTCTTGAGGTTCCACTTCTTCGCGGTCTCGGCCGATACGGCCACGGTGTCGGTGTCCTCGGCCGGCGAGGGAGTCAGGATGGACAGATCACCCGGAAGCACTCGCGCGAGCGCCAATTCGACATCGTCGGCGGCGGTGGCTTTGGTCTTCGGGTCGAAGTACTGCAGCAGATTGCCGGTGTATTCCGGGATCAGGTCGATCGAATGATCCTTCACCGCAGGGACGTACGTCTCGCGGCTGCCGATGCCGAACTGCCGGCCCACGGTAAAGCCGTTGGCCGCCAACGCCAGCGCATATATCTCGGCGATGATCTTCGACTCGGGAAAGTCGGCGGACCCCACCACGATCGACTTGAGATCGCCGGAGATGCTGCCCCCACCGAGGGGATTGGCACTGCCGCAGCCCGTCAACAGGGCAGCCAGCAGTACCGCCAGAGCGGTCAGAATTCGCGCCACCCGAACGTCCTTTCGGCGTCGTGCACTCAGGCCGACCCTAGCGTCATTCGAAAATTGGTGCCGCAGTTCCCGGCATCCGGCCACTAGAACCGTCAAGATGGTGCGTATGAGTAGCGATCACGCGACTTCCCCAGACCCATCGGAGTCGACGTCCAGCCCGGCAGCTGTGCCCGCCGAACCTCCGGCACCCAAGTCCCCCAAGCCGGACTCGGCCCCGGCCAAGAAACCCAAGACACCCGAATCCGCGGTGAAGTTCACCCGCACCGCGGCACTGTGGTCGGCGCTGGTCCTCGGTTTCCTGATCCTGATCCTGCTGCTGGTGTTCGTCATCCAGAACGACACCCCGGTGGACATCGTGCTGCTCGGCTGGAAGCTGCACCAGGTGCAACTGGGCGTGACCATCCTGCTCGCGGCCATCGCCGGCGGTCTCCTGACCTTCGCCGTGGCCACCACCCGAATCCTGCAACTGCGACTGGCCGCGAAGAAGAACCTCAAGGCCGGGCTCTAGCTTCCCTCCCGCGAGCGGTGAAGGGGTTCTAAGTGAGAACAGCCAATCCGGCGGCGATGAGCGGCGCGACGGCCTCGCCGACGGGGTCGTCGTGGCCGGCTTCGCCGGCGGCCATCCGGGCGCGGAAGTCGATGCCGGCGGCGATGATCGCGAGCTTGAAGTAGGCCAGCGCCAGGTAAAAATCCCAATGATCCAAGGGCTGCCCGGATGCGACCGAGTATTTCTGGGCCAGCTGGTCCATCGGCGGAATCTTGTCCGACGACCAGGCCGCGTCGGAATGCACCATCGAGAACATCGGGTGCCGGTAGACGCACATCAGCGCGGCGTCGGACAACGGATCGCCAAGCGTCGACATCTCCCAGTCCAGCACGGCCCGCACCTTGGTCGCGTCGACGGCGTCGAGCATGGTGTTGTCGATGCGGTAGTCGCCGTGCACGATGGCGCTGCGGCTCTGCGGCGGCAGCTTTTCCGTCAACAGTCCGTGGAGCCGGCGCACATCCGCGTCGCGGCCGTCGTCCGGTAACCGCACCAGATCCCACTGCGAACCCCAGCGCCGCACCTGCCGCTCCAGGTACCCGTTGGCCTTCCCGAAGTCCCCGAGCCCGACGGCCTCGGGATCGAGGGCATGCAGGTCGGCCAGCACCTTGATCAGCGCGTCCACACACGCGTCGATGGCCTGCTGATCGCCCAGCGCGTCGAGCTCCGCCGAGTGCCGCACCACCCGGCCGGGCACGAATTCGACCATCTGAAACGGTGCACCCAGCACCGAGTCGTCGTTACGCATCGTCACCGGATGAGCCACCGGTACCGTCGTACCTTCAAGCGCCGCAACGACTTTGTACTCGCGGGCCATGTCGTGCGCCGACGGCGTCAGGCCGTGCAACGGCGGCCGGCGCAACACCCACTTTGCCGCGTCGTCGAACACCAGGAATGTCAGATTCGACCGGCCACCGGCGATCAGCTCGGCGCGCAGCTCACCGCTGCGGGCCACCCCGATCTCCCGGAGGTGCGCGTCGAGGGCGGTCAGGTCCAAGCCGTCGAGAGATGCCACCCGATCTGTCTACCACCGCTGATTTCGCGGCAGTAGGTCCCACACGTGTTCGACGCTGTTGACGCCGGCGACGGCGAGCCGGCCGCTGCGCGAGGCCAGCAGCCGGGTGATGCCGGTGTAGTCGACCTGGAACGACAGGATGCGCTCGGTCGGCACGATGTCGTGCAGCAGTCCGTTGATCACGCCGCCATGGCTGAAGATGACGACGGTGTCGTCGGCTTCGGCCTCGCTCGCGATGTCCATGACGGCCTCGGTGATCCGGGCGAGGAACGCCTCTTCGTCGACGCTGCTTGGCAGGTGGCCGGTCATGAGCCGGGCCATCTCCTCGGGGTGCTCAGCCGCGATCTGCTCGATCGGGATGTACTGCGCCATGTCCCGGTCGTACTCGGCGAGCCGGTCGTCGATCTCGATGTTGAGCCCGAGCGCGGCCGCCACCGGCTGGCCGGTCTGGATGGCGCGCTTCTGCGGGCTGCTGATCAGCCGGGTGATCGGGAACCGCTTGAGCGCGTCGGGCAGCCGGTTGGCCTGTGCGATGCCTTCCTCGGACAGGTCGGGGTCGGCGCCCTCACCGGGCTCGTTACGCAGCGGCAGGGCGTGACGGATCAAGAGCAGTTGCATGTGCGGCTTCCTCCACAGCGGTTGTGCGCTGACGGGCAATACTATGCAGCTAAGTTGTCATGACAAGACACCGAGAGGCGGTACGGGAATGAGCAGCCCCCGATCGCGGCATGAGCACGTCGCGTCGGTGCTGCGGCAACGGATCACCCGCCAGGAGTATCGGATCGGTGAATCACTGCCCGCCGAGAGCGCGCTGTGCGCGGAGTTCGACGTATCCCGGGGCCCGGTCCGTCAGGCCCTCGCGACACTGAAAAGTGAAGGCCTGATCCGCATTTCGCGGGGGAAGCCGGCCACCGTCCGCAGCCACGACGTCCGCCAGACGCTCGACACGTTCACGCCGTTCACGCAGTGGGCCGAACGCAACGGCCGCACCGCAGGGAGCCGGACCCTGGAAATCTCGCGCAGACGCGCCAGTGAGACCGCGGCCACCGCGCTCAGCCTGACCACCGACGACTTCGTCGTCGACGTGCTGCGCGTGCGACTGCTCGACGGTGAACCGGTGATGATCGAGCGGAGCAGTTTCACCGACGCGGTGGGTTCGCTGCTGTTCGAGTTCGACACCGACTCCGGATCGATCACCGACTACCTGACCGACCGTGGTGTGCAGTGGGACGCCATGGAGCACGTGCTGGACGCTGTCGCTGCGGACGACATCGACGCCGCAAACATGCACATCGAGCGGGGTAGTCCCCTGCTGCGTGAGCGTCGTACCTCACGCGACCAGTCCGGGGTGGCGTTCGAATATTCCGACGACCGCTACCGTCCCGACGTGGTGGCCTTCAGCATCGTCAACGCCCGCACCATCGACGTCCGCGCCTGACGCAGGTGGTTAGTCGGCCACAGGCATCCGATTCCAGTAGGGAATCAACAGCAGCATGGCGATGAACGCGGCCCCGGCGAAGCCATAGAACAGTGCCGAGGTACCGAGGTAGCCCGGCAGCAGACCGCCGAGGATGGCACCGACCGAGCCGCAGCCGTTGATGATTCCCGTCGCCGTACCCGCGTGCTTGGACGTACCGAAGTCGACGGCCGCGATACACGAGATCATGGCATCGGCGCCGTAGACGGTCAGGCCGATCAGGCCGAGGACGCCGACCATGATCCACACATTGCCTGTCGCGGTCAGCGGCCCAAACAGCATGAGCACCACAACCAGCACGGCCAGGCTGATCACGCTCGCCGGCACCCGGCGTGCCTTGAACACCTTGTCCGAGACGCGGCCAAGCAGGATCGGCGCGATGACGCCGGCGATGCCGAACGCGACCGGGACGGTCACCGCGGTGAACTTGTCACTGTCGTGCAGCTGTTCGGCGACGATCACCGGGCCCCACAGGAGGATGGCATAGCGGGCCGGCTTGAGCAGAAAATACGCTGCCCCAAGGGTTCTCACCATCTGATCCTTCAGCACGACGGCCAGGGACTCGCGCCACGACGAAGTGGGCTCGGCGATGGCCTCGTCCGTGGCGGCGGCGTCGAGCTCGACGCCCTCCACGGAGTCCTGCGCCGCCCGGTACTCCTCGATCGGCGGCAGGCCGACGTCCGCGGGGCTGTTGCGCTGGAAGATGAAGAACAGCACGAACACAACGGCGACGATGGCCGCACCGCTGAAGAACGCCGCGCGCCAACTGCCGAACAGGTCGTAGGCGAACCACCCGACCACCGGTGCGGCGACGAGGCCACCGAAGGCGTAGTTGGTGCTCCACAGCCCCAGGACGTGGCCACGTTCCCCCACGGAGAAGAACTGCGACATGTTGCTCAACGTGCCCGACCAGCCCGTCGATTGAGCCAGGCCTTGCACGATCATCAAGGGCAGCAGGAAGACCACTGCCGGCAGTAGACCCATGAACAGGGTCGCGATCGCCGAGATGGCCAGGCCGCCGAGCACGACGACTCGTGGGCCGAACCGGTCGGAGACCTGGCCCCAGACGAATTGGCCGACGGCGTAAGCGGTGAGATACGCGGCGTCGAGGTTGGCCAGGACGCTCTTGGTCAAATGCAGGTGCAGGATGGGGTCTTCGAGAATCCCGAGCTTGGCGACTGAGAACGTCTGACGGGTGAAATAGAAACCGGCATAAGCGATCCAGGTGATAGCGAAGATGCGGATACGCCAGCGTTCATATTTCGGATTGGTGGTGCGCGACTTGGACAGCAGGGTGTGCGACATGGCTGTTCACTTCCACTGGGTGCGGGGTAAGGGAGCGCGGAGCGAAGATGGGCCGACCAGAGGCGCGGAAACGCCATCGAGATCGTCGGCAAGGCAAGGGTTTTGGCGCGAGGCCGCGAGAGGTTAGAGTGAGAAGCGCGGGGGTGGTCGGGGCCGAGGGTGCGGCACCCGACCGCCGCGGAGTGTGTCGTCGAATCAGCCCAGGGTTGCCACCAAACCGGGCAGGTCGGCCACGCTGTCCAGGATGTGGGTGGCGCCGGCAGCGGAAAGCTGCGCAGCGTTGTGCGCGCCGGTCAGCACGCCGACCGAAGCGCGCGCTCCGGCGCGCAGGCCGGTGATGACGTCGGATGAGGTGTCACCGACGACGAGCATCGACTGCACTGCATCGGTCTCGGTTTGCATGAGAGCTGCGAGCGCCAGGTCGGGGTAGGGCCGGCCGCGCACGCCCGGGCCGGGGCAGAGCACCGCATCGGCGATGTCCCGCCAGCCCAGGGCTTCGATGATGGCGTTCTGCGTCTCCCGGGCGAAGCCGGTGGTCAGCGCGACCTTGACGCCACGGGATCGCAAGGAAGACACGACATCTGCGGCCTGCGGGATGGGGCTGCACTGCCCGTCGGCGACCAGCTGGGCATAACACCGCTCGAACTCCTTGTTCGCAGCCTGGGCCTGCTCTTCGTTGCCGCGGCTGAGGTGGCGGAACACGACGATCTTGGACTGCCCCATGGTGTCGGCGACATAGTGCAGCATCGCTTCGCGGTCGGCTTCGGTCTTCGACAGCCCGGCATGGCTGTCTGCGGCCAGGAACGATTGCTGCACGAGGCCGGTGTCCTCGACTGTTGTCCCGGCCATGTCGAACACGACCAGGCTGATTCCGGTTGTTGATTCGCTGCCCACTTCTGGGTCCTTTCCCTTGGGATGGTTGGGTTTTCGGATAGCTCTAGACGGTGGCCGGGACACCCGCGGCCGACAGTGCGCGCTCGACGCTGTCGGCTGCCAGGCCCATACTCGTGGTCATGCCGATCCCGGTGGTGACCGTCACGACGTGGGTGCGTTCCATCGGTTCCTCGATGAGAAATTCCTGCTCCGGCGCCGAGCAGTAGACGCCCTGCCAACGTTCTGTGACGTCGATGTCGTTGATGCCGAGCAGCTTTCGGGTTTGGTCGAGCAGGATGTCGAAGCCCTGCTCAGACTGGAACGGCGCAGCCGTGACTTCCCGGATGTGGGTGTCGCCGATCAGCACCGAACCGTCGGGCTGCGGCGTGAACATCAGGTGCAGGTCGATGTCCACCGCGTCGGGGTGCTCGTCCCGCAGTCGCCGCGCCACGGCATCGACGCTGGGCAAGTCCTCGAAACCCGCGTACCGCAGCAACGACCAACCGGTGAAAAGCGGCGCCGGGAGCGTGAACGCCAACGGCAGCCTGGCCCGGATCATGTGCAGCCGGCACCGGAGCAACCCGTCGCGTTCAGCAAGTTCGGGGAACAGCCGGTCGATGTCGTAGTTGACGGCGATGAACGTGGTCTCGGTGCGTATAGACCCGCGAGAGGTATGCACGACGCCCGGCTCGAAGCCGGAAGCCGCTGTGCGCCAATAAAAGTCGACGCCTTGCGATTCCAGCCACCGTGCGATGGACGGCACCGCGGTCCGCGGGTCGACCTGAAGGTCATTCGGCAGGTACATGCCCCCGACGACGCGGGGATCGCGCACAGGTACGCGGTCGACCATCTGCTGACGGTTGAGCAGGAGCACGTCACCACCGGGCCGGACGGCGACGAATTCCCGCATGACGGCCAGTTCGTCCTCGTGGCGGGCCACACAGTAGGTGCCCGCCTGCTTCGACCAGAACCCGGCTTGCCGGGACAGGTCCAGCCAGTGCGCCCGGCCGGCCCGGGCGTAGTCCAGCGCGACACCGTTCTGCGCGGTGATGCACGCGTGGCCGAAGTTCTGCACCGACGCACCGGCCACACCGGCGGCGTGATCGACGACGGCGACCGCCAGTCCGCGCCGGCGAGCGTGATAGGCGTGCGCAAGGCCGACGATTCCAGCTCCTACGACCACGACGTCGTAGCTCAGTTGATTTGGCATGGCATAACAGTGCGGCACGTCGCCATAGTTGTCAATACAAGTTATGGGCTAATTCAATACCCGTATATATAAGTGTAACGACGTGTGAACGTGCGGGAAACAATGCCGCTGGCACACTACGCACCACGGGACGGTCGCCATGACAACATGGGCACCAGCACGCCACCCCAGCATCGAAGGAGCCGCCATGGGGTACGCCGACGAACTGTTCGACCTCACTGACCGGGTGGTTCTGATCACCGGGGGCAGCCGCGGCCTCGGCCGGGAGATGGCTTTCGCGGCAGCACGTTGCGGCGCCGACGTCATCATCGCGAGCCGCAACCTGGAGTCATGCCAGGCCACGGCGTCCGAGATCATCGCCGAGACCGGCCGCGCCGCGTTGGCATATCAGGTGCACGTCGGACGCTGGGACGAGTTGGACGGGCTCGTCGACGCCGCTTATGACGAATTCGGCAAGGTCGACGTGCTGGTGAACAACGCCGGGATGTCGCCGTTGTACGAATCGCTGGGCTCGGTGCCGGAGAAGCTGTTCGATGCGGTGGTGAACCTGAACTTCAAGGGGCCGTTCCGATTGTCGGCGCTGGTCGGTGAGCGCATGGTGACCGGCGGCGGCGGTTCCATCATCAACATCAGCTCGTCAGGCTCACTGCGACCGGACGCCTACATGCTCCCCTACGCTGCCGCCAAGGCCGGATTGAACACGCTCACAGAGGGATTCGCGAAAGCGTTCGGCCCGACAGTGCGGGTCAACACCCTGATGGCCGGCCCGTTCCTCACCGACATCAGCAAGGCCTGGGGCGCGGATACGTCGAACGCCTTCCGCTCACTGCCGCTGCAGCGCGCGGGTGTGCCGCGCGAAATCGTCGGCGCCGCACTCTTTTTGATGTCCGACGCGTCCAGCTTCACGACGGGGTCGATCCTGCGCGCCGACGGCGGGTTCGCCTAGTTCACAGGTGACCGCCGGCTACCAGCACGGCGGCTGCGGCGGCGAGTGATGCATTGGTGCGCTCGCGCTCGTCACCCATGCCGACGAGGAAATCGACGGCGAGCGGACTGAGGATGTCCCGCAGGCCATGGCCTTCGGCGCCGAAGAATCCTGCCATCTCGAGCATCACCGCCCCGTGGCACATACTCCAGATGCGGCCTGCGACAGCGGCTTCGCCGTCGTCGCGGATGCGGCCGGCCGCGGTCATCCGGCGCACCGACGTACAGAGCGTCTGGAACGACGCGTCGCGCGACGTCGCATGTCCGGTCACCGTCAGGTCTCTACGGACGCTCGACAACGATGCCGGAACCGAGGTGCCGAACATCAGTTGGTAGTGCTGCGGATTCTTCAGCGCGAACCGGCGGTAGGCGGCGCCCATCGAGAAGAAGTCCGCCACCGGGTCATCGGTGTCCGGGATGGCGGCCAGGGCTGCGCCGAACCGCGCGAAGATCTCATCCGACAGCGCATCGACAACACCCGTCATCGAGCCGAAGTGCGTGTACACGACCATGGTCGACGTGCCGACCTCGGCGGCGAGCTTGCGCACCGTCAGCGCCTGGAGACCGTCCCGTTCGAGGATCACGATGCCGGCCTCGATCAATTGCCGACGGATTTCTTCGCTCACCCTTGCACACCTCTCATAACAGTGTTATACCAGTAACCACGGCCAATAACGGCGTTATGGAGGTTCTGGGATGACCAACCGCTACCTGGAAGGCGCGTTCGCGCCACTGCACGACGAGTACACCCTGACCGACCTGTCCGTCACCGGCACGATCCCGGACTACCTGGACGGCCGCTATCTACGCAACGGCCCCAACCCGATCGGCGAAATCGATCCTGAGCTCTACAACTGGTTCCTCGGTGACGGCATGGTGCACGGCATCCGCCTCCGCGACGGCAAGGCGGAGTGGTACCGCAATCGCTGGGTGCGTGGGCCGTCCACGGTGGCCGCGCTCGGTGAGGGCGCGGGCCACGGCGGTCCATTCGGCATCGGCGCCAACACCAACGTGCTCGGGCACGCCGGCAAGACGCTGGCGCTCGTCGAGGGCGGCGGGGCGAGCTACGAGCTGACCGACGAGTTGGACACCGTCGGCGTCTGCGATTTCGACGGCACGCTCAGCGGCGGCTACACCGCGCACCCCAAGCGCGATCCGGAAACCGGTGAACTGCATGCGGTTTCGTACAGCTTCACGCGCGGCAACACCGTGCAGTACTCGGTGATCGGCGCCGATGGCCGGGCCAAACGCACCGTCGACATCGAAGTGCACGGCAGCCCGATGATGCACGATTTCTCGCTCACCGAGCGGCATGTCATCTTCTACGACCTGCCCGTGAGCTTCGATACGAAAACCATCGCGGAAATGGCAGTACCGAAGGCACTGCGGCTGCCGGCGCGACTCTTGTTGTCCTCGGTGATCGGCCGGGTCAAGATTCCCGATCCGGTCACCGCGCGGCAGCCGAACCTCAACCCACGTGATCGGCGCTTCCCGTATTCGTGGAACCCCAAGTACCCGGCGCGCATCGGCGTGATGCCCCGCGACGGCGGGAACGCCGACGTGCGGTGGTTCGACGTCGAGCCGTGCTACGTCTTCCACCCGATGAACGCCTACGACTCCCCCGACGACAACACGATCGTCCTGGACGTGGTGCGGCACCCGAAGATGTTCGCCACGGACCGCATCGGCCCCAACGAGGGGCCGCCCACGCTGGACCGGTGGACCATCGACCTGAGTGCCGGCAAGGTACTGGAGGACCGCGTGGACGACCACCCGCAGGAATTCCCGCGCGTCGACGAGCGTCTGGTCGGCAAGCGCCACCGTTACGGATACGCACCGATGATCGCCGAGGGCGTCAGCGGCAGTGACACGCTGCTCAAGCACGACTTCGTCGGCGGCAACACCGCAACCCGCCACTTCGGGGCCGGGAAAGAGCTGGGCGAGTTCGTCTTTCACCCGTCTTCGGCGGCGGCCGCCGAAGACGACGGCGTGCTGATGGGCTTCGTCTACGACGCCCCGACAGACCGCAGCGAGCTGGCGATCCTCGACGCCCAGACCCTGCAGGACGTCGCGAGCATCAAGCTGCCGCACCGCGTGCCGGCCGGGTTCCACGGCAACTGGGTGCCGACCGCCTAGCAGGCGACCGGTCCGGCTACGGCGTGATGATGTTGAACGCCGGGTCGGGCCGGTCGACCACGCTCAGCAGTGTCGGGAGCGCGGTGGCGTCACCGGTCACCTCGACGCCCGGCGAGCTGGTGTCGCCCGCGGCAAAAGCCAAGAGCCGCAACTTGTTCGCCAGTGTGACGGTGGCCTGCGCGCTGCCCGGGTCAGCGGCGACCTTGCGATACACCAGCACGCCGTTGCGCAGGCTCAACCGGTAGTTGGTCGCGACATCCTGGAACGTCACGTCGATGGCCAGGTTCAGGTCCCACGCCCGCGGGCCGTTGATGTTGATCGCGAAGGTGTCGAACATCTGCTCCGGGCTGAGCTGCGCCAGCAAGGTCGGTGAGCTGGCCTGCGTCGGGGTACCGAAGTTGCCGACGCGCAGCTCGGTGGCGCCCGACAGGAAGAAGTTGCGCCACACGGCGTTCTCGGCGCCGTAGGCCAGCTGCTCCAGGGTGTCCGCATACAGCGTCCGGGCCGCGGCATGGTGCTCGTCGGTGAAGATCGCGTGGTCCAACAGGGTTACCGCCCAACGGAAGTCACCCTCGTCGAACGCGGCCTGCGCCAACTCGACGACGCGGTCGATGCCGCCCATGGCCGCCACATAGCGGGGCGCCAACGCGGCCGGCGGGTGCTGCCAGAGCCGACCCGGATTGCCGTCGAACCAGCCCATGTAGCGCTGGTAGACCGCCTTGACGTTGTGGCTGACCGAGCCGTAGTAACCATGCGTGTGCCAGGCCTTCTCCAACGCCGGTGGCATCTGGAAGGTCTCGGCGATCTCGATGCCGGTGTAGCCCTGGTTGAGCTGGCGCAACGTCTGGTCGTGCAGATAGGCGTAGAGATCGCGTTGCAGCGACAGGTATTCGACGATGTTGTCCTGCCCCCACGTCGGCCAGTGGTGCGACGCGAAGACCACGTCGGCGCGCCCGGAGAAGGTGTCGATCGCCTCGGTCAGATAGCCGGCCCAGCCGTGCGGGTCGCGGACCAGCGCGCCGCGCAGCGTCAGCAGGTTGTGCAGGTTGTGGGTGGCGTTCTCGGCCATGCACAGCGCGCGGAATTGCGGGAAATAGAAATGCATCTCGGCGGGCGCCTCGGTGCCGGGCGCCATCTGGAACTCGATCTCGACGCCGTCGATGGTGTGCGTCTCGCCCGTCACCTTGATGTCGAGGGTCGGCACGATCAATGCCACCTCACCCGTCGACCCGACCTGGCCCAACCCGCAGCCCACCTGACCCTGCGGACCACGGTCGAGCGCCGCGCCGTACATGTAGCCCGCGCGGCGCGCCATTGCCGTTCCGGCATAGACGTTTTCCTGCACGGCGTGCTCGGTGAAGCCTTCCGGTGCGATGATCGCGACCTTTCCGGCGTCGACCTCGGCCTGCGACGTCACGCCCAGCACCCCGCCGAAGTGGTCGACGTGACTGTGCGTGTAGATGACGGCCCGCACCTCGCGGTCGCCGCGGTGCGCGCGATACAGCGCAAGTGCCGCGGCCGCGGTCTCCGTGGAGATCAGCGGGTCGATGACGATGACCCCCGTGTCGCCCTCGATGAAGCTGATGTTCGACAGGTCCAGACCGCGGACTTGATAGATGCCGGGCACCACCTCGTACAGGCCCTGCTTGGCACACAGTTGCGACTGCCGCCACAAGCTCGGGTGCGCGCTGTCGGGCGCGTCGCCGTTCAGGAAGTTGTAGGAGTCGTTGTCCCACACCACTCTTCCGTCGGCCGCGGTGACGACGCACGGTTCCATCGCGGCGATGAAGCCGCGGTCGGCGTCCTCGAAGTCCCGGGTGTCCGCGAACGGGAGCGTCGCGGTGTGTGCGCGGTTGGCGGCGGCAATGGCATCGGTGGGCGGCTTCTGCTCCATGCCGACCAACCTAGCGTCAATTTCCCGCGGGTCAGAGCTTATGCAGCACTACGTCCGACAACATGCCATCACCGACCGTGGCCGTCATGTAGGTGCAGTGCGGCTGACGCCGCCGGTCGGTCGGTGACCCGGGGTTGAGCAGACGCAGGCCCGTGGCCGCGGTGCTGTCCCACGGAATGTGGCTGTGCCCGAACACCAATACGTCGGTGTCGGGATACAGCCGGGCCATGCGGGCATCGCGCCCGGCCGAGGCGCCGGTCTCGTGCGTGACGGTGAACCGGACGCCCTCGAGCGTGACGTCGGCCCGCTCGGGCAGCCGGGCGCGCAGGTCCGGGCCGTCGTTGTTGCCCCAGCACGCGACGAGGCGCTTGGCCCGCTGCTCGAGTTCGTCGAGCAAGGCGACGTCCACCCAGTCGCCGGCGTGCAGCACGACATCGACGCGGCCCACCTCGTCCCAGACCCGCCTCGGCATGTCCCGGGCCCGCTTGGGCACGTGGGTGTCGGAGATCAGGAGCAGCCGCATCAGCTGAAGTAACGTCGCGGGTTGTCGACCAACATGGTGGTGAGCTGTTCTTCGGTGACACCGCGCTCGCGCAACGCGGGTAGCACGTCGTCGCTGATGTGGGTCAGCTTCCAGTTCGGTTGCGCGGCAACCTTGCCCTCGTGGGAGAACCAGTCGATGAAACACGACGTGTCGTGTGCCAGCACCATCTTCTCGGCGTAGCCGCGTTTGGCCAGCGCCGCCACGGTATCGACCCGCTGCTCGAACGGCAGCAGCATGTCCAGCCCGAACCGGTCCATGCCGAGATACGACCCGGCGTCGGCGAGCGCGCACAGATAGTCGAGATCGGTGCTGTCGCCGGAATGGCCGATCACCACCTTGGTGGGGTCCACACCTTCCTCCGCGAACACCTGCTGCGCGATCAGCCCGGACTGGCTGTGCGCGTGGGTGTGCACGGTGATCGGGGCACCCGTTTGCACGTGTGCCTGACCGACGGCGCGCATCACGCGCTCCACCCCTGGCGTCAGCCCTTGCTGTTCGATGGCGCATTTCAGGAATGCCGCTCTGACACCGGTGTCGGCGATGCCGTCGCGGATATCCCGGACGAACAGCTCGACCATCGGCTCGGGGGTGTCGAACAGCAGGCCCGGGCCGGTGTGCAGAAATTGGAACGGCACGTCGTTGTACGTGTAGATGCCGGTCGCCACCACGATGTTGATGTCGACCTGCTCGTTGACCCGCTGAATGCGCGGCAGATAGCGACCCAGGCCGATCACCGTCGGGTCGACTATGGTGTCGACGCCGCGTGACTTGCATTGGCGCAGTTGGTCTATCGCGTCGGCGACGCGGGTCTCCTCGTCCCACGGCGACGGGTAGTCCGGGAAGTTCTGCCGGATCTCGTCGCCCAGGATGAACACGTGCTCATGCATGAGCGTGGCCCCGAGTCGGTCGACAGGCAGTGGGCCCCCGACGGTCTGCACATGCGTCATCAGCGCAGTCTGTGTCATCAGCCGCAGCGCATCAAGACCCCGATCTCAATGCAATTGACACCGACCACCCCTTGCCAGTTAGCTGAGGTAACGTCGCGCCGATAGCTGTGGCCGCGAACCGGAAAGGACTGTCACAATGGGCTGGAACTTCCTCGGCACCGACTGGCGCCTGTTCGGCAAGTTGGCCGACGTCGCACTGCTGACGCTACTGTTCGGCGCGACCGTGATGTTCTTCTACGTCCAACGACTGCGGAAGCAACCACAATTACCGATCGCAGAAGGCGTTCGGGCCAAACAGACGGTGCTCACCAAAGTACGCAAGAGCCAGCCGATGACCCGTGATGAACTGGAGTACGCCACCCAGGTCGTCGACAATCAGCGCACCTTGATGACGTTCGCCATTCCGCTCACCGTGTTCTCACTGGGCTGCTTCTACGTCCTGGGCAGCCTCGAACAATTGCACGGCGCCACCCCCTCGGAGCGCACTTTTCTCGGGGTTATTGCGATGCTGTCGTCCATCAACATCACCGCCCAGATCTTCCGCGTCATCAAGCTGAAGAAGCGGCTGTCGACAGTCACCTTGGTGGATTCTGCGAATTAGCTGAGTGCCCTCACCTCGGCATTCGTCTCGCCGGAATATGCGCGACCGCGGCAGCGTCGAATGGCTGATAGGGTTTACGCCGACTCAATATCAATCTAATTGATATACCCGATCCTGACATCGAGGGGTGATCGAGTGAGCCAGCGCTCCACCGGCCGAAGAATCCTTGCGCGCGCGTGGATGCCCCTGGTAGCGCTGATCGCGATCGGCGTCGGGGTGCTGTGCATGGTCAAGGTCCATGAATTCTCCGAACCCGGACCGGTGCTTGCCGTGAACCCGCCGCAGGCGCCGCCGGAGTTCACCCCCAAGACCCTCACTTACGAGGTGTTCGGCAGCCTCGGGTCCGGCGGGCTGCTGTCGTATGTCGACATCAGCGGGCATCCGCACAAGGTCGAGCTCACCGAACTGCCGTGGTCCCATACCGAGACCACCACCCTCACCGTCGTCTCCGGCAGCATCTCGGTCCAGGTGCACGGCGGCACCGTCGGCTGCCGGATGAAGGTGAATGACGTTGTCCGCGATGAACAGTCCGACGAGCGCGGCAACGCCGACGTCGCCTGCCGGGTGAAGTCCGCGTGAGCGAGACCGACACCGCCCCGATCGTTCGTCCCGCCCACAGCGCGACGAAGCGCCCGTTCTTCGCGAGAACCGTTCGCCTCCTGGCCATTCCGATCATCGTCTTCTGGGCCCTGCTCGCGGTCATCACGAATACCTTTGTGCCGCAGATCGAACGCGTCGCCGAAGAGCTCGCCGGTCCGATGGTTCCGACGTACGCGCCATCGCAGGTGGCGATGCTGACCATCGGCAAGGAATTTCACGAGTCCACCTCGACCAGCTTGACCATGTTGGTGCTCGAGGCCGACCGGGGGCTCACCGAACAGGACCGCGATTACTACGCGGGCCTGGTCCGCACGCTCAAGGCCGACAGCACGCACGTGCAGTACGTCATGGACACCTGGGGCAAGCCGATCACCGCCGCCGGCGCGCAGAGCCTGGACGGCAAGTCGGCCTACGTGCTGCTCCGGCTCGCCGGCGACATCGGGCAGATGGAGGCCAACAACTCGGTCGACGCCGTCAGGAAGATCGTCAACAACTCCAATCCGCCTGCCAGACTGAAGGTTTACGTCAGCGGTGCGGCCCCGCTGGCCGCCGACACCGTCGAAATCGCCAACTCCAGCCTGAACAACATCACCATCGCGACGATGTTCCTGATCATCTTCATGCTGTTGCTGGTCTACCGCTCGGTCGTCACCATGCTGGTGCCATTCTTCGGCGTGATCCTGCTGATGCTGTCGGTCAAGGGCGTTATCTCCGCGTTCGGGCACTACGGCTTCATCCCACTGTCGTCGTTCGCCACCAATATGGTGATCTCGCTGACCCTCGGTGCGGGTACCGACTACGGCATCTTCCTCATCGGCCGATATCACGAGGCCCGATTGAACGGCGAAAGCCGCGAGGACGCGTATTACACCGCGTACAAGGGGGTTTCACACGTCATCATCGGCTCCGGCCTGACCATCGCCGGCGCCTGCGCGTGTCTGACCTTCGCCCGGCTGAACTACTTCCACACCATGGGCCCCGCCGTGGCGGTCAGCATGTTGATCACCATCGCCGGCGCCCTGACCATCGGGCCCGCACTGCTCAGCGTCGGCAGCCTCTTCGGGCTCTTCGACCCGAAGCAGGCGGTCAAGGCGAAGCTATACCGGCGCATCGGCACCGCCGTGGTGCGCTGGCCCAAGCCGATCCTCGTCGCCAGCGTCGCGGTCGTGTCGGTGGGCGCGGTGTTCGTGCCGACGTACCGGGTCAGCTACGACGATCGCACGTACCAGCCGTCAGATGCCCCGGCCAATCAGGGCTTTCAAGCCGCCGACCGGCACTTCCCCAAGAGCAAGCTGTTCAGCGAGATGCTGATGGTCCAGGCCGACCACGACATGCGCAATTCTGCGGACTTCATCTCGCTGGACCGGGTGGCGAAGGCCCTGATCCGGCTGCCCGGCGTGGCCATGGTCCAGAGCATCACCCGCCCCATGGGCCGGGCTCTCGAACATGCCTCCATCCCTTACCTTTTCACCACGCAAGGCAGCGGCAACGGTCAGCAGCTGCCGTTCACCCAGCACAACAACGAGAACACCGCCAAGCAGGCCGAGATCACCCGGCACAGCATCGAGGTGCTGAAGAAGACTGCGGACCTGACGCAGACGCTCGCCGACGAGCTCCACAACACGGTGCTGACCATGGAGGACATGGAGCGGGTCACCAACGACATGCGTGATGCCGTCGCCAATCTCGACGACTTCATGCGCCCGATCCGCGCGTACTTCTATTGGGAACCACACTGTTTCGACATTCCGGTGTGCTGGTCGTTCCGGTCCCTGTTCGACGTGATCGACAAGGTGGACAACCTCGCCGCCGACATCGGCAACGCGGTCGGTTCCCTGCAGGTGGTCGACAGCCTGATGCCACAGATGGTGTCGCTGCTGCGCCAGACGGTGTCCGACAACCAGGCGCTGCTGGCCTTGATCGTCAACAACTACGGCCCCACCGACATCCAGAACAGAAACACCGACCAGACCTTCGACGACATGATCAACGTCGGCAACGACTTCGACATGGCGCGCAGTGACGACTTCTTCTACATCCCGCACGAAGCCTTCGACAACGACGACATCAAAACCGGTATGGCACTGATGATGTCGCCCGACGGCCATGCCGCGCGCTTCATCGTCACCCATGAGGGCAACGCGATGGGACCCGAGGGCATCGAGCACGTCGAGCAGTTCCCCGATGCCATCAAGATCGCACTGAAGGAGACATCGCTGGCCGGATCGAAGATCTACATCGGTGGATCCGGGTCCAACAACAAGGACATCCAGCTGTACGCCAAGAACGACCTCATGATCGCGGCCATCGCCGCCTTCGTGCTGATCTTCCTGATCATGATGATCATCACCCGATCCCTGGTGGCCGCCTTGGTCATTCCCGGCACCGTGGCGTTCTCCTACGCCGGGGCCTTCGGACTGTCGGTACTGATCTGGCAGCACCTGATCGGGCTACCTCTGCACTGGCTGATCCTGCCGTTGACCTTCATCGTGCTGGTGGCGGTCGGCTCGGACTACAACCTGCTGCTGGTCGCCCGGCTCAAGGAAGAGATCCACGCGGGACTCAACACCGGTTTGATCCGCGCGCTCGGCAGCACCGGCGGCGTCGTGACGTCCGCTGGCCTGGTGTTCGCATTCACCATGCTGGCCATGCTCTCCAGTGACCTGCGGACCATCGGCCAGATGGGGTCGACCGTCTGCATCGGCCTGCTGCTCGACACCCTGGTGGTGCGGTCGTTCATCGTGCCGTGCCTGGTGCGGCTGCTGGGCCCGTGGTTCTGGTGGCCGACGTTCGTCAGGCAGCGGCCGCTCCGTCCGTACAAGCCTGCCGTCTTGACGTCGGCCAACACTGTGTAGTTGTCAAGGTGCGCAACAGGTTTGAGTTGCCTTAGGCAGCCTGGTCGAGTCGCATGGTGCGGCGGTTATAGGCCGGTATCGGTTTTCGTTGTGGGTCGACGGTCGCCGGTGGGATGAGCCAGGGATGTTTGTCCAGTCCCATCACCACATCCCAGCCGTCATGGTGGACATTGGCGTGACACGCCGGGCACAGCAGGCACCCGTTGCCCAGTGATGTTTCGCCGTCGTGAGTCCAGTGCACGATGTGGTGGGCGTGGGTACGTCCCGGCGGGGCCCCGCATTTAATGCAGCACTGATCCCGCAGATACAAGGCCTTGCGTAGATGCGGCGGGAACAGCCGCTTCTCCCGGCCCATGTCCAGGGGTACCTGTTCGCCGTCCACGATCACGGTGGTGACGGTGGTGTCGCAGGTGAGCCGGTCCAGGGTCATGGTGCTGATCGACCCGATGAACTCCAACGTGGCTAGGTCGGGGGTATCGGCGGGCACCGTCACCAGCAGTTGGGTGCGAGGCGCCGACGCGGTATCCCCGCCGCGGGCCGCGATGTCCAGCACCGCATCGAGGGCATCAGCGCGGCGCCGCCCCGCCGAGCGCGCATCGGGGGTGCCGTCGGGTTCGGGGCGGGGTGCGGACAGTTCCTCGGATGCCGCGATGTATTTGGCGCCGACCTCGGCGTCGAGGTCGGCGCGTATCCGCACCCGCCCGTCACTGGTCACCGCATAGTCCACGGTGTTGATGGACCGGTCCTCTGCCGCGGGCAGCCCGCCTTCGGCGGCCGCGTGCCGGTTGCCCAGCTTCCGAGCGCGGTTCCCGATATCGGCGGGGGTGGCTCCGGAGAAGAACTGCCCCAACAGGTCCGTCACCTGCGCGAACTGGGACTCCTCGTCCACCGGGCCTGGTGCGCGGGCCCGAATGTGGTTGATGCCCTTCACAATCGCATCGACATGCTCACCTGAAATCGCCCCGTCGCCGGCGTGCGCGGCGAGTGTAGGCAGCATCGGCAGGGCTCCACCGACCCGGACCATCCGCTCGGCCACCGCAGGTGCACACCCCAACGACACCAACAACTCCCGTGGCGTGCGCCCCTGCCCGGCCGCCACCCCCAACCGGTCCAGCACCCCAACCGTCACCGCCGTCAGGTGATCGATCACATTCCGCATCCCCACCACACACCGTGCAACCTCGAGTGCGTCGTCCCCCGAAATATCAGTGGGGATGACCACGCCGCGAAGCTGGTCGAGAAGAGATTTGAGATCCGGTGCGATTCCCATAACACATTGTATCGAACAGATGTTCGAATAACAAGGGGTGTGTCAAGACTTCGGTGACAGTACGTCTACCCGGGGTGCGGTGCGAGCCGCGGGGGTAACCGACGTCGAGCAATACGCGGGCGAGGTGGGCCCAGGGTGCGAGCCGCGCCCAACCGGCCTAGCCGCTGGCGGCTTGCCGGAAGATCTGCGGATCGTGGGCGTTGACAAGGCACAGATCCGGTTTACCCAAAGCCCAGAGTTCGCTCAGCCGTTGGTGATTGGCCTGCACCCGCTTCCAGTCGAAGGCAACGGAGCGTTCCATCAGGCGCAGCGTGCGCGGCGCAGTGCCGCTGCCGTCGAGCTGGCCGTGGTGATAAAAGCTGTCACCGGCATGCAGAATCCAGCGGCCGCCGGCATCGACCGCGACGGCGGCGTGCCCACGGGTGTGGCCGGGCAGATTGATCAGGACGATGCCGTCGGCGATCTCGGTGAGTTCCTTGGCGCCGGGGAAACCTCGCCACGACTCAGCGTCGGCGGGTGCATGCTCGACCAGCACCGGGCCGTGCGCATGCCCGGCCGGCAGATACCACTGTTTCTCGACGAGCGTCTTCGGATGGAGCGCCGCGAACGCCTCGGCAGCGGTGAGATGCACCTGCGCCCAAGGGAAATCAGCCAGGCCGCCGATGTGGTCGGCATCGAAGTGCGTCAGGACGATGTGCCGGACATCGGTGGGATCGAAGCCCAGCCGGCGAATCTGGTTGATGGCGGCTTCATTCGGGTCGAACACCGGGCGGACGTAGAACCTCGCCGGGCCGAACCGACTGCCGGGCGATTCAGCGTCCCGCAACCCGAGCCCAGAGTCCACCAGCACCAGACCCGCCGCGGTTTCGAGCAACAGCACGTGACACACGAGCCCGTCGGGTACAAACCGCGGATGCATGGTGCCGCAGTTGAGATGGTGGACTCTCATGTCAGGTCGGCCGGCGGAGTCTCGATGAGCCGGGCATCGGGCTGACTGGACATGGCCAGTAACCCCCGCAGCCCGCGCATGACGGTGGGCCAATTTCGCGGATCCCGCAGATTGAGCCCTCCGACAAGCTGTTTCAGCATCGTCAGCGTGTCGAAGTAGATGCGTTCGGCGACCAGGTTCTCACCCTCGTCGAACACGAAGTACGCCGTCATGCGGGTGCGGTGGCGCGAGCCGGTGGCCGGGATGCCGCCGAGCGGACCCAAATGCGTTCCCAATAACCAGAATTCGACGATGACGGCGTCGGCGCTGTGCCGCAGCGCGATGATCTCGTGGTCCTGATCGGGAAACGCGACGCGGGTGTCGTGGTAGTAGCTGCGGACATCGGCGTCGCCGTCGTGAACCGTCAGTGTCGGGATGATCTCGTAGTGCGGGTGCGGGAACGTCGCGAGTACGTCGTCCCAGTCCTGACGCACCTCGTCATGGAAGTGGTCGAGGACGAGTTTTTCGCGGGCCTGCAGCACCTCAGCAGACGGAATGGCGAACCGATGCGTCATGAGAGCTCCTGTCAAATATTTCCACACCGTGGGATTATGACCACAGTTAATCCCACGGTGTGGAAATTTGCAACTGTCTGGACCAGAATGGGCGTCATGAACGCCGCTGCCCCATCCCCTCGCCGTGGGCGGCCGCCGAAGGCAGAGGCGCAACTGACCCGGTCGGCAATCCGCGAAGCAGCGCTCACGGTGATCGACCGGGACGGCATCGCCGCGCTGAGCATGCGGTCGGTCAGCCGGCTGCTCGGCGTCGACGCGAAAAGCCTGTACCACCACGTCGCCGACAAGGACGACCTGCTCGACGCCGTCGCCGAGCATCTGCTCGGGCAACTCCAAACGCCAGAGCCGACGGGCGACCTGCGGACGGATCTCAAGGCCCTGGCCCATGAGTTCCGGCGCGTGACTCTTGCCCACCCGGAGGCAGCACCCCTGGTACTGACCCGCCAGATTTCGACACTGCCCGGGCTCGCGCCGACCGAGGCTGTGCTGTCGGTGCTCCGCCGGGCGGCAGCCACCCCCGAGCAGGCAGTGCATCTTCTGCGCGTACTACTCGCCGCATTGGTCGGGATGCTGCTGCGCGAGGTATCCGCGGGGCCCACATTCGGCAGTAACGACGCCGCGGGCATCGTCCAGCGACAAGCCGAACTCGAGCGGTCCGAGCTACCCGAGATAACCGCCTCCGCGCCATATCTCGCCCGGTTCGACCGCGACCAAGAATTCGCGTCGGGCGTGGACTTGCTCGTGGATTTCGCCGCGTTCCAGCTGCACCGCCTGCCATAGTGCTGCCATGCGATTGCTGAGTGCTGTCGACACGATGTTCTACCGGATGGAGTCCGACCGGACACCCATGCACATCGGTGCCCTGCTGACGTTCCGATTGCCCGACGGCGCCGGCCCCGACTACGTCCGCGGCCTCTACGATGCGTTCTCGACTCTGTCGTTCCTGCCGTTCCCGTTCGACAGTCAGGTCGTCGACGGCATCTTCCCCGAATGGCACTCCGTCCAGCCCGACTCGGACTATCACGTCCGCCTGTCCGCACTGCCATACCCGGGGAGCGAAACCGACCTGGGCAAGCTGGTCGCGCGCTTGCACGCCCACCCACTCGACATGCGTCGCCCGCTGTGGGAGGCGCACTTCATCGAAGGTCTGTCCGGTGGACGGTTCGCCATGTATTTCAAAGCCCACCACTGCGCGGTCGACGGCATGGGCGCCATCAACACCATCAAGAAGTGGCTGAGCACCGAGCCCGACCGCTACGTGCCGCTGTCCGAGGCCGGGCCGAAGGCCGAGGTGCCCGACCGCAACCGGATCGCATCGGTTGCGTACGAACTGTGGAACCGGACGGCCGACGGCGTCACCGGTTCGGCCGAGCTGGTCAAGAGCCTGGTGGGCATGATCGGCGGTGACAACAGCCACGTGGGGGCCACGCTCGGCACGCCGCGCGCGCCGTTCAATGCGACCCTCACACCGCAGCGCCGGCTCGCGGTCGAAGTGCTCGAGCTGGGCCGCCTGAAGGCGGTCGCCAAGGCCACCGAGACGACCGTCAACGACGTCACGCTCGCCGTCTGCGGGGCGGCCCTGCGCCGTTATCTCGACGAACAGGGCGAGCTGCCCGACGAGACGCTGACCGCCTCGGTGCCGGTCGGCTGGGAGCGCGACGAAGACACCTTGAACGCGGCAGCAGGATTCGTATGCCCTTTGGCGACAACGGAATCCGACCCGTTGCAGCGCCTGGCGGTGATCAACGCCGCGACGACGCGCGGCAAGAAGGAATTGCTCGCGATGTCACCGAACGCGTTGAACCACTACACGTTGATGGGCCTGCTGCCACTGACCATCGGCCAGAAAACCGGTGCGCTGACGAAGATTCCGCCGCTGTTCAACCTCACGGTGTCCAACGTCGTCCTGACCAAGGAGCCGCTGTACCTGGGCGGCGCACAGTTGGAGTTGATCGCGCCGGTCTCGTTCCTGTGTGACGGCTACGGTCTGAACATCACCCTCGTCGGTTACACCGACAAGGTCATCCTCGGGTTCGTCGGCTGCCGCGACACCATGCCGCACCTGCAGCGCCTGGCGGTCTACTCACGCGAAGCGCTCGACGAACTGGAGCAGGCCGCCGCCTGACGGCGCCCCACCAGGTACCAGGTACGCATCGCACCCTTCCCCTTGACGTCGACCAACCCACGCTCCTCCAGCACGAAGGCGTCCTTGAGACGCTCATAGACGTTCTGCGGCACCTGGATTCGGCCAACGACGTCGGTGGTCTCCATCCGCGCCGCCACGTTGACTGCGTCGCCCCACACGTCGTAGAAGAACTTCCGTGCGCCGACGACGCCGGCGACCACCGGGCCGGCGGCGAGGCCGATCCGCAACGGCACCGACTGTCCTTTTGGATCCGTCAACTCGGCGACTGTCTCAACCATGTCCAGCGCCAGATCTGCCAGCGCCTCGAGGTGGTCTGCCCGCGGCTCGGGCACGCCGCTGACGACCATGTAGGAGTCACCGCTGGTCTTGATTTTCTCCAGACCATGGCGGTCCACCAGAGTGTCCAGGTCGGTGTAGAGACCGTCCAGAAACCTGACCAACTCGGTGGGCGTGGAATCGCTTGCGCGCTGGGTGAATCCGGCGATATCGGCGAACAGCACCGAGGCGTCGTCGTACCGGTCGGCGATGACGTCGCGGTGCGGATCCTTCAGCCGCTGCGCGACCTTCGCCGGCAGGATGTTGGCCAGGAGCGACTCGGAGCGGCTGTATTCAGCCGCCAATGCTGCTTCCGCACGGTCGATTTCGCGCATCGCGTACCAGATGGTCGCCACCACGAGCACCCACGACGAAATCACCGATGTCACAAATCCAACGTCCGTGGCCCACATTGGCTGCACGCCGGTGTCGGCCGGTACCAGGAACTGCAGTGCGATGATGATGCCTGCGCCCACTGCGGCGATCGCTGACGCCAGCACGATGTGCTCGATTCCGAGGATCACCACCACCAGGGATGCGACAACGAGGAAGTACAACTGCTGGCCCGAACCCCGCCCCACGTAAGAAGTCACCAGCGTGGTCACGAAGTACGCGACACCGATGAAGGTCACCGGTGCGTGGAGCTCACCGAAGCGGTACAGCCTGGGGACCACCAGGAGATAGACGGGGGCGGTCAGGATCGCCAGAGCCCCGATCCAGACACCGGTCCCGCCGGCCAGCACGGATAGCGCACCGAGGAACGCGGCAACCACCGCACCGATCCGGGCCGCCACGATGAGCACGCGTCGACGACGCGCCAGGCTCTCCGCGGACGAGGCCCTTGGCGACATGAGCCGGAGCTTATCGCTGGAGGTGCACGTCAACGGTCATATTCAGGTCTTCCTCCCGTGCCCACAACCTACTCACCATTCAGCTTCCTTTCCAGGTCGGCGACCGACTGCTCGATGCCACTTTCCGGAAAGCCCCCGACGGGAACTTGGCTCGGAATACAAGCTGATCCCAAGCCAGAACCCAGGCCCGAGGATTTCGACCGCCCTAACTTCGCGGGCCTGCACACTGCACGCCCGCACCGCGACGATTCGTTAAGCAGTTGCAACACAACCGATTACGCGAATGACTAAGGCAAGTAAGCATGGACGGGTACGCGGCGAACCGCGCGGGTCGCAACAGCAACTACGGTGCTCAGAACCGATATCGCGCAGACGGTCGCTCCCCCACCAACTCTCCGGTGACCGTCAAGCCGAGCCGCTCCAACTCTCGGATAGCAACCTCAGGCCAATCACGGACCGCCGCGGCCGTCTGCAATTCACGCCACAACTCTCGCCCGCGGACAACCTCTTCGCGCCAGCCACTACGCCCGGCGACTCGACATTCGGAAATCAGAAACTCGATGAAATCCTCTACACACGGACGGAACCGGTCGCCACCGGTTGGAATGTGGACCGACTGGACGGCTGCTGGTGAATCGTGACCGGTCGCTGCCAACAACTGAGTAAACAGCCCGCTCTCCGCGTGCACGTGGATATGCGAACACGGCACCCGCTGAGGATCCCGTAGGTACTCGACCCGCACGATCGGTTTCTTACCGCGGGCGTCGCGGAGTTGAAAAGTCGACACGTGAACTGCCAAATGCTTACCGCTGCGATCCGCACCGAGTGCGTAGTCAAGCTGAAGCATGCCCACAACCGGGCCACCAGCCGTTGCGTGCAAAGTCTGCCGATATGAGAACGTAAACCGCTTGCCGTCCGGCGACGCATCTATCCGCAGCTCATCTGGCTTAGGCTCACCCTCAAGGCATATTAGAACGCGAGATAGAACATCCTCAGCGAACTCCCTGACACGGGATTCAAGCGGATCGGGTTCACTCATTCCCAAGTAGGAATCGGATCGCCCGCACTTCGTCCCACGCTGCAAGTTCCTCGGCAGTGAGCACGTATCGCACCGCGAGTGCGGCCAACTCGGCTTCGGTCATGCTGATCTCAGCGAGCACCTTGGCAAGGCGTTCGTGCAGCTCAGCGGCACTGGCGTGCTCAATTGTGACTGACATTCCAACACCTCCGTTTCGAGCCGTTCCTGCCCCCATTATGCAGGCGGTATGCCGAGCGCTCGGGATGAACATACTGATTCATACCAACAGCCACCGACAGATTTACCCGCTAAGTGGGTTCACTGACCTCACAGTCCGAGGCGTGAGGCGAGTGCCTTCACCTGAGCCGAGTTGTCGATCTCACGCTTTGCGGCTGGAGCAATGATCAGAACCTGTGGATGAGCCTCGGCGAGGCGGCGTAGGAAAGGGCGCACCTTCCCGAGGATGATCTGAATGTCGAAGGTCTGATCAAGAGCCGGCGTTGGCGCGCTGGTTCGGGAAGGTACGCCCATGCTCACGGTAGTTCACGATGCGGATTCATCCAACGAGGATGCTGGCTCGTCGCGGTCGTTGCTCGATGAGATTGTCCGCGACGGTGCCCGCCAGATGCTGGCCGCAGCGTTGCGGGCTGAGGTCGCCGCCTACATCGAGGCTCATGCCGGTGAGCTTGATGAGAACGGGCACCGGCTGGTGGTGCGCAATGGCTATCACCGCGAGCGCGAGGTGCTCACCGCGGCGGGCGCGGTGAGTGTGACCGCGCCGCGGGTCAATGACAAACGTGTTGACCCGGACACTGGTGAGCGGCAACGGTTTTCCTCGGCGATCCTGCCGGCGTGGGTGCGCAAGTCGCCGCAGATGACCGAGGTGTTGCCGTTGCTGTATCTGCATGGCTTGTCGACCAGTGATTTCGGTCCGGCGTTGGAGCAGTTCCTGGGCTCGGGTGCCGGCTTGTCGGCCACGACGATCACCCGACTCACCACGCAGTGGCAGGACGAGGCCAAGGCCTTCGAGGCCCGTGATCTGTCGGGCACCGACTACGTCTACCTGTGGGTCGACGGCATCCATCTCAAGGTGCGCCTGGAGCAGGAGAAGCTCTGTTTGCTGGTGATGATCGGTGTGCGCGCTGACGGCCGCAAGGAGCTGGTCGCGCTCACCGACGGGTACCGGGAGTCGGCCGAGTCGTGGGCTGATCTGTTGCGGTCGTGCCGACGTCGCGGGATGACCGCACCGGTGCTGGCCGTCGGCGATGGGGCCCTGGGGTTCTGGAAGGCCGTGCGTGAGGTGTTCCCGGCCACCGGCGAGCAGCGGTGCTGGTTTCACAAGCAGGCCAATGTTCTTGCCTGCCTGCCAAAGTCGGCTCATCCGGGGGCGATCGCGGCGATGCGGGAGATCTACAACGCCGAGGATATCGACCACGCGCAGGTGGCGATCAAGGCGTTCGAGGTGGACTACGGCGCCAAGTACCCCAAGGCGGTCGCCAAGATCGTCGATGACGCCGATGTGCTGCTGGAGTTCTATAAGTACCCGGCCGAGCACTGGGTCCATCTGCGCACTACCAACCCGATCGAATCAACGTTTGCCACGGTACGTTTGAGGACCAAGGTGACCAAGGGGCCGGGTTCACGCGTCGCCGGAATGGCCATGGCTTACAAGCTGATCGACGCCGCGCAAGCCCGCTGGCGAGCCGTCAACGCACCGCACCTGGTCGCTCTGGTCCGGGCCGGCGCGATCTTCCACAAAGGCAAACTGCTCGAGCGACCCACCGACATCACCCCGTCGGCGGACTCGGCACCGACCGAATCAACTGGAACGGAGGTCGCCTGAAACAAGCCGATCCACAGGTATTGACAATTCCTCTTGCGGCTGCGAACTCCTGAGCCAGTGCCGCATCCACCGGCACGGGTGTAATAGCACCGCACATCGCGAATCCAAAGTGCGTGGAGTCGTCAGGCACAAGATCGAACATGGTCCGGCAGGGTTCGCACGCGGCCGGAATGGTCTAAGCCTTGGCCGTCATTCCCCTACGGGTAGATGTGGTACTGCGGTTGGCCAATCGGTGTCACCGGCCACGGCTCCGCGGGGTTGACCGGCCAGCATTTCCCATAGGCGGGGGTGACGCCAGCGATCTGTCCGTACTGCCCGAAATACGGTGTGGGCGCGACGTTCACGCACCGGTCCCACGTCCCATCTGGGCGGGCTGGACTGTCGCAGTACTGCGCCCCGAGGGCGTTCGTTTCACACCCCGCTGACGCCGGCGCGGCGGTCACGAAGCCTGTGACGCTGAGGGCCAAGGTGGCGGCCAGACCGATGCGGATCACATCCGGAGCATACGATCACACACAGGAACTACACAGCAAAACGACCAGGGAGCCATCCGTCGCCGCCGGTGGCAGAAAGCCGTGACAAATTTGATTCGAAAATGACTACAGGCCAGAGACTTTAGTCTCTGGCCTGTAGGTGTTGTGCGCCCGAAGGGATTCGAACCCCTAACCTTCTGATCCGTAGTCAGATGCTCTATCCGTTGAGCTACGGGCGCATGGGTACAACTATTCAGTTATGTGGCGGAGGCGAGAGGATTTGAACCTCCGGTCCCCTGTAAGGGGGACAACTCATTAGCAGTGAGTCCCATTCGGCCGCTCTGGCACGCCTCCTGAACGATCCGAGGGTACCGGACTCTTGCACCCCGGAACCGCCGAGGGCATACGGTACACAGTCAAGGCCGTCAATGGCAAAGCGCGACGCCAGGGCCACATTCGCCAGACACCTAGACTGTCCCGGGTGACCGCCCGTCTGCGCCCCGAAATGGACGCCCTGCCTGCCTACACCCCCGGCCGCACAGTGCCCGGCGCCATCAAGATCGCCAGCAACGAGACGGTCGACGGACCGCTCCCCAGCGTCCGGGAAGCCATCGTCAAAGCGATGGACAACATCAACCGCTATCCGGACAACGGCTACGCCGCGCTGCGTGAACGGCTGGCGGCCCATGTCGGGTTCGCGCCCAACCAGATTTCGGTCGGCTGCGGGTCGGTGAGCCTGTGTCAGCAGCTCATCCAGATCACCGCCTCGGTCGGCGATGAGGTGCTGTTCGCGTGGCGCAGCTTCGAGATCTACCCACTGCAGGTCCGTACCGCCGGTGCGACGCCCGTGCCCGTCCCGCTGGCGGATCACACGCATGATCTGGACGCCATGCTGGCCGCGATCACCGACCGCACGCGACTGATCTTCGTCTGCAACCCCAACAACCCCACCTCGACGGTCGTCGACCCGGTGAAACTGGCCGAGTTCGTCGCCAAGGTCCCTCCGCACATTCTCGTCGTTCTTGACGAGGCCTACGTGGAGTACATCCGGGACGGCCTGCTGCCGGACAGCCTGGCGCTGGTGCGCAAGCACCCGAATGTCGTCGTCCTGCGCACCTTCTCCAAGGCGTACGGGCTGGCCGGACTGCGCATCGGCTACGCCGTCGCCCACGAGGACATCGTCACGGCCCTGGGCAAGGTGTACGTGCCGTTCACGGCGACCAGCGTCAGCCAGGCCGCGGCCATCGCCTGTCTGGACGCCGCCGACGAACTGCTGGCCCGCACCGACGCCGTCGTGGCCGAACGGGCCCGGGTCAGCACCGCGCTACGCGACGCCGGCTTCGAACTGCCCGATTCACAGGCCAACTTCGTCTGGCTGCCCTTGAGCCCCGAAGACACCGTCGACTTCGTCGACTCCGCCGCCGACAACAAGCTGCTGGTGCGGCCCTACGGCGGCGAGGGCGTGCGCGTCACCGTCACAGTGCCGGACGAGAACGATCTGTTCCTGGACCTCGCCGTCAGGTGGCGCGGCGGCCGGTGAAGCCGATCAGCTGATCCAGTGCACTCGCGTCGGCCGGTACCTCGACGGGATCGTCGAACCCGACGGCCGCGCGCGCCGCGGGGCTGATCGCCGCTCGGGTCAACCCCAGCACGTACTCGGCCAGGTCGTCCGGGGCGTCCACTTCGCGGCCGACGGCGGTGGCGTAGTCCCAGGCATGGACCAGGAATTCGAGCGGCAGGATGCCGGCGATCATGGCGGCGGGCATCTCACCCGGCCCCGCCGCGACGGTGCCCTCCAGCCCCCTGCTGCGCCACGCCGCCAGTGCGGGCCGCGCCGCAGCGCTCACCTGGTCGATGATCGGGGCGCTGGCGTCCCGCTCGGGCAGCTGCGCGCCGGCGATCCCGCCGATGACGGTGATCGAGTTCATCAAGTGATCGGTGAGCGCCGCCACATCGAACTCGGTGCACGGTGTCTGCCGTGTCGCATCGTCAGGCCCGAGACCGGCCAACACCTGCTCGAGCACGTCCAGACTGGCCTCACCGGCCTCGATCACATCGGACGGAATCGTCATGGACGAGACGCTACGCCCAGGTTGACCGGCTAGCCTGCCGATCATGGCTGAAACCCCGGGAAGCTTCGAATCGCTTTCTATCGAGACCAAGGACCACGTCGCACAGGTGACACTGCTCGGCCCCGGCAAGGGCAACGCCATGGGCCCGGCCTTCTGGGCCGAACTGCCCGTGGCATTCGCCGCCCTGGACGCCGACCCCGACGTGCGGGCCATCGTGCTCACCGGGTCGGGCAACAACTTCAGCTACGGACTGGACCTGCCCGCCATGGGCGGCCTGCTGGCACCGCTGCTGGCCGGTGGGCTGGCCAAGGAACGCGCCGACTTCCACACCGCGCTGCGGGCCATGCAACAGGCCATCACCGCCGTCGCCGACTGCCGGACCCCCACCATCGCCTCCATCCAGGGCTGGTGCATCGGCGGCGGCGTCGATTTGATCTCGGCGGTCGACATCCGCTACGCGAGCGCCGACGCCAAGTTCTCGGTGCGTGAGGTCAAGCTCGCCATCGTCGCCGACGTGGGTTCACTGGCCCGGTTGCCGCTGATCCTCAACGACGGACATCTGCGCGAATTGGCTTTGACCGGCAAGGACTTCGACGCTGCCCGCGCCGAGAAGATCGGCCTGGTCAACGACGTCTACGCCGACGCCGACGCGTCGCTGGCCGCCGCGCACGAGACCGCCCGCGAGATCGCCGCCAACCCGCCGCTGACGGTGCGCGGTGTCAAGGATGTGCTGGATGAGCAACGCACGGAACGGGTTTCGGCCAGCCTGCGGTACGTGGCGGCGTGGAACTCGGCGTTCATCGCGTCGAAGGACCTGAGCGAAGGCATCACCGCGATGTTCGAGAAGCGCGCGCCGGAATTCAAGGGCGAGTAGGGACCGATCACCTTGAGCCTCAACTACATCGAAGCGATTGTGGTCGGCGCGTTCCAGGGTGTCACCGAACTGTTCCCGGTCTCGAGCCTGGGCCACTCGATCCTGGTGCCGGCCCTCGTCGGCGGTCAATGGGCCCAGGACCTGAGCATGACGGCCGAGAAGTCGCCGTACCTCGCGTTCCTGGTCGCCGTGCACGTCGCGACGGCCGTGGCGCTGCTGGTGTTCTTCTGGCGGGACTGGGTGGCGGTCGCCGGTGGTTTGGTGTCGTCGATCAAGAACCGGAAGATCACCACCTCCGCCGAGCGACTGGCGTGGCTGCTGATCCTGGCCACCATCCCCGTCGGTATCGCCGGGCTGGCTCTGGACCACGCGCTGCGCACGTCGCTGGGCAAGCCGATCCCCGCCGCGGCGTTCCTGGCGATCAACGGCGTCGTTCTCTTTGTGGGCGAACGGCTTCGGCACCGCACGGCCTCGGCCGTGCCCGCCGCCGAACATTCGGAAGGCCTCAACGACTCCGACGAACGGTTGGCCCGGCTCCCGATCCCGGAGGCCATGGGCATCGGCGCGGCTCAGATTCTGGCGCTGCTACCCGGCATCAGCCGGTCGGGCGCCACCATGGTCGCCGGCGTGCTGCGCGGTTTGTCGCATGAGGACGCCGCACGGTTCTCGTTCCTCTTGGCGACGCCGGTGATCCTGGCCGCGGGGGCGCTGAAGATTCCGGAGCTGTTCGGACCGGCCGGCGACGGCATCGGCGGCCAGGTGCTGGCCGGCAGCGCGGCCGCTTTCGTCGCGGCGTATCTGTCGGTGCGGTTCCTGGTGAAGTACTTCGAGACCCGCACGCTGACACCATTCGCGATCTACTGCGTGGTGGCCGGACTGGGCAGTTTGGCCTGGCTGACGCTGCACTGAGCGCGGTCGCGTTCCCCACCTGAAGACGAGTTGCCCTGGGCTGTAACCCGGCTGCCTATCTGTCAGTGGCAGCCAGCCCATGGCAACTCGTCTCGAGGGGAAAGAGAACCGCAGTGCCCCAACTCAATCGCGCGTGCGTCGTCACTATCGTGGTCGCGGGAACCGCATTTCTCGGCGCCTGCTCCAGGGTCGACGCCGCTAAGCCGACGTCCACCCTCGATCCCACCACCCCGCCTGCGCCCGCGAAGCTGACGAGCGCGGACTTCATGGCCGTGTGTCAGGGCGCAACACAATCACGCGCCGCCAGCTACCGCCCGGATACCAAGTCCCACAAGACGATTCTCTTCACTCCGCTGGGCCACGACCTTGTCGAGGACACCAGCACGTTGCCGTCCGACTGGACGGTGCAATTCGATGCGGACCGCAACACCTATGCCGCCATCGACACCGTGGTCTGCGTGGAAACCAAAACCGAGCAATCCGTCAAGGAATGCACCGGCTACCAGGACAACGGGCGCCCGACCGCCAACAAGGTCGACCTTCGGACCACCGTCTACGCCGTCTCGGTCCGGGCGGCCGCGACCGGGACAGAGCTCGGCAGCACCGAGTTGTCCGATTCGGACACCACCTGCCCGATGTTCATGTCTTTCGATGACGACACGCAGACCAAGACGTACAACGTGCCGCCGCCCAAAGACGACCTGATCGCCTTCGCGAAGCCCTTCGTCCAGCCCTGAATTCTCCTGCAGCACAATCGGAGTACTCGCATGCCCAAAATCAGCCGGGCGGCCGTCGGCGCTGCCGTGGGTGCCCTCATCGCGGCGGCGACAGCGGTGGCCGGGCCGGCCGAGGCCATAGGTGGTCCCGGTGGCTTCGGCAACGCACAAGGCACCATCAATGCGCTTCAGTTGCAAGGGTTCACCGTGCTGCTCAATGGCGCCGCGGTCTATCCCCTATCCGGATGCAAGGTCCTCGGCATCGAGGGGCTGCGCAACGACAACGTCGATTCCGCGGGCGCCATTATCGACCGGACGAAGATGACCGTTGCGTGGGTGGACATCTCGTGTAAGGGCGGCTAGGAGCGTGGGTCGGTAACGGCTCGGGTGGGGTGTAGCGCGAGCGTGCGGTCAGATCGCAAATTCGTGGGCAGAGGCGCTCTGGTTGCACCGTCGGATCGCCAAGTGCTGGGCACTTGACAAGCAAATGTCTTGTGGACGTTGACTGTGCACTGCCGTAGAAAAAGTACGAGTACCCAACTGCGTAGACGCACAGTCATCCGCAAAAATCGATGTTGTTACCGACCCGCGTCCCTAATTCAGGGACCCGTGCAGGTTCTTCGCCGTGGGACTGGTCTCGACGGTGGCGGGGTCCGGGTAGGTGCCGAGCACCCGGTCGGAGGTGCCTGACGTGGTGACCGAGAACCAGTAGTGCTCGTTCTTGAAATGGTGCAGGCGATGATTGCGCCACACCGCCTTGTAGAAGCGGTGGCGCGGCTTGTAGTCGGTGTGGACGAGGTAGTGCGTCCACTCATAGCCCATCAGGATCAGCGATTCGACAACGACGAACGACAGCGTGGCCGAAACCGGCGCACCCACCAAGGCGCCGATGCCAAGCGGCAGTGCCACGATCGCCGCGATGAGCCACGGCAGTGTCGGGGTCGGGATGAACACCAGGTCGATCTCGCGGGGATTCGCGTGGTGTCGTCGATGGTCGCGGGCGACGAGGGTGTCCACTGTGACGCGGCCGAGTTTCCGTGGTCGCCAGTGCAGGATGAAGACGTGAATCACCCACTCCACGAACGGGAACAGCAGCGCGAGTACCAGGGGCGCCCACAGGTCGCGTAGCGCCAGGCCGCCGACGGCGATCCGCGCTGCGACCGCCCCGACCACGAGCGTCAGGATCATCCACGGCGTCGGATGACGCCAGAACTCGCGGGCCGCCCGGCCGAGGGTCACGCCCCGGGTACCGGTGATCGTCACTGCGCCTCCATCTGGTCGAGAAATTCGGTGAGCACCGTCGTGGCGCCGCCGAGCACGGTCGACGCGGCTCGGCGCGCTTTCAGCGCGGAGCCCGACGTCACCGCCTCGGCGAGCTTGCGGTACCCGGCCGCGGGTTCGGCGGCGGCCACGGCGTCGGCGACGACCGCGAGCATCGGTTCGTACACCCGGCGCATCCCGTTGAAGATCAGCGTCATCGCGATCGAATTCGCCCCGGTGACAAGGCAATCCCAGAAATCAAGGGCGGCCAGCTGTTGCGTCGGCCCGCTCTGCGCGCGCTCGATGTCGGCGAGGGCCCGCGCCAGTGGTTCGGCGAGACCGCGTCCCGACCGCGCCGCCGCCCGTTCGGCGATCCACGGGCCGAGGTACTCCCGCACCTCCAGGACGCTGCGCACCACCGACGGGTTCACCATCGCCCCGTCGGGCGCCTCCACCAGCAGGTAGGGCAGTAGATCAAGGCCGCCTGTGCGGGTGATGTCGTTGACGACGGCGCCGTCACCCTGCCGGACATCGAGATGCCCGGACGCGACCAGCCGCTGGATCGCCTCACGCACCACGGGCCGCGATACGCCCAGTACCTCGGCCAGCTTGCGCTCACTCGGCAGGCGCGAGCCTGGCGGCTGGGCGCCCGCGACGAGCTGCTTGAGCAGCTGGTCGTGCACCTCGTCCGCTGCCGAGCGTCGCTTGATCGACGTCAACTCCATGACGACGACAGTAGCCCGCAAAAGGTAAGAGGTCTAGTGGTCTTACCAATAAAGATGGTGAAGCCAGAAGACGAAGCGCCTCAGGTCCGCCGTCAGGGGTAGCTCAGCAGGACCATCACCCGGCCGTCCGGTGACGGCTCTGGGAACGCGTCGACCTGGAAGCCGTAGTACTCCACCTGGGTGTCTGTGATGGCGTCGATGACCTTGCCCTGGGCCTTGAGCCTGCCGTCCCTGACGTCACGCATCACGCCGATGAAGTCGGGCACCGACATCGACTCGGCCAGCAGCAGGGCGTCGCCGCCGGACGGAAGTTTCACCAGCACACCGGAACCCGCGTAGTTGTCACCCCCGCGGCCCGTCCCGCGTGGCGCCCAGTACACCGGCTCGGAGGCGACTTCGCCGTCGACGCGACGGTACTGCCCCACGTGGTCGACACCGTCCTGCACCGAGACCACCGGCAAGGCGGCGATGGTCCGCTGCTCCTGGAACCACATCCAGCCGAGCGGGATGCCGATGATGGCGTAGATCATCACCAGCAGCATCAACACCGGCTTCCACGCGATCTCCCACGCCTGACGCGGCCCCTGCTTCTCCAGCTGCTTGCGACCGAATCGGAAGACATACCAAGCCAATACGCGTGCAAGTGCCATCGCGGCCAGGATGCACAAGCCCACGATGCCCGCCACCCGGAAGTAGAACGTGCTGCCGCCGTGGTCGATGGTCGCCAGCACCATCACCAGCGGAATCGGCAGGGTGAGGAGCAGCAGCAGGGCATACGACGGGTGGCTCGTCAGGTACTTGTATTCGACGGTCCAGCTCTTGACCCCGACGCCGACGGTGAAGTCACCGATGTCGGCGGTCGAGATCGGCGTCCAGCTCCCGTCCACCACCCGGGGCCGGACCAGTCCGCGCACGAAGAAGAAACCCGCCACCAGCGAGACCGCCAGCGCGCCCCAGAACACGGCGGGCAGCCGTCCACCCGTGCCCGGTACCCCGAATCCGCCGCGGATGTCGATGATCTTGGCGATGAAGAACATCAGCGGGACAACGAAAAACAGCTCGCCGAGCCAGATTTGGATCAACTGCGGAATACGTCTGCCGACACGGTCGAACGCCAGCACCCCGCTCCAGATGAACCTCAGGACGCGCACGGGCTGATCTCGATGTAGGCCATCGGAATGTCGAAGGCGGAACTGCTCTTGTCGAGCGTCCGCTCGAACAGCTTCATGGCCGGCGACCAGTTCGCGGCGATCACGGCGTCGGCGTGGGCATGCTCGGCCTCCGGGAGGATGCGGGCGATGCCGGCCGCCGGTTGTCCTGTCGGCTTGCCCCGAAGATTGCACGGGACCACGACCACGCGCGGATCGTTGCGCAGCCGCTTCACCTTCCCCGTCGACGCGTCGGTGCGGACATACAACTTCCCGTCGGCGACACCGTGATTGATCGGGCTGGGCATGGCCTCACCGGACCGCTTGAACGTGACGAGCACGATCTGCCGCGCCCGCTCGAAGCCGGCGAAATCGGTGGCAGTCGGCTCCCCGATGTCGAAGGCCTCCCGGTGCCGCAGCTTGTCCATGCCGCGAAACATCAACTTGCTCATGGCCGAAACCGCGGTACCGGGCATCTTCTCGTCCAATCTGAGCCGTTGTATGGCCGAAGCGTAAACCGAAAGTTGAATTCATCGTGGGCGCAACGGTCGAATCCCGACGCCGACGCAAATAACGTCGGCGCATGACTGCTTCCGTGACTTCTCTCAACGCGATCACCGATGCCACCCGGGCGGCCGTCGCCGACAATCCCGCCGCGGCCACCGTGGTGTTCAAGGCCACGGCTCAGCCGGAAGGCACCGTCGGCAGTGAGATCGCCTTGGGCAAGTACCAGGTGCACGTCGATGAGCCGCCCGCCCTCGGCGGGCAGCACACGGCGCCCAACCCCGTCGAGTACTACCTGGCTTCGCTGCTGTCGTGCCAGGTGGTCACCTACCGATTCTGGGCCGAGCGGCTCGGCATCCAGGTGGATTCCCTCAGCGCAAGCGCGGAAGGCGATCTCGATGTGCGCGGCTTCTTCGGGCTGGACGACAACGTGCGCCCCGGCTTCCAGCAGATTCGGGTGACCGTCAACGTCTCCGGTCCGGAGACCGCCGAGCGCTACCAGGAACTCCAGGACGCGGTGGATGCGCACTGCCCGGTGCTGGACCTGACCACCGGCACGACGCCGGTAAGTACCCAGCTGATCACTGGTTGACCGATAGATTCGCGTCATGCCGTCGATGACGCCCGCACCACGCCTGATCACGGCCGCGGCACTGACCGTTGTCACCCTCGCTAGTTGTACACCGGCCGCTCCGAGGCCGACCGCAACGACCGCGAGCACGAGCACGAGCACCACAACGACCACCCGTGCCACCTCGACCGCACCGCCGGCCGCCGAAACGCACGGATACGCGATCACGTCGATCACCACGCCCGGGTCACAGCCCGGTAAGTCGGTGACCATCCCGCAGCTTTCCGGTGGCGACCCAGCCGTCACCGACCGCTTCAACGCCGCCATGCGGGCCTCCCGGGCCGACATGCCCGAGCAGTCCGCCACCACGAGCGTCGACGATGGCGTAATCGACGGATTCCGCAGCGGCGTAACCAGAATCGGCTCCGGCGTCGTGGCCGGACGCATCGTGCTGTTCTGGTACGGAAAGGGCGCCGCGCACCCCAATCAAAGCCTGGGCACAGTGGTGATCGCGACCCGCACCGCGTCGCCGGTTACCGTCAACGACCTCTACCAGGATCACGCGGCCGCGATGACCCGGCTACGGACGCTGCTGCCGCAACTGGACACCAGCGGACGGCTGGATGCGCAGCAGTTGTCGCAGGACGACATCGACGTCAACTGGCTGCCGACGCCGACCGGGCTTCAGGTCTATGTACCGGTGGCCCATGCCCTGGGTGACTATGTGGCTGTCACAGTGCCGTGGGACCGGATCGCCGATCTACTGCGGCCGGGGATGCTTGAGGTACTGCGAGCGGATTAGGTATCCGAATATTGTTGTCGGTCAACATGTTCCGAAGAACAAGCGGAACGACTGGAATTGGGTCCACCAGGGGCATTCGGACTTCGCGGTGAGCCACTGTTCGACGGCCTCCCCAACGGCTCACGGCGCTGTGGAAACATCGGACCATGGGCACCCCTGATGCGCCACGCCCGAACCACCGGGCGAAGTACGTCGCCGTCACCGCAGGGGATCTGTCGGGACCGCGGATACGCGCGGCGGTGTCCGATTTCCACGGTCTCGGGACGCCCGGCCACATCGAGCTGGCCTCCTACATGATCGGCCAGGGGCATCCGTTGTCGGTGGCCGCGTGGATCCGGCACGACCCTGTGAGTTCGGTGCTGCACTTCGATCCGCGCGGCGGCAGCGCCGTGGTGCGCGAGCAGTCGATCGAGACCGACGAGCACAACTCGTCCTTCGGCGGCTGCTGGTGCTGACTTGGCGGTGGCGGAGGGATTTGAACCCCCGGTTGGGTTTAACCAACTCTCGCTTTCAAGGCGAGTGCATTAGGCCGCTCTGCCACGCCACCGCGGAACAGCCTAAGGGGTCGGGGCTCGAGCAGGCTCGGAGGGTCCGTGTGTAGCGTTGCCTCCATGCGCGCCATCGTCGTCGAATCCCCAGGTCAGCTGGCATGGTCCGAGGTACCGGAGGTGACGGCCGCCGATGGCGAAGTCGTCATCGACGTGACGACCGCCGGGGTGAACCGGGCCGACCTGCTGCAAGCCGCCGGCCTCTATCCCCCGCCGCCGGGCGCCAGCGAAATCCTCGGGCTGGAGGTCTCGGGCGTCATCTCCGCCGTCGGCGCCGGCGTCGAGAACTGGGCTGTCGGTGACGAGGTGTGCGCGCTGCTCGCGGGCGGTGGCTATGCCGAGAAGGTGGCAGTGCCGGCAGCCCAGGTCATGCCGATCCCGGCGGGTGTGGGGCTGCATCATGCCGCCGGCCTGCCGGAGGTCGCCGCGACGGTGTGGTCCAACCTGGGCATGACCGCCCACCTGAGCGCCGGCCAGCTGGTGCTGCTGCACGGCGGCGCGAGCGGTATCGGCACGCATGCCATCCAGGTCGCGCACGCGCTGGGCGCCCGCGTCGCGGTCACCGCGTCACTCGAAAAGCTCGAGCTCTGCCGCGAACTCGGCGCCGACATCCTGATCAACTACCGCGACGAGGACTTCGTCGAGCGGGTGGCGGAGGCGGGCGGCGCCGACGTCATCTTCGACATCATGGGAGCCTCGTACCTGGACCGGAACATTGACGCGCTCGCCCCCGACGGCCGCGTGGTGATCATCGGCATGCAGGGCGGCGTCAAGGGCGAGCTGAATATCGCCAAGCTCCTGGCCAAGCGGGCCGGCGTCATCGGCACCGCGTTGCGCTCGCGCCCGCTGGACGGGCCGTCCGGCAAGGCCGCGGTGATTTCCGAAGTGGTGCAACATGTTTGGCCCATGATCGCCGACGGCCGGGTGCGTCCGATCATCGGTACCGAGCTGCCCATCGAGCAGGCGGGAACAGCCCACCAGCTCCTGCAGGAAGGCGCCGTGTCCGGCAAAGTGCTTCTGCGGGTGCGGGATTAGGTTGACGGTGTGACGTTCACCTACACCGCGCCGGTCCGTTATCTCGAGGTCGACCAGCAGGGCGTGGTCTTCAACATGTGGTACCTGGCCTACATGGACGAGGCCTTCGGCGCGTTCGTCGCGCAGACGGCGTCGTGGCGCGACATCTTCGAAGCGGGCGTCGACGCCCAGGTGGTCCACACCGAACTGGACTGGTCGGGCTCTCTGAAGTGGGGCGACCAGATTCACGTCGACGTCACGGTGCCCGCCCGGGGACGCACCTCGTTCACCGTCGAATTCCTCATCCACGCAGGCGATTCCACGCGGCCCATCGTCACCGCAAAGACCGTCTACGTCTGCATCGCGACCGATGGCTCCGGGAAGGTCGAACCTCCGCAGCTGCTGCGCGACGCGCTGGACTACGCGTAACTAACCGAGCGAGGCCAGCGCGCGGACCAGCTGATCCACTTCAGCTGTGGTGGTGTAGTGCCCGAGGCCGACCGTGACGGCGCCGCCGATGTCATTGACACCGATGGCCTCCAGCACCCGGGAGTTGCCGTCAGACACGGCCAGCACGCCGTTGTCGGCGAGCCGGCTGATCACGGTGTCGGCGGGCACGCCCTGCACCGCGAAGCTCAGCACCGGAATGGCGGCCTCGGGCGCGCCGAGCACCATGACCAACGGCAGCGACCGCAGCGAGTTACGCAGGTACCCGAACACCCGTCCCAGGTAGGCCTCCGCCGACTGCATGGAGCGCGCGAGCCGTTCGCGGCGGGTGCCGGTGGCGGCGTCGTCCAGGTTGGCCAGGTACTCGATGCTGGCGACGACGCCACCGAGCAGGCCGAACTGGTGCGCGCCGACTTCCAGACGCGCGGCGCCCGTGGCATTCGGATCGAGTGACACCGCCGCCAAGGTGTCGATCATCGCCGGATCCCGGAAAACGAGCGCACCGATCGGCGGGCCACCCCACGCGATCGCGTTGAGCGCCACCACGTCGGCGTCGACGTCGTTGATGTCCAGCAGGCGGTACGGCGCGGCCACGGAGTGGTCGACGACGACCATGCCACCGTTCTCCCGCGCCATCTTGGTCACGGGCCGCAGATCGGTGACGGTGCCGAGCTTCGAGGATGCCGACGTGATCGCGATCAGCCGGGTCGGCCGGGTGATGAGCGTCTCCCACTGCCAGCTGGGCAGTTCGCCGGTCTCGATGTCGACCTCGGCCCACTTCACCTTGGCGCCATAGCGATTCGCGGCCCGCAGCCACGGGGCGATGTTGGCCTCGTCGTCCAGGCGGGTGACGACCACTTCGTAGCCCAGGCCCGACCGCGACGCCGACGCCTCGGCCAGCGAGTTCAGCAGCACGGCCCGGTCGGCGCCGAACACCACGCCACGCGGGTCGCCGCCGACGAGATCGGCGACCGCCTGGCGCGCTGCGGTCAGAACCGCCGCGCTGCGCTGAGCGGCCGGATGCGGGCCGGCGGCCGAGGACATGGAACCGCGGAAGGCGGTCGAAACGGTGGTCGCTACCGAGTCCGGCAGCAGCATTCCGGTCGGGGCGTCGAAGTGCACCCAGCCGCCGCCCAATGACGGGTGCAGACCGCGCACCCGGGCGACGTCGTATGCCATGCCATGCCAACCTTCGAGCGATTCAGGCCTGCCAGCCAAATTTTTCCGGCGGGCGTGCCCCGCTGCACACCGGCGAAAGCCGGGCCACCCGAACAGCCATACTAGTGCAGTGAACTTGGCGTCTGGCGTCCTTGTCGCCCTGTTGATCATGGTGATCCCTGGAGCAATCACCGCTCGCGTAGCACAGCTAACCTGGCCCGTTGCCGTCGCGGTCGGCCCCGCAGTGACCTACGGCATCGTAGCTTTGGCCGTCGTCCCACTCGGTGCCGTCGGCGTCCCATGGAACGGCTGGACGGCTTTGCTGGCGTTCGTCATCGTGGTAGCGGTGGTTGCCGCGCTTCGTCGTGCGCTGCGGCGCTACCGGGACACCGCGGCGGAAGCCCTCGCGATCGGCCGCGGCCCGGCCCTGTTCGTCGCCGCGGGCATTCTCGTCGGCGCGACGGCGATCGCAATTTCAGCAATCCTCGGCATGCCGCATTGGCAATCCATTCCGAGCACCTGGGACTCGGTCTGGCACGGAAACACCATCCGCTGGATTCTCGACGTCGGTCAGGCGTCACCGCTGCACATGGGTGAGCTTCGCAATGTCGAGACGCACGCGTTGCTGTACTACCCGTCGACATTCCACGCGCTCGCCGCCGTCTTCTGCCAACTCACCGGCGCGGCCCCGACCACGGCCTACACCCTGCACTCCCTGGCGGCCTCGATCTGGCTTTTCCCCGTCAGCGCGGCGAGCCTGACGTGGGCCATGGTCCGGCCGTACAAGTGCCAGCGCTGGAGCGCCGGTGCCGCCGCCGCGGCTGCTGCACTCGCGGCATCGTTCACCGCGCTCCCGTACGTCGAGTTCGACGTTGCCGCCGTCCCCAACCTGGTGGCCTACGGCCTCGCCGGGCCCACGACCGTGCTGATCATGTCGTGCCTGCGGCACCGCGACCGGATCCCGCTGGCCGTCATCGCGCTGATCGGGGTGTTCTCCACCCACATCACGGGTGGCGTCGTCGTCGTCACCTTCGTCGGCGCCTGGTGGCTGTGCGACACCCTCCGCAACCCCGTGCGGGGTCGGCTCGCCGACTTCGTGACCCTTGCGGCCGTCGCCGTGCCGTCGCTGCTGCTGTTGCTGCCCCAGTCCGTCGGGGTGCTGGCGCAGGCCGACATCATCGTCGGTCATGCGTTCGTCACCCACTTGAGCCGGCTGCGGACGCTGTTCAACGCGATCGTTCAGCACACCCGCCACCTCAACGACTACCCGATCCAGAACATCCTGATCGCGCTCGGCGGTATCGGCGGTCTGATCCTGCTGATCAAGCGGGTCTGGTGGCCGGCCGCGGTCTGGGTGCTGCTGATGGTCGCGATCGTGCATTCGGGTGCGCCGTTCGGTGGCCCGATCGGCGCGCTGATCGGGCCGTACGCCGACCTCTACTACAGCGACCCGCGCCGGTTGTCCGCCGTCGTGACCCTGCTGATCACGCCGTTCGCCGGCATCGCGTTGTTCGCCGTCATCACCTTCGCCGTCGGTTGGGTGCAGAAACGTGCGCCCCGGACAGAGCGGTTCTGGGCCGTGGTGACAGTGGCCCTGCTCGTGTTTTCGACTGTCGGCCTGGCGTGGCATTACTTCCCGCGGCACCGCTACCTGATCGGCCAGAAGTACGACCAGATCATGGTCAACGACAAGAACCTGCAGGCCTTTGCCTACCTGGCGACGCTGCCCGGCGCCAAGGACACCTTGATCGGCAACGCCAACACCGACGGCACGTCGTGGATGTACGCGGTCGCCGGCCTGCATCCGCTGTGGACCCACTACGACTATCCGCAGCAACAGGGCCCCGGCTACCACCGCTTCATCTTCTGGGCCTACGCCGACGACGCCGACACCGATCGGCGGATCGCCGAGGCCGTGCACGCCCTGAACATCAAGTACGTGATCACCAGCTCGACCATCGTCAAGGGGTTCGTCATGCCCGACGGACTAGTGTCGCTGGATAGGTCGAAGTCGTGGGCGAAGATCTACGACAATGGGCGGTCCCGCATCTACGAGTGGCGCGGCGACGCCGCACCGGCGAACAGATAGGAACACTGCAGGCATGACGCTGAAACCAGAAGACGACGACGACAACATCGAGGTCATCGGCGGGGACCTGGCATTGGGCGGGGAACCGGGACCGGACTCCGACCAGGGCGACGAAGGCAAATCGCTGACCGACCTGGTCGAGCAGCCGGCCAAGGTCATGCGCATCGGCACCATGATCAAGCAGCTGCTGGAAGAAGTACGCTCCGCGCCGCTCGACGAGGCCAGCCGGAACCGCTTGCGCGACATCCACCGGTCGAGCATCCAGGAGCTCGAGGACGGCCTCGCCCCGGAACTGACCGAGGAGCTGGAACGGCTGTCACTGCCGTTCTCCGAGGAGAAGGTGCCGTCGGCCGCCGAGCTGCGCATCGCGCAGGCCCAGCTGGTCGGCTGGCTCGAGGGCCTGTTCCACGGCATCCAGACGGCCCTGTTCGCTCAGCAGATGGCCGCCCGCGCACAGCTCGAGCAGATGCGCCAGGGCGCCCTGCCGCCCGGCGCCGACGGTGGCCGCGGCCCGTTCCAGTCCGGCACCGGCCAGTACCTGTAGACCGTGACGGAACCGCACATCTCCACGCAGAACGCGTGGGTCGAATTCCCGATCTTCGACGCGAAATCCCGTTCGCTCAAGAAGGCCTTCCTGGGCAAGGCCGGCGGCGGGATCAACCGCAACGAGTCGAATGTCGTTGTGATCGAAGCGCTTCGGGACATCACGATGTCGCTCAAGATGGGCGACCGGGTGGGACTGGTCGGGCACAACGGCGCCGGCAAGTCGACGCTGCTGCGCCTGCTGTCGGGCATCTACGAACCGACGCGCGGTTCGGCGACCGTCCGCGGCCGCGTGGCCCCGGTCTTCGATCTGGGTGTCGGCATGGACCCGGAGATCTCCGGTTTCGAGAACATCATCATCCGCGGTCTGTTCCTCGGACAGACCCGCAAGCAGATGCTGGCCAAGGTCGATGAGATCGCCGAGTTCACCGAACTCGGCGAGTACCTCTCGATGCCACTGCGCACCTACTCCACCGGTATGCGCGTGCGCCTGGCCATGGGTGTGGTCACCAGCATCGACCCCGAGATCCTGCTGCTCGACGAGGGCATCGGCGCGGTGGACGCGGAGTTCCTGAAAAAGGCGCGCACCCGGCTGCAAGCCTTGGTGGAACGCTCCGGAATCCTGGTGTTCGCAAGCCATTCCAACGAATTCCTGGCCCGGCTGTGCCAGACCGCGATGTGGGTCGACCACGGCACCATCCGCATGACCGGTGGCATCGAGGACGTCGTCCGCGCCTATGAGGGCGAGGACGCGGCACGGCACGTGCGCGAGGTGCTCGAAGAGAACGAGCGCGAGCGCCAGGCGTGACCGACATGTTGTGCGCGGTGATCGTCACCCACCGGCGGCCGGAGCTGTTGGCGAAATCCCTTGCCGTGGTGTGCTCCCAGACGCGACTGCCCGACCACGTCGTCGTCGTCGACAACGACAACGATCCGGCGGTGCGGGCTCTTGTCGAGTCCCAGCCGGTTGCGACGACGTACCTCGGATCGGCCCGGAACCTCGGCGGCGCAGGCGGTTTCGCCCTGGGCATCCTGCATGCCCTGGCGCTGGGCGCCGAGTGGGTGTGGCTGGCCGACGACGACGGGCGGCCCGCCGACTCGTCGGTGCTGGCGACGCTGTTGGACTGTGCGGCCAAGCACGACCTGGCCGAGGTGTCGCCCATGGTCTGCGACCTGAATGAGCCTGCCCGACTGGCCTTTCCGTTGCGCCGCGGGTTGGTGTGGCGGCGGTATGTGTCGGAGTTGCAGGTCGATAAAGACGCCGGCGTCGACCTACTGCCCGGGATCGCGTCGTTGTTCAACGGTGCGCTGTTCCGCGCCGCGACACTGGAAGCCGTTGGCGTACCGGACATTCGGCTGTTCGTCCGAGGTGACGAGGTCGAGGTGCACCGTCGGCTGGTCCGCTCCGGTCTGCCGTTCGGCACCTGCCTGAACGCGGTGTATCTGCACCCGCAGGGGTCCGACGAGTTCAAGCCGATCCTCGGCGGGCGCATGCACACGCAGTACCCCGACGATGCCACCAAGCGCTATTTCACCTACCGCAACCGCGGATATCTACAGTCCCAACCGGGCTTGCGGAAGCTGGTCCCCCAGGAGTGGGTGCGGTTCGGGTGGTACTTCCTGATCACCCGGCGTGATCCGGCCGGGCTGCGCGACTGGATGCGGTTGCGCCGCTTGGGACGAGACGAGAAGTTCAGCAGGCCCGGTTCGGGCGGACCCACTACAGGAGGGCAGCGATGACGTTCACCGACGCGGCCGCGCAGTCCAAGACGCTGCGCCGCGCCTGGGCCGACCTGGTGACCGGCTTCGGCAAGCGCGAACTCTGGCTGCACCTGGGCTGGCAGGACATCAAGCAGCGCTACCGGCGCTCGGTGCTCGGTCCCATCTGGATCACCATCGCGACAGGCACCATGGCCGTCGCGCTCGGCGGCCTGTACTCCCAGTTGTTCCATCTGCCACTGGCCGAGCACCTGCCCTACGTGACCCTCGGCCTGATCATCTGGAACCTGATCAACGCGTCCATCCTCGAAGGCGCCGACGTGTTCATCGCCAATGAGGGCCTCATCAAACAACTTCCGACGCCGCTGTCGGTGCACGTCTACCGGCTGGTGTGGCGGCAGGTGCTGCTGTTCGCGCACAACATCATCATCTTCGTGGTCATCGCGATCATCTTTCCCAAGCCATGGTCCTGGGCCGACCTGTCGGTGATCCCGGCGCTGGCGCTGATCGTGGCCAATTGTGTCTGGGTCGCATTGTGTTTCGGCATCCTGGCCACGCGGTACCGGGACATCAGCCCGCTGCTCGCGAGCCTGGTTCAGCTGCTGTTCTACATCACCCCGATCATCTGGAACGACCAGACGCTGCGCCTCCAGGGCGCGGGCACCTGGTCGAAAATCATTGAGCTGAACCCACTTCTGCACTACGTGGACATCGTCCGCGCGCCGCTGCTGGGCGAGCCGCAGGAGTTGCGGCACTGGGTCGTGGTGATCACGTTGACGGTGCTGGGCTGGGTCGTCGCGGCGATGGCGATGCGGCAGTACCGCGCCCGCGTGCCGTACTGGGTGTAATTCGCCTTCGCACCGATCCGGCGTGCGGATTCGGCTGATGAGGTGTCGCGTGGGTCATTGTCGCGGGCTTAGCTGGTTGTCTCCACGGATCCCGCCGGTCACCTGAGCGTCACCTCAGGTTCGGTGGCGCGGAGTTCAATTGGGGCGACCGGCTTTCCGCGTTCCAACAGGAGCAACCATGACCATCACCGAAACCCCCACCACCAACGACACCGCGAACGGGCAGGTCATCGAGGCCGAGCTCGTCCAGACCGCCGAGGCTGCCGCCGAAGAAGCCACCAACACCGGCCTCGCCATCCGCGAGGTGCTGAGCGGCGTGCTGGAGCGTCAGCTCGACGCCGGCCACAGCCTCACCCGCCAGCTGGTCAGCGCGACCTCGGCCGCCACCGAAGCGGTCGTCGAGTTGCCGGCCAAGGTCATCTCCTCCATCCGCGACGGCGCCACCCTGCCGGACGCGGTGAGCGAGACGGGTTCCGCCGTTCAGAACGTGCTGGCCGAGTCGGGCCGCGACATCCGCAGCGCCGTCGGCGAGTACGTCGGCCGTAATGCGGTGGGCCCCAACGCCATCATCGCCGGTGCGTCACAGGTGGCCGGCTCGCTGGTGCGCGCTCAGGGCGCCCTGACCGCGACCGCCGTGGACGGCCTGTTCACCGTGGCCGGCACCGCGGCCCAGGGCGTCGACGACGTGCGTGAGGTCGCCACCCGCGAGTGGAGCGAGCTGCGCACGACCGCCACCTCGGCCCGCGAGGCCATCGAAGCGCAGGTTTCCGCTTCACGCGAGAGCATCCGGGACGCTTTCGACACGACTGCCTGATTACTGCGACGCTCGGGATCGGTCGGAGTACGGGCCGATCCCGAGCACCCGCAGATCCGGGCGGGTGGCTGCGCCCGGCCTCAGCGCCTCACTGCCTCTTACTCGCCGCCGGCCTTGGCCGCGCGGTGCGTGCCCTTGCTCGCACCCTTGCCGGCCGAATCGTGCGAACGGCCGCTGCCGCTGCCCGAGTCAGACGCAGAGCTGTCCGCGCCCTTCGCCTTTCCGGCGCCCCGCTTGGGCTTCGTGGTGCCCTTGCGAGTCGACGTCGTCGACGCATCATCGGCCCCCTTGGCACCGCCCGCGGTCGACGCCCCCGTACCGGCGTCAGTACTGCTCGACGGCTTCGCGCCGGGCGTCGGGTGATCCGGCTTCGCCGCGGGCGCGCTCGAAGCAGCGGCGCCATCGCCATCAGCCGCGGAAGCCGATGACCCCGCGTTGTCGGATGCGGCGGTCTTGGCCGGTGCGGAGTCGACATCGGTACCAGCCGCGGCGGTTGTCGTCGCCCCACTCTCGGCGACCGGCGCCGTCTTGCCGGCTGCGGTCTTGTCAGACGCCGCCTTCTCCGCCGACACCGTCGAAACCGCTGCGAGCGACTTCGTCTCGACAGCCGGCTTGGCGGTGGGTGTTGCCGTCGACAACGCGACCATGGTCGGCGCCGGCGACGGGACACTGGCAGCGGCCACAGGCGGCGGAGTCACTGGTTTGATCGCAGTTGCGATGATGCCCAACGCATTTCGCAGCCCTTGCACGATGCCGTTCGGCCCGAGGATGCCCGCGCCGTCACCGTTGTACCCATTGAGCACCGCGCCGGTGATGGCCCCCGGCATGGCAACGATCGCGTTCACGACCGCAGCCAGATTCCTCGCGTTGAGCCCGTTGACGATGTTCTGGAGTCCATCGCCGGTGGCTGTCACGACGTCACTCATCACCGCAAGCAACGGGAATCCAGCCGCCAGGACCCAACCCGCGCCGCTCGGTGAGGTGATGGCGGTGTCGATCACATTGAGCATGTTCTGCACCGGCTTACGGAACGCGGCTTGAACATCGGTGAGGATGCTGGTGGTCAGGATCGGCAGCACGAACGGCGTCAGTACCGCGCTGTACAGCGTCTGCACCGCGTCGGCGACGTGCCCGGCGGCGAGCTGTTGGAATGCCTGCTTCAGGGCCTCCGGCGTCGTGCCCAACTGCTGACCGACCGCAACCAGATAGTCCCGGACAGACCCGCCGACGGCGACGGCACTGGCGATCTGATTCCGCACCACCTGACCGAGGACGGGGGCCGGGTCCGCGATCACCTCGGTGACGAGACCTTTCGTGTTCTGCAGAGCCTCGGTGATGATCTGCCCCCACTGGGTGATCGGGTTCACCTGCGCCGTGAGTTGGACCGCACTGGCGTGGAATGCCGGCAGGTGCAGGTCTGGCAGAGGCTGATGCGTGACGGGAGAAACGGCGATGACGCCGGCCCCGATCAGCGCAACGCCAGTCGTGAGGCTGGAGCGAACAGCATGTTGCATGGTGCTTTCCCCTGAACGGTTGGTGTGATGTTGACCACAGAACCATAAAGGGATATTGCCAACAATTTGACAGAAATCAGCCGATAGAACGTGTTCCAGTTTCCATAAATGGCCACCCCGAGCGCCCATTTGTGCTGAACTTATTAGCTGGTCAACTCAGCATTTACTCGCCGGACGTGCAGTTAGATGCATTCATAATTGACTGTTTCGTCAGATATTTGGGTCACCCGCCCCGCGCCAAGGCAATTGCTACCAATTGGAAATATTGCGCAAGCTACTGGTCGCCCGCAGCGCTCAAGGGTTGCACAGATTCGCTCGCTACGCAGAGGCGGCCCGCAGCGCCGACAATCCGCACGACACACCCTCACGGTCAGCGCAGCACCGCCGGGCCGGAGCGGGAGGAGTTGCTACACGATCAGCCGATCCGGACGCCCGCTCAGGTGCCGAAGACCGCGCGGACAGCGGCTTCATCGCCGTCGACTTCGACGATCCCGAGTGCACGGGCGTCGCTGAGGCTGAGAGCGCCCGCGGCGAGACCGAGGATGCAGGCGGGGATGGCAACGACGGAGGCGTCGAGCGGGCGACCGTCATGTGGACCGACGTCGAAGCCTGAACGCGTGGCGCGCAGTTGCAGGGTCTGGTCGCCGACCACGAGGCCGATCGTCACGGCGGAGCGGACCTTGACCCGGCCGTTGAGGAGCGCCGGGACGGCGAGGGTCAGCCACTCCGGCCGGAAGGAATCACTGTCGGCGGGACCGCTGATCATCAGCGGCGTGGACCAGCGGAGCAGGCTCTCGATCGGCTGGCGCAGCTGCGCGCCCCACGGCGTCAGGGTGTACTCGACCGCACTGCCCTCGCCGGCCAGCCGCCGCTCGACGACGCCCGTGGCCTCGAGGTCCCGGAGCCGATCCGCGAGCAGGTTGGTCGCGATACCCGGGAGCCGGGCGATCAGATCGCGGTAGCGGCCGGGTGCGATGAGAAGTTCGCGAACGATCAGCAGATTCCATCTGTCGCCGACGATTTCGAGCGAACGGGCGAGCCCACAGTATTGGTCGTAGCTTCGCATTGCCGTCCTTCTACTTGAGTTTCTCAAGTGATTATGAGATGTTCAAGCATACCCGGAAGCCGATCCGAACAGGGGTTGCCATGACCGACACCGCTTCGACCACACGGCCCGCCTGGGTCGACGACGAACTGTTCCCGTTCGAGAGCCACTTCATCGAGATCGACGGCCACACCGTGCACTACGTGGACGAAGGATCCGGCCCCACACTGTTGATGCTGCACGGCAACCCGACCTGGTCATTCCTCTTCCGCGATGTAATCAACTTGCTGCGCAAGGACTTTCGGTGCATCGCCCTCGACTACCCCGGCTTCGGGCTGTCGACGCCGAGACCCGGCTACCGGTACCTGCCCGAGGAGCACGCCGACGTCGTCACCGCGTTCGTCGACGCCCTGGACCTCGAGGACCTCACGCTGGTCGGCCAGGACTGGGGCGGCATGATCGGTATCGCGGTGGCGCAGCGGCGGCCGGAGGTATTCCAACGGCTGGTACTGGCGAATACCTGGGCTTGGCCGGTCAACGGAGATCTGCATTTCGAAGCGTTCGGCCGCATCATGGGCGGGCTTCCGACACGCTTCCTGGTCCGTCAGTTCAATCTGCTGGTCAACGCCTTCATCCCCACCGGCCACCGCAGGCGCAAGCTCAGCGACGCCGAGATGGATCACTACCGCCGCGCGCTGGACACCGCGGACCGGCGCCAGGCGTCCGCCGTCCTTCCCGGCCGGGTGCTGGCGAGCCGCGACTTCTTCACGGAGGTCGAAGCCGGGCTGCCGAACGTCGCACATCTGCCGACCCTCATCATCTGGGGCGACGCCGACATCGCCTTCCGCGCCCAGGAGCGCGAGCGGCTGGAGGCGACGTTCCCCGACCACACGACGGTGATCGTCGAGGGCGCCGGAACCTATGTCGAGTCCGACGCCCCCGAGGAATTCGCCGCTGCGGTCCGCGCGTTCAGCGACGGCGCGGGACGGCCTTCCGCGTAGCGGCGTTCAACCGGTTCCACGAGTTGATGACGGCGGCCATGCCGACGACGTGCGCGAGCTCGCGCTCGGTGAACACGGCGGCCGCCTGGGCGTAGACGTCGTCGGGAACCGGGCCGTGGCTCAGATCGGTGATGGCTTCGGTGATGGCCAGCGCGGCCCGCTCGCGCTCGGTGAACAGGTCGCCGGCTTCCTCCCACGCCGCGACCAGGGCCAGGCGCTGCTCGGTCTCGCCGAAACGGCGCGCGTCATGGACGTGCATGTCGAGGCAGAAGGCGCAGTGGTTCATCTGCGAGGCGCGAATCTTGATGAGTTCGCCGATGGTCGAATCGAGCTCCTTCGACGCGGCGTTGCTGAAGGCCATCATCCCGGCGTACAGCTCGGGAGCTGCCTCGTAGATATCGATCCGCTTGGCGTGGGCGGTGGTGGTCGGTGCGTTGAGTGTCTCGGTCATGCCATCCACGCTAGCCATCAAAAACCCGCGAACATGGTTCAATTTCTCTGTGGTTTCATGGGCCAATTCTGCGGCGGGCGGTGCCGGACTGGACCTGCATCTGGACCTCGGCCAGGCCGTCCAACCGGGCCGCCGCGGCACTCGCGACCAGCTGATCCAGGCGCTCAGAGACGCGGTCCGGTCACGCCGCCTGCCAGCCGGCACCATGCTGCCGCCCTCCCGGTCACTGGCCGCCGACCTCGGCTTGGCCCGCAACACCGTCGCCGAGGCCTATGCCGAATTGGTCGCCGAAGGCTGGCTGGGCTCCCGCCAGGGCGCGGGCACGTGGGTGATCGGCTCGCACACCGACTCGGCACCGGCCACCCAGCGCGCCCAGCCGGGCACGCCTACCCACAACCTCATGCCCGGTTCGGGAAACGTCGCGGCCTTCCCGCGGCAGGCCTGGCTGGCGTCGGCCCGACGGGCCCTGACCAACGCCCCGACCGAGGCGCTGCGCACCGGTGACGCCCGCGGCCGCCACGAACTGCGCACGGCCCTGGCCACCTACCTGGCCCGAGCCCGCGGTGTACGCACCACGGCCGAATCGATCGTCATCTGCGCCGGCACGCGGCACGCCGTCGAGTTGCTGTCAAAAGTGTTCGCGCCGAGCATCATTGCGGTCGAGAACTACGGACTGTTCCTGTTCCGGGACGCCATCGCCGACAATGGGGCCGGCACCGTGCCGATCCGGATCGATGATCACGGCGCCGTCGTCGACGATCTCGAAAAGACCAGCGCCGCTGCGGTTCTGCTCACGCCGGCGCATCATTTCCCCCACGGGGTACCACTTCATCCCACACGGCGCACCCGCGCCCTCGATTGGGCGATCCGCACGAAAAGCTATGTCCTGGAAGATGACTACGACGGCGAGTTCCGTTACGACCGGCAGCCGATAGGCTCGATGCAGGGTCTGGATCCCGATCGGGTGGCCTACCTGGGCTCGGCCAGCAAGAGCCTGGCGCCGGTGCTGCGGCTGGGCTGGATGGTGTTGCCCGACAACCTGATCGACCCTGTCCTGGCCGCGGCGGGCGGGCAGCAGTTCTACGTCAACGCCATCGACCAGTTGACCATGGCCGACTTCATCGAATCCGGTCAGTACGACAAGCACATTCGCCGCATGCGCAACAGCTACCGGCGCCGGCGCGACGCGCTCGCGGCGAGGCTGTCGGGTCTGGATGTCGCGATCAGTGGCCTGTCCGCCGGACTGCACGCCCTGATCCGACTACCCGACGGCACAGAACATGAGGTCATGCGACGCGCAGCCGACGCCGGCATCGCGTTGTCCGGGCTGGCGCTGCTGCGGCATCCCGACGCGGCGGACACCCCGCCTCAGGACGGCGTGGTGGTGAGTTTCGGCACGCCCGCCGATCACGACTTCAACGCGGCGCTCGACGCATTGCACGACGTGCTGAAAGCCGTCAGCCGCTGAGCGCCGCCAGCTCCGCCCTCAGATTCGTCCGTGCCGCGTCCTCCCACAGCCGCCGCCCCGCATCGGTGCGGTACAGCGACGGCCCGGCGAGCATCGCCGCGATCATCCGGCCGCGCCACAGACCGAAATCCGCATCGCTGACATGGCCGTACTCGGCCCGCACCCGCGCGGTGTTGTGTTGGTAGTCGGCCGGCGGCACGGCCAGCACCGCCAGGTCGGCGTCGGACAGCACCTGGCCGTTGTGATCGTCGGCTGCGGGATCGTGGGCGATGGTCACCCGCACCAGGCGGCCCACCTCCGCCACGAAATCCGGGTCCACACCCAGATCGGTGAGGTCCGACTCGGCGAGCAGGGCGCTGTTCTCCTCGTCGTCGGACTGCCCCGCGTACACCGCGTCGTGGTACCAGGCCGCCAGGCGGACCGCGTCAGGATCGTCGGCGAACTCCTCCAGGGCGTCCACTCCGGACAGGATGCCGCGCAGGTGACTGAGGTCGTGGTAACTGCGGTGCGGCTCGGCCCACCGGCCGAGCAGCGACGCCCCGACGTCGTCGACGCGAGGCGACGACGAATGCCGCGCCAGCAGGGTGTGCCATGCCTGAAGCAAATCGGTCACGTGTCCATGGTGCACGTAAGCTGCCCGGGTGGCCGAGCCAGTGGACATCCCCGCCGAACACCATGCAGAACACAGCGCCGAGAAAGCCGTCGAGGCGTCGCTGGGCCTGGTGACGCAGGCGTGGCGGTTCATCGTGACGGGCGGCCTGTCCGCGATCGTCGATTACGGGCTGTACGTACTGCTCAGCTTCGTTTTCGTGGCCAACGGCATGCCGGACGCGCGGGCCACACTCATCGCGAAGACGCTCAGCTTCATCGCAGGCACGACGACGGCCTACCTGATCAACCGGCGCTGGACCTTCCAGGCCGAACCGAGCCGGGCGCGCTTCATCGCGGTTGTGATCCTGTACGCCGTCACCTTCGGGCTGCAGGTCGGCATCAATCAGCTGTTCTATCTGCAATTCGCGGGCGAGTCCTGGCGGCGGCCGGTGGCCTTCGTCATCGCCCAGGGCACGGCGACAGTGATCAACTTCGTGGTGCAGCGAGCCGTGATTTTCCGGTTGAAGTGACGTTGGCCGGTACCCTTTGACCGTTATGTCTACCCAGCCTGACGTCACGCTGCCCCTGACGCGCCGCGCCCTCACCGGGTTCGGCCGCACGGCACCGTCCGTGACAAACGTGCTGTCCACACCCGATGTCTCAGTGATCGCCGAGGCGGTCAAGCGGGTCGCGGACGCAAACTCTTCCAGCCCCGCCCACCTGCGCCGGGGCATCCTAGGCCGCGGACTCGGCCGGTCCTACGGCGACCAGGCGTGCAACGGCGGCGGCATCGTCGTCGACATGACGGCGCTCAACCGGATCCATTCGATCAGCTCCGAGACCGCCATCGCCGACGTCGACGCCGGCGTCAGCCTCGATCAGCTGATGAAGGCCGCGCTGCCGTTCGGCCTGTGGGTACCGGTGCTGCCGGGCACCCGGCAGGTCACCGTCGGCGGTGCGATCGCCTCCGACATCCACGGCAAGAACCACCACAGCGCGGGCAGCTTCGGCAATCACGTGCTGTCACTGGACCTGCTGATGGCCGACGGTGAGGTGCACACCATCACCCCCGACGGTCCGGACAGCGAGCTGTTCTGGGCGACCGTCGCCGGCAACGGGCTCACGGGCATCGTGATCCGGGCGCGCATCAAGATGACGCGCACCGAAAGCGCGTACTTCATCGCCGACGGCATCGCCACGCACGATCTCGAAGAGACCGTCGCGGTGCACCAGGACGGCAGCGAGGACAACTACACGTACTCGAGCGCGTGGTTCGACCTGATCAGCCCGGAGCCCAAGCTCGGCCGCGCCGCGGTCAGCCGCGGCAGCCTGGCCAAGGTGGACCAGCTGCCCGCCAAGCTGGCCAAGGATCCGCTGAAGTTCACCGCGCCGCAGCTGCCGGCGATCCCGAACCTGTTCCCGGTCAGCTTCATGAACAAGCTCTCGCTATCCATGATCGGCGAGGCGTTCTACCGGATGAGTGGCAACTACCAGGGCAAGATCGTCAACCTGACGCAGTTCTACCACATGCTCGACATCACCTCGGGCTGGCAATATGCCTATGGCCCAGCAGGATTCGCGCAGCATCAGTTCCTGGTTCCCCCGGATGCGCTCGAAGAGTTCAAGGGCATCATCCGCTGGATGCACACGCAGAAGCAGTACTCGGCGCTGAACGTCTTCAAGCTGTTCGGCCCGGGCAACAAGGCGCCGCTGAGCTTCCCGATGCAGGGCTGGAACGTCGCCCTGGACTTCCCGAACCGGCCCGGCGTCAACGAGTTCCTCAACGAACTCGACAAGCGCGCAATGGAATTCGGCGGCCGCGTGTACACCGCCAAGGACTCGCGCGTCAGCGCCGAGAGCTTCCACAAGATGTACCCGCGGATCGACGAGTGGATCGCCACCCGCCGCAAAGCCGACCCGAACGGCGTGTTCGCCTCCGACATGGCCCGCCGCCTCGAACTTCTCTAGGAGACTCAGTGATTGACGCAACCGGCAACCCGCAGACCATTCTGCTGTTCGGCGGCACCTCGGAGATCGGCCTGGCCATCGTCGAGCGCTACCTCAAGAACGCCAAGGCCCGGGTGATCCTCGCCGACCTGCCGAATGCCCCGAAGCGCGACGCCGCCATCGCCCAGATCGAAGCGGCCGGCGCCAAGGAGGTCGTGTACCTCGACTTCGACGCGCTGGACACCAAGTCGCATCCGGCAGTCATCGAATCTGCTTGGGAGCAGGGCGATGTCGACGTCGCCATCGTCGCATTCGGCATCCTCGGCGACGCCGAGGAACTGTGGCAGAACCAGTCCAAGGCCGTGCTGACCGCCCAGATCAACTACACCGCAGCCGTTTCCGTCGGCGTGCTGGTCGGCGACAAGATGAAGGCGCAGGGCTTCGGCCAGATCATCGCGATGTCGTCGGTCGCCGGCGAGCGGGTCCGTCGCTCCAACTTCGTGTACGGCTCCACCAAGGCCGGGCTCGACGGCTTCTACCTCGGCCTCGGAGAGGCGTTGCGGGAGTTCGGGGTTCGGGTTCTGGTCATCCGCCCCGGTCAGGTCCGCACCACCACGACGCTGGAGCACTGGAAGGCCACCGGCGCCAAGGAGGCGCCGTTCACGGTCGACAAGGAAGACGTCGCCAACCAGGCCGTCGCCGCCGCCGCCAAGGGCAAGGAGCTCATCTGGGCGCCCAACCCGGTGCGCTACCTGATGGCCGTCATCCGACACATCCCGCGGTCGGTCTTCCGCAAACTCCCGCTCTGATGCGCAGCGCGCTGGCCGCGAGCGCCAGGGTGAGCGGCCAGATGCTGGCCGCCATGGCACTGGCGGTGCTCATCGCGGTCGTTGCGCTGCAAGCGATTGCCCGCGTGCAATGGCCGGCGTTCAACTCGTCGAACCAGTTGCATGCCCTGACCACCGCCGGCCAGTGCGCCGTGCTGATCGGATTGCTGCTCGCGGGGTGGGCGTGGCGTCGCGGCTGGCGCAAGAGCGCCAAGGTCGCGGCCACGTCGCTCCTGGCGGCGTTCTCCGTCGTCACCCTCGGCATGCCGTTGGGCGCGACCAAGCTGTACCTGTTCGGCATCTCGGTCGACCAGCAGTTCCGCACCGAGTACCTGACGCGGCTCGCGGATACCGCTGTGCCGCACGACATGACGTACCTGGGGCTGCCGCCGTACTACTTTTCGGGCTGGTTCTGGCTCGGCGGCCGGGCGGCCGCCCTGACCGGCACGCCGGCATGGGAGATGTTCAAGCCCTGGGCGGTCATCACGATCACCGCGGCGATCGTCGCCGCATTCGTGTTGTGGGCGGCCATGATTCGCTTCGAGTACGCCCTGGCGGTGACCACCGCGACCGCGGCCGTCACGCTGGCCTACTCGTCCACCGAGCCGTACTCGGCCGTCCTCGTCGTGCTGCTGCCGCCGGTGTTCGTGCTGGCGTGGTCGGGGCTCAAGGCCACGGGGCGAGGTTGGGCAGCGATCCTCGGTACCGGAGTTTTCCTTGGCATCGCCGCACTCTTCTACACGTTGTTGTTCGGCTACGCTGCCTTCACTCTCACGCTGATGGCGCTGCTGCTGGCCGTGTCCCGGCGCCAGATCCAGCCGCTGATCCGAGTCGCTGTCATCGCCGTCATCTCCGGCGTCATCGCGGCGATCCACTGGGCGCCGTACTACCTGGCCGTGCTCAACGGCCACCCCGCAGACAAGGGCACCGCGCAGCACTACCTGCCGATGTCCGGCGCGCAGCTCACCTTCCCGATGCTCGACGCCACCCTGCTGGGCGTCATGTGCCTCGCCGGCACGCTGTGGCTGGTGGTCAAGGGCCGCAGCTCGACGCGCGCGGCCGCCCTTGGGATGGCCGTCATCTCGGTCTACGCGTGGTCGCTGTTGTCGATGCTCGCCACCCTGGCCCGCACGACACTGCTGTCGTTCCGGCTGCAGCCCACCCTGCTGGTGCTGCTCGTCGCGGCCGGCACATTCGGCTTCCTGGAAGCCGCCCGCGGGCTGGCGAACCGGTATGCGCAGCCGACCACCAACCGGATCATCGCGGTGGCCGCTGTCATCGGCGCGATCGGCGCCGTGTCGTTCAGCCAGGCGATCCCCGACATCCTGCGGCCCGACATCGCCGTCGCCTACACCGACACCGACGGCCACGGCCAGCGCGCCGACCGTCGTCCACCCGGTTCAGAGCGCTTCTACCAGGAGATCGACCGGAAGATCACGGCGGCGACGGGCAAGCCCCGCAACGAGACCGTCGTGATGACCGCGGACTACAGCTTCCTGTCCTACTACCCCTACTACGGATTCCAGGGGCTGACGTCGCACTACGCGAACCCGCTGGCACAGTTCAAGGAACGCTCCGGCGCCATCGAGAGCTGGGCGACCATGACCAACCCCGACGACTTCGCCAAGGCCCTCGACACGCTGCCCTGGCCGGCGCCGACGGTGTTCCTGATGCGCCACGGCGGCACCGGCACCTACACGCTGCGATTGGCCGAGGACGTCTACCCCAACCAGCCCAACGTGCGCCGCTACCAGGTGGCACTCGACGAGCGACTGTTCGACAGCAAGCACTGGCAGGTCACAGATATCGGCCCGTTCGTGCTGGCCATCCGTAGCGGCCACTAACATCTAGCCCCGTGGCCGGGGAACCTGAGGTAGAGCGCAATCACCGCACAGCGCGGTGGATCGCGATCGTGGCCGGACTGCTCGGCGCGTTCCTGGCGATGGCGACGCCGCTACTACCGGTCACCCAGACCACTGCGCAGCTGAACTGGCCGCAGGCGGGCGTCCTCAAGAGCGTCGACGCACCGCTCATCGGCTACGTGGCCACCGACCTCGACATCACCATCCCGTGCTCGGCGGCGGCCGGCCTCACCGGTCCCGCCACGGTGCTGATGTCCACAGTGCCCAAGCAGGCACCCAAGGCCGTCGACCGCGGCCTGCTGATCGAGCGCGTCGGCGGCGACCTGCTGGTGATCGTGCGCAACACCCCGGTCGTCAGCGCGCCGCTGACGCAGGTGCTCAGCCCCGCGTGCAAGGAACTGAAGTTCACCGCGCACGCCGACAAGGTCACCGGCGAGATCGTCGGCCTGGTGCAGGGCCCGAAGGACAAGAACCCGGGCAAGCCCGTGCGCGGCGAGCTCAGCGGATATGACTTCCGCCCACAGATCGTCGGCGTCTTCACCGACCTGTCCGGCGCGGCGCCGCCGGGGCTGACGTTCTCGGCGACCATCGATTCGCGCTACAGCACGTCGCCGACCCTGCTGAAGATGCTGGCGATGATCTTCGGCGTGGTGCTGACCGTCGTCGCACTGGGGGCCCTCCACGTGCTGGACCGTGCCGACGGCGTCCCGCACAAGCGGTTCCTGCCGTCGCGCTGGTGGTCGGTGAAGCCGCTGGATGGTGTCGTGATCACGACGCTGGTGTGGTGGCACTTCGTGGGTGCCAACACCTCCGACGACGGCTACATCCTCACCATGGCCCGGGTCTCCGAGCACGCCGGCTACATGGCCAATTACTACCGCTGGTTCGGCACTCCGGAGGCGCCGTTCGGCTGGTACTACGACCTGCTGGCGCTCTGGGCGCACGTCTCCACGTCGAGCGTCTGGATGCGCCTGCCCACGCTCCTGATGGCCCTGGCGTGCTGGTGGGTGATCAGCCGTGAAGTGCTCCCCCGGCTCGGCCATGCCGTCAAGAACAGCCGCGCCGCCGCCTGGACCGCCGCGGGCATGTTCCTGGCATTCTGGCTGCCGCTCAACAACGGCATCCGGCCGGAGCCGATCATCGCGCTCGGCATCCTGCTGACCTGGTGCTCGGTGGAACGCGGAGTCGCGACCAGCCGGCTGCTGCCGGTGGCCATCGCCATCATCATCGGTGCCCTGACGTTGTTCTCCGGCCCGACCGGCATCGCCGCGATCGGCGCCCTGCTGGTCGCCGTCGGTCCCCTGAAAACGATTGTGGCGCGGCATACTTCGCGCTTCGGCTACCTGGCTCTCCTGGCGCCGATCCTCGCCGCCGGCACCGTGACTGCCATCCTGATCTTCCGCGACCAGACGCTGGCCGCCGCGCTCGATGCCAGCTCGTTCAAGACCACCGTCGGCCCCGCGCTGAGCTGGTTCGACGAACACATCCGCTACGAGCGGCTGTTCACCACCAGCCCCGACGGTTCGGTGGCCCGCCGGTTCGCGGTGCTGACGCTGCTGCTGGCACTGGCCGTGTCGCTGGCAATGTCGTTGCGCAAGGGGCGAATTCCGGGTACTGCCGCCGGGCCGGCCCGCCGCATCGTCGGCATCACGATCATCTCGTTCCTGGCCATGATGTTCACGCCCACCAAGTGGACGCACCACTTCGGGGTGTTCGCCGGGCTTGCCGGTTCGCTGGGCGCACTGGCCGCCATTGCCGTCGGCACCGTCGCGATGCGCTCACGCCGTAACCGGGCGATGTTCGCCGCGACCGTACTGTTCGTCATGGCCCTGTCGTTCGCCACCGTGAACGGCTGGTGGTACGTCTCCAACTTTGGTGTGCCGTGGTCGAATCAGTTCCCCGAGTGGCACTTCGGCTTCACCACGTTCCTGTTCGGCCTGTCGTTCCTGACCCTGCTGTGGGCGGCGTGGCTGCACTTCTACGACCACGACCCCGAGCGGCCTGTCAGCCGCCGGATTCCCCAGGCGCCGTTGGCAATTGCGTCTTGGATCATCGTGCTGTTCGAAGTACTGTCGCTGACTCTCGGGATGACGCAGCAGTGGCCGGCTTGGTCCGTCGGCCGCTCGAACCTGCAGGCGCTGACCGGAAAGACCTGCGGCCTGGCCGACGACGTCATGGTCGAACAGGACACCAACGCCGGCAAGCTCGTGCCCCAGACCGGGACGGTCGGTGACGCCCTCGGCGCCGGTAGCGCAGAAGGCTTCACCCCCAACGGAATTCCCGCGGATGTCTCCGCGGATCCCGTCATGGAACCGCCCGGCGGCACCAACTTCGCCGACAGCGAGGGTGGCCCCGTCAGCGGCGCGGAGCCGGGCACCGAAGGCGGCACCACCGCCGGGATGGGCGTCAACGGCTCGCGGGCCAAGCTCCCCTACAACCTGGACCCGGCCACCACCCCGGTACTGGGCAGCTGGCGCCCCGGCGTGCAGATTCCGGCGCGGATGCGCTCGGGCTGGTACCGGCTACCCCAGCGCGATCAGGCCGGGCCGCTGCTCGTCGTCGCCGCCGCAGGCCGCTTCAACCAGGGCGAGGTGCGCGTCGAGTACGCCAACGACGCCCAGGCCGCGGCCGACAAGATCGCCGGGGCCGTCGGCTTCGCCGATGTCGGTGCCGCACCCGCCTGGCGCAACCTGCGCGCCCCGATGGCCGCGATCCCGCGCGACGCCACCCTGATCCGCATCGTCGCCACCGACGACGACCTCGCGCCCCAGCACTGGATCGCCCTCACCCCGCCGCGCGTCCCGAAGCTGCGCACCCTGCAGGACGTCGTCGGCTCGAAGGACCCGGTGATGCTGGACTGGCTCGTCGGCCTGGCGTTCCCGTGCCAGCGCCCGTTCGGCCACGACAACGGCGTCACCGAGGTGCCCAAGTGGCGCATCCTGCCGGACCGCTTCGGCGCCGAGGCCAACTCGCCCGTCATGGACTACCTCGGCGGCGGGCCGCTCGGCATCACCGAGCTGCTGTTCAAGGCCACCCCGGTGCCGACGTATCTGAAGGACGACTGGTTCCGGGACTGGGGCTCGCTGCAGCAGTTCACGCAGTACTACCCGGACGCGCAGCCGGCCCAGATCGATCTCGGGAAAGCCACCCGCAGTGGCTGGTGGGCCCCGGCGCCGCTGCGGCATTCGTAATCGTCGGCCGGACGGCTCCGCGGCTGGCGTGTCGGCTCTCCTGTCGCATGTTTGATTTGCGCCCGTCAACTTTCCTTGACGTCAAGGAAAGTTGACGAAGCCGGACCGAACTTGTCATGGGAGAAAGCACGCCGTTCCTGCCTGGGTGGCAGTAAACCCGCCTCGGAAGCGTCGTGCGGTCAGGCTCGAGTGGTCCTTGGTGCGAAAATTCGCGTCTGAGCGGTGCATTGACCGGGTTTACTCTGGAAATGGCACATCTGTCAGCGGTCACGTATTTCCCCAGGTTTGAGGGGTTGTCCGTCACGTAATTCCCCACCCTGGCTGTCACGTAATTCCCCACCCTGGGCGGTGTGTCTGCCTGGTGTGGGCCTCGTTTACCGGTTCGCTCTGCATCCATCTGATGGTGGATGGAAGGGCGCTGATGGCGAGGAGAAGTATCGTGATGCTCGATTTGGTCGAGTTGTTCACCCACTGGCACGCGGGCCGTTCGCAGGTCCAGTTATCGGAGTCGCTGGGCATTGACCGCAAGACCGTCCGCAAATATTTGGCTCCGGCGGTCGCGGCGGGTATCGGCCCGGGTACGGAGCCGCTGACCGCGCCACAGTGGTCGGAGCTGATCGGCGGGTGGTTCCCGGAACTGTCCGATCCTGCGGCGCGGGCGCTGACCTGGCCGCTGATCGAACCGCACCGGGACCAGATCAAGACCTGGCTCGATGCCGATGTCACGATCGCCACGATCGCTCAGCGGTTGCGGGACGAGCATGCGGTAGCGGTGTCGGAGTCCTCGGTTCGGCGTTGGATCGCAACACATTTCGCGGAAGAGGTGGCACGAGCGAAGGTGACCGTGCCGCGCGGGCCGGTCGAGCCGGGCAGTGAAGCGCAGATCGACTACGGTCGCCTGGGCATGTGGTTCGATCCCGCGGTGGGCCGCCGGGTGGCGGTGTGGGCGTTCGTGATGGTGTTGGCGTGTTCGCGGCACCTGTTCGTGCGCCCGGTGATCCGGATGGACCAAACCACCTGGTGCGCTTGCCATGTCGCGGCGTTCGAGTTCTTCGGCGGGGTCCCGGCCCGGTTGGTGTGTGACAACCTCAAGACCGGGGTGGACAAACCCGACCTGTATGACCCGAAGATCAACCGCGCCTATGCCGAGCTGGCCACCCACTACGGCACCCTGATCGACCCGGCGCGGGCGTTCAAACCCAAAGACAAACCCCGCGTCGAACGGCCCATGCAATACATCCGGGATTCGTTCTGGCGCGGCCGCCAGTTCGACGGGCTGCCCGCGATGCAAACCGACGCCCAGCGCTGGAGCATCGAGGTGGCCGGGGCGAGGTCGTGTCGGGCACTGGAGGGCGCGCCGCCGTTGCGGGTGTTTGAAGCGATCGAAGCCAGCGCGTTGATCGGGTTGCCGCCCAGAGTATTTGAACTGTCCACCTGGTCGATCGGCACCGTCGGCACCGACGCGCACCTCAAGGTCGGCAAGGCGTTGTACTCGGTGCCGTGGCGGCTGATCGGGCAACGCCTGCATGCCCGCACCGCCGGCGACGTGGTACAGGTCTTTCACGCCGATGCGGTGGTGGCCATCCACGTGCGCCGCCCATCGGGGCGCTCGACCGACTTCGCCCATTACCCGCCGGAGAAGGTCGCGTTCGCGATGAAAACCCCGACCTGGTGCCGGCGCACCGCCGAACTGGTCGGCCCGGCCTGCGTCGCGGTGATCGCCGCGTTCATGGCCGACAACGCCATCCACCATCTGCGCGCCGCGCAAGGAGTGCTCGGGCTGCGCGACAAACACGGCTGCGACCGGTTGGAGGCCGCGTGCGCCCGCGCCATCGCCGTCGGTGACCCGTCCTACCGCACCATCAAAGGCATCCTGGCCGCCGGCACCGAACACGCCGGCGACGAACCGCCCGCCAGCACCGGCGCGGCGGGGGCGTTTCTGCGTGGCCCCGACCAGTTCGGCACCGATACCGGCATCATCGCCTGATCGTCACCAATTCCACACTGCTGCAACATAATCAACCTTCAAAGGAAGCCCACCATGTCTATCTGTGATCCGGCGCTACGCACCGCGCTGCGCACCCTGAAACTGTCCGGCATGCTCGACACCCTCGATGCCCGGCTCGCCCAAACCCGCGACGGCGGCCTCGGCCACCTCGAATTCCTGCAAGCCCTCTGTCAAGACGAGATCGCCCGCCGCGAATCCGCCGCTCTCACACGGCGATTGCGCCGCGCCAAGTTCGAAGAACAGGCCACCTTCGAAGACTTCGACTTCACCGCCAACCCGAAACTGCCCGCCGCGATGCTGCGCGACCTGGCCGCCCTGCGCTGGCTCGACGCCGGCGAATCAGTCATCCTCTACGGCCCCGTCGGCGTCGGCAAAACCCATGTGGCACAAGCACTCGGACATCACGTAGCCCGCCGCGGCGGGGACATCCGCTTCGTCAAATGCGCCCGCATGCTCGCCGACCTTGCCGGCGGACACGCCGACCGCACCATCGGCCAGCGCATGCGCGAGTACACCCGGCCCCTGGTACTGATCGTCGATGACTTCGCGATGCGTGAGCACACCACCACCCAATCCGACGATCTCTACGATCTGGTCTCCGACCGGGCCATCGCTGGCAAACCCCTCATCCTGACCAGCAACCGCGCCCCCAAAGACTGGTACCCGCTGTTCCCCAACCCCGTCGTGGCCGAATCCCTACTCGACCGACTGATCAACACCAGCCACCAAGTCCTCATGGACGGACCCAGCTACCGACCCCGGAAACGACCCGGCCGCACCACCACCTAGACAACGCCCGCCCCGACCGGTAAGACCAACACGAGGCCCACACCTGGGGAATTACGTGACAGCAACCCCTGGGGAATTACGTGACCGACGACACATCAGGGGGCGCCATGTCAGAACCATTGCGGGTCACGCCCGCAGAACTTCATGCGGCCGCGAACGACCTGGACGACCACGCTCGGTCTTTCGCATCGGCTCATGAGTCCGCGCAGTCCAACGCTGCCGGAGCGAACTTGGGGTCAGGGCTAGCTTCCGCTGCTTTGGCCGGGATGCTCGAGGTCACAGAAGACCATTCCGTAGAGGCCGCGACGAAATTCGCCCACCACTCCGAGGCTCACCGTGGCGCTGCACAGGCCTACACCGCCGCCGACGCTAGCGGTGCACAACATATCGACAGCTCCGGGATCTAAATCACGGTGGGACTGAGCCTGCGGGAGATGTTATTCCTCCCCCCCCGAAGTCGACGACCTCGCAAAATCTGTGCACGCGATGTCCGAGAACCACGCCAACTCCGCAGACTTCTACCGGGGATTGGTGAAAGTCTCGACATGGGAAGGGTCTGCTGCTGCGACGGCGAAAGATTCGATTCTCGCCGCGGCGAAACACCACGACGCGACCGCAGCTGATCTGAAGACGGCGGCCTCATCAATGGACCGCTGCGAAACCGAATCGCAGAAGGTATCCAATATGGCCCGAGCCCTGCTGAATTTCGCCGCGCAGGTGCCGCAAGTCGAAGTCAATATGGACACAAATGCCGTCGTTCCGCCCGACTTGAGCCTTTACACCCCCGAGGTCGCACAGAAGCTGTCGGAGAAGGTAGCCGACTTGGAGGCTCAGATTGCCGACACCGTGGCAGCGAGTGATGTGGTGGACTCCGACCTTGCGAAGGCCATGTCACTGATTTCGGGAGTCCCGGTTCGCCCGGCTCCGCAAGCGCCTCCGCCAGCACTGCCACCGCTGGCACCTGGGCAATCGCGGAATCTCGGGCCTGTTGCCGGGACCGGTGCTGTACCGGGCATTCCTGGAATCGGAGCCGCAGACCTAGGTGAACCCGTGCAACTGCCGGACGGTCATTGGGTGCAGATTTTCGGTGACTCGTTCAGGGATCCGAAGGTCGGTGGACCTGACAACCCCCACTTCCCGTCGGTCGCAGTTCCTGTCACGTTCGATAAGCAGGGGCGACCGCACTACGGACTGCCGCTGACCGGGCCGGACGGAAAAAGCAATCTACTGTTCCCACTCCCGAAAAATGACCAGTTGCCTTTGGACAAGTGTTGACCGTCTCTCTGGATGGCTATCACGGGGTGGCCATTCGTCATTGATCTTGCCGATGTGATCGGTGGCGTGGCCCGCCGGCTTGAGCTTGGTGGTGTGCACCATCAGTGTGATGAGGAACTGATGGGTGCGCGGCACCCCGCCGAAGTCTTGGCGGGCTCGCAGGGTGCCGCGCTGTAGTGCACGGAGGCACTGATGGTGACGGTAGAGGCTGATCTGGTCTGCGTCGAGTCCCGGTTGGCAGCTGGCCAGATCAGCTGCCCGGCGTGCTCGCAGGGTGTTCTTGGCGGCTGGGGATTCGCCCGCACTCGCCGTGTCGTCGGTCTGGCCGGTGCGGTTCGGCCGCGGCGGGCGCGGTGCCGGTCGTGTCTGGTGACCCATGTGTTGTTGCCGGTCACGGTGTTGCTGCGTAGGGCTTATGCGGCACAGGTGATTTGGGAGTCTTTGTCGCTGCGCGGCCACGGGCAGGGGTATCGGCAGATCGCTGAGCAGTTGCGGGTTCCGGCGGCCACGGTCCGCGGCTGGCTACGTCGGGCCGGCGGGCGACTTGAGGCGGTTCGGGCGCGGTTCCTCATGGTGGCGGTTCGAGTCGGGATCGATGTGACGATTCCCGACGAGCGGAGCAGTCCCTGGGGTGACGTGGTGGCGGCGGTCAACGCCGCGGCGGCGGCGATCCGGCAGCGGTTCGGACCGGCCGGATTGGTGGGCGCGGTGACGCCGGCACAGGTGCTGGTCGCGGTCAGCGGCGGCCGGCTGCTCTCACCGGGCTGGTCCTGGATGCGGTAGGTCCGGTACGCAACACCAGTTGCCTCTGACGCGGCGCGGCGTGATCGGTGATCCTCGCGAAGGCACCTGCCCGGCATTGGTTTCGGGCAGGGCCTTCGACTGCGAGGAGGGCACTGCGGTGTCATTGGAGGAGCACAAGCGTCGGGAGCGGGCCCAAGCGATCGGACTGTTCCGGTATCAGCTGATCTGCCCGGCGCTGGACGAGGGGTTATCGACCCGCCAACGGGGTCGGCTGGTCCGCGAGATCGCCGAACGTCGCCATATCGACCCGTTCGGCACCCAGGTCCAGATCGCGCGAGCCACCCTGGACCGTTGGATCCGTCGCTACCGGGCCGGCGGGTTCGAAGCGTTGGTGCCCGAGCCGCGCCGGCTGGCCACCCGCACCGATGTCGGGGTGCTGGAGCTGGCCGCCTCGTTGAAGCGGGAGAATCCGTCACGCACCACCGCCCAGGTGGCCCGCATCCTGCGCACCGCGACCGGATGGGCACCCTCGGAATCGACCCTGCTGCGCCATTTCCATCGCTGCGAGCTGATGGGCCCGGCCGCCGGTGGCGCCAGGGAGGTGTTCGGCCGGTTCGAAGCCGCCGACCCCAACGAACTGTGGGTCGGCGACGCTCTGCACGGTCCGCGGGTCGGTGACCGCAAGACCTACCTGTTCGCCTTCCTCGACGACCATTCTCGGTTGGTGGTCGGTCACCGGTTCGGGTTCGCCGAGGACACCGTGCGTCTGGCGGCCGCGCTCAAACCCGCGCTGGCCGCCCGCGGCGTGCCAGCCTCGATTTATGTCGACAATGGTTCGGCGTTCGTCGATGCCTGGCTGCTGCGGGCGTGCGCGAAACTCGGTATCCGACTGGTACATTCGGCGCCCGGGCGCCCGCAGGGACGGGGCAAGATTGAACGGTTCTTCCGCACCGTGCGTGGGCAGTTCCTCGTTGAGGTCACCGACACCACCACCGAGGACCTCGCCGCCGCCGGGGTCGACCACACCGGTGCGCTGTTGGAGCTCAACCGGCTGTTCATGGCCTGGGTCGAGACCGAATACCACCGCCGCACCCATACCGAGACCGGGCAATCCCCACTGGAGCGCTGGGACACCGGCTGGGACCGCCTTGGTCACACTCCGGAGTTGCCGACGGCGGCGGATCTGACCGAGGCGTTCTTGTGGTCGGAATTTCGGGTGGTGACCAAGACCGCCACCGTCTCCCTGCATTCCAACACCTACCAGGTCGACCCCGCCCTGGCCGGGCGCCGCGTGGAGCTGGTGTTCTCCCCGTTCGACCTGCAGACCGTCGAGGTCCGCCACCGCGACCAGAGTTTCGGTGCCGCGACACCGCACACCATCAGCCGCCATGCCCACCCGAAAGCCCGACCCGAGACCGTCGAGACCCCGCCGGCAACGACGGGGATCGATTACCTGGCGTTGACCGCTGCCGCCCATCACGAGCAGCTGCGTGAGGATGAACGTATCGGCTATCACGCCCTCTACGGAACCGACTCCGACGGCGACCAGGTCGCCGCTCAGCTCTCGATCACCGACCTCGCTCCCACCGAGGACGAGTTCGAGGACGGGGTGTCGGCGTGAGTATTCAACGGTTGCAATCACATTGGGGCTTCACACGGATGCCGTTCGGGCGGGATCTGGCGCCGTCGATGCTGCACCGCCACCCCGGCCACAGCGAAGCGATCGCCCGCATCGGCTGGTGTGTGGACCAATGCGCCATCGGCGTCATCACCGGCGAAGTCGGCGCTGGCAAAACCGTCGCGATCCGCGCGGCAGCCACCTCCTTGGATCCGGCGCGGCACGTAATCATCTACCTCGCCAACCCCACCATCGGGGTGCGCGGCATGCTCACCCACATCGTGGCCACCCTCGGGCACACCCCGGCGTTTCACACCGCCCGGCTGGCTCCCCAAGCCGCAGACGCCTTGGCCGCCGAGCACGCTGAACGTGGCCGCAACCCCGTGTTAGCCCGGATTTTTCACGAAAAGTTGTGAGTTTCGGGGTGTAGATAAGCGAAAGTGCCTGTCCTGCAAGGAATAATTGGACTTGTCTAAGGTTTCAATCGTTCCAGCGGGAAGGCACTTCGCGGGTGAAGAATATCGCGGTTACACGACGGGTGAAAGTGTCAGCTGACGGTCACGGGGTCGTGTCGCATGCCGGGATGGGCATGCTGCGCGAGCTCGCCGACCGGACCGGCCTATCGGCGCAGGTCACCGCCGCGTTGGCCGACACCTACCGCGGCCCGTGGGTGTACGCGCCCGGAGAGGTGTTCGCTGATCTGGCGGCTGCAGTCGCCGACGGCGCGGACTGCATCGACGCAGTCGGTCAACTGTGCGGTGACCGTGAACACGTGCTCGGGGCGAAAGCCTCGACGACCACGATGTGGCGGCTGATCGATCAGCGGATCGACGCCGCCCACCTACCTGGGGTGCGTGCTGCCCGGGCCGCGGCGCGGGCGGCGGCCTGGGCTGCTGGCGCCGCCCCCACCACCGAGGGCTGGCTGCATATCGACATCGACGCCACCCTGGTCATCGACCATTCCGACAACAAAGCCGGGGCTGCCCCGACCTGGAAGAAGACGTTCGGGCTGCATCCGTTGCTGGCGTTTCTGGACCGCCCGGAGATTGCCGGCGGGGAAGCCCTGGCCGGGCTGCTGCGAGCCGGTAACGCCGGCTCCAACACCGCCTCCGACCACGTCATCGTCCTGCACCAGGCCTTGGCGTCCCTGCCGCCGCGGTGGCGGCCCGACCCCGACCATCCCGATCATCGGCAGGCACCGAAGGTGTTGGTGCGCTCCGATACCGCCGGAGCCACCCACAGATTCGCCGATGCGTGCCGCGCCGCGGGGGTGGGGTTCTCCTTCGGCTACCCGGTCGATGTGCGGGTGCAAGACGCAGTCGACACCCTCACCCTGGGTGATTGCTGGTATCCGGCGATCGACACCGACGGTGGTATCCGCGACGGCGCCTGGGTCGCTGAGGCCACCGACCTGGTCAACCTCGCGTCCTGGCCGACCGGCACCCGCCTCATCCTGCGCAAAGAACGCCCCCACCCCGGCGCCCAGCTGCGGTTCACCGACGCCGACGGCATGCGGGTCACCGCGTTCATCACCGACACCGGAGCTGGTGTCATCGCCGGGCAGGTCGCCGGGCTGGAGTTGCGGCACCGTCAGCACGCCCGCATCGAGGACCGGATCCGCGAACTCAAAGCCACCGGCCTGCGCAACCTGCCCTGCCAGTCCTTTTGGGCCAACGCCGCCTGGCTCGAAATCGTCCTGGCCGCAACCGACCTGGTCACCTGGACCCGGCTCATCGGATTCACCGACCACCCTCAATTGGGCCGCTGCGAAGTTCAGACGTTCCGCTACCGGGTCCTGCACGTGGCCGCCCGCATCACCCGCAGCGCCCGCCAAACCCAGCTACGCATCGACGTCACCTGGCGATGGGCCACAGCGATCGCGGCCGCCTGGCACCGCATCCGCACCGCCTTCGGCTGACCCGCCGGCCTACCTGACCCGCCGACGACGAAAGACCTACTGGCCCTGGGAAAGCCCGCCCACCCGGCGACACGGGACAGATCAACCACGCCACCACACGAAAACCACTACCCAACAGCACAACTCGGCATCAGACCGAGCCCACAACAATCACCACGAAAAATCGAGGCTAGTCGTCGATGAAGCCCACCTGCTCGACAACCATCAACTCGAAGCGATCCGGCTGCTGACCAACCACGACATGGACAGTGGTTCACCGTTCGCCGTGGTCCTGGTCGGGCAACCCACCCTGCGGCACCGACTGCGTCTGGGTGTTCTGGCCGCGTTGGATCAGCGCATCGCCGTGCGCTACACCCTGCCCGGCATGACAGCGGCCGACACCGCCGACTACATCGGGCATCACACCAAGATCGCCGGCCGCTCCGATGCGCTGTTCGCCGACGACGCGATGACCCTGATCCACAACGCCTCCCGTGGACATCCGCGTGCGGTCAACAATCTCGCCCTGCACGCGCTCACGGCCGCGTTCGCCGCCGGGCACTCCATCGTCGGGGAGAAAGCCGCCCGCATCGCCATCAGCGAAACAGCAACCGACTGAACCCGATCCGCTTCACCACGGCGACGACCACGTCACCGCGACGAGGATCCCGTCACCGAGATCACAAACGCCCCGCTCGCCACAGTCGAGCGGGGCGTTCTCATCAGTGCATCGTCATCAACACCGATGACGCCGACATCGTCATCTTCAACGACGGCCAACAGACAAGTTGCCAAAGGGCTTCGACATCAACAACTACAAGTACACGCTGCCGGCAGGATCGTTCCAGGCAAACGGCAAGAGCTACATGATGGTCGTCGCCACAGACGGGCACCTTCAGCCCATTGGTGGGTCGTGGATGGTCGAGGTAAATAACGACCCGGCAAAAGGCTGGCAAATGATTCCGGGCAGCTATCGTGCGTGGGATTCGGTGCCAGCGCCGACGAAGGACGAGCCGTGGCGGGTACAGGGAGTACATGGGAACCCTCCGTCGCAAATCAGCGCCTACCAGGGATCGGACGGAAAGGTTCACATCGCCGCGGATTCGTTCGACCGCAGCCGTGGCATCACCATGTATCAGGTCGACAACCCTGCTGACGCTTGGGACCGAAGCAAGTGGAGGCCTCTTCTGGGCGATGGCACATACGGTGACGCAGGGCAATTGTCGAGGGCTGAAATCAGCCAAGGAAACAGGTTCGGTGAACTCAGCTTCCGCGAAGTCGAAGGGCGGCCAGTCTTGTCGGGCTTCAACCAATCAACTTTCGGCACCGAAGTTCGTGTCGGCGACGAAAGCAATCCGGCACGGATATTCGATGGACGTCCGACGGTCGTAGCGCCAGGTGGACGATGGGAAGACAACATTCCCGGCCAGTACCCTCAGAATTACGGCGGCTACATAATGCCCGGTTCGACGCTGAACAACTTGAACGTCCTCATCAGCCAGTGGAACACGACCACAAACGACACATATACGGTCGAACAATTCCAAGTAAATCCGAACCGATAGGAACGAACAGTGCTTGCCAGATCTTTCGCTGCAGCTCTGAGCGCTACTGCGACCGCACTACTGACGGCTTGTGCAGCCCAGGCCGGTCCGCCGGCGTTCCCGGATTTGAGCAAGTACACACCAGTGAATCCTGCCGAGTACACCATTGAGCTAGCCAATACAGGTGGCCCCTCAATCCCTGTCGTGTATTTCGTAACCCCCGATGGCATTCCGTGCACTTTCACGGACGGATCAGCGGGATGCATCGGCGACAACCTGCCCGGGATTCAAAGCAAGGACAAGAACCCCTACACCTACGTCGACACCGTGAGTGGAATCCAGCGCGCCGGCTCGACCCAATTCGTGAACAACTCGGTACACGGCACGCCGATCAAGCAGCTCCCCCCGATGCACTCGATTGCGGTCGGTGGCGTGACCTGCGGGGTTGACGGAGCGGGCCTGACCGCGTGCAAAGACTCCGAGAACGAGGGCTTCATCCTGTCGCCGTCGTGGTCAGGCTGGCTGAAACACACCGGATAGCGGGACCGAGCAACGGTCACATTCCGGCCAACTAGCTCGACATTCCCCATCAGTGGGCCAGGCCACATATAACTGTCGCCTAGTCTTGAGCCTCGTGCCTGCCAGGACTGCCCGTCTCGTCGCGATCATCGCGGGCCTTGCCGGTCTGCTGCTCTGCGCGCTGACCCCACTGCTGCCCGTCAAGCAGACGACCGCGACCATCTTGTGGCCCCAGGCCCCAAATGCCAGCGGAAACGTCTCTGACCTCACCGCCCCGCTGGTGTCCGGTGCACCGCTTGCGCTGGATGTCTCCATCCCGTGCGCGGCCATCGCGACGCTGCCCGCCGAGGGCGGTCTGGTCTTCTCGACGATCCCGCCCGACGGCATCGACGCCAGCCGCAACGGCCTGTTCGTGCGGGCCAACACCGCCGACGTCGTCGTCGCGTTCCGGGACACCGTCGCCGCGGTCGCCAAGCGGTCCGACGTCGCCGCAGGGAAGTGCAGCAATCTGCACCTCTGGGCGACCAACGGCGGAGTCGGCGCCGACTTCATCGGCCTGCCCGGAGCCGCTGGCACCGGCAGCGTGGAGAAGAAGCCCCAGGTGGCCGGCATCTTCACCGGCCTCAAGGTGCCGGCGCAGCCGGGCTTGTCCGCGCGCGTCGACGTCGACACCCGGTTCATCGTGGTCCCCACGTTCGTGAAGTCGGCCGCCATGGCGCTCGGCGTGCTGCTCACGCTGGTGTCGATCGTCGCGCTGGCACTGCTGGACCGCCTGGACGGCCGCCGCGTGCACGACGGCTGGCAGCGCTTCTGGAAGGTCGGCCGCTGGCACTGGCTGGCCGACATCGCGGTATTCCTCGGTCTGGCCGGCTGGCACCTGATCGGCGCCATCTCATCCGACGACGGTTACAACCTGACCATCGCGCGGGTCTCCAGCCAGGCCGGTTACGTCGCCAACTACTTCCGCTACTTCGGCGCCTCCGAGGCACCGTTCGACTGGTACCAGTCGGTGCTCGCGCACATGGCGACCGTCAGCACCGCGGGCGTGTGGATGCGACTGCCCGCGCTGCTGGCCGGCATGGCCACCTGGACACTGCTGTCCCGCTGGGTGCTGCCGCGGCTCGGCCCCGGCGCTCGCGGCGTCTCGGCGAACGCCATCGCGGTCTGGACCGCGGCCGCGGTGTTCCTGGCGGCCTGGTACCCGTTCAACAACGGCCTGCGCCCCGAGCCGCTGATCGCCTTCGGCGTGATCGCGACCTGGGTGCTCATCGAATACGCCATCGCCACCCGGCGCCTGGCCCCCGCTGCCGTCGCGATCATCGTGGCGGCATTCACCGCGACGACGGCGCCGCAGGGCCTGATCGCACTGGCCCCGCTGCTCGTCGGCGCCCGTGCGCTGGTCCGCACGGTCCGCAGCCGCCGGGCCGGCACGGGCCTGCTGGCCCCGATCGCGACGCTGGCCGCGTCGGCGTCGCTGATCCTGACGGTGATCTTCCGAAACCAGACCCTGGCGACCGTCGCCGAATCGGCGCGCATCAAGTACACCGTCGGCCCGACCATCTCCTGGTACCAGGAATTCCTGCGCTACTACTTCCTCACCGTCGAGGACAGCGTCGACAGCTCGATGACCCGCCGGTTCTCGGTGCTGATCCTGCTGCTGTGCCTGTTCGCCACCCTCGCGTTGCTGCTGCGCAAGGGCCGGGTCCCCGGCTTGGCCAGCGGTCCGGTGTGGCGTCTGCTCGGCAGCACCATGCTGGGCCTGCTGCTCCTGCACTTCACGCCGACCAAGTGGGCCGTGCAGTTCGGTGCGTTCGCCGGGCTGTCGGGTGCTTTCGGTGCGGTCATCGCGTTCGCGTTCGCGACGGTCGGACTGCACAGCCGGCGGAACCTGGCGCTGTACGTAACGGCACTGCTGTTCGTGCTGGCCTGGGCGACGTCCGGGATCAACGGCTGGTTCTACGTCGGCAACTACGGCGTGCCGTGGTTCGACCGGCAGCCCGTGCTGGCCGGTCACCCCGTCACGTCGATGTTCCTGGTGCTCGCGATCATCTCGGCGCTGCTCGCCGGCTGGCTGCACTTCCGCATCGACTACGCCGGCCACACCGAGGTCGCCGAGACGCGCCGCAACCGCGCGCTGGCATCGACGCCGCTGCTGATCGTCGCAGTGATCATGGTCGTGCTCGAGGTCGGTTCGATGGCCAAGGGCTTCGTGCAGCGCTACCCGCAGTACACGACGGCCCGCGCCAACCTGGACGCGCTCGGATTGTCCGACAAGAGCTGCGCCATGGCCAACGACGTGCTGGTCGAAGCCGACACCAACGCCGGCACGCTGCAGCCCGTGCCCGGCCAGACCTGGGGCAAGTACGGACCGCTGGGCGGCGAGAACCCCGTCGGCTTCACCCCGAACGGCGTCAGTGACTCGCTCGCCCCGCCGCACCCGGTGGTCGCGAACCCCGGCACCGTCAACTCCGACGGGTCGCCCAACAAACCCAACGTCGGCGTCGCCTTCGCAGCCGGCACCGGCGGCGGCTACGGCCCGACGGGCGTCAACGGCTCCAATGTGTTCCTGCCGTTCGGTCTGGACCCCGCCCGCACCCCGGTGATGGGCAGCTTCAAGGAGAACGGCGTCGCCGCCAAGGCCACCTCGGCCTGGTACCAGCTGCCGCCGCGCAGTGCCGACCGGCCTCTCGTCACCGTCGCCGCCGCCGGCGCCATCTGGTACTACGACGAGGAGCACGAGTTCCACTACGGCCAGTCGCTCAAGCTGCAGTGGGGTGTGCACCGGCCGGACGGCAGCTACCAGGCCCTCGCCGAGGTTCAGCCCATCGACACCTTCGCTCAATACGCCTGGCGCAACCTGCGGTTCCCGCTCGCCTGGGCGCCGCCGGAGGCCAACGTCGCCCGCATCGTCGCCGACGATCCCAACCTGTCGGAAGACCAGTGGTTCGGGTTCACGCCGCCGCGGGTCCCGACGCTGCAGAGCGCGCAGCAGTTCCTCGGGACGCAGACGCCGATCCTGATGGACATCGCCACCGCCGCGAACTTCCCGTGCCAGCGCCCGTTCTCCGAGCATCTGGGTGTGGCGGAGCTGCCGCAGTACCGCATCCTGCCCAACACCAAGCAGGTCGTGGTGTCGTCGAACATGTGGCAGTCCGCGCAGAAGGGTGGCCCGTTCCTGTTCATCCAGGCCCTGCTGCGGACGTCGACCATCCCGACGTACCTGCGCAACGACTGGTACCGAGATTGGGGCTCCATCGAGCGGTACGACCCGGTGGTGCCGCCGTCCGTGGCCCCGCCTGCAGCGATTGACCAAGGCACCATGACCGTCAACGGCTGGAGCCGCCGCGGCCCGATCCGGGCCCTGCCATGACCGGGACGGGAATGAACGCACAGCAAGTCAAGGTCACCCGGTGGGTGGCGATCGTCGCGGGCCTGATCGGCTTCGTGCTGTCGGCGCTGACGCCGCTGCTGCCCGTGGTGCAGACGACCGCGCAGCTGAACTGGCCGCAGCAGGGTCAGTTCGGCAACGTGACCGCGCCGCTGATCTCGCAGACGCCGGTGACGATGACGGCGACGATCCCGTGCGACGTGCTGCGGACGCTGCCGCCGTCGGGCGGGCTGGTGTTCGGCACGGTACCCAAGGACGGCAAGCAGGCCGCGCTCAACGGCTTGCTGGTCAACGTGTCCAGCAGCCGCGTCGACATCACCGATCGCAATGTGGTGATCGCCAGCGTGCCGCGGCTGAAAGCCATTGGTAATCCAGGTTGTTCGCGCATCGAGATCATCTCCGACAAGAACGGGACGTTCGCGACGTTCGTCGGCCTGACCGGTACCGACGGCAAGGAACTGCGCACCGGGTTCGCCGACCCGAACCTGCGGCCCACCGTCGTCGGTATCTTCACCGACCTGAAGGGCGCTGCACCGCAGGGGCTTTCGGTGTCCGCAACGATCGACACCCGGTTCATCAACCGGCCGACCATCATCAAGTACACCGCCATGTTCGGCGGTATCGCGGCGACCATCGTTGCGCTGCTGGCCCTTTGGCGGCTGGACCGGCTCGACGGGCGCCGCATGCAGCGCCTGATCCCCAGCCGTTGGCGGACCTTCAACATCGTCGACGGCGTCGTGGTCGGCGGGTTCCTGCTGTGGCATGTGTTGGGCGCCGGGTCATCTGACGACGGCTACATCCTGCAGATGGCGCGCGTCGCGCCGCACGCGCAGTACATGATCAACTACTTCCGCTGGTTCGGCAGCCCCGAGGACCCGTTCGGCTGGTACTACAACGTGCTGGCCCTGATGACGCACGTCAGCGACGCCAGCATCTGGATTCGCCTGCCGGACTTGATCTGTGCGCTGATCTGCTGGCTGCTGCTGTCGCGCGAAGTGCTCCCCCGGCTCGGGCCCGCGGTGGCGGGCAGCAAGGCCGCCATGTGGGCCGCGGGCCTGGTCCTGATGGCCGCGTGGATGCCGTTCGACAACGGCCTGCGTCCCGAGGGCCAGATCGCCACCGGCGCCCTGATCACCTATGTCCTCATCGAACGCGCCATCGGCACCAGCCGGCTGACGCCGGCCGCCCTGGCCATCATCAGCGCGGCGTTCACCCTGGGCATCCAGCCCACCGGTCTGATCGCCGTGGCGGCCCTGCTCGCCGGTGGCCGCCCGATCCTGCGCATCCTGGTGAAGCGGCGCCGCGAGGTCGGCACGTGGCCACTGATCATGCCGCTACTGGCCGCCGGCTTCGTGGTCCTGACGGTCGTGTTCGTCAATCAGACTGCGGCAGGGGTGTTGGAGGCCACCAGGATTCGCACCGCGATCGGCCCGAGCCAGGCCTGGTACACCGAGAATCTGCGGTACTACTACCTGTTCCTGCCGACGGTCGACGGCTCGATGACCCGGCGCTTCGGCTTCCTGCTGACCGCGCTGAGCCTGTTCACGTCGATGTTCATGATCCTGCGGCGCAAGCGGGTTCCCGGCATCGCGCGCGGCCCGGTGTGGCGCCTGATGGGCATCATCTTCGCCACCATGTTCTGCCTGATGTTCACCCCGACCAAGTGGGTGCACCACTTCGGCCTGTTCGCGGCCGTGGGCGCCGCGATGGCGGCGGTGGCCACCGTGCTGGTGTCGCGTTCGGTACTGAAGTCGGCGCGCAACCGCATGGCCGTCACCTCGGCGGTGCTGTTCCTGCTGGCGCTGGTCTCGGCCACCACCAACGGCTGGTGGTACGTGTCGAGCTACGGCGTGCCGTTCAACAACGACATGGTCGCCGTCGGTGGCATCAAGCTCAGCACGATCTTCCTGGTGCTGTTCGTGATCACCGCGCTGTGGGCGTTCTGGCTGCACTTCAAGAGCGACCGCCCCGAAGGCCGCCTCACCCGGCTGGTCACGGCGGCCCCGATTCCCCTCGCCGCCGCGTTCATGGTCGTGGTGTGCGTGGCGTCGATGGCCATCGGCGCGGTGCGCGAATACCCGACGTACTCGAACCTGGCGAGCAACCTGCGGGCACTGAAGGGCGGCTGCGGGCTCGCCGACAACGTCCTGGTAGAGCCCGACTCGAACGCCGGGTTCCTGACGCCGCAGGCCGGCGACTACGGGCCGCTGGGCGCGTTGGGCGGCGCGGGTCCCGTTGGCTTCACTCCCAATGGCGTGCCGAATCGCATTGTGGCCGAAGCAATTCGACTCGACTTCCCGGTGTCGGGTACCGACGCCGACTGGGATGCCGCAGTCAAGCTGACGACCCCGGGCATCAACGGGTCGACGGTGCCGCTGCCCTACGGTTTGGACCCCGCGCGGGTGCCGGTCGCCGGGACGTACACCACCGGCCCGCACTCGCAGGCCAAGCTGACGTCGGCCTGGTACGGCCTGCCCGCCGCTGATGCCGCGCATCCGCTGGTCGTCGTCACCGCCGCCGGCACCATCACCGGGAACAGCTCGCTGAAGGGCCGCACCGAGGGGCAGACCGTCGAGCTGGAGTACGGCCGCACCGGCCCCGACGGCCGCCCCGTGCCGGGCGGGCGGGTCGTGCCCTACGACATCGGCCCGACGCCGTCGTGGCGCAACCTGCGCTTCGACCGTCGCCAGATTCCGGCCGACGCCACGTACGTTCGCGTTGTGGCGGTGAACCTCTCGCTCAATGAGGGCGACTGGATCGCCGTCACCCCGCCGCGGGTGCCCGAGCTCAAGACCGTCGAGCAGTTCATCGGCAAGACCCAGCCGGTGTTGATGGACTGGGCCGTCGGCCTGGCGTTCCCGTGCCAGCAGCCGATGTTGGTGCGCAACGGCGTGACCGAGGTGCCGAAGTTCCGCATCACCCCGGACTACACCGCCAAGAAGCAGGACACCGATACCTGGCAGGACGGCATCAACGGCGGCCTGCTGGGCATCACCGACGTGCTGCTGAAAGCCCACGTGATGTCGACGTACCTGTCCGACGACTGGGGCCGGGACTGGGGCTCGCTGCGCGCGTTCACGACGGTCGTCGACGCGACGACGGCCGAGCTGGACCTGGGCACCGCGGTCCACAGCGGCCTGTGGTCACCGGGCAAGATGCGAATCAAGCCGTAGCTCGCCGCGCCGAATGGCCTGGGGTACCAGGCCATTCGGCGTTCGATGTCATTGCCGGCGCCACCAGTGGGTGTCGGGCGCACCGGTCTTGTCGACCGACCTGAGGGTGAACGCCGTCGGCGTCACCGACACGGGCTCCAGCGCCCACTCCGACGGCGGCTCGATGGGTTCGTCTGGCCTGCCTGCCACGAAGCCGAACTGTGCGGTGACCGGGGTTCCCTCAGTGCTTCCGATACCGCAGGCGGCGACGCTGAACCCTGCGACCACCGCCCAGAGCGCCGTACCGCCCTTGCTGCTGTTCACCGTCTCCACGCTAGGACAGGCGTCATACCCGAGCCGACGGCACGCACTCTTGACAGATTCCCAACTAAACGCAATTATTAACAACCAAATCCAAGTGGTGCAGCTCACAAATCGAGGGAGGTGTCGTGGCAACCACAGGGCCCGCTCCGCGCGATGCGACAGCAGCCCTCTACGCCGATCAGCGCCAACAGCAATTGCTCGAGACGCTCCGGCGCGATGGTCGCATCGACGCCGCCCGGATCGCGTCCGAGCTCGGCGTGACGGGCGAGACCATCCGCAAGGACCTCATCCTCCTGGAACGCCAAGGCTTGTTACGCCGGGTGCACGGCGGCGCGGTGCGCGTCGACTACCTCTCCTACGAGCCGGCAGTCGAGACCCGGACCGAGTTCCTCGCCGAGAAGGCCCGCATCGCAAAGGCCGCGCTCGCACACCTTCCCGACCGTGGGTCGGTGCTGATCGACGCCGGCTCCACAACCGCACAACTGGTCGAGCAGTTTCCCGGCGACCGCGAACTCACCGTGTACACCAACTCATTGACGCAGGCACTGACCCTGGTCAGCAGGCCACAGCTCACGGTATACACCCTGGGTGGCCGGGTCCGTTCGAAAACCTTTGCCGAAGTCGATGATTGGGCCGCCCGCGCACTCGCCGAGATCAACGTCGACGTCGCGTTTCTGGGCGCCAACGGCGTCAGCGCCGACCGAGGGCTCACCACCCCCGCCCCGTCCGAAGCCGCCGTGAAACGACGCATGCTCGCGTGCGCGCACCGCCGCATCCTGCTCGCCGACCACAGCAAGTTCGGGGCCGTCAGCGGCGCCCAGTACGGCCGGCTGGAAGACATCCACCTACTCATCACCGACACCGGCGTCGACAGCCATCAGCTCTCCGAACTCTCCGCTGCCGGAGTGACCGTGGAGCAGGCGTGATATCTACCGATACCCCAACGACTTTCGCGAAGAGCTGAGTTCACCAGTCCGACATCGCGTGATCCACCACGGCGTTGCCCGCTGCCCAGAAGGAGAAATCACATGGCCGATCCGAAGATCCTCGGCCTGGTCCTGGCCGGAGGCGAAGGCAAGCGACTGTCGCCACTGACACTCGACCGGGCGAAGCCCGCGGTGCCGTTCGCCGGACTCTACCGACTGATCGACTTCGCGCTCTCGAACCTGGTGAACGCCGGAGTTCTGCGGATCGCCGTCCTCACGCAGTACAAGAGCCACAGCCTCGATCGCCACATCACCACGACGTGGCGGATGAGCAGCCTGCTCGGCAACTACGTGACGCCCGTACCCGCGCAACAGCGCCTGGGCCCGCAGTGGTACACCGGCTCGGCCAATGCCATCCACCAGTCGCTGAACCTCATTCACGACGAAAAACCGGATCTGGTCGTGGTTTTCGGAGCCGACCACGTCTACCGCATGGACCCACGACAGATGATCAAGCAGCACCTCGACGGTGGTGCGGGCGCCACCGTCGCCGGAATCCGGGTGCCGCGCACCGAGGCGAGTGCCTTCGGCGTGATCAAGACCGCACCCGACGGCCGGCAGGTCGAGGCGTTCCTGGAGAAGCCGGCGGACCCGCCGGGCCTACCCGACTCCCCCGACGAGGCATTCGTCTCGATGGGCAACTACGTCTTCTCGACCGAGGCGCTCATCGACGCGCTGAGCGCCGACGCCGACGACGAATTGAGCAAACACGACATGGGCGGCGACATCATGCCGATGATGGTCGAACAAGGCCGCGCCCAGGTCTATGACTTCCAGAGCAACCTGGTCCCGGGCTCTCATGCCGAGAACAGCGGCTACTGGCGCGACGTCGGCACGCTGGACTCCTACTACGACGCTCACATGGACCTGTGCGCCGTGGTCCCGGCGTTCGACCTGTACAACAGCGCATGGCCGATCCTCACGCACATTCCACCGCACCCGCCGGCGAAGTTCGTCCACGACGACGGCGACCGGGTCGGTCGCGCCGTCAACAGCGTCATCTCCAACGGCGTGATCATCTCCGGCGCGCTGGTACGCGAATCCGTGCTGTCGCCGGGTGTGCGCGTGGAGGAGTACGCAACGGTGGACCGCTCGGTGATTCTGGACAACACCGTGGTGGGCGCACATGCCTTGGTACGCAACGCAATCGTCGACAAGAACGTCGTGATTCCGCCGGGCGCGCAGATCGGAGTCGACAGCGAGCACGACCGGGCACGCGGCTTCGTCATATCAGAGGGCGGCGTGACGGTCGTCGGCAAAGGCCAACGGGTCACCGCATGACCAACAACCGAGTAGGAAGCACGAGGTAGAACATGACCGGGAAGCGAACCGCGTTGCCACTGCCCGCGCCGGCCATCCGGCCGGTGGCCGACGAATGGGAATGGCAGGAGTCTGCCCGTTGCCGCTCAATGGATTCCAGCGTTTTCTTTCATCCCGACAACGAGCGCGGTCGGGCGCGCAGACAACGCGAACAACGTGCCAAAGAGATTTGTCAGCAGTGTCCGGTGAAGGCCCCGTGCGCCGCCTTCGCGCTGCTGTCCGGCGAGCCGTACGGCATCTGGGGCGGCGTCTCCGAGTCCGAACGCCTTTCCGCGCTGGGTATTTCAGACCCGCGCGCAGCCGGAAACCTGAGTACGGCAATACGCCGCGAAGCCCGGCGCGCCGGTCTGGCTGCCGCGAGCGGCGAATAGCACCACCCTGGGCGACACCGACCTCATTCGTGGTCGACGACCGCCGTGCGCACACACTCGCGCAACCACTGCTGCCGGCGATCGAGCTCGAACGCGGGATGCCAGATCATCCGGTAGGGCATGGTGGCGATCTCGGCCGGTGCGGGCAGCAAACGTAGTTCGGAGTCGGTGACCCAAGCCTCGACGAAGCGACCGGGAAGCGTTGCCACCAAATCGGTTCCATGCAGCATCGGGAGCGCTGCGGTGTGATACGGCACGGTGACCACCGCCCGGCGCGGCCTGCCCAGCTCCGCGAGGCGGTAGTCGATATCGGGCTGCTTCCCATCCGCCACGTCGTCGACCACATGGCCGAAACCGAGGTAGTCCGCCAAGGTGAGCGCGCTTCGGGTGGCGAGTGGATGCCCCTCGGAGACGACGCACTTGAAGTGTTCGGTGACCAGTCGGGTGACGTTCAGATCGTCCGGCGCGTGGCCTCCGAAAAGGCCCAGATCGACCGCGCCACGACGGATTTGATCCGCGATCCCGTCCGGGCGCCAGCTGTGAAACCGTACTGCCGTGTCAGGTGACTGCGACCCGATCAGACGCGCGATGGCCGGGCCGTAAGTGTGGACGGCGTAGTCACTGCCGGCAATATTGACCGGCTGCGTTGCTGCGCGGGGATCGAACTCCGCAGGCGAGAGCAGGGTTTCGAGTAGCGGTATCAGCGTGGTGAGCTGGCGGTGGATATCCTCGGCGCGGGCCGACAACCGGAATCCGTCCGGATCTCGAACCAGCAGCGGATCGTCGAGCGGCCTGCGCAGGCGCTGCAAGGCGCGACTCATGGCAGGTTGACTCAGCCCGACGCGAGACGCCGCGCGCGATACCTGCCGTTCCTCCAGCAGGGCGACCAGCGGCGCCAGCAGATTCAGATCTGCCCGCTCGATATGCGTCGTAAGCATACATATCATCATAGATATGCATGTGACAGATGCTCACTCCGCGAGCAGGCTGGATGCCATGAAGATCTCCGGCAACACCATTTTCATCCCGGGTGCCACGAGCGGTATCGGCCTCGCGCTGGCAATCGCCCTGCGAGACAAAGGAAACAAGGTCATCGTCGGCGGCCGTCGAGAGCAACTGCTCCGCCAGATCACCGCCGAACATCCCGGCATCGACGCGGTCCGCATCGACACATCGGACGCCGACACCATCCAGTCCGTCGCTGCGCAGGTGCTGGCCGAGCATCCCGATCTGAATGTGGTGATCACCATGGCCGGGGTGATGAAGATCGAAGACTGGCACGCCCCGCAGAGCTCGCTGGCGGCCGCCGAATCGACGATCACCACGAACGTGCTGGGCACGATCCGGCTCATCGCCGCATTCATCGAGCATCTGCAGACCCGACCCGCTGCCACGATCATCACCGTGTCATCGGGTCTGGGATTCACCCCACTCAAGGTGACCCCGAGCTACAACGCTTCCAAAGCCGCCATCCACCTGCTGACCGAGACGCTGCGGCTGCAGTTCGCCGGTTCCACCGTGGAATTCAAGGAACTTCAGCCGCCTGCGGTACGGACCGATCTGGTGCCCGGACAGCGCGACAGCGAGTGGGCGATGCCGCTCGAGCAGTTCGTGAGTGAAGTCGTCGACATCCTCGAGAACCAGCCGGATGCCGACGAGATTCAGGTGGAGAACGTCAAGTTTCTCCGCTATGCCGAAGTCCGCGGTGAGTACGACCACGCGGTGGCCGTCCTGAATTCGGCTGACCCGCAAAGCAACTAGCCGGAACGGCCGGCTCAGGCCACGCTGACGGCCTCGGCCGGTGACGCAGGCGCGACCACCGTCAGCGGGGTGCGGATGTAGCGGGTCCACGTCAGCGTCAGTGCCGCCACGTAGAACGTGACGAAGACCCAGAACGCAGCGGTGGCCGAACCGCTGGACAGGTAGGACTGCCGCAGCGCCAGGTTGATGCCTACGCCCCCGAGCGCGCCGATGGCGCCGGCGAAACCGATGAGGGCACCGGACATTCCGCGCGACCAGTTCAGCCGGTCGGTCTCGCTACCCACCACGGCGTGGCTGCGGGCCTCGAAGATCGACGGGATCATCTTGTACACCGAACCGTTGCCGATGCCCGACAGGATGAACAGCGCGACGAAGCCCACGATGAAGCACGCCAGGGTGGCCGCGTCGACAGCGCCGCCGGTGTGGTCGTGGTACGTCGACGCCGAAATCAGCAGTGCACCAAAGAGGATCATGCCGGCGAAGGCCGCCACGGTCACCCGGGCACCGCCGATGCGGTCGGCGAGCTTACCGCCGTAGACCCGAGCCACCGAACCGAGCAGCGGACCCACGAACGCGATCTGCGCCGCGTGCAGCGCCGCCTGCGCGGCGGTCTGGCCACCGGCGACGAAGTTGATCTGCAGGATCTGGCTGAAGGCGAACGAGAAGCCGATGAACGAGCCGAAGGTGCCGATGTACAGGAACGCGATGCTCCAGGTGTCGGACTCGGTCAAGATGGCGCGCATGGCGCCGGAATCGATCCGATGCTGCGCAAGGTTGTTCATGAACAACGCGGCACCGATCGCCGCGACGGCCAGCAGCACCAGGTAGATTGCACACACCCAGTAGGGCGCGCGGTTACCCGCGACGGCGATCACCAGCAGGCCCACCACCTGGATGGCCGGCACACCGAGATTGCCTCCGCCGGCGTTGATTCCGAGCGCCCAGCCCTTGAGCCGCTGCGGGTAGAACGCGTTGATGTTCGTCATGGACGATGCGAAGTTGCCGCCGCCGAGACCGGCGAGTGCCGCACACACCAGGTACGGCCACAACGGGAGTCCGGGGTGGGCCAGCAGCCACATGCTGCCCAGCGTCGGAATGAAAAGGACGAGCGCGGAGAAGACGGTCCAGTTGCGGCCACCGAAGGTCGCGGTCGCCATCGTGTACGGGATGCGCAGGCAGCCACCGACGAGCGTCGCGGTGGCCGCCAGCAGGAACTTGTCCCCGGCGGTGAAGCCGTACACCGACTGCGGCATGAACAGCACCATGACCGACCACATGGTCCACACCGAGAGCCCGATGTGCTCCGCGATCACCGACCAGATCAAGTTCCGCCGGGCGACGAATTTGTTGCCGGCTTCCCAGGCAACGATGTCTTCAGGGTTCCAGTCGGTGATGGTCCGCGATCGAAACATACTGCAAACGTAGAGTTTTCATGTTTCCCCGACGCTCCGGGCGATGACCCGGTGGTGACGATTCACTCACCTGCCGCGCGGCCGAGCTGTGAAGAGACCCGGCTCACACCCAACGGTTGCGTGGCGGCGGTGCCTGCGGCGTCACCCAGGCCTTCGCGTACCGACTGTTGCTCGCGCGCTGCGGATCCCGGCTCCGGTAGACGACGTACGGCCGCACCAGGTAACCGACGGGGGCGCTGAACATGTGCACCAGCCGCGTGTAGGGCCAGATACCGAACAGCGCCAACACGATGAGCACGTGAACCTGGAACGACAGCGGCGCGGTCGACATCAACTCGGGCGTGGGATGCGGCGTGAACAGGCTACGCAGCCAAGGGGATACCGTCTCCCGGTAGTTGTACGCCGACAAGACATTGCCCAGGGTGTTGACCATGCCGGTGACCAGGGCGCCGACCAGCAGCAGGTACATGAGCTTGTCGCCGGCAGTGGTGGCGGCACGTACCGCCGGCACCGTGGTGCGGCGGTACAGCAGGATGGCGGCGCCCGCGATCACCGCGAACCCGGCCGGCGCGCCCATGCCGATCGCCAGCAGGTGGTAGGTGTGCTCGGAAATGCCGACCGCCGAGGTCCACGACTCCGGGATCAGCAGGCCGACAACGTGTCCGCCCAATACACCGAGGATGCCGAAGTGGAACAGCGGGCTGCCCAGCCGCAGCAGTCGGCTCTCGTAGATTTGAGACGACCGGGTGGTCCAGCCGAATTGGTCGGTCCGGTAGCGCCAGATGTGCCCCAGCACGAACGACGTGAAAGCGATGTACGGCAACGTCATCCACAAGAGGTTGGTCATCGTCGCCCTCCAGCCAGGGCCGGATCCATCATCATCGGATCCATGCCGAACGGGTCCAAGCCGAGGTCCTCCTCGGGCGGACCGTCGGCGGCGAGTTCAGTGATGCGCCGACGGTCGGCGGTGTTGATCGGCGGCAGGGTCGCCAGGACCGCGGCCAGTAGACCGGCGTACGGAGAATTGCTGTCCTGCAACGAGAGCCGGAGCAGTTCGAGTACCGGGACGTGCTCGGCCAGGAGGCGCTCGCCACGCGCCTGGTCCACGGTGGCCGCGAATTCCAGCACCAGCGGCAGGTAGTCGGGCAGCTCTTCGTCGCCGATGGTGATGTCCGCCTGCCGGTAGGCGTGCTTGAACCGCAGCAGCGCCATCCCGCGCTTACGGGTGTCACCGTAGGCGTAATACGTCAGATGCAGGCTGGCCCGCCGGCGCATGTCGAACGTCTCGACGTAACGGGTGGCACGCTCGGTCGCGTCCGTCTCGCAGAAGTACCGCAGGAAGTCGGTCACGTGGGTACGGATCGGCTCGGGCAGTTCGCCCGCAGCCGCCGCCAATTCATCTGTGAGCGCGCTTGTTTCGGCGGTCGGGTAGTCGAGCAACAGCGCAGTGACGCGCCACACGAGGCGCTGCTGATGCTCGGACAGGTCAGGACCGGTCGCCGTCCGGCGCCCCAGGGACAGGAGCTTCATCGGGTCGGCACCAGCCCGTCAGGGCTGCGCCCGTCCCAGTTGAGCAGATTGACGCGCGTCGGATCATCCTTCGGCACAGCGCTGTTGGTGTCGACGAGGTGGAACTTGTCGGCCATCGCGTCGAAGGCCGACATCCCCGGGCCACCGTCACCGTCGAGGCTGCAGCCGGTCGCGATAGCGTCGAGACGGTGCGCGTCGGAGCCGGCACCGCTCGGAATGACGTACCGGTCCTGGTATTTCGCGATGGCCAGCAGCCGGTACATCGACTCGATCTCCTCGCCGGTGAGACGCACCGACTCTGGAATGGTCTCGTCGAACTCCTCACCGAGGTTGGCCGACCGCATGTAGGCGCGCATGGCGGCCAACCGCTGCAGGGAGGCCCGAACCGGCCCGACCTCCCCCGCGGTGAACAGCTCGGCGAGGTACTCGATCGGGATGCGCAGGGTGTCGATGGCGCCGAACAGGTTGTTCTTGTTCTCGCCGTCGTGGCCGGTCTCCTTGAGGATGTCGACCACCGGGGACAGCGGCGGGACGTACCAGACCATCGGCATGGTGCGGTACTCCGGGTGCAGCGGCAGCGCCACCTGATAGTCGACGATCAGCCGGTAGACCGGTGAATTCTGCGCGGCCTCAATCCATTCCGGTGAGATGCCGGCGCGCTCGGCCTCGGCGACCACCCGCGGATCATGCGGGTTGAGGAACACGCCGAGCTGAGACGGATAGAGGTCCTTGTCATCGGTGACCGACGCCGCTTCCAGCACCTTGTCGGCGTCGTAGAGCATGACGCCGATGTACCGCAACCGGCCGACGCACGTCTCCGAACAGACGGTCGGGATGCCGACCTCGACACGCGGGTAGCAGAACGTGCACTTCTCGGCCTTGCCGGTCTTGTGGTTGAAGTAGATCTTCTTGTACGGGCAACCGGTGACGCACTGGCGCCAGCCGCGACACTTGTCCTGGTCCACCAGGACGATGCCGTCCTCTGCGCGCTTGTAGATGGCGCCCGACGGGCACGACGCAGCACACGCCGGGTTCAGGCAGTGCTCGCAGATGCGGGGCAGGTAGAACATGAACGTCTGCTCGAATTCGAGCTTGACCTTCTGACTGACCTCTTCGACCTTGGCCAGCAACGGATCCCGCCCGACCTGCTCGGGTCCGCCGCCGAGGTCGTCGTCCCAGTTGGCGCCCCAGGTGACCTTGGTGTCCTGCCCGGTGATCAGAGACTTGGGCCGCGCCACGGGTGTGGTGTCCATCAGCGGCGACGACAGGAGGTTGTCGTAGTCGTAGGTCCACGGGTCGTAGTAGTCGCTGACCGTGGGCAGGTCCGGGTTGGCGAAGATGTTCAGCAGCCGCTTGAACCGGGAGCCCGATTTGAGCGTGAGCTTGCCGCGCTTGTTGAGCGTCCAACCGCCCTTCCAGCGTTCCTGGTCCTGGTATTGGCGCGGATATCCCTGTCCGGGACGGGTTTCCACGTTGTTGAACCAGACGTACTCGACACCGCTACGGTTGGTCCACGCCTGCTTGCAGGTGACGCTGCAGGTGTGACAGCCGATGCACTTGTCGAGGTTCATCACCATCGCCAGTTGGGCCATGACTCTCATTGGTCTACTCCGCGAGCTTCGTATCCGGTCATGTCAGTACTCGACTTCCTGCGAACGGCGACGGATGGTCGTCACCTCGTCGCGCTGATTTCCGGTGGGGCCGTGGTAATTCAGCGCAAAGGACTGCTGGGCATAGCCGCCGATCAAGTGCGTCGGCTTGATCATGATGCGGGTCAGGGCGTTGTGGATACCGCCACGCTTACCGGTCTTCTCGGTACGCGGCACGTCCACCGCCTTGTCCTGGGCGTGGTACATGAAGACCAGACCCTCGGGCATCCGGTGGCTGACGATCGCGCGGGCATTCACCACACCGTTGCGGTTGGTGCACTCGATCCAGTCGTTGTCCTTGACCCCGATCTTGGCGGCGTCGACATCCGACATCCAGATCGCCTGTCCACCACGCGAAAGCGTCAGCATGTACAGGTTGTCCTGGTACGCCGAGTGGATTGACCACTTGGAGTGCGGCGTCAGGTAACGCACGGTGATGCCACCGCTGGTGTCACCGACCGCCGGTTCGTCGAACAGTGCCGTCATGTCCAGCGGCGGACGGAACGTCGGCAACTGCTCCCCCATCTCGTCCATCCAGTCGTGGTCGAGATAGAAGTGCTGGCGCCCGGTGAGCGTGTGCCAGGGCTTGAGCCGCTCGGTGTTGATGGTGAACGGCGAGTAGCGCCTGCCACCGGTCTCCGAACCCGACCACTCAGGTGACGTGTTGACCGGCATGGGGCGGGACTGCGTGTCCGCGAAGGTGATTCGCTTGCCTTCGTTCTCGGCAGCCAGGTCGACGAGCTCGGTCCCCGTGCGGCGCTGCAGGGCCTCGAAGCCCTCCACCGCCAGGCGGCCGTTGGTGGTGCCGGACAGCGCCAGAATGGCTTCGGCTGCGTGGGTGTCCTTGGCCAGCGACGGCCGTCCCGCCGCGACGCCGCGATCGGACACCCCGTTGACGCCGGCCAGGTATTCGACCTCGGCGTCGGGGTGCGTGGTGACGCCCTTGACCGTCAGGCCCAGGGTTTCCACCAGCGGGCCGAGCGCGGCCATCTTGTCGGCCAGCGCCGGGTAGTCGCGTTCCACCGTCACCAACCGCGGCATGGTCTTGCCCGGAATCGGTTCGCATTCACCGGCTTTCCAGTCCAGGACCTTTCCGCCGGGCTGGGCGGTGGCGTCGGAGCTGTCGTGTGCGAGCGGCATCGCGACGATGTCCTTGCGCTTACCCAGGTGCTTCTCGGCCAACCACGAGAAGCCGCGGGCGATCCGGTGGAAGGCGTCGAAGTCGGTCTTGGTCTCCCATGGCGGCGAGATGGCCGGCGAGAAGGCGTGGACGAACGGGTGCATGTCAGTGCTCGACAGGTCGTGCTTCTCGTACCACGTGGCGGCCGGGAGCACGATGTCCGAGTACAAGGTGGTACTGGTGTTGCGGAAGTCCAGGGACAGCAACAGATCCAGCTTCCCTGCCGGCGCCTCGTCGCGCCAGCGCACGTCCTGCGGGTGCACTCCGTCCTCGTCGCTGGCCGCTACGTTGTTGTCGGCGCCCAGCAGGTGCTTGAGGAAGTACTCGTTGCCCTTCGCCGACGAGCCCAGCAGATTGGACCGCCACACCGTCAGACAGCGCGGGAAGTTCTCCGGGGCGTCCGGGTCCTCGCAGGCGAACTGCAGGTGCCCGGACTTCAGGCCGTCGAGCACATGCTGCGCCGCGTCCTTGCCCTGACGCTCGGCCTCGTCGGCCAGGTCCAGCGGATTGCGGTTGAACGTGGGATAACTCGGCATCCACCCCAGCCGGCTCGCGAGAGCGATGTTGTCGGCCGCCGTCCGGCCGGCCAGCGTGCCGGTGGCGAGCGGCGACGTCATCGGTTCGGTGGTGAACCGGTCGTAGCGCCACTGGTCGGTGGCCAGGTACCAGAACACGGTGCCCTGCATCTGACGCGGTGCGCGCTGCCAATCCAGCCCGAATGCCAGTGTGCCCCAGCCTGTTACCGGACGGCACTTCTCCTGGCCGACGTAGTGCGCCCAGCCGCCGCCGTTGACGCCCTGACAGCCGGTGAGCATGACGAGAGAAAGGAACGAGCGGTAGATCTGATCCGAATGGAACCAGTGGTTGGTGCCGGCACCCATGAGGATCATCGAGCGCCCCTTGGAACGCTCTGCGTTGTCGGCGAATTCACGCGCGATACGCTCGGCGGCTTGGGCCGGCACGCCCGTGATGGCCTGCTGCCACGCCGGGGTGTACGGCTCGGTGGCGTCGTCGTAACCGGCCGGCCAGGTGCCCGGCAGGCCGTCACGGGCCACGCCATACTGCGCCAGCATGAGATCGAAGACCGTGGTGACCCGCTGGCCCGCAACGATTCTGGTGGGCACCCCACGTTCCAGCACACCGGGCTGGTCGGTGTCGAACCGAGGGAGTGCAACGGTAGCGACATCATTGGCGCCACCGTGCAGCGTGAGGAGGGGGTCGACCCCCTGCAGGTCCAGGTTCCATTTCCCTTCACCGGAGGCGGTGAAGCGATGGCCCAGGGACCCATTGGGCACCACCGGGGTGCCGTCGGCGTCGAGCAGTACCGGTTTGGAGACCGCGGCTTCCGTGTCCGCGTGTTCGCCGCCGAGATCCGCTGCGGTGAGGAACTTTCCGGGGACCAGCCGGCCGTCACGCTCGGTCAGGGCGACCAGGAACGGCAGGTCGGTGTACTTCTTGACGTAGTCGGTGAAGTACGGGGTGTTCTTCTCGACGAAGAACTCCTTGAGGATGACGTGGCCCATCGACATCGCGAGCGCGGCGTCGGTGCCCGGGTGGGCCGGCAGCCATTCATCGGCGAACTTGGTGTTGTCGGCGTAATCCGGCGACACCACAACGACTTTCTGGCCGCGGTAGCGCGCCTCGGTCATGTAGTGCGCGTCGGGCGTGCGGGTGACGGGGACGTTCGAACCCCACATGATGAGGTAGCCGGCGTCGAACCAGTCGGCGGATTCGGGCACGTCGGTCTGGTCGCCGAACACCTGCGGTGACGCCACCGGCAGATCGGCGTACCAGTCGTAGAACGACAGCATCGACCCGCCCATGAGCGAAATGAATCGCGCCCCAACGGCATGGCTCACCATCGACATGGCCGGGATCGGCGAGAACCCGGCCACGCGGTCGGGTCCGTAGGTCTTGACGGTGTAGACGTGGGCGGCCGCGGCGATCTCGGCGGCCTCCCACCATTCCGCGCGGACGAAGCCGCCGCGGCCGCGGGCAGACTTGTAGGCCTTGGCCTTCACCGGGTCCTCGACGACGTCGGCCCACGCCAGCACCGGGTCGTTCAGCCGCGCTTTGGCTTCGCGGTAGTAGTCGAGCAGCAGACCGCGTACGTACGGATACCGCACGCGCGCAGGCGAATACGTGTACCAGGAGAACGACGCGCCGCGGGGGCAGCCGCGCGGCTCGTATTCAGGCTTGTCGGCGCCGATCGACGGGTAGTCGGTTTGTTGCGACTCCCAGGTGATCACGCCGTCCTTGACGTAGATCTTCCACGAGCACGAACCGGTGCAGTTCACGCCGTGCGTGGAGCGCACCACCTTGTCGTGTGCCCAGCGGTCGCGATAGAAGTCGTCCGCCGATCGCCCGCCGACCTTGTGAATCGTGCGCTGGTCGCCGGAGATTTCACCGCGGTGAAAATACTTGGACAACCGCAACAACGCGTCGCCGGCCATCGCCGGGCTTCCTGCCAACTCGGCCACAAAGCCCTCCTCTCGAGCCGTCGGAACATGAGGTTAGAGCCGGTCAGAAGGCTGTCAAAAGAACGCACATGCCCCCTCCGTGCCTGTGCGACCGCGTTAACAGGGCTGTCATGTCATGAAACAGAGGCGATTTCGGCATCGCGGGTTCTACCTGCGGTGATCTGTTGATCAGGGTAAACGCGGAGCGGCGCGGTGCGTCGCCCGTCACATTGCCGAGGGGTCGCGATCCGGAATGTTATCAGCGCGGTAACAAACCGCAGCCGGTACTCGGAACGATGGATTCCCGCCAAAGACAGGCCACCGGCACCGTCACGGACGTCCTGATATGTCCCGCACCGACGTGAAAATCACCCTTGCCGTTCGAATGTTTGTTCGATACGGTGTGTTATGGGAATCGCACCGGATCTCAACGCACTCCTCGACCACCTGCGCGGCGTGGTCGTCCCCGAGAACATGTCGGGCGAGGACGCCGTCAACGTCACGCGGCTGCTGCTGCTGATCCGGGGCGTGGTCGACCATCTCGCCGCGACAATGACCGCGGTGCTCGACCGGTTGGGGGTGGCGGCATCGCAGGGCCGGTCGCCGCGCGAACTCCTGATGTCGCTGGGGTGTGCACCCTCGGTCGCCGAACGGCTGATCCGGGTCGGTGGAGCCTTACCGATGCTGCCAACCCTCGCCGCCCATGCCGGCGACGGGGCGATCCCCGGCGAGCATGTCGACGCGATCGTCAAGGGCATCAACCACATCCAAGCCCGCGCCCCCGGACCAGTCGACGAGGAAGCCCGGTTCGTGCAGGTGGCCGATCTCTTGGGGCAGTTCTTCTCCGGGGCCACCCCCGCCGACATCGGCAACCGAGCCCGGCGGCTCGGCAATCGGGTTGCGGCGGCTGAAGGCGGGCTGCCAGCCGCCGAAGACCGGTCGATCAACACCGTCGACCACCACGTCACCTCCGACGGGCGGGTCCAGGTCCGCGCGGACCTGGACGCCGAAGTCGGGGCCAAATACATCGCCGCGATGGAAGAACACTCGGCGCCGCGACCCGAACCCGACGGAACCCCCGACGTGCGGTCGGCGGGGCGGCGGCGCGCGGATGCGCTGGAGGCGGTGCTGGATATCGCCGCCCGCGGCGGCGACACCGCCAGCGCGCCGCGCACCCAGCTGCTGGTGACGGTGCCCGCCGACACCCCGGACCTGGCCACGCTGGAATTCATCGGATCGATCAGTTCGATGACCCTGGACCGGCTCACCTGCGACACCACCGTCACCACCATGATCGTCGACGGCGAACAGGTACCGCTCGATATGGGTCGGGAGAAACGGCTGTTCCCGCCCCATCTACGCAAGGCGCTGTATCACCGCGACCAGTGCTGCATCAAATGCGGCGCACCCCCAGGGCGCACCCACGCCCACCACATCGTGCACTGGACCCACCACGGCGAAACCAGCCTGGGCAACGGGTGCCTGCTCTGCCCGGCCTGCCACGCCAACGTGCACCACGACGGCTGGGACGTCGTCATGGGCCTGGACAAGCATCCCTGGCTCATCCCACCGACGACCGTCGACCCACAGCGAAAACCCATCCCCGCCTACAACCGCCGCACCATGCGCCTCGACCACGCCGCATAACACCTAAAGCGTTACGCACCTTGACAACTCAATAGTGAGCCTGGCCCTCATGTTCGCGCGGCGGGTGGAATTCGCATCCGCCGCGCGAACATCAGAGCCGCGAATCCAGCAGCGATCTAGGGTGTTCCGATGAAATCGACGCCCGCGGTGATCGCCGGGCGGTGCCGCAGAATCCGGTAGTGCGCGAGCCGGCCCAGACCCTTCGTGGTCTCGAGGCGCGCGCCCGGCCAGGCCTCGGCGATCTCGGTGCTGGACGAATACGGGCTGTCCGGATCATCGGGGTCGTGGATGAGCAGCAGCGGCCGGTCGCCGGCGTGCACGGCCGACGCGGTGATGTCGGTGTCCAGCAGCGGCATTCCGAGCCGTCTATCTAGACGCCGGTGCAGGCGATCCCGGATCCGCCGCCCGAAGTTGTGCCGTTCAGCGAAGGCGTCCAGGTACCACGTGAAGTCGCCCATCGGCGCGAGGAACACCAAACGCCCGGTCTGTGCACCGCGCGCCGCAGCCAGCGCAGCCGACTTCGCACCCAGCGAATGACCGATGACGGCATGCGCCGGACCGTGCTGAGCGATGACGGCCCGTACCGCCTCCGCGCACTCGACGATGGTAGTGCGGCCCGGCGCCAGCGCTCCCGGCTCGGAGTCGTGATGGCTGGGCAGGTCGAAGGCGATGACCCGATATCCCGCCGCGACCAGGGGTTTGACGAAAACCGCCATGTGCGCCCGGCACCCGCCCCAACCGTGTACCAGGTACACGAGCGGACCCGAGCCCCACGACTGCCCGGCGATGCGGTGGCCGTCCCACGACGCTTCCAGTGGCGTGCTGTCCGGCAGACCGGGCGGCATCTTGGTGCTCAGGTCGACATCCGGCACCGTGCACCACAATTCGGTGGCCCAGCGGGCCCCGATCGCCGGCGCGAACCGCTCCAGCCACCAGAAGGCGCGGCGCGTTCGGTCCGGGACCGGCGGGAGCACACCGGCGTCGGTGTCGGTCACCGCTTCGCCGTTTCGAGCCTGCCCGCTACGCGATTCCGTCAATGCCATGCGTCAACCGCCTTGGTACGAAGAGTGTCATCCTGCGACGACCGTCGCTGACGATCTGGCACTACCCACAATGGCCCCGCCGCAAACATCGGCCGCCGGACGCAAATGTCCCCCAAACACCGTGTGCCGGGGGACATTTGAGTCAGCTCGCGAGAGATCAGAGTGGCGTCAGGCCGTGCTTGCGCGCGATACGGTCGTGCTTCTGCTTGTCGCGCAACAACTTCAGCGACTTGCGCAGCAGCAACCGGGACTCGTGCGGCTGGATCACCGCGTCGATGTAGCCACGTTCGGCCGCCGTCCACGGAATCGCCATGTTGGCGTTGTAGCCCTCGATGAAGTCCGCCTTGATCTTCTGCACCTCGGGCGCCGTCGGATCCGGGAAGCGCTTGACCAGCAGCTGCGCCGCACCCTGGGCACCGATCACCGCGATACGCGCGGTCGGCCAGGCGAAGTTCAGGTCGGCAGACAGCTGCTTCGAGCCCATGACGGCGTAGCCACCGCCGTAGGCCTTGCGGATCACGAACGTCACCTTCGGCACATCGGCCTCGACGATGGCGTTGAAGAAGCGGCCACCGCGCTTGATGATGCCGCCCGTCTCCTCGGCGACACCCGGCAGGGCGCCGGGGGTGTCGACGACGAAAACCAAAGGCAGGTTGAAGGAGTCGCAGAAGCGGATGAACCCGGCCGCCTTGTCGGAGGCCTCGTTGCCGATGGCACCCGCCATGAACAGCGGCTGGTTGGCGATGACGCCGACCGGCCGGCCGTCGACCCGCGCGAACGCGGTGATCATCTCCGGAGCGCGCTGTTCGGCGATCTCGAAGATGTCGCCGTCGTCGAACATGCGGAGCAGGATGTCCATCATGTCGTAGCCGGCGTTGTCGGCGTCCGGCACGATCTTGTCCAGCTCGAAGTCGCTGGGCGTCAGCTCGGGCTCGAGGCCCGGGTTGACGATCGGCGGATCGTCCCAGGTGTTGGCGGGCAGGAAGCTCAGGTAGTCGCGGACGTACTGGAAGGCGGCGGCCTCGTCCTCGACGACCTTGTGGATGTTGCCGCGCTGCGCCTGGACGTCCGCGCCACCGAGCTCGTCGAAGGTCACGTCCTCACCGGTGACGTCCTTGATGACGTCCGGGCCGGTGATGAACATGTAGCCCTGGTCGCGCACGGCCACCAACAGGTCGGTCTGGATCGGCGAATACACCGCACCACCGGCGCACTTGCCCAGGATGATCGAGATCTCCGGCACCGTGCCGCGCAGCATCTCGTGGCGGCGGCCGAGCTCGGCGTACCAGGCCAGCGAGGTGACGGCGTCCTGGATGCGGGCGCCGGCAGAGTCGTTGATGCCGATGATCGGGCAGCCGACCATGGCCACCCACTCCATCAGCTTGGCGACCTTGCGGCCGAACATCTCGCCGACCGAGCCCTGGAACACCGTCTGGTCATGGCTGAACACCGCGACCGGACGGCCGTCGATGGTGGCGTGGCCGGTCACCACACCGTCGCCGTACAGCGCGTTCGGGTCGCCCGGCGTCTTGGCGAGCGCGCCGATCTCGAAGAAGCTGCCCGGGTCGACGAGCGCGTGGATGCGGGCGCGGGCCGACGGAATGCCCTTCTTGTCGCGCCGCGCCTTGGCCTTCTCGTCACCGGGATCGGCCGCCAGCTCCAGCTTTCGGCGAAGCTCTGCGAGCTTCTCTGCCGTCGTGGCAGGGCTGCGCTGTTCGGTAACTTCAGTCACGGTTCTCCTACTACTTCCCGGCCTGGATCTGGTTGATGGCCTGGCTCATGTGCGCCCCGACCTTGGCAATGTACGGCTCGTCGATGGCCTGGATGTGCTCGCCGCCGATATTCACGACCTCGAGATCGGGCGCGAACTCACCCCAACCGCCGTCGGGCTGACGGGTCGCGTACGCAGGTTCGAACACGATCGCGTCGTCGTGGTAACGGTCCGCCATGTAGAGCACGACGTGGCCGTCATACGGCTGGATGTCGATGGTGTCCAGCGCGCGGTTGTCGAGATACGACGTGCGCTGGTGCTCGATGATGCCGCCCGGGATCTGCACGCCGCTCTGCGCGACGATGTCCAGAACGAACTTCACCTGGCCCTCGTCGTCGAGCTTCTCCAGCTCCTCGTACGGAATCTCCGGAATCTCGACGTTGAAGGTGCGCTCGGCGAAGCGGGCATAGCGATCCCAGCGGGCTCGCATACCGGCCTGGCTCTTGTCGATCGGCGTGCCGGGTCGCACACAGTCGATCAACCCGACGTACTGCACATCGGCACCGGCCTGCTTGAGCCCGATGGCGCACGCGTACGCCAGCGCCCCACCCAGCGACCAACCGGCCAGCACGAACGGGCCCTTGTGCATCTCCAGCAGCTTCGGCACGTACTCGGCGGCGCGCTCCTCGATGGAGCCTTCGACGCGTTCGATGCCGTAGACCGGGATGTCCTCGGGCAGGCGCTTCAACAGCGGCTCGTAGACCACCGTCGAGCCACCGGCCGGGTGGAAGACGAACAGGGGTACCTGCGACCCACCTTCTTTCGGTGCCCGCAGGGTGCGGACGAAGCCGTCCACCACGCCGTCTTCCAGCTGATCACGCACGATCGTGGACAGCTCTTCGATCGTCTTGGCCGTCCGCACCTGCTCGACCGTCACGATGCCCTCGGCGCGCTCGGAGAGCCGCTCGGACAGCTTGGTCGCGGTCGCGTCGTCGACGGCGGGCAGTTCGTTGAAGATGCCGCCCGGCGACTTGCCGGTGACGATCGCCCACGTCGCGAAGGTGACGCGCTCAGCCGCATCGCGCGGCGGCACGTCGGCGCCGAGCGCCTCGGTGACCGCTTCCTGCGTGAGGACCTTGGCGGCAGCCGCAGCAGCGGTCGCCTGGCTCGGTCCAGCCGGTCCCGACGGGTTGGTCGGCGGCGGCGGGACGGCCGCCGGGCCGGCTGGGTTCGTCGGGGGCGGCGGAACCTCCAGCGCGACAGCGGAGTCCGTGGCGATCTCGGCCGCCGCCGGCTTGTCGTCGTCCTTGTCGGCGAGCGGGTGCCCGGCCTCGGCCAGCTTGGCCTCCAGCTCGGCGACCGTCGTCGCGCCACCCATCAACTCGGCCTGCGCGGCGGCGATCTCCTCGGCCGTCTGCCCCTTCTGCGCCTCGGCGAGCTGACCGACCTCGTCGCGGTGCTCGATGGCGTAGTGGATCAGCTTCTCCACCGCGTACAGGTTGGCGTCACGCACCGCGGTCAGCTGGATCGGCGGCAGGTCGAAGTCGTACTCGACGCGGTTCTTGATCCGGACCGCCATCAGCGAGTCCAGACCCAGCTCGATCAGCGGAACCTCCCACGGCAGGTCCTCGGGCTCGTAGCCCATGGCGCCACCGACGATGGCACCCAACCGGTCCGCGACGGTCTCGCCGGAATCCGGCGACCACTTCTTGAAACCGGCGGCCAGGCCGGCGCCCGCGGTCAGGTTGTCCTGCAGGATGGCGGCGTCGTCTTCGGGTTCCGGTGCGGCGGCGGCGGTTTCGGCCACCGATGCGCCGACGGCGGCCGGCAGGGCCGTACCACCCATGGCGACCGGCAGCGCCGCACCGTCACCACCGCGGGTGACGACGGCGTCGTACACCAGGGTGAAGGACTCGCCCATCCGGGCGTGCACCTGCACCGTGCCGCCACCGGGGTGCCGGGTCAGCGTGGTGACCAGGCGCGCGCCCTCACCCGGGATGGCACGCTGCTCGTAAGCGGTCAGCGCCGCATCCGGAAGCACCTGCGCCGCAGCGGCTTTCACCAGCTTGGCCAGCGCCGCGGCGTCGACCTCGCCGCGCGGGGCGTACTCCCACACGTGCCGGCCGTCCGGGGTCGCGACGTGGCTGCCCGGCTCGATGGCCGAGCTGTCGGCTGTGAAGTGCGCGTCCAGCCAGTGCGGCTTGCGCTTGAAGCGCGTCGGCGGGATGGGCGCGTAGTCGACGGCCGGGTTCTCGGCCGGCGAGAACAGCGTCCGGAAGTCGAGGTCGTGGCCGTGCACGAACAGCTGGGCCATGGCGTTGGTCATCGAGTCGACCTCGTCCTGCTTACGGGCGAGGGTCGGGATCAGCTGACCGTCATGCAGGCCGGCCGACATCGTGGTGAGCCCAACCTGCATGAGCGCCACCGGGTTCGGCGCGAGCTCGAGGAAGGTGGTGTGCCCGTTGTCGACGGCGTTGCGGATGCCGTGGGTGAAGTAGACGCTGTGGCGCAGCCCCTTCTTCCAGTACTCGACATCGTGGATCGGCTCCGCGCCGGCCCGGATCAGCTGACCCTCGTGCACCGTCGAGTAGTAGGCCGTCTGCAGCGGGCGCGGTTCGATGCCCTGGATTTCCGCGGACAGCTCACCGAGCAGCGGGTCCATCTGCTGCGTGTGGCTGGCGCCCTTGGTCTGCATCTTGCGGGCGAACTTGCCCTCGGATTCGGCGCGGGCGATGATCGCGTCGACCTGCTCCGGCGGACCGCCGATGACGGTCTGGGTCGGGGCGGCGTAGACGCACACCTCGAGGCCCGGGAAGTCGGCGAAGACCGTCTTGATCTCCTCGGCCGAGTACTCGACGAGCGCCATCAGGCGGATGTACTCTCCGAACAGCATGGCCTCGCCCTCACCCATGAGGTGGGCGCGCGAGCAGATCGTGCGGGTGGCGTCGGCCAGCGACAGGCCACCGGAGAAGTAGGCCGCGGCCGCTTCACCGAGCGACTGGCCAACCACCGCACCGGGTTTCGCGCCGTGCGCCTTCAGCAGCTCACCGAGCGCGATCTGCAGCGCGAAGATCACGGTCTGGACGACCTCGATCGGGTATTCGCAGGTCTCGTTGGTGTAGTCGATGGCATCGTCGAGGATCAGCTCGACGACCGAGTAGCCACGCTCATCCTGGATGAGCGCGTCGACCTTGTTGATCCACTCCGCGAAGATCGGGTCGTTCAGGTACAGGCTCTTGCCCATCTTGCGGTGCTGCGCACCGAAACCGGCGAGCACCCACACCGGGCCGTTGGTGACCGGGCCATCGGCGGCCAGCACCAGCGGGCTCTGCTTGCCCTCGGCCAGAGCCCGCAGACCCTTGACCGCTTCATCGTGGTCGTGCGCGAGAATCACTGCGCGCGAACGGCCGTGGTTGCGGCGCGACAGCGAGCGACCGATGGACTCCAGCGAGTACGACCGGCCCACCTCGCTGTCGATCCAGTCCGCCAGCTCAGCGGCAGCCGACTTCTTGCGCGAGGTGAGGAATCCCGAAACTGCAAGCGGGACAATGCGCTTGACCGGCTCGGCAGCCTCCAGTTCGGCGCGGCCGGCCTCGATCAGCTCCAGCGCCCGCTCGGTCAGGCCGGGGAGCTCGGGCTCATCGTCGGTCCCGTAGCCGTAGAACTCGGCGTCACCACGCGTGTCGTTGTCGTCGTCGATGAACTCGCCGTACTCGTCCATCTTGACGCCACCGACGTAGACGGCGTTCGCGTCGGACGACGGCTTCTCCTCGGCCACAACCTCTTTCGGCTCCGGCTCGACGAGGTCGCTGGGCAGCACCTGACGCATGACGATGTGCGCGTTGGCGCCGCCGAAACCGAAACCGGAGACGCCGGCGATGGCGTGACCGCTGTAACGCGGCCAGTCCGACAGCTCGGCGTTGACCTTGAGGTGTTCCTTGTCGAAGTCGATGTACGGGTTGGGGCCCGCGTAGTTGATCGATGCCGGCAGCTTGTCGTGGTACAGCGCCAGCGTCATCTTCGCGACGCTGGCCGCACCGGCAGCCGACTCCAGGTGTCCCACATTGGATTTCACGGCGCCCAGCAGTGCCGGCTTGTCGGCGGCGCGGCCACGGCCCACGACGCGGCCGAGTGCGTCGGCCTCGATCGGGTCACCCAGGATGGTGCCGGTGCCGTGCGCCTCGATGTAGTCGACGGTCTTGGGGTCGATGCCGGCGTCCTTGTAGGCCTTGCGCAGCACCGCTTCCTGCGCGTCGGGGTTGGGGGCCAGCATGCCGTTGGAGCGGCCGTCGTGGTTGATGGCCGAACCGGCGATCACCGCGAGGATCTCGTCACCGTCGCGACGGGCGTCGGCGACGCGCTTGAGCACGACCATGCCGCCACCCTCGGAACGGGCGTAGCCGTCGGCATCGGAGCTGAACGACTTGATGCGGCCGTCCGGCGCCAGGACGCCGCCGACCTCGTCGAAGCCGACCGTCACCATCGGGGTCACCAGGGCGTTGACGCCACCGGCGAGCACGACGTCGGCTTCACCCGAGCGCAGCGCCTTGACGCCCTCGTGGATCGCGACCAGCGACGACGAACACGCGGTGTCGATGGCCATCGACGGCCCGCGGAAGTCGAAGAAGTACGACACCCGGTTGGCGATGATGGAGCTCGCGGTGCCGGTGATGGCGTACGGGTGCGTGATCGACGGGTCGGAGACCGACAGGAAGCTGTAGTCGTTGGTCGAGCTGCCGACGAACACGCCGACCGACTCGCCGCGCAGCGACGACGCCGGGATACGGGCGAACTCCAGTGCCTCCCAGGTCAATTCGAGCGCCATCCGCTGCTGCGGATCGATGTTGTCGGCTTCCATCTTGGCCAGCGCGAAGAACTCGGCGTCGAAGCCCTTGATGTCCGACAGGTAGCCACCGCGGGTGCGGGCCTTGGCCACGCGCTCGGCGATCCGGGGCTCGGACAGGAACTCTTCCCAGCGGCCCTCGGGCAGGTCGGTGATGGCGTCGCGGCCTTCGACCAGCGCCTGCCACATCTCGTCGGGCGTGTTCATGTCACCCGGGAAGCGGGTGGCCAGGCCGACGATCGCGATGTTCATCGCGTCGTCGTCGGCGTCGCGGGACCAGTCCTCGGCGTTCGCGGCGTCCGTGTCTTCCTCGGGCTCGCCCTCGACGATGACCTGCGCCAGCGACTCGATGGTCGGGTGCCGGAACGCCACCGTGGCGGTCAGCGTGACACCGGTGAGGTCCTCGATGTCGGACGCCATGGCGACCGCGTCGCGCGACGCCAGGCCTAGCTCGACCATCGGCACCGACTCGTTGATGGAGTCCGCCGGCTGACCGGTGGCATTGGCCACCCAGTTGCGCAGCCACTCCCGCATCTCCGGCACGGACATGCCGTTAGCCCGAGCGGGAACCTGCCCCTCCTGCGGCGAAGTGTCGATTTCGTTCGAATTGTCTTCGGTGTCAGTCATTTTCACTGTTCACTTTCGCCGCCGGACAGGGGAGCCGGGTGTGGGTCAGTTCAGATCGTCGGGGAAGGCGTTGGCCACCTTGCCGCTGCGCAGCGTGCCGTCCAGGTACGCCGCACGGGTGGCCCGGCGGCCGATCTTGCCGCTGGAGGTGCGCGGGATGGCGCCGGCCGCGGTCAGCAGCACGTCGCGCACGGTGACGCCGTGACGGACCGCGATGGCGGCCCGGATGTCGTCGACGATCGGCTGCGGTTCGAGCTTGTGCGCGCCCGGGGCGCGCTCGGCGACGATGACCAGCTGCTCGGAGCTGTCGTCGGGATCGCGCTTGAGGCCCGAGTGGGCGTCGGCGAAGACCTCGTCGGGCAGCTGGTTGGCCGGCACCGAGAACGCCGCGACGTAACCGACGCGCAGCGCCTTGCTGGCCTCCTGCGCCGAGTACTCGAGGTCCTGCGGGTAGTGGTTGCGGCCGTCGATGATCACCAGGTCCTTGACGCGGCCGGTGATGTACAGCTCGCCGTCGTGGTAGGCGCCGTAGTCGCCGGTGCGCACCCAGGTGGCGTCGTCGGCCGCGCCCTCGGCGTGCGACGGGCTGGTGCGCGACTTGAGGGTGTTCTGGAACGTCTCGACGGTCTCCTCGCGCTTGCCCCAGTAGCCGGTGCCCATGTTGGCGCCGCTGATCCAGATCTCGCCGATCTGGCCGTCGGGCAGCTCGGTGGCGGTCTCGGCGTCCACGATGACGGCCCATTCGTCGACACCGACCTTGCCGGCGCCGGCCTGGGCGACAGCCTTGGGCGAGTCGTCCGGGACCACCACGAAGGTGCCGGTGTTGAGGGCGTCGCGGTCCACCGACACGATGGTCGGCTCGTCGGCCGACGGCGTGGTCGACACGAAGAGCGTCGCCTCGGCCAAGCCGTAGGACGGCTTGATGGCCTTGGCGGGGAAGCCGAACGGACCGAAGGCCTCGTTGAACCGGCGCACGGTCGCCGCCGAGATCGGCTCGCTGCCGTTCAGCACGGCCTTGACGTTGGAGAGGTCGATCTTCTCCTTGGGCACGCCGCGGGCGGCGGCGTGGTCGAACGCGAAGTTCGGGGCCACGGAGATGGTGCCGCCGGTGTCGCCTTCCTTGCGGGCGAGCTCACGGATCCAGCGCTCCGGCCGACGCACGAAGGCCGCCGGGGTCATGAACGTGAAGCTGTGGCCGATCATCGGCGCGAGCAGCGCGGTGATCAGGCCCATGTCGTGGAAGAACGGCAGCCACGACAGGCCGCGGTCGCCCTCTTCGCCCTCGAGGGCCTCGACGACCTGCACCACGTTGGTGGCCAGGTTCAGGTGGGTGATCTGCACGCCCGTCGGGATGCGGGTCGAACCCGAGGTGTACTGCAGGTAGGCGATGGTGTGCTCGTCGACGTCGTCGAACGGGATCCAGGTGACGGCGACCTCGTCCGGCACGGCGTCGACGGCGATGACACGCGGACGTTCATTGGCCGGGCGGCTGCGGAAGAACTTGCGGACGCCTTCGGCGGCGGCGGTCGTGGTCAGGATGGCCGACGGCTTGCAGTCGTCGAGCACGGCGTGCAGGCGGCCGACGTGGCCGGGCTCCGACGGATCGAACAGCGGCACGGCGATGCGGCCGGAGTACAGGACGCCGTAGAACGCCACGAGGTACTCGAGGTTCTGCGGGCACAGGATTGCAACGCGGTCGCCCACCTGGGTCACCTGCTGCAGCCGCGCGGCCACGGCTTTGTTGCGCGCGCTGAACTGCGACCAGGTCAGGTCTTTGGCCTCGCCGTCACGCTCCGTGGAGAAGTCCAGGAACCGGAACGCGAGCCGGTCCCCACGGACCTTCGCCCAGCGCTCGACGTGCTTCACGATGCCGGCGCCGTCCGGGAAGGTGATCTTCCCGTTCTTGACGAACGGGTTGTGGAACGCCATCAAAATCTCCTGTTCACAGCCTGCCGCGCTGGTTACGTCGTATGCGGCCAGTCACGCCAAATCCCGGCAAATGGTACCGGGCAGTAGCGATATGCCACCCCAAGATGCCCAGTCAATGATAAGACCGTGCTCTTAGCTATCTCTTAATGTTAGGTGACGCGAATTCGCAGGCCAAATCGCCCCGCCGGTTTTGTACTCGCCAGTAGCCAACAAGCGATGTCAGCCGTGTTTGGGGTGCGGCGCGTTGTCGACGAGGTCCTTGGCCCAGTTCAGCGTCCACTGTGTGGAGGTCTGGCCGTCAAGGCTCCAGAACTGCGTCGTGTTGTACAGCGCGTGCACCGGTCCCGCGGCGCTGCCCGACAGCGTGGCGAGCGTGCTGGGCAGGTTGACGACGTTGAACGCCTCGGTCGGCGCGGCGCAGATCAGGTCGCCCTTTCCGCAGATCTCGTTGACCCGGTCGTTGAGCGCACCGAAGCCGCCGACGCGCGGTCCCGTCATGTTCAGCCCGAGCATGCCGAGCGGCAGTTCGTGCAGCGTGATCTCGGCGCCCTGTCCCGGCGGGTTCGGACCGATGTCCTTGCCGACATTGGGCTGGCGCCGGCCGTCGGCGATCAACGTCACGCCGAGCACGAGGTCCTGGTCGATGGGACCGCGGCCGTTGCCGATGTCGCTGGCGATGTCGCCGGCGATCACCGCGCCCTGTGAGAAGCCGATGATGACGAAGCTCGTCAGCGGGCAGCGGTTGTTGATGTCCGTGATGGCTTCGACGGCCTTCTTCTTGCCCTCTTCGCGGCTGTCGTTGTACGACATCTGGTTGTCCGCGGCCAGCGGGTTATGGAACTGCGCGGTGTAGGGCACCGTGTACTGCGCCAACCGGTCGGCACCGAACTGCTGGCCGAGCGGGTTGCTGACGTTCAGCAGCAGCGCGATCGGGAACGACGGCGTCGGGTTCAGCGGGTCGAGCGCCCGTGAGGACTCCCAGGTGCCCGGGATCGAGATCAGCTGCACATCGGGGCAGTCGGCCGACTGGTACGCCGGCCGCGGCTTGGACGGCTTCGCGCTGGGACCGGACGTCGGCGGCTGCGCCGAGGGCGGCGTCGGCCCCGGGATCTCACCGGGCTGACGCAGCCACACCACGATCGCGAACGCGACCACGATGACCAGCAGTGCCACCGCACCCGCCGCGGCAATGGCGAGGATGCGATGGCGGCGGCGGCGATTGTTGGTGGCCATGTGGTGTGAGGTCTCCTGCGGGCTGAATCAAGCGGTTGCCATCCGAATCTAGTCAGCAGGCATCACGGACTGGTCACGCCGACGCCTTCCGTCGGCAAGATCACTCCGGTTGGGCTAGCGGATGACGCTCACCAGTTCGCCCGACATGGCACCGAGCTGACCGCTCCAGCTGCCCCAGTCGTGCTGCGGGCCGTCGGGGAAGTCGAAGTGCCCGTTGTGGCCGCCCACGCTGCGGTAATGCGCGTAGAAGGCGCGGTTGCTGCCCTGCGCCTGGTCGCAGTAGCCGATCATCGCGGCCGGGTCACTGCAGGTGACCGTCGACGGGCTGAACACCCAGATCCGGGTGTTGTTCTGGTTCAGCAGGCTCACGTGCACATCCGGGTCGTGCCACTTCCAGCGGCCCAGCTGCGGGGCGCCCCACATGCCGTAGGTGTCCACGCCGCCGAACTCGCGCATCCCGGCGGTGATGGCGCCGTTGAACGTCGTCGACGACGGGGTCAGGAATCCCGACAGCGAGCCCGCGAAACGGAACCGGTCCGGGTGGAACTCGGCCAGGGCCAGCGCGGCGGTGCCGCCCTGGGCCGCACCGACGACGCCGTGGCCGTTGGGGGCCAGGCCCTTGGTGGCGGCCAGATAGTCCGGGAGCTCCTGGCTCAGGAATGTCTCCCACTGCTTGCTGCCGTCCTGCTCCCAGTTGGTGTAGAAGCTGAACGCGCCGCCGGCCGGTGCGACGACCGAGATGCCCTTACCGGCCAGCGTGCCCATGGCATTGCCCGCGGTGACCCAGTTGCTCACGTCGGGGCCGGCGTTGAAGGCGTCGAGGAGATACACCGCGTGCGGACCGCCGGCCTGGAACGTCACCGGGATGTCCCGGCCCATCGCGGCCGAGGGCACCATCAGCGTCTCCACGCCCGCGGCCCGGGCCGTTCCGGTACCCGTCAGCAGGCCGCCGGCGAGCACAACCGCCGCCGCCGTCCCAGCCATCGTCCGGAACATCCCCCGCATTGCCTGCAGCCCCATAACCAACCTCACCTGTTCGTGATCGTCGAGCGTCCTGAACCCGCGTTGTAGTGAACCACATCACCTCGGCGGATGGTGACCGAACAACGGGAGGGAACGTTGCCACGGGGTGCCGCGGTGTGGGCCGGTCAGGGCATAAACGACTGGCGGCGACGACCCGTGAAGGTCGCCGCCGCCAGTGCGAGTTGTTGCCAGAGGATTTACCTCGGGATCAGGTTGTTACGCCTGGCCCGAAGCACCCAGCACACGCTGCAGGTCAGGCTTCATGGCCTGCAGCTGCTGGCCCCAGTAGCCCCAGTCGTGGGTGCCGCTGTTGGGGAAGTTGAACACACCGTTGGTACCACCGGCAGCCAGGTAGGTCTGCTGGAAGGTGCGGTTGGTGCGGATGGTCAGGCCCTCCAGGAACTTGGCCGGCACGTTGTCGCCGCCCAGGTCGCTCGGGTTGCCGTCGCCGCAGTAGACCCACAGACGGGTGTTGTTGGCGACCAGGGTGCCGATGTTGACGAACGGGTCGTTGCGCTTCCAGGCGTTGTTCGGGTCGCCAGTGGAGCCCCACATGTCGTCGGCCTTGTAGCCGCCGGCGTCACCCATCGAGATATTGACCAGGAACGGCCACCAGCCCTCGGACAAGTTCAGGAAGCCCGACATCGAGCCCGCGTAGATGAACTGCTGCGGGTGGTAGATGGCGAGGGTCATCGCGGCCGAACCGGCCATCGACAGACCGACAGCAGCGCCACCGGTCGGCTTGACCGACTTGTTGGCCTGCAGGTAAGCGGGCAGCTCCTGGGTCAGGAAGGTCTCCCACTTGTAGGTGGAGCAACCGGCCTTGCCGCAAGCCGGCTTGTACCAGTCGCTGTAGAAGCTGGACTGGCCGCCGACCGGCATGACCATCGAAATGCCCGAGCCGTTGTACCACTCGAAGGCGGCGGTGTTGATGTCCCAGCCGTTGTAGTCGTCCTGCGCGCGCAGGCCGTCGAGCATGTAGAGGGCCGGCGAGCCCGCGCCGCCGCTCTGGAACTGGATCTTGATGTCGCGACCCATGGCCGCGGACGGAACCTGCAGGTACTCAACCGGCAGACCGGGACGCGAGAAAGCCCCTGCAGTCGCCGTTTCACCGACGACACCGACAAGACCGGGCAGCGCTGCCGCGGCAACGGCCGCAACCGCCATCCGGCGCGGCATGGCCTTGGCCATCGACCGCATCTTCCCAACGAAACTCATACCGCTCCCTAATCTTTCCTATGACGGCGTACGGACAACCCTCATCCCCGCCTCTGCCGTTGAGGCGACGATCAGGCCGGGCGCACACGCCCGAGTGGTTATCGCCGCATGGTTCACCGGCGTTACCTACGCTTCAGACCGTGCCAGCGCTCGTGCGCTGAAACTACGGACCGGTAGCCGGTAAGCCAGTGTAAGGGGTCGACAGCCTCGGAGGCACATCGAGCCCACACCGGTGCAGCTCGTATAACGGCACGCGATCGATCCGGTAACGGGTAAATGTGAACGCGTGTACCAGATTTGACATGAACCGGTGGAAGCCCATCGGCGCGCGTACCGAACTGAGCATCGTCTCGGTCTCCGGGCATGTCAGCGCGACCGCCGCCTGCGCCACCCAGTCCTCGTCCAGGTACGTCGGAATCCACGGGCGCTTGCGCAGGTACGGCCCCTCGGCGACCGCCCAGTCCGGGAACAGGTCCTTGTCGTGGCCGATGCGCGCGTCGTCCAGCCGCGCCGTGTGGGCGGCCAGCGGGTTGGCGAGGCCGATCTGGTCGATCACCCGGACCTCGAGCGGCAGGTTCATGCCCATCATGCCCAGGTTGGTGAAAAAGACTGTGTGCGGACCTTTTTCGAACCAATTGGGCGGGGGTGGCGACGTCGGGTCCGGAACCGGCGGCGGCATGGCCGGAACCACGTCCCACTGGTCGTAGTTGCCCGACGGCAGCAGCAGCGCCCCGACCGGGGTGTTGTCGATGGCCGCCAGCACCGCCCGCATGCGCGGATAGTCCAGGTAGTCCGCGGCCGTCAGCGGATGCGCGTGCCCGGTGGCCTGCGAATAGAAGCGCCGTTCGTCGACGATGCCGGAGTAGGTCACGCGGGTGGCGTCATATCCGAGCCCCGGCGAGTTGGCCGCCCACAGCGACCAGCCGACCACCGCCAGCCACAGGGCGGTCGTCGTACCGGCGAGCGCGTAGCCGACCTCGCGGGCGATGTTCTTGCCGTCGGGAAGGACGATCGGAATCACCGCAACCGGGATGACCAGGCAGAACAGCGGAACCAGCAACACCCGGCCGTGCATGAAGTCACCACCCTGGCGCAGCCAGTACAGGCCCTGCACCAGGCCGCTGCCGGCCATGAAAATCACTACGGCAGTGGGACTTTGAATCCGGCGGGCCAGAGTGCTGTAGCCGCGCGGCGCCGACTGGCCCCACCACGGCCGGCTGTGAGTGACGAACAACACAATCGCCAGTGCCACGGTCAGCACCGCGGGCACCCACAACAGATAGGGCCGGTTGAAGTTGCCGAGGTAGACGAAGCCCTGCTGCCACTTGGATCCGGTGGCGTCCTTGGCCAGCGCGGTGATCGGCACCAACAGGCCGTAGTAGCCCATCCGGAAGATCTCGTAGGCGATCGGGAGCAGACCACCGGCCACCAGGATGACGACGCGGCGGCGCCGGCCCCGGGCCGCGACCAGCAGCATGACCAGGGCCACCCCGCCGATCAACGCCAACTCGGGCCGCACCAGGACCGACAGGCCGGCCAGACACGCCAGGGCGCCGTCGAACCGGGCGCTGGTGAGATTCGCGTCGCCGTCGCGGCCCTCGGCGGGCGCGCGCAGGGCACCACGGCCGGGAGGAGCGATCGAGCTCTGACACCAACACACCATCACCCACCAGAGCAGCCCCAGGTAGGCCATGATCAGGCCGTTCTCCAGGCCCGAGGTCGCGAAGTCGCGCGCCGGCGGCACAGCCATGTAGACGAGGGCGCCGGCCGGCACCAACAGCGCGCGGCGGCCCCGCAGCCCGGGGGCGTACAGCCGGCCGGTGCCGAGCATCGCGAAGACCAGGCCCGCCACACTCAGCGTCAGCGCCAAGACCAGCGCCACGTACTCGAGCTGCACCGAGCCGCCGATCCAGGCACCGACGGTGACCAGATAGGTCCACAGCGTCGAGGTATTGGACTCGACGCGCTCACCGACGTTGAAGACGGGGCCGTTGCCGGCCAACAGGTTTCGCACCGTGCGCAGCACGATGAGGCCGTCGTCCGCGATCCACCGGCGCTGCCAGGCGCCCCAGCCGAACAACGCGGCGGACACCACGACGCTCAACCACAGGCTGATCCGCGCGGCCCGGCCATACGGAAAGACCGGCCCGCGCAGCAATTGCCGAGCGGGCGAATCGGTCACCGGATCAGTCCGGGCAGAATCGCGGCAACGAGCGTCGCGACCAGGGCCACGCCCAGCAGCTGCAACACCCGGTCGTTCAGCACGATCTCCTCGGGCTCACCCGCCGCGCCACTGTCGACGTCGACGGCGTAACGCAGGATCGCGATGGTGAACGGCACCAACGACACCGCGAACCACGTGCCCTTGTTGCCCTCGAAGGCCCACAGGCCGTAGCAGAGCACCACGGCAGTCGCCGACAGCGTCCAGACGAACCGCAGGTAGCTGCTGGTGTAGGACTCCAGTGCCTTGCGGATCTTCGCGCCCGTGCGTTCGGCGAGTTGCAGTTCGGCGTAACGCTTTCCGGCCGACATGAACAGCGAGCCGAACGCGAACACCAGCAGGAACCACTTGGACAGCGGGATGCCGGCGGCGACACCACCGGCGATGCCGCGGAGCGGAAACCCGGAGGCGTTGATGCAGATGTCCAGCACCGCTTGATGTTTCAGGCCGAAACAGTAGGCCAGCTGGGACGCGATATAGACGGCCATGACGATCGCCAGGCTGGGCGTGAGCCACCACGAGATGGCCAGCGAGCCGACACCGAGCACGACGGCCAGCGAGTAGGCCAGCTGTACCGAGACGACGCCGGCGGCGATCGGGCGGTACTGCTTTGTCGGGTGCAGGCGGTCTGCTTCCACGTCGCGGGCATCGTTGATCAGGTAGATACACGACGCAGCCATGCAGAACACCACGAACGCGACGCCGACGGCTTTGAGCACCTCGGTGTAGCTGTAGTGCGCCTGCACGCCGAGGGCTGCCAGCGGTGCGACCAACACCAGGACGTTCTTCACCCACTGCCGCGGCCGCAGCGCCTTGACGATGCCGGCGGCCAGGTTCTTTGGTGGCCCCAGCTCCTGCGTCACTTCGGTCATGCCCCAGCCTTCGGTTCGCGCTTTGCAGTTCGCTCGGAAATCGCGCCGACTGATTCGGCGACCGCGGTTCCCACCACGACACCGGTCAGGACGTCAGTGGGATAGTGCACGCCGAGAACCAAGCGCGACAACGCCATCGGCGGCACCAGGAACCACGGCAGCGGCAGGCCCGTGGCCCGGCCGATGAGGATCGCGGCGGCGGTGGTCGACGTCGCATGCGCCGACGGGAAGCTCAGCCGGCTCGGGGTGCCGACGTTGACGGCGATGGCCGGGTGTTGCGGGCGTTCACGTTTCACGACCCGCTTGATCAGCACGGCCGCCGCATGCGCGAAGAAGGTGCCGACACCGGCCGTCACCCAGGCCCGGCGACGCTGCGGTTGCAGCAGCGCGCCCAGACCACAGACGGCGAACCAGCCCAGGCTGTGCTCACCGAAGTACGACAGCACCCGGGCGCCGGCGAGGACGCCGGGACGGCCGGTCAGTGCGGACTGGACGCCGACCAGGATGGCGTCCTCACCGCGCGGGACGTCGGCAATGACGTCACCCTCGATGCCTCCAGCGCCTTCGAGGCTCACCGGGCACCGGCCGATTCGGGCTGGGAGGCCAACAGCACGGTCTCCCACCTCTCCTTGCTCGTCAGCTCCGGCAGCGCGTTGCGGTAAACCTTCCGCAGGCGGTTGAAACTGCGGGCCAGCAGCGCCTGACGCTTGAGCGATTCCCGCAGCAACTCGAACATCTTCTCGCGGTCGCGCTGGCGGTAGACGACACCGCGGCCGTCGGCAGTGGTGACGGTGACACCGTCGACCATGCACAGCGAGAACCAGCGGGCGTCCTGCGTCGCGACGTTGATCTGCGGCCGCACATGGTGTTCCGGGTCGTGCGGCTTGAGCTGGTTGACGACGCCACGAGTGAGCCGGATCGCGATGGCCGGCGGGCTGGTGGGAATCTTGACCTTCCGGCGCCACTTCTTGTCCGATGGCGCGGGCAGCGAGGTGGCGCTTTCCAGCACAACGGCGTCGGGGTACTCGTTACGCATGGCGCGCACGTCGGGCAGTGCGGACTCGAGGATGGTGAACAGGTTGTCCGGCCCGGCGAGGAAGTCGTCCATCGCCCGGTTCTGGATGGCCACCGTCGAATACTCAAGGCACAGCAGGTGTTTCATGGTCGCCTTGAAGTGGCTCGCAACCAGGCCACGGATGTTGCCGTCCCAGTGCAGCGCCGCCACGACGAGGCGGTTGCGCAGGTGGAAGTACGCCTGCCAGTCGATGGCGTCGTCCTTGTCGCTCCACGCCATGTGCCAGATCGCCGCGCCGGGCAGCGTCACCGTCGGGTAGCCGTGTTCGCCCGCACGCAGGCCGTAGTCGGCGTCGTCCCACTTGATGAACAGCGGCAGCGGCTGCCCCAGCTCCTCGGCGACGGCGCGCGGGATCATGCACATCCACCAGCCGTTGTAGTCGACGTCGATGCGGCGGTGCAGGATTCGGCTGCGGTACTCCTCCTCGTCGGCGAGGGGGTACTTCGCGAAGTTGTGGTCGTACTCGGCGTTGATGGCGTGCGTCCACATGAAGTTGGCCGAGTCGACCATCTCGCCCATGACGTGCAGGTGCGAGGGCTCCTGCAGGTTGAGCATCTGGCCACCGACCAGGGTCGGCGTCTTGGCGAACCGGTTGAACGCCAGCGCCCGCAGGATCGAGTCGGGCTCGACGCGGATGTCGTCGTCCATGAACAGAATCTGTTCGCAGTCAGTGTGTTTCAGCGCTTCGTACATCACGCGGCTGTAGCCGCCGGAGCCACCGAGGTTCGGCTGGTTGTGGATGGCCAGCCGGTCGGCCAGCGGGGCCGCCGCGGCCGCGAAGTCGGGGTGGTCCTTCACCTTGTTCGCACCCTGATCAGACACGATGACCGCGCCGATCACCTGGTCCACCAACGGATCCGACGTCAAGGCCGCGAGCGCGTTGACGGCGTCCGCCGGCCGGTTGAAGGTCGGGATACCGATCGTGATGTTCGCCCGCCCGGGCGCCTCCACGGGCGCGTACCAGCCGGCGCCCAGCACCGTCACCGCGGTGTCGGTGGTGATGTCGAACCAGATCCAGCCGCCGTCCTCGAACGGCTCCAGCCCGATCTCGAACTCGACCACTGCCGGCAGGCCGTCGTCGCCGCTGGCGATCTCGCTGCCGCCCACGGTGATTCGGGCGCCGGTCGCCTTCGAGCGATAGACGTCGACACGGGCGCTGCCGGTCAGCTCGACGCGCAGCACCACCGAGGTCAGGATCGACCAGCGGCGCCAGTAGCTGGCCGGGAACGCGTTGAAGTAGGTGGCGAACGAAACCTCGGACTCCCCACCGATTTCCAGCGTGGTGCGGGTCGGGGCGTGTGCGCGCCGGGCGTTGGTGGACGACTCCTCGATGTACAGCTTGCGGACGTCGAGGGGCTCACCCGGACGGGGCAGGATGACCCGCGACAGCAGGCTCACCGCACGGGACTCTCCCGACGCCAATGCGCCGGACGGGATGTCGCTCATGGTCTTCAGCTACTTTCTGTACCGGCGTCGCCGAGTGCCGCGCCGTCACGCAGATGCGGCATCAGCACGTTGTCGTACATGTTCAGCGCACTGGCGATGGCCATGTGCATGTCGAGGTACTGATAGGTGCCCAGCCGGCCCCCGAACAGCACTCGGTTCTCCTCGGTTTCGGCCTTGGCCCTGGCGCGGTAGGCCGCCAGGATCGCGCGATCCGAATCGGTGTTGATCGGGTAGTACGGCTCGTCGTCGTCGTTGGCGAAGCGCGAGTACTCCCGCATGATGACGGTCTTGTCCGTCGGGTAATCCCGCTCGGGGTGGAAGTGCCGGAACTCGTGGATGCGGGTGAACGGCACGTCGGGGTCGTTGTAGTTCATGACGGGCGTGCCCTGGAAGTCTCCGATGGGCAGTACTTCCATCTCGAAGTCCAGCGTGCGCCAGCCCAGCCGGCCCTCGGAGTAGTCGAAGTAGCGGTCGAGCGGGCCGGTGTACAGCACCGGCGCGCCGGGGCTCTCGGCCCGCAGCTGCTCGCGCACGTCGAACCAGTCGGTGTTGAGCACGACGTCGATGCGCTCGTCGGCGGCCATGTTCTCGAGCCACGCGGTGTAGCCGTCGACCGGCAGGCCCTCATACGTGTCGTTGAAGTAGCGGTTGTCGAAGTTGTAGCGCACCGGCAGGCGGCTGATGATCGACGCGGGCAGGTCCTTGGGATCGGTCTGCCACTGCTTGGCGGTGTAGCCCTTGACGAAGGCCTCGTAGAGCGGCCGGCCGATCAGCGAGATGGCCTTCTCTTCGAGGTTCTGCGCGTCGTCGGTGTTGATCTCGGCGGACTGCTCGGCGATCAGGGCCCGCGCCTCGTCGGGGCTGTAATAACGCCCGAAGAACTGCGACACCAGGCCCAGCCCCATCGGGAACTGGTAGGCCTGGCCGTCGTACATGGCAAAGACGCGGTGCTGGTAGCCGGTGAAGTCGGTGAACTGCCGCACGTAGTCCCACACCCGCTGATTGGAGTTGTGGAACAGGTGGGCGCCGTACTTGTGCACCTCGATGCCGGTTGTGGGCTCGGCTTCTGAATAGGCGTTGCCGCCGAGATGGTGACGGCGCTCGACGACCAGCACCCGCTTGTCGAGTTGGGTTGCCGCGCGCTCGGCAATCGTCAGTCCGAAGAATCCGGAGCCGACGACGATGAGGTCATAAGGGCCGGAGGACTGGGTCGCAGCGCCCCGGGAATCAGCGGAGGTCATCGGCGTTCAGGGTATCCGACAGAGGCCGTTCGGCCCGAAAACACCCGGTCGGGTCGGGCAGTGCGCGGGCCGGTCGCAATTCGCTCACGATTCCGCATCGTCACTCTAATCCCACTAATCACAGCTTTAACATCGATGACGTCAGTACCGACGACTCAGCAAGCCAGCTCGAGCCGTACCCCACAGATTGAGGAGACTTCCGTGCCTAACCGACGTCGACGCAAGCTCTCGACAGCCATGAGCGCAGTCGCCGCCGTGGCCGTCGCAAGTCCGATCGCACTCGTGGCGGTCGCCGAGATGACCCCGGCAAACCCGACTCCGCAGCACCGGGAATTCGTCCAGGCCGCGCTCGTGACCGACCTCCCCAACGAGGTCATGTCCGCGCTGTCGCAGGGCCTGTCCCAGTTCGGCGTCAACCTGCCGAACCTCATGGGCGGAGCCGCGAGCTCCCCCAGCCCCCTGACCGGCGGCCTGTCCCCGCAGACCGGCCTGACCCCGGGCCTGGGCACCAGCCCCAGCCTGGGCGCCACCCCAGGCCTGACCCCGCCGGCCGGCCTCACCCCGGCGGGTGGCCTCACGCCGCCGGCCGGCCTGACCCCGGGCCTGGGCACCACCCCGGCGACCGGTCTGACCGCACCCGGCCTGACCCCGCCGACGGGCGCGACCGCACCCGGCCTGACCCCGCCCACCGGCCTCACCGGCACCAGCCCGTCGGCACTGACGCCGGGCCTGCCCGGCGCCGGCCTGCCCAGCGCCGGTCTCACGACCCAGGGCGCGACCCTCCCGAGCGTGAGCACGCCCGGACTGACCGCTCCCGGCCTGAACGCCACGGGCCTGACCACGCCGTCGATCAGCGCGAGCCCGGCCGGGCTCGGTGCCGCCGGCATGCCGATGACCGATCCCAACGCCAGCCTGGGCCTCGGCCCCGGCCAGGGCCTCGGTGGCAGCTACCCGATCCTCGGCGACCCGTCGGTCGGACTGGGCGGCGGCGACGGCCTCGGCCTCGGCGCGGCCCCGAGCAGCGGCGGCGGCGGACTGATCAGCGACCTGACCAGCGCCGCCAACCAGCTGGGCGCGACCCAGGCCATCGACCTGCTGAAGGGCATGGTCGTGCCGGCCATCACGTCGGCGGTCAAGTCCGCTCAGGCCGCCCCGGCGGCAGCCGCCGCGGCCGCACCGGCAGTGGCCGCTCCCGCGGTCTGACATCCGTCACACACAACTGAAGACCTGTAGCCGAGACGGCACCGCAGAAGCCCCAAGGCTCTGCGGTGCCGTTGCGGCGTCTTGCAGAGAATTGACAGCCCAGTAATCCGTGTCGAAACACGGGTAACACCTGACACATACGTAACATTCGCGCTGTGCCGCGCCGTCGTCCCGCACCGTCAATACTGTTGTCCGCTCTGGCGGCGACCGTCGTGATGGTGCCGTTGGCCGTCAGCGGCATCCCCAACATCCCCGGCCTGACGGACGACAAGCCGTCGGCGCCGGAGCTCCACACGCAGCCACTGGCCGGCGTCGGGGGCGGACAGACCGTCCGGGAAATCCATCAGGACACTCCCTTCTCCCTGGTCGCGCTCACGGCGTCGGACTTCACCGGAACCTCGGCCCGGGTGCGCGCCCAGAAGGCCGACGGATCCTGGGGCCCCTGGTACGAGGTCGAGGCGCCAGATGGTGTCGGCGAGGCGCGCGCCACGACGCGCGGCACCGAACCCGTGTTCGTCGGCCGCACAAATACCGTGCAGATCGCGGTGACCCGGCCCGCCGAAGCCGCTGCCACGCCACCCGCCGGCGACCGGCCGCAGGGTCCCGGCCTGGGTTACCGACCCGTCGACGTCGAGAAACCGTTGGGCCCCAGCATGAAAGCGGTGCTCATCAGTCCGCCGGAGGCACCGGCCGATGTGCAGTTCCAGCCGACCGCGGTGTCGGCGCCGAACCAGCCACCCAACATCATCAGCCGGGCCCAGTGGGGCGCCAACGAGAGCGTCCGCTGCGGACAACCGGTCTATGACCCGGGCGTGCGCGCCGCCATCGTGCACCACACCGCCGGCAGCAACGACTATGCGCCCGAGGATTCCGCGGGCATCGTCCGGTCGATCTACGAGTACCACACCCGCGAATTGGGTTGGTGCGACATCGCTTACAACGCCCTGGTCGACAAGTACGGCCAGGTTTTCGAGGGCCGGTTCGGCGGCATGACGCGCCCCGTCGAAGGTTCGCACACCGGCGGATTCAACGTCGACACCTGGGGTGTGGCGATGCTCGGCGACTTCGACGCCGTGCCCCCGACCCCGCTGCAGCTGAAGATGACCGGCCGGCTGATCGGCTGGCGGCTGAGCCTGGACCACGTCAATCCCCTCGGCAGCGTGGTGCTGACGTCGGGCGGTGGCTCGTTCACCCACTTCCCTGCCGGCGCGACGCCGACGCTGCCGACGATCTTCACCCACCGCGACGTCGGCAACACCGACTGCCCGGGTAACGCCGCCTACGCCGCCATGGGCGAATTGCGGGATATCGCAGCATCTTTCACGGCCCCACCGGGTGCCCTCAGTGCGATGGACATGCTGCGCGGCGGTGCCATCTTCGACAAGTGGCAGGCGATGGGCGGGGCATCCGGCCCGCTCGGCGTCGCCACGTCACCGGAGGCCGCGGCCGACGGGCACACCCGCTACGCCACGTTCGACCACGGCGCCATGTACTGGTCACCGGCCGCCGGCGCCCAGCCGCTCACCGGTGCCCTCTACGACGCCTGGGGCGCACTGGGTTTCGAACGCGGCGCACTCGGACTGCCGACCAGCGGCGAAATCGCCGAACCGCAGTGGATCGTGCAGAACTTCCAGCACGGCACCCTCAACTTCGACCGCGAGAACGGGACCGTCACGCGCGTCATCGACGGTGTGCCGCAAGAACTTCCGCCGCCGCCGAAGCAGGAGCCGGTGCAGCTCGAGCGGTTCAGCCGCATCGAGATGCAGAGCTGACCCGCTAGAGCCACCAGCGTTCGAGCACCCGGGCCACCCCGTCGTCGCTGTTGGTCGTGGTGACCTCGTCGGCAGCCTCCAGGGCCTCCGGATGCGCATTGCCCATCGCCACCCCCAGGCCGGCCCAGGTCAGCATCGGGATGTCGTTGGGCATGTCACCGAAGGTCACGACGTCGTCGGCGGTCAGACCCAGCGGGCGGATGATCTCGGCGACTCCCGTGGCCTTGCTGATGCCCAGCGGCACCACCTCGATGAGCCCATTGTTGGTCGAATAGGTCAGGTCGCCCGTGACGCCGACATGCGGGGCCAGCGCCGCGGCCAGATCGGCGCTGTGCGCGCCCGCCTTGCGGATCAACAGCTTCACCGCCGGCACGCTGAGCATGTCCTCGACCGACACCTCGGTGTTGTCGGGGTTGTGCCAGGCATGCTCGTAGCCGGGTGAACTCGCAAACTGCGGCATCGACTCGTCGAACGCGGTACGTCCCACGCGTTCGACCGCCAGCCCGACGCCCGGGATAACCCGGGTGGCGATCTCGGCCAACTCGCCCAACGCATCCGGGCTCAAGGTGTGGGCCGAGACGATGCGGTCCGTCGCGGAGTCGTAGAGCACCGCACCGTTGGCGCACACCGCGAGCGGCGACAGCCCCAGGGCGTCCACCACCGGCGGTATCCAGCGCGGTGGCCGGCCGGTGGCGAGCACGAACTTCGCGCCGTTCGCGACGGCGGCCTGCACGGCGGCGCGGGTCCGCGGCGTCACGCGCTCATGGGTGTCGAGCAGCGTGCCGTCGACGTCGGTGGCGATCAGCGCGGGCAGCATCACCGGCCCCCGGCTTCCCGACGGGCCCGCTCGGCCTTCTCCAGCACTTCGGCCTCCTCAGGCGTCGGGGCGCCGCCACCCAGCCGGCGCGGCACCCAGTACTCACCCGCCGGGTGCGGGTATTCCTCCTGCACCGCATGGAGCTGATCGGTCATCGTCTGCTGCAGCATCGCCATCACCTGGGCCACCGGACCGTTCGCCGAGATCGGCGCACCCACCCGGACGATGACCGGAATCTTCTTGCGCCCCAACCGCTTCGGGTGGTCCTTGGTCCACATCCGGTGCACACCCCAGACGATGACGGGGATGATCGGCACCTGCGCGTCGAGTGCCATCCGGGCCACGCCGGTCTTGAACTCCTTGAGCTCGAAACTGCGGCTGATCGTGGCCTCCGGGTACACCCCGACCAGTTCCCCGGCGCGCAGCCGCTCGACGGCGACGGGATACGCGTCGCCACCGGAACTGCGGTCGACGGGGATGAGCCCGGCCCGCTTGACCAGGAAGTTGCCCATCGGCACCTGCTGCACCTCGGCCTTGAGCATGAAGCGGACCCGGCGGCGGCGATGGGTGGCGGCCAGACCGGCCGGCAGGAAGTCGACGTAAGCGGTGTGGTTGATCGCGATCACCGCACCGCCGGTATCCGGAATGTGTTCCAGCCCTTGGTAAGTGATGCGGGTTCCCGTGGCGGCGACCGCCGCCTTTGCGGCAATCTCGATGCCGCGGAAAACTGGCTCCATGGCGCTACTCCGGCGCACCTTCCGCCTGCCGCGCCGCGCGGCGTGCCGCCTTCTCGCGCGCTTCGTCGAGGTCCATCTGGTCGGCCTCGGCCAGCGTCGGCGCCCCGCCGCCCAACCGATGCGGCACCCAGAACTCGCCGGCGGGATGTTCGGGATAGCGGTCCTGGACCTCCGACAGCAGGTGCTGCATCCGGGCGTGCAGCAGCGCCGTCAGCTCGGCCGCGGGCAGCGTCGGGTAGATGGGTTCACCGACGTGGATGAAGATCGGCACCTTGGGTCGGCGCATGTTGCGCGGATGGCCCTTGGTCCAGATCCGCTGGGCGCCCCAGATGATGTGCGGGACGATCGGCACGTCGGCCTCGATGGCCATGCGGGCCGCGCCCGACTTGAACGCCTTGATCTCGAAACTGCGGCTGATGGTGGCCTCGGGGTAGACGCCGACGAGCTCGCCCGCCTTGAGTTGCTTGACCGCCTCGGCGTACGAGTCCGCGCCGCTGCCGCGGTCGACGGCGATGTGGCGCATCTTGCGCATCAGCCAGCCGCCGTACTTGTTGTCGAAGACTTCCTTCTTCGCCATGAACCGCACCTTGCGGCCCCGCTTCTGCATGACGGCGGGCAACCCGGCGAACGTGAAGTCGAAGTAGCTGGTGTGGTTGATCGCGACCACCGCGCCGCCGCTGACCGGCAGGTTCTCCGCGCCGGTCACGGTGAATTTCAGACCCTGTGCCCGCCACACCGTGCGTGCCAGTTTGATCACGGTGCCATATACCGGTTCCACGGGGATCAGCCTAGTGCGGACCGCCGGTACTACGCCCAGAAAGGTACGCAAGGCTAGTCAGGTGACCTTCCCCAGCGGACCTGTTCCCGTTCCCGACGTCGTCCACGCGCTGGCCGCCGGCCGCCCCGTGACCGCGGTCTGGGAGAACGAACTCGGCGGCGTGACGTTCGCCATCGGCGCCGGCGACGAGTACGTCAAGACCTATCCCGCCGAGCACGCGCCGTTGCTGACCGACGAGGCCGTGCGGCTGCGCTGGGCCGGGCAGTACATCGCCGTCCCGCCCGTGCTCGGCGAGGGCGCGGGCTGGCTGCACACCGTCGGCCTGCCCGGCCGCGCCGCCGTCGACCCGCGCTGGGCCGACGATCCCGAGACCGCGGCCCGCGCGATCGGGGCCGGACTGCGGGCCATGCACGACGCGCTGCCCGTCGCGGACTGCCCGTTCGGGCGGCCCTCCTGGGTCGGGGCGGTCCCCGACCCCGACCGGCTCGTGGTCTGCCACGGCGACGCGTGCTCGCCGAACACCCTCATGAGCGACGACGGCGCGTTCGTCGGGCACGTCGACATCGGGGACCTCGGGGTGGCCGACCGGTGGGCCGACCTGGCCATCGCCACCATGTCCCTGGACTGGAACTATCCCGGCAACTACGAGGCCGCCCTGCTGGACGCCTATGGGGTGGTGCGCGACGACGAACGCATCGCCTACTACCGCTCGCTCTGGGACGCTCCGGAATCCGGCTAGACTCGCTGACGAACTCGTCACCGCCAAAAGGGGCATTAGTGCAGGTCACAAGCGTTGGACACGCCGGATTCCGGATCGATACCGCCGCGGGCAGCATTCTGTGCGACCCGTGGGTGAACCCGGCCTACTTCGCGTCGTGGTTCCCGTTCCCGGACAACAGCCAATTGGACTGGGACGCGCTCGGCGACTGCGACTACCTGTACGTCAGCCACCTGCACAAGGACCACTTCGATCCGGAGCACCTGCGCGCCCACGTCAACAAGGACGCGACGGTGCTGCTGCCCGACTACCCGGTGCCGGATCTGCGTCGTGAGCTCGAGGCCCTCGGCTTCCACACGTTCTTCGAGACCACCGATTCGGTGAAGCACCGCGTCAGCGGGCCCAAGGGCGACCTCGACGTCATGATCATCGCCCTGCGCGCCCCGGCCGACGGTCCGATCGGCGACTCGGGCCTCGTGGTGTCCGACGGCGAGACCGTCGCGTTCAACATGAACGACGCCCGCCCGATCGACCTCGACATGGTGGCCACCGAGTTCGGCGACGTCGACGTGCACATGCTGCAGTACTCGGGCGCCATCTGGTACCCCATGGTCTACGACATGCCGGCCCGGGCCAAGGAGGCCTTCGGCACCCAGAAGCGGCAGCGGCAGATGGACCGCTGTCGTCAGTACATCGCGCAGGTCGGTGCCACCTGGGTGGTGCCGTCGGCCGGCCCGCCATGCTTCCTGGACGCCGAATTGCGTTGGCTCAACGACGATCACGACGATCCGGCCAACATCTTCCCCGACCAGGCGGTGTTCCTGGACCAGCTGCGCAGCCACGGCCACGACGGCGGGCTGCTGATGATCCCCGGCACGGTGGCCTCGTTCACCGGGCCGGCATTGGACTCGCTGGTGCATCCGATTCCCGACGCCGAGGCCGAGGCGATCTTCACCACCGGCAAGGCCGCCTACATCGAGGCCTACGCCCAGCGCATGGCGCCCGTGCTCGCCGCTGAGAAGGCCTCGTGGGCACCGGCTTCCGGCGATTCGCTGCTGGAGCCGCTGCGCGCCAAGTTCGAGCCGATCATGGCGGCGAGCGACCAGATCTGCGACGGCATCGGCTACCCCGTGGAGCTCCGCATCGGCACCGAGACCGTGGTGCTGGACTTCCCGAAACGCGCTGTGCGGGAAGCCATTCCGGACGAGAAGTTCCGCTACGGCTTCGGGATCGCACCCGAACTGGTGCGCACCGTACTGCGCGACGACGAGCCGGACTGGGTCAACACCATCTTCCTGTCCACCCGCTTCCAGGCCTGGCGCGTCGGCGGCTACAACGAGTACCTGTACACGTTCTTCAAGTGCCTGACCGACGAGCGCATCGCCTACGCCGACGGCTGGTTCGCCGAGGCGCACGACACCTCGGCGTCGATCGACCTGGGCGGCTACGAAATTCAGCGCCGGTGCCCGCACCTGAAGGCCGACCTGTCAAAGTTCGGGATCGTCGAGGGCAACACGCTGACGTGCAACCTGCACGGCTGGCAGTGGAACCTGGACAACGGCCGCTGCCTGACCTCCAAGGGTCACGAGTTGCGGAGCGCCAAGCGGTGACGAGCGCCCAGTCCGGCGCTCGCTCGGACGCGCACTACGACGACGGCCAGATCTTCCTGGACCGGCAGGCGATCACGTTGCGCCGCTACCACTTTCCGTCGGGCACGTCGAAGATCATCCCGCTCGGCGCGGTCCGCGGCTACAAGGCCGAGTCGCTCGGCTTCATCATGGACCGGTTCCTGATCTGGGGTGGCACCGACCCGCGGCGCTGGCTGCCACTGGACATCTGGCGGCCCATCAAGTCGACGCTGGTGACGCTCGACGTCGTCGGCACCACGCCGGCGCCGGCGTGTACCCCGTTGCGGCCCAAGGAGTTTCTGGCCACGCTCGAACAGCTGCTGAGCGAGCGGCGCTAACCCGCCGCGCGCACCGTCTGCCGCAGCTCCGAGACATCGTCGGACGCGGTGTCGTACACGCGCACGATGGCCCGGTCGCCCGGCTTGAGGTAGGTGGACTCCCCGAGTTCGGTGTAGCGCGTCGCGCCGATGCCGACGAGCAGGTGCGCCGGGCGCCCCGCGGCCACCATCAGGGCGCCGACATCCTCCAAAGGTGTGTCGTCCGAACCCTTCTGGTTCGCCAGCCGGTCGACGATCCAGTCCAGCAGCTGCGTCCCGTAGTACGAGTAGCCCAGCAGCGGGCTGTCCTGGCCGTACGCCTGCTCGACACCGCTGCCATCGTCGAGGAAGCTCGCCAGCCGCAGCGACGACGTCGGTCCGTCGGGGCTCAGGTCGTCGATCGCGAAGAACCGCGGGGCCACCCCCTTGGAGGCCGGACCCCAGTTCTTCTTGTGGCTGATCTTCGGTGCGTTCGGCCGGCGGATCGAGCAGTCGTTGAACGCGCCCAGCGCGAACGGCCGCAGCCCGACAACCCGGTCGCCCGACCACGACACCTCGCACGCCAGCCCGACCTCGGGCTCGATCTGCAGGTTCAGCGGGGTGTCACTCACCGGCAGGATCACCGCGTCGGTCGACAGCGGGAACTCGCCGAGGAACGTGTCGCTGCCCGGCGCGTACCAGGGGAAGATGCCCTTCGGCGCCCCGCCCTCGGACCGGACGTTGACGAAATCGACTGCCTCCCCGGCCTGTTCGAGGTGTCCGGCGAAGTTGCCCGCCACCCCGAAGCCGAACCAGCCACGCATGTCGTCGAGGTCGAGATCGATCATGGCTGCCACCCTACTGCGGTCGTGACCAGCACCGACAAGCCACAACCAAGTCGCGCTTAAGTCACGGGCACCAGGCTGTGCACAACCGATCACGAGGAGTCTGCCGTGCCCACCTCCGTCCGCCCCGTCACCGTCGCACCCCGCCGGCCTGGCGAACCCGAGCCCGACCTCCTGGGCATCACGCTGGCGCACCGCGCCATGCTCGTCGACCTGGTCCGGCTCACCGAGCTCGCCAAGGCCGTGCGCGACCGCGACGTCATCTGCACGCCCGCCCGGGCGCGCGCCATCTCGCAGTACATCGAGCTGCTGTGCGACTCGATCCATCACCACCACAGCACCGAGGACACCGTGCTGTGGCCGGTCATCCAGGCCAGCGTCGGCGCCCACCTCGATCTGAGCGAACTCACCGACGACCACGCGGCGCTCGACCCGCGCCTGGATCAGCTGCGGGCCCGCGCCGCGGCGTTCCGGCTGTCCAACGGTGACCGCAAGGTCGCGTTCCTGATGGCGTTCGAACTGGCCGAACTCACCGCGCTGCTGACCGAGCACATCAACGACGAGGAACTCGACCTGTTCCCCCTCATCACCGAGCACGTGTCGGTGGACGACTGGGAGGAAGTCGAGGCGGCCGCCCGCGCCGGCAGCCGGATGTCGTTCGACGGCCCGCGCTCGCTCGCGGTGATGACCGACGACGAGCGCGCCTCGATGGCAGGCAAGTTGAGCATCGGGCTGCGCGCCTTCCTCGCGGTGCTGATGTTCCGGCACCGGCGCGTGATGCGCACCGTCTTCGGCGACCTCGCGGAGAGCCGGCTCGAGGCCCTGGCGGGCCAGCCGACGTAGTCCGTCAGTCGATGAAGCTCCGCGCCTCGGCCGCGAGCCGCGCCCGCAGCGTCTCGGCGGCCTTGCGGTACCGGCGGGCGTCGTCAGGCCGGCCCAGTGCGTCGGCGGCCGCGGCCAGCGCGTCGTCGACGGGGCCGACCATCAGCCCGTCGACCCCGAGCCCGGCGATGCTGCCGGAGTAGCGCTCCAGTTCGGCCGCGCGGTCCCGTACCTCGTCGAGGTCACCCATCGCCACGGCGGCATTGACCCGCAACACCGTGAACGGCACCCAGAAATAGGCCCGCTCGATCGGTTTGCGGTCCGGCCACAGCGCCCGGGCCTCGGCCTCGCGGCCCCGGGCGAACAGAGCCAGCACCGCCGCGTCCAACGCGGCGACCGAAATCTCGCGGTAGAAGAACACCAGCTCGTCGGCCAGCGTGCCCAGGTCGCCGAGGCCGAACTCACCCGTCACCCGGCCGACCATCGCCAGCTTCGCGCCATTGGCGGCGCCGTTCTCGGCCATCCGCGCGGCCAGGTCGGTGTATGCGCTCACCGCCTCGTCGAGCCGGCCGGCGAGCAGGTACATCCGGGCCTGGAACAGGCCGAGCACGCCGAGCAGGTGGACCAGCTGGCCCGTGCTCGCGCGCGCCACCGCGAGATCGACGTGGCGCTTCGCCGTCGCCAGGTCGGAGCGGTTGCCGGCGGCCAGCGACAGCAACCAGTGCGCCACCGCCTGATAGTCGGCCTGTTCGGCGGCTTCGGCGGCCTGCAGCAGTTCGGCGGCGAGCGCGTCGCGCTCGGCGTCGAGGTCCGGTCCGAGGGCGCAGAACGCGTGCACGTTGAGCGCGGTGCACAACAGGCGGCCCGCCCCGGGATCGTCGGCGTACACCTGACGCGCCAGCGCGAGCATCTCGGTGCTGGCAGCCAGCGCGCCGTCCGGGTCGTTGCCCTCGAGTTCCACGTAGAGCGCCTTGAGCAGCCGGATCCGGTCCGCCGCGGAAACGTCGCCGGCCAGCACGTGCCGCAGCAGCCCGATCATCTGGCCGTCGGATTCGTCGTACTCGCGGTCACGCCACACCAGCGGGGTGTCCCACGCGGTGAGGATGCGCACCACCAGGTCATCGCGCGACCGGCCCGACACCAGCTGCAGCGCGCACTTCATCTCACTGCGCGCGGTGACGGCGTCGCCGGACTGCGCGAGCGCGGCGATCAGGCCGCAGCGAACCTCGATGTCCTGATCCAGCATCGCCACGCTCGGCGCCAGCTGCCGGCTGGCGGCGAGTTCGAGCATCTGGACCGCGGCCCGCCACTGCCGGGCGGCTTCGGCGTGGGCCCCGACCGAACTCGCGTCGCGAGCCGCGGTGGTGGCGAAATCGGCTGCCGCCGAAGCGGTTTCCGCGGTCGCGGAGGCGACGGCGTGGTAGGCCAGCGCAGCCGGGTCGACCGAGCGGCCCGGTGCGCGCAGCAGCTCCAGCGCCGCGGCATGCAACCGGGACCGGCGCAGTTTCGAGGTGTCCTCGTACAGGGTGTCGCGGACCAGACCGTGCGCGAACTGCAGCCGGCCGGGCGTCGGCTCGTCGAGCAGGCCCAGCAGCACGGCCGGTTCCAGGGCGTCGAGCAGATCGTCGGGGTCACTGCGGCCCAGCTCGGCCAGCAGGTCTACGTCGATGTCGCGGCCCAGCACCGCGGCCTGGCGTAGCGCGGTCACCGTGGGACCGGGCAACCGGGCCAGCCGGCGCCGCAGCACGTCACGCACGCCCACCGGCACCGATGCCCATACCGCGTCGGGCCCCTCGGCGGCCATCAGCCGGGCCAGTTCCCGCACGAACAGCGGGTTGCCGCCGGTCCGTTCGCGCAGCAGGCGCAGCGCCTCGCCGCTGGTCGTCAGGCCGCAGTCGGCGGCGACGGCGGCGGTGGCCGCCGCGTCCAGGCCGCCCAGGATCAGGTGCGCTGACGTGTGGACCGTCAGCGCGGCCCGCGCCACCTCGAGTTCGCCGCGATCCTCCGACGGGCGGTAAGTCGCGATGACCAGCACGCGACGGTCCTGAATCCGGTCGGCGACGAGGCGCAGCAGCTCCAGCGTGAGGCCGTCGGTACGGTGCAGGTCGTCGAGGATGACCGCAAGGGGCTGCCGGTCGGCGACGGCGTTCAACGCATCGGCGACCGCCTGCCCCAGCCAGAACGTGCCCTGGTCGGTGGCGGCGTCGTCGTGCAGCAGCGGGGCCAGCGCCTGCCGGTCCTGATCCGTCGCATCGACCAGCTCGCGGAGCACCTCGGTCCACGCCCACCCCGCCGGCGCGCCGTGGACTTCCTGACACCGGCCGTGCACGGTCCGCCAGCCGGCCGCGCGCAGCCGGGCCGCGGCGGTCGCCGCCAGTGTGGTCTTGCCGGAGCCCGCCTCACCGCCGACCCACAGCACCGCACTGGCGCCGGCGGCGACGCGGCGCGCCACGGCGTCGATGGTCGCGAGCTCCTCGGCGCGGCCGTATGCCGCCTGCCCGGTGCGCTCGCGCGGCGCGGCGTCCGGGACCGCGGTCGACGGGAGCGGCACGGGCCGTGACGGTTCCAGATGGTCGGCCTGACGCAGGATGTCGCGCTCGAGATCGCGCAGGGCGCGGCCCGGCTCCAGCCCCAACTCGTCGATCAGGTGCTCGCGAGTGCGGCGGAGCACCTCGAGCGCGTCGGCCTGCCGACCCGTGCGGTAGAGCGCGGTCGCCAGGACCGCGGCCGCGCCTTCCCGCCCCGGATGCGCGGCGACGTGTCCTTCCAGCGCCGCGACGGCGGTGCCGTAGCGCCCGAGCTCGACGTGCGCGGCGGCGTGACTTTCCACCGCGGCCAACCGGAGTTCGGTCAGCCGCGAGACCTCCGGCACCGCCCACAAGGCGTCACCGGCTCCCGCGAACGGCTCGCCGGCCCAGCCGGCGAGCGCGCCGTCGAGCAACTGCGCACGCCGCAACGGATCTGATTCATCCTGCGCCGCAGCCACTTTCGCTTCGAAGGACCAGGAGTCGACGGCGTCGTCCGGCAGCCGCAGGCAGTATCCGGGCGCGGCGCTGACCAGGATGCGGGCCGGCGCCCGGCGCTGCCGGCCGGGTTCGAGCACGCGGCGCAGATGCGAGACGTAGACCTGCAGCGCGGACAGCGCCTTGGGCGGCGGTTCGCCTTCCCACAGATCGTGGATGAGCCGGTCGACGGACACCGTGTGCCCGCGCGCGGCCACCAACCGGGCCAGCAGCGCCCGCTGCATGCGCGCGCCCAGGTCCACCGGATCGTCACCGACCCACGCGCGCACCGGACCGAGCACCGTCACCCGCACCGGTTGTGCCACCGTCATGCCCCCGCCGACGTGGTTCCTACTTGGGCTGTAACACCGAGGTGCCGACGTACGGCACGAGTGCGTCGGGTACCCGGACGCTGCCGTCGGGCTGCTGGTGGTTCTCCAGGATCGCGACCAGCCAGCGGGTCGTGGCGAGCGTGCCGTTGAGGGTCGCCGCCGTCTGCGGCTTGCCGTTCTCGTCGCGGTAGCGGGTCGAGAGGCGCCGGGCCTGGAACGTCGTGCAGTTGGAGGTCGACGTCAGCTCGCGGTACGCCTGCTGCGTCGGCACCCAGGCCTCGCAGTCGTACTTGCGGGCCGCCGACGAACCGAGATCGCCTGCGGCGACGTCGATCACGCGGTAGGGCACCTCGATCATGGCGAGCATCTGACGCTGCCAGGAGAGCAGCTTCTGGTGCTCGACCTCGGCGTCCTCGGGCTTGCAGTAGATGAAGGCCTCGACCTTGTCGAACTGGTGCACCCGGATGATGCCGCGGGTGTCCTTGCCGTAGCTGCCGGCTTCGCGGCGGAAGCACGACGACCAGCCGGCGTACCGCAGCGGGCCTTCGGACAGGTCCAGGATTTCGTCGGAGTGGTAGCCGGCCAGCGGCACCTCCGACGTTCCGACGAGGTACAGATCATCGGCTTCGAGGCGGTAGATCTCGTCGGCGTGCGCACCCAGGAATCCGGTGCCGCGCATGACTTCCGGGCGCACGAGCACCGGCGGGATCATCAGCGTGAACCCGTTCTCGGTGGCCAGCCGTACGGCCAGCTGGAGCAGGCCGAGCTGCAGCAGGGCGCCCTGGCCCGTCAGGAAGTAGAACCGCGAGCCCGACACCTTGGCGCCGCGCTCCATGTCGAGCAGGCCCAGCGCCTCGCCGAGTTCCAGGTGGTCCTTCGGAGCCTCGATGGTGGTCGGTGTGCCGATCACATCGAGCACCTCGAAATCACTCTCGCCACCGGCGGGCACGCCGTCGATGATGACGTTGCCGATCGCCATGTGCGCGGCGGTGAACCTCTCTTCGGCCGTGCCCGCACGAGCTTCGGCGGACTTGACCGCCTCGGACAGTTCCTTGGCCTTCTCCAGCAGTGCGGGCCGCTCCTCCGGCGAGGCCGCGCCGACGAGCTTGCTCGCCGCCTTCTGGTTGGCCCGGGCGGTGTCGGCCTCGGCGATGGCGGCCCGCCGGGCCGCGTCAGCGTCGAGCAACGCATCGACAAGGGCCGGGTCTTCGCCACGGGACCGTTGCGATGCCCGTACCCGGTCCGGATCTTCGCGGAGCAACTTGAGGTCGATCACGGGCGTCAGACTACTTTTCTCGCCGGGACCGTGGAATGTCGAGGGCCCGTAGCGGGGCCCGGCCACAACCACATAACGGTACAACTGCAACTCTTGTCACAGCTCCTACGGCGGCTGTCACAATGGAACCGATGTTGGACGCACCCCCGGCAGTCGAACAGGGCCTGGACACGCCCGCAGACGCGCCGAAGACGACGACCACCTGGCGGCAGCGCATGCACGGCATGCATGCCACCGGGACGCAGCGCGCGCTCGTCCTCACCGCGCTCGGCGGACTGCTCATCGCCGGTGTCCTCACCGTCATCCCGGACGGCTCGCTGGGCCCGACCGGGCTCGGCTTCAACACCGGCCGCGTCAACGCCGGCCGCGTCAGCGACACCCTCGACCACGCCAAGCCCGGCGAGTGCCTCAACTGGCCGGACCGCTCGCCGGACGCCGTCGAGATCGTCGACTGCAAGAACGAACACCGCTTCGAGGTGGCCGAATCCCTGGACATGCGGACGTTCCCGGGCAGTGAATACGGCCCCGACGCCGCGCCGCCGTCGGACGCCCGGATCAAGCAGATCAGCCAGGAGCAGTGCCAGAACGCGGCGCGCGACTACCTCGGCCCGCGCTTCGATCCGAACGGCAAGTTCGCGGTCAGTCTGGTCTGGTCGGGCGACAAGGCCTGGAAGACCAAGGGGCAGCGCCGCATGCTGTGCGGCCTGCAGCTGCTCGGCCCCAACAGTCAGCAGCTGGCCTACAAGGGCAAGGTCGCGGACGTCGACCAGTCCAAGGTGTGGCCGGCCGGCACCTGCCTCGGCATCGACCCGGCGACCAACCAGCCAATCGACATCCCGGTCGACTGCTCGGCGCCGCACGCCATGGAGGTCACCGGCGCGGTGAACCTGGCCGACAAGTACCACGACGTCATGCCTGCCGAACCCGACCAGCTGGCGTACATCAAGGACAACTGCACCAGGGCCACCGACGAGTACCTGGCCCCGGTGCAGCTGCGCGCCACCACGCTGACGCTGATCTACAGCTCCATCGCGCTGCCCAGCTGGACCGCCGGCAGCCGGCAGGTGTCGTGCAGCATCGGTTCCTCGCTCGGCAACGGCGGCTGGTCGACGCTGGTCAACAGCGCCAAGGGTCCCTTGCTGATCAACGGGCAATCGCCCGTCGCGCCGCCGGCCATCCCGGAGGAACGACTGAACCTGCCGCCCATCCCGGTCGTCGAGCCGCCGGTGGACACGTCGTCACAGGGCTCGTCGTCATCGTCATCGTCATCGTCGTCATCGTCGTCGCAGGGTTCGCAGTCCGGTCAGTCGAGCCAGAACCAGCGCAGCCAGCAGACCTCACAGTCGCCACAGGGCAACCAGCACATGCCGGGCCAGACCGACACGTCGAACCAGAACGCGAACGGCAACACTCCCGGTACCCCGCAACAGCAGCAGGGCAACACGTTCCTCAACGGTCCGCCGCCCGCGCCCGCGCCGCCGCCCGGAGCCGGCGCGCCGCTCGACGGCCCGCCGCTCGAGGAGGCGCCCGCGCCGCCGCCCGCCGGACCCGTGGGCGGGGGTGCGCCGCCCGGACCGGTGGTGCCGGCGCCCGCGCCCTAGCCCATGCCGGTACGCATGGGCCGACAGCGGTTCGAGGAACTGGTGTCCGACGCGCTCGACCTGATCCCGCCCCGGCTCGCCGCGGCGCTCGACAATGTCGTGGTGCTGGTGCAGCCGCGGAACCCGGACGATCCCGACATCCTCGGGCTGTACGAAGGCGTCGCGCTGACCGAGCGCGATTCCTTCTACGCGGGCGCGCTGCCCGACACCATCACGATCTACCGCGACGCCCTGCTCGACATGTGCGACTCCGAAGAGCAGGTTGTCGACGAGGTCGCCATCACCGTGATCCACGAGATCGCCCACCACTTCGGGATCGACGACGAGCGGCTGCACGAGTTGGGCTGGGGCTGAGCCGCGCGGCAGCGCGGCATTGTCGGCCCGCGGTGCTACAACAGAGTTCATGAGCACCACCTGCCGCAATTGCGTGGATGGGCTGGCGCACTGCCACGGCACGGTCATCGTGCACGTCGGCCTGCCGGCCGAATGCACCGACGAGACGTGCGCGCTGCCCGAATCCGAACACACCCTGCGCATCGACTGCGACGTGGTCGGGTGTGGCTGCGCAGAACCCGCGATGGGTCTGCGCGCCGCGGGATAGTCAGGCCATCGGATCGGGCGCCGGCCGCGCCAGCGGGTCATGGCCCGGGTAGAATGGCGGCGTCTTCACGCCCCACTGCACGCAACTCCACCGTCCGTCGGTGATCGGGCTGAGCACGACGCATTCGGCGTTGAGCAGATGATGTTCCAACGCGAAATCGGCGTCCACACCGGCCAAGTGGGCGGCGACCAGCCGGATCGCCGCACCGTGACTGACCACGACGATGTCGCCGGCCCAGTCGTGATCATCGAGGCTGCGCACCCGCAGGTTCGTCAGCACCGGCACATACCGGTCCAGCACCTCGCGGCCGGTCTCGCCGCCCGGCATCGCGACATCCAGCTTGCCCCGCTGCCAGTCCTCGTAGATGGCGTCGAACTGCTCGATGGCATCCGTATCGCTGCGGTCTTCCAGGTCGCCGACCTGCACCTCGTGGATACCGTGTGCCTCGACCGGATCGAGGCCGAGCCCGTCGGCGATCTCGGCGGCGGTCTGCTGTGCACGCGCCGCGACCGAATGCACCACCAGGCCGACGGGATGCGCCCAGTCGATTCCGAAATCGCGAGCCTGTTGGCGACCGAGCTGGGTCAGCGACGCCCCCGGCGGCCGGGTGTCCAGCCGTTTGGCGACGTTCGCCTCCGACTGGCCGTGTCGCACCAGAACCAAACGGCCACTCATCCGCGTTGCCCCTCTCTCAACCCCGCCAACCACTGCGCCGCCTCATCGGTGACCGGCGGCGCCGCACCGGCAGCCACCCCGGTCGGCCATGACCCCAGGTACCGCACGTCGGCCACCCGCCGGTGCAACGCCTTCAGCGCCTCGGCGACCGGCGCGTCGTCGATGTGTCCGACACAATCCAAGAAGAAGATATAGGTACCCAATTCCGTTCTCGTGGGCCGAGATTCGATACGGGTCAGGTCGATGTCCCGGATCGAGAACTCCGTCATCGCAGACACCAGGGCACCCGGTTCGTTGCGCAACCGCAGCACGACGGACGTCCGGTCGGCGCCGGTGCGCGGCGGCGGCGGGCCGGGACGGCCGACGAGCACGAAACGTGTTCTGGCGTTGGGCTCGTCGACCACACCGTCGGCCAATGAGTCCAGTTCCCACCGTACCGCCGCGAGCGCGGTACTGACGCCGGCGTCCACCAGACCTTCGGAAACCTGCTGCGCCGCACCGGCATTGGAGATCGCGGGCACGAGGGTGGCGTGGGGCAGCTGTACGGCCAGCCAGCGGCGCACCTGGGCCGCGGCCACCGGGAACGCCGCGATGGTCGACACCGCATCGGCGGTGACGCCCGGCCGGACGACGATGCTGAACGCGACGTCGAGCGTGTGCTCGGCGAAAATCTGCACCCCGCTGCCGGACGACAAGCTGTCCATGGTCGGCAGCACCGAGCCCTCGATGGAGTTCTCGATCGGCACGCACGCGTAGTCCGCGGACCCCACCCGGACGGCTTCCACAGCCGCGCTCGAGCTGTCACAGGCGACCGGTTCGAAATCCGGGTCGCCGGCGACCAACTGCAGCATGGCCGCTTCGGTGAAGGTTCCCTGCGGCCCGAGGTAGGCGATGCGTGCCACGTCGCAACCCTACTGGCTGCCGGTCCGGCGAGGCCCGCGACGCGGGCCTTTCGAGAGGCCTTGCGCCAACACCATCCACTAGTTAACTTAGGCTTACCTCACTTACTAGCGAAGGCGGGACATGCGCGACCTCACGACGACAATCGCAGCACCGACCACGGCAGAACGCGTCCGCAGCGCATGCGCCCGGGCCGCCGACGCGACGCTGGCCGCCGACGGCGTCACGCCGACCACCACGCCGGTCCACCACCTGCTGGCCGACGGCTCCGTCGTCCTGACCGTGCCGGCGTCCGGCCTGCTCGCCGCCACCGTCACGGCCGCCGGGGCGCGCGGCGTCGCCGCCATGCTGGAGCTGACCGACCTGGCCGCCCTACCGCTGCGCGAACGGGTGCGCTCACTGGTCTGGTTCCGCGGCCGCCTGCACGATGTGCCCGCGGCACGCGTCCCGGCCATGCTCGACCTCGTCGCGTCGGAGAATCCGCACCCGGCACTGCTCCAGGTGAATGCCGGAGCTGACCACGAAGACCCACACACGCTGGTCCGGCTCGAGATCGAGTCCGTCGTGGTGGCCGACGCCACCGGCGCCGAGTCGGTGCCCGTCGGCGCGCTCCTCGCGGCCCGGCCCGATCCGTTCTGCGCCATGGAGTCGCACTGGGTACAGCACATGGAGAGCGCACACCGCGACATGGTCGACCGGCTCGCCAGCCGGCTGCCGGTGACGCTGCGCCACGGCCACGTGCGCCCGCTGGGCCTGGACCGCTACGGCGTCCAGCTGCGCATCGAACGCGAAGACGGCGACCATGACGTCCGGCTGCCGTTCACCAAGCCCGTCGACGATGTCACCAGCCTGAGCCGGGCCATCCGCATCCTGATGGGCTGCCCGTTCCTCAACGGGCTCCGCGCGCGCAAGCTCTGAGGGCGCCGATGAGCCGCTTGCGCGAAGAGCATTAGACCGGCGCGGTTACCGTAGCTGCGATGACGGGGCCGCAGCAGGAGCACACCGAACGTCGCGCGCTGCGCCTCGAGATCGTCGTGGTGCTGGCGGTGACGTTCGGCCTGTCGGCCTACACGGCCGTCGTCAGCCTGGCCGAGGCCGTCATCCTCGGGTTGTCCGGGCAGAAGGTGGCGCTCAACCACCGCCGCTCCCCGATCGACTTCATCGACTTCCTGCTCAATCTCAGCCCGGTCTTCACCCTGGTCGGTTGGGGCTTCCTTGCGCTGTACCTGTTGTGGCGCAGCGGCTTCCGGCCCGCGGCGATAGGCCTGGGGCGCTTCCGGTGGCGCCCCGACCTACTGGGCGGCCTGGGACTGGCCGCGCTGATCGGCCTGCCCGGTCTCGGTCTCTACGTCGCCGGCCGCGCGCTGGGCATCGGCGTCGACGTCGTCCCGAGCACGCTGGGCGACACCTGGTGGCGCATTCCGGTGCTGCTGCTGATGGCGTTCGCGAATGCCTGGGCCGAGGAGATCATCGTCGTCGGGTTCCTGCTGACGCGCCTGCGCCAGCTGGACGTCTCCGCGACCAAGTCACTCATCCTGTCGGCTCTGCTGCGCGGCACCTATCACCTGTATCAGGGGTTCGGCGCCGGACTGGGCAACATCGCGATGGGCCTGGTGTTCGGGTACACCTGGCGGCGCACCGGCCGGCTGTGGCCGCTGATCATCGGGCACGGCGTGATCGATGCCGTGGCGTTCGTTGGCTATGCCTTGGCCGCCCGCCATTTGGGCTGGCTGCATCCCGCGTAATTCCGCCGGACGGCAGCCAAGCCTTACCTCTATTCGTATTCAGCAATTCGAATTAATGGATATTGCATACGTCACAGCGGGTAAGGATATGCTTTCCTGAATTAGGTTGACCTTGCATGACAAGGCCATTTGACCTGCACTATCTTCATTTTCATGACCGACGTGACGCGCCTCGAGACGAAATTCCACCAACTGCTCCAAGAACAGATTCGGAGCGAATTCGGCGCGTCTCAGCAATACATTGCCGTCGCCGTCTACTTCGATGGAGAAGACCTCCCACAGCTCGCCAAGCACTTCTATGCGCAGGCCGTCGAAGAACGCAATCACGCCATGATGCTGGTGAAGTATCTGCTCGACCGGGACATCGACGTCGAGATCCCGGGCGTCGACCCGGTGCGCAACAGCTTCGCCTCCCCGACCGAGGCCCTCAAGCTCGCGCTCACCCAGGAACGCGTGGTCACCGAACAGATCAGCCGCCTGGCCAGCGTCGCCCGCGAGGAGGGCGACTACCTCGGCGAGCAGTTCATGCAGTGGTTCCTCAAGGAACAGGTCGAAGAGGTCGCAACCATCACCACGCTCGTGAAGATCGCCGACCGCGCCCGCGAAAACCTGTTCAATCTCGAGGATTTCGTCGCCCGCGAACTGGCCGGCACGGGTGCCGCCGACCCGACCGCGCCCGAGGCCGCCGGCGGCAACCTCTAGCCGTCAGGCCTCCGCGTCCTGGCCGGAGTCCCGGCCCGCGCCGGTCAACCCGTTCTGCAGCCAGTCCTTGGTCCGGCCCGGGTGATTGGTGGCGACCCACCCGACGCCGAGATCGGCGCAGTAGCGCACATCCTCGTAATGGTCGACGGTCCAGCAGTAGAGCGCACGCCCGTGCGCGGCCGCATGGTCGACCAGTTCGGGGTGCTCACGCAGCGTGGTGATGGACGGGCCCACTGCCGTCGCCCCGACCGTCGTCGCCGCGCTGCCACCCAGGTACCTAGACGTCTCGCCGAGCAGCACCGTCGGCAGCATCGGTGCGGCCCGGCGGATACGCCACACCGCGGCGGCCGAGAACGACATCACCACGGCGCGAGCGAGATCGGCCGAAGCCGGTGCCGCGATGCCGTACCGGTGCAGCAGTGCGAGCACCTTGCTCTCGACCAGCGCGCCGTACCGCACCGGATGCTTGGTCTCGATGAACAGCTTCACCGGCCGGCCCCAATCGAGCGCCAGCCGGATCAGGTCGTCGAGGGTGAGTAGGCCCGCCGAACTCTGGCCGCCGTCGGCCCGGCTGGGATGCCATGCGCCGTAATCCAATTCGCGCAGCTGCGCCAGGCTCATCTCACTGACCAACCCGGTGCCGTTCGACGTGCGGTCCACCTTGCGGTCGTGCACACACACGAGGTGTCCGTCCCGCGTCAGCCGGACATCGCATTCGAGGCCGTCGGCGCCCTGACTCAGGGCCAGTTCGTAGGCCCCCAGCGTGTGCTCGGGCCGCTCGGCCGATGCGCCACGATGTGCGACCACGAAAGAGTTGTTGCGTGTGCCGTCCGTCCCGCCAGTGCCGTCCACGCCCATGGTCCTATGCTGCCGGTTCCTCCGGCGTGGGCTCAACCGGAACCGCCGATTGGGCGCCTGATTCTTCGGCTTGTTCGGCGTCCACGACGACCCAGCGCTGCGCGGGTGCGTCGGCCTGCGTCCGTTCGAAGGCGTGGTAGACGCGCAGGACCATCGCCAGCGACAGCATGCCCATCAGGTACCCGATGATCGTGATCTCGGTGCTGTCGGCGATGCCCTGCGGGTCGGTCGCGAACATGCCCACGATGGACCAGACGACCACCAGACCCGAAACGGCCCAGATCGCCCACCAGATGCCGATCGGGCGGCGCAACGTGCTCATGCGGTTCTCGACCGTGGCCATCTCGGTGACGAACACCGGCGCGAGGAACATGTTGACCACCGGGACGAGGCAGCCGACCCACAGCACCCAGCGGCGGCGCGGCTCGGTGGTGCCGGCACGGTGATAGGCCGCCGCGCGGCGGGCGATCAGCCAGTTGGTGAACACGATCGCCGTCGCCAGCACCGCGAACAATGCGACGACGCTGGACGCGACGCCGAGCCAGCTGCCTCCGATCGCCACCCACGGGTTGAGCAGCACGGTGCGGTTGATCAGCAGCAGGATGTAGCGCACGACGTGCATCAGCGCCGCGGCGCCGAGCGCGATCATCGTGATGGCCGCGACCGTCTGCACCACCGCGGTCGACGGTCCGCGATGCGTCTGCTCCGACTCGGCGGGCTGCCCGGGCGCCTGGGCGAACTCTTCGGTCAGGCCCCAGCGCGGGATGTGGTCGTAATGCGGGGTCGGCCCCAACGGCGGCTGGTGCCGACGCGGCTTCGGTGCCGGACCCGGCCGGACGGCTATCCAGCGATAGCCGCGCGACGATTTCGTCTGCCCGGCGGCCGGCGTCTGAGCGACGGGCGCGAGCAGCGGACCGCGGCAGCGCGGGCACCACTGGCGCTGGCGATCACGCACGTTCCAACGCGTCGAGCACCGGGAACAGACCTGGATCACGGAACCAGCCTACGGGCCCGTCAGACGGCGCCGGGGGCGCCGTCGTCGGCGACGATCGCGCGGCCGGCCCCGGACCAGGCCAGCATGCCGCCGTTGACGTTGATCGGCTCGAACCCGTTGCGCGCCAGGTAGTGCGAGACCTTCAGCGACCGGCCACCGGCATGGCAGATGACGTACAGCGCGGCATCACCGTCGATCTCCCCCAGCCGGGCGGGCACCTCGCTCATCGGAATGTGCTGCGCGCCCGCGGCATGGCCGCGGGCCCACTCGTCGTCTTCTCGCACGTCGAGCAGGACCGCCGTCGAGTCGAACTCGGCGGGCAACTGATCGACGTCAATCTGTGGCACGTGCACATCGTCCATGCGTACATGCTGGCACGGGCAGCGTGCGCGACCACAGCACGCCACGACAGCAATCGGAGAACTATCCACAGTTTCCACAGGTTCATCCACAGGACCGGGCGCGGGCCGATGACGGCCGTACCGGCCACAGCGTGCCCAACGCATAATTGACTGGGGATAAACAAGGGGCCATTGGTCCTCGTTGATCAACAGGGCGACACGCGGCGTGAGCGAAAAAGCTTGCCGAGCTAAGTAATTCTGGGGCCGCGGATCCGACCCGCGGCCGATGGAGCCCGATTTCCCCGTCCCGCTGGCAAACGGTTATGATCGGCGTCACAACATCGGGTTGTGACAATCCTCACTCCGCTCGAGATCGGGAACTAAGGATTGTTCTGGCAGGTCAGGGAGTATGCAATGGCGGCACATCCGTTGCGTCCGGGATCGGGCGCATCGCCGGAGTGGCATTCCGCGTTCCCGTCGCGCACCCACAGCCAACTCGTCGCGTGCGTCCGCGCCGGCATCATCGCGTTGTTCCTGCTCGTCGTGCTCGTTCTGATCGTTCTGGTCTAAAGGCCCAACAGGCACAGATCACACCGCCGTTGACGGGGTGTCCTTGCGGTGCGCGCAGGGATGGAGCAATGTGGTCTCGGATCTGTGGACGAACCCCAACTAGGGTCGTTGATCCCGCACGCGATCATCTAAGGAAGGAATCCTGTGGCTGAGTACACCCTGCCGGAACTGGACTACGACTACGGCGCCCTGGAGCCGCACATCTCCGGTCAGATCAACGAAATCCACCACAGCAAGCACCACGCGGCCTACGTCAAGGGCGTCAACGATGCGGTGGCCAAGCTTGAAGAGGCGCGGGCCGGCGACGACCACGCCGCGATCTTCCTGAACGAGAAGAACCTGGCCTTCCACCTCGGCGGCCACGTCAACCACTCGATCTGGTGGAAGAACCTGTCCCCCAACGGTGGCGACAAGCCGACCGGCGAGCTGGCGCAGGCCATCGACGACCAGTTCGGCTCGTTCGACAAGTTCCGCGCGCAGTTCACCGCCGCCGCCAACGGCCTGCAGGGCTCGGGTTGGGCGGTGCTGGGCTACGACAGCCTCGGCGGCCGGCTGCTGACCTTCCAGCTGTACGACCAGCAGGCCAACGTGCCGCTCGGCATCATCCCGCTGCTGCAGGTCGACATGTGGGAGCACGCCTTCTACCTGCAGTACAAGAACGTCAAGGCGGACTACGTCAAGGCTTTCTGGAACGTCGTCAACTGGGCCGACGTCCAGGAGCGCTTCGCCGCGGCGACCACCAAGACCAACGGTCTGATCTTCGGCTGATCTCGCGCTTTCCGGGTAACGGGGCGTCGCGCTTCTGCGCGGCGCCCCGTTCTCGTATCACCGATGCGCCCACCGCGCGAGCCGGAAGCCACATTCAGCTCACGTGACACTTCTGGCACTCGGGCCATCTTGCGTGCTAACGCGCCACTGCCGCACCCTGGAATCAGCGATCCACTGCCGTATCGACAGATTGCTGATCGAGGTACCGGAGGGCAGCCATGGAGAGGTCTGGGCAAGCAGTCGAGATTGCACCGTTTCATTCCGGCGGCGCATTGAAGGGGTTCGTGGTGTCGGGCCGGTGGCCGGATTCCACCAAGGAATGGGCTCAGCTACTGATGGGCGCCGTCCGGGTCGCGTCACTGCCCGGGTTGCTGGCAACAACCACCGTCTTCGGTACGCGCGAGGAACTGCCAGAACATCCACAGCCCGGCACGGTCGGTCTCGTTCTCGCCGAAGGGCCCGTTGTTGGCGAAGAGGCGGTGACACCCGGATACTTCGCCGACCACCAGCCGACGGCGCTGTTGATGCTCCATCCGCCCGCCGAGACGACCCCGTCGCTCCCGGAGTGCCGGGGTGCCGCGTCGGGCTGCCTCCTCTTACCGGGGCTGCCTTACCTTGGCCTCGATCACCGGGCCGCCTGGGTCGAAGCCGAGGCGGACGGCACCATCACCTCGATGGTCAGCAGGGTCGGCGTCGATCCCATCAGCCACCCCGATACCGCCATTCTGGCGATGCTGCTTGCCGCCTGACCCAACAGTGGGTTAACAGCAAAGAAGTAGGCGATTTCGCCAGGTCACCGGGCGGCGGGCCGGGGCGCTCCACATGCAGCGTGGGCGGTTGCCGTGTCCTGCCGCTCCGGTTAATGGCCGGTACGCTAACGGCAAACACTTTGGACGACACCGACCGCCCCGCACCCGGATTGCTGAATCGTCCACCGCCCGACAGAGACTGTGACGCGACTTGCAGCCGAGGTCCGGGCAAAATAGCATACGCGTCAAAATTTGCCTCATCAGGCCGTGGGCGGGCGCCGGGATCCACCCTTAGAACCGCAGCTCGCAGCCTTTTGAACCGACAAATTTGGTAGCTGGATCGAGTTTTCCGTGGTTTGCACTTGGCTCTCGGCGCAACTCTCGCTACGATAGTCAGCAAATAGTGACACTGACGCCTGCAGATATCGCTAAGTGGAGGAATAACCGATGAGCATGACGTTCGCCGCTCGGCTGAACCGGCTGTTTGACACCGTCTACCCGCCAGGACGCGGTGCTCACACATCTGCCGAGGTCATCGCCGCACTCAAGGCCGAGGGTGTGACCATGTCGGCCCCCTACCTGTCGCAGCTGCGTTCGGGCAACCGGACCAACCCGTCCGTCGCGACCATGGCGGCGCTTGCCAACTTCTTCCGGATCAAGCCGGCCTACTTCACCGACGACGAGTACTACGAGAAGCTCGACAAGGAACTGACCTGGCTGGCCAACATGCGCGATGAGGGCATCCGCCGCATTGCCGCTCGTACCGTCGGCCTGTCCCCTGAAGCCAAGAAGGACCTCGCCGACAAGGTTGACGAGCTGCGTCGCCAGGAGAACCTCGACAGCTGACCCGGTTAGCCCGACCGGGCTCGACCACATTACGACCAGCGGATTCCGTTAATCCGCTGGTCGTACTGCTTTCACCCGACCGACGGACGCCTTGGCGGCGGTTCCGGTCGCCTCAGCCTTGCCCTGCCGATCCAGTTCGCGGTACTGCGCGGCAATCGCCAGAATCCACTCTCGGTCCGAATAGTTCGCGGGCTGTCTGAGCCAGCTCGGCCCGGGGAACTTCGTTCGCGATCCGCCCTTCGGCCGGCCGCTGCGGCCGTCGTAAATCCAGCTGGCCACCCGCCGCGCCTGCACATCCGGCGCCACGTCGACGCGGTCACTGCTACCGGCGCCGCCACCGTCCAGAACCGCGGTGGCCTCCAGGTACAGCGCGTCGGAGATCAGTGACATCTGTTCGGCCACCCGGAAGAGCAGCGGCCCGCGGGGCCGCACGCCGATCCCGATGTTCGGATGACGACGGCTCAATTCGGCCAGGAGCGGGGCGATGGTCCGCAGTTCGCGCCGCGCCCCGAACCAGTCTTCGACGCTGGGCAGGAGCGAGCCGCTGGCCACTACGAGCATCGCGCAGCCGAGGATGGTCGCCGCCGCGCCGACGCCGATCAGCTGGGTGCTGCCCACGGCTCGCAACAAGATGAAGGCGCTGGCCAACACGATCAGCACGATGCCGACGCTGAAGACGAACAGGGCCCGGCCCCGCCGGGTGCGGTTCGAGTTACGCACGCCGGCCCACGCGACCAGCGTCAGCGCCAGCAGCACGTACAGCAACGGCAGCAGCCAGGACAGCGAGTTGCCGCCCGACCCGAGATTGCGGCGCAGGTACTCCTCGGGCGCCATCTCGGGCTGGCGCGGCGTCAAGAAGAACAGCACCAGCGTCAGTGCCGCGATCGCCGCGGCAACGCTGTACTGCGCCAGGGCAATTCGGCGGATCGCCAGCGGCTTACGACTCGACGACGCCGACGTGATCATGACGCAGCTGCCGGCGGCGCAGGCGATCAGCGCGACCTGGCTGAGCATGCTGGACACGTTCGGCCAATGCAGGATCGTGTCGAGCAGCAGCGTGAGCGGCTCCCAGTTCAGTGCCGCGACCAAGCCCAGACTGCCGAGTGCGACGATCATCGCCGCGCTGACGAGCGACTGCTTGTTGACCAGTGCCCAACCGATACGAAGGCCGGTCGCCAGGCCGAGCAGGCCGGCGATTACCCAGATGATCAACCAAACGCCTCGCCGAGACGGATCTGAACGATCGAGGAGCGGTCAGAAGGCAGCCGGCCGAGCCGATGGATCAGCAGCGCGGCGAAATCCTCGGCTTCCTGTTCGGCTTCCTCGCCGGCCGGGCCCATACAGCCGGTCCGCTGATTCAGCATGTAGCCGATGAGATCGGAACTCGCCAGTTCCATGGAGTCCCTGGCGGCCTCGACGACGGAGACACCCTCATGACCGAGAACCAGGTGGCCGAGCTCGTGGGCGAGCGTCCGGTCCCCGGCCGGGAGTCCCTTTTGCAAGAGGAACACATCGCGGTCGTTGTACTGGCGCCACTGACCACAAACCCCTGGCGGCAGGTCGGCCATGGTCACCTCGATCGGGCGACCACGATCCTCACTGACCGCTTCGACGAGACGGGCAAGTGAGACTTCACCACGTCGCGGGGCAAGATCCAGCACCGAATTGACTGCGCGTGTGACACGGCGGCTCGCGGGCATGCCGAACCCCCTTTCACTGCGATTGGCACGGTTGCCATCAATTGTGCCGCAGACCCATTCCGTCAGGTCATAAATCGTGCAGTGCCGCTGCGGCGGACCACGTGACCAGCGCGCGCCTGCCGGTACCCGACCAACCCACCAGCGCCGGTCAGGATGAGGATGCCGGTGAAGCCGGGGACGGCCACCGCCGCCACCTCACTGAGACCGGCCGCACGCAGGTAGTCAGGATATCCGGCGCGGAAAGCGGGTTCGGCGATGATCTCGTTCTTGGTGCCGAATGTGGTCGGCTGCGGTGACCGCACCGCAGGCACTTCCGCCGGCGCGCTGACCACGACCGGGTTGTCCAGTTTCAGCGCGGGGAACGCCGGAGGTTCCAGCACCGGCGCTGTCGGCAGGCTCGCCATGACCGTGGGCATGCGGTTCGGACGCCCGACGTTCAGGTTCATGGTCGGAACGACCTGCTCGCTCAGCATCGAAAGCGACGTCTGCATGAACGGCAGTGATGTCGCGGCGTCGAGCGTCGCGTTGGTGAGTCCTGCGACGAAGTCATAGACCGGCTCGATGTGGGCGAGGACGAACACCGGAATCGCGGCGAGCTGCGCCAGCACCGGGATGTTCGACATGTCGGGCAGCTGCGGGAGCTGGTCCCACCGAGGCAGTCGCGGTACCAGCGACGCCAGGGGGATCTTCGTCAGATCGATGCTCTGCACGGCGCCGGTCGACGTCGTGTGGACGGCCGCGGTCGGCAGGGAGAACGTCAGCCCCATCAAGTTGATGCTGGTGGTCGCCCCGGCCGGGGTCGCCTTGACCGGCGTCTTGGTGGGCGAGGTGGCCGGCGCGGCAGGGCTGTCCGAACCGCTTCCCGGCTTGACGCCCCCCGGTGTGGGAACCGTCGGCAGGCCGGGCAGCTTGGGCAGGCCGGAGAGGGCGGGCAGACCCAACAGGTTGGGAAGGCTGGTCAGGCTGGGAAGCCGGATCCCGGGGAAGCTGGCCGCGGCTGCGGCCGCGGGCGTCGGACCGGTAGCGGCAGCCGGTTCCGGCTGGCTGGTTCCGACTGTCGTCGCGGGGGCGGTGGTGCCCGTCGCCGTACCGGCTTCGGCCTGCTGAGTCGACGAGCCGGCCGACGGCTGATGTTCGCCAGCGGCCGGCTTCGGCGTTCCAGAATCCTCTGATCGCGCCGGAGAAGTGGCATTTTTTTGTTTGCTGGAGGCATTACTTTCGGACGTATTCTTGCCGGAATCACCGGTTTTGCGGCTCTTCATGATTGAGGGTGTAGAACGGTCAGCTGCTGTCGGCCTGTGATTGGGGTGTCTGGTTGGCTGGGTGTGTGCCGGAGGAGAAGCGGAAGAGTAAGAGGAAGAGCGCGGTGTCCGGGGGTGGTGTGGACCTGTCGATGCTGCAACAGCTGATGGCCGATGCTGGCCGGGATTTGTTCGCGGGAGTGTTCGATGAACCGACACCCGAGGTGGGAGCTGTGCCGGAGCGTGTGCGGGGTTTCCGGGTGCGGGTCGACCTGATGTACGCCAAGCCGCCGATCTGGCGTCGTCTGGTCCTGCCGGGTGACCTCGTGCTCGATGAGCTGCATGACGTGCTGCAGGTTGCGATGGGCTGGCAGGACGGTCATCTGCATAAGTTCGGTGTCGGGGCGGACCGGCGTACCCGTGTCTACTTCGTCACCAGATTTGATCTCAGCGAAGGCGACGACGGTCTCGTCGAGGACGGTGTGCGCCTGGATCAGGTGGTCTCCGGTAAGGGCGACCGGTTGTTCTATGACTACGACTTCGGCGACGGATGGGAGCACGTGCTGGTGGTCGAAGACGTTCTCGATGATCCACCTTCGGCTCCGGTGTGCCTGGCGGGCAAGATGGCCTGCCCGCCGGAGGATTGTGGTGGCTTGGGCGGCTATGAGGAATTGGCTGCGTGGGTTCGTGGCGGGTACGACCCGCGGGCAACACCGATGGGGCTGGGTGCGCAGGAGATGCGCGACTGGCTGCCCCGAGGCTGGCACCCCGATCGTTTCTCGGTGACCGAGACCAATGACGCTCTGGCCGCGTCGAATATGCGTTGAGGACTCTTCACTGCCGAGGTGCAAGGAGCTGAGTTCGGAAGCCTCCGGTCTCGAGCAGTGACCGGGCGATGTAGTTGGTGAGGTTGCGGAAGCCCAGCGCGGATCCGCGCAGGTGTTCGAGGCGGCCGTTGATCGCTTCGGTGGGCCCGTTGGAGGTGCCGGGGCGGTCGAAGTAGGCCAGCACGTCGGCGGCACGCTTCTTCAGGGTCCGTCCCAGGGTGATCAGTTCGGTCAGCGGCTTGGGAACGCCGGTGCTCAGCGTGGTGATCAGCGCCGCCATCATCGTGCGGCCTTTCGTGCGGTCGGGTTCACGATACGCGGCCACGGTGCGCTGATACATCTGCCAGGTGGCCTCGACTTCTGCGTGGGCGTCGGCGGCGAACAAGGCGGCCAGCCGGGTGCGCTGGCGGTCGGTGAGCAGATCGGCACCGGTGTGCAGGGTGCGTCGGCAGGTGTAGAGCGGGTCGGACTTGCGGCCGCGGTGCCCACATGTCGCCAGCTGCACCCGGCGGCGGCACTCATCGAGGGCGTTGCCAGCCAGGCGCACCACGTGGAAAGGGTCCATCACCGTCGCCGCCTCGGGCAGTTCCTCGGCGGTAGCGGTCTTGAACCCGGAGAAGCCATCCATAGCAACAACGTCCACGCCGTCACGCCAGTCCTGCGGCCGCTCGGCCAACCAGTCCTGAAACGCCTTTTTTGAGCGACCCTCGACCATGTCGAGCAGCCGAGCCGGACCGGTCCCGTCACGCACAGGGGTGAGATCGATGATGACGGTGACGTACCTGTCACCGCGACGGGTGTGCCGCCAGACGTGCTCATCGACGCCGATCACCGCCACGCCGTCGAAACGGGCCGGATCGGCGATCAGCACCCGTCGGCCTTCTGCCAGCACCGCGTTGTTGGCGGTGTTCCACGACACCGCGAGCGCTTCGGCGATGCGAGCCACGGATAGATGCTGGCAGACAATGGCTTCCAGCGCCCACCGCAGAGCACGCCGCGACAGCTTGGCACGTGGTTCGGCCATCCTGGTGGTGTCTTGTCGCCACACGTGGGCGCAGCCGGCGCACCGGTAGCGACGGATGGTCACCAGCAGTGTGGTGGGGCGCCACCCGAACGGCTCATGGGCCAGAGTACGGGTGAGGCTGTCGCGTGGGATGCCTTCTTCGCCGCAGCGACGACACCACCGGTCCTCGTCGGTCACCCGGCACGCCAGCACAGCACGGCCGGGCTCAAGGCGTTGTCCGGTCACCTGCAGCCCAAGTTCGTCGAGGCGGCAGAAAGTCGTCAGGTCAGCGCAGGCGAAGCCCGCCCGACCGGTAGCGTCAGGCACGTCGAGGTCTTTCGGATGAGGAGTGTAGGAACCCTCATTTTCGAGAGACCTCGACCTCTATCCCGGCAACGACGCGCCAACCACCTCTACACCCTCATCTGTGAAGAGCCGGTTTTGCCGGGGTCGTGAGCACCGGCTTCGGAACCACTGTGAGCAACGCCGCCGGAGGCGCCGCTCTTATCCTTTTTCACGCCCGAACCGGTACCACCGGTCGACGGCGCCTGCGACTGGCCACCCGCCGGCTTGGCCGGCCGCGTAGGGGCCTTGTGCCCGCCACCAGCGGTTGAGCTGCCACCGGGCTTCGTGCCCTCGTGGGACGTCCCGCCACCGTGGCCGCTCGATCCACTACCGGAAGCTGCTGAATCAGCGAAGGCGTTCGCGCCCCCCATGCCAGCGATCAACAGCCCAGATGCCATCAGAGCGGCAGCTGCAGCTATTCGTTGGCGTGGCGCCATCGGTCCCTCCGCTTTCATGGCATCAAAAACCCGCTCCGATGAATTCCGAATAATTGTCGCACAGACGCCGGACTTTGTTTGCTGGATAAAGTAGCCAGAAATGTGGGAAATTCCACCCCGGAATTGCGGCGCAATTCGACCCAAGACCCAGTGCCCGATTCCGGCTCACGGACGATAGGGTGACGTCACCATCGCAGCAAGATCGTGCACACGTGTCGAGACGACCGGGAGGTCAGCCGGAATGGGCCTGTTCAAGCGACGCAAGAGCCGGGCAACCCGTCGCGCCGAGGCGAAGGCGATCAAGGCGAAGGCAAAACTCGAGGCACGGCTGTCTGCCAAGAACGAGGCCCAGCGCATCAAGGCGGACGGCCGTCGGCAAACGAAGCGGGACCGGGCCGGGGTGAAAGCCCAGCGGGACAGCGACAAGATGGCACTCAAGGTTGCTGAGACGCAGCTGCAGGCGGTCCGTGAGGGCAAGCTGCTGTCGCCGACCAAGATTCGCCGGCTGTTGATGGTGTCGCGCATCCTCGCCCCTGTTGTCGTCCCGGTGGCGTACCGGGCCGCGATTGCCGCGCGCGGCGTTATCGACCAACGCCGCGCGGACCAGCTGGGTGTCCCGCTGAGTCAGATCGGGCAGTTCTCCGGCGCCGGCGGCGTCTTGTCCGCCCGCATCGCGGGCGCGGAGCGCTCGCTGCGCCAGGTGGCCGAGAACAAGCCCAAGGATGCCGAGACCAAACAGTTCGTGGCGACACTGTCGGGCAAGCTGGCCGACCTGTCAGCGGCGGTGACGGCGGCGGAGAACATGCCGGCCCCGCAGCGGCGGACCGCGCACGCAGCCATCGAGAGCCAGCTCGACGGCATCGACGCGGACGTCCTGGCCCGCCTCGGAGTGGCATAACCGCTCAGAGGAGCATTCGCATGGCAGACGAGCAGAATTCCCCCGACGAGTCAGAGCCGGGCGTCCCCGCGAAGGAGACGCCGGCGAAGAAGACTCCTGCCAAGAAGACTCCGGCGAAGAAGGCCGCGGCAAAGAAGGCGCCCGCCAAGAAGGCGCCGGCGAAGAAGACGCCCGCCAAGAAGGCCGCGACCACCGCCCCGGCCAAGAAGGCCCCCGCTAAGAAGGCTCCGCCGAAGGTGGCCCCACCAGCGGCCCCGACTCAGGAGATCCCTGCTCCCCCGCCCCCGACTCCCGAGCCCCCGGCGCCCGCACCGCTGCCCGTGCTCAACCTGGCGCCGCCCGTTCCGCAACGCTCGCCGGTGCCTGTCGCCGCGGTGCTCGCCGCGGGCGTGCTGGCCTTGCTCGTCGTGCTGCTGGCCCGACGCCGCGCCACGGACTGACATCGCCCCTGAGATAATCGGCGGGTGACCATCGAACCCCGCGCCACCGCCGACCTCGTCGACGAGATCTATCCCGACGTCCGCAGTTGCGATCTGCAGTTGCAGAACTACGGCGGTCGGACCATGTTCGCCGGCCGGATCACCACGGTGAAGTGCTTCCAGGACAACGCCTTGCTCAAGTCGATCCTGTCGACGCCGGGTGACGGCGGGGTCCTCGTGGTCGACGGCGACGGCTCGATGCACACCGCCCTCGTCGGCGACATCATCGCCGGCCTCGCCCACGACAACGGTTGGTCGGGCGTCATCGTCAACGGACCGGTGCGCGACGCGTCGACGCTGCGCACCATCGATGTCGGCATCAAGGCGCTGGGCACCAATCCGCGCAAGGGCACCAAGACCGGCGCGGGTGAGCGCGACGTCGAGGTGACCTTCGGCGGCGTCACGTTCGTCCCCGGCGACGTCGCGTACTGCGACGAGGACGGCATCGTCGTGGTCGCCGGAGGCGACAAATAGGCCGAGTCACGCCTTCCATCCAAAGCCCCGGCATTACCGACAACGGAAAACCCCCCAAAATCGCAGATTTTGGGGGGTTTCGCGGCATAGCCGAGAACTAGGCGTTCACGGCAACCCGGTGCTTGGTGAACTGCAGGGCCTGCTCGTCGACCTTGCCGTACCGGATGGTCCGCATGTCGAAGAAGTAGTTCTGCTTGAGCTTCCAGGGCGCTTCCGAACCCGACTTGGGCAGGCTGTCCATGGCCCGTTTGAAGTAGCCGGGGGTGAAGTCCATGAAGGGCAGCTCGTCCACGCTGTCACCCGGGTGCTGCGGCTCGACGCGGTCAAACCCGTTGGCGTCCATGTAGTTCAGTACGCGGCAGATGAACTCGGACACCAGGTCGGCCTTGAGCGTCCAGGACGCGTTGGTGTATCCGAAGGTGATCGTCATGTTGGGGACGCCCGACAGCATGAGGCCCTTGTAGGTCATGGACGAGGGCAGGTCGATCGGCTCGCCGTTGCGGTTGGCGGTCGCGCCACCGAACAGCTGCATGTTCAAACCCGTTGCGGTGACGATGATGTCGGCCTGCAACTCCTCGCCCGAGGTCAGCTTGATGCCGTTCTCGGTGAAGGTCTCGATGGTGTCGGTGACGACGCCGGCCTTGCCCGAACGGATCGCCTTGAACAGATCACCGTTGGGCGCCAAGCAGACTCGCTCGTCCCACGGGTTGTAGCGCGGGCTGAAGTGCTTGTCGTAGTCGAAGCCCTCAGGCAGCCGACGCTCGGCCATCTGGCGCAGCGCCTTCTTGAACACGGCCGGGAACTTGCGGGCGAGCTGGTACTGCCCGGTGCTGTAGCCGATCTGCTTCCAGCGGTTCACGAAGTGCGCCAGGTGCTTCGGCAGGAACTTGTTGGTCTGCTTCGCCACCGGGTCCTCGAGCGGCAGCGCGCCGATGTAGGTGGGCGAGCGCTGCAGCATGGTCACGTGGCCGACGCCGCCGTTCACCAGCGACGGGATCAGCGTGACGGCTGTTGCGCCGGAACCGATCACGACGACGTTCTTGCCGGTGTAGTCCAGGTCCTCGGGCCAGTGCTGCGGGTGCACGATCTGGCCCTTGAAGTCGGCCGCGCCGGGGAACTCGGGCGAGTAGCCCTCGTCGTAGTTGTAGTAGCCGCTGCACACCGACAGGAATGACGCGGTGATCTGCTTGCTTTCGCCGCCGGCCTCGATGTTGATGGTCCAGCGGTTCTCGGCGTCCGACCAGTCAACCGACGTGACGCGCTGACCGGTGCGGATGTGTTGCCGGATGCCGTTCTCGTCGGCGGCCTCGTTGATGTAGTTCCAGATCGACTGACCGTCGGCGATCGACTTGGCCGACTCCCACGGCTTGAACCGGAAACCGAGGGTGAACATGTCGGAGTCCGAGCGGATGCCGGGGTACTTGAACAGGTCCCACGTGCCGCCGATGTTCTCCCGGCGCTCCAGGATCACGTAACTCTTGGTGGGGCAGCGGTCTTGGAGGTGCCAGGCGGTGCTGATGCCGGAGATTCCGGCACCGACGATGACAACATCGAAGTGTTCGATCATGGTACCGACGGTATCAACATGGTGTTGAGCCGGTCAACAGTGTGTTGAAAAACTCGACAAACTGTTAGGCTCAGCTGCATGAGTACCGCCGCACAGACCCGGGCACCCCGGGGCCGCCGCGCGGCTCGACCGTCCGGCGACGACCGGGAAGCGGCCATCCTGGCCACTGCGACCAGTCTCCTGGAGCAGCGATCGTTCTCCGAGATTTCCGTCGACGACCTGGCCAAAGGCGCCGGCATTTCCCGCCCGACGTTCTACTTCTACTTCGCTTCCAAGGAAGCGGTGCTGCTGTCACTGCTCGACCCGCTGATCAAGCGCGCCGACACCGGCTTCGACGGCGCGCTCGAAGACATGCCGGCGGACCCCAAGAAGGCAATCCGGCACGGCATCGAGATTTTCTTCAGCTCATTCGGTTCCCACCCGGCCACGGCGCGAGCCGGCGTCGAGGCCGTCAGGACGGTTCCCGAACTACGCGAGTTCTGGGCCGGCCTGATGCAGAAGTGGATCAACCTCACCGCCGCCCTGATCGCCGCGGAACGCTCGCGCGGCAGTGCGCCGGACACTGTGCCCGCCCGGGACCTGGCGACCTCGTTGAACCTGATGAACGAGCGCATGATCATGGCCACCCTGGCCGGCGAGCCCGGGGCCGTCGCACACGACGACGTCGTCAACACCCTCACCCACATCTGGCTGACCAGCATCTACGGCAGCTGACCTTTCGTGCATCGAACGTCTGTGCGAACATATGTTCGTGTCGGACGTCCAAGCACACGCCGGGGCAGCCATCCTGCACGCCGATCTCGACTCGTTCTACGCCTCGGTCGAGCAGCGCGACGATCCCGCGCTGCGCCGCCGGCCGGTGATCGTCGGCGCCGGCGTGGTGCTCGCCGCCAGCTATGAAGCCAAGGCCTTCGGCGTGCGCACCGCGATGGGCGGGCACCAGGCCCGCAGCCTGTGCCCGCAGGCCATCGTCGTCCCACCCCGGATGTCCGCCTATTCGGAGGCGAGCCGAGAGGTCTTCAAGGTTTTCCATGACACCACGCCGCTCGTCGAGCCGCTGTCGGTCGACGAGGCCTTCCTCGACGTCAGCGGTCTGGGCCGGGTGTCCGGCACCCCGGTGCAGATCGGCGCCGCGCTGCGCGAGGCGGTCCGGGAGCGCGTAGGACTGCCGATCACGGTCGGCATCGCCCGCACCAAGTTTCTGGCGAAGGTCGCGAGCCGCGAGGCCAAGCCCGACGGGCTGCTGCTGGTGCCGCCGGACCGCGAGCTGGCGTTCCTGCATCCGCTTCCGGTGCAACATCTCTGGGGTGTCGGCGCCAAGACGGCGGAGAAACTGCGCGAACACGGCGTCGAAACCGTGGCCGACGTCGCGGCCCTGACCGAGTCGGCGCTGGGCGCCATGGTGGGCGCGGCCATGGGACGTCAGCTGTTCGCGTTGTCGCACAACACCGACCGCAGGCGCGTGACCACCGGTGTACGACGGCGCTCGGTCGGCGCCCAACGCGCCGTCGGCAGACGCGGGAACACCATGTCCGACAACGATATCGACGCCATGATCATCAACCTGGTCGACCGCATCACCCGCCGCATGCGCAGCAGCGGGCGGACCGGCCGCACCGTGGTCCTGCGACTGCGGTTCGACGACTACAGTCGAGTGACGCGGTCGCACACCATGCGCCGCACGACTGCGTCGACGGAGGAAATCCTCACGGCCGCACGCGGATTGGTTGCCGCGGCAGGGCCGATGATCGCCGAGCGCGGGCTGACGCTGATGGGGTTCTCGGTGTCGAACGTCGACACCGCCGGCACCGAACAGCTCGAGCTGCCCTTCGATGGCGAGCCCGACACTGCCGCGGTGGACTGCGCCGTCGACCTGGTGCGCCAGAAATTCGGCAACGCCTGCCTGACGCGCGGCGCGCTGGTCGGCAAAGATCCCGGCTGGGAAATGCCGATGCTTCCGGAATAGACCGTGCGGCGCCAGCTGCCGCAGCGGAAGGCTGTCATCGGTGCCTGGCCCCCCGCCGGGCCTTGCGGTTTCGATCCGTCTTGACCAACCACATGGCGGCGAACTCCTCGTGCCTGCGCAGGCCGAGCCGGTTACAGAACATGTGACTTGCGCTCTGCAAAACACCGGGAGTCATCACAGCGGCGCTGTGAGCTGGGTGCTCCCAGAAGCTGCGCATATCAGCGACCAAGCCGTTGCCCTCATCGACCCCTGGCTGCCGCTGGCGCAACTCCGTTTTGATCTTGTGTACCACCGAACCGAGCTCCCCGCCGTAGTGATCGATAGTGGCGCCGACCACTTCGTTGGCGCTGACTCTATTCGGATCGAGACCGTCCAACCACTGCGCCAGGATGCCAGCAGCTGCCTCGATGCCCGACCTGACCAGGCGCGGCGTGTCGGTCGCGGGTAAGGACATACTGTCCAAGATCGGCAGCATCGCAACTATATGTGCTGACTCTCGGCAAAACAGCCGTTCATAGACCTGAAAGCTCCGGGGTCCGCCATAGCGTTCTAGCTCGCGGTGGTAAACAGGAATCGTATAATCACCGATGCGCCCGGCCAGCCGGGCCTCTGCCAGCCAAGCCAAGACCCCGGCGAGCTCCACAACGGGTCGCCTGACTCGCAAGCGCAGCTGGTCTTGGTCGTTTTGTCGATAACGCACGAAATACCAGTCGCCGACGAGGTCGGGGAAGTCGTCGGCAAAGGCCCTCAAGACGCGGTCGTGGGAATTGCTGGCCGCGTCTATGGCGAACGCCGTCCAGGCACCTCCCGGCACCAACAACCGCTGTTCGTCGTCGGAGGGGTCATGCAGTGGCCAACCAAGGAGGTCCGGCTCGCCGCGCCGTGTTCCCGGCGCTGCAACGGTCACCGCCACCTCAGCTGCGTGCATTGCCGACCGGTGATCGCGGATAACGCCTGTCTGCTCGGGCTCCGGTGCGCGATACAACCACTGGCTTCCGTCGATGATCTCGTCGAGCAGTAGGTCCAGGTGCCGTGGATGCCGCGTGTCGAGGTGCAGCTGGTTGTCGTAAGGTCCGACCAGCACGTAGCGGCTTATGCCAGTCGTGGTGATCCACTCCTTCAGCGCGACCTTGGATCGGTCTGCACTCGCCGGGAACCGCCATCGCTGTTCTGTGAGCGTGACACCCTTGTATCGGACTTCCGGCAGGCAATTCATGATCGACTCGGCCTCACCCCAGGACCAGAACGGCCGCTGGATCCCTGCATCGGAAATATCGCGTAGTAGCCGAACAGCTTTGGCTGAAGCGCGCGTCGTTGCCATGGTCAACTGACGGAAGCTCAACGGTGTGCCGTCGGCAAGCACCGTCCGCATACGTCCCTCGGCGAAACCGAGGTAGACGTCAGCGAGCGTGAGCACGGCACCGGCTGACTTAGGAGGACGCGCATTGACTGCCAATGTCATTGGGTAGAGCGGTGCGGTCGTGGACACTTCGTTGATCGAGTCCGACCCAGCAATGTAATCCACTCCGCAGAGGATGCCTCGGCCTCCTGTGCTATCGGCCCACCAGGCGCTATCGATCTCGACACAGCGCCGTGCGAAATCGTATGCACGGGGCATTACGGCGGTGAAGCGACCAACGGCCGATCCACCCGGAAAGCCCATGCCAATAATCGACGCGCGCAAGCCCAGAGGTTCGCGGCGGAGCTTGAGTATGACGTCGAGCGTACTCGGTAAGCCGCTTGGCTCCGAGAAGCCTGCCAGATCCGCATCAGTCAGCTCCACCGCATCCAACCGGTCAGCTGCAGCCTGCTGTAGCAGTCGGCCAATGAGAGCCCGGCGGCGTTCGACATCAGGATCTTCTTCGTTGGTGATAGCCGGGCGCCGCTGAGCGACGGCCTCGTAGGCGCGCGGGTAACCGATCCCGAGTTCCTCGTCGATGGCCGTCAGGAACGGCACAAGGGTTCGGCCGTACCGTTCCGCGAACTCGTCAGCAAACTCGTTGAGTCCCGAGTTCATCGGCAGGTGTCCCATTGTCGGAGCCAGGGCTGTGACGGCATTGCGTGCCGCGTCAACGACCAGCGTTGGGATTTGACCCGACACGTCCAGTTCGAGGTCGACATGGATGTCTCTTTGGACGCCGCCAACGAAGGACAAATGCAGTAACTCGTCGAGGCTGCCATCTTTTGCCGGATCCGACGCGTCGCTGTACTTCGCAACAGCAGCTCGCATCTCGACGACGCCCTCGACGGCGTCGGGCAGCCGCACCAACGGGTCGCTGTCGAACGCGGAATGCTCCGCCTCACACAACAACACCTCGGCCGCTAGCAGCTGGTCGATCAGTTCGCGGACCTTCGTTCGGCCGGCAGTTGGGTACGCCGCGGCTACCTGCCGCTCGACGTCCTGCCTCGTCGCGGTGCCCGAACAAGCCGCGACTGCCAGACGGGCAGGCCCGGTGGCCCTGATCGAGGACTGCGTGTGCGTGTCGTTAGAGCCACGCATGACGCGGACGACCATGCGGTCGGCACGTTCCATCAACGCCGGATTGGGATATAACCGCACCTGCGGCATCGTCCGCGCCAATCGCACCAGCCGTCTGGTTACCGCGCCGGACGCCCGAACGTGTCGGATATGAGAAGGCCCGAGCAAAGGCTCAACGTCGCCAACCGCCAGCACAGCGACACCGGCGAACGCGCCGAACGGCGTACATCTGCTGCTAAGGCGCAGCGCGTACTTCAGCAGGCCTTTGTGCAGGCGTCTGCGCTTTCTCGCCGGCGTATCAGCCGCCGAGCTCTCCAGCAACTTGTCAACCTGACTTGCAAGGCCGGGGCTGGCGATCAGCACTGCCTCGCGTATGGCATCGGCCGACCACAACAGCGCGATCGCGTCGAGGTCACCCCACTCAGCGGGGTAATCGGGATACTCAGCCACTGTTCCCAGAGAGCACCGAATAACAGCGACATCGGCGGGCGCGCCCAACTGCGCATGTGTACTACTCAATGCTAGATCTGTCATTCAAGGTTTATCCATCAAGACCGAGATCAAAGAGGCGGAGTGTCCGCCCTGGACTGTGACGGTGTGACGGCAGCTGCAATCGAACGGGTGGTGCTCGCAGACCGCTGAATCAAAGAGCGCTAGCGTTGCAGATTCGATGGTATGACGAGCTGCGACGCTGCAACAACTGGAACCACTGTGACTGAAGTAAGCATATTTGATCGGTTACGGGTCCGGGCACACTAACTATGCACTAGCAGAACAGCCACCTTATTGCATGTTAAGCCTCTTCGCCGGACTTGCTCAATTCTCGATCAGCTAGACTTTAAGTTCGAGCGCACGCTTTTGCCATTTTTCTCATTTGCTTTGACCCACTTCCTACGCGCAGTGCTTTCCGTTCGATCCCCCTGGCTGCGTCCACCATGTTTTTGTCTGGGTGACCTGAACGACCGTCATAGTGACGGCCGTCACCCCAGCCACGCACTCATAACCCGATTCAGGAGGAGGCGCCCCGCCGGGACCCCCGACAAGGCCTTGCGGGCGATTGAACTGTGTGTCCAGATCGAAACTGGCCTTCGATGTGCCGATGGGATCCATCGCGTTTGAGAGGTGAGCGTCAGCCTGCTCGGCCGCCCATCTAAGCTGATCTAGGCTCTGCTGCCCGATCTTGGTCGCATCTTGAACCAGGTTTCGCGTGGCCGGTGTCAGCGACGACAAGTTGGTCGGCGGCACGACACGGCTACCTCTCGCGTCAACTGTGATCGCATATTGCCCGAGGGTAGCCCTCAGCTCAGCCAGTTGCCTCTTGACCTGCCGAATCTCATTCGCCGCCGTATTGGCTGCTACCGCCACTGCCGACGCAGCCTGGCCATGTTGGTCCAACCCGTCGGCGTACTTCTCGGTACGTGCACGAGCCGCGTCTGCGCCCTCACCGCGCCAGGCGTCAAATGCAGACAGCCCCATCAAACTCGACCACGCCTCCGAAGCAGCTGCTGCTCTAGCTGCGGCCGCCGCACCTACGGCACTAATCGACTCGGGGTCCCACTCGTCAATGTCAGCTACCGACAAACCCATAGAACACCGGCCCCATCAGATGCACTCGGCCATTTATAAACCGAGCTTGGACGTACATTCGACTCAAATATCGTTGCCCAACAAGCACCGACCGCCCCGCACTCAATTCATCAGTTTCAACCTCGCCCCCGGACCTACACCATGACAACTTTCCACAAACAGCCGTACCGCCTCAGTCGGTTGCCGAGTAATAGCTGCGCCCCGGCGTGCGCGAACTGTTTCGCTGCGCCGAAAGGCAGCCAGCCTATCGATCCAGGCGTGTCGATGACATCCCCGGCATAAAGACTGTTCTGAACAATATCAATAGATTGAGCACGACGAGCATGGCATTTACATAGCTTCCGGGCGCGTGCATCGACGGAATCAATAGGACAAGTACACATAAAGTTGCCAATACGATTTTCGGTCCAGATTTTGCCCACATCCCACCACGAATCAAAACGACGAGAAGAATGCAGTACACCAGCGATGCAAGGATCCACCAATACTCGATCCACCAATGTCTAAGCATGGTCAGACTCACCTCCAATCGATACACGCGGACGCGACCTCGACTCAGTCCTCACTTGCAATGCTGCCCATCCGATCCACCCGGCTGCGTCCACCAGGTTTTTGTTTGGGTCACCTGAACAACCGTCATCGCGACTCCCGTGGCGGCGGCTACACATTCATAACCCGATTCGGGAGGAGGCGCCCCAGCTGGACCGCCGACAAGACCCTGTGGGCGGTTGAACTGCGTGTCGAGATCGAAGTCGCCACGTTTCGCCGGACCTGAGTCCGCTATGCTCGCGGCCGCACTTCGCACCGAGCGGGCCCCAGATTCGTCCGCTTGACCATATCGCTTTGCCGCGGAAGTGAGGTTCTCACCGTGTTCAGCAAGAGCCTGATAATGCGCCCTTGTCGCTTGCTGCCAATCGCTCGCCATCGACGCCAGGGCGCGAGCCGAATGACCCACCCAACGTGACTGAGCCGAAGCAAGTGTGTTGTCGACACTGGTGAACGCCGCGTTAATAGTTCCTGCAACGTTTCCGACCTCGACACCCGACCTATGGATCTCGGATGGATCGACCCTCAATTCGCTCATACGTGCCCCCACCGCTAAAACATCCGCTACCGCGGCTCCATCCACCCACACTAACCCGGACGTGCGCTCCAAATTCGCACGAATTTCCGATGGCTCGCTCGTCGGATCGTTGTGGGAGGACTTGGGCCTTGCCCCCATGTAGTGGACACGGGATTTGTGGTTACGCGGCTACTGGCAGCGTAGCCGGTGTTAGGGTCCTTTCGTAGGTCGCAGGGCTGGAATAGCGGCACCGGGAGTGCCGTCGTTTGGTGTTGTAGCGAGCCAGCCAGCGGAACACTTCGCGGCGGCAGGTAGCAGCGTCGGGCCAGTGGCTGCGGTCCTGCAGGATCTCGCGTTTGAGGGCGGCGTTGAACGATTCGGCCAGCGCGTTATCGGCACTTGACCCGACGCCACCCATAGACTGGGTGACCTCCAAGTCACGGCAGAGGTTCGCGAAATCCCTTGAGGTGTACTGACTTCCGTGATCTGTGTGGAACACTGCACCGGTCAGGGAGCCGCGCAGCGCCGCAGCGGCTTTGAGGGCATCTTCGACCAGTTCGGTGCGCATGTGCTCGGCGATCGCCCACCCCGCCACCCGTCCGGAGAAGCAGTCGATCACGGTCGCCAGATACAGATTCGAACCGCTTGCCAATGGCAGGTAGGTGATGTCGCCGACGTACTTGACGTTGGGTGCCGCGGCGGTGAAGTCCCGGTTGAGCAGGTCCGGGACTTTCTGTTTGGCCGGATCCGGCGTGGTGGTCTTCACCCGTCGCCGGCGGCGGTAGCCGGCGATCCCGGCACTGCGCATGACCCGGGCCACCCGCTTGTGGTTGACCCGCTCACCGTCGGGTGCACCGTCGTTGAGTTCAGCGGTGATCCGCGGCGCCCCGTAGGTGTTGTCCTCATCGTGCACGGTGCGGATACGCGCGGCCAGCGCCTTGTCAGCGGCCTGGCGGGCGGCGCGTCCGTCGGCAGCGGCCAACCAGGCGTAGAACGATGAACGCGCAACCTCGACGACTGCGCACAGCCACTTCACCTCGAAGGTGTGCAGGTGGTCGGCGACGAACTGGAAGCGGCTCACCAGTTCGTCTCCCCGGCGAAATACTTGGCCGCCGACCGCAGAATGTCACGCTCGGTAGACAACCGAGCCTCCGTGGCGCGTAACGCCTTGTTCTCGGCCCGTAGCCGGGCCAGCTCCTGCTCTGGGGTCTCAACGCCGGGGCTCGGCTGTGCTGCTGCGGTGGGGTTGCGGTGCCTGATCGGCACCCCGGCGGCTTTGCACCACGCTGAGAGCGTCACACCGGAGATGCCGAGTTCGTCGGCGATCTGCGTGATCGTGGCGCCCTCGGTGTCTCGGTACAGCGCTACCGCGTCCCGTTTGAACTCGTCAGGGTAATTTTTCCTTGCCATCGTGGTGGATCATCTCGCTTCCCCCGCCAACCTTGCGGGATTCAGCGTGTCCAACACACGGGGTCAAGTCCCCTTGGCTATCGCGCGTTGATAGTCTGAGCGAGCGGGGCGTTGGGCTCTCGTGGGGATTTCATACGCGACCGGGGGGCACGTTGGATGGTGATGAATGGGAAGGGTCAGACGACTGGGCTGACGACGCGGATTCCTATGACTACATAGCCCCACCCGGTTACATCGATGTCGCCCCCTTTAGCACTCTCACCCAGGATGACGAAAGCACCGCACCGATCACGCTCGCGGTCAGCGTGACCAATGGCGCGGGCACCGTCACTGCCACAGCGACCATCAGCGGCTGGCTGCAACGCATCGAGCTGGAACCGCAGGTGGCGTCAATGGACGAAACCCAATTAGCCCGCGAGATCGTCGCCACCGCCGCACTGGCAAGCTTGAAGGGTCGGGCCAGTCAGCGCTCGCTGATCGAAGACATGCTTACCCATCAAGGCGCCGACAGTCACATCGCCCGCGACTACGTCGACGAATACATGAACTTGCCGACGCCGGCTCAAGCGGCCGAGGCCGAAGCCGAAGCCAACGCGCGGTACCTGCGCGGCGAGTATTGAAACTAACCGGTCCGGTACGTCCATCCCGCGTCGTCGACGCACTGCTGGATCGGGATCTTGATGTCGTCGGTCGTGATCAGGTGGTACATGCAGTTCGAATTGCCCGACCAGAACAGCCGCAGGTCGCCGGTGTCGTGACACTCGATCCATTGGCCTTCGGCGTCTTGGCGCCATTCGACCAGGTGATCCCCCGCGTGTAGGAGCCGGTTCTCGGCGTCCAGGCGCAGATGGATCTGGAAGGTCAGCGCCACTGCCAGGTCTTCGAGCAGCTGCCGCCAGTCCGGATCGTCGGACTTCCACTCGGCCACCAGGTCGACGCCCTCGGGAGCGCCGTCGCGAATCAGCCACGGGCGCGCTGGACTGTTCAGCTGCAGCAGGCAGCCGTGCAGTTCACTGTCCGGGGATGATTTCAATGCTGAGCGCAATGTTCGATCCCTTGACGTCGACGGCCCGCACCGTGGCGCGGCGCGACTTCGCGCCGGTGACGACGGTGCACGTCTGCGCCGCTCCCACCTTGCCCTCGAGACCGCCGTCGCACACCACCGAATCGATGGTCGATGTGGTCTTGGTGCTCAGCTTGTCCTTGACCGCCGTCTCCAATTGGCCTTTGGACATGGTGGTCACCCCGCCGCCGACGTGCACGGAGCACGAAGTCAGCAAGCATGCCGCCGTGAGCAGTGCGGCCCATCGCGGCGTCGATCGACCAGCCATGATGAATCAGTATGCCCGCGCGCCGAGTTCAGAACTGCGCAACCACGAAACCCGCCAGCAGCACGAGAAATCCACCGACCTCGCCGAGGATCAGCGCCAGCATCCCGGCGTGCAGGCTGCCGCTGGGGTGCTCGAACTGGTTGGTGGTGTCCTGGCGAAACCCATGCTGGATGTACGCGGCGATCGCGACGACGAAGAAGAACACCAAAACCATTGCGGCCGTGAGGTTCACCCACGCCGGCCAGGCACTGAGCTGCACGAACACCGCGACCAGCAGGGTGGCGAACGAGTACATCAGCGCGGCCCGGTGCGCGATGTCCACGTAGGGATGCGCCAGATGGTCCGGATTGACGGCCATCTGCCGGTACTTCCAGATGCCGAGAACCAGCGCCAGCAGGAAGATCAGGCCGGCGGCGAAAAGCGTGACGGCGGTCGCCGTACCGAGAACCATGGGCCCGACGCTACGCGCCGGCCCACGACAGCAGTCGCTCGACCGGCCAGGTGTTGACGATCCGCTCCGGCGGCACGTCGGCATCCAGTGCCCGCTGCGCCCCGTAGCCGAGGAAGTCCAGCTGGCCGGGCGCATGCGCGTCGGTGTCGATCGAGAACAGACACCCGGCGTCCAGGGCCAGGTTCAGCAGCCGGGTCGGGGGGTCGCGCCGTTCGGGGCGCGAATTGATCTCCACCGCAACATCATTGGCGGCGCATGCCGCGAACACCGCCGCCGCGTCGAACTTCGATTCCGGCCGGGTGCCGCGGGAGCCTTCGACCAGGCGGCCCGTGCAGTGGCCCAACACGTTGGCTTGGCCGCCGGACACCGCGCGCACCATGCGCCGGGTCATCGCGGCGGCGTCCATCGACAGCTTGGAGTGCACGCTGGCCACCACGACGTCCAGCCGCTCCAACAGTTCGGGTTCCTGATCCAGCGAGCCGTCTTCGAGGATGTCGACCTCGATACCGGTGAGGATCCGCATCGGCGCGAACCGGTCACGGATTTCGTCGATGACGTCCAGCTGTTGACGGAGCCGGTCCGCGCTGAGGCCGTTCGCGACCGTCAACCGCGGCGAGTGGTCGGTGAGCGCGCAGTACTCGTGGCCCAAACGCTGTGCGGTGGCCATCATTTCGCTGATGGGTGCCCCGCCGTCAGACCAGTTGGAGTGCAGGTGCAGATCGCCTTTCAGCGCCGCGCGCAGTTCTCCCCCACCCAAATCGGCTGCCGCCGTACGAAGTTGGACCAGCGCGTCGGGCTCACGACCGGCCCAGGCCTGGGCGATCACGGCGGCGGTCTTGGGTCCGACGCCGGCGAGTGTCTGCCAGCTGTTGGTCCGGCCCAGCTTCTCGCGTTGTTCGGGTGTCAGCGCCTCCACGACGTCCGCGGCTTTGCGATAGGCCATGACGCGACGGGACTCCTCACGCGCGCGGTCTTTGTAGAAGGCGATCTCCCGCAGCGCGGCCACCGGGTCCATGGCGTCCAGTCTGCCAATGCTTCGAGAAAACTCACAGGAATTAGGAGCCGGTCGTGACTAGTTTCAATAAGCGTGCGATTCGCCTTCAAAACCTCACCGCAAGACACCACCTGGTCGGACATGCTCGCCGTTTGGCAGGCCGCCGACGATATCGACGCTTTCGAGTCCGGCTGGACCTTCGACCACTTCTATCCGATCTTCTCCGACTCGACCGGCCCATGCCTGGAGGGCTGGGTCACGCTGACCGCGCTGGCGCAGGCCACCAAGCGGCTGCGGGTCGGCGTTCTGGTCACCGGCATCCACTATCGGCACCCGGCAGTGCTGGCCAACATGGCGTCCGCGCTGGACATCGTGTCGAACGGCCGGCTCGAGCTGGGTATCGGCGCCGGCTGGAACGAAGAGGAGTCCGGCGCCTACGGCATCGAGTTGGGCTCCATCAAGGAGCGGTTCGACCGCTTCGAAGAGGCCTGCGAGGTGCTCAAAGGCCTACTCAGCCAGGACACCACGACCTTCGACGGCAAGTTCTATCAGTTGAAGGACGCCCGCAACGAGCCGAAGGGCCCGCAACAGCCGCATCCGCCGTTCTGCATCGGCGGTAGCGGCGAGAAACGCACCCTGAAGATCACCGCCAAGTACGCCGATCACTGGAATTTTGTCGGCGGGACGCCGGAGGAGTTTGCCCGCAAGCGCGGCGTGCTCGCGGCGCATTGTGCCGACATCGGGCGCGATCCCAATGAGATCACCCTGTCGGCGCACGTTCGGCTCGGCCAGGACCGGGACTACCGCAAGGTCGTCGACGAGGCCGCGGGCCTGGGTGCCGAAGGGCTGGACCTGGCGATCATCTACATCCCGCAACCGCACGACCCGGCCGTGCTGGAGCCATTGGCCGAAGCCATCCGGGACTCCGGGCTACTGACGGCCTGAGATACGGCAACCGCCCGGAGCCGAGAATTCGGTTCCGGGCGGGCGTGCGTTCTTAATTATCGCGGAGGTCACAAATCAATAACGATCAGCAAATCAGCTGACGTTACCGCCGAATACGGCCGGCTGCGGCAGTCGATCAGGCGCTAGACGCCGAAGCGGACCATGTCCGCGGCGGTGACCAGGCGCTCGTTCTTGGCCGGGAACTCGCGGCTCTTGACCGGGTGACGGAACAAGGACCAGGCAATACGTCCCATGCGTGAACGTGAAAGCGGGTTGTTGTACACGGTGATCACTCCTGCGGTCGGCGATTGGTTGCACCGTGGGGCCAGACTATCGCACGGCCCTCGCGTTTTCATTACAACGCCGGTCATCGGCAAACCTTTGGAGGCGCGCCGAAAGTAACAGCGGCGTGTCGGATGTGACTGGTGTGATTCCTGATGCAGGAGAAACCCTTAAAGTCTTCTTAATTTAAGAGGGTGGGGCGCCGACCAAGTGACCTACGAGACAATATGAGCTACGTCACGCGGGCGAATCAGACGGGAAGTTCGCGCGGCTTCCGAAACACGTCGTCGAGCGTGACGGTCCGCAGATTGCGTTCCTTCAGCAGGTCGACCAGCTGGCCGTAAACGTGCGTCACCGGTAGGTGGTTCAGGTGGCCGATGACGACCGTCTGCTCGGTGACGTACTTGCCCGCCATCTTGAGGATGTAGTCCTCGGTGACGATGTTCTCGTCGCCCAGCGATCCCGTCCACATCGTCGGCGTCGAGTAGCCGAGCTCCGCCGCGATCCGATCGACGATCGCGTTGTGGCTGCCATAGGGCGGCCGGTAGTACGGACGCGAGTCGACCCCGAAGGTCGACTGCAGGAACTTGTGGTTGCGCTCGAGCTGGTCGACGATCTCGTCCTTGGAGAGCTTCGCCAGGTCCGGATGCGACCAGGTGTGGTTGCCCAACTGAATCTGCCCCGACTCCACCAGCGGCAGCATCAGGTCCCGGTTCTCGGTCCACGACTGGTAGCGGCCGTTGACGAAATAGGTGAGCCGCATGCCGGTGTCCCGTGCGAGCTTGGTGTACGCGCACACCACCTCGGAACTCACGCCGTCGTCGAGCGTGATCGCCACGCGATTGCCGGCCACGTCCGGCAGGCTGCTGAGCTCGCCGCCGCCCGGCAACGCCAATCCCATGCCCCGCTGTACCGGTTCCTTGGGAGCCTTCGGCGGCGCTGCGGCCACGGTCGCGGCCGGCCCGTCGACGGCGCACCGCGCCAGACCCACGCCGGCCACCACCGAGGCCGACAAGCCCACGAGAAAGCGTCGCCGGCTCAGCTCGGAGCCGGCGAACAGGGATGCGGGTGCAGTGGAGTAGTTCGCCATAAGTATTCAGTTCTGGTCGATCGGGACCCGAACCGATCAATTGTGCAACTCCAGTCACACCAGCCTCACGCGACACACCCGACGGTATCGAGTCGTTATCAACGGCATCCGCCGCTCAGATAGCAGTTCGCCGGCCCCAGGAAACCCGGGACCGGCGAACTATGCGTCTGACAAAACTACCGCTGCGGCGCAGCCGTCGGCTTGATCGGCTTCGGCAGTGCCGACTCACCCATCAGGTAGCGGTCCACGCCGGCAGCCGCGGCGCGACCCTCGGCAATGGCCCACACGATCAGCGACTGACCGCGGCCCATGTCACCGGCGACGAAGACGCCGGGCACGGTGGTCTGGAAGTCGTTGTCCCGGGCCACGTTTCCACGGTCGGTGAGCTCGACGCCCAGCTCGGTCAGCAGGCCCTCGCGTTCGGGGCCGACGAAGCCCATGGCGAGGAAGACGATGTCCGCCGGGAGTTCGAAGTCCGAACCCTCGACCTTCTCGAACTTGCCGGCCTTCATGACGACCTCGTGCACCTTCAGTGCCGAGACCTTGCCGTCGGTGCCCAGGAACTCCTCGGTGTTGACCGAGAAGACGCGCTCGCCACCCTCTTCGTGTGCCGAGGACACCCGGAACATGAGCGGGTAGGTCGGCCACGGGGTCGACTCGGCGCGCTCCTCCGGCGGACGCGGCATGATCTCGAACTGGTGGATGCTCTCGGCACCCTGCCGGTGGGCGGTGCCCAGGCAGTCGGCGCCGGTGTCACCACCACCGATGATGACGACCTTCTTACCCTTGGCCGTGATCGGCGGCTGGCCGTCAGGTCCGAGGACGTCGTCACCGAGCTGCACGCGGTTGCCCCACGGCAGGTACTCCATGGCCTGGTGGATGCCGTCGAGCTCGCGGCCCGGGATCGGCAGGTCACGCCATGCGGTCGCGCCACCGGCCAGGACCACCGCGTCGAAGTCGTCCTGCAGCTGCTCGACGGTGATGTCGACACCGACGTTGACGCCGGCGCGGAACTGCGTGCCCTCGGCCGCCATCTGCTCCAGGCGACGGTCGATGTGCCGCTTCTCCATCTTGAATTCCGGGATGCCGTAACGCAGCAGGCCACCGATGCGGTCGGCCCGCTCGAACACGGTCACGTCGTGTCCGGCGCGGGTGAGCTGCTGGGCCGCGGCCAGGCCGGCCGGCCCGGACCCGACGACGGCGACCTTCTTGCCGGTCTTCACGTCCGGGATCATCGGCTTGACCCAGCCCTGGTCGAAGGCGTTGTCGATCAGCTCGACCTCGACCTGCTTGATGGTCACCGGGTCCTGGTTGATGCCGAGGACGCACGACGCCTCGCACGGCGCCGGGCACAGCCGCCCGGTGAACTCCGGGAAGTTGTTGGTGGCGTGCAGACGCTCGATGCCGTCGCGCCAGCGGTCCCGGTACACCAGGTCGTTCCACTCGGGGATCAGGTTCCCGAGCGGACAACCGTTGTGGCAGAACGGGATACCGCAGTCCATGCAGCGCGAGGCCTGGACCTGCAGGGTCTCCTTGGAGAACTCCTCGTAGACCTCTTTCCAGTCCTTGAGGCGCAGGTCGACCGGCCGGCGGGTCGGGGTCTGACGGTGGGTGTGCTTGAGGAAGCCGTTCGGATCAGCCACGAGCGGCCGCCATGATCGCTTCGCTGACGTCCTCGCCGGCGGCCTCGGCCCCGGCGATCGCCTCCAGCACCCGCTTGTAGTCGCGAGGCATCACCTTGATGAACTGCTCCTTCTGATTCTGCCAATCGTCCAGAATCCGCTGTCCCACAGCCGATTCCGTCCCGTCGACATGGGCGGTGATGATCTCGTGCAGCCACAGTTCGTCAGTGGCGTCCAGCGCATCGAGATCGACCATCTCGCCGTTGATGTTGCCCGGCAGGGCGCCCTTCGGGTCGTACACGTAGGCCATACCGCCGGACATACCGGCGGCGAAGTTACGGCCGGTCTCCCCGAGGATGACCACCTTGCCACCGGTCATGTACTCGCAGCCGTGGTCGCCCACGCCCTCGACGACCGCCACGGCGCCCGAGTTACGCACCGCGAACCGCTCGCCCACCACACCGCGCAGGAACGCCTGGCCGCTGGTGGCACCGAACAGGATCACGTTGCCGCCGATGATGTTCTCTTCGGCTACGTAGCCCGCCGGCGCGTTCTTCGACGGGCGCACCACGATGCGTCCACCCGAAAGACCCTTGCCGACATAGTCGTTGGCGTCGCCGTTCACCCGGAGGGTGATGCCCTTGGGCAGGAACGCGCCGAAGCTGTTACCCGCCGAGCCGTCGAACGTGATGTCGATGGTGCCGTCCGGCAGACCCTGGCCGCCATGCACCTTGGTGACCTCGTGGCCCAGCATGGTGCCGACGGTGCGGTTCACGTTGGTGATCTTCATGGCGAGGCTCACCGGCACCTTGGACTCGATGGCGTCCCGGCACTCGGCGATCAGCTGCTGGTCGAGCGCCTTGTCCAGACCGTGGTCCTGGCTCGACGTGCAGTACAGATCCTGCTTCATGAAGGCCGACTCCGGCTCGTACAGCACCGGGGTCAGGTCCAGCTTCTGCGCGCGCCAGTGGGCGACGGCCTTGCTGGTGTCCAGCGCGCCGACCTGGCCGACCATCTCGTTGATGGTGCGGAAGCCCAGCTGCGCCATGAGTTCGCGGACCTCTTCTGCGATGAACAGGAAGAAGTTCTCGACGAATTCCGGCTTGCCGGTGAACCGCTCGCGCAGCACCGGGTTCTGGGTGGCCACACCCACGGGGCAGGTGTCCAGGTGGCAGACGCGCATCATGATGCAGCCCGAGACCACCAGCGGTGCGGTGGCGAAACCGAATTCCTCGGCACCCAGCAGCGCGGCGACGACGACGTCGCGGCCCGTCTTGAGCTGACCGTCCACCTGCACGACGATGCGGTCGCGCAGACCGTTCAGCAGCAGGGTCTGCTGCGTCTCGGCCAGGCCCAGCTCCCACGGTGCACCCGCGTGCTTCTGCGAGGTCAGCGGCGTCGCACCGGTGCCACCGTCGTGCCCGGAGATGAGCACCACGTCGGCGTGCGCCTTCGAGACGCCCGCGGCGACGGTCCCGACGCCGTTCTCCGACACCAGCTTCACGTGGATGCGGGCCTCGGGGTTGGCGTTCTTCAGGTCGTGGATCAGCTGCGCCAGATCCTCGATCGAGTAGATGTCGTGGTGCGGCGGCGGCGAGATCAGACCGACACCCGGGGTCGAGTGCCGTACCTCGGCCACCCACGGGTACACCTTGTGCCCCGGAAGCTGACCACCCTCACCGGGCTTGGCGCCCTGGGCCATCTTGATCTGGATGTCGGTGCAGTTCGTCAGGTAGTGCGACGTGACACCGAAGCGGGCCGACGCGACCTGCTTGATGGCGCTGCGTCGCCAGTCGCCGTTGGCGTCCCGGTCGAAGCGCTCGACGTTCTCGCCGCCCTCACCCGAGTTCGACCGTCCGCCGAGGCGGTTCATGGCGATGGCCAGCGTCTCGTGGGCCTCGGCCGAGATGGAGCCGTAGCTCATCGCGCCGGTGGAGAACCGCTTGACGATCTCGCTGGCAGGCTCGACCTCATCGATCGAGATAGGTTCGCGCACACCGTCTTTGAAGGTGAACAGGCCACGCAGGGAGGCCATGCGCTCGCTCTGGTCGTCGACCAGCTTGGTGTACTCCTTGAACACCGAGTACTGCCCGGTGCGGGTGGAGTGCTGCAGCTTGAACACCGTGTCCGGGTTGAACAGGTGGTATTCGCCCTCACGGCGCCACTGGTACTCGCCGCCGACCTCGAGCTCGCGGTGCGCCCACTCGTCGGGCCGGTCGAGGTAGGCGAGGCTGTGCCGCGCCGCGACGTCGGCCGCGATGTCGTCGAGGTCGATACCACCGGTGGGACAGGAGATGCCGGTGAAGTACTCGTCGAGCACGCGCTGGCTGATGCCGACGGCCTGGAACAGCTGGGCGCCGGTGTAGGAGGCCAGCGTCGAGATGCCCATCTTGGACATCACCTTCAGCACACCCTTGCCGGCGGCCTTGACGTAGTTGGCCTTGGCCTGGTCGCTGGTCAGACCGGTGATGACACCGCGGTCGACCATGTCCTCGACGGTCTCGAAGGCCATGTACGGGTTGATGGCGGCGGCGCCGACACCCACCAGCATGGCCATGTGGTGCACCTCACGGGCGTCACCGGACTCAACCACCAGGCCGACCTGGGTGCGGGTGCGTTCCCGGACCAGGTGGTGGTGGACGGCCGCCGTCGACAGCAGCGACGGGATCGGCGCGAGCCATTCGTTGGACTCGCGGTCCGACAGCACGATGATGCGGGCACCGTTGCGGATGGCCTGCGACACCTTGGTGCGCACGTCCTCCAGGGCGCGGCGCAGGCCCTCGCCACCGTCGGCGACGGGGTACAGGCAGCTGATGACCGCGGCACGCATGCCGTGCTTGCGACCCCGGATCTCGTGGTCGGGGTCGACGCAGATCAGCTTGGACAGGTCGCCGTTGCGCAGGATCGGCTGCGGCACGACGATCTGCCGGCACGAGTTCTCGTCCGGGTTCAGCAGGTCACCCTCGGGGCCGATGACACCCGAGAGGCTGGTGACGACCTCTTCGCGGATGGCGTCCAGCGGCGGGTTGGTGACCTGGGCGAACAGCTGCTGGAAGTAGTCGTAGAGCATCCGCGGCCGCTGCGACAGCACAGCGATCGGGGTGTCGGTGCCCATGGAGCCCAGCGCCTCGGCGCCGGTGCGTGCCATGGGCACGACCAGCTGGGTGACCTCTTCGTTGGTGTAGCCGAACGCCTGCTGACGCAGCACCACGCGGTGGTGCGGCATCTTGACGTAGTCGCCCGGGGGCAGGTCGTCGATGTGGAACAGGCCGTTGTCGAGCCACTCCTGGTAGGGGTGCTCGGCCGCCAGCTTGTCCTTGATCTCCTCGTCGTCGACGATCCGGCCCTCGGCCATGTCCACGAGGAACATGCGGCCGGGCTGCAGGCGCATCTTCTTGACGACGGTCGACGGGTCCAGATCCAGGACGCCGGCCTCGGAGGCCATGACGACCAGGCCGTCATCGGTGACCCAGATGCGCGAGGGGCGCAGGCCATTGCGGTCCAGGACCGCGCCGACGATGGTGCCGTCGGTGAAGCACACCGACGCCGGGCCGTCCCACGGCTCCATGAGCGACGCGTGGTACTGGTAGAACGCCCGGCGGGCGGGGTCCATGGTCTCGCTGCGTTCCCACGCCTCGGGGATCATCATCAGCACGGCGTGGTGCAGCGGACGTCCACCCAGGTGCAGGAGTTCGAGCGCCTCGTCGAACCGTGCGGTGTCCGAGGCGCCCGGCGTACAGACCGGGAAAATCTTGTTCAGGTCGTTGTGGAACCCGAACACGTCGGTGTGGATGAGCGCCTCACGGGCCCGCATCCAGTTCTCGTTGCCGTTGACGGTGTTGATCTCACCGTTGTGGGCGACCCGGCGGAACGGGTGCGCCAGCGGCCACGAGGGGAACGTGTTGGTCGAGAACCGCGAGTGCACGATGCCGAGCGCGCTCTTCATCCGCTCGTCCTGCAGGTCCAGGTAGAACGCCTTGAGCTGCGGGGTGGTGAGCATGCCCTTGTAGACGATGGTCTTGCCCGACAGGCTCGGGAAGTACACCGTCTCGCGACCGGGGCCGTCCTGACCTGGGCCCTTGGTGCCCAGCTCATGTTCGGCCCGCTTGCGGATCACGTAGGCGCGGCGCTCGAGCTGCATGCCGTCGGCGCCGGCGATGAAGATCTGACGCAGGGTCGGCATGGCGTCGCGCGCCAGGGCGCCCAGCGACGACTCGTCGAACGGCACGTCGCGCCAGCCCAGGACCTGCAGGCCCTCGGCTTCGACGATCTTCTCGACGGCCTCGCACGCCAGCTTGGCGTCGCGGGCCGACTGCGGCAGGAAAGCGATGCCCGTGGCGTAGCTGCCCTCGGCGGGCAGCTCGAAGCCTTCCTCCGCGCACACGGCGCGGAGGAACTCGTCGGGTACCTGCAGCAGGATGCCTGCGCCGTCGCCGGTGTTCGGCTCGGCACCTGCAGCACCGCGGTGCTCCAGGTTCAGCAGTGCCGTGATCGCCTTGTCGACGATGTCGCGGCTCCGACGTCCGTGAATGTCCGCGACCATGGCGACGCCACAGGCGTCGTGTTCATGCGCGGGGTTGTACAGCCCGACCTTGCTGGGTCCGCCGTGCTGCGGCGCCATTCCCACCTAACCCTTCACCATCTTCTTTACGAAGCATCGCTTGACCGCCGCTTTCAGCGGCGCCAGCGGACTGAGCGACGGTATGCCAGCGTGCAGCACTGAACGACGGGCCGTCCCGCTCGCCTCGATTGAGACAAAACGATATGACAAACCCGGCCTGACATGCCAACTTAGGCAGGCCTAACGAGGTTGCTGCGACTGTGGTCGACAACACTCGAAAGCTACCGGTCGGTAGCGCCAATTTTATTGGAGCCCTTGCGTTTTCGCCAATCAATTCCGGTCACACCCGAACCGGACCCACCCGCACCACCGGTCACGACACCCATGTTTGGTTTGCTATATATCACATTTCCGCAGGCTGTTACCAAAAATTTATTTGCTGCAAAGATTGCTCAGATTCTTAGATTCGCGGCCCGGACACCGGGCAACCTCCGGTCACCTATGGGCGGCTGTTCAGCAACGACCGCCGACTGCGAGACCTATCGGCGGGACGCTCGAAATGCTGTTTGCTGACCCGGCTTTTTCGACTGGAATTGGAGGGTTTGACCAAATGAGTGCTCCCACGATGACACACAGGCTGGCGGCGGAGGCCGTCGGCACCTTCTGGCTGGTCCTCGGCGGCTGCGGCGCCGCGGTCTTTGCCGCCAACCCGACCGAACACACCTCCATCGGCATCGGATTCCTCGGTGTCGCAATCGCTTTCGGCCTCACGGTACTGACGGGCGTCTACGCCTTCGGCGCCGTCTCCGGCGGTCATTTCAACCCGGCAGTCACCCTCGGTGCGGCGCTGGCCCGCCGGATCGAGTGGAAAGCGCTCCCCGTGTACTGGATCGCCCAGGTGGTCGGCGGACTCGTCGCCGGCGGGGTCATCTACTGGATCGGCAGCGGCCAGAAGGGCTGGTCGGCGACCGGCAACATGGCCGCGAACGGTTTCGGTGACCACTCACCGGAACATTTCGGCCTGGCCTCGGTGCTCATCACCGAAATCGTCCTGACCGCGATGTTCCTGTTCGTGATCCTGGGTTCCACCGACGCTCGGGCGCCCAAGGGCTTCGCGGGCCTGTCCATCGGCCTGTCCCTGACCCTGATCCATCTGATCTCGATCCCGATCTCCAACACCTCGGTGAACCCGGCACGCTCGACCGGCGTCGCGTTCTTCAACGGCAACGGGGCACCCACGCAGCTGTGGGTGTTCTGGCTGGCGCCGCTCGTCGGAGCCGCCATCGCAGGCGTTGCCTACCCGCTGTTGTTCGGTTCCGCATCGGAGCCGGATCGGGACTAGATCTTCTTCAAACTCGGAATCGCCTGGCGCGCACCGAATCTCGGATTGCGCGCCAGGCCACTGACCTCGAGCAACCGTACCGCCCGATGCCGGTGCGGCCGGAGCGGTTCCAGCAGTTCGACCATCGCTGTGTCGTCGATCGGGTGACCCAGCAGGGTCCAACCGACCATCTTCGCGAGGTGATAGTCGCCGACCGAGAGCGCGTCGGCGTCGCCGAACGCCTTCTGCACCGTCTCGGCAGCCGTCCACAACCCGACTCCCGGCAACGACATCAGCGCCGTCGTCGCGGTCTCCGCCGTCAACCGCTCCAGCGCGTCGGCCCGCTGCGCGCAGCCGACCAGGGTGCGGGCCCGGCCGGGGTCCACGTTGGCCCGGTGGAATTCCCAGGACGGGATGCGGCGCCACGCCTCGGCGGTCGGCGGCAGCCGCATCCCGGCCGGCGCCGGGCCGGGTGCCGGCGCGCCATACCGCATGGTCAGGATGCGGAACGAATTCCACGCATCCCGGCCTTGTACGCGTTGCTCGAGGATCGCCGGGATCAGCACCTCGAGCACGCGGCCGGTGCGGCACAGCCGCAGATGCGGAACCCGCCGCCAGGCTTCGGCGATGGTCGGTTCCGCCGGCGCGAACCCCGTCGCGTCGTCCTCGGCACCGACAAGCCCGGGCAGCCGGTCCAGAAATTCGGCCGCGCCGTCACCCCACACCTCGCACTCGACGGTCTTGAGGTCGGGTGAGCTGAGCCGTGCCGTCACTCCGCCGGTGCGCATCAGGCTGGTGCGCCAGATGACGCCGTCGACGGTCCGGAAGGTCGGATCGGTCCCGCCGCGGCGCAGCGGCGACAACGTCAGTCCGAGGCCGGCCGGGCCGTCCAGGGCCAGGCTGGCGGTGGGCACGGATTCAGGTTAGGCGCGATGCCGCACGATGTCGGCCTTGTCCGGATAGAACGCCACCCGGCCGGCGATTTCCGCGACCGCCGGGTAGGGCTGTTCGTAGGTCCAGATGACGTCCTCGACGTCGCCGACGTGGTAGTAGCCGGCATCACCCTTGTACGGGCAGTAGCTGGTGGTCGTGCTGCGGGTCAGCGCCGACCGGTCGACGTCGGCGAGCGGAATGTATTGCACCGCTGGATAATTCGACTCCTGCAGGGTGAGTGCATCGGATGTCTCCGCGACCACCTGGCCATTGACCGTGACGGTGACGCGTCCGGCGGTCGGCGTGATCGTGATGGGGTGGGCCGCAGTGGGCTGCAGCACGGGACGCTCGGTCATGCTCATTGCAACACCTTTCTTCACAACGCCGATTCCCGACATGACGCTGGGCCTGTCACCAGTGACAGGCCCAGCCATCAGACGGCAACTACTGACGGATTACAGCGCAATCCAGATGCCGAAGAACCAGAAACCCCACGCCATGAAGCCCGGGTCCCACACCGGGTACACGGTGTAGCCCCAGTAGTCGAACGGCGGAGGCGGCGGAGCCCACGGCGGCGGCGCCACCCAGATGATGTTCGGCCTCGGCGGTGGTCCCCAGCCCCACGGGCCCGGCCCATGGCCCCACGGCGGCGGGCCGCCACGCCAGTGCCAGTCATTCGGTCCCGGGTCGCCCGGCCTGGGGTGCCAGTTGCCCTGGTCTCCGGGATGCCAGTTCCCCTGGTCGCCCGGATGCCAGTCATCGTGATTACCCGGGTTGCCGGGCGGTGGCCCGCCGGGCCCGCCGCCGGGACCACCGGGATTTCCGGGCGGACCGCCGGGGTTTCCGGGCGGACCGCCGCCACCCGGACCGTGCCCGTTACCCGGACCATTGCATACCTGCATCGGCGGGCAGGGTGCAGGCTTCGCCTGCGCGATATTGACTCCCAATCCCATGATCGCCGCGCTCACACCAGTGGTGAGCGCGGTAGCTGCCACAAACGTCTTTTTGCTCATATCAACCCAACTCCTTCGTTGGAAGGTGCCGTCACGCGGTATATCGCCGGGATACCCCCAAACGGTTACCCGCAAAGGTCGAGCATTCTTGTTGCGCCAGCGACAATTACCGCTTGCCCTACCCCCGGACGGTCTGTCTACGATCAGCCCCATGACCGCACAGGGCCCCGCCTCCGTCACCGCTGCCATCGAGATCGCCGCCAGCCCGTCGGCTGTCTACGCGTTGCTGACCGATCTGCCCACCTTGGCCTCGCTCGCCGAGGAGGCACACACCATGGAGTGGCAGAAGGGCTCGTCGGCGGTACCGGGTTCGGTGTTCAAGGGATACAACCGCAACGGCTCGAAGACGTGGACCACCAGCTGCACCGTCACCGAGGCCGAGCCGGGTCGGACGTTCGGCTTCGCCGTGAAGTCCTCGATCGTGCCCATCGCGCACTGGCGCTACGACATCACCCAGACGGCGAACGGCTGCCGCGTCGCCGAATCGACCTGGGACAACCGGCCGGGTCTGCTGAAGCTGTTCGCCGCCTCGCTCACCGGTGTCGCCGACCGTGATGCGGCCAACGCCGAGAACATCCGGTTGACGCTCGAGCGGCTGAAGGCCCGCGCCGAAGCGGCCTGACCGGCTTCCTCAAGCCTGTCAGCCCCACGCATACCGGTGGTACTGCGACATGTGCCGCATACCGGGTATCGCGCGCATGACGGCCGCCGTCACGCGCAGCCCCGTCGGCAGCCGGTCGTAGCCGTCGGGGCCCAGGGCGGACTCCCATGACAGCAGCCGCAGTCCCGGCACCGCCGACAGGACGTCGTCCGGGCCGTCCATGGCCCACTTCAACGTCGCACCCGAACGGCGCACCACGGAGTTCGTCCACTGCAGTTTCACGCCCAGCCGGCTGAAGGCGTCGAATTGCAGTTCCCCGCTTGGGAAATGCGCCACGATGCGACGGAACAGGGCCTGCCCGTCGGCCTCGCTGAGATACATGGTGAGACCCTCGGCGATCATCAGGACCGGGCGGTCGGCCGGGATGTCGGCGAGCCACGCCGGGTCCGTCACCGATGCGGACACGATGTGGCAGTGCTCGCGGGGAGGGTAGAGCTGACGCCGCAGATCGGCGACCTCCGGGTAGTCGATGTCGTACCAGTCGACGCCGGGCCCGGGGTCCAGCCGGTAGTACCGGCTGTCCAGGCCGCAACCCAGGTGCAGCACAACGGCTTTCGGATGCACGGCCAGGAACTGCCGGGCCGTCTTGTCGAAATAGGCCGACCGCAGCGTGATGCCCGGTGACCGGGCAGCCGTGACCGTGGTCTGCGACCAGTCGTAGTCGATGCGCGCGACGACATCCCGGGCATAGGTGTCGTGCAGGACCGGGTTCGGCAGGTCGGCGTCGAGCGCCTTGCCGTACAGCGTGGCAAGCATCGTCTGCGGTGCCCCGGTCAGGTCCACCTGCAATCTGTCCGTCATGTTTTCGACGCTAGCCGTGACCGCCACTGCGGCGCCACGACTTAACGCCGTACGGCGCGTTGTTCAGCCCGCGGACTTCTGGGCCTGGCGAGCCTTTCGCAGCCCCACCCAGAACCGCGCCGCTTCTCGCACCGCGTCCTCGACCGGCCTTGGCTCCCAACCTAATTCGGCCCTGGCCTTGCTGCAGTCGACGGGTGCCTCGGCGCGCATCAGCCGCAGCGACGCCAGCGACATGTGCTCGTCGGTGCCTTTGATCCGGCCTTTGACGGTGCCCATCGTGGCGAGCGCATAGGTCACCGGCAGCGGCAGCGACCTGGCCGGCGCCTGCACCCCGGCCTCGGCCGCGGCGATCCGCGCCACCGCGGCATTGCTGATCATCTTGTCGGAGATCAGATATCGCTCACCGGGCCGGCCCTTGCCGGCCGCCAGGATCAACGCGCGGGCGGCGTCGTTGACGTCGACCGCCTCCAGTTCGATGCCGCTCATCACGAACGGCAGCTTCCCGAACGCGGCACCGGCGATGATGGCGCCGTGCGGCGTCCGGCCCCAGTCGGTTCCGCCGTACGTGGTGGACACGCACATCGCGACCGCGGGCAACCCCCGCTCGCGGGCGTATTCGAGCACCAGTTTCTCGGCCTGCACGCGCGACCGCACGTACGGCGGCAGGGTGCGCTCGTCGGCGATGTCGTCCTCGGTGGACACGAAGCCGCGCTTGCGCCCCACCGTGGCGTAGCTGCTGGTGAAAACGAATTTCTTGAGATGCGAGGCGATTTCGGGCTCCACCGCGACATCCAGCACGTTGCGGGTGCCCTCGACGTTGGTACGGAACAACGGCGACGGGTCCCGGAGCCAGCCACGGGTGTCGACCACGCAGTAGTAGACGACGTCGGCGCCGGTCATCGCGGCGCGCAGGGTGTCGTCGTCCCAGATGTCGCCCTCGTAGCGGGTCACGTCGAGGTCGTCGATGCCGATGGTGTTGGCGCCGGCCCGCACCATGACCCGCACGTCTTCCCCGGCCGCCACGAGCTGCCGGGTGACGTGTGAGCCGAGGTAGCCGTTGGCCCCGATGACGAGGGCGGTCACCGGCGTCCCCTGCCACCGACCTTGCGCATCCACTCTTCGGCCACCTCGGGCAACGTGCCCAGCGCTTCGGCCTTCTTGCACCACGCCATGGTGGTCTCGAGGAACTTCATGGGGTTGTAGATGTCTTCCTGCTTGCTCCACAGGCCGTCGCCCGCGTACGTCATGATCGAGATGTTGGTGGCGCCGATGATGGTGCCGTCTCCCGGATCGCGCATGGGGTTGTCGAGTTCGCAGATGACGCGGCCAGTGGCCTCGTCATAGACCTTCCACAGCGACGGGAACGACGTCATGTAGCTGCCCGGGAAGTTCTCCATGGTGTTCCAGATCCAGGGCCGCACTTCCTCGCGCCCGCGCATGGTGCCCATGGCGTGCTCGATGTACAGCACGTCCTCGGTGTAGTGGTCGGTCCACGGATCCCAGTCGCGCGTCTGGGCGGCGCGGTCCACGGTCTGCTCGAAGACGTCGAATGCCGCGATGAGTTCCTCGCGACTGAAGGTGTTGCCCGTCACAGGAAAACTAGAACACGTTCTAGCGACGTTTGTCGAGCACTTGCGCAGTCGCCGGGACTTTGGTTCTCTGGAGTCAAAGCGAGGAGGCGTACATGACCGACACTGCGACCGCGATCCTGGCGGGCGGCTGCTTCTGGGGGATGCAGGACCTGATCCGCAAGCAACCGGGCGTGCTGACCACGCGCGTCGGCTACACCGGCGGATCGAACGATCACCCGACCTACCGCAACCACCCCGGCCACGCCGAGGCCGTCGAGATCATCTACGACCCCAGCCAGACCGACTTCCGGGCGCTCCTGGAGTTCTTCTTCCAGATCCACGACCCGTCGACCGTCAACCGGCAGGGCAATGACGTCGGCACCAGCTACCGCTCGGCCATCTTCTACACCGACGACGAGCAGAAGCGCATCGCCGAAGACACCATCGCCGACGTCGACGCCTCGGGTCTGTGGCCCGGCAAGGTGGTCACCGAGGTGACGCCGGCCGTGCCGTTCTGGGAGGCCGAGCCCGAGCACCAGGACTACCTGGAACGCATCCCCAACGGCTACACGTGCCACTTCCCGCGGCCGGGCTGGAAACTGCCCAAACGAGCGTGATTTGTGTACGATTTTCCGCGCCAGCCGCGGAAAATCGTGCACAAATCGCTAAGTCCCGGCGCGCTCGGCGATCAGCCGGGCGACCAGTTCGGGATGCTGATCCGGCAGCCAGTGGTTGGCGCCCTCGACGATCTCGAACTTGTACGGCGCATGGACGAACTGCTCGGTGAGCAGGGCGCCCTTGCGGCCGAGCGCGATGTCGCCGTCGCTCCAGATGTAGGTGGTGGGCCGGACCACCGGCGTGAACGCCGTCTTCGGGTTGACGAACGGCATGGCGCGGTACCAGTTGAGCGCGGGAGTCAGCGCCCCGCTGTCGAACACCTCGGCCTGGGTGACGGCCAGCGCATCGGCGGTCATGCCACTGCGCGGCATCGCCAGCTGCGCGAATCGTTCACCGAGCCAAGGTAGTTGGAAGATCAGCATGTAGTACGAGTGCAGCGCCTGCGTCCCGACGGCCATCGCCTTCAGGAAGGCACCGGTGTGGGGCACCGACACCGCGGTCAGGGTGCGCACCAACTCGGGTTTCGTCGCCGTCAGCGCCCAGGCGATCGCGGCGCCCCAGTCGTGCCCGACCACGTGCACCGGCCCGCCGACCAGGTCGATCAGCGCGGCGACGTCATCGGTCAGCTTGGGAATCGTGTACTGGCGCCGGCCCTTCGGCCGGGCACCGGGTGAATAGCCGCGCTGGTTGGGCGCCAAGGTACGGAAACCATTGGCGTGCAACAGCTCCGACACGGCGGTCCAGGACTCGGCGGTCTGTGGGAAGCCGTGCAACAACACCACGACGTCGCCGTCGATGGGGCCGGAGTCGACCACATCGAAGGTCAGTCCGTCATTGCGGTACTGCGTAATCCGTTCGGTCACAGCACGAACCTACAGCGGGGTGACGCGCCTGCGTAAGGTCACGCGACCACCGTCTTTCGGCGTGTAGGCCACGCCCCGCGAGAAGACCTTCTCCCCCGGCGCGCTGGTGACCTGAATGGCTAAGTGCCGCAACACCGTCCGTAGTACGACGTCCATCTCGACCTGCGCGAACACCGCACCGACGCAGCGCCGGGTACCGCCACCGAACGGCAGGAACGCCAGCGGCGGCCGCCGGCCGAGGAAGCGCTCCGGGTCGAACCGGTCGGGGTCGGCGAATTCCTTTGCGTCCTCGTGCATGTGGTCGATGGCGACGATGATGGAGAAGCCCCGCGGGATGACCCATTCACCGAGCTGGAAGGTCGGCGCGTACACATGCCGGCCGGCGAAGTCGATGATGGTGCGAATGCGCTGCACCTCCAGGATGGTTGCCAGACGGTACTCGTCGGTCTCACCGGCCGCCACCTCGCCTTCGAGGCGCCGCAGCACGTCCGGGTGCCGGGAGATGCGCTCGAAGACCCACGCCATGGTGGCCGCCGTCGTTTCGTGGCCGGCCGCCAGCAGCGTCAGCAGTTCGTCGGCGATGTCGCTGCGGGACATCGCCGTTCCGTCCTCGTAGGTGCTGCGCAGCAGCAGCGCCAGTACGTCGTCACGGCTCTCGAGCTGAGGGTCGGCGGCGACCGCATCGATCAGCCGGCCGACCACCTCGTCGTACCGTCGCCGGTATTCGGCGAGCCGGCCCCACGGCGTGAAGCGGCCGTAGGTACGCGGCGGCATCGGCAGCACCGCCAGCCGCGACCCCAGGGTGACCCACGGCGGGATGATCCGCCGTAGTTCATCGAGATGGTGACCGTCGGCGCCGAACACCGCGCGCAGGATGGCGTTGAGGGTGATGTGCATCATCGGCTCGATGGTGGGGAACGACTTCCCCTCGGGCCAGGACGCCGCCGCACGCAGCGTCTCCTCTTCGAAGATGCGCTCGTAGTTCTTGATGCTCTTGCCGTGGAACGGCGGAGTCAGCAGCTTGCGGCGCAGCCGGTGCTCGGAACCGTCGAGCGCGAAGACCGATCCACTGCCGAGGACGCGCGACAGGTTCGGCTGGATGTTGCCGACGTCGACGGGGTTCGCGGCGAACACCTGTTTGGCCAGTTGCGGGTCGGTCACCATCACGGCCCGACCGAAAACCGGTGCGTCGCAGGTGAATACCGGACCGAGTCGCGGCACCATCCGGTTGACGAACTTCCGCCGGTTGGTCGCGAACGCCACCCCTTGGAGAATCTTGGGCACCCCGGTCGCCGGCGGTAGGTGGATCGCCGGCGCACGCTCGGTGAGTTCAGCGGTGACGGTTTCGGTCATGGCACGCTCCAAGCCACTGATTACGCGGTACCACGGTGTACCGCGTGGTTATCCGGTACGGTACCGGCTGGTACCAGAGGTGACAAGGGTTTTGGGAGAGCGATGGCAGACGGCGAGGTCAACGCGGCGCAGACGGCGGCGCAGCCGTTCCGCGGGCGGCTGCTCGACGGGCTGGCCACCTCGCTGGAGACCCGGGGCTACCGCGACACCACCGTCGCCGACATCGTCCGGAACGCCAAGACCTCGAAGCGCACGTTCTACGACCAGTTCGCGAGCAAGGAAGAGTGCTTCGTCGAGCTGCTGCGCGCCAACAACGAGGACCTCATCGCCCGGATCCGCGCCGCGATCGATCCCGACGGCGACTGGGAGCAGCAGGTGCGCAACGCGGTCGACGCGTACGTCGCGCACATCGCTTCCCGGCCCGCGATCACCCTGAGCTGGATCCGGGAGGCGCCGGCGCTCGGTGACGCCGCGCTGCCGCTCAATCGCCTGGCCATGGAGCATCTGACCGACATGGTCGTCGATCTCACGAGCGGTTCGGGATTCGAGCGCGCCGGCATCGCCCCGATCAGCCGGCCGGTGGCCCTGATCCTGCTGGGCGGCCTCCGTGAACTGACGGCACTGCTCGTCGAGGACGGCCGCGACGTCGCAGAGCTCACCGAGCCGGCAGTCACCGCCGCGCTCGCGATGCTGGGACCCGCTCGTCAGCGCAGCATCAGCCGGGCTGACTTCTCCAGCCGCCCGGCAATCTCGTCGTACGACGTGAACCCCATGCCGGCCCGAACCAGCGCGCCCGAATAGAGCATCTCCAGTGACTCGATGACGTCGTTGTCCACGTCCGGGCCGAGTGCGGCGGCCAATCGCGAGCGAATGTCCCCGGCGATGCGCTGCCGCAGCACCTCGACATCCGGGTCGCGGCCGAGCAGCGCGTTGGTCACGGCCCCGGCGAACTCCGGCTCGTCGATCACCAACAGCGCGATGTGCCGCAGCACCTCGGTCACCCGGGTGGCAGGATCGTCGGAGTCGTGCGCCGCGGGGGGTGACGACGCCAGCCGGCGCCAGAACACCTCGGCGACCAGGTGTTCCTTCGACGAGAAGTAGGTATAGGCCGTCGCCGCGCCGACACCGGCGTCGGCCGCGACCCGGCGGACCGTCAGCCCCGCGAAGCCTTCGCGGCGCAACAGGTCGAGCGCGGCACGGCTCAGCCGGTCGACCGTATCGGCCTGTTTGGCCGTCAACCGGCGCCGGGTGGGCTCAAGCGCCTGTTCAGACACGTGTCCGGACGCTACGGCAACCAGCGAAGCGCAGCAAGCGGTCTACCGTGGACACATGCGGGCGTTGATCGTCGTCGACGTGCAGAACGACTTCTGCGAAGGGGGATCGCTTGCGGTCTCCGGCGGTGGCGAAGTGGCTCGCGCGATCACCGGCCTGCTGGCCCGCCGCCAGTACGACCATGTCGTCGCCACGGCCGACCACCACATCGACCCGGGTGCGCATTTCTCCGACCAACCCGACTTCCTGACCTCATGGCCGCCGCACTGCGTCGCGGGCACACCGGGCGCGCAGTTCCATCCCGAACTCGACGTGTCCACGGTCGAGGCGGTGTTCCGCAAAGGACCGTATTCCGCCGCATACAGCGGGTTCGAAGGCGAAGACGACACCGGCACCGCGCTGGCGGACTGGCTGCGCGCCCGCGGGGTCGACGAGGTCGACGTGGTCGGCATCGCCACCGACTACTGCGTCAATGCGACGGCAGCCGACGCCGCCGAAGCCGGGTTCCGCACCCGCGTCCTCCTCGACTACACCGCCGGGGTGTCGGCCGACGGCACCGCGAATGCCGTTGCCGCCCTGCGAGATTCCGGCGTCACGGTGGTCTAGACAGTCGGGTCCACCGGCCTGCCCGTCCACCGCGGCAGGCGTCCGGCCTGCAGCGCCCGCACCCCCGCCTTGGCGTCGTCATGCGCCATCACCGCGCGGTGAATCTCGGTCTCCCGCTGCCCCACCTCGTCGCGTGACAGCTCGAAGGACTCCCAGAGCAGCCGCTTGCTGGCCGCCACCGACATCGGCGCAGTGTTGTCCGCGATGTCACGCCCGCCGCATGGGCGCCTTCGCCTTGGTCGAATTGCAGAAGCTGCGGCACGACCGCACCGAGTTGGTCACCCGCACGGTTCAGCCCGCGCTGTGGCTGCTGATCTTCGGCCAGACCTTCTCGCGGCTGCACGTCATCAACACCGGCAACGTGCCCTATCTGTCGTTCCTGGCGCCGGGGATCATCGCCCAGTCGGCGTTGTTCATCTCGATCTTCTACGGCATCCAGATCGTCTGGGACCGCGACGCCGGCATCCTGGCCAAGCTGATGGTGACGCCGTCGCCGGCGTCGGCACTGATCACCGGCAAGGCGTTCGCGGCGGGAGTCCGATCGATCGCCCAGGTGATCGGGGTTCTGGTGATCGCGCTGCTGATGGGCATCCATCTCAGCTTCAACCCGCTGCACATCCTGGCCGCCATGGCGGTGGTGATGCTCGGATCAGCGTTCTACTCTTGTCTGTCAATGACTTTGGCTGGGCTGGTCCGCAACCGCGACCGGCTGATGGGCATCGGCCAGGCCATCACCATGCCGCTGTTCTTCGCCTCGAACGCGCTGTATCCGGTGGACATCATGCCGGGTTGGCTGCACGCGCTGTCCACCGTGAACCCGCTGTCGTACGAGGTGAACGCGCTGCGTTCGCTGCTGCTCGGCACGCCGGGCAACACCCTGCTCGATGTCGCGGTTCTCGCGGTCACGGCAGTGCTCGGCATCGTCGCAGCGTCGGCCCTGCTGCGCCGTTTGGTCCGCTGACGAACGCTGTTCGGCTACCTAATCGGCTCTCATCTCACGCCTAGGCGGCGGGCGTTGACTCGTCTCATGAAGCACAGCATCGTCGCGGTCGTCCTGGATGCCGGCACCGAAGCCGGCCTCGCCACCGCCCACAGCCTGCTGGCCGACGGACACCGCGTCGTGGTGACGGCACGGCAGGCCGGCCCACTGGTCCGCATCACCCACGGCTACCCGCCGACCGTGTCTACGCGCTCGCGGCCGACACTCACGATCGCAGCCAGCTCGACCAGGTGCTGGCCCTGAGCCGCGCCCGGTTCGGCCGCGTGGACATGATCGTCGACCCCGCGCTGTATCGCTCGGTCCTGCCTGCTTCCGCCTGAATTGCTGTTAGGTTCGAGCCAATCGGCAGATCACGGCCACAAGATTGGAACGAACGTTGCGCAACGCCCTCAAGATCGCTGCAGCAGTCTTCACCGTCGCGGCAGTTTCCGCCGCCGCCACCGAAACCCTGGCCAATTCCCCGGCCACCATTCCGTTCATCCCGACGGGCATCAGCCAGTCGGCCAGCAGCGTCGGCTTCGCCGATTCCGACGTCTACGGTATGAACGCCGACGACATCAACCACACCTTCGACCTGATGTCGGCGACCGGTGTGCGCACCGTCCGCATCATCATTCCGTGGGCCGGCATCGAGGGCACCCAGGGCAGCTTCAACTGGGGCCAGGTCGACACCGTCGTCGGTGCGGCCAATGCCCGCCACATGTCGGTCGTCGGCGCCATCGTCGCGACGCCGGCCTGGGCCGTGGCGCCGGGCGCCATCCCGATCAGCAGCCCGCCGGCCTCGGCCGCGGTGTACGGCGATTTCGCCGGCGCGGTGGCCGCGCATTACCGGGGCCGCGTGGACGCCTATGAGATCTGGAACGAGCCCAACGCCGTGATGTCCTGGACGTCCGGCCCGCAGGGCCCGGAGCCCGCCGTCTACGCCGACATGCTCAAGGCGTCGTACCCGAGGATCAAGGCCGCCGATCGTGGCGCCGTCGTCATCGGCGGTGTGGTCGGCGCGGTCGTGTCGTTCGGCTCGCTGACCCTGGACCCCGTGACCTTCATCCAGCGCATGTACGCCGCCGGAGCGGCCGGTTCGTTCGACGCGCTGTCGTTCCACCCGTACCACTACAACCTGAAGTTCTCGGCCGGCGCCGGAGTGCCCAACTCACCGCTGAGCCAGACCGACGGCATCCATCAGGCCATGGCGGCCAATGGTGACGGCGGCAAGAAGATCTGGGCCACCGAGTACGGCGAGCCCAACTCTGCCGTCGACGAGGCCACCCAGGCCGACTACATCCGCGACTTCCTGGCCAAGTGGCGCACGCTGCCCTACGCCGGTCCGTCGTACATCTACACCACGCGCGACCGCGTCACCGGCAGCTCGAACCCCGAGGAATCCATCGGCGTCTACCGCTCCGACTGGACCCCGAAGCCGGCTCAGGCCGCCGTCAAGGCAATGACCTAACCGCTGACGATGTTCGCGATGGCGCCCAGCGGCAGGTCCAGCCAGTGCGGCCGGTGCCGGGCCTCGTACCCCGCTTCGTAGACCGCCTTGTCGAGTTCGTAGGCGGCCAGCAGTTCCGCATCGGGTTCGGTGCCGCCGCCCTCGGCATAGCCGGCGCAGAACGCCGCCCGGTTGCGGTCGGCCCATTCGCGGGCGCGGGCGGCGAGCTGCTTGCGGCGCTGTTCGTTGCCGCCGCCCTCGGTCAGCCGCTGGAACGCCGCGTACTGATAGGACCGCAGCATCCCCGCGACGTCCCGCAACGGTGAGTCGGGGGCGCGGCGCTGATCCAGGGACTGCCCGGGTTCGCCTTCGAAGTCGATCAGCAGCCAGGTCTCGGGGGTGCGCAGCACCTGGCCCAGATGCAGGTCACCGTGGATCCGTTGCACCGTGATCGGCTGCCCCTCCAGCGCGCGGTAGCGACTCTCGATGGCCGCGGCATACTCGCGGACCTGCGGCACCGACGCGGTCACCGCGGCCAGCCGCTCCAGCATGGTCTCGACGGGAAACAGCGCCGTGGCGGTGCCGAGTTCGGCGGCCAGCGTGGCGTGCACCGCGGCGACGGACTGGCCCAGCCGCTCCGACTCACCGGCGAAATCACCACCCACCTCGTTGGCGTACAGGTCACCCTCGGCGTACAGATCCCGGGTGCTGGCGACGGCCATGTCCCAGCCCTCGGCGGCGTTGTCGGCGAAGCGGGCCAGCATGCCCAGCGCCGTCTCCGGTCCGCCGTCCAGCGACATCGTCCCTAACAGCGGCGCCACATGCGGGCTGCCGGCCCGGCCGAGAACCCGGGTGAGCTCGATGTCGGGATTCACTCCGGACGTCACGCGACGGAACAGCTTGAGGATGGCGGCTTCGTCGAACACGACGCTGGTGTTGCTCTGTTCGGCGCCCATCACGCGCGCCGTCTCGCCCGCGGGCAACTCGGCGTCGGGCTCCGCGGCGAATGAGACCGGACCGACCGTCGCCGAATCGGCGATCAGGCGTAGCAGCAGGTTCGCGACTTTCGGGTCACCCAGCGCGTCACCGACCTCGCCGTCGCCTTGACGCAGCACCAGCTGATACCGCTCGCCGGGGCCGTCGTCGTAGCTGACGTCGAGCAGCACCAGGTCGATGTCCTCGCGCAGCGCCACCACCAACGCCGGTTCGGCATCGGCCAGCTCTCGGTTGCGGCCGGCGTACCAGCGCTGCTGGGTCAGGTATTCGGTCAACTGTGGATCCATCACGGCTCCTCACCGACGGGCGCACGCAACGAGAACCAGTAGAAACCATGCCCCGGCAGTGTCAACAGGTAGGGCAGTTCCCCGATGCGGGGGAATTCGACCTGGCCGGTCAGTTCGACCGGTGTGTAGCCGTTCCAATGCTGCAGGTTCAGTTCGATCGGCTGGGGAAAACGGGACAGATTGTTGACGCACAAAACAGTGTCAGCCTCACCATCGTCTCGCACGAGCTCGCGGACATAGGTGAGCGCCGACGGATTGGAACCACCGAGTTCCCGGAACGAGCCGACGGCGAACGCGTCGTGCCGCCGCCGCACCGCGAGCATGGTGCGCGTCCAGTTGAGCAGGGAATTCGTGGTGTCGCGCTGGGCTTCGACGTTCACCGCCTGATAGCCGTACACCGGGTCCTGGCTCGGCGGGACGTAGAGCCGGCCGGGGTTGGCGGTGGAGAACCCGGCGTTGCGGTCGGCCGACCACTGCATCGGGGTGCGCACGCCGTCGCGGTCACCCAGCCAGATGATGTCGCCCATCCCGATCTCGTCGCCGTAGTACAGCACCGGGGAACCGGGCAGCGACAACAGCAGCGCGGTGAACAGCTCGGTCTGGTTGCGGTCGTTCTCGAGCAGCGGGGCCAGGCGCCGGCGGATGCCGACGTTGGCTTTCATCCGCGGATCCTTGGCGTACTCGGAGTACATGTAGTCGCGCTCTTCGTCGGTGACCATCTCCAACGTGAGCTCGTCGTGATTGCGGAGGAAGATGCCCCACTGCGCGAGGTCGGGGATCGGCGGCGTCTGGGCCAGGATCTCCGAGATCGGGAACCGGGACTCCCGGCGCACTGCCATGAAAATCCTTGGCATCAGCGGGAAATGGAACGCCATGTGGCATTCGTCGCCACCGGTCTCGGGATCACCGAAGTAGGCGACGACGTCCGCCGGCCACTGATTGGCCTCGGCCAGCAGCACCCGGCCCGGGAATTCGTCGTCGATCACCTTGCGGCAGCGCTTGAGGAAGGCGTGCGTCTCCGGCAGGTTCTCGCAGTTGGTGCCCTCCCGCTCGAACAGGTACGGCACCGCATCCAGCCGGAATCCGTCGATGCCCAGACCCAGCCAGAAGCGCAGCACGTCGATCATCGCTTCCTGCACCGCGGGGTTCTCGTAGTTCAGGTCGGGCTGATGGGAGAAGAAACGGTGCCAGTAGAACTGCTTGCGCACCGCGTCGAAGGTCCAGTTGGACTCCTCGGTGTCGACGAAGATGACGCGCGCGTCCTGGTACTTCTCGCTGGTATCACTCCAGACGTAGTAGTCGCCGTAGGGCCCGGCCGGGTCGCGGCGGGATTCCTGGAACCAGGCGTGCGCATCCGAGGTGTGGTTCATCACCAGGTCGGTGATGACGCGGATGCCGCGCTTGTGCGCGGCATCCAGCAAAGCGACGAAGTCGTCGACGGTGCCGAACTCCGGCAGCACCTTGTAGAAGTCACGGATGTCGTAACCGCCGTCACGCAGCGGCGAGTCGTAGAACGGTGGCAACCAAATACAGTCGACACCAAGCCATTTCAAATAGTCGAGTCGCTCGGTGAGACCTCGGAGGTCACCTGAGCCGTCGGCGTCTGAGTCGTAGAAGGCGCGGACCAACACCTCATAGAAAACCGCGTGCTTGAACCAGGTGCGGTCCTCGGGGAGGACTCGCGCATGTCCGAAGTCTGCGGCGCTTGGATGTTCCACGCCACCGTTGGAGGCGTCCATCGTCAACCAACGTACCCGCGCCTGGGTAGGGTGCAAACGTGGCGACACGCGATCATGGCGACCCAGGTGATGCTCCGACAATCCCGCCGCCGCTGGCCGAAATCGTCAACGCGACCCGGCCCTCGGCCGCCGAAGAGGCCCGCACCATCGCGGCGTCGACCAACACCGGAACCCTGGCCACCCTGACGGCCGACGGCGATCCGTGGGCGTCGATGGTCACGTATGGACTGCTCGGCGGTTCGCCGGTGCTGTGCGTCTCGAATCTTGCCGAGCACGGCCGCAACCTCGCCGGCGATCAGCGGGCCAGCATCTCGATCATCGCGGCCAGCACCGACAAGGATCCGCTGGCCGGTGGCCGGGTGACCTTGGCCGGCCGGGTGGCGCGGCCGGAGGGTGCCGAACGCGACGCCGCCCGGGACGCCCATGTCGCGGCGGTGCCGGCCGCGAAGTACTACATCGACTACACCGACTTCGCCCTGTGGGTGCTGCACGTCGACCGGGTCCGGTGGGTCGGCGGCTACGGCCGCATGGACTCCACCACGGGCGCGGATTACGCTGCGGCCCAGCCGGATCCGGTGACGCCGTCGGCCGCCGGGGCCATCGCGCACCTGAACGCCGACCATGCCGACTCGCTGGCGGCCATGGCCCGGGTTCTGGGCGGCTACCCCGACACCGAGTCGGCGACCTGTACCGGCGCCGACCGCTACGGCCTGGACTTACGGGTCGACACCGCCCGCGGCATGGCCTACACCCGGGTCGGCTATGCACAGCCACTCCAATCCATCGACGAATTACGTTCCGCGACAGTCGAATTGGCTCGACTGTCCCGTCAGGTTTAGGATTCGCATCATGTCTGATCGCCCGGAGAGCTGGGAAGCCGCATTCGACCTGATCCGCACCCGCGGCTACGAGCGCCGTGAGGAGCCGTTCCGGCTGGCCAGCGGGCAGCTGAGCCACGACTACATCGACGGCAAGTACGCCGTCGACAACGGCGTCAGCCTGACGATCGTCAGCAAGGCGGTGGCGGAACTCGCCGCGCTGCGCGGTATCGAGTTCGACGCCGTCGGCGGCCTGACCATGGGTGCCGACCCGCTGGCGCACGGCGTCGCGATGGTCACCGGCAAGGCCTGGTTCTCGGTCCGCAAGGAACAGAAGGCCCGCGGCCGCGAGCAGTGGATCGACGGCACCCGCATCGAACCGGGCACCCGCGTGCTGCTCGTCGACGACGTGATCAGCACCGGCGGCTCCACCGAGATCGCCTACGAACGTGTCACCTCCCTCGGCGCGGTGGTCACCGGTGTCATCCCGATGGTCGACCGCGGCGACATCGCCACCGAGCGTTTCGCCAAGCGCGGGGTGCCGTTTGCCGCACTGGTCAGCTACCGGGATCTGGGCATCGAACCGGTCAAGGACGTCTAAAGCGCGGACACGCGCGCCGATACCGAGCAATTGGCGCGACCCACCCCTAGCATCTGGGAGGTGGCTGACAGCGACGACCCAGAGCGCGAACTATCGCCGGGTGGCGTGCTGGAATCAGCCGCCGAGGAGCCGGACGACGACCCGGACACCGATCCGTTCCGCGCCGTCGACCCGGGGCCGCACGGCACGGGACCGTTTGCCGGCCCGACGACCGGCTCGTTCGTCATCCCCGAACCGGAGCCGACGGGCGACACCTTCGACGCGTTCAACACCGACACCTGGCGGTTCCGCGAGCCGCCGCCACCCTGGTACCGCAGGAAAGACGCCCGCCTGCTGCTGATCGTCGTCACCGTCGCGGTGATCGCTCTCGTCGTCTCACTGGTGGTCCTGGCCACCCGCCGGGATTCCGGCGCCGACGAGGCACCGGTGGAACCCAGCGCCACGACGACGACCACCACCACGACGACGCCGGCCCCGTCGACCTCGTCGACTCCCGCTCCGCCGCCGCCTCCCCCACCGCCGGCCGAACCGCCTCCGGCCGCGGCGCCCCCGGCGTACCACGCACCGGCCGCGCCGCCCGCACCGACGCGTCCGCCGGAGATCAACGTGACGCGCATGCCCATGAGCGTCGCCCCGAACCCACGCCACCGCTGATGACCGATCCCGCCGCCCTGTTCTCCGCCACGCCCGTTGCGGTGCTGGCGACGGTGTCCGGCGAGGGCCAGCCGCACGTCGTCCCCGTGGTTTTCGCGGTCAGCGGGGACCGGCTCTATACGGCGGTGGACGCCAAGCGGAAGTCGACGCAGCATCTGCGGCGGCTGGACAACATCGCGGCCAACCCGCGGGTGAGTCTGCTCGCCGAGGAATACGACGACGACTGGTCGCACCTCTGGTGGGCCCGGGCCGACGGCATCGCCACCGTGCACCCCAGTGGCGACGAGATGGCGATCGGTTACTCGCTGCTGCGCGCCAAGTACCACCAGTACGACCGGGTGGCGCTGGACGGCCCGGTGATCCGTGTCGCGATCAGCAGATGGAGTTCGTGGCACGCCTGAGGGCTTGAGTCTTGTGCCGACGGTTGCGACAGGAGCATGGTGGACGTGAGTCGTCGATAGGGGCACGCCATGGCCGACAAGTCGAATAGCTCATCCGGAGCCGCGCCCAGTGCGGACAGTCCGGCCGCGATCCGAAATGTGGTCCTGGTGGGGCCATCTGGGTCCGGCAAGACCACCCTTGTCGAGGCACTGCTGCTGCATGCCGGCGTGCTGACGCGGGCCGGGACGGTGCTGGACGGCACCACGGTCTGCGATCACGAGCCGGCCGAAGTCGAGCAGCAGCGGTCGGTGGGCCTGGCGCTCGCCTCGCTTCAGCACGGGGCGGTGAAGATCAACCTGCTCGATACCCCGGGCTACGCCGATTTCGTCGGCGAACTGCGGGCCGGCCTCCGCGCTGCCGATTGCGCGTTGTTCGTGATGGCCGCCAACGATGTGGTGGACGCTGCCACCAAGGCGCTGTGGCGCGAATGCGCTGACGTCGGGATGCCGCGCGCCGTCGTGGTGACCAAACTCGACCACGCCCGCGCGGCGTTCGCCGGGGCGGTGCAGTCCGCGCAGGAATCGTTCGGGGACAAGGTGATTCCGCTGTACCTGCCCGAGGGGGACGGGCTCGTCTCGCTTCTGGCGGACGATGCCACGTTGATCGAGGGCATCATCGAGGAGTCCGAGGACGAGACGTTGATGGAGCGGTACCTGGGCGGCGAACAGATCGACAACGCGGTGCTGGTCGCCGACCTCGAGCGCGCCGTGGCCCGCGGCTCGTTCTTCCCGGTGATCCCGGTGTGCAGCACCACCGGTACCGGAGCTGCCGAACTGCTCGACGTCATCGCCCGCGGGTTCCCTTCTCCCCCAGAGCATGTACCGCCGCAGGTGTTCACCCCGGCCGGTGTGGAGAAGTCCGCGCCCGCCTGCGATCACGCCGCCCCGCTGTTGGCAGAGGTGGTGAAGACGACGTCGGACCCGTACGTCGGCAAGGTCAGTCTGGTCCGGGTATTTTCCGGCACCATCAGGCCCGACACGACGGTTCACGTGTCGGGCCATTTCAATTCGTTCGCCGATCCCGCCGCCGGATGCGCCGCGCACGAGGACCACGACGAGGACGAGCGCGTCGGCGCGCTGTCGTTTCCGTTGGGCCGCAAGCAACGCCCGGCGGCCGAGGTGATCGCCGGCGACATCTGCGCCATCGCGCGGCTGACGTGCGCCGAGACCGGGGACACCCTGTCGGACAAGGCTTCCCCGCTGGTGTGCCGGCCGTGGACCATGCCCGCGCCGCTGCTCCCGATGGCGATCGTGCCGCACGCCAAGACCGATGAGGACAGGCTGTCGGTGGGGTTGACCCGGCTGTCCGCCGAGGATCCGACGCTGCGCATCGAGCAGAACCCGCAGACCCACCAGATCGTGTTGTGGTGCATGGGCGAAGCCCATTCCGCGGTGGTCCTGGACGCGCTGTCGCGGCGGTTCGGCGTCGCGGTCGACACCACGGAACTGCGCGTCCCGCTGCGAGAAACGTTCGGCGGCAACGCGAAAGGCCACGGTCGGCACGTCAAGCAGTCCGGCGGCCACGGGCAGTTCGCGGTGTGTGACATCACCGTCGAACCGCTTCCGGAGGGGGCCGGATTCGAGTTCGTCGACAAGGTCGTCGGCGGTGCGGTGCCGCGGCAGTTCATCCCGAGCGTGGAGAAAGGCGTTCGCGCCCAGATGGATCGGGGCATCTGCGGATACCCGATGGTCGACATCCGCGTGACCCTGCTGGACGGCAAGGCGCACAGCGTGGACTCGTCGGATTACGCCTTTCAACTCGCAGGCGGGCTGGCGCTGCGCGAGGCGGCCGCCGCCGCATCGGTGAATCTGCTCGAGCCCATCGACAGCGTCCACATCGTGGTGCCCGACGAGATGGTCGGCGCGGTGATGAGCGACCTGTCCGGACGGCGCGGCCGCGTACTCGGGACCGACACCGCCGGTGACTCCTGCACCGGCATCGACGCCGAGATTCCCGAGATCGAGCTGACCCGGTACCCGATCGAACTGCGGTCGTTGTCGCACGGCGCGGGGTCCTTCACCCGCTCCTTCGCCCGCTACGAACCCATGCCCGAGGCGGTGGCGGCGCGGGTGCGCTGACCTCTGCGCAGTGATCCACGACTTTGGCAAACCTGATCGTGACTGACATCACCCGATGTCATAGTGTCGTCAGATTCGTGCACGCGCGGGCGGGCACCAGGGATGTCAAAGGGGACACCTGTGGGGACACAGTCGGGGCTCAGTCTGCGTAAATCCGGTCGGTACCGCCTGGCAGTGATCGCCGCGGCCATGGGTATCGCAGCGGCGACCAGCCAGAACGTCGCCTGGGCCGAGACCGGGACAACCGATTCGCCAGGCACCTCGACCAGCCAGTCCGGACCGCAGAAGCCCGGCCCCGCCAAACCCAAGCCGGCGAACACCGACAAGAAGGACAAGAAGAAGCCCGGTAAGAAGGCCGGCAAGACCGAACCCGACGCGGGCAAGTCCGCCGCGTCCGGCACCAAGCCGGACGCGGCGACCGACACGTCGGCCACCGACCCCAAGTCCGGCGTGGATCCGGAAGCCAAACCGGACCCGAAGCCGGCCGCGAAACCCGACCCCAAGCCGGCCGCCAAACCGGCGAAGAACGGGTCCGATTCGGTCAAGCCCGCAGGCGACGGCAAGAAGGCGCCGAAGCTCCAGACCGCCACCGCGAGCGCTCCGGCCAAGGACGCGACGGTCAGTTCCCCAGTGGCCGCTGCACCGACTCCGGTAGCCGACGCCACCGCCCCCGCTCCGGCGAAGACGCCCGCGCCGATCACCCGGCTCGCCGCCCTGTCCGCGGCCAACAACACCGTCGGCACCCTGACGACGCCAACGCCACCGCAGCCGCTGAACCCGATCGCGAAGATCATCCAGCTGCCTGGCCGCATCATCAACACCGTCTTGCAGGTGCTGGACCTGACGGTCTCGCAGAGCGGCCCGAAGAGCCCGTTCAACTGGTCGCCCATCTCCGAGGCGCTGTTCGCGGGCTTCCGCCGCATCGAGGACATGCTCGGGCTGAGCAAGACCCCCACCGCGGCGCCCGTCGTCCCCGAGCTGACCTATACCGGGCCGACCAGCGGCGACACCCCGACGGTGGAGCAGTTCCTCAACGCCTCGGCCAACGCCTACGTGCTCGGCGCCCAGCCGGGTGATCTGAAGCCGTTCACCGTCAACGGTTTTCAGATGCAGACGTTCAATCCGCTGTCCGGCGCCGTCGGCAAGGCGTGGGTGACGCCCGAGGGCCAGATCATCGTCGCCTACCAGGGCACGACTGGCGGCACCAATCTGCTGTTCCACCCGCTGATCGCGCTGTCGCAGATCTTCACGGACATGCAGGTCATCTTCACCCACACCACGCCGCAGGCGTTCTGGGACTCGCTCGCGTTCGAGCGCAAGGTCGAAGCAGCGGCCCTCGAGCAGGGCTACACCACCGACGACATCTTCGTCACCGGTCACTCGCTGGGTGGTTGGGAAGCGCAGTTCGTCGCGCAGAAGACGGGCCGCGGCGGCATCGGCTTCGAAGGGCCCGGCCTCAACACCTCCGTCCCGGGCAACGGCATCAACTCGAACTTCGTGAACATCGAGACCTACGGCGACACCGCGGCGTACTTCTCCACCGACCTGCCGGGGTTGCAGCCGTTCATGGCGGCCTACGACCCCACCGGCGGCAGCAAGCCGCACTACGGCAACATCGTGATGATCGGTGACCCGGATGCGGTGAACCCGCTGTTCAACGCGTCGGCGCTGTGGGGTCCGAACCCGATCAACGACATCATCTTCGCGGTGGACATCCTCGGTAACTTCTTCGAGCACCACCTGCCCGGCATGCAGGCCTACAACCTCGGCGTCGCACCGGATCCCGGTGTGGTGCCGTGGCTGGGCTCCTACACCGGGCCGATCAACGACTGGGGCGACCTCGACATCTACGAACTGCAGCACGCCGCATCCGACGCGGGTGTCCTCATCGCCCCGTAACCAGTGATTTGTGCACGATTTTCCGCGCCAGCCGCGGAAAATCGTGCACAAATCCCCGTTGATGGAACCGCGGAGCCACCGCATACGTCCGAATCTGTGTGCTTGACGACTACCTTCGCCGCCACGATGGCGTAATCACCCGAGCCCAAGCCTTGACCGCGGGGATCAGCGATGACGCCATCAGCCGCAGAGTCCGCTCCGGCCACTGGCTGCGATGCGCCCCCGGGGTGTTCTTCGTCGACGATCGTCCGTTCAGCGATGCGGCCCGGGTCCGCAGTGCGGTGTGGTCCTACGGCCCGGCGGCCACCGCCAGCGGACTGGCCGCGGCATGGTGGCTGGGCGTCACTCACTACGCGCCGGAGAAGGTGGAAGTCACCGTGCCGAAGGTCAGCAATCACCGCAAGCGCGACGGCATCCGGGTCCGCCGCCGCGACCTGCTACCACAGGACATCGTCGAACGCGGCGGACTGCAAGTCACCGCACTCCCACTGACCGTCATCGAAGCCGCGACGCGGCGCGGAGGTGGCGCCAAACTCATGGACACTGCGTTGCAGCGACACGTCGAGCTGAAGAAACTCTGGGATGCGCACCTGCGCAACAAAGGACGACACGGATCGCCCGCGGCTCGGATACTGTTGCTGGCCGCTGAAGACGGGGCCCGCTCTCAAGCTGAACGCCTATTCGTAAAACTACTGCGCCGCAACAAGATAACGGGATGGAAGGCCAACTGTCCCGTTGCCGGATACAAGGTCGACGTCGTGTTTCCGGCAGCAAAACTCGCCATCGAAGTCGACGGCTGGGCCTATCACAGCAGTGCCGACGACTTCGAGAACGACCGAAAGCGGCAGAACGCCATTTCACTGCTCGGCTATCAGATCCTGCGGTTCACGTGGCTCGACCTGACCGAATATCCCGACCGAGTGCTCGCCGAAATCCGGAATGCCCTGCTGTTCAGGCAGGCCGCCTGAAGATTTGTGCACGATTTTCCGCGGCAACCGCGGAAAATCGTGCACAAATCCCTGGGTCAGAGCAGGCCGAGCAGCTGCAGGTCGGTGATGTACTTGACGATCACCGGCGCGGTGACGTGCGGGATGTCCTTGTCCGGGCCCAGTTTGGCCTCCTGCACGGCCTCGCGGAACACGACCACCGGTGCGATGGAGCCGTTGTGCGGGTGTTCCGGCTTCTGGTAGTTGTGCAGCAGCGGCAGCAGTGACGCCTGGCGCTGCCGGTCCGGCAGGGCCCGCAGGGTGGTCTCGAAGCGGGCCAGCCATTCGGCGTAATCATCAACGCGGGCAATGGAATACCCGGCGTCGATCAGCCAGTCGACGAACTCGTCCATGCCCAGGCCGTCCGAGTGCGGGTTCATCACGTGATAGGTGACGAACTCGCCCGCGGGCCGCACGCCGAGCGTGTCGATGGCCTCGGCGATGAATTCGACGGGCAGCCCGTCGTAGTGCGCGGCCTGCCGCTTGCCCTCGGCGTCCCGCTCGTAGAACGAGTACGGCGCGATGCCGGTCGCCACGAGCGAGAACATCATGCGGGTGAACATGTCCGGCAGGTTGAGCTGCCCGGCGTACGACGTGTCCGCGAGGATCATGTCGCAGCGGAACACCGAAACCGGCAGTCCGCAAAGGTCATTCGCCTCGCGCAGCAGCACCTCACCGGCCCACTTGCTGTTGCCATAGCCGTTGGCGTAACCGTCGTGCACGGCACGCACCGGGCTCATCACGCGCACGTCGGCCTCTTCGGTGAATGTGCCCGGCGCCAGCTGGTCACCGACGCCGATGGTCGAGACGTAGATGTACGGCTTCTGTCGGGTGGTCAGCGCGATGCGGATCAGCTCGGCGGTGCCGAGCGCGTTGGGTCCGAAGAGCTCGCTGTACGGCAGCACGTGGTTCACCAGCGCGGCGGGGTCGACGATGACGTCGACTTCGTCGGCCAGTCGCTGCCAAACCTCCTGCGACAGACCCAGATTCTCGTCGCCCTTGTCACCAGCGATGACTTCGAGGTGATCAGACAGCGCCCGGTAGTGCGCCAGCAGCTTCGGGTCACCGCTGTCGAACGTCGCATCCAGACGCGCCCGGGCCTCGTCGTCGGACTTGGCGCGCACCAGGGCGATCACCTTTCCGTCGACCAGATCCATGCGCTCCAGCCACTCCAGCGCCAGATAGCGACCCAGGAATCCGGTTGCGCCGGTGAGCAATACAGTTCGCACCTCGGCAGCCGGTCCCGGCAGCGACGGCGCCGCAGCCAACGTCGCCGCGTCGAGGAACTTGTCCAGCGTCAGATCCGCGGCACGCACCTCGACGGCGTTCTTGCCGTGCACCGAGCTGAAGCTGGGACGCTTGGCGCCGCCGCTGCGCTCGTTCTCGATGTAGGCGGCCAGCGCTGCCAGATCGTTGGCGGGGCTGACGATGATGCCGACCTGCACCTCGACACCGAAGATCTCCTCGAGCAGGTTGCCGAAGGTCAACGCGGACAACGAGTCTCCACCGAGATCGGTGAAGTGGGCGTCGGCCGACACCTCGCCGGAGGCGCCGAGCAGCGCGCTCGCCGCCCGGATGACGGTCGGCAGGGCCGGGCCTTCGGCGCCGTGCTGCCGCAGCTCACGGAGTTCATCGGCTTGTCCCGCGGCCAGGCTCACGTACAGGTCTTCCAGCGCCGGGCCGTAGTGCGCCTTGAGCTTCGGCCAGGCCAGCTTGCGGATGCCGGTCAGCAGCCCGTTCTCCAGTGAGAACGGTTCGGTCTCGATGATGAAGTCGCGGGGGATCTCGTAGGACTGCAGCTCGGCGGCCTTGGCTACCTCCTGCAGCGAATCGCTGATCCGCTGCTTCAGCTCTGCGGAATCCCAACGGGCCAAGGCGTCTTCGGTCGGAACCACGACGGCCAGCAGGTACGGCTGCGCGCTGTTGCCGTAGACGTAGATCTGCCGGACCAGCGGGCTGTTGTTGCTGAATTCGGCCTCCAGCTTGGCCAGCGTGACGAACTCGCCCTGCGCCAGCTTCAGCACGTTGTTACGACGGTCGACGTACTGGATCTGGTCGGGACCGATTTCGGCGACGACGTCGCCGGTGCGGTAGAAACCGTCCTCGTCGAAGACGCTCGCGGTGACCTCGGGCCTCTTGTAGTAGCCCGGGAACAGGTACTGGGTCTTCACCAGCAGCTCACCGCGCGGGTAGGGCTGGTCGGTCAGGTAGTAGCCCAGGTCGGGCACATCGACCAGCTTGTAGTCCAGGGTCGGCGGGCGCTGGATGACGCCGTCGAAGAAGACCATGCCGGCCTCGGTGGAGCCATATCCCTCCAGCAGGTGGATGCCGAGGAACTTCTCGACCCACGCCTTGAGCTCGTCGGTGATGGGCGCCGAGCCGGTCATCGCCTTTATGTAGCGGCCACCGATCAGGTTCTGCCGCATGTCGGCCATCACCTGCTGCTCGATGTCGTCGCGCTCGGCCTCACCGGCACCGGCGGGCACCAGCTTGTCGACGCGGCTCTGGAATTCCAGGTACAGCATCTCCCACACACGGGGCACCAGGTTCAGCTCGGTGGGCCGCGCCAGCGCGAAATCCTCGAGGAGAGTGGACAAGTCGCTCTTGGCGGCGAAGTAGACGATGCCGCCGTTGGCCAGGCTGGAGTACAGGATGCCGCGGCCCATGACGTGGCTCATCGGCATGAACGCCAGGTTGATCGACGCCTCGCTGGGGCCGAACCACGCCGTGCTGGCCCGCCGCCAGAAGCTCGTCATGTTGCTCTCGGGGTACATCGCGCCCTTGGGCGCACCGGTCGAGCCCGACGTGTAGATCAGCAGCGCCAGTGGGTCGGCCTCTGCGGAGACCGGGGTCGGGGCGTCCGGCAGTTCGCGGCCGCGGCTCAGCACGTCGCCGAAGGTCTCGACCGTGACATTCAGGCCGGACAGGGCGTCGCGCGCCTGGTCGATGGCGTCGCGTTCGTCGTCGACCTCGGCGTGGTGGTCGAACACCAGGAAGCGGGCCGGTGCAGGGCCACCGACCGCGAGTTCGACGGCGTCGGCCACGTAGTCGGCGCTCACCGCGATCAGCACCGGTTCGGTCTCGGCGACGATCGGCAGCAGCGACGACGCCGCGGAACTGGTCTGCAGCGGCACCGAGACGGCGCCGATCTGCCCGAGCGCGGTGTCGATGACGGTGTAGTCGGTGCTGGTGAAACCGAGGATGGCGACGCGGTCGCCGGCCTTCACACCGTCAGCGTGCAGGGCGGCGGCGACGGCGCGGATGCGGTCCCACAGTTCGGCGTAGGTGATGGTGTCGTACTTCGGCAGCAGCCGGGCCACGGTGCGGCCGTTCTCGGTGACGAACTCGACGGCGCGCTGCCCGAGGGCGGTCCGGTCGGCGTAGCCCTCGATGACGGTCTTCACGATCTCGGGCAGTCGCATGCCGGGCTTTTCGACCGACTCGGCGACCGACTGCAATGGCACGGCCGCGGCGAACTGCGGATCATTGGCGGACAATTCGGCGATCCGGCGGGCGAGCCCGTCGGCAGTGCTCTCGGCATGGTCAATCGACATGAAAAAACCTCACGAAAAATCGAAATCTCGAATGGGGTAGGCCCCGTTGCATCCCCACTAATTGAATGACGCTGGCGCGGCCGCCGTTGTTCCGGCGATTTCCTGCCAGTTCCCTGTGATTTGTGCACGATTTTCCGCGGTCACCGCGGAAAATCGTGCACAAATCACAGTGGTCGGCTCAGAGCAGGCCGAGCAGCTGCAGATCGGTGATGTACTTGACGATCACCGGCGCACCGATGTGCGGAATATCTTTGTCCGCACCGATTTTCGCGTTCTGCACCGCCGCGCGGAACCGCTCGACCGGGGCGATGGACCCCGGCACCGGGTAGCTCGGCTGCTGGTAGTTGTGCAGCAGCGGCAGCAGCGACGCCTGGCGCTGACGGTCCGGCAGGCCGCGCAGCGCCGTCTCGAACCGCGCCAGCCAATCGGCGTAATCGTCAACGCGGGCAACAGGATACCCGGCTTCGATCAGCCAGTCGACGAACTCGTCCATGCCGATGCCGTCGTCGTACGGGTTCATGACGTGGTACGTCTCGAACGTCGAGTCGGACTCGCCGGCCGCGACCTGCACAGCCAGGGTCGAGATGGATTCGGAGACGAACTCGACGGGCAACCCGTCGTAGTGGGCGCGCTGCCGCTTGCCGTCGGCACCGAGCTCGTAGAACGAGTACGGCGCGATGCCGCTGGCCACCAGCGAGAACATCATGCGGGTGAACATGTCGGGCAGGTTCAGCTGGCCCGCGTACGTCGTGTCGGCCAGGATCATGTCGCAGCGGAACACCGAAACCGGCAGTCCGCAAAGGTCATTGGCCTCGCGCAGCAGGACCTCGCCGGCCCACTTGCTGTTGCCGTAGCCGTTGGCGTAGCTGTCGTCGACCGACCGCACGGCACTCATCACGCGCACGTCGGCGTCCTCGACGAATTTCCCGGGCGCCACACCGCCGCCGACCGCGATGGTCGAGACGTAGGCGAATGGCTTGATCCGGGTGGTCAAGGCGATGCGGATCAGCTCAGCGGTGCCCAGCGCGTTGGGCCCGAACAGCTCGCTGTACGGCAGCACGTGGTTCACCAGTGCGGCCGGGTCCACGATGAAGTCGACCTCGTCGGCCAGACGCTGCCAAACCTCCTGCGACAGGCCGAGATTGGCCTCACCCTTGTCGCCGGCGATGACTTCGAGGTGATCGGCGGCCAGCGCCTGGTAGTGCGCCAGCAGCTTCGGATCGCCCGAGTCGAACGTCGCGTCGAGACGGGCCCGGGCGTCGGCGTCGGACTTGCCGCGGACCAGGGCGATCACCTTGCCGTCCACCAGGTCCATGCGCTCCAGCCACTCCAACGCCAGGTAGCGACCCAGGAATCCGGTTGCGCCCGTGAGCAATACGGTCCGCACCTCGGAAGCCGGTCCCGGCAGCGACGGGGCGGCGGCCAAGGTCTCGGCGTCGATGAACTTGTCCAGCGTAAGGTCCGCGGCCCGCGCCTCGGTGGCGTTCTTGCCGTGCACTGTGGAGAACGTCGGCCGCTTGCTACCCGGCGCGCGCTCCCCTTCGATGTAGGCGGCCACCCCGGCCAAGTCGGTGGCCGGGCTGACGATCACACCGACCGGTACCTCGACCTCGAAGATTTCTTCGAGCAGGTTGCCGAAGGTCAACGCGGACAACGAGTCTCCGCCCAGATCGGTGAAGTGGGCGTCGCCCGCCAGATCCGCGCCGGCGGCGCCCAGCGTCGCTCCGACAGCACGCAGCACGGTTTCGAGCACCGGCGCGTCCGAGGCGCGCAAGGACCGCAGCGCGCGCAGCTCGGCGGCCTGTCCTTCGGCCAGTTCGCTGTACAGCTGCTCCAACTCGGCGCCGTACCGGGCCTTCAGCTTGGGCCAGGCCAGCTTGCGCACACCGGTCAGCAGCCCGTTCTCCAGCGAGAACGGTTCGGTCTCGACGATGAAGTCGCGGGGCACCTCGTACGACTGCAGCCCGGCTTCGCGGGCCACCGCCTGCAGCGCGTCGGCCAGGGCGGGACGCAAGGCCTCCGGACCGCCGGCGTCGCTCAATGCCTCCGCGGTCGGCACGATCACGGCCAGCAGATAGGAGCGAGAACTGTTGCCGTACACGTAGATCTGGCGGATCAGCGGGCTGGTGCCGAAGGCGGCTTCCAGCTTGGACACTGTCACGAACTCGCCCTGTGCCAGCTTCAGCACGTTGTTGCGGCGATCGAGGTACTGCAGATGGTCGGGACCGAGCTCGGCGACGATGTCGCCGGTGCGGTAGAACCCGTCGGCATCGAATACGTCGGCGGTGACGTCGGGACGCTTGTAGTAGCCGGGGATCAAATCCCTTGATTTCAAGAGCAATTCGCCGCGCGGGTGCGGACGGTCGGTCGACAGGTAGCCGAGTTCGGGTACGTCGACCAGCTTGTAGTCGAGCACCGGGGGACGGCTCAGGTGGCCGCTGACCATGACACCGCCGGCCTCGGTCGAGCCGTAGGCCTCCAGCAGCTCGAGCCCGAGGAACTTCTGCACCCAGGCCTTGAGCTCCTGCGAGATCGGCGCCGACCCCGTCATCGCGACCAGCTGCCGCCCGCCGATCAGGCTGAGGCTGCGCTCGTCGAGCACCTGCTGCTCGGGGACGCCGTCGAGGGCCCGGCGGTCGACCTCGCTCTGCACCTCCTGGTGGATCATCTCCCACACCCGGGGCACGAAGGTCATCTGCGTCGGCCGGACCAGTGCGATGTCCTCCAGCAGGGTCGACAGGTCACTCTTGGCGGCGAAGTACACGGTGCCGCCGTGGGCCAGTGTGCGGTAGACGGTGCCGCGGCCCATCATGTGGCTCATCGGCAGGAAGCTCAGGACGATCGACGGCAGCTCCGGCTGCTGGTGCGTCAGGCCGGTCCGCCACGCGTTGGTGACGAGCCGTTCGGGGTACATGGCACCCTTGGGGGTACCGGTGCTGCCGGAGGTGTAGATCAGCACCAGCAGCGGGTCCACGTCGGCGGACACCGCCGGCTCGACGGCCGGCAGCGCGGCGCCGCGTGCGACCAGATCGGCAAGAGTCTCGACCACGACACCGCGCTCGGCCAGCCGTGCGGTGGCCCGCTCGACGGCCTCACGCTCGTCGTCGACCTCGGCGTGGTGGTCGAACACCACCACCCGCGTCAGCGCGGGACCCGCACCCAGAACCAGTTCGACGGCGTCGTCGAGGAACTTCATGTCGGCGAACAGCGCGCGGGGTTCCGTCTCGTCGACGATCGGGCGCAGCTGTTCGGCCGGTGCGCTGGTCTGCAGCGGGACGGCGACGACACCGGCGCGCGCGAGCGCGGTGTCGATGATGGTGAATTCGGCGCTCGTGAAGCCGAGCATGGCGACACGGTCGCCGGGCACCACAGCGTCCGGTCCGGCGAGCAGGGCGTTGTCGAGGGCCCGGACCTGCCGCCAGACCTCGCCATAGGTGATGGTGTCGTAGCGCGGCAGGAGCCGGGCGACGGTGCGGCCGGCGTCGGTGACGTACTCGACGGCGCGCTGTCCGAGCGCGGGCCGGTCGGCGTAGGCGGCCATGACCGTCTGGATGATTTCGGGGAGCCGGATGCCGGGCTCTTCGAGGGCGGCGCCGACCCCGGCGAGGGGGCGCGCGGCGGCAAGTTGGGGGTCGGCGGCGCAGAGGTCAGCGATGCGCTGCGTCAGCTCGTCGGTAAATACGGTTTCTTCGTTCGACATAACAACCTCATCAATAGATCACCAGCGTCGCCAAATACAACGTTAGCAAAACTAACGATATGCCCGAAGCGGCTGTGGGAGAAACCACACCTATTGTTTCAGCGCTCGGAGGTCGATCGCACCTGCGGCGCCGCGAGCGGCTGAGCCACCTTCGCGCCCGCCTGTGTTTCGTACGCCCCCTCGTCACGGCCGAGGGCAATGGTCGCCGCCGCCATGGCACCGATCGACGCCACGAGCGCCACCGCCTCGGCGCCGGTCGTGTCGAAGCCCTCGCCGAGCACCAGGGCGCCGAGCACGACAGCCACCACCGGTTCGAGCACGAGCATGGTCGGCACCGACGTCTGCAGCGCACCGGCATGGAAGGCGGACTGCTGCAGCACCGTCGCCACCGCGCCCAAGATGATGAGGAGGTACGGCGCCGGCGTCGTCAGCAAGCCGAGCCAGCCCCGCTGCTGCAGGATCGCCATGAAGACCTTGGTCACCACCGCGACGACACCGAACAGCACGCCGACACCGACGGCCAGCAGCACCGCGCGGGCCCAGCTGCTGCACCGCACCGCCAGCAGCACACACCCGATGATCACCGCGGCGCACACCGCGGCGACCAGCACGATAACCCCAGGTGGGGCCAGGTGTTCGTCGCGTTCCGGCCGCGCCAGCACGACGAATCCCGCCAGCCCGATGGTGAGCAGTCCGGCCCACAACCACTCACCGCGCGTCACCCGGCGGTGCGCCTGGCGGGCACTCAGCGGCAGCGCGAACAGCAGTGCCGAGACCAGCAGCGGCTGCACCATCAACAGGGAGCCGTGCGCCAACGCCAGCGCCTGGAAGACATAGCCCGCGACGGCGGCGCCGGTCCCGGCCCACCACAGCCGGCGGCTCAGCAACGTCGACAGCATGACAATGCTGACACCGTGTTCGGGCGGCACATCGATGGTCGCGCGCTGGCGCACGACGATCCCGACAGCCGCGCAGACGGCCGCACAGAGGGCGAACAGCACCACGAGTCCGTGTTGGATCAACGGAGGCGTCCGATCAGCGTGGCCGCGTACCGCGCCACAGGGCTCACCGGAAACATCACGCCCAAAGGGTAGTCGAGCGGGACTATCTGTCCCACTCGCGAACCACGACGCGAACGACGGTTCACTCCATCGGGGCGTGGGCCCCTGCGCGATCCGACGCAGCGTATCGCCTCGTCGGCCCCCACGCTCGACACGAGCACACCCTCGACGCGCCAGCCGCAACTATCGAAACCTTAGATTTCTCTCATTTTCTTAGATTGAGCGTTCCGCCGATGCGATGCACCCCAGAATTCCGCGCACATACACATACAGGAAGGCGGGGTCGATCACGTATCAGCCCAGTAGCCACCCACTACCAACGAAGGCAATTGGCGAGTCCCGATGACGTTGTTGACATGCGTTGAGCGCCGGTCGCTATGACGCCGATCATCCGGCGAGTCCTTTTCTCGAGCAGCTATGACGCAGACGGTCTGCCCGGCACCATGGTGGTGACCCGGAACTGAGTTCAGGTCGGAGGGATCAGTACGGTGCCAAACAGAGAGTCAGCCCGCAGTGGTCGCAGGCACCCTGGGTCGCCGATTCGACAGTGACTCTCGCATCTCCCGATGCATCTTGTGAGTGAGTGCGTAGCATCTGCCGACCTGATGCCTGCCGCGGTGGTTCTGGGTCTGGCCGCCCGACGCGCATCGTTCCCACCGTCGACCCGCACGTCGAGCGGGCCGATTACGACAATGCCAGCGGCGGGACCATCAGCATGACAAGCAGATGCGCAGGTCCGAAAACCCGCCGGGAAGTTGTCGAAAAGTTGCTTGCGGATCCAACAATCGGCACTGCGCAGTAACCGTGAGCGTGCGCGTTGACCCTCACCTAACACCGCTGCGATCGTGGACGATTGTGTTGCTGAACTATCGGATGTCGTTGCGACAGAACGGTATCCGAAGTGAGGCTGAGGTCGGGTGCCCGGCCGACGAGGAAAACTGGCGCTTTGCGCCAGCGACGCCGCGCGCCACCGAGCCGAGATGCAAACCGCGGCGGAAAATTCAGACGATTGGCCGACAGAGGACACCAATCCCGGGACGGTACCGTCAAAGTACCGTTCAGCGATTACCCAACCTGCACCTCCGGGAGTGTTATTGATCGACGCCGTCGAACCCGCTGGAGTCATCCGCGCGTTGGCCCGGGGGATCAAGCAGGGCATCGGTGCAGATGACCTGCCACCGAGCCTGTTCCTGTGGCGCGATGGCTCGCCATTCGGGTGGATCTCGGGACCGACGTCTGAGGCGGTTCTCAGTGCCGGCATTTTCTCGATCAAGGCTCACGACCCGCAGTGCGTGGTCTTCGTACTCGACAGTGTGGTCCCCTTAGCGACGAACAACCCTGCAACTGGCCGGCCCTGGCAATCCGGTGAAGCGTTGGCCTATCTGGAGGAACTGCAGCTGGGCGAGCGCGCCGAGCAGGACTTCGCCCGCGACTGTTTATCCATGTGTGTTACCACGCCCGACGGTGACCAGTCCGCGCTGCTCGACCTGTACAAGGTTATTGGTGGCGAATGTTATTGGACCGGAGAGGAATCCCAGTTCGCCGCACGCATGACCATCCCCGTATTGTCTGACGCCATGCGCGGCCCTCGAGTGGACCCTGCCCAGGTTCGCGACCTCGGAAATGGGTTCGTGGCCGCACCTGATGCGCCGTTCGTGTCCGCTGAACGTGGGCGTCTGATCCTCGATGTTGGGACGACGCGACACGTCGAGACCAAATTCGTCGAGCACGGTGTGTCGATGGCGCTCTTCGCCGTTTCCGACGAACGGCGTGAATTCTTGATCAATGAAGGCCTGCCGGAATGGCAGATTCTGTCGCTCCTGTGACAGCGGCCCCAGACTCGGCAAAAACACGTAAGTCTTTGCTGTAGTTCATCTCAGCGACCCACTCGTGCAGTCGGCACGGGCTGGGCGCCAATCATCGTGCCGCTGAAAGACCCGACTGAAGTCCGCTTCGCCGGAGATCGACATGTGTCGTACCGCGCGATTCCCCTTCGATAATTCGACACCGCCATACGAAATCAAAGCAGCACAGGCACTTTTTCTCGTGGACATGTCGGAGCAGTCGGATCCTGCGCCTGGAGAAGACCACAGGTAATTCTTTCAGCGCAACAGATCCCGTATACGCAACGGGTGCCGCCGCGACTCGGATGCAAGAGCATTGCCGCCACCGGGGCACAAGGCAGCCCGCCCCGCGTAGCAGCAGCGCGTGAAAGGTGAGCACGACGCGGTAGCTGCCGCCCACGCCCAGGAGGACGCCGCGGAGGCCCCGTCCCACGGCTGGTGGCCGTGCGGAATCGGTGTCTTCCGCTGGGGGATCGGTTTCCTCGATGCAATCAGTTCCCGACACCAACAGCACACCGTAAAGGATCCGATTGATGATTCAGCTCAACGACGAATTCCTGGCCAACGTGGGGTTGGCCGAGATGGCGGCCGACGATCGTCCGGCATTCCTGCAGATGATCTACGAGGAACTGGAGTTGCGGGTTGGGACAGCGCTTGGCGACGACCTGTCCGACGCACAGTTGGAAGAGTTCGAAGCCATCATCGACCGGGCCCCGGACCGTGTGTCCGCCTGGATCAACACTCACGCACCCGATTTCGAGAGCGACCCCGTCTATCAGCGGATGCAGACTGTGACATCCGATCGAGAAACGCCATCGGCGATCCTGTGCGAATACACGGCGACGAAATGGCTCGAAATCAACCGACCGGACTATCAGTATGTGGTCGCTGCTGAACTCGGAAAGATCGCTGACGCCATTCGCGCTCAAGCCTCCGCAATCCTTGTCCGGCACTCGGCTGCGGCCCTGCCCGGCCAGAGCCACTAGACGCGATGTGGATCATCTCGTTCTCATCGCCGACGGCGATCGTCAGGAGTTTCGATGCGTCAACCGGCGGGAGTATGTCGGTTGCGTCTTCATACGAGTGGATGACGGATGGTGATCCAGATTGCATCGTCGAGGGTCGTGACCTCGGAATCGCCGATGTCTCCGGCGTCGCGTATGGATGCTGTATCGAAGTGCTTCGTCCCCTGGCACAGGATGCTGAGCTCCAGTGCGTTCGAGTCGGTTGTCAACGTGATGCGGGCAGTGCCGGTAGTGGCGCCGAGCGCCCGGGCGGTCAGCAGGGCAAGACGTCGCGCGGCGCTGGCGCTGATCGCCGGTAGCGCGCGTTCGGCCGTGACGGACACCTCGACGCCCCGGTCCTGTGCGGCATCCACAACGGAACGAAGCTCACACAACAGGGCGTGCTCGACCGGCGACGATTGGTCGAAAAGCGCACGCAGATGCTGATATTCGATCTGCGCCTGACGTTGCATCACGGCGTCTGCTGGCGTCCCCGCGGCGAGCGCCCTCAGCAGCGGAGCGATCGTATTGGCGAGGTCGGCGTAGCGGCGCGTGTACTCCGCCTGCACCGCTTCGGCTATGCGGGCGGACGCGAGGATTCGCTTGCGGCCGTCGATTTCCGCGTCGGCCGCAGCGGCCGACGCGCGGATGAGCTTGTCGAACAAGAGTGCGCGCGTCTGGACCAGGAGAATACTTGCGGCGCCGTACCCGACCGCGATGACGTTCTGTGTTGAAGGATCACGAATGAGGACGGAGACTGCGGGGACGCCCCAGCACCACACGAGGACAGCGATGCTGTAGCGGAGACGCTCGTCGAGCAACAGCGGTAGCGCTGACCAACCGATGGCGCCTTGGGCCCATTGCGCCTGATAATCGACGAGGTCGGTCGGCTGGAACATGATCTGCACCAGCGAGATGACCACAAGCGCGGCGATAGCGGCGCGGCGCGGCAGCCCGGGAAGACCCCGCCCACGCGCGGCGGATGACACGGTGATCGTGGCGGCTGCGACCAGCAGTGCAGATTGTAGGTACGGGTATGAAATTGATTGTGCGGCAAAGGGTATCACCGCAAGCACATTCGCGACGGCGTAGGTGGTCAACGCCAGGTAGTACCGCGCGCGACCACGTTCGATCAGTCGTTCCGGATCTTCTGGCTTGTCCGCCGCGGCGGGAGCCTCAGCGGGCCAAGATAATTCAACCGCGGTGCCATGACCCGGCCGGCTAAGCACCATGGCGTCGCCGCCAAGCCGGTGCATACGCGCCGTGATAGAACCGACGATGCCGTGGCCGCGCGACGGTTGCGACGTGTCGAACCCACAGCCGTCGTCCTCGATACACACTAGTTCCGGGCGGACGGTGATGGTTACGATGGAAGCGCGGGCGTGGCGATCCACATTTGTGAGGGCTTCGCGTGCAGCCGCGGACACCAGGTCCGCGATCGCACCATCGATCCGCATCTCCGTGGGGCCCTCGATGCGGACCGGTGTCGTGAGGTGAGTAGTGTTGCTGCGCAGCGCCGCAACCAAATCGACTTGAGCTGCTGGCGCCGGAGCCTGGTCTGTGAATACTCGCAGATCGCGCCGTGCCTGTGCGGAAAGACGTTCGGGCGACAAGGGCGTGCCCGTACTGACCATCAGCAGCGTGCACGCAACGGTGTCATGCAACAGCCGGAGCTGTTCGCGGTCGTACTCGCGAACCGCCGTGTCGACCTCGTGCTGGAGTTCGGCGGCGAGTCGGTCGGCACGCACAGCGTCGACGGAGTCGGTCACGCGCAGGATCAGCGCACGGATCACCATCGACATCGCCCAAAGCCCGGCAAAGTAGTAGACGCCGAAGTTGTCGCCGATGTGACTCCAGCCAACGACCGCTCCGGCACCGACCGCGTAGGCGGCCGCCACCCCGGCAGTGAGGGCGATGTTGGTCCGTGGGTTCAAGCCTGTGAAGCTGCCGACTGCGGTTCCGGCGATCGTCAACGGACCCAATGTGGCAACGCGGACGTCGGATGTCAACGACGGGATGGCGACGCAGGCGGCAACGATGATCACGTAGTCAACCGCGAGAAACCGCGGCGCGGTCGATCGCGTCAGGAGTCGATATCCGGACCAGGCGACGGACATGGCGGCGAATGCGGCACCGACGGGAGCCGGCAGGGCCGACGTGGCGAGCATGACAACGAACACCACCAGGCTGCCCCCGTGACGGAGGATCAGGCTGAGCGGCAGCGTCTGCTGGACCAAGTTGCGCCGCGCGGCGCGCGCGGTCTCGGACATGCGGCGGCTACCGGTGTCGGGTCAAACGTCGCCGCGCCGCCGGTTCCCGGGGCGCGGCGACGAGGCCGAGGTGGGCAGCCACACCCCGGCGGCCGGCGAAGGCGCGGTGCCCGCCGTCAGCCACTGGACGTTGCGGCGAGAACACTCCCGGGTCAGGAGTCGTCTGCCCGGTCCTCGACGCTGTGTGGAGTCACGCCGGATCACGGCCAAAGCGACTCGACGCACCTGGACATCGCAAGGATCCATGGGAATCATTCGTTCCTCATTTCTGGGTCGCTCATCCCGCTCGTGCGATCGTTTTAGCATGTGCGACAACACTTGGATCGACGGTTCAGTCTCGACCCCGGACGAGGTGCGATCGATTCGTACATTCGGACGACAACCGTGGGGCCGTTCGCACTGATCCTGGGCCGGGCAACAGCGAGCACGACTGGCCGGCGGTGCGTTTCGCTGAACCGCCGGCGTCCACGCGCGGAGGATCAGCGGCGCCGCTCATTGTGGCGGCCCATCGCCGCTATGGCATCTCGGCACGCGGTCGGGTGGCGTCGACGATGTCAAGCGTCGTGGTACCCGACCCGACGCTGCGGCCCAGGAGGATGTCCCGGACGGCCACCGCAGCCAACGCACCACCGGCGGCTGCCGTCGAACCCAGCTGCGGCGTGCCCGCCAACTGCGCGCCCTTCAGCAGAACCGACTCGAAGAGTTCCGATGAAACATTCTCTCGGCCAACGATTCTGATCAATGTGTCCAGAGGGTTGCCCCCGGGCATCGTGCCGGCACGTAGCAGCGTAGCTTCGGTTTCGGTCAGCTTCCCGTTGAACGCCGGTACGCGATGGAGGTCGTGGCGCTCGACATCGAGAGTCGATACGTCACCGACGTCGCCCGCCGTGACCAACGGAATTCCGAGCTCCCGTGCCGACGCGCGGATGCGCGCTTTGGCCACCAGGTCGTCGACTTCCTCGACGATCACGTCAGGCCGGGACGCACGTAGCAGTTCGTCGGCGCCGCGCTGGTCGCCACCGGTGACGTGACGCTGGGAGACATACGGGTCCAGCTCCGCCAGCTTGCGGCCGGCCACCGTTGTTTTCAACAGGCCCACCTGCAGCACGCCCGCCTGAATGCGATTCAGGTTCGTCGGACTCAATCGGTCGAAGTCGAAGAGCAGGTATTCGTCGCCGATCCCGGCCTGCGCCATCCGGTCGACCACATTGCTGCCGACGCTCAGCCCGAACACCGCGATCCTGCGATGCCGCAACGACGCCTGCCCGGCCTTCGTGATCAGATTCCGGTTGCGATAGGTCCGCAGCTCGTAGTGCTCATCGGGCTCGGCCACACGCACGAGCGCATCGGCCCACGGGTAGTGAATCCAGCGGCCGAATCGTGGTCCCTGAGCGAGGACCCCGTCGACGAACCGGGTTCGCGCGACGAGGTCATGCATCTGGTCCGGGTGGTGAAGTTCGAACAGATCCGACGCGATCGTCGCAACCGGATCGATTTGGCTGGCGACGCCGAGGCTTGCGGACAGGTCCCCGAGCTCAGTCGGTGTTTCGACCGAGAAGACTTGTGGCTGTTGCCATTTGTCCTGCATGTTGCATTGAGCGTTCATGATGCCTGGGTTCCTTCTCTGAGTTCCTGCGGTGCATACATTGATGCGGCCAAATCGAGCCCGTCGGTCAAGAAGGCGGCCTTCGCCTCGAGCTGCGCCCGCTGCAACGGGTCCACCGATTCCCCGAGTTCGTCGGCGATGTTGTCCACCACGACACTGAGGTCGATCAATACCGGGGTGACCATGATTGATCGAGAGCGAGGGTCGGCCGAGAAGATTTGAACCGAGCTGCCAAGGACGGTCGCGGAGCGGCGCCCGATAAACTTCACGACCGGACCAAGCGAACGCGTCGTCAACGATGCGAGATACAGCTCCGGGTACCCTCTCGTTTGCGCTCTCAGGATGCAGTTCTGCGTCAGCGCGCGGATCAACTCGTACGAGCCGCGGTGCGATTGCACATCGATCGTCGCTAGGGCGGCGATCTCCCGGATACCTTGGGGTCCATTGATTTCCATGATCCTGCGCAGCTGCCGCTCGACCTCTGGGCTAAAGGTGTCGGCAAAATACGCGTACGTCGGAAGGTCCGAGAGCGACCCGTGCGGGCCGATGTCCAGAAGTCGCACAGTCGCAGTCGGACTGAACTCCCGACTGCGCGTCGGCGAGGCCACCAGATAACTGGCGACGATCTTGCCGTCTGGCCGGCTGCGGGTTCCGTCCAGTTCCGGGACGAGCCGACCGTCGACGGTCAGACCGCTCGCCTCGAAATAGCCGAAGTCGACGTAGCTCTGTCCGTGGATCTGCTGGGCCGCGCGCACGATGTCCGGAATGTCGTTCTCGCCGCGTGACCATCTGATCCGGTACTGCGCGTCGCGGCGCGGAAGGTCGAATCGATCCGGGCACAGTAGTTCGGCGACTCGGGTGATCGGGGTTGTGCTTGACATCGCTTCCTCCGGCACGCGTCGACCGCGAGTCTCGCGATCCGCACATGACACCGATTCCCCGCGCCCATCAGGTGGTCAACGCCAGATGTAGGGCGCGCTGGTAGACGTCAATCGGTTCGCGCGAGCAGCTCAGAGGGTGTTGCGCAGCTGTCGATGCAGGGGGTGCTGGGGTGCCACCGACCCAGGTATCCGCGCAGGCGGCTATGAGGAGAGTTGCGAAAGCTGTTGATCGAGAGCGTAATTCGGAATGCCATGGTTACCGATGCCATAGGCGCCCGCAAGACGGACCGGAGCTGACTGGCCGTGCATCGTCGACTGCCGGCCGGAACGGATGTCGACCAGGTAGTAGGTCTGCGGGTTTACGAGGCGCAGATCGCCGACGGGGAATCGGTTGTGACTGTGTACGTCGCCGCCCGGCGACGACCAGCCTGCGTCTGGGAAGGTACGCCGATTTCCACGTCGATCCGCCAGCGGAACGCTGGATTGCTCATGACGACGGCAGTCATCCGCACGGTCGCGGTGTCGTTGCTCCAATCGGCCACGCGGCCGTGCCTGTCGAGCGAGGCTGTCGGTGCCCGCCGATAGCCTCGGCCCCGTGGCGCCCGCGATGGAAAAGAAGGACGTCAGCGGCGCCGGACCCGCCTGGGGTGGAGGTCCGCTGGAATTCGACATCGCGTGCTTCAACTCCGTGTCCGGCGCAGGTGGCGAAAAGCATCGGGTCACGGTGTACCCGGACGGGGACTGGAGCATCACGACGCCTCACGACGCCGAAGCGGAGCGGATCGCCGTGGCGTTCGGCAGTGATGCCACCTGCGTGACGCACATGGAACGGACCGTCGCGGCATTTCGCGCAGCACTTCGCCTCCTCACCCGGTCCGCGCGTGTCCCCCTCAGTGTCGGCCGAGGCGGGAGTTGGCAAGTCGGCCAAGGGTATTCGATCGCACGGTGCTGTCGCGGCACCCTCTTCGGCAGTGCCGGCGCCGCGGCCCGTCACACACGCTCACCCAAACACCTGGCCGCCCAGCATCGTGTACAGCTCAAGCACATCGAAGCCTTCCTCGACGCCGCGTCGGCCACCTGGGGCAGTTGGGAGGTCTGCCCCGATTTCGATCCACGCCTCGAACGACTGGTGCGAGAAACGAGCGGCGTCCACGATCTATGGCAGGCCGGCATCCATCCCGACGACATCGCGGGGCTGGCGTCTGTTGGATCGGTCGTCGACGAGCCACTGCCGGTCCGATTCTTCCTCGGTCTGGTCTATGGCAGCGCCGAACACCAGTGGGTGTCCGAGGTCCTGACTCATCATCCCGACCCGGACACGGCCGCGTGGCTGGCCTGGCTTGACGGGCCGCAGTCGCGCGCAACTCCCGCCGCGTGGGGCCAGTGGCTGAGTTTCGGAGTCAGCAAGGCGCACGTCGTCGTCGCGATCGACGCGGGCTTGACGCCCGAACACGTCCGTGAAGTCGCGACGTCGAATGGGTGGTCCACCATCGGGGTTGCCGCCCAGTTCGTGAAGTGGGCCAACGTCGGCTGCCGCCTGGACGCAGTGCACTTTCATGCCCTCAAACGGCACCGCGTCTATTCACCGCAGCCGTCGTGCCGAACGATTGATTCGCTGTGCGAGTTGGTGGCCGGAGAGCCAAACCGGAATCCGAGCGCGCCGCGCGAGCAGCCGGACCGCACCGAGCTCGCGGTGATGCTGGAGATTCTCGGCAACCGCTACGCGGTGCTCAGGGCGCTCAACCACGGGGTACGCACCGTCGATGACCTCGACGCCTACGTCAAGCACCACGAGTAACCATCAACGGGAAGGGACACGGTGTGACGATCCGCACCAGACACGAGTACGAGAACGCCTTGCAGGCGCTGGGGATCTGCGTATCAGCACGCATCCCGGCGTTGCTGTGGGGCAATCCAGGGGAAGGCAAGACCGCGGCCGTCGAGTCTGCATCCGGACATGGGTGGCACATCGAGACGGTGATCATCACCCACAGCGAACCCTCGGATTTCGCCGGGCTGCCCGTCATCAGCGACGGATCCGTCAGCCTGGCGCCACCGGCGTGGGCGACGCGCCTGGCCGACCACGATGGCCCGTCGATCGCGTTCTTCGATGAGTTCAGCACAGCCTCGCCCTCGTTGCAGGCTGCGGCGCTGCGGCCACTTACGCACTACGAAGTCGGTTCGCTCCAACTCCCCCGGACCGTGTCGTTCGTCGCCGCCGCCAACCCGGCCGATGTCGCTGCGGCGGGCTGGGAGCTTGCGGCGCCGACGGCGAGCCGGTTCGTCCACCTCGACTGGGCGATGCCCTACGAGGTCTATTCCGAAGGGCTGGTCACCGGGAGTTGGCCCACCATGTGTTGACCGTCTCTCTGGATGGCTATCACGGGGTGGCCATTCGTCATTGATCTTGCCGATGTGATCGGTGGCGTGGCCCGCCGGCTTGAGCTTGGTGGTGTGCACCATCAGTGTGATGAGGAACTGATGGGTGCGCGGCACCCCGCCGAAGTCTTGGCGGGCTCGCAGGGTGCCGCGCTGTAGTGCACGGAGGCACTGATGGTGACGGTAGAGGCTGATCTGGTCTGCGTCGAGTCCCGGTTGGCAGCTGGCCAGATCAGCTGCCCGGCGTGCTCGCAGGGTGTTCTTGGCGGCTGGGGATTCGCCCGCACTCGCCGTGTCGTCGGTCTGGCCGGTGCGGTTCGGCCGCGGCGGGCGCGGTGCCGGTCGTGTCTGGTGACCCATGTGTTGTTGCCGGTCACGGTGTTGCTGCGTAGGGCTTATGCGGCACAGGTGATTTGGGAGTCTTTGTCGCTGCGCGGCCACGGGCAGGGGTATCGGCAGATCGCTGAGCAGTTGCGGGTTCCGGCGGCCACGGTCCGCGGCTGGCTACGTCGGGCCGGCGGGCGACTTGAGGCGGTTCGGGCGCGGTTCCTCATGGTGGCGGTTCGAGTCGGGATCGATGTGACGATTCCCGACGAGCGGAGCAGTCCCTGGGGTGACGTGGTGGCGGCGGTCAACGCCGCGGCGGCGGCGATCCGGCAGCGGTTCGGACCGGCCGGATTGGTGGGCGCGGTGACGCCGGCACAGGTGCTGGTCGCGGTCAGCGGCGGCCGGCTGCTCTCACCGGGCTGGTCCTGGATGCGGTAGGTCCGGTACGCAACACCAGTTGCCTCTGACGCGGCGCGGCGTGATCGGTGATCCTCGCGAAGGCACCTGCCCGGCATTGGTTTCGGGCAGGGCCTTCGACTGCGAGGAGGGCACTGCGGTGTCATTGGAGGAGCACAAGCGTCGGGAGCGGGCCCAAGCGATCGGACTGTTCCGGTATCAGCTGATCTGCCCGGCGCTGGACGAGGGGTTATCGACCCGCCAACGGGGTCGGCTGGTCCGCGAGATCGCCGAACGTCGCCATATCGACCCGTTCGGCACCCAGGTCCAGATCGCGCGAGCCACCCTGGACCGTTGGATCCGTCGCTACCGGGCCGGCGGGTTCGAAGCGTTGGTGCCCGAGCCGCGCCGGCTGGCCACCCGCACCGATGTCGGGGTGCTGGAGCTGGCCGCCTCGTTGAAGCGGGAGAATCCGTCACGCACCACCGCCCAGGTGGCCCGCATCCTGCGCACCGCGACCGGATGGGCACCCTCGGAATCGACCCTGCTGCGCCATTTCCATCGCTGCGAGCTGATGGGCCCGGCCGCCGGTGGCGCCAGGGAGGTGTTCGGCCGGTTCGAAGCCGCCGACCCCAACGAACTGTGGGTCGGCGACGCTCTGCACGGTCCGCGGGTCGGTGACCGCAAGACCTACCTGTTCGCCTTCCTCGACGACCATTCTCGGTTGGTGGTCGGTCACCGGTTCGGGTTCGCCGAGGACACCGTGCGTCTGGCGGCCGCGCTCAAACCCGCGCTGGCCGCCCGCGGCGTGCCAGCCTCGATTTATGTCGACAATGGTTCGGCGTTCGTCGATGCCTGGCTGCTGCGGGCGTGCGCGAAACTCGGTATCCGACTGGTACATTCGGCGCCCGGGCGCCCGCAGGGACGGGGCAAGATTGAACGGTTCTTCCGCACCGTGCGTGGGCAGTTCCTCGTTGAGGTCACCGACACCACCACCGAGGACCTCGCCGCCGCCGGGGTCGACCACACCGGTGCGCTGTTGGAGCTCAACCGGCTGTTCATGGCCTGGGTCGAGACCGAATACCACCGCCGCACCCATACCGAGACCGGGCAATCCCCACTGGAGCGCTGGGACACCGGCTGGGACCGCCTTGGTCACACTCCGGAGTTGCCGACGGCGGCGGATCTGACCGAGGCGTTCTTGTGGTCGGAATTTCGGGTGGTGACCAAGACCGCCACCGTCTCCCTGCATTCCAACACCTACCAGGTCGACCCCGCCCTGGCCGGGCGCCGCGTGGAGCTGGTGTTCTCCCCGTTCGACCTGCAGACCGTCGAGGTCCGCCACCGCGACCAGAGTTTCGGTGCCGCGACACCGCACACCATCAGCCGCCATGCCCACCCGAAAGCCCGACCCGAGACCGTCGAGACCCCGCCGGCAACGACGGGGATCGATTACCTGGCGTTGACCGCTGCCGCCCATCACGAGCAGCTGCGTGAGGATGAACGTATCGGCTATCACGCCCTCTACGGAACCGACTCCGACGGCGACCAGGTCGCCGCTCAGCTCTCGATCACCGACCTCGCTCCCACCGAGGACGAGTTCGAGGACGGGGTGTCGGCGTGAGTATTCAACGGTTGCAATCACATTGGGGCTTCACACGGATGCCGTTCGGGCGGGATCTGGCGCCGTCGATGCTGCACCGCCACCCCGGCCACAGCGAAGCGATCGCCCGCATCGGCTGGTGTGTGGACCAATGCGCCATCGGCGTCATCACCGGCGAAGTCGGCGCTGGCAAAACCGTCGCGATCCGCGCGGCAGCCACCTCCTTGGATCCGGCGCGGCACGTAATCATCTACCTCGCCAACCCCACCATCGGGGTGCGCGGCATGCTCACCCACATCGTGGCCACCCTCGGGCACACCCCGGCGTTTCACACCGCCCGGCTGGCTCCCCAAGCCGCAGACGCCTTGGCCGCCGAGCACGCTGAACGTGGCCGCAACCCCGTGTTAGTCGTCGATGAAGCCCACCTGCTCGACAACCATCAACTCGAAGCGATCCGGCTGCTGACCAACCACGACATGGACAGTGGTTCACCGTTCGCCGTGGTCCTGGTCGGGCAACCCACCCTGCGGCACCGACTGCGTCTGGGTGTTCTGGCCGCGTTGGATCAGCGCATCGCCGTGCGCTACACCCTGCCCGGCATGACAGCGGCCGACACCGCCGACTACATCGGGCATCACACCAAGATCGCCGGCCGCTCCGATGCGCTGTTCGCCGACGACGCGATGACCCTGATCCACAACGCCTCCCGTGGACATCCGCGTGCGGTCAACAATCTCGCCCTGCACGCGCTCACGGCCGCGTTCGCCGCCGGGCACTCCATCGTCGGGGAGAAAGCCGCCCGCATCGCCATCAGCGAAACAGCAACCGACTGAACCCGATCCGCTTCACCACGGCGACGACCACGTCACCGCGACGAGGATCCCGTCACCGAGATCACAAACGCCCCGCTCGCCACAGTCGAGCGGGGCGTTCTCATCAGTGCATCGTCATCAACACCGATGACGCCGACATCGTCATCTTCAACGACGGCCAACACCATGCCGGTCTTCACCGAGCCGGACAACTATCAGCGAATGCTGGTCGACGAAGTCGTCCTCGTCTCGGGGTTCCTGCGCGCTCGTGAGTCCCAGCTCAGCGTGATCCCGAAGAACGCCGAGGAACGGGGACGTGCTTTCCCAACCCCGCGCACCTGGGACTACGCCGCGCGGCTTTCCGCGTTCGCACAGGCAGTGGACGCCGGCGCCGATGTGCGGCGTCTGCTCATCGCGGGTTGCATCGGGGGCGCCGCCGCCCACGAGTATCTGACCTGGGCCGCCAACCAGGACCTACCGGACCCGGAAGTCCTCCTGGGGGACCCCGCCGCGATCAGCTTCGCCGGGATGCGCGCCGACCGTGTCTTCGTGACGCTGCAAGCCGTGCTCGGCGCATTCTCGCGACGACCGACGGCCGCTCGCTGGCAGAACGCCGTCGAGGTGTGTGCACGCGCGGCCAGCGAGGCCGGTGTCGACCCCGCCGTTCCCGTGGTGCGGTCGCTGATGCGACCCGGGACCCGGCCCAAAGGGACGGCGGTGCCGTCGTCAATCAAAGTGTTCGCCCCGGCCCTGGCGTTGGCCGGCCTTTTGTCGAAGGCTCCGTGAGGTGGACCACCACAAGTTGGCTGCTGCCAAGCTCTGGCTGATCAGCCCTCCGCCACCCTCCGCGGGTGCGGGGTATGCCAGTCCGAGGGACCTCCCGTACCTGTCCCACGCGCTGTACGCCTTGATCCCGGTCGTCGACGACGAGGTGGAGAAGCTGACGTGCGATGAGTGGTGGCGGATCTACATCAACGAGGAATGGTTCGAGACGGCCACGGTGCCCGAGATCGGCGCTGAGCTGGCGCACGTGACGTGGCACCTGCTGACCGATCATGCCGACCGGGCGCGTGATCAGGATGTCGACCACAGTACCGCCGCAGCCTGGGAGAAGGCCGCCGATGTGACCGTGTCCCACACCCTCACGCCGGACGGATTGAGGCCACTGATGTTACCGAGCGCCACCGCGTTGAACCTGCCAGAGGGACGTTCTGCGGAAGAATACTTCGCCCTACTCTCCCGGCTGCCCACCACGCCACCCGACGGCGACAGGCGCGGCGACACGTTGGGGCCGACCGACGGATGTGGCAGCGGCGCGGACGGCCTAGCCCGGAGCAACGAGTACGGGCCGGGCAGCGACATCGGTGCCCTGTCCAAATTTGAGGCAACCGAGATTCGCCGGCGGGTCGCCGTCGAGTATGACGCTCATGCCCGAGGCAGAGGCAGCACTCCGGGTGATGCGATGCGGTGGGTCAGGCGGACGTTGAAACCCGAGGTGCCATGGGAACGCCTGCTGAGCGGCGCGGTGCGCCGTGCTGTGGGGTGGGCCGCGGGTCGCGGCGACTACACGTACACCAAACCCTCGCGCCGGTCCTCGTCCCTTCCCTGCGTAGTGCTGCCGGGCCAGCATCGGCCGGTACCGCGGGTATCGATCATCATCGACACCTCCCGCAGCGTGGACGACAACCTGCTGGCCCGCGCGCTCGGCGAGGTCGACGGCGCACTGAGCGCGCTGGGGGTACCCGGCGCCCAAATGACCATCTATTCGGTCGACGCCGCCGTACACACCGCGGAGAAAGTCCGCCGCGCCCGGGACGCCAAGCTCATCGGCGCTGGAGGGACGGACATGCGACTCGGCTTCCGCGGCGTCGAGGCAGAACGGCCACGACCCGACGTCGTGATCTGCTTCACCGACGGAGACACACCATGGCCCAGCTCCCCGCCGCCCGGGGCCGCGGTCATCGCGGCCATCCTCGGCCGCACAGGTTTCGATCTGCCACCCAGCCCGACATGGGCGACCCGGGTCGAATGCCTGGTACAAGATCATTGGGCGAGGTCGTGAGGCCACGAGTGGGACATCGCCGGGGCTATCGGCTTATCGTATGCGCGAGAAATATGCGCTGGGCGTCGCCCGACAGTCCTTGGCGCGGGAGGTGGTCATGACTACTGGGGAAGCGTCGCCAGCGGCGGTTCGGGTGGCGATCATCGACGACCACGATGTTGTCCATGCGGGCGTGGAGGCCTGGTGCTCACAGGCCGATCCGCCGATCCACTTCGTCGGCAGTTACCTCGACCCCGACGCGTTCCTTCAGCACCACCCGATGCCCGACATCGACGTCGACGTGGTTGTGTTCGACCTGCAGATTGACGGCAACAGGCCTGAATTCGACGCATTGAAGGGTCTGTGCGCCGCCGGTTACCGCGTGGTGGTCTTCTCCCACCTCAGTGCGGACGAGGTCATCCTGCAGTGTCTCGACCTAGGCGCGGTCACCTACCTGGTCAAATCCGAGGGCCGGGCGCATCTGGTCGAGGCCGTCCATTCTGCTTCGTCGGTCACCCCTCATGTAGGCCCGCAGATGGCGCGCGCGCTGGTCAACGACAACGACGCCAACCGGCCGAATCTCTCCGTGCGGGAGAAGGAGGTGCTGGTGGCGTGGTTCCAGACGGAGAGCAAGGAGCTCGTTGGCAAACGTCTGTACATCGCACCCAGCACGGTGCGCACGCATCTGCAGCGGGCGCGCGCGAAATACGCCGGCGTCGGGCGTTCCGCACCAACGAAATCCGCGCTGCTTGCGCGCGCAATCGAAGACGGCATCCTCGGCCTTCCCGACCTATAGTTCCCTATCGCCGGTGCGGCGGTCACCGCAGCTTGAACCCCATCGCGAGTCCCGCTTCCTGCAATGACCGGCTCGACACCGTGCTGAACTGCTTGACCACAAGTAGTTGCAGCAGTCGCTTTTCGTCGTCATTGGTCTGAGATTTGTTGTGGAAGCAGGTGTAAAAGATCGACCCTTTTCCATGCTCGGCGTACGCCATGAGGGGCATGCCCACATCGCTGCTGCCATCGGCCGCCCGAAGCAGAACCTCGCCCCGGCACGAGCGAAGCTGGGCCCACGACCCCATGTCGAACTCGACGGTGACGTGCGATCCGAGTACGTCCCGCAGCTCGGGGTCGATCACGTCGGCGCGGACCTGCCCGGTGGTACCGCCGTGGCCGGCGAAGTCGAACAGGTCCGGAAAGGCTGCCGCAATGTAGCGGTCCGCGTGGTCCGATGCATAGACGCAGCCACCTGACTGCACAAACCCGACAAGGTCGGTCAGATCGATGTGATCGCTTGTGCCGCAATTGATGAACAGCAGCGAACAATCGAACAGCCCAGTGAATGGCTCATGCTCGACATTCATGGAGGTGAGGATCTCGCCGATGTTGTCGAATCCCGGCGAGGTTACATACACCTTTTGGTTGTTGAGCTTGGGGAGGTTTGGCCCCGGCGGGTACTCGGTGACCCACGGGGCGTCGAACGACCGCTTCCGCCACTTGCTGGTCACTGGTGCGGCCTTACTCGTCCCGCTGATCCGTTGTCGCTATTGGCGACTCACCGAAACTCTCGAGCATGCCCACGTGTTATGCACTCTTTTCTGGATATCGGGTCTTCTGCATGCTGGCATGGCGTGCCGGTGGTGTCTATCGCCCGTTCGGCTTACTGACAGAAGCAGTTACGGATGCGACGGTGTACGCGGGCGGCTCCTGAATCGCCGCAGGCGAACGCGGCCCTGGGTATGACGAGCGTTCGATACGTGGTCGTCAACCGACCGTCCTCGTTTACGTCAGAGTGGAGACTCTTTTGATGTCCGGTGACGGCTACGGGATCGATCTGGGCGAAATTACGCAGCGGGCGATCGAGACCGCGGCCGAAAAGTCGCCGGGCCTTACCATCGATCAACTGTTATTGGCGGGCGGCTCGACGCGGATGCCGATCGTGCACGACGCACTGCGGGCTGCCGGTTTCGACCCCATCTCCGGAGACTTCGATCTGGCCAAGGCAAAAGGAGCCGCGATCTATGGCCAGATGCTTCTCGACACATCCCAGCCACCGTTTTCGCTTGATGATCGAGCGAAGGTGTGCGGACATACCGTCATCCCGACAGCGGACACGTCGCCGAGATTTCTTCTCGGCGGCCCAGCGAAATCGGAGTTGGAACCCGTCCTCTCGCGGGCCATCGGTGTGCAACTCATGCGGGACGACGGCGCAGGGAAGGTCACCGAATGCATCCGGTTCCTGGCCCACGCCAACGACCCTCTCCCGCTGACCGCTACGAAATTAGAGGCCGCCGGGGCGCTTCGTGACCAGACCGGTGTACGGGTGCGTCTCTATCAGCAAGGCGGTGAAACCGAGTCGGAGAAGATCAGCGATAACCTGCTTCTGGCCGATCTTGAAATCTCCGGGCTGTCACCGCTGCCGAGTGGTTCACCCATCGAGCTGGGACTGAGCATTTCCGCCGAAGGTGAGATGACCCTGACCGTCCGCGAGCCGAAGTCGGGCCGAGACATCGTGTTACTGGCCAAGGTTCCGGTGTTGACATCCGGTGGATCTGTTGTCGGCGAGAAATTCATCGGTCGGCAACTTACTCCGGGCTGATCTTCCAGCGCTTACGCGTCGTAGCGGCAGGCCGGAACCAACGAGAGAACGCCGGGTGGCTCGGCGGATGTCGTTCGAACGGTCGACAGACAAGTCATCCGTCGTCAATTTAGAGTTGCCGAGCAAACATCAGACGCGCTGCCTCGATCGGTTACTCGAGGCCGCCTGCCGAGGCCACGCAGGCATGTAGCCGTCCGGCTATGGTGCCGGCTTTGACTTGACGGAGTAGGAGCACCACCACTACATGTCCGTGAACGACGAAGTGTCCGAAACCGTTCCATCGGCGATCGCAGCAGACGAGCAAGCGCACGCGACATCGACGACCGGGCCGGATTGCGCGGCTACCCAACCGGACGAGGTGGATCAACCCGACCACACCCCACCCAGACCTGACGATGAGGCAAAGTCGGAAGATACCATCCCGGTTGATCAATTGGCCGCGATGGCCGACGCGCTGGAACGGTTCCACGGCCGGGCCGAACAGTACGAGTCGATCATCCGGCGGATGCAGAGTCGCATCGAAGAACTGCAGGCTGACCAGGTCCGGGAACTGCTCAAGCCGGTGATCCTCAAACTTGCGTCGTTGCACACAGAGGCGGCGGAGGCCGAGGCTCGCGCGTCCACGCGCGAGGATGACTCGGCGCGAAAGGATTTCGACTACTTCGTCTCGGAGATCGAAGAAGTCCTGAGCTTACTGGACATCGAGTCGATCAAGGTGTCGACGGGCGACGAGTTCGACGCGAGCAAGCACGCGGCACGTCGCCGGGTCGATACCGATGACCCGTCCCTTGACCGCCGCGTCGGGAAGATTCTTCGGCAGGGCTTCACTTTCGTTGGCGCAGAACGAGTGTTCGTCCCCGCGATGGTGAACGTGTACCGCTACGTCGCACCGGAGCCGGCCATCGTCGCCTCCGCCACCCCCGAAACCACGAACTAGTCCCGCGGCCGCAGGCCCGAAAGAAGGAGTGAGCTGCCAATGTCCGGTGACGTATTTGGGATCGACTTGGGGACAACGTATTCCGCCGTGGCGGTGATCAACGACCTGGACCAGGCTGAGATCATCAAGAATCAGGACAGCCAGGACACCACGCCGTCGGTGGTGTACTTCGATGCTGGTGTCGCGATCGTGGGGGCGGAGGCGAAGTCGTCGCTCATCGCCGATCCGGACAGCGGCTGCGCTCTGATCAAGCGCCACATGGGGACGGAATTCCCGCAGGAGTTCGGCGGCCAGACCTACACCCCGGAGTCGATGTCCGGTGTGATCCTCAAAGAACTCGTACACGCAGCCAACTTGGAGCGGAGTACGGCGATCAACAAAGCCGTGATCACCGTGCCGGCGTACTTCGGGGTCAAGGAGAAGGAAGCCACCAGGCAGGCCGGTGAAATGGCGGGCCTGGAGGTTATCGGCATTCTCGCCGAGCCGATCGCGGCCGCCCTGTCGCTGGGTGTGCGCGGCGAGAAGCGGGAGACCATTCTCATTTACGATTTGGGTGGCGGCACCTTCGATACGACGGTGATGATCGCGGAGCCCGGCGATGTCCGGGTGGTGGCCGTCGACGGTAACCGCCTGCTCGGCGGCGCTGACTGGGATCAGGCGTTGGCCCACCTGGTGATCGACAAATTCCGGCAGCTGGCCGGGCCGACCGATGACCCGGGCGAGGACCCCGACTTCAACGCGTCAATCATGAAAGATGTCGAGGACTGCAAGAAGTCGCTCACCCGCAAACAGGATGCCATGGTCCTGTGCAAGTTCGAGGATGCCAAAGAGAAGGTGGTCGTCACGCGGGCAGAATTCGAGGCGGCGACAGCACATCTGGTCAAGCAGACGGTGGAGATCACCCAGCGGGTGATCGAGACCGCGAAGGAGAAGTCCGCGGGCCTGGTGATCGACAAGCTGCTGCTGGTGGGTGGCTCGTCGCGGATGCCGATGGTGCACGACGCGCTGAAGGCCGCGGGTTTCGACCCGATCCCCACGGACTACGACCTGTCGGTGGCCAAGGGCGCCGCAATTTATGGGGAGGCGATCCTCAGCGGTTCGGTGCCGTTCGAAGCCGGTGACACCAGCGCGGCGGCCGGCGACGGTGCGGGCCAGCCGGCGACGAACACCGAGCCCAAGTACTTCCTGGGCGGTGCCGCCACGCTGAACATCAGGAACGTCCTCTCGCGCGGCATCGGGGTGGAGTTCGTGCGTGAGGACGGCTCCGGGAACCTGGTCGACTACGTCGGGTTCTTGGCCCACGCCAACGACCCGCTGCCGGTGGTCGACACCTTGTTGGAGGCAGGTACCGCGACCGACAACCAGACCGGGGTGCGACTTCGGCTCTGCGAGCAGGGCGGCGAGGTCGAATCCGAGGACGTCGCCGCGAACAACGTCCTGCAGGAGGCCGAAATCAGCGGCCTGCCCCCGCTGCCGCGCGGCTCGACGATCGAATTGTTGCTCAGTGTGTCCAGCGAGGGCCTGGCGACACTACGGGCCCGCGAACCGAAATCCGGCCAGGAGCTGACCATCGAGGCGAGGATCTCGGAGTTGAAGCCGGAAGAGATCGAGGCCGGCAAGGAGCTCGTCGGCGGGCTCCAGACCCGGTCATGAGCTTCGATGCGAAAGCCTATGACACCGACGTCCTGAAGCCCCTGGGCAAGGACAAGGTGCAGCTGGCGGACATCCAGCGCGCGATCCGGGAGCTGCAGAAGACCCCCGGCGCCGAAGCTGTTGCCGGGCTGGACCTTCCGCGGCTGCTCGCCATCCCTGCAGATCACAACGATCTGGGGGCGCACTTCACGTCGGTCGAGATGCTGCTCAACAAGCGGCAGAGCATGTCTGCTGCCCAGCTGCTCAAGAAACTGGTTACGGAGCTCAAATCTGCGGGTCTGGAGCTGACGGAGCCGTCCTTTTGGGATCAATTCGAATCAGCCCAGTCCAAGGCGTTAGCAGCAAAAGTCACCGAGTTCGCTACCGCGGTGGCCCTGGAACACCAGGCCCTGAAAGTCATCACCGAGCAACAACTGCAGGAGAAGGCCAAGTCGCAGGGCCTGGTCGGTGCGATACCGGCCGAGAAACTGGCATCCGCGGTGGAGAGTGCCGGTATCGCGGTGCGCGCCGACTTCCAACTTCCCCAAGTTGCGATTCCGCGGGTCATCGGTGATGTGGCGAAACACACCGAGTACCGCAGCATCGTGGACGTCCTGCTGTTGGGTGATGCGGCGAAGCCTACGTCGATCCGGGTCATCGACACGCTGACCCATGGCAACAGTTCCACGATCACCGCGGCACACATCGATGCGGCCAAGAAGGCCGCCGAGAGTGGCAGAGACTCCGATGGTCTGCAGGCGGCTCAGAAAGCCTTGGGGCTCATCCGAACTGACTTCGCGAGCCCGGCCAAGCTCCACGAGCTGGTTCTTGCGACCTTCGTCGCCACCGCGAAGGAAATGCTGGCCCGCGGGGAGCTCCTCGCCAGCGCCCTGACCCGGTTGTCGACCGACACAGGACTTGATCGAGTCGATGCGGCAAGGTTGTTGGCGAAACTGTCGGGATCGACCAGCACCCGCGGTCTCAACGACGTCACCAATCTGCTCGCCGAAGGTGCACTCGCCGACGCCCGCCGCACCTTCGATGCGGTCGCCGACTCAGAGCAATTCGGCGCCGACGAAGTCCAGCGCGTCCATGATCTCCTGACGGCGGCAGAGACCCGCAAGACCACTCTGGTCGCCGAGTACGAGGCCGCGATGAAATCGCGGGACTACGGCGCCGCAGCCAAAGCCTTGAGCCAGGCCGTCAGCATCGACCAGCAGGACGCGCGCCTGCAGAACCAGCTCGACAGCCTGCCGCCGCCACCGCCGGACAACCTGTCGGTGAAACCCCTTGCGGAGAGCGGAATTTCCCTGAGCTGGAGTTCGAACGCCAGCAGCGGATGCAGCTACATCGTGGTCCGAAACACGGATGGTCACGCGCCGACGAATACCGGCGACGGCGCACAACTCGCCCGTGACGTGAATTCCACCTCGTTCACCGACGCGAATCCACCTGTCGCACAACGGCTTTACTACTCAATTTTCGCCGAACGTCGCGGGGCGGTGTCGCTACCGGTATCGGTCAGCTACCTCAGCCTGCCCCCGCCGACAGAGGTGTCAGCCAGTGCCACGCTGACGGAGATCACCGTGATGTGGCGGCTGGCCAAGGAAGCCGTCGGCATTCAGATCACGCGTGTCAACCCTGACGGTACCTCCACGCCGGTGAGCGTGAGCAGCGGCAACCGGGTCACCGTCAGCGGGTTGGCGACGGGCAACCGCTATCGCTTCAAACTCGAGGCCATCTATGTGCTCACCGACGGCACCCGGATGGTGTCGCCGGCGGCCGCGATCGATGCCACCCCGCGCGGCGCCATCAAAGCGGTACAGGACCTGCAGATCGGTGACGCGCGGCTAAAAGACGGGCGGGAAGGACACCGGGCCACCTGGTCCGAACCCGGCGGCTTTCCGGTGGAGCTGTGGTCGTTCCCCATCGACGAGCAGCTGCCCGCGGCCGGCAGCGAGATCGTCCTGGCCGACCTGGCCGCGCTCGACGGCCGGCGCGTCAGCGGCGTGCTCGACTCCACCGGCGGCCGCACCGGGCTGGGGTTCGCTTCACTACGTGAACTACGCGTGTTCGCCGCTATCACCGTGGACGGCGAGCGCGGTCTCCTCGGCGATTCGGCGGTCGTCGGATCAGCACCGAGCGTGAAGAACCTGCGCGCCGATCGCTACGGCGACCTACTCGTCGTGTCCTGGGAATGGCCGCACGGCGACTACTCCGCGGCAGTCACCTGGACTCAAGGCGCGGCCACGCAGTCCCGCCGGTGCACCCGGGCCGAATACAAGAACGACGGTGGCTTCCGTATCTCCGCCGCCGGCACCGTGGATCGCGTTGCGGTGGCCACCGTGGCCCACGGAAACGGCGCGGAATGGGTCGCCGGCCCGGTCGAGGTGCAACTCGCCGCACGACTGCCCGTCGTTCGCTACGAACTCGAGATTCCCCCCTCGCGTTTCGGGCGCCGTAAACCCGCTCGCGCGGTCGTGCACGCGAACGGCTACCGCGGTCAGCTCTCGTTCCTGGTGGTCGCGCGCACGAGTTCGATCATGCCCTCCCGACCCGACGATGGTGATGTGATCGACCGCCTCACTGTCACCGTTGACGGAATCAATTCAGCCGCAGTCGAATTCAATGTTCCGAAGCTGCCCAGCCCGTTCTGGGTTCGGCTCTTCGCGAACGGTACCGACATCAAACTCGTAGATCCTCCGACCACTCAGCTGAAAGGCTAGGTACGAATGGCACTCTTCCAGCGGAAGGTCCCCTGCCCGTACTGCTACAACGAGATCGCCCCGAATGCCCTGGCGGTGCGTTGTTCTGGGCGTGCCGCACCCGGAAAGAGCCGATGCACCGAAGCCCCGGACCCGGCGCGGGTGCAATACTTCACCGATGGCACGCCGGTACTCCCGGTGATTCTCGGACCCGACAAGAAACAGGTGCTATCACGGTCGGAGGCCACCTGCCCCGATTGTGGTTCGGTCAGCGCCATCCGGGTGTGCCCCGACTGTCATTCCCGCATGCCCCGCAGCTTCGACGCGGATTCACCGCTGTTCGGCTTGGTCGGCGTCCGTGGATCCGGAAAAACTGTGATGCTCGCGGTGCTACAGAAGGAGCTGTATTCGACCATCGCCCGCCGCTTCGACGCGTCCATCGATTCACCGGGCGGCAAGACCGGGTTGGCGGGTCAACTCGAGGCGTTTCTGCGGGGTATGGAAGACAGTGCGAACGGCGCGCTGCCGGCACAGACCGCACGCCACGACACCGGGATGAGCATCCCCGCAGTCTTCGAATGGCGGTTCGCCAAAAAATCGTTGGGCGGCAAGCTCACTCGCGATGCTTCGACGTTGTTCTCATTTTTCGACTCGGCGGGTGAGGACCTCGCCACCGAGGACCGAGCCCTCGGACAGCACTATCTGGCCGCGACCAGCGGGGTGATCTTGTTGCTCGACCCGTTCGGCTTCCCCGGAAATCGCGAGCGCGCCATTCGCAGCGGCGTGGATCCGGAGAGTTTGACGACGTCCCCCGAGACGGTCCTGCGGGCATTGACCACCGTGCTGCAGACCGCGGAAAAGACCAAGAAGAACAAGAAGATCAAACAACCGGTGGCAGTCGTGGTGTCCAAGATCGACGCATTCTTCGACGACATTCCCGACGATCACCCCATGCGGCGGCCATCGTCGAAACTGCGGTACTTCGACGAGCCGGAATCGCTGACCATCCACGACCACATCGCCGCGATGATCGAGCAGTGGGGCGGGGACGGGTTGCTCCGCATGCTGGAGAGCAACTTCGAGAAGTACCGATTGTTCGGGGCGTCGGCGCTGGGGGCGGAGCCGTCGTACTCCAGCCTCAAGGTGAACTCGCGGGGTGTACTGCCCCACCGCGTCGGCGAACCGTTGCTCTGGCTGATGGCAGACCGCGGCTTCCTGCCCAAGGAAGGCTGACATGTTCGATGTCACGGTCTACACCGATGCTCGCGAAGACGAAGCCCTCGACGGCGTGGCGGGCTTCAACTTCATCGCGGCATCGCCGGGAAGCACGTTGACAGACCAGAAATTCATCGCCCAGCACATGCTGCACGTGGTCAAGTCGAGCTGGCACGTCGACCACACCGATCAATTGGCGCATCCGCCAACCTGCCTCTACCGCAGGTCCGACGACCGCTACTTCCTGTCGCGCGGTAGATCGACCGGGCAGACGATCACCGCGCCGCGGCCCGGCAATCAGATCACCCAGACGATCGCAACTGCCGACTCCGACGACTTCGTTCCGTATCGCCCGGCGCAGCTGTACGCCGCCAGTCAGTGGCAGCTGTCCCGGGAGACTGGCGGCAAGCAGATCGCTGCATGGCCTACTCCGTTGGAGATCGACGCGGCGTACGAGCCGGACGAACTGAAGGCCGCGCTGGTCACCGGGTCGCCGTTCGGCGCGTCGTTCCTGCCCAGGTTCTTGACGATGGTCGAACAGGCGGTCGCCGATCCGGGCAAGAAGTTGATCATCGTGCACACCGAGCTCGATGTGGTGATGCGCTACATCGCGCTGGCCTCGCTGTTCCTGGATTCGGGCCGGGCGCTGTCCATGAGCTTCGTCGCATTCGCCGATCAGCCGCTCGCCGCAGTCGCCGACATTGTCGGTGCCACACCGGATTTCGGTGCCACACCGAGTGCAGGCTCGGCTGCTGCGGCCTACAACGTAGTCGACCTGCTGGCGGTGCAGATGTCACCGGTCGAGGTAAGTCAGTCCGCGGCCCGGCAGGCCGAATGGTTCGACGGTGATGCACTCGATGCGCTGGCCGCCATCGACGTGGCCCGGCGATGGGAAGCCGCACTGGGTGCCGATGTGGCCACCGACGCCGCCGGGATCGTTAGCTTCACCGATGGTTCCGTCGCGGCCCCGCGCGAGCGGGCGTCCGCGCTGCGGGCCGTCCGCGGGCTGGTCGCCGGCGGGTTGGGCGACGACCTCGCCATGTACGCCGACGAATTGCTGGACGCGATCGTCACCAACCCGCCGACGGGGGCGGAGGACATCGTGCTGGCGGCTGCCGCCATCGGCGCAGCCCACCAGGCCGGCCTGGACGAGGTGAGCACCGGAATTCTGTTGCCCACCTTGGAGGTCCTTGCGTCACGGTCAGATCTGATCCCGGCGTGGAGCGACGCCACCGCCAGCTGGCCGATCGGGTCGGCACCGGTCGGATGGGGCTCGGAGGACAGTCGAGACCACGCGCTGCGGGCGCAGTCGGAGATCGTCAACCACACCGACGCCGAGCATCTGGTCGACGTCCTGATCGCCGGCAAGATCGCCGGCCTGCTCCCGGACGCCAGAACCATTGCGCCGGCATTTGATCGTCTCAGCACGTACTGGTGCCAACATCCGGAGCTGTCCAACCGGAAGTCCGATCTGCCGTACCAGCCGGATCTGGGGCAGCGCTTGACGGCTCGTGTCGTCTCCGCACTGGAACGCCACGACAAACCGGTGGTCGACGCGTTCGCCGCGGGAGCGTGGGGCTGGCTGAGCGGGCCCGGTTCGGCGTTGGAGCCATGGCAGTCCGCGGTCCGGACCGGTGCGTTGGACATCGATCGCCGCGCCGACGCCATCACCGCGGCCGGCGCGCAGTTGCCGGAGCAGAGTTGGCCGTTGGTCCTGGCCGGGTGTGCGTTACCGGCCGCGGCCGCGGCGGTGGCCGCGTGGATTGAATCGCATCCCCAACTTCCCATCGATCTCAGCGCATGGATCTTCCAGGGGCTCAACGCATCACCGCAACGGTTCGAAGACGGTAGAGCCCGCCGGCGCGTGCTCTCGATGATGCTGCGGGTGCGGGCCATGACCAGGGACCCGGGTCTGGCGCGTCTGCTCGCTGACGCGGATCAACTCGGGAGCCTGTACCAGGAGGCGAAGAAAACGGCGAAAAACCCGCGTAATCCGGCCCTCCATTCGTTCGCCACCCGGGTGTCCCCCTACATCGGCTACTTCTGTCCAGAGGCCGGGACGCTCCTGGTGACGGCGCAGGACCAGCGCGGGGTCGAGCGCCTGGAACGCGCGGTGGGCGACTGGGCGGCGCCGTGCATCGACGCAGCATTCGCCACCATCGCCCGGCAGGCCGGCGATGTCGTGGCGGTGGAGTCTGCCTTGAACTTGTACGAGTCCGGCACGGAACTGCAGACCGACGCGGCGACCGAATTTCTGTTGGGGCTCATGGACTCTCGCTCGGGGCGCCACCGGCTCGACGAGCTCCGAGACGATCTTGCGCGGAGCTGGGTACCGGTGCTCGACAGGTTGATGGAGGAGTCCAAGAAGGGACGCCTCTCACGGAACATGATGCGGGGCGGCAAGCGCCTCTTCAGTAAGGAACGGTGAACAATGGATGAGCTGGGCGGTTTCCTCGTCTACGCGTTGTTTGTGATCAGCGCAGTCGTCTTCGTTGTGTGGGTGGTGTTGGCCATCGTCATGCGGGTGCTGGCGGTGCTCGTGATGTACTGGGCGGGCACGTTCGCTCTCGGTCTGCTGGTCGGTGTGCTGGGCGGACTGGCCATTCCGATCCGGGTACTGCGCGGACATGCCAGGGTGTCGCCGGTCATCGCCACACCGGCCTCGGTCGTGGCGAACAAGGTGATGGCCACGAAAGCCCGTGGTGCCGCGAAGAACTTCGGGTGGGATCACGCCTGGCCGGTGTACAACCCCTATCAGGCCAAGAACGACGCGCGTGCCGTGGTCGAGGAAACGCGCCTGATCGTCCGTTCGACCTGGAAGTCGGTCTCTCCGAGCAGCTGGAAGAAACCGGGGGCGGCTGCGGCGGGCGCCAAAGGCACCAAGAGCGGCCTGACCGGGCGGGCGCGGCGAGCCCTGACCAACTTGCCCGGCATAGCGTGGTTGGCCTTTGCCGCGGTTCCGGTGGCCGGCGCCTTCGTCGGCGTGTGGATCTCGATCGTGTTCTGGCTGGCGGCCATGGCCATCTTCGGTGGTGCGGTCTATCTCGGCCAGCAAGCGTGGGTGGTCGGTTATCGGTGGTTCGATCAGTTGAGCCGGAAGAAGGATCGCGCCTCACTGAAGTGCAAGAAGTGCTACCGCGAGACCACGATGCCGAGCTACCTGTGCCCCAACCCGAGCTGCGGCGTGATCCACCGAGATATCTCCCCCGGCCCGTTGGGACTGATGCATCGGCGGTGCGAATGCGGTACCGGCTTCCCGACCACGGTCAGCGCCGCGGCCACGAAACTGCAAGCGGTCTGCCCATTTTGCGGTGAGGCTGTCGCCGAAGGATCGGCGACCCGGCGCACGATTCAGCTGCCGACGATCGGCGCCGTCTCGGCCGGCAAGACCCGGTTCCTGGCCGCGGCAGCGACCACGCTCAACGGTGAGCTCTCCCGCCAAGGCGGCTCACTCACCCCGCTGACCGCCGCGGCCGGAGAATTTCTGCAAACGGCTCAGGCGCTGATGAATTCGGGGCAAGCTCCCATGAAGACCGCGGAAAACGACAACCCGGAGGCGCTGCCGTACAAACTGGAAGTCGGGCCCCGCCGGCTCGAGCTGCATTTCATCGACGCGGCCGGTGAGTCGTTCACGAGCATGGACAGCACTCAGAGCCTGGGCTATATCGACACCGCCGACGTACTGCTGCTAGTGCTCGATCCGCTGGGGCTGCCCGGCATCTATGACGAAGCGGTGCGGGCCGGTGTGCCGCAGCGGCTCGGTATCGCCACTGCCGACCAAGAGGACGCGTACGCCAGTGCCATCGACCGCCTACGGGCCGAGAACGTGAAGCTCAAGCAGCGCCACCTGGGTGTGGTGATCACCAAACTCGATGTGCTGCAGAGTCTCCCGTCCGGTTCCGGGATGACTCCGGGCAGTTCGCTCGGCATCCGGCAGTGGTTGATCGGCGTCGGGCAGGATGGGTTGGTGCGACGTCTCGAAGATGATTTCGAGGACAACATCGCCTACTTCGGGGTGGATCTCCTGCGCCAGCGCACCATCGACGATCCAATGCATCCCATCCATGTCTGCCAGTGGGTACTCGACACCTCGAACACCAAGATCATGATCAGCCCGTCGCTGGCCGCGACGGCAGCTGCGGAACCAGCGTAAGGCGGCACGATGAAAGACGGAATTCCCGCTATCTACTGGACCTTTCGCTACGCGTGGAGCGTCGCGCACCTGGTCATGGTGGCGCTTCTGGGCATCACTCTGGCAGCGTGGCTGTTGGAGGACAACCGTGGCGTCGAGCTGTTCAATTACGGCTACTACTGGGTGCAAGACCTGAGCAATCAGCTCGCTTCCCTGGTGCCGTTCCCGTGGAGCTGACATCGCTATGACCGCGCACACGATCGGGATCGATCTCGGTACCACCTACTCATGCGTATTCAGTTGCGCGCGAGGCGAACAGACGCTGATCCGGGCCTCGGACGGGGCAGACCTCACGCCTTCGGTCGTCTACTTCGACGATGACGGTTCGGTACAGGTCGGCGCAGATGCCAAGGCGCACCTGCGCGACGACCCGGACAACGTGGTGGTCGGTATCAAGAGGCAGATGGGCCGGGAGTTCCCGCTCCAGTTCGCCGGCCAGACCCTGACACCCGAGGCCATTTCGGCACTGATCCTCAAACGTCTGGCCAGGGACGCTGCGGAAGCGCTGCACTGCAGCCTGGCTGACCTCAAAGCGGTGATCACCGTACCGGCGTACTTCGGGGTCGCCGAAAAAGAGGCCACGCACGCCGCCGCCAGGATCGCCGGGCTGGCCTGTCTGCAGTTGTTGGCCGAGCCAGTGGCGGCCGGATATGCCTATGGTGCGCACAAGGATGCGGCAACCACGTCGCTGGTGTTCGATCTTGGCGGCGGAACGTTCGACGTCGCGGTTGTCGGCATCGACCGCGGCACCCCGAGAGTCTGGGCAGTGGACGGCGAAACACGACTGGGTGGTCTGGACTGGGACGCCAGGCTCACCGACATGCTCTGGGAGCAGATCGAACAACAGGTCGGCGACACCGATGACCTCCGCGACGACGAGGAATTCGCCGGGGAGTTGAGCGCTGCCGCGGAGCAGATCAAAAGGCAACTGAGTCAGTCGGTGTCGGCGCCAAAGACGATCAGGAACGGCCGCCACAAATTCGCTCTGTCGGTGTCCCGGGACGCGTTCGAGGAAGCGACCCGCGACCTGGTTCTGCAATGCGGTCAGAGTGTCGACCGGGTGACGTCGGCCGCCCGTGCACTCGGCGCACCGACGATCGGTCGCGTGCTGCTAGTCGGCGGATCGACCCGGATGCCGATGATCCGCGACTACTTGGCCGCGTTGCTACACGTTCCCGTGGAGATCAACGACCCGGACAAGGCAGTCGCCCGCGGTGCCGCGGTGCTTGCCGAACAGCTCGGTCAGCCGGCGCTGATCAACCGGCCGTCCGAGGTGGCCAGAATCACCCCAGTCCTGCCGAGATCGCTTGGGCTGTACACCCATTCGAGTCACGAGCCCTGGCGGCCCGACCCGTACATTCGACCGGCCCTCCCGGCCAACACACCACTGCCCATCGTGAACTACGAGATGTCGGTGGGCACCATTCTGAACAATCAGGAACGGGCCCGCATCCGCCTGTACGAGCAGGGCGGCGCAGTCGTGTCTGAACGCCCAGAGGACAACCGGCTGATCTTCGACGGGGAGGTGTCAGAAATCCCCGCAGCGAAAGGCGGTAGCGAAATCAAGTTGCTCATCTCGGTGGGGATCGACGGGCGTATCTCGGTCGTCGCACGCTGCCGTAAGAACAAGCCGCTGCCGATGGAGTGCTTCATCGAGGGCGTCCTCGATGACGATGAGGTCGTCCGCCAAACCCAGACCGTCGCCAAGCTGATGCTGGCCGATTAGCAGTAAGGGGAGCGCATGGCCGGCTGGACCAAGAAGAAATTCGATGCCGATCCGGTAACCGAATACCTGCCGGGACCCAACCTGGACCGGTTGCGGGCGAGCTTTATGGGAGCGGTGATTCTTGCGCTCGACGTGAGCGGGTCGATGTACGGTGCCCGCCTGGAACAAGCGCAGAAAGGCTGCCAGCGGTTCATCGATGAGGCCGTGGCCGACAACTACTCGGTGGGTGTGATTTTGTGGCACCACGGCATCGGCGCATTCAGCGCGCCCGACGCGTCGCCCACGAAGGCCCGCGCCATGATCGACTCGGCGACCGCCAACGGCGGCAACAACATCGTTCCGTGTCTCCAGGACGCGCACGCAGCACTCCTGAAAACACCCCCCGGCGATCGCGTGGTTGCGATCTTCGGCGATGGCGATCTCGGCGATCCTCAGTCTGCCGCCGACGCGGCCGCGCTGCTCAAAGCTGATGGTATTCGGATCATTACCTGTGGTTTGGGCGACGAGAGCGCCGCCCAGCTCGACGTGATTTCCACCGAACAATCCGAATCTCCGCGCGCGGCCACATCGGACACCATCGCCGACTCCATCGCATCCATGGCCCGTGGGCTTGTCCGCCGGCCTTCGTGAGCGGCTGACCATCCATGGAGGTGGCGACTGGTCTCGTCGTCGTTCTCGGCGTTCTGATGATGTCCTACTACTTCATCCTCGGGAGGCACGTCGGCGTTGGGCGGGTTCTCGACGGTAGGGACAAATGGGTCAGCAACACCACCTTCGGTGGGTCCGTAGCGGCATTCCTCGAAGGCGTCATCGTGGTTCTGGCCTCGGCAGAGATCGCTGTTGCCGGAGGCGGCGAAGGGCGGTCCTTCACCGCGGGCGCGTTCCTGGGTGGAGTCGCTTTGGTGGGTCTACGGATACGGCGTTGGTGGCCAGGAAGGCTCGGCTATGAACTGTTCTACAGTGTTCTCGGTCTCGTGGCCTCAATCCCCGCGATAGTCCGACTTGTCGGAGCTGCGGGCTGTGACGCAGGGACAACGCAGACCGTGCGCATTGTCGGGGCCGTGCTGATGGCCGCGTCCTGGGCGGCTCTGCTGACTCTTGGTCTATTGGTCAAGGCAATGTCCGGCTTTCGTTCGGCCCCAACCGGTTTGGCGGCATTCGGTGCCGTCGACGTCATCATCTATTTGTCGGGGCCGCTCGGCGACGGGGCCTCCGCGGCGGGGGCCGTCGTGCTGTTGGTTATTGCGGCCGCCATCGGCGCCGCGGCTGCGTTCGCCTCCGGCATCGTCATGATGGCATGCGGCCTGTTTCTCGGTTTTGCGCAATTCGCAACAGTGACTACCGGGCATGGTGCTGAATGCGGTCAGCTGATCTCCACGACGCCCGTGGCCATGCTCGCCGGATACGTGCTCGTGTTTTGGCTTGGCGCGCAGCTTGTTTCGAAGAGGAAGCTCCGCCGGATACGCGTCTTCGGACGGAAATGACGCGGCGACGGGTCACCTGAGCGGACGAGCCGCGATGCCCCCCGCCGTCATTGCCTCCTGTTGCACAGCGTCGGATCAAGGGATGGCTCGTGATCGCCTGTCGTCGGTCACGTAATTCCCCAGGGGTTGCTGTCACGTAATTCCCCAGGTGTGGGCCTCGTGTTGGTCTTACCGGTCGGGGCGGGCGTTGTCTAGGTGGTGGTGCGGCCGGGTCGTTTCCGGGGTCGGTAGCTGGGTCCGTCCATGAGGACTTGGTGGCTGGTGTTGATCAGTCGGTCGAGTAGGGATTCGGCCACGACGGGGTTGGGGAACAGCGGGTACCAGTCTTTGGGGGCGCGGTTGCTGGTCAGGATGAGGGGTTTGCCAGCGATGGCCCGGTCGGAGACCAGATCGTAGAGATCGTCGGATTGGGTGGTGGTGTGCTCACGCATCGCGAAGTCATCGACGATCAGTACCAGGGGCCGGGTGTACTCGCGCATGCGCTGGCCGATGGTGCGGTCGGCGTGTCCGCCGGCAAGGTCGGCGAGCATGCGGGCGCATTTGACGAAGCGGATGTCCCCGCCGCGGCGGGCTACGTGATGTCCGAGTGCTTGTGCCACATGGGTTTTGCCGACGCCGACGGGGCCGTAGAGGATGACTGATTCGCCGGCGTCGAGCCAGCGCAGGGCGGCCAGGTCGCGCAGCATCGCGGCGGGCAGTTTCGGGTTGGCGGTGAAGTCGAAGTCTTCGAAGGTGGCCTGTTCTTCGAACTTGGCGCGGCGCAATCGCCGTGTGAGAGCGGCGGATTCGCGGCGGGCGATCTCGTCTTGACAGAGGGCTTGCAGGAATTCGAGGTGGCCGAGGCCGCCGTCGCGGGTTTGGGCGAGCCGGGCATCGAGGGTGTCGAGCATGCCGGACAGTTTCAGGGTGCGCAGCGCGGTGCGTAGCGCCGGATCACAGATAGACATGGTGGGCTTCCTTTGAAGGTTGATTATGTTGCAGCAGTGTGGAATTGGTGACGATCAGGCGATGATGCCGGTATCGGTGCCGAACTGGTCGGGGCCACGCAGAAACGCCCCCGCCGCGCCGGTGCTGGCGGGCGGTTCGTCGCCGGCGTGTTCGGTGCCGGCGGCCAGGATGCCTTTGATGGTGCGGTAGGACGGGTCACCGACGGCGATGGCGCGGGCGCACGCGGCCTCCAACCGGTCGCAGCCGTGTTTGTCGCGCAGCCCGAGCACTCCTTGCGCGGCGCGCAGATGGTGGATGGCGTTGTCGGCCATGAACGCGGCGATCACCGCGACGCAGGCCGGGCCGACCAGTTCGGCGGTGCGCCGGCACCAGGTCGGGGTTTTCATCGCGAACGCGACCTTCTCCGGCGGGTAATGGGCGAAGTCGGTCGAGCGCCCCGATGGGCGGCGCACGTGGATGGCCACCACCGCATCGGCGTGAAAGACCTGTACCACGTCGCCGGCGGTGCGGGCATGCAGGCGTTGCCCGATCAGCCGCCACGGCACCGAGTACAACGCCTTGCCGACCTTGAGGTGCGCGTCGGTGCCGACGGTGCCGATCGACCAGGTGGACAGTTCAAATACTCTGGGCGGCAACCCGATCAACGCGCTGGCTTCGATCGCTTCAAACACCCGCAACGGCGGCGCGCCCTCCAGTGCCCGACACGACCTCGCCCCGGCCACCTCGATGCTCCAGCGCTGGGCGTCGGTTTGCATCGCGGGCAGCCCGTCGAACTGGCGGCCGCGCCAGAACGAATCCCGGATGTATTGCATGGGCCGTTCGACGCGGGGTTTGTCTTTGGGTTTGAACGCCCGCGCCGGGTCGATCAGGGTGCCGTAGTGGGTGGCCAGCTCGGCATAGGCGCGGTTGATCTTCGGGTCATACAGGTCGGGTTTGTCCACCCCGGTCTTGAGGTTGTCACACACCAACCGGGCCGGGACCCCGCCGAAGAACTCGAACGCCGCGACATGGCAAGCGCACCAGGTGGTTTGGTCCATCCGGATCACCGGGCGCACGAACAGGTGCCGCGAACACGCCAACACCATCACGAACGCCCACACCGCCACCCGGCGGCCCACCGCGGGATCGAACCACATGCCCAGGCGACCGTAGTCGATCTGCGCTTCACTGCCCGGCTCGACCGGCCCGCGCGGCACGGTCACCTTCGCTCGTGCCACCTCTTCCGCGAAATGTGTTGCGATCCAACGCCGAACCGAGGACTCCGACACCGCTACCGCATGCTCGTCCCGCAACCGCTGAGCGATCGTGGCGATCGTGACATCGGCATCGAGCCAGGTCTTGATCTGGTCCCGGTGCGGTTCGATCAGCGGCCAGGTCAGCGCCCGCGCCGCAGGATCGGACAGTTCCGGGAACCACCCGCCGATCAGCTCCGACCACTGTGGCGCGGTCAGCGGCTCCGTACCCGGGCCGATACCCGCCGCGACCGCCGGAGCCAAATATTTGCGGACGGTCTTGCGGTCAATGCCCAGCGACTCCGATAACTGGACCTGCGAACGGCCCGCGTGCCAGTGGGTGAACAACTCGACCAAATCGAGCATCACGATACTTCTCCTCGCCATCAGCGCCCTTCCATCCACCATCAGATGGATGCAGAGCGAACCGGTAAACGAGGCCCACACCAGGCAGACACACCGCCCAGGGTGGGGAATTACGTGACAGCCAGGGTGGGGAATTACGTGACGGACAACCCCTCAAACCTGGGGAAATACGTGACCGCTGACACCGAAATTTCGGCCTGTGGCTGACTATGCACACAGTGGGCCAGCACCCACGCAGGCTCAGAAGATCGCGAGTGCTGGATCGCGAAGCGACGGAAGCCACTTGATGATCAACGGGTCTCTACACGCTCGTGTGCATCGACAACGCCACGATTGTCGGGGACCTGGCGGTTGTTCGCGCCACGGCCAAGTTCGGAAGTGGCAATGATTACGGACAGGCCGCAATCGGCATTAGCTGGATTTCAATACTTCCCGGAAATTCCGGGATATATCAACCGTTTGACCGACATACTTCGAGACATCGGGTTTGCTAAGTTTCGCGAGTGGCCACTGATCCCGGCCATGGCCGGCGTCGGGACTCCGTCGACCTAGACGTTGTCGCGACGTCCCAGTCCGATCGACCAACGAACAGAACGGAATTCTCGAGGTGAAGATCAAGCATGTCGCTACCGGAGCACTGGTGGCGTTGACGGCGACGTCGTTCCTGCTCGCGGGATGTTCAAAGCACCAGAGTTCATCGTCGAGCTCGAACTCGGGCAGCTCTTCGTCAAGCGGATCGAGTGCCATCGGGACCGGTGGCGATATGACGTGCAAGGCGTTCCTCGCGCAGGACAAGCAGGGAAAGAACGCCACCATCGAGGAATTCCTTTCCTCCCGCGGCCAAAGCACGTCCAAGTCGAATATCACTGCGACTCGGCTCTCGGCTGAAGCCTTCTGCCACACAACGGGTAAGGACAAGTACGTGAAGAACGTCGAGACCGGATAGGATGTGGCGGGCAACCGGTCGGCCTCGGCGTCGCTGTGATCAGCCCGGACTGGCTCGCCGGAGCGGTCAGCCCGCGATCCAATGGTCGCCCAACCGGATCGGCGCCGCGACAGCAGCGGCATCGGTGCCGGACACCGGCCCCAGGAGCGACTCGTCGGCGACGTCGATGATGCCGTCCTGGATGGCGCGGATGAACAGGGCAAACTTGGTATTCGCGGGGCGGTCGACCGCGGCGTATCGGTCACGAATCCGCTGAATATGGGTCTTGACGGTGCTCTCGGTGACGAAAAGTTCCTGGGCTGCGCGCTCTTTGATCCGCCCCGGCATGTCGGGAGGTTCTCTTATCTGAGTGCCTCCTCGGCATGAGGGTGCCGTTGGCGATGGTAGTAGAGCGCTTCGGCCCGATCGGGGGTCAGGTCCTGGCAGTAGCCGTTGGGTCGCTGACGGTTGTAGAAGGCCACCCATTCGGCGGTCCCCAGCGCCAGTTCGGTGGCACCGGGATAGAGCGGCTGGCGGTCGATGAGTTCGGTCTTGTAGCTGCTGTTCACCGATTCGGCCAGAGCATTATCGAAACTATCCCCGACGGATCCGACTGAAGGCAGGATCCCCTCAGCGGCCAGACGTTCGGTGAACGCGACCGCGGTGTATTGCGAGCCCGCGTCGCTGTGGTGGATAAGTGAATCCAAAGATGCTGCACCCGAACGCTTTCTGGTGTCGATAGCGTGGTCGATCGCATCGGTCACCAGCTTCTGGGTCATCTCGGTAGCCACCTTCCAACCCACGATCTTGCGGGCATAGACATCGGTGACGAACGCCGTGTAGGCCCAGCCGGCACGAGTCCGGCAGTAGGTGAAATCGGCCACCCACAATCGGTCAGGCGCACCGGCGACGAAATTACGCCGGACCCGATCCGGGGCTCGCGTCGCTGCCGGATCGGCGACGGTGGTGCGCACCCGCCGGCGCTTGCACGCACCCCGCCAACCCATCTCCCGCATGACCCGTTCCACGACACAGCGCGATACGTCGATACCATTGGTGCGCAATACAATCCATGTTTTACGAGCGCCCAGGACTCGGTACAGACTCTGCGATTGGCGAAGCTGCCAGATCGCATCGATCACCTGCGCATCGGCCCAGTCGGCTTTCGAGGGGCCCTGACGGGCGCGGTGGGCGTAATACGTCGACGGGGCGATCGTGACGCCGTACTCGGAAAGCACAGCGCACATCGACTCGACACCCCACTTGAGACCATCAACGCCCACCCGCATGTGCTGGTGGGCGCTGATGAACTCCACGACTACTGAGAGGGCCGGTCGAGCTCGGCGGCGAAGAAAACCGAGGCCGCCTTCAAGATCGCGTTGGCCCGCTTGAGTTCGGCATTCTCCCGGCGCAGCTTGCGCAGGACCTCGGATTCCTCGCTGGTCTGCCCCGCCCGAGAGCCGGCGTCGATCTCAGCCTGGCGGACCCATTTGCGCACCGTTTCGGCAGTACCGACGCCCAGCAGGTCAGCAACCCGGCCCATCGCCTCCCACTCCGAAACTGTCTCGCTGCGCAGATCGGCCACCATCTGCACCGCCCGCACCTTCAGCTCGTCTGGATACCGCCTCGATGACTTCGATCCCACGTGCCCATCCTTCCCAACGGAAGAACTCTCCAGACACGCCGGGGCGGATCACTTTCGTGTCATGCATCAACCAGGCGATCAGGATCTCCCGTTGCCGGCGGGTAAGGTAGGGGTGCTGGATCGCCCGACCCGAATTGGGGATGCTCCATGGGCGGCAGGAGTGGCAGTATGAGCTGGTCGGTTCGGCGCTGGAATGCATGAGAGGTCCCTCCGGTGGAGTGCGGGCTGCACTACACCGACCGATTCCCCAGAATCATCGGCCGCGGCGTTTACTTCGGACGAAACCCGATTCGAGTCAACCTCGTCAGGACAACATCAACGCACTCGCCGACCTGCGGCGTCGCGTGGAGTGTGCCGATCCACGACGGCGAATCCGATTGTGACGCAGAGTCACTGCCTTGACAGGCAGTGACAGCCGACAACTCACGACCTCTCGTGCAGTTCAATTCACCGATTTCGCCTGGATATGTCGGTCAAACGGGTGAATTTTGCTCACAAGCCCGGTCGGTGCCCGATAACGCGTAACGCCGCCCCGGGGGATCGGTATACCCAGCGTAGAGCCGTCAAGGCTGACCCGAACGCAAGGGAGCGCGATGATCATCCGCACCGCCACGTTTGCCCGCACCGCGACGATCGCCGCATTGACGGCGTCCGCCGTGGCGCTGGGCGCACCGCCGGCCGCCTTCGCCGATGCCTCGGCGGCCGTGAAAGCCAAGACCCAGCGCATGTCCGCCGCCAACCTCACCTCGAACCAAAACGGGTGGTACAACCCCGGCGACCGCATCACCCTGGTCTGCTCCACCCGCGGACAGGCGGTAAAAGGCTTCTTCAGCTTCAACATCCCCAACGGCGGCTGGGACAACCTCTGGTACAAGACATCTGACGGCCACTACGTCGCCGACGTCGACATCGAGACCGGCACCCTGAACGTGGTGGCGCCCGACTGCAGCACGCCGCCGCCGGTCAACAACGCACCCCAGCAGTCCGGCGCTGGGTTGCGGGTACCGCTGGACGGTGCGCCGCCCATCAGCCGTGGCTTCGGCAACGGGCACGATGGCATCGACTACGCCGTCGGAACCGGCACGCCGGTCTATGCCGCCGGAGACGGCGTGGTCACCTTCGAGGGATACGGCGCCAACAACAGCTGGATGACCGGCATGGCCGGCATCTGCATGCTGATCAAACACTCCGACAAATACACCGGCTATGCACACCTCAGCCGCACCGTGACCAACAGCGGCCAGCAAGTGTTCAAGGGTCAACTGATCGGCTACACCGGCGCCACGGGCGAGGCCACCGGACCGCACCTGCACTTCGAAGTGCTCCCGCTCAACCCCGACTGGAGCGACCACACCTACCACGGCCGCATCGATCCGGCCCCGTTCCTGTGACCAGTCATGCAGGCCTCGCGGCACCACGGAATGGACACCCCATGACCAGGACTGGACTGACCGCCGCCATCGCGGCGGCGATCACCCTCGCGCTCGCCCCACCCGCGGTCGCCGATCCCGACCCGCATCTGCCCGACGGCGCCGCCAACTGGTGCCCCGGCGGCCAGCGACCCGGCTACGGCGGCCAACGGCACTGCCTCGGAATGCCATTCGCCGACGGCACTTTCTACGAGCAGACATGGTCTTACGGCCCGAGCGGCTTCTTCGCCCCCGGCCACTGGTTCGGCTTCGCCCACTGCAGCCGATGGATCGAAGGGTCCATCCAGGGTGCCGTGCCAGGAACCGGCGCCTGCGGTGACGGCCCGATGTCCCCCGACGTCGGCTAGGCCGTCGACGTGCAACCCGCCCGTATCGTACCCAATTTCGCATGTGCATAACGCTTCTCAGCTCCACGCACATCTCAGCCGGCGCTGCCTTGACGTCCCAACGGAACGATGGTCACGTCGATCGCCATCGCGGCAGCGACCAAACCAGGGCAGCTTCGCGTACTCACTATCACGACGTCGGGCGATTCAGAACGGACGCAGTCGACCGGGTTGAGCGCCACGCCAACGAGCCTGTCGGTGCGTTCGTCCAAGCTCAGCGTCTCTGGACAGGCGTGCTACTCGAAGCCATTTTGGGATCGCCCGGCTGTCAGCTACCGATCCCGCCCAATAGAGGGGAACGACCTCCGTAGGACGGTATGCGACTGATCGGCGACCGCGGAGCAGCCGGCGAGCGTCACGGCCGCGACCGTAGCGTTGATCGCTGCGGTGCCCCGCATCATGGTGGTGGACATAAAGATTTCTTTCGACGAGGCCACCGTCGGTGGTGGTGGTCAAGATGATCGCCAATCCCCCAGGGGTTTTGGTGGTGTGTCATGGTCGGTGTAGCCGGGAAAGCAACACCGGAAGACCTTCGGCACGGTTACCGTCGTGGCCCCGCGCCCGCATCGGCTCCGGCCGCTCACAACAATCACCCGTTCGGACGACAACACCGGCCCCCAGACCACCCGGACTTCCCCGCCATCCACCCAGCCGAAGTGCCGGGCGCTCAGAAGGCGCGCGCCCCCGACTTGGTGTCCTCCCCCGGCGACGCATCGCAGGCTCCGCCATCGGATGCCCCCGGCGAAGACTCGGCAGATGCCGACGACTTCTGCTGCACGACAGGGGAATCGGCATCTTCGGGCTCCGTCTTGGCCACAGCCAATCGTTGCCGCTTGGCCAGCCAGTCATCCAGGAACGAGCCGCCGCCCGCGGCAGACGACGGCTCATCGGGTCTGACCTTCGTCGGGGGCTGCCGCGGCGGGGCGGGTCGGGGGGCCCGCGGCATGTCCATGTGGAGCGCGGTGACGTTCGAAACGCCGGCGACAGCGGTCGTGGTGACCGACCGGTGCGGTGCGACGAGGTCCAGGTGTGTCGCGTTCTCCACAGCCCTGATGTGCTCCGCCAACGCTGCCCCCCGCCTCGGCACGGCCCGGTCGTTGTGATCGATCATCAGCGTGTGCGGGAACGACGGTCCCACGGCCGAGCTGCGCACGATGATCGAGGCCAGGTCCGGCAAGGTGACCAGCGCCGCGGGATTCACCATGTCGCCGAGTCGCCGGGCCAACTGTGCGGCGTCACTGGCAGCACAGCGAAAAGCGATGGTGGTGGCCACATTACCGCCCACTGCAGGACACAGGTCTTCGTCCAGCTGGTCGAGGTACTGGTGTGCCAGTACCACCGACAGGCCGAACTTGCGGCCTTCGGCGAGCATGTTGGTCAGTGACCCGGAAATCAGGGTGTGCGCCTCATCCACCATCACCGTGAACGGCCGTTCCGGGTGCCGGCGCCGCAGTGCCCCTTCCCAGACGCGGCCCAAGTACAGGTAGCCGAGCAACCGGCTGGCCGATTCGCCGAGGGTGGCTTTCGACAGATCCAACAGAATGATGCGACCCTCATCCATGGCAGCCGCGAAATCGATGGCGTCAGCACCGGAACCGAGGATGGCGCGCATAGCGACGGTGCCCGAGAGCGGCCCGAACTTCGAATTCACCCACGACAGCAAGTCGCCATGCTCGTCCGATCGAGACGACAACTTGAATGTCTGCCACCAAGTCCGCAGTCGCTCGTCCGTGGAGCGGGCGACGGCGTTGGTCATGAAGCGTTCGTCGGCGCAGGCGATCGGCACATCCAGCAGCGACGCGCGGGTCCCGTGCATCACTGCCAGTGCCCGCAGCACCATGGCCACGTGGTCGAGGAAGCGTGGCCCCACGATCCCGGTGTGCCGCTTGTCGAACAAGTATTGAAATGTCGCGCATGTTTCCTGGATCGTGATGTCCCGCCGCACCGGATCGCTCTCGGCCAGGGGGTTGAGCGGCACCGGGTGATCCACATCGCCGCAGCGGATCAGCCACACCCGGTCCCGCGCCAGCGCCGGCAGCTCGGCCAGGACACGGTCGCACAGCTGCCCGTGAGGATCGGCGATCAGCCCGCCATCCCCGCGGGTCGCCAGCCCGGCGACCATGCCCGCGAGCGCCGACGACTTACCGGTGCCGGTCTGGCCCAGCACATGAACGTGGCGGAGTCGTTCGGCTGTGGATAGTTCGACCGGGATCGGGCGACCGCCGCCGGTCACCGCCTGCCCGATCCGCAGGCCCCGTTCCGTGGCCCGCCGATCCGGAGCCACCGGGATCGGTGCCGCCGGGCCCGGGTACGTCCCGGCCAGCATCGTGGCACCGGCGACCGGGATCTGCAGCACCATCGGCAGACCCGAAACGTCCACATGGACTCGCACCGGGTCCACGCTGGAGTCGCTGGCGATCAGCAGGTCCGGAAACCGTCGGCGGAACTCCGCGCGCATCCGCAGGGACGGTTCCGCGTCCGTGGTCAGGGCCCATAGCCGGGCCTCCCACCTCGGCTGCGTCGATGCCCGCGGGGCCCGCAGCTCGATGTGCAGACCATGACCGGGCAACGCGGAGAGGTCCTCGACCAGCTGCCTCGGCGTGGCGTCGTTCGCGGGCACCAACGCGGTTACCCCACGCGGGTCGGGCCCGCGGCCGAAACCGATAGAGCCGCAGCGGTGTTCGGCGACGATGGGCCACCACATGGCATCCTCGTCGAACTCCGCGCAGACCGTCGTCTCCGCGACGGGCTGCAGAATGTCGTTCACCGCGGCAGCCAGCGCTCCCGTGGCTGGGCCGGCTTCAACGGCCACCGTCACCGCCACCATGCCGTCCGTATCGGTCATCAGCCTCAGACGGAGTGTGGCGTCGGGAACTTCGGCGAGCACCTCCCCCAGCGCGACCGGCAAACTGTGACGAAGCCGCGCACAATCCTGATCAGGGTTAGGACGCGCCGTCGCCAGTTCGACACCCTGCCACCGCGGTGCGGGTTCGAATTCGTGCCGTTCGGAGCCGATCATCGACAGTCCTTTCTGGGTGGGGCGGACGACCCACCCGCTGCTGCAACCGATTTCCCGGACCGGACACGGCGCGCCGGCCGGCTATCCCCGGCCAACCGCCGTACCTGTGGGCGCTGCGTCAGCGGTGTGGTCGCCCCGCAGCGCGGTCAGCGCCAACCGGCTGATCCGGCGGGCCGCCGTCGGGTTCGGCGCCAGGCCGACGGCCACCGTCTCCAGACCGGTGGTCACCTCATCGCGGCCGCGCGAGCGTCCCGCCGTCAGTTCCAGGACATGCGCGGCCAAGCGGGCGCGCCGCGAGTCGGCCACCTCGGGATCGGTCAGGAAGTACCGCAGCAAAGTCTGGCGGGCCAGCGCCTGTTCGGAGCCGGCCTCGGGGTCCCCCAACGCCGCGGCCGCGTCGAGCACCAGGTGCAGCATCGTGTCCGCGGCATCCACCACCAGAGTGTCGTCTCGGAGCGTATCTTCGCGCTCCACTGCCTCGGAATCGCTGATCTCGCGCGCGGCCCGCTGTGCTGCCTTGCCTGCGAAATCGGTTGCCGTGTTGGCCAATGCGGTGCGCACGAAACCCATGTCGAGGGTGCCGTCAGGGTCGTTGCGCAACGCCACAGTCAGCTTGAGCATGGTCTGCGCCACGATGTCCTCGGCATCGGTGCCGTAGCGGCGAGCCGCCCGCCGCAACTCGGGCAAGTGCTCGGCGGCGAACGCTTCCAGCCGCGCCGCCGCGCTGGCGCCGATCGTGGTGGGCACGGCCTGCTTGTCCAGTGCTGCGGTAACCACCGCCGAGGCCAGCCAGTCGAGGTCGGCCATGATGAGCCACAGATAGGACTCTGTGCTCGCTCCGACGCCGACCCGCGCTTGTATCGCCTGGGCATGCGGCCGGACCTGACCGACCACAAATCCGCGCAGTTGGCGGCGGGTCAGGCCGCTTTCTGGGTGCCGCGTCGCGACCAGGCGCGCCGCGGCATCGGCCACCGGCGTGCGGGCCAGCTGTATCGCCGCGGCCAAGGGCGCCATCAGCTCAGCCAACCGGCCGAAGGCCAAAGCTTCCTCACGCGGGACGTCGCCCCGGATCGTGGCGGTGCGCGCGGCGGCGAACGCCTCGACATCGATCCCCGCCGCCCGCAGCACCGACTGGGCATGCCCGGCCAGCCGGCTGCGCCCGCGTTGACGGCCGGTCTGCAGCAGCTCGGTCAGCAACTGCTGAGTGAACTTGGCCAGGTCGTTCACCGTGATGGCGTATTCAGCGTGCGCGCGCACCCAGCTCTCGGCGACCTCGGCAGTCGCCGCGGCGCGCGTCCAGAGCCGCGGGGCGGCCGGCCTCGCCGCTATCGCATCGAAGACGGGGGTTTGCTCGATCGTAGATCGAAGTTCGTCGTTGCGTCCGCTCATCGCTGACTCCTCCGGTAGGAGGTCGGCTTGTGCCGACCATCCCCCGGAGGGTGTCAACCGATGTTTTTCCAGGTCGTAGCGCTGACGACACTGCGGTCGTCAAAACGGCGACCGCAGAATCGGGAAATTCGGGACCTGCGGCATCCGGCCCATCACCAGATTTCTGGGTGCCGGCGAACTGCCGGAAAAAGTTGCCGCAACCGAGACCCGCCTGTCTTAGCGCGGCGAGTCGAGCACCTTCCGCAACGTGCGCGCGAGAGCGTCGACCGCCGGCAGCGAATGCCACAGCGCGTGGTGGCCGGGGATGCTCATCTCGGCCACCGGAATGCCGCGCCGCTGCAGGTCGGCCAACGGCGGATCACCCGCTGCCGTGGACAGCGCACTGCGGTCACCCCGGATGATCACCAGTCTCCGCGCCGGCGTGGCCAGCAGATCGGTGTACAGCCGGCCGTGCCGCAGCGCCAGCGCCAACGCCAGCAGGTCCCGGCGCCGTTCGTTCGGTGGCCGCGTCCCGGGTCGGCGATCCCAGGGAGCGACCACATGGGGAATGTCCTCGTTGCAGGACAGATAGTCATCAAGCCGGCGGTCTTCACGCCACGACGCGGCTAGCAGATGCAGCGCCCGCCACCGGTGCAGTGCCACCGGTTCCACCAGTACCACCTCACTCACCGGCCATCCCTGTTCAGCGGCCGCGCAGGCCATCGCCGCAGCGATCGAGGCGCCCAGGCTGTAGCCGAGGAAGGAGACCGGCGCGGCCGCGGCGTCGCCCTCCTCCAGGGCCGTCCGAGCCGCGGTGAACATCCGAGCCGCGACCGGACCAAAGTCACCCTGGCGCAGCGCTCGCCGCTCCGGGGCCAACAGGCGCGATCCCGGCGTACCGAAGCCGGGTGTCTCCACAATGACCAGTCGTGCCCTCAACCGCTCGGCGATAAGGGCAAACCGTTGCATCTCAAACGGTTCGATCCATGACCGGATGCCCTGCACCACGATGAAAGTGCGATCACCCGGCCGTCGGCGGCCGTCCGTGGAAGCCACCAGCAGCGGAGACCCAGCCTCCCCCGGCCGGGGATGGGTGACCGCCGACCAGCCCGGATGCTGATCAGTAGCCACCGTAGGGGTCCTCCTCGGCGATCCGAAGCTGGTTGGCGCGGTGGTAGGACAGGGCTGCGCGGGTATCAGGTGCGGTGAAGAAGGTGTGGTAGTCGTGACTCTTCAGGAAATCCAGCACCGGGTTGTGGCCATTCCAGTGCCGGGCCGATTTCGCCGTCCGCAGGTCCGGCCATCCACCGGTGTCCATATCGAATGCGGTCAGGATGCGGTGCAAAGCGGCCTGCCACCGGCACATGATCTGCACGTACACATCCGATTCCAGGCCCCGGCCCCCGAACCGCGCCTTTACCACGTTGGTGAACTCGGCAAGGGTGCCGCGGTACCCGCACTGGCGGTAGCCGTTCAGCCAGTCGAAAGCTTCCGCCGGCAAGGTGAGGAAATTCAGGCTGTCTGTGAGTTGGGTGAAACCCTCTTCAGCGCGGCTCAACTGCTGGTTGATTGGCAGAAAATGCTCCGGCGTGTCGGACATCAGCGCGTGCTGAATGGCCGACGGTGAGGTTTGTGCGTTGATCGCGCTCGCCTGCAGCCATACCCGCGCCGCAAGTTGGAACATCAGTGAATGGTTGGCATTGAGCTCACAGAACCCGTAGAGGGCAGTGTCCGGAGCGTGTTGCTTGACGTACAGCATGGCGCCGAGCCCGGTCGTCACATTCACCTGAGGGATCCCGACGGTGGTATGCCAGTCGTGCTCGCGCCGAGCGCGCTCGACACGGTCGGCGGACCCGCCGCCGGCCGCGATATCGGGGCAGTCGGGCTCGGTGCACGGATACCGCAGGTACTCGTAACCCGGCCATGTCGAGGTGTTCAGGTGGAAATCGATGATCGCCCCGTCAAGGATTTCCAGGTCGTTCCGCATACCGGCGAGCTCGTTCGCCTCAAAGGCGGTTTGAATCAACAGGGTCTCGGTGCCGACTTGCGTCTTGAACGTCTGGCTCCGCCCACCGTGGTCGTCCAGCAGCAAATAGATGCGGTGATCGGTGACGGCTTGGTCAGACATTGCGGAGCTCCCTCAAATTGGTCGGTGGTTTCTTCACCGGCCAGCTCGCCCGGATCTCCTTGCCCTGCGTCGGGTCGGCGATGTCGACGGGATGCTGGGTGAGGCCGTCCCGGCTGCCGCGCGCAAGCAGTTCGGTGTGCAGCCAGGCCGTGGTGGAGCCGGCAAGGCCCCAGTTGGTAACCAGCGGCAGCGGGTCGCGCACGTTGATGTACACCTGGCCGGCTCGAACCGCACCGACGACCGTCACGGGAACCCGGGCTGGCACCCCTTGGTCGTCTCTGCCCAGCGCCTGCTGCCGCCGCTCAACTGCCTGGCCGACGTTGATCAACAGCGCTGAGATCAATGAGCGTGCCAGCGTGTAGTTTTCGGACTGCAGGTCGTCAAGGCGGATGTCCGTGGTGAGCGCCAAGCCTCTGTCCGACGCGTGCTTGCCTGCGATGCCGGCCAGTGAGGGCCGTTGTCCTTGCCTCAGCCACTGTTCACGATCGACGGCCTCCGACATCAGGCTGATCAGCGGAGCCAGCTCCGCAGCCCGGATCCGCAATTCGACGGGCACCGAATCGTTGTTCGCGATACCACGGGTAAAGGACCGGATATCGGTATTGGTGTTGTGATAGTCCTTCGACAGCGCCCGCTTCGCGGCAGCCTGAACCTCGGGAATTTGCTCGGCACTGGCACGCAGGACTCGTTCGTACTCACGCTGTTTTGTACCGATGAGAACCGGAAACGTGCACAGCGCCCAGGCCAGCGGTTCCATCTCGGGTGCCCAACGGCCCGCCGCGATAGAACCGGCCACCATGGCGGTCATCGCGGCCATGATGATCAGCCACACGTGCGGCCGTACGGCCCGGAACATCCGGTGTCCCCGTCCTGGGCTCTGATTCGCCGAGTAATGGGTGGCATCGGCGAGGAAGCTTGTCATCGCCGACACTCCGTAGGCCGCGGCGGCGGCCAGCGTCAGCACTTTCGGCCAGGTCGGCTGCCCCGAGCCAGACAGGTAGGCGACGGCCACGATGTTGCACGGCACCGCCACCGCGCCGATCATCCCGGTGACGTTGACCAGGGTCCTCGCATGGGCGGATTCCGCTACCGTCGCAAGGGATTTCATCATTGCTCGACCCGGCTCTTCGCTTGCCGCGATGATCGGCTCCAGCATGATTTCCAAAGCCACCTGTATAACCGACGGGATCAGCAGGACCCAGGTCAGCGGCCAGGTGCCGGGTGTCAAGCCCAGAAAGAATGCCATCAGCCCCAGAAGAGCACCCCGAGTGACGAACGGCCGTATCCGGTCGTAATGGAAGATCCGCCGGCTCGTGACATCAGCGGCCCAATGGGACATCGGTGCCGGGGCCGTCATGTCCCGAAGTATCTGCCGCCACGGGTTGTCCACCCGGCACAGGTCGGGGATCAGATCCACCCCGGCATAGGGATCCTCGGAGTGGGGCGATTCCGCATCGGTCATCGGTTAGGCCTCCAAGTTCCTCGGGTGGTGGCACCATTCAAATCTGCCTCTGCCGCCCGGGTCGTGAAATTCACGACACACCGATCCCCGATTTGTCTGCGCACCCGAACCGCCCGAGTGCACCCAGTGCTGTGCCGGTCACCGCGATCAGCAGCGCCAAGGCGCCGGCGGCCAGGCCGACCATGCCCCACCCCATCTGGCCGGGCGCGAGGAACGGATACGGAATCACCGCGGCCCCCCGTATACCCACCATGGTGCACAAGCCGATCAGGTAGGCCACCGGCCACGCAAACGCGTAACCCACTGCCGCGCAGCCACGAATACCATTGCACCGCAACAGACAGCCGGCACTCACCAACACCGGCGCCACCGCGTGGAACAGCACCGTGGCCACCCGCACCACAGCATCGTCGTGACCCTGGAACCAGGCGCCACTGGGGCTTGCCGGCGCGATGATCGCCGCGAAGACCACCGCCGACACCACCACCCCCACCGCTGCGGTGTGACGCAACGCCGGCAGCCAGAGGGCACGTGGCACCGCCAGATCAGCGGCGGCACTCAATCCGGCGAGAATGGACGAGTCCACCGTGAAGTACCACAACGGGAATCGGGGATCGGTGTGCTGCAGGAACTGGCATGCAACCGCGACCACTTGGTTGATCAGCAGCACCGCGGTCATCAGCTCGGCGGCCCGCGTAGACCGGGACAGATCGGCGTGCACGGTCCTATTGTCCGCAGGCGTTTTCACCGGTGGTTCCGGGCCCGCTTACCGGTCCCCCGCGCATGCCATCGAAGTGCCTTTGGCGCGCTCGGCCGGAGCGCGCCAACGACGCGCTTGGCTTGGACTCAGACCCGACCGGTGCCGTGGCTTCGCGAGCAGTTGACCCAGTTGCCGAAATCGCTGATGCCGCCGGTGCCGTTGCACTTGGGACACACGCTCCGGCATGCGCGGAACAAGAATCTCATCGTGACCTCCGTCGATCGTCGTAGAACGTCGTCTGATCGTGTCCGAGCGGTGCGACGAAATCTGTCCCCCGTACGGGCTACATCGGGAGCGGTCACGGTGCGCGCCGCGGGCTATCGGGCGCTGGCCGGCGTTCAGAAGTGCGTGAAATTATTGTCCAGGAGAACGATTCGCTTGATCGGCCCCGCGACCCGCCAACGGCGTGAATTCGCTGGTCGGGTGGAACGGTGGGTTTCACCCGCCGGCGTGTGATTTTGGTTCATTGGTCGAGACCGATGAAGAACCGGCGAAGTGCCTCGTCGTCGATGCCGATCAGGCGGTCCCGGATGGCGCGGATGAACAGGAAGAACTTCGTGCCGGCGAGGCGACCGACGTCGATATAACTCTGCCGGATGCGCTGAATGTGGTCTTGGCATCTTGCGTAACCCGTTGTGCCTGAACATGGTTGTCCCGCTGCGAATCCCCCGCACGCGCTCCGTACGACAGCTATATCGACGACGCAGTGCAGCCGCCCGTTGAATACGCAAAGGCGTGGCTTGCAAATGCCTTTGCCCTGCAACTCAGCCCGGCGTAGCTGGGTGGCGAGCCTTTCCACCAAGTCGGGCCTCACCAGGCCGGTCTCGAGGGTGACGGTCGCGACGCGGTCATATCTGGGCCAATGCCGCCGCCAGGCCCACCGCGCTAAGCCGTCGAGGTCGGCGGCATCAATCCAGCGTTGAGGCTATGCACGGGGGTAATCAATCACCTGCGTGCCACCAAAGGATTTCACCACTTCGAATAGTGTGGGGAGCTTGTCGCAGGCGGACTTGATGGTCTCCTCGTTGCCGAGCAGCGTTTCCACGTCATCCACCGTCTGGGACGTTCCGGCCAACAGCTTGCCGATCGTGTCACTGGGAACTTGGGTACCTTGAAAGCTAACAAAGGTCAGCGGATATTCCATCAGTTTGTAGCGCTGAACGATGGGGTCTGCTGCACGATCAGGTGACAGTTTCGGTCACGCGGCCTGACTGGCCGGTGTGGTCATGATTGCTTCGAATTCGATCGGGGTCAACCGCCCGAGGCCGGACTGGCGGCGGCGCCGGTGGTAGGTGCGCTCGATCCAGGTGACGATCGCGATACGGAGTTGTTCTCGGGTGTCCCAGCGGCGGCGGTCGAGCACGTTCTTCTGCAGCAGGCTAAAGAAGCTCTCCATGGCGGCGTTGTCGCCGGCGGCTCCGACACGGCCCATAGAGCCGACCATCTCGTGTTGATTCAAGGCGTGTACGAATTTCCTTGACCGGAACTGAGATCCGCGATCCGAGTGCAGAATGCACCCCGCGACATCTCCGCGTCGGGCTACCGCGCTGTGTAGTGCCCGGATGGCCAGTTGTGACTTCATTCGGGAGTCGATGCTGTAGCCGACGATCCGGTTGGAGAACACGTCCTTAATCGCACAGAGGTAGAGCTTGCCCTCACCGGTGCGGTGCTCAGTGATGTCACTGAGCCACAACTGATTTGGCCCTTCAGCGGTGAAGTCACGCTCGACAAGATCGTCGTGCACCGGCGGCCCGACTTTGCCGTTCTTGCCGCGTTTCTTACCAAACACGCTCCACAGTCGATTCTGCGAGCAGATCCGCCATGCGGTGCGCTCGGCCATCGGCTCGCCGGCATCGCGCGCCTCCTCCACGAGGTAGCGGTAGCCGAACTCCGGATCGTCTGCGTGCGCGTCGAACAGCGCATTGGCGCGGTAGGCCTCGATGAGTTCGGCCTCGGTGATGGGGTCGGCCAGCCAGCGGTAATACGGTTGGCGGGAGAGCTTGAGTACCCGGCACGTCACCGCGACGGGGATCCCGTCGGCGGCGAGCTCTTTCACGAGCGGGTAGACCCTTTTCCCGGCAGATTGGCCTGCGATAAATACGCTGCGGCCCGACGCAGCACCTCGTTCTCTTGCTCTAGCAGTTTGATCCGCCGTCGGGCTTCGCGCAGCTCACCGGACTCGCTGGCGCTCTTGCCGGGCTTGGTGCCTTCGTCGATGTCGGCCTGACGGAGCCATTTCTGCAGCGTCATCGGGTGCACTCCGAAATCGGTGGCGATCTGCTCGATCGTTACACCGTCATCGCGGTTGCGAGCGACCCGGACGACGTCGTCGCGGAACTCGCGGGGGTAGGGCCTTGCCATGGGGACATCCTTCCAGCCCGCCCATGCTGGGCAAGCCAACTCAGATGTCACCTATTCGTGCAGCAGACCCATGTCCAGTTCGTCCCGCGTCAATTGCAGCTGGCAGGTCAGGCTGAATTTGAAACCCTTGCTGCCGCCCATCATTCCGCGAACCTCGTTCTGGCTACGTTGGATTACCAAACGCATCGGATTCTCGTTCTCCCGTTCCTTAATGTGCGCCAGCATCGATATGCCACGCGGTCCTCGTCACGCCAATCTCGCCGCAGTTGGGGTGGCGTGGCTTCCCGCTCGCGTGCGCGCTTCGCACCGGTCTTGGTCCACGCGAATGCGTCTCGGCTACCGAACTTTTCGCAACCACAAGAGCATGGCGCCAAAGTTCAGGGTTACGCGCGGCCCTGCCGGGGATGGCCGGTTGTTCCCCTACCGCAGAACCTGCGGATGACCCTTCTTCACATGACGCGGTGCGGTCGCGCCGTGCCACACACGCCCGGCGCGACCCCCGGGGCCAGGCCGATGCAAATCAGCCCCGCCCCGGCAGACTCATTTCCAGTGACCACCATGTTCGTTGCACACCAACCCGGTGTTGTTGCACTTGCTGCATGTGAGCTTGCCGCCAATACCGCTGGCTCGTCCGCCATTGCATCCTTGGCAATCATTCAGCGGTCGGTGACACTTCTTGCAGTTACTCACAACAATCACCCTCTCAAAGTTTGCTGAACCAGCGTCAACGATCGTCGCACTGCCGCGGTCGGATCGCAATCATACGTTCGGTTGACGCGGGAATGCATCGCTGTCAGTGACACTGGAGCGCACGTGGATCGGGTTATGTCGTCCGTTCGGGGGAGGGTGTGATGGTGTTGTTGGTTGTTAGGTTGCTGGTGTGACCGATACGAAGCAGGTTTTCGTCTCTCAGTTGGAGGCGCAGCTAACTGTCAAGCTGGGCCCGCGAGAGCAGGATTGGGGGTCGTTTCCTGATGAGAGCACACCGTTGGTGACCTGGCTGCGCGACGGCACGGTGTTCATCCACGCCGACCAGGAGAAGCTGTCGGTACGGGTTCCACTGGTCAGTGACCTGACAGTGTCCCCGGCGATTCTCGAGTGGATTAGCGGCCGCAACTCGGGGCAGTACGCGGGTCATTACTGGCTACGGCCGGGCTCTGACGAGCATCATTGGCAGTTGGTGTGTGAGGTTAAATTCCCATGGGACTGGATGGATCAGCATCTGGCCAATGTTGTGCTGCAGACCTGTGTCGGCCTGGGCACGGTGCTCAATCGGGACGTGGCCCCCGGATTCATGGAGCAGTTCGGTGGTCTGCGATGGTGGGATGAGTCGCACACCCCGGAGATGATGCGCGCTCAGACGCTGGCATTGCTGGACTGATCCGGCATCGGCGTCGTGACCACGACCAGATCGCCTGCAGCACGGCAACCGTGTGGACGGAAGGGCACCGATGGCTGACGAGCACATCCCACTGGCCGACCCCAACTTGGCCGACGGGCATCCCCGGCAGGTCGCCCACGAATTGCTCACCGCCGTGGGGCTGGGGTTCGTGTTTTACGGGCCCGGCGATGCCGTGTCCTGCTTCCAGTCGTTCCTCGCACTGGCACCGGCGTTACGGGACACCGACGGACATAACGGCGGCAGCTACCTCGGTGTCCTGCGCGGGCGGCCTGGGATCTTCTGGCTGGCCTTCGAAGGGCCGCACGGGTCGGCGATCGCGGTCTGCGTCACCTCCGACGCCGACACCGAGTTCGTAACCAACCACATCGCCATGCGATTGAGGGACGCTCGAGCACCCTGGCGATGGGGCATCTGCACCGGCGGCAACGTTCCGGCCGGGTGCACCCGAATCCTCGATACCGCCGACGTCATCGAACTCCACGCCCTGCCCGGATTGCAGCACATCCCCGCCGACGCATCGGGTGCACTACCCACCGACTTGGTAGCCGGCCTGACGGCACGGGGCTGGGAACCGGCCGGAAACGGACTGCGCAAAGACTTCCCGCTCATCGGTAGAGGAGTGCAGCCGGCGTTTGTTTTTTCCCGACACAACCAGACCTTCGGCATCGTCACTCAAATCGGCACGACCACCGACGGCGTCGTGCCCGAACAGTTCCGCCGCCGCCAGGAAGAACCGTACCTCGTGGAAGCGGCCGGGGACCTGGTATTGATGTGCCAACCGATCGGATACGAACACCCCACCGCCACAACGGAATATGTCGACGCCGCCGCCCGCGTCCTCGTCGCCCGCGCCGCGGCCCCGCACTTCCCGTTGGGCAACCACCACACACCCAGTACCCCTCCACAACCACAGACCGCACCCATCTCGGCGAGGCAGCCTGACTCGGGCCAGGCAACGACCTCCACGACTGCGGCGCCCGGGAGTCCGCCACAGCACGGACCGTCGGCTACTACCTCCGGGCGAGTCCGCGACGCTGCGGCCGGCCCACGCGATGCCGTTGGTGCCGTGGAAAGTCGGCGGTCGACAGTGCTGCTCGCTGGCGCGGCTCTTGCAGTAGTCGTTTTGGTGCTGCTCGCCATCGTGCTCACGAACAGCGGGGGCAGTTCGTCACCTGCAACGAGTCCCAGCGGGTCGACTGCACCGCCGCGCGTGGACCAAGTCGCCGTCTGCAATAGCACACCAACCTTCTCGCCCCAGTCGGCTAACCTAGGGACGGCTGGTTTATCGATCGATACCCGCATCACCCCGGCCTGTGCTGCCGGAGACCTACTTGCCAACAGTCGACTACAGGTCGACGTCATCGATGGTTCCGGGCGCAGCGTGGCTGCTGGCCTGTTCGACACGGCGTCCGCCCCACTGACCGCAGCGCCCGGAGGCAGTACCGCAACCTTGATCTTTCCCGCCGGAACCTACTGGCGGACACCAGGACCTGCCGATCAGCTGCGGATGACCATCACGCGACAAGGCACCGACCAGACGCCGACCACAGGCACCCTCGGCGCGTCCAGCATCACCGCCGCCGCCGTGGGCACTCCGGCAACCGGCACCGTCGACGAAGCGGCCCAGTCGGCGCTCAGCGATCTCGCCGCCGAGGACCGTGTGGCGATAGACGCGTCGCTGCTGGAGGTGTGGCAACCGCAACTCAGCTCGAAACGAACAGGCCTGGTTGCTGACGGAATCACTTGGTCGGCAAGCGATATTATGCGCGAACACATGCAGTTGCGGCAGCGTTTTCCCGGCGCACGCCTACTGTGGTCGGGTGATTGGCCGGTGTTCAGCTCCCCCACGTGGTGGGTGACGGTTGCCGGAGTCCCCTTTGCCGGCGGCGATCAAGCCAACGGCTGGTGTACCAGTGAGGGTTTCGACGCCGATCACTGCTTCGCGAAATTGCTCAGTCACAACCGGGGGTCCTCGGGGACCACTATCATGCGTCGATAGCCACCGCCGGCCCCGTGTCCGCCTCCAGCGGTGTGGTGAACGAAACTGGAAACTGGTACCGACCCTGTTTCTTGGCAAAGACGACACCACCGTCATGACCGACCGTCAGCGCGGCCGCGTGGTATTGATGCGCATCGCTCGTCCCGCTATCGCCCCGGAGACGCCTTTACGGCAAACGTTACAAGCCAAGTCTGGCAAGGACATTGAAGGAGTCGGCCGCCTGCCTATGGCCGACGCGCCGGCAATCAGGGCTCGAGCAGCACCTTGATGGCCGTGCGCTGATCCATCGCCGTGTACGCGTCGGCGACCTGAGCCAGCGGCAGGGACAGGTCGAACACCCGGCCGGGCTCGATGGCCCCCGACAGCACGTCGGGCAGCAGCTCGTCGAGGTACGGACGCACGGGCGCGATACCGCCCGCGACGTGGATGTTGGTGCTGAACAGTTTCTGCATCGGCAATTCGGGGGCGCCGGCCGGCACCCCGACGAACCCCAGAGAGCCACCGGGACGGACCGCCCCGAGTGCCTGGTGCATCGAATCCTTGGTGCCGACGCACTCGAGCACGGAGTCGGCGCCGACGCCCCCGAGCAGTTCCTCGATGGCGGCGATCCCGTCATCACCGCGTTCGGCGACGATGTCCGTGGCCCCGAACGCACGTGCCAGACGCTGCCGGTCTTCGTGCCGCGACATCGCGATGATCCGCTCGGCGCCAAGGCGTTTCGAGGCCAGCACCGCGCACAGCCCGACGGCCCCGTCACCCACGACCACCACGGTGGCACCGGGCTGCACGTTCCCGGATCGCGCGGCGTGGTGACCGGTGGACATGACGTCGGCCAGGGTCAGCAGGTGCGGGAACAGTTCTACGTCAGGCGATTCCGGCACCGTGACGAGGGTGCCGTCGGCGAAGGGCACCCGGACGTACTGGCCCTGGGCCCCGTCGAGCGGCTCGCCGGTCTTGGCGGTGCCGCCCCACACCCCGAAGTTGACGCACGACGTGGTGATTCCGTTGCGGCAGTGCACGCAGGTGCCGTCGCTGTCGGTGAACGGCGAGATGACGAAATCCCCGACGCGGATGTTCTTGACGTCAGCGCCGACGGCCTCCACGATCCCGATGAACTCGTGCCCGATCGGGTGCGGGGCAGGCGTCGGACGCACCCCGCGGTACGGCCAGAGGTCCGAACCGCACACGCAGGTCCGGACCACGCGCACCACGGCGTCGTTCGGTGACTGAATCTGCGGATCGGGGCGTTCTTCGAATCTAATGTCGCCCGGCCCGTGGATGATCGTGGTCTGCACGGTTGTCCCGCCCTTTCAGGTGTCGAATTCGACCCCTGAGTCTTGCCGATTTAGCCCGTCGGCGCGAGGACCAGTCCGCCGGTGGCTGCGGGAGCGGGTGCGACCGGCGCCGGAACCGCAGCGGGCGCGGCGGCGGGCAACGCCACGGGCACGGCGGCCGGAACTGCAGCGGGCACCGCGGCCGCGACGGGAGCGGGAGCCGGCAACGCGACCGGAGCGACGGCCGGTGCGGGCGCCGGGGCAGGCGCCGGCACCGGAGCACCCACGCCCAGGACCCGCAGCAGGTCCGGCTTCATGGCCTGCAACTGCTGACCCCAGTAACCCCAGCTGTGGGTGCCGTCCGCCGGGAAGTTGAAGACCGCGTTGCGGCCGCCGGCCTGCTGGTACACCTTCTGGAAGTCCCGGTTGGAGCTGATGGTCAGGTTCTCCAGGAACTGGGCGCTGTAGAGGATGCCCAGGTCGCCCGGGGTGTCGAGGTCGGACGGCGTGCCGTTGCCGCAGTACACCCAGACGGCGGTGTTGTTGGCCACCAGCTGCCGGACGTTGACGGTCGGGTCGTTGCGCTTCCAGGCCGGATCACTGGCGATACCCCACATCTGGGTCGGGTTGAAGCCGCCGGCGTCCTTCATCGCGAAGCCGATCAGCGTGGGCCACAGGCCCTGCGACGGGTTGAGGAAGCCCGACAGCGAGCCGGCGAAGATGAACTGCGCCGGGTGCCAGATCGCCAGCGTCAGCGCCGAGCCGCCCGACATCGACAGGCCGACGACGGCGTTGCCGGTCGGCTGCACGCCGCGGTTCGCGGCCAGCCAGGCCGGCAGTTCCTGGGTCAGGAACGTCTCCCACTTGTAGGTGATGACGCCATTGTTGTTGGTGGCCGGCTGGTACCAGTCGCTGTAGAAACTGGACTGCCCGCCGACCGGCATCACCATCGAGACGCCGGACTGGTAGTACCACTCGAACGCGGCGGTGTTGATGTCCCAGCCGCTCGCGTCGTCCTGGGCGCGCAGGCCGTCGAGCAGGTACACCGCGTGCGGTCCGCCGCCCTGGAACTGAACTTTGATGTCGCGTCCCATCGCGGGCGACGGAATGTTCAGCACCTCAACCGCTTTCGCGGCCGCATGCGCCTGCGGAGCCACCGCGGGCATCGCCATTGCTGGAACCGTCAGGGCAGCGACAGCCGCCACCGCGAGCCGCCGCAGTTTCGCGCCGTAATTCTTGCCAACCAGAGTCGCCAACACGAGAAAAAGCTAACGCCGTGCCGCGCCGTGCCGTTCGACCAACGCGCGGCGTGATCGCCTCGTTACCAAGGCGTTTGGCTATCGAGTCCGGAACCTCTCACGCCGTACCGTGATCGGTGCCGTCGCTGACGACCGTCACGTCGTCGCGGGTGCACGGTTCCTGGTGCCAGTCCCCGAACGGATCGGGGTAACCGGCCCACGTACCGGGTGCCGCGAATTCCTCGTCGGTGAGCAGGGCGTCGTTGAGCGCAGCGGTCACATCGTCGGGGCGGGCGCCGCAGACGAGGATCGTCATCGCGGTGTGCCGGTCACCGAATTCGTTGTCCCACATCAGGTCTGCGAGCGCGCGGCGTTCGCGGTCCAGGTAGGCCGCTTCGCTCACGGTCATCGCGGCGATCCACCGACCGGCGTTGCTGACACGCAGGCCACCGCCGGCCGACTCCAGCCACATGACGTGGCCGGGCCGGTTCGCCAGCCACATCCGGCCGCGCGTCCGGATCACGCCGTCCAGGAGGTGATCGATTGCGTCGTGCAGACGTTCTGGATGGAATGGCCGGCGCGCGTTGAACTCGACAATCTGAACGGGTCCTTCAGGTTTCAGGCTCGGTTGCCCTGCGAGCAGCGGCCCATGCGGCTCGTCGGCGCGGCCCAGCCGGGCGTCGGGCCACAGCGTGCGCAACGCGTCCTCGACCAGGTCAGGCCCGGTGACGAGCTGAGCCCGCGGCGCCAGGCGGCGGCACACCTCGAGGAGCACGGGTTCGGCGTGGGTCACGACGAGGACGTCGGCGAACTCCGCCTGGCCCACTGCCACCTGCGCGACGGTCCGGCCGTCGGGCAGTTCGTCGTCACCCAGCGCGTCGGTGAGCCAGTCGCCGGCTTCGATGCACGTCACCACGCCGGCGATCACGACGTCGCGGGCAGCCGGTCCGTCGATGTATCCCGGACCCACCCGGACCCGAACGTGGTTGATGGCCCAGCAGATCGGCTCGGGTTCCATCCACGGCTCCAGGTGGACGACGATCCGGTTCACGTCATCGCGTCGGTGCAGCAGGCGCAGGTAGAGCAGCAGGTCGTTGCGGACGGTGCAGGACACGCATCCGTGGGCCAGTTCCAGCGCGGCCTCGGTTTCGTTGACGATGCCGTGCGGCGCGGTGACGGTGCGGCGGCGCACGACGTGCCCGTCGAACTGGTGCTCCACGAGCACCGTGCCCGGCGCCTTCAGTAGTTCCTCGGTCACGTATCCGGTCGGTCCCTGACCAGCCACGACGATCACCGGCGTCCGCATCGCCACTCCTTATCGACAATCATTTTCAATTCCTTCGCCGTCACGGTACAGTGGCGACCGGCAACTTGTCGAAAACGATTTTCATTAGCGATAGGGCGAAGGACATGTCAGCGCACTGCCAGGTCACCGGGCGCAAGCCTGGCTTCGGCAATACGGTTTCGCATTCGAATCGGCGTACCTCGCGCCGGTGGAACCCCAACATCCAGAGCAAGACCTACTACCTGCCCTCGGAGGGCCGGCGCATCCGCCTCCAGGTCAGCGCCAAGGGCATCAAGGTGATCGACCGGGACGGCATCGAGGCCGTGGTGGCGCGGCTGCGCCGGGACGGGGTGCGAATCTAGATGTCCCGCACCGATATCCGCCCCGTGGTGAAGCTCAAGTCCACCGCGGGCACCGGCTACACGTACGTCACCCGCAAGAACCGGCGCAACGATCCCGACCGCGTGGTGCTGCGCAAGTACGACCCCATCATCCGCAAGCACGTCGACTTCCGAGAGGAGCGCTGAGCATGGCCAAGAAGTCCAAGATCGCCAAGAACGAGCGGCGCCGGCTGACCGTCGCCCGCTACGCCGAGCGCCGGGCCGAACTCAAGGCGATCATCAAGTCCCCGTCGAGCACGATCGACGAACAGTCGGCCGCCATGCGGGAACTGGCCCGCCAGCCGCGCGACGCCAGCGCGGTACGGGTGCGCAACCGGGACGCCGTCGACGGCCGTCCGCGCGGCCACCTGCGCAAGTTCGGCCTGTCCCGCGTTCGGGTGCGCGAACTGGCACACGAGGGACAGCTGCCCGGCATCAGGAAAGCGAGCTGGTGATGGCAAACCGCAAGACCGTTAGACGGCCGGTCCAAGCGAAACGGCCCGCCACGAACATGTTCACCAAGCTCGGGATCGAGCGCGTCGACTACAAGGACACCGCCATGCTGCGGCAGTTCATCTCCGAGCGCGGCAAGATTCGGTCCCGGCGCGTGACCGGCCTGACGGTCCAGCAGCAGCGGCAGGTCGCCACCGCGATCAAGAACGCCCGGGAAATGGCGCTGCTCCCCTAGCTCGGGATCATCCCGTACATCGTCTGTAGCTGCTGCGTCCGCAGCAGCACCAGGCCCACGAACAGTACGAGCAACACCGTGGTCACCGAGATCAGCGCCAGGAGTCGTTGCCGCGCAGGCACATAGGCGAAAACGGCCGCCACCAAGGTGCCGGTGACCAATCCACCGACGTGACCCTGCCAGCTGATCGCCTGCGAGCTGATGGCAGGGACCACAAAGGTGATCACCAGGTTGATGGCGATCAGCAACGCGATGCCGCGGACCTGCAGCTGCAGCCGCCGGAACAGGACGAACGTCGCGCCGAACAAGCCGAAGATCGCGCCGGAGGCACCGGCCGTACCCGAGTTCAGCGGTGACAGCAGATACACCAGGACCGCCCCACCGAGGCCACTGAGCGCGTACAAGACCCCGAAGCGAAGCCGGCCCAGCCATTGCTCCAACTGCGGCCCGACGGCCCACAACGCCCACATGTTGAACACGATGTGCGCCAGGCCGTAGTGCAGGAAGGCCGACGTCACCAAACGGTAGTACTGCCCGTAGACGGCAACGCCGGGCGGCCACAGCACCAGATCCTGCTGCATCTGCGCCGAGGTGTGCTGCAGCACGAACATCACCACGTTGACCGCGATCAGCGTGTAGGTGACCAGCGAGCCCTTGGCGATCCGGCCGCCGAAGTGGGTCCGGGCCTGCCGCACCGACCGCTTGCCTTCGTTGACGCACTCCGGGCACTGCTGGCCCACGGCGGCTGCGGTCATGCAGTCCGGGCAGATCGGTCGACCGCACCGGCTACAGCTCACGTACGTCGGGCGGCTGGGGTGCCGATAGCAGGTCGGCGTCGGGACGGTCATCAGTGAGAGTGATCTTCCGGGACTACAGCCGCCACAGGGCTTCCTGGCTGGTGCTGGCGATCAGCACCCCACCAGTGTCGTACAGAGCTCCCGTGACCAGCCCGCGGGAGTCCGTGTTGTTCAGTCGGGTGACCTCGTACCGGTGCCAGTCGTGCGGCACGAACGGCCGATGGAACCACACCGCGTGGTCCAGGCTGGCGGCGAATCCGTCCCGCAGGCTCGTGCCGTCGGGCCGCGCGACGGGCACCGGCCCGAAGTCGGACATGAAGGTCAGCGCGGCGGCCCGGGTCAGGGCGTCGTCCTCGATCTCGTCCTTGGTGCGAATCCAGAACGGGGGCACGGCGAACGGGCCCGTGTCCTCCGGCCGGACCCGCATATCGAAGAAGTCCGCGACGGTCCGGCTGGGCGGTTTGGGCACGGAGGCGTCGAACTCGAGACCGCGCACCTCGGGGCGCTGCCAGTCGGCGCCGGGTTCGGGCACATGGAACGACGCGATCATCTCCAGGATCGTCTTGCCGTTCTGCCTGGCCGTGACGCGCCGCGTGTCGAAGGACCGGCCGTCCCGGGTCCGTTCCACGTGAAACTCCACGTCGACGCCGTACCGACCGCCTCGGACGAAGTAGAGGTGCAGCGACTGCGGCAACTTGTCCGGCTCGACGGTGCGGCCGGCCGCACCGAGCGCCTGTGCGGCGATCAGGCCGCCGAACAGGGACCGTCCCGGCCCTTCGGTCGGCTGCGGGGCGATGAAGGTGTCGCCGTCGCGCGCGAAGTCCAGGACCTGGGCAATCCAGCTGGGCGCAGCAGAACTCATAAAGCGGCAGCGTATCGATCGGGATCCGGCCGGCGCCGCCGCCTAGGCTAAGCGCATGGTTCAACGCCGGGGATTCAACGACACCGTCACCCGCTTCTGGGGCTTCGCCGCCCCCGCCTATGACACCCAGGTGCTGCAGCGCTTCGTCTATCAGCCCGCGCAGGACGAGGTCCTGGCTCAGCTGCGCGCGCACGGCGCCCTGACGATCGCCGATATCGGCTGCGGCACCGGCATTTTCGCCGACCGGATCGAACGTGAGCTCAATGCCGTCGTCACCGGCGTCGACATGTCCGAGGGCATGCTGGCCCAGGCCAAGGCCCGGTCCTCGAAGGTCAACTGGGTCACCGCACCGGCCGAGCAGCTGCCGTTCAACGACGGCGCGCTGGACGCGGTGGTCACGACGTCGGCGTTCCACTGGTTCGATCAGCCCGCCGCGCTGCGCGAGTTCCACCGCGTGCTCAAGCCGGGCGGCATCGCGGCCGTCACCACCATCAGCCCGCGGCAGGTGCTGCCGCTGCACGCGCTGTCGTCGCACATTCTCAACCCCGCCCACAATCCTTCCCCCGCGGAGATGAAGAAGCTCTTCGAAGGCGCCGGGTTCACGGTGTCCGAGCAGCACCGGGTGAAGCGGCCGGCGTGGACGCTCATCGTCTCCGACCTGCTGACCGTCGGAACCAAGTAGCCGAGATGCCCGATCTGCACCCCGACGTCGCGGTCCTGGCCCCGCTGCTGGGTACCTGGGCCGGCAACGGCTCCGGTGAGTACCCGACCATCGCCTCGTTCGACTACCTCGAAGAAGTCACCTTCGGCCACGTCGGCAAGCCGTTCCTGGCCTACAGCCAGCGCACCCGCGCCGCCGATGACGGCCGTCCCCTGCACGCCGAAACCGGGTACCTCCGCGTCCCCGCGCCCGGACGCGTCGAGTGGGTGCTGGCGCATCCCACCGGCATCACCGAGATCCTGCAGGGCACGCTCAGCACCGACGGTGAATTCGTCCTCGACCTCGCCACCACCGACATCGGGCGCACCGACTCCGCGAAAGAGGTTGACGCCCTGCGGCGTTGGTTCCGCCTCGACGGAGACACGTTGAGCTACAACGTCCGAATGGCCGCCGTGGGCATCCCGCTGCGCCACCACCTCGCGGCCGTGCTGCATCGGAAGGACGCATGACGGAACCCCAGACCGGCCGCATTCGGGTCCCCGCCGACCTGGACTCGGTGACGGCCACCGGCACAGAAGACCACACCGGCGTCGATCCGCAAGCGGTGGAACGCATTTGGCAGGCCGCCCAGCACTGGTACGCGGCCGGTATGCACCCGGCCATCCAGGTCTGTCTGCGCCAGAACGGCCGGGTGGTGCTCAACCGCGCGATCGGCCACGGCTGGGGCAACGGGCCCGACGACCCTGCCGATGCCGAGAAGATCCCCGTCGGCGTCGACACCCCGTTCTGCGTGTACTCGGCCGCCAAGGCCATCAGCACGACGGTCGTGCACATGCTCGTCGAGCGCGGCGAACTCGATCTGGACGCCCGGGTCTGCGACTACCTGCCGACGTACACCAGCCACGGCAAGGACCGCACGACCGTGCGCCACGTCGTCACCCACAGCGCCGGGGTGCCGCTGGCCACCGGGCCACGGCCGGACCTCAAGCGGATGAACGACAGCGACTACGCCCGCGAGATGCTGGGGAACCTCCGGCCGATCTACCGGCCGGGCCTGGTCCACATGTACCACGGCCTCACCTGGGGGCCGTTGATCCGCGAAATCGTCTCGGCCGCAACGGGTCGCAACATCCGCGACATCCTGGCGACCGAGATCCTCGAGCCGCTCGGCTTCCGCTGGACCAATTACGGCGTTGCGCCGGAAGATGTTCCGCTGGTCGCGCCGAGCCACGTCACCGGCAAGCCGTTGCCGGCGCCGATGGCGGCGGCGTTCAAGAAAGCCGTCGGGGGCACCCCGAGCCAGATCATCCCGTTCAGCAACACCCCGGACTTCCTGACCAGTGTGGTGCCGTCGTCGAGCACGGTGTCGAACGCTGTCGAGCTGTCGCGGTTCGCTGAATTGCTGTGCCGCGGCGGTGAACTCGACGGCGTTCGGGTGCTACGTGCCGAAACGCTGCGCGCCGCAGCCGCACCGTGCCGGCGCCTGCGGCCCGACATCGCGGTCGGACTCATGCCGATGCGCTGGGGCACCGGATACATGTTGGGCTCCACGCGATTCGGACCGTTCGGGCGCAACGCACCGGCTGCCTTCGGGCACACCGGGCTGACCAACATCGCGGTGTGGGCCGACCCGGCCCGGAACCTTGCCGCTGCCGTGGTCAGCAGCGGCAAGCCCGGTGGTCATCCCGAGGCCAAGCGGTACCCGGCGCTGCTCGACGCGATCGCCAGGGAGATTCCACAGTCCGGGTAGCGGCGAAAGTACGTGAGCTCAGTCGCGATGGCGATCTGCCGTCGGTTATTGAACTCAGGGTCTTCTCAGAGCCCCAGAAGGTGCCTGCGTTCAATTGCATTGCGGATGAGCGCGTTCTGATTGAAGCCACGTACTTTCGCCGCTGCGGCAGCTCTCCAGACGACCGGTGCGATCCGGAGTACCCGGCTACGCCTTGGCCGCGGCCTTCGCGAACAGACGCAGCAGCACCTGGTTGATGGCGACCAACGCCAGCTTCACCGGCGGGAACGACGCGGTCGAGCTCAGCGAGTAGTCGATGCGCGTGCCGGAGCCCTCGGGGGTCAGCCGCACCTCACCCGCGTAGCCCGGGAACGGCACGCCGGAGCGGGCCTTGTAGCCGAAGACGTTGGGGGCGTCGAAGGTGACGACCTCTTCGACGATCGCCGGCGCCGGCCCGGGGGCCGAGATCCGGCGGACGGCGCCCAGGCCGTTCGGCGCCGGGGTGCCGGGCTGATCGATGGTCACGCTGATGCCGGGACCCCAGTTGGCCATGCCTTCGTGGTCGATCAGGGTCGCCCAAACAACGTCGATCGGGCGGGCAACGGTGGTGGTTGCAGTCGATTGCATGGACCGATCATGCCGCACCCCCTTTCAGTGCGCCTGGCAGGCTGACCCCATGCCCGACGAGCCGTTGCGTGACGACCACACCGAGCTGCTGCGCCGACGGGCGCTCACCGAGGACGCCGCCCGGCCGGACGCCGTTCAGCGTCGGCACGACGCCGGCGGCCGGACCGCCCGCGAGAACATCCTCGACCTGGTCGACGACGGCAGCTTCGTCGAATACGGCCGGTTCGCCATCGCGGCACAACGGGCGCGCCGCGAGCTCGACGACCTGATCGCGCGCACTCCGGCCGACGGCCTGGTGGCCGGTACGGCCCACGTCGACGGGCAGCCCTGTGCGGTGTTGTCGTATGACTACACCGTGCTGGCCGGCACCCAGGGCGCTCTCGGGCACCTCAAGAAAGACCGGCTGTTCGAACTGATCGAGCGGATGAAGCTGCCCACGGTGTTCTTCGCCGAGGGTGGCGGTGGGCGGCCCGGCGACACCGACCACCCGACGGTGTCGTCACTGGACGTGCGGGCCTTTGCGTTGTGGGCCGGCCTGTCCGGGGTGGTGCCGCGGATCGCGGTGGTCAAGGGCCGCTGTTTCGCCGGAAACGCGGTGATCGCCGGCTGTTCGGATCTGATCGTCGCGACCGAGGACACGTCGATCGGCATGGGCGGCCCCGCGATGATCGCCGGTGGCGGGCTCGGTGACATCGCGCCGGATGCCGTCGGCCCGATTTCGGTGCAGGCGCCCAACGGCGTGGTGGACGTCGTGGTGCCCGACGAGGCGACGGCGGTCTCGGTCACCCGGCAACTGCTCGGCTATTTCCGCGGACCTGCCGCACCTGGCACCGCACCGGACCAAACCGCTTTGCGCACAATCGTTCCCGAGCGCGCGCGGCGTGCCTACCAGGTCGCGCCGATCATCGAGACGCTCGCCGACGAAGGCTCCGTCATCTTCCTGCGGCAGAAGTTCGCACCCGAATTGGTGACCGCGCTGGCCCGTATCGAGGGCCGGCCCGTCGGCGTGATCGCCAACAACACCATGGTCATGGCCGGCGCCATCACCGCGGCGGCATCCGACAAGGCCGCCCGCTTCCTGCAACTCTGCGACGCCTTCGGGATTCCCGTGGTGTCTCTCGTCGACTGCCCGGGCTTCATGGTGGGACCCGCCGCGGAGGCCGAGGCGTTGGTCCGGCGCGGATCGCGGCTGTTGGTCGCCGGCGCGGCCCTGCGGGTTCCGCTGATCGCGGTGATCCTGCGTCGCGGTTACGGCCTTGGCGCACAGGCGATGTGCGGGGGCAGCCTGCGCGAGCCGCTGCTGACGGTGGCCTGGCCGGGTGCACACCTCGGACCGATGGGACTCGAGGGCGCGGTTCGGCTCGGGCTGCGCAAGGAGCTCGAAGCCATCGCCGACGACGATGCCCGCGAGCAGGCGGTGCGTGATGCCACCGCCGCCGCGCAGGCCAACGCCGCCGCGCTCAACTCGGCATCGATGTTCGAGATCGACGACGTCATCGACCCCGCGGAAACGCGGTCACTGATCGCCGCGACGCTGGCGACGGCCGAGCCGGCCGGCCTGGCGCCGCGGCGGGGCTTCGTCGACACCTGGTGAGTTCGTTGACCCTGAAGTGAGGGCGCAAAAGTGCGAGTAGCGGGCGCCCTGGTTACAGGGTCAACGCTTGTCAGTCGCGCACGCCGCGATACAGCTGCCGGCGCACGACGAACCGCTGCAACACCCGGTCGACGGTCCACGCCGGGAACCGGACGGCCTGCCCCCACGGGGTGAACACCTCGAGCCCGTCGGGCTGGGGGCCGAGCACGGAACCCCACCGCACAGCAGGCGGCCGGTAGCGCCGCAGTTTTCGAGATTTCAGCTGGGCCAGAATGTTTCGCGCGACCAGCGCACCACCACCGTTACGTGCTGACGTCCGCAGCGGATCGGTCGCCGCGACATCACCGACGGCGAAGACGCCCGGATACCCGGGTACCGCCAGTTCCGGGGTGACGCGGACGAAGCCGTCGTCGTCGAGAATCTGCGGCGGCAGCCACGCCGTGTTGGGCCGCACCCGTCCGACTGCCCACAGCACCGCATCGGCTTCCCCGTCGGGTTGCCCGGTGCTGAATTCGATTGGCCCGGCGGTGATCTCGTCACGGTTCGGGGGCAGGATCGCGCGGTGACCGAGATGTTGCCGGACGCCGAGCTCTGCCAGCCGCTGCGCAACGCGCACCTGTGTCCCGACGTGATACCCCGGAAGTATCTGGGCGCCAGGGAAATACAGGTCGATCACCTTGTCCGGCCACGACCGCGCCAGATTCCCGGCACTGCTCACCGCCGTGGCCCCGCCGCCCACCACGGCGATGCGCTGCGCACGAGCCAGGCGTTCATGGGTGTCGTGCAGGTCTGCTGCAACGTCGTCGGCCGTCTGCAGGGTCGGCCGCCGCCAGAATCCGTTGGTCGTTCCGGTCGAGATCAGCAGCACGTCGAACGGCTCGACGGTCTCGGTTCCGTCGGCCGCCGCCACCGTCACCGTGCGGGCGTCCAGGTCGGTGCCCGTCAGGGCGCCGTGCACGATCCGCACCGAGTCCAGGCCACGGAACCGCCGGAAACCGATGAAGTAGTCCCGTGCCCAGGCGTCGGGCCGCGCGACGCGCATGCCGAGTTCCTGCCCGCTGACCAGGCCGTCCTTGACCGAGATGCCGACGACGTCGGCGTGCGGGGCCAGTCGGACGGCAGCGAGGATGCCGCTGTCCCCCAGCCCCGCGACGACGATGCGCTTGCGCACGTCAGGGCAGGATCGAGTCGACGTAGCCGCCGTCGGCGCGCACCGCGGCGCCGGTGGTCGCCGACGACTGCTGCGAGCTGAGGTACACCACCATGTTCGCGATCTCTTCGGGCTCGATCAGCCTGCGCAGCAACGATTGTGGGCGGTACTTGATCATGAATTCGCGCTGCGCCTCGTCCCACGGCAGGTTCTTGTCGACCAGCTGGTAGACGAAGTCCTCGACGCCCCCGGTGTGGGTCGGGCCCGCGATCACCGAGTTCACCGTCACGCCGGTGCCTGCCGCGTCCTTGGCGAAACCGCGGGTCACCGCCAGCAGCGCGGTCTTGGATGTGCCGTAATGGATCATCTCCTCCGGGATGACGATCGCCGAGTCACTGGCGATCTGGATCGCGCGACCCCAGCCGCGTTCCGCCATCCCGGGCAGGTAGGTACGGATGAGCCGCACCGCGGACAGCACGTTCACCTCGAAGTATCGCCGCCACTCGTCGTCGGTGATCTCCTGTGCCGGGACCGATCCGAAGATGCCGAGGTTGTTGACCAGGATGTCGACATCCGGAAGTTGTTGCGTGAGTTGGGCAACACCTTCCTCGGTGGTGACGTCCGCGGCCACGCCGACGACGTCGGCGAACCCCTTGCCGGTGAGTTCGGCGACGGCCGCCCGGACTCGTTCGTCGCTGCGTCCGTTCACCACGACACGGGCTCCGCTGCCCGCGAGCCCTTCGGCAATGGCCAGTCCGATGCCCTGCGTGGAACCGGTTACCAGGGCGATCTTGCCGGTCAGATCAATGTGCACAATCAGCCTCCAATGAATGCTCCGGTCACACAACGCTAGCGCCCCCACTGAATAATCCGGGGCATGACCGAACTATTGGTGCTGCACATCGCCAAGCGGGAGATCCTGGCCGTGTCACTCGACGGTTCGCGGGTCCGCACGCTGGTCACCGATGTCGGTGAGACGCCCGACGGCATCGTCGTCGACCAGGCCCGGGGCCACATCTACTGGACCAACATGGGGACGCCCGACCCCGAATCCGGCCGCGGTGCCTTCTCGACGTTCTTCACCCGCAACGGGTCGATCGAGCGCGTCGATCTGGACGGTTCGGACCGGCGGACCATCGTGCCCCAGGGCGCGTTCACCACGGGCAAGCAGCTGACGGCCGACTTCGACGCCGGATTCCTCTACTGGTGCGACCGCGAAGGCATGCAGGTGCTGCGCTGTCAGCTGGACGGTTCCAGTTTGGAGACGCTGGTGGTGGCGGGTACCGACGCGCAGGACCCCCGCAATCACTGCGTGGGTATCGCCGTCGACCCGGTGAATAGCCTGGTCTATTGGACGCAGAAGGGCGCGCCGGATGCCGGTCAGGGCCGAATCTTCCGGTGCGGCACCGAGTTTCCCACGGGGCGGACGGCCGCTGACCGCGACGACATCGAGCTGCTGTGGCAGGACCTGCCCGAACCCATCGACCTGGATCTCGACCGCTCGGGAAACCTGGTCTGGACGGACCGGGGCGCCGAGCCGGACGGCAACACGCTCAATCGCGGTCAGGTCCAGCCTGCGGTCGGGTCGTACGCGATCCTGTCCCGCGGGTTCCAGGAGGCGATCGGCCTGGCCACCGCCGATGACACGACGTACTACGTGAGCGAGCTGCGCTCCGGCGGTATCCGCGTGGTGAACCTCGCCGACGGGACCGACCGTGAGCTGGCGCGACTGGGCCCGGGTGTCACCGGTGTCGCGCTGGCCGAGCTCTGAGCGCTAGCTGGCCTGGATGAACGCGGCGATGCCCTGGCAGATGGCGTTCGCGTAGGTCTGCCACCCCTGCATGGTGGCCATCGCGGCCCCCTCCTGCGGGTTCTTCATGTTGCCGCACTCGACCAGGATCGACGGGTACTGCGCGAGGTTCAGGCCGGTCAGGTCGGCCCGGCCGTACAGTCCGTTGCTGCCGATGTAGGTCGCCGGCGTCAGCCCCGAGGCCACCATCTTGTCGCGCATGATCTGGGCGAATCGCACGGACGGCCCTGCTTGCACCTGGTTGAGCGGCGGTGCGGAGTAGTTGACGTGGAATCCGTGGCCGCCGGCAGGGCCGCCGTCGGCGTGGACCGACACGACCGCATTGGGCCGCAGCGAATTCGCCATCTCGGCGCGCTGATCGACACATGGCCCCAGCGCGTTGTCGTTGTTGCGCGACAGGTGGACCTGAACACCGGCGTTCGCCAGCTGCTGCTGCATCAGCAGCACCACGTTCCAGGTGAACGAATGCTCGGGGAAACCTGCCGTCGTGGACGTGCCGCTGGTCTGGCACTCCTTGGTGCCGCCGCGGCCGGTGGGTACCTGCTTGCTGATCGACGAATCGTTGGCCCCGTTGTGTCCCGGGTCCAGGAACACCACTGCCCCCGCCAGACCGGCGGCTTTCGCCGCAGGCGCGGTGAGGGACGACACCACGGCAGGCATACCGACCAGAACCGGCGCCGCCGCAGCCATTCTCAGCATGCGCCGGCGCGAGATGCAGCCGACGCCCTTGGCCTCGTCGTCTCTTTCACACGGACTACTGGTCACTGATTGGATGCTACGGACCGACCCTGGGAACGCCGCCGAGCGCCCTGACACGGTTCCGTCACGAAGCAGTAACTTCTTTCGGGTTCGGCGTACGGTCGAGGTGTGGAGACGCATGTCGAGACACCAGGGGTGGGCGGACGGATCAAGGCCATGGCTGGTTGGGCCGCCACCCGTACCCGGAAGACCAGCCCATCGCCACTGTTGCCGGCGTGGGACGCGCCACCGGCGCAGTACGGCGTCGGCGTACATCACAACGTCGCGGTGCTGATGAGCGACGGCATCTCACTTCGGGTGGACATCCATTATCCGACCGACCCGGCTACGGGCGAGCCCGCATCCGGCCCGTTCCCCGTGCTGCTCTCGATGACGGCGTACGGCAAGAAGGCGCCGCCGCCGGCCGCCCAGATCGGTGGTGGCGCAACGCCGTATCTGATCCGTCGCGGCTACATCGAGGTGATGGCCGACGTGCGTGGCACCGGCGTGTCGAGCGGATCTTTCGAGATGCTCGGGCCCGAGCAGGTGCAGGACGGCGTCGATCTGGTGAATTGGGCTGCCTCCCTACCCAATTCAAATGGCCGCGTCGGCATGTTCGGTATTTCGTATCTGGCCATCAATCAGCTCATGACGGCGGCCGCGGTGGGCCCCGGCTCGCCACTGAAGGCGATCTTCCCGGCGATGGCCGCCAACGATTTCTATCGCGACGTCGTCACCATGGGCGGTGTCCCGCACATGCGTACGGTACGCGCGTACGGCGCCACCTACTCGCTGCTCAACGTGATCAACCCGGCACTGGAGTTCGCCCACCGCGGCGGCCATGAAAGGCCCAGGGCCGGTGGCATTTCCGCGGTACGGCAGCGGGGACGCGACCAGCGCAGCTACTTCCGGAACCTGATCAAGGACGCGATCGCCGGTGGTGACACCGCGTTCGACGGAACCTTCTGGGACACCATGCGCCCCGCGGAGGTGGTGCCGAAGATCGTCGAGAACGGCGTCGCGGTGTTTCTCGTGGGCGGCTGGCATGACGCGTTCCAGCGCGGCGCGCCGCTGAACTACGCGGCCCTGCAAAACACGTTCGCCGGCCGCCCCGCCGGCGCGGCCATGACCGCCGACCAGCCCGTGTCCGACAAGTTCCAGCTGATGGCGGGCCCGTGGTACCACGTCTCGGATCTCGACGGTCAGCACCTGCAGGCCTTGCAGCTACGCTGGTTCGACCACTGGCTCAAAGACGACGACACCGCGGCCGTCACCGGTGCGCCGGTGCGCTTTCAGGCGATCGGGAGCGCAAAGTGGTTCCGCACCAACGCTTATCCGTTCCCGGAAGCCACCCCGACGCGGCTGTACCTGGGCCTCGGCGGCGGCCTGTATGCCACGCCGTCGGCCGACGAATCGACCGCCACGCTCCAATATCTCTCTCGCGGACCGGTTTCCGGGCGCAGCCTGGAGCAGTGGAGCCTCGGCATGGGCAGCTTCATGGTCTCGCAGACCGGCCGCAGCGTCCGCTACGACCAGGACAACACCCGGCTCCAGCGTGACGCGCTCACCTACACCAGCGACGCCTTCGACACCGAACAGTTGCTGGCCGGTCCGGTCGGACTGACGATCTTCGCCACCGCCGACCGCAGCGAAACCCTGTGGGTGGCACACCTCGACGACGTCTCCCCCGAAGGCGTCAGCCGGCCCTTGACACAAGGGGCGCTCCTCGGTTCACACCGCGCCCTCGACCCCGAATCGAGCTGGGTCCTGCCCGACGGCACCATCCTGCGGCCACAGCACATCAGCACTCGGCAGGCGGCCGCACCCGTCGTACCCGGTGAGTTGACCCGCTACGACATCGAAGTGTTCCCCACCGCGGCGCTCCTCGCCCCGGGCCATCGGTTGCGGCTCACCGTCACGACCTACGACTTCCCGCATCTGGTGCCGACCCGCCCGCAGCGGACGGCCTTGACTGGCGGTACCTACCGGATTTCCCAAGGCGGCGTTCATGCTTCGCATCTGGTGGTGCCCTTGGCCGACCCGGCAACCATGGAGCAGCTCTAGTCCTAGTGTCCTGCGCCGTAAATTAGTTGATTAATTGTAGAATTGGCGGGTGGGAACCAGGGGTAGGCCGGTAGTCGAGTTGGTGTTGACCGACGACGAACGTGAGACGTTGCAGCGGTGGGCCCGTCGATCGAAGTCCTCGCAGGCGTTGGCCCAACGTTGTCGGATCGTGTTGGGTTGCGCGGCAGGGAAATCCAACAAGGAAGTCGCCGCTGATGAAGGTGTGTGGCCGCAAACGGTCGGCAAATGGCGTGGACGGTTCCTGGAGGCGCGACTGGAGGGTCTGGCCGATGAGCCGCGTCCTGGTGCGCCGCGCAAGATCACCGACGAGGCGGTCGAGCAGCTGATCGTGGCCACGTTGGAGCGTCAACCCAAAGGCGCCACGCACTGGTCGCGGTCTTCGATGGCGGCTGAGACCGGGTTGTCGAAGTCAACGGTCGGACGGATCTGGAAGTCGTTCGGCCTCAAGCCGCATCAGGTGGACACCTTCAAGATCAGCAACGACCCGCAGTTCGTCGACAAGGTCCGTGACGTCGTGGGGTTGTATCTGGACCCGCCGGAGAAGGCACTGGTGCTCTGCGTCGATGAAAAATCGCAGATCCAGGCCTTGGATCGCAGCGCGCCGGTGCTGCCGATGATGCCCGGCATGCCCGAGCGCCGCACCCATGACTACGTGCGGCACGGAATCACCACCTTGTTCGCCGCCCTGGATGTGGCCACCGGCGAGGTCTACGGCTCGATTCACCGCCGGCACCGCGCGATCGAGTTCAAGAAGTTCTTGACCAAGTTGGACAACACCGTGCCCGCTGACCTGGACGTCCATCTGATCTGCGACAACTACTCGACGCACAAATCGCCGACAGTAACCAAATGGCTTGCCGCCCATCCCCGATTCCACATGCACTTCACCCCGACCTACTCGTCGTGGCTCAACCAGGTCGAGCGGTGGTTCGGGTTACTCACCGACCAGAAACTGCGCCGCGGCGTTCACCGCTCAATTCAGGCCCTCGAGAAGGACATTCGCGAGTGGATCGCAGACTGGAACGACAACCCCCGCCCGTTCAACTGGACCAAGACCGCCGACGAGATCTTCGAACGACTCGGTTCATATCTTCAACGAATTCCCGGCGCAGGACACTAGGCCAGGAACCGCTGCGTGTAGGGCGCGAAGCGGGCCTTCAGTTCATCTGGGTCGAGGCCGAACATCTCGCACGACGTCTCGACCCGGCCCAGCCGGCCGCGTTGATGGCCGGCAAGGTAGTCGGCCATGGCACTACGCTCGGCATCCGAAAGTTGTTCCTCGGCAAGGGCGAAGACGCTCTCCGCGGTACCGAGATCGTCGGCCATGAAGTCGTCGAACCGGATGTCGATGGACCGATCCCGGCCGATGATCTCCCGGTCCCGGACCAGCCCGGCGAGCATATGCTCCAGCCGCTGCACCCAGTACGCCGCGATGTGCTCGACCGGAACCGGGCTGCGATGCATCCGCGCGGAATAGGTGAGCATGGCGATCATCGACAACACCACCGGCACCGGGTCGCGATGCGTGAAAACACCGACCACACCGGGTAATTCGGCGTTGAGTACCGGTAGTTGTTCGAGATGCTGCGGCGACTTGAGCAGCCAGCGCCGACCGCCGCGCAGGAACTGCAGGGCTTTGAGCTGGGTCACCATGTGCCGGTAGTGCGGCGCCTGGTCGTGCGATTCGTAGTAGTCGCGCCAGGCGGGGACGTCCGCCAAGGTCTCGAAGTACATCGTGGAAAAGTCGTTGGCGAGCAACTGGATTTCCTCGTGCACGTGGTCGGTGGTCATCTCGTGCATCAGCGGGAAATGCGGCATGACGATGTTCATCACGTTGATCGCGACGTCCATCCGGGTACGCCGGGGGTCCGGCTCGATACCCGCCTCGGACGCCAGCGGGAACGGCTCCATCGACTCCCAGTACGGCAGGGTCCGGAAGGTCCCGGCGGCAGCCAGCAGATTGTGCAGGTGCGTGGTGCCGGTACGCGGCAACCCGACGATCACCACCGGAGGCAGCAGTTCGATGTCGTGAATCTCGGGGTGCCGCTTCAGCAGATCGGTGAGCAGCAGGCGGTTCTTCAACAGTTGCAGCAGCTGGCCGTAGAAGTTGACCACGCCCGGGCCGTTGAATCCGTCGATCTGCCGGAGCGCGCCCAGCAGCACATCGAGACGTTCGCGATAGTCGGCGGGACCGAAGTCGTCGAGGCCGGTGTCGGCGCTCGCCTTGGCGTGTAATGCGTCGGCGTCGAGGGGACACTCCGCCGCCATCATCGTCATCATGTCGCGGAACTGCTGCGCCTCGGCCGTGAAGGTGGGATTGGCCAGGTCATCGAGCCGGACAACATCTGTGGTGTCAGTCACACCAATTATGTTACTATGAGTTTCGTAATGGCGAAAGAACTTGGCAGACCTCGTGATCGGCGCATCGATGACGCCGTGCTGGAGGCGACAACCGCACTGCTCGGCGAGGTCGGTTACGCCGCGCTATCCGTGGACGCGATCGCCAAGCAGGCCGGCACCAGCAAGCCCGCGATCTACCGGCGCTGGCCCAGCAAGGCGCACCTCGTCCACGAGGCGGCCTTCCCCGCGGGTATCGCCACGGAACTGCCCGACACCGGTTCCCTCGCGGGCGATGTCCGAGCGATGGTCCGTGGCACCGTGGCGGTCCTCAGCACCCCCGCGGCGCGCGCCGCACTACCCGGACTGCTCGGCGAGATGACCGCTGACGCCACCTTGCACAGCGCCCTGCTCGACCGGTTCGCCGACGCACTCGGGCCCGGACTGCATGCGCGCCTCGACGCCGCCGCAGCCCGCGGCGAACTCCGCGCCGACGTCACCGCCACCGACCTGACCGAGGCCATCACGGGCATCGCCCTGCTCGCCGCCCTCACCCGTAGCACCGCCCCCGATGACGACTGGATAGACCGCAACACCACCCTGATCCTGAAAGGTATTGGCGCATGACCGAATCCGCTGCCGCATGGCGGGAACTCCTCGACACCCTGCGTGAGCTCGACACCTCATTCCTCGAGGGTCCGCGCGCCGTCACCGACGACCGCCAGATCGCCGACGGCTACCGCATGCTCGCGACGGGTCTCGGGGTGGCGCTGGACTGCTACCTGTTTCCCGAGCCCGGCCGGCCCCAGTTCGTCGCCGTCAACACCCCCACCCGGCATGACAGGCGCTGGGGCGGCGACAACACCGACGCCTACTACACCATGTGCCCCGTCGACCCGGAGCGCAAATACCGCGTTTTCGGCAACAAGGGCGACAGCGTCTACCTCTCGCTGACCGCATACAACGAGCCGTCTCCCGGCGCCTGGTCGAACAAGGTCGTCGCGATAATCCGGGACACCGACATCGAATTCGACGCCGACGGCAACTTCTCGTTCGAGCTCGGACCACTGCCCGAGGCGGCCGTCTTCCTCACCCGCGACTACCAGGCCGATCCGGCGACGGGCCGTCCCGTCACCTGGAACATCGAGGCACTCGATCCTCCGGAGCCGTTCCGGCACAGTGACGCCGCGACAGCCGCCGCGTTGCGGTCCAGCGCCACGTGGATCCGCACGCTGTTCGCCATCATGCCGATGCCGGTGGGCACCCGCCCCGACGAAACCTCGCTCGGCCACTCGATTGCCCACGTGGCCAATGAATTCGCGGCGCCGTACCAGGTGCCCGATGCCAACTTCGGCTGGTCGGCCCGCGACGCCTGCTATTCGTACGGCAGCTTCGTGCTCGCCGAGGACGAGGCTCTGGTCATCACCCATCGCCCGCCGGCCTGCCGGTTCTGGAACCTTGTGGTGTGGAACCAGTTCATGGCCACCCCCGGTGCCAGCGACGCCCGTAGCTCGCTCAACGGATACAGCGCGGTGCCCAACTCCGATGGCACGGTAACGGTCGTCCTGTCCCGCGGCACCACCACACACCCCAATTCGCTTACCACGCTGGACTATCCGCAGGGCAACCTGGCATTTCGCTGGTTCCTGACCGACCAGGTGCCGGACCGTCCCGAAGTCCAGCTGGTCAAGATCGCCGACGCCCCCACCTCGCCCTCCTGAGCGATTTGTGCACGATTTTCCGCGCTCACCGCGGAAAATCGTGCACAAATCACGGGACTATGGCGTCGATCGCCCGGTAGATCCGTTGCTCGCTGACGGGCCGCGGGGTGCCCAACTGCTGGGCCCAGAGGCTGACGCGCAGCTCTTCGATCTGCCGGGCGATGTCGCGGACGTCCTCGCCTTGGCACCGAAGCGGTGAAAGCGCCTGCAGCAGTTCGTCGTACGCATCCTGGACGGCGCGGACGCGGTCCATCCGCTCCCGGTCTGCGGCGGGAGCCTGAGGCAGCCGCTCCAGCCGCCGGCCGATCGCGGTCAGGTACCGGGTCAGGTCGGCGAGGTGGGTGACGCCCGTCGCCGCGACGAATCCGACCGGGAGCAGCCGGGCCAGCTGTGCGCGGATATCAGCGACGGCGTCGGCCTGGAGCGCAGAAGGCTTGTCGGGCAACGCAACCTGCGCCGTGTGCGCGGTGGTCAAGACGCGCTCGACGCGGCCGACGACGTCGAGCGTCGTCGGAACCAGTTTGGCGGCGACGGTGTCGCGCAACGCGCCGAAGCCAGCGGAGGTCCACACGGGCTTGGGCGCCAGCACCCGCACGGCGGCGTCGGCGCAATCCTCAAGGAGCGCAGCCAGGCTGCCGTCGGGATTGCTCGCCAGCGCGAGGCGCGCGCGGGGATTGAGCACGCGCTCGGCCGCCTTGACCGGCGACGGCGCGGCGAGCCGCAGCAACCGTCGCAGTCCTGGACCCATGGCCGCGGCCTGCTCCGCTGCCGTCGGGAACACCCGGATATCCACCGCCGCACCGGTATCCACGAACGCGGGAAATCCGCGCACGGTGTGCCCGCCGGCCGTGCTCTCCACGCTGCGCGGCAACTCGGACAGATCGTCGGGCCACGCCTTCAGACCCGTCCGCTGCAGATCGCCTGCGACGGCCCCGGCGACTGCCTGCCGCACCGAGCCGGCCAGTCGATCATGCAGCGCACTTAGGTCCTTGCCGCGCGCCACCTCGGCGCCGTCCTTCTCGACCGCGAAGGTGACCCGCAGGTGGTCCGGAACCTTGCTCAGGTCGAAGGCGTCGATCGGCACCAGAATGCCACTGCGCCTGCGCAGTTCGCGCTGCAGTTCCTCGAGCAGCGAGCCGTCTCCCGGATTGAGGTCCGGCAGCACCGCCCGCGCGGTGTCGGGTGCGGGCACGAAGTTGCGCCGCAGGTCCTTGGGCAGCGATTTGATCAGCGCCGTGACCAGCTCTTCGCGCAGCGCGGGCACCTGCCACGCGAAGCCGTCACCGCCGAGCCGGGCCAGCACCTCGACCGGAACGTGCACCGTGACACCGTCATCGGCGGCGCCGGGCTCGAATCGGTAGCTCAACGGCAGCGAGAGGTCGCCGGTCTGCCAGGTGTCGGGCTGGTCGGCGTCGGTGTCAGTGCGCAGTAGATCCTCGCGCGTCATGGTCAGCAGGTCCGGCGTCACATGCCGCTGCTTCTTCCACCAGGCATCGAAATGCCGTGCCGACACCGCGCTCTCGGGCACCCGCTGGTCGTAGAAGGCATACACCTCGTCGTCGCCGGCCAGCAGGTCGCGGCGGCGGGCGCGCTCTTCCAGCTCCTCCAGTTCGGTCCGCAGGCGGGTGTTGTCGCGGAAGAAGTGGTGCCGGGTCTGCCAGTCGCCTTCGACCAGCGCGTGCCGGATGAACAGCTCGCGCGCCACCACCGGATCGACCTGCGCGTACCCGACCCGACGGCGCGGCACCAGCGGCAGCCCGTAGAGCGTCACTCGTTCGAACCCCATGACCGCACCCCGGCGGGCGTCCCAGTGCGGCTCACTGAAGGTGCGTTGCAACAGATCTCCGGCGACCCGCTCGACGGTCTCCGGTTCGATGCGTGCCGCGATGCGCCCGAACAGCCGGCTGGTCTCCACCAGATCCGCGACGACGATCCAGCGCGGCGGCTTCTTGGTCAGCACCGAACCCGGCGCCAGGACGAACCGCGAGTTGCGAGCACCCTGGTAGTCCCGCGTCTCGCCTTCGCGCAGCCCGACGTGCGACAGCAGCCCTGCGGTCAGCGCGGTGTGGATGCGCAGCGGGTCAGCATCATCGCCCGACTCCCGGATGCCGAGATCGCCCGCGATGCTGCGCAATTGGCCGACCAGGTCCTGCCATTCTCGGATCCGCAGGTAGTGCAGGAATTCGTCGCGGCACATCCGGCGGAAAGCGCTGCCGGACAACTGGTTCCGCTGCTCGCGCAGGTAGTTCCACAAGTTGAGGTAGGAAATGAAGTCCGAATGCTCGTCGGCGAAGCGGGCGTGCTTCTGCCGGGCGGCCTCTTCGCGGTCCGACGGCCGCTCCCGCGGATCCGGGATCGACAGCGCGGCAGCCAGAATCAGTACCTCGCGGACGCAGCCTTCGGTGTCGGCTTGCAGGATCATGCGGCCGACGCGCGGATCCAGCGGCAGCCTGGCCAGCCGGCGTCCGACGTCGGTGATGGCGCCCTTCGTATCGAAAGCGCCCAATTCCTGGAGCAATTGGATGCCGTCGCGGATGCTGCGCGCATCGGGTGGGTCCAGGAACGGGAAGGCCTCGATATCGCCGAGCCCCAGCGCCGCCATCTGCAGGATGACCGCACCGAGGTTGGTGCGCAGGATCTCCGGGTCGGTGTAGCGAGGCCGCGACGCGAAGTCCTCTTCCGAGTACAGCCGGATACACACACCCGGAGCGGTACGACCGGACCGGCCGGACCGCTGCGCGGCCGACGCCTGCGAGATCGGTTCGATCGGCAACCGCTGCACCTTGGTGCGCCGGCTGTACCGCGATATGCGCGCCGTGCCCGGGTCGACGACGTACCGGATGCCCGGCACCGTCAGGGAGGTTTCGGCGACGTTGGTGGCCAATACGATCCGGCGCGGCCCACCGGGCTTCGCGTTGAAAACCTTCTGCTGATCCGCGGTGGGCAGCCGGGCGTACAGCGGCAGGATCTCGGTCGGAAATGTGTCGCCGGACAGCGCATCCCGCAACGCCTCTGCGGTGTCCCGGATCTCGCGCTCGCCGGACAGGAAGACGAGCACATCGCCGGCCGGTTCGGATTCCAGCTCACGCACCGCGTCGACGATGGCTTCGGTCTGGTCCCGCGGCTCGGTGCGGACGATCTCGTGGTCCGGATCGTCGGGATCGTCGGTGTCGTCCGCGACGACCGGCACTTCCAAAGGGCGGTAACGGATTTCGACGGGATAGGTACGGCCCGAGACCTCGACGATCGGCGCATCGAAACTGCGTCCATGTTCGGCTCCGCCGAAGTGTTTCGCGAACCGCTCCGGTTCGATGGTCGCCGATGTCACGATGACCTTGAGGTCCGGGCGGCGCGGCAGCAGCTCGCGCAGGTACCCGAGCAGGAAGTCGATGTTGAGGCTGCGTTCGTGGGCCTCGTCGAGGATCAGGGTGTCGTACCGCAGCAGCCGGCGATCCCTCTGAATCTCGGCGAGCAGAATGCCGTCGGTCATCAGTTTGACCAGGGTCGAGTCGCTGGCCTGATCGGTGAACCGCACGGTGTAACCGATGGCCCCGCCCAGCGAAGTGCCGGTCTCGTCGGCGATGCGCTGCGCCACCGTGCGGGCCGCCAGCCGGCGCGGCTGGGTGTGCCCGATGGTGCCACGGATGCCGCGGCCGAGCTCCAGACAGATCTTGGGCAGCTGCGTCGTCTTGCCCGAGCCGGTCTCGCCGGCGACGATCACCACCTGGTTGTCGGTGATGGCGTTGGCGATCTCGGCACGGCGGTCGGTGACCGGCAGGTCGGGGTAGGTGATGCTCGGCACGGCCGCGAGCCGGCTGGCGATCACGCCTTCGGCTGCCGCGATCTGTTCGGCGATCTTCTCCGGGTTGTCGCCGCGGAGGTTCTTCAGCCGACGGTCCAGCCGCGCGGCGTCGCGGATGGTCAGGCCATCCAGACGATCACGCAGTTCGCGCAGCTGAAGGTCGGACACCAGTCCCAGGATAGGTGGTCCGCGGTCAGTCGCGTGTTGCCGGTGCGTGCGGGATCGGGCAGCCCGGCGCGATGTCGGCCGTCTGATTGTGGTGGTCGTAGGGGGTACCGGTAATCCCATTACGCGACGCCAGGAAGCGCGCCAGCTTGAGCGCCGTGCCCCACATGGCGGTATCGCTGCGGCGGGCGGCCGCACGAGCCGCGGCGCCCGGCGTGTGGTCGAGCAGGCGCCGGAAGCCGATGTTGACGTGGACCAAGACCGCCGCCGCGGCAGTCCACGGTATGAAATTGATATCGGCCCAACCGGTTCCACGGACCATGGCGCGCATCATGTCGCGGCCACCGTAGTAGGCCAGGAGACCGAGGAACGGGCTCACCCCGACTCGGGTCACCAGTGCCGACCGGAAGTTGTCAGCCGCGGCGCCGACCATGGTCTCGGTCCACTCCGACGGGCCGCCGGCGTACGCGACGATGAAGTCCATGGCCTCCAGGGCTTGCTTCGAGTCTTTGGGGATGAGTTCGTCGGCGACCCCGAACACGCGGGCGATGTACGCCCAGTACATCAGCGCCGCATCCAGATCCGCACGGCTGCAACGACGCCCGTGGGCGTGATCGATCAGCAGGGGCTGCAGGCCGAAGGTGATCGCCGCGTTCATCATCATCGCATTGGAGATGGGGTTGCCGTGTTCGGCGAACTGTTCGTCGCCCCAGGTGCGGCGCAAGCCGGCCCGAACCTGTGAGTGCATGAGCCGCACGCGCACGGTGTCCTTGAACGGCGCGGCGAAGCGGTCCAGCGCGCCGCGGTAGGTCATGTTGCGGAACCAGGCCATGGTTTCGAGGTTGCGACGGTAGAAGTCGTTGACCAGTCGGCCGGTTTCCCCGGTGGCATAGGCCACCTCGTCGCCGACGAACGTGCCGAAGGTGTCGCCCGCCGCCATGCCGAACTTCCCGGCGACGGAGGCGTTGTTCCAGAGTTGGCGGCCCCGTTCCCATTTCACCGGGTCGTACCACTCCGGCGGGTTGTCCAGGTCGGCGAACAACGCGATCAGCTCCGCGGGGGCGTGGTCGACCGACTCGATGCCGTGCTCGAGGGCCTGCTCCAGAAGTGCCCGGCCTTCGGCCATCCCGGTCTCACGGAACCGCGCGACGACGGCGTCCATCAGTTCGTCGCCCTGCCACAGGTGGTCGACGAAAAGGTCGGTCCACGGCGTCGCCTTCGGTACGTCGCTGAAATCCAGCCACGGCGACAGCTGCTGCCGACGGGTATGCGTCCAGATCGGCTCGAACCGGAGACGTGCGGGGGCGGGACGCAACGCCATGCCCTGCCGCCAGTAGTAGTCGTACGGATGACCACCGTTGGATACGCGTGAATTACCAGAACGACGCTGTTCTCGAGTCGACGATGCCATGCCAAAATGCTGACACGAGCATTTACTCGCATACAATTCGTTTCGTGACGGCCCGGTGAGCAGCACACAGAGGGTGCCGCGGCGCACCCCACGACAAGAACGCTCGCGTTTGATGGTCGAGCGCATCCTCGACGCCGGTCGGCAGGTACTGATCGAGCGGGGATACGACGGCGCCACGACGAATCGGATCGCGGAGGTCGCCGGCATCAGCCCGGGTTCGCTCTACCAGTACTTTCCCAACAAGGACGCGATCATCGCGGCGATCGTCGACGCCCACACCGACCACGTCGTGCGCTCGGTGACCACACGGCTGGTGGAGCAGGTTGGCCAGCCCGAAGACCTCGACAGCCTTCGGGAAGTCCTGGCGATCCTGCTGGACGCGATGGCCGAACAACCCGAGCTACTGCGGGCCCTGATCGAGCACACCCCGCGGCTCGGCCTCGGCAACAAGATCGCCGATTTCGAGCAACGTGTCGGCGAGCTTGCGATCGCCCACCTCCGGTTGCGGCCGCAACCGATTCACCACGCGGACACCAGAATCTGGATCGCGGTGCGCGCGGTCGAGCATCTGAGCATCCGCTACGTGCTCGACCGCCCGGACATCGACCACGACGAATTTCTCGACGAACTCGCCGCGCTCATGGCGTCCTACATGATGGTTCGCACCTGATCGGCCGCGACATCACGGGATGAGCGGATCGCGGCCGGTCGAGCCCATCGCCGCACCGGCCAGGCGATGTTCCAGCCCCTGGACGACGCGCAGCACGGTTGCCCGTTCCGCTTCGCTCAGATCGCCGACGGTCAACTCTTCGATCTCGCGCCACACACCCTCGATCTGGTCCCGCAGTCCGCGGCTGGCCGGCGTGGCCTCGATCAGATGGGCACGCTTGTCCTCGGGGCTCGGGAAGCGTCGGACGAACCCGGCATGCTCCAGCCGCTGGATCATGCGGGTCATCGTCGGCGCATCGGAGCTCGTGAGTCGCACCAGATCCGTCTGCCGAAGCGGGCCGCGGTCCCACAGGTACATCATCACCAGCTCCTGGCCCGGGTACAGGCCGAGGGGACGCAGCAGCGTCGCGATGATCGTTCGCGTCAGCCGGGTGAGTTGAAAGACCGCATGACTGACGGGACCGCTGCGGGCCGCCGTCGGCAATGCCATCGCCTCGCACGTCTCCCGGTCTTCATCGCCGTCCGTCGCCATCGACACCCCCAGAAACTCATTGGTTGTCTAACCATCTTACCTCGGCTAGATGACAAGGAAACCCCAGTTGGAATAGCCGCCGGAAGATACTTGTTCGAGCAAGTATCTAGAAAGGCGGCGCCATGAACACCACCCACCACACCGGCACCGAGCTCCGTCGTTCCATCTTGCGCCTCATGACAGGGACCGCCGTCGGACTGTCGGCGCTGTCCATCGCGCTGGCCGCGCCCGCGGCGGCGAAAGGCCCGCATCCCGGCCCGGTGATCGACCGCCCCGAGCCGACCAGTTCAGTCAGCGCGCAGACCAATGCCGGCCGCACGTCGACCACTCCGATGACACCCGCCGGACGCACGGCGCCCGGCGCCATCCCGCGATCTCAACCGGCGGTTTCCATCAGCGCGCAGCAGTACACCGGAGGGGCCGACAACCCCGCCGCGAATCAGATTCGTAAAACGTCGGACTCCACCGACGGTCCGGGCGACACCGCCCGACGCGCCGAGGTCCGCATGCCGCCCATGCCCGGCGGACTGACACCCGCCGACGCCGGCCGGCTGTTCGGGGGAATGGCCGGAGCCTCGAAATAGGCTCCGTCACAACGCCGTATCGGCGCGAGAGGCTAGCCCTTATCGGGCGCCCAGTACTCCAGCATCTCGGCGAACGTCTCGAACGCCGGCTTGGAGACGCCGTAGGCGGCTTCCAAGTGGATGCTGATCGGGAAGCCGAGCTCGCCGACGCCATCGATGACGCGCTTGTACAGGTCGAGCATCAGCGCGCGTTTGGCCGCGGGCTCCTCGCCGGCCAGCCGGGAAACGAAGTCCTGCTCGGCGGCGACCAGAGGGTTGCCCGGATCCTGGATCAGCCAGTTGATCAGTCCGACCTTCGACTCCATCTTCGGGACGAACCCGAACGACAGCAGAATTTCGGGGCGGTGCTCGGTGGTGGCAGCGAACTCCTTGAGGAAGCCCACGATCGTGTCCGAGTACAGCAACTGGGTCATGCCGTAGGTGGCGCCCTGGTTGATCTTGAAGTTGAAGCGGCCCTGCTCGCCGTCGCGCGTCGGGATCAGGATGACGCCGCGATTCGGCACCTGGTCGCGGTAGATCGTCAACGCGTCGGTCGGCGCCACGCCGGCGCCCTCGCCGTCGCTCATGGTGCGCGGGACGCCGACGAAAGCGATGCCGTCGAAGTCCGCGTCCTGCAGCACCGCCAGCCGCTTCGAGAGCGCGTCCTCGTCGAGGAACGACGTCACCTGCGTGCACAGCCCGCGGATCCCGGGCAGCTCGGGCTTCATCAACTGCCAGAAGTCGAGGACGTCCATCTTCGGCTTCATCTCGACGGGCCGGTCGCCGTCTTCCTCGATCATCCCGGGGATCATCACGTGCCGGATGCGGCCCTCGAGGCCGACGGCCGCGGCGTTGAGCAGCACCTTGTGCGCCTCGTCGACCGCAAACTGGGGGCCGCGCTCAATATTGGGCGGGACCAGTTCGAAGGCGATGGTGTTCAGGGTCACGACTCTGCTCCGGATCTCAGGACTACATACGGGGCGCAGGCGTCACTGACCGCTACGACCCGCAGGTCGTGTTTCCCGTGAAACCTCCACCCTACCGATGGCCTCCAGCAAAGAATCGGCCACGTCCGGCTTGCCAGCCGTGGTAAACCCGTCCCGTGGCTGAACGCGTCAAGTTCCAGAGTTCCACCGGCCCCATGCTCGCCGGGATCATCGACCTCCCCGAGGGCACCCCGCGCGGCTGGGGCGTCTTCTCACATGGCTTCACACTCGGCAAGGACTCCCCTGCCGCGGCGCGCATCTGCAAGCAACTGGCCTCCGATGGCATCGGGATGCTCCGCTTCGACGCCATCGGGCTGGGCGATTCGGACGGCCACTGGGGCGACGGGTCCTTCACCCACAAGACCAACGACGTCATCGAAGCGTGCAAGTTCATGTCCGACCGCGGCACGCCGTCGGCTCTGTTGGTGGGCCACTCGTTCGGCGGGGCGTCGGTACTCGCCGCGGCGCGGCAGGCGCCCGGGGTGCGCGCGGTGGCGACGGTCGCTGCGCCCATCGACCCGTCGCACGTCGAGAAGCAGTACGACGACATCCTCGACTGCGTGCTCGCCAACGGCAGTGCGCAGTGGATGGTCGGCGGCCGCGAACTGACCCTCAAGCGCGACTTCGTGGAGGACGTCCGCGCGGCCAAGCTGCACGCCAAGATCAAGGACCTGCACCTGCCGCTGTTGATCCTGCACTCCCCCACCGACAACACCGTGGGCATCGAGAACGCGAGTGAAATTTTCCGGACGGCCCGCCACCCGCGCAGCTTCGTCTCGCTGGAGGGCACCGAACACCTGCTCACCGGGCCGGGACAGGCCAAGCGTGCGGGACGGATCATCGGCGCCTGGGCCGACGCCTATCTGGGTCCGGACAAGGCGCGTCCGCGGTAACGCGACAACCCGCGCTTCAGTTACCGGCCGCCTTGTTGGCCTTCGCGATGGCCGCGGCGAGCTCCTCCAGTAGCGGCGGCACGTCCAATTCGGTCACCACGGCTTCGATGAAGACCAGATCATCTGGGTGGGCAGCCGCGTCGGCCAGTGCCGCGTCCAATTCGCCGCAGGTTGTCGCCCTGTGCGACAACGGGTTCCGGATACCCAGGGCAGCCGGGATGTCGCGCCACTGCCAGCCCACGATGTCGTTGTACGGCGCGGTGGGGCCGTGGATCGCGCGTTCGACGGTGTAGCCGTCGTTGTTCACCAGGATCACCACGGCGGGAACGCCCTCGCGGCCGAACTGGCCGAGTTCCTGGATCGTCAGCTGCGCGGCGCCATCGCCGATGAGCAACACCGGACGACGGTCCGGCTCCGCCAGACCCGCACCGAGTGCGGCCGGCAGCGTATAGCCGATGGACGCCCACAACGGCTGGCCGATGAACGCCACACCGCTGGGCAGCCGGTGCCGGGCCATGCCGTAGTACGACGTGCCCTGCTCGGCCAGCACCACATTGCCCGGCGTAAGAGCACCACAGACCTTGTCCCACAGGGCCTTCTGGGTGAGCGGCTGATCCGGTTCGAGCACCGCGTCGGGCGCGTCGGGCACCGGCTGCGGTACGGCGGGCGACCTGGTGGGCCGGGACTTCAGGATGCCGGTGATCGCCTCGAGCGCGGCCGACATGTCCAGTGGCGCAAAAACTTCCCCGGCCACGGTGCTCTGGTTGGGCCCGATGTCGATGGTCCGCGCGGGATCGATCTGCTGCGTGAACGATGCGCTCACCATGTCGGTGAACTGCACGCCGGCGGTGAGGAGCACCGGGGCGTCTTCGATGGCCCGCCGAACCGACTCCTGACTGGAGGTGCCGGCGTAGATGCCGAGGAACTCCGGCGCGGATTCGTCGACCAGGCTCTTGCCCCACATCAGCGTGGCGTGCGGCACGACGTCGGCCGCCAGCAGTGCCTCGAGCTGCGGGACGGCTTCCAGTCGGTGCACCAGCAGGTCGGCCAGCACCGTCAGCTGATGCTCGCCGATGAGACGGGCGGCGGCCACGGTGAACAGCGAGAGCGCCCGCGGGCTCGTGCCGCTGGTGTACCGCGGCAAGGGCCCGGTCGGTGGTTCGACGGGGAACCGGGCGACGTCGGTGGCCAGCATCAGGTAACCGGGCAGCTTGCGCTCGTGCACCTCGGACAGCACCCGGTCGATCTCGCGCGTGGCCGTGGCCGGCATGAGTTTGGCTTGTGCGCAGGTGATTTCGCGGGCAATGCGCAGAAAGTGATCGAAGTCGCCGTCGCCGAGCGAGTGGTGGATCACCCGGCGGGAGCCTTGCACGTCAATCGACGGCGTGCCGACGATGTGCACCACCGGGACATGCTCGGCGTAACTGCCCGCGATCGCATTGGCCGCCGATAGCTCACCGACACCGAATGTGGTGATGAGCGCCGCCATGCCGCGCAGCCTGCCGTAGCCGTCGGCGGCGTACCCGGCGTTGAGTTCGTTGGCGCTGCCGACCCACCGGAGATCCCGATGCGCGATCACATGATCGAGCAGTTCCAGGTTGAAATCACCTGGTACACCGAAAATCTCGGTCACACCCAATTCAGCGAGCCGGTCCAGCAGGTAGTCACCGACGGTGTACTCGGGCATCCCGGCCTCCCTGGGGTCGCTGGTATGGCGATGGTAACCGTCCAGGCCCGAACACCGCCCGACAAGCACTACCATGACGGCCATGACCGTTCGCCCGCGCCGGATCGTGTGGCAGGTCGCGGCACTGTCGCTGCTCGCGGCCTGTGGTTCGAACACGTCGGCGACGCCGTCGTCGAGCACTTCGAGCGCATCGCCGCCCACGACCACGACAGCCCAGCTCCCTTCGCCGGTCCCGATCGTGCCGATGAAACCGAATGCGCGCCAGGCCAAGTGGGTCGACCTGCAGGTCGGCGACTGCCTGAGCACACCGCCGCCCACCGACCCCAGCGTCGTCGAAGTGACGCTGGTGGACTGTGCCGCCCCGCACATCGCCGAGGTGTTCCTGCGCGCCAATGTCGCGGTCAACGACGCCATCGCCGGTGTCGCCGATCAGCGGTGCACAGCGGGCCTGACGGCGTACGCCGGTCAAGACAGCCGGTACACCTCGACCTACCTGATCGACTCGAACATGGACCGCACCGGACACACGCCGCTGCCCAGCACTGTCATCTGCCTGCTGCAGTCGGCCACGGGCCTCTCGTTGAACGGCTCCGCTAAGGCTTAGCCGTCAACAGGATGTATTGCGCGGCAACCTGTTCGTGCACGTCCTTCAACTCGGGGCCACGTGCCTCGATGGCATAGTCACCCGCCGGCGCGACACAGTAGAACTGCTTCGGGTTGGCCAACAGGATGCAGCGGCTCAGCGTCAGGGCCGGCACCGGATCGGCGGTCTCGGTGCCGTCAACCGACACCTCCTTGCCGAAGGTGTTCGCCACGTTGACCGCAGACGCCGGGTCCTTGGCGCGATACACGCTGGTCTTTCCACGGGCGAACGCCGTCACGCCGTTGTCCTGGAACACCCTGCTCGAGGTGACCGGGTTGCTCTGGAAGTGCAGGGCCCCGGTGCCGGAGTAGACCGCGTTCTGTGAATTGCGCGGCGCGTCGGTCTGCAGCGTCAAGGCCAGCAGACCCGTCGGATCGATCGGCACGGCCGGCAGTTCCGCCGCGGGTTTGAACGGCTCGATCGCGGCGGCCTGCGCGCCGATCGCCTTGGTCACCAACGCGATGGCCGGATCAAGACCGGCCGTTGACTGTGCCAATTGCGTCAGGACATAGGGACCGTGCGCGATGAAGGACCGCACGGTGGTCAACTTCGTGCCGCGGGCATCGACGTCGTACGTCGAAGCCAGCGCATCCGGATGATCTGGAATGGCAACGGTTTTCGGCACCGCGCCGCGGATGTTGAGCTGAAGCGCAGCCGCGTTCATCTCGCCGGCCGCGGCGCCGGCGTCCTCGGGCGAGGCAAAGCGCAGCACGCCGTTGATCAGCACGGTCTTGGTCGCAGACTCACGCGCCGAGACGAACCCATCGATGAACTTGTGCCTGCCGGCCGCGGTCGCGATGCTCTCTGGGCCGAACTGAGCCAGCAAGCCCGGCTCGTCGATGACGAAATATGTTGACAGATAAGGCTCGGTGAGTGTGCTGTCGACCTGCCAGGGCCCCACCACGTAGCCGGCCAGCTGTTGCGCCTCCAACCTCGCGCCGGCCTCGGGCGCACCCGCGGTGCCGTAGGGCTCATGGGCCTTGGTCGGGTACTTTCCGGGCTTCAACTGCGCAGGGGCGACGATCGCCGGCGGAGGTGGTGCCGTCGAGGTCGCCGGCTTGGTGGCTGACGTGGCGGGGCTGGACTGCGTCGACCCGCCACCACAGCCCGCGGCCAGCACCGCCACCGCGACCACCGCTCCACAGCTCACCAGACCCCGCATGCGTCCCTCCCCTGCCGACTGCAGACCAACCTACTCAGTGTCAGGTCTTCGCGGCACTGAACTGCATCACATGCCCAAACACCTTGGTACTCGTATCGATACGCAGCCCGTGGCGCCGTCCTTCGGCCGCCAGTTCATCGGGGTTCACCAGCCGGAACGGCGACCGGTCCACCCGGTGCACCGCCGTGGCCACCGGTGTCCGCGTCAGGTCGTAACCGACGAACACGCCTCCGGGCTTGAGCACCCGGGCGATCTCCGCGACCGCGGCCTCCCATTCGATGACGTGGTGCAGCACCAGGCAGCTGACCACCGAATCGAACGCGCCGTCGTCGAACGGCAGGCGGGTCGCATCGGCGCTCTGCACGGTGACGTCCGGGTTGTCCTCCAGCCTCCGCGCCGCGGCGTCGACCATCACCGGGTCCAGGTCGGTCGCGGTGATCGACAACCCGGGACGCGCCGACGACAGCCCTTCCGCGATTGCCCCACTCCCGGAACCGATCTCGAGCAACCGTTCTCCCAGCTGGTCGGTGGGCAGGATGTCGAGGACGGCACGGGTGGTGGTTCTCCACATGGCGCCGCAGCAGAAGGCCCGCTCGACCCTGGACATCACCGGCATTGCGGTCTCCTCCTCGTAGTGTCCTTCGAGTATGGAACCGCCTGCCTCCTCAGTACTTGGACGGATCCGTCGAATCCCGCAGCGCCCGGGCGATCTCGGACGGCGCCGCGCCGGTCATCTCACGGCATACCCGGTTGGCATGGGAGCCGTCGGCGAATCCGGCCAGATGCGCGGCGTCGGTGACCTGCTCACCGCCGGCGAGATGTTTCAACCCGGAGAGCAGTCGGGCCCAGCGGGTGGCCGCCGAGAAGGAGACACCGGTCTGCTGCCGGCACAGGCGGCCGAGGTAGTCCGGTGACACCGCGACCTCGTGCGCGATCGATGCCAGGTCCACGGATTCGGTTGTGCCGCTGTAGATCAGGTCCATCGCCTGCTTCAGCTGCGGATGCAGTCCGGGTTGTTGTCCCGGATCGCCGCAGAGACGCTGGATCAGCGTGGCGGCGGCCAACTCGGGGTCGGTGTCGAACGCGGCGGCCACGGCCTGTGCGAGCGCCTGGTCGTCGGCCGGCAGCCAGATGCCGTCACCGGATTCGCTCTGACTGAGGGCGTGCAGCGCTGCCCCGGGCCAGGTGTGCGGCGCCAGATACAGGGCCAACGTCAGATCGGTGGGCGCCGACCACACCGCGTGGCCGGCGCCGCTGGCGATGACGACGACGTGCCCGCTCCGGGGCGCCGCGCCGTCTGTTCGGACCGTCAGCGGACCCGTCAGGCCGACACCGATCTGCACCGCCGGATGGTGGTGAATCTCCAGGTCGCCGAACGTGCCGACGACCATGACCTGCGCTGGACCGATCTCCCAGACGCGCATGCCTCATGCTAACGCCGCGGCCGGCGCCGCACTTCTGCTAACGCCGCGGCTGCCGCCGCTCGATGACCTCCAATGCCTGTTGCGCCCACCGCAGATTCTCCTGCTCGAACGCGATGCCGCGCATCAGCGTCAGGTAGGGCCCCACGCGCTCCGCCTCGGACAGGAACATCGCCTCGCTGCGGCCGCCCAGTATGCGGCTGCGAATCCGTTCGTAGAGCTCGAGTTGATTGGTGGTCCACTGGATTCGGTCCCTCAGGCCCGCGCACACGGCCTCCGCATTGCCGCTGTCGACGGTGGACACCTGCACCAGTAGGTCGTCGCGCATGGCCAAGGGCTTCGGCGTGGCCTCGGTGAATGCATGCACCGCCTTCCGGCCGGCATCGGTCAGCGTGAACATCCGCTTGTTGGGCCGCCGCTCCTGCTCGACGACACGGGCCTCGATCAGCCCGTCGGCCGCGAGTCGGTCGAGTTCGCGGTACAGCTGCTGCGGGGTGGCCATCCAGAAGTTGGCGACGGACGCGTCGAAGCCCTTGGCCAGGTCATATCCCGAGGCCTCACTGTCGAGCAGGGCCGCCAACACGGCGTCACGCAGAGCCATGTCCAGGAGTCTAATAGTCAACAAAGTGATTAGTCACATATAGACATGCCGAGCTTGTCCCGCTAGCGTCACCCGTACCTAATCACCAAATTGACTATGCGAGGTATGCGATGCAGGCATTCCGCAAGGCGGTCGAGGCCGCTGACGGCGAAGCCATGGCCGCCTGTTTGGCCGACGACGTGGTGTTCACCAGTCCCGTCGCCTTCAAGCCCTACCCGGGCAAGCCCATCACCGCCGCCATCCTGCGCGGCGTGCTGCGAGTTTTCGAGGACTTCCGCTACATCCGAGAGATCAATGACCCCGAAAACAACAGCCACGCTTTGATTTTCGAGACCAAGGTCGGCGGCAAGACGATCAACGGATGCGACTTCATCCACGTCAACGACGAGGGCCTGATCGACGAGTTCACCGTCATGGTCCGGCCACTGTCGGGAGCGCAGGCCCTGTCGGAGGCCATGGCCGCCCAGTTCCCGCAGATCCAGGCCGAGGCCGCCGAAGCCATCGCCGCCCTGGCCTCGAAGGGGCAGTGAGCATGAAGATCGGTCTCGGCATCAACTACGCCGGCGGCTTCAAAGAGGTTGTGGCCGAGGTCGCCGATCTCGAAAAGGCCGGCCTGGACGTCGTTTTCGTCCCCGAGGCATACTCTTTCGACGCCATCAGCGCACTCGGCTATCTCGCCGCCGCCACCGAGCGGGTGGAACTGGCCTCCGGCGTCCTGCAGCTCTACACCCGCACACCCACGCTGACGGCGATGACCGCCGCCGGCCTCGACTATGTGTCCGACGGCCGGTACATCCTGGGTCTCGGCGCCTCCGGCCCGCAGGTGATCGAAGGCTTCCACGGCGTCCCCTACGACAGCCCGATCGGCCGGACCCGCGAGGTCGTGGAGATTTGCCGCCAGGTGTGGCGCCGCGAGCGACTCGCCTACCAGGGCAAGCACTACACCATCCCCCTCCCGGAGGGCCAGGGCACGGGGCTCGGTAAGTCGCTCAAGCTCATCAATCACCCTGTGCGCGAGCGCATTCCGGTGCTGCTGGCCGCACTCGGCCCGAAGAACGTCGAGCTGGCAGCGGAGATCGCCGAGGGCTGGCAGCCGATCTTCTACATGCCGGAGAAGGCCAAGGACGTCTGGGGCGACGCGCTCGCGGCCGGGTACGCCAAGCGCGACGCGACGCTGCCGCCCATGGACATCTACGCCGGACCGGCACTGGCCATCGGCGACAACGTCGAGGGAATGCGCGAGTTCATCAAGCCGCACATCGCGCTGTATATCGGTGGCATGGGCGCCAAGGGCAAAAACTTCTATCACAACGTGGCCACCAAGTACGGCTACGGCGCCGAGGCCGACCGCATCCAGGAGCTGTACCTGGCCGGCGACAAGGACGGCGCGGCGAAAGTCGTTCCCGACGAACTGGTCCGGGACATCTCGCTGATCGGTAGCCGCGAGTTCGTCAAGGAACGAGTGGCGGCATTCCGGGAGGCAGGCGTGACGGTACTCAACGTGGTGCCGATGGGTGCGACGACCGCCGACCGCGTCAAGCTCATCGAGGAGCTGCGCGAGCTGGTCTAGGCAGTCAGCCTCTACGCGCCAGGCTGACCGTACACCGCGACGACGACCGAACGGTCGGGGCTGTTCTCGGACCACACGCCCATGACGGTGTTGGCGCAGTTGGCCATGATCGCGTAGGTCGGCGGATCGTAGTACCACTGGTTCAATACATCCAGGTTGTTGATGGCGATGGACCGGTTGATCGCAACCGTCTGAAACACCTTGCCCCGGAAGCCCGCTGCTTCCGCGCGCCGCTGTGCCGTCGACCCGTCCGAGCCGAGGTCGCCGTCGAGGTCGCGGTTGTTCAGCACATCGTTCGCGTGCCACTCAGCGGCGAGCCGTAGCTGCGGGCTGACCGCCACGTCATTGGTGCAGCCGGCCTGGTGCTGAATGGTGTAGACGTTGGCGACCACGCTGTTGTTGAGGCGGGTGTTGTCGGCATGGGCCACCGCAGGCAGCGCGGCGCCGCACGCGAAGACCGCCAGGATCACCCCGGCGAATCGGGTACTCACTGTGCCCCCGGTCGATAGTTGCCTGCGGAATTGCGCAGCGGCCCGATCAGCTCGGGGCACAGTTCGTTGATCACCTGTCCGACAAGATAATTCGCCTGGCCTTCGTCGCCACCCGCGACGTCGACCTTGATGTCACCGATGATCTGCCCGTAACTCCGGCCCGCGGCGATCTTGTCGCACACGCCGCGCCCGTAGGCGATGGCGGCATCGCCGCTCGGGAAGTTGAAACCGCCCCGCACGTTGACGCTGTTCACGTAGGTCACCGGGTCGGCCTGCACCGACGGCACCATCCATCCGGCCGCGGCCCCCGCGGCGAACAACATCAGCAGCCCCCGCGTCACACGGGATCGAACTGTGAGATCAGCCATCGATCGTGCACCTTGTCGAGAGTCACCCGCACCGTCGAGGTCGACGCGGTGGGCGCGTCGGCACCGATGGTGGTCGTCTGGTTCACGAAAACCAGTACCACGGCATGGTTTTCGGTCGCCGACACCGAGGCGGCGTCCGGAACGGTCGCGACCGCGGAGATGTGTTTCTGCTTGGCCCCGGGCGCCACGACGGTGTCGACCAACTTGGTGTACTCGTCGCGGAAGCCGCCGGTCAGCCGGCCGGCGGCCGACTTCAGCTCGGTGTCAACCGTTTCCGGCCGGTAGGACAGCATGGCGACGGTGCCGTCACTTGCCGCCCGCACCGATTCGGTGGCCGCGGCTTGCGCGAGCCGCACCGACCCGTCCTGCCAGTTGAAGTACCCCGCAGCGACGGCAAGCAGCATCGCCGCGAACGCAAATGTCAGACCCGTCCACCGCGCCCAGGGCTTCCGTGAATCACTCTGCACCGCTGCGGGTTCGGCTTCGACAACCGTCGCCTCGGCGGCCTCGGTCTCGTCGGGTTCGACGGGACGTTCTTCGACATCCACGGTCATGATCTGTCCTTCATGTTGCCCTGACCGTCCGATCTGCTCATGACACGAACTGGACGTTGGAAATTCGGGCGCCCGCGCCGTCCTTGGCGACGCTGATCCGCATGCGCCAGTTTCGTGGTGGACCGGCCGGCGCCTCGGCCAGCGAGGTCCGCACCGACACGGCGAGAAGTACCTGTGCCCCATCACCGTTCACCGATTCGAGTCCGGCTTCGGTGACGGTGCCCTCGGATTTCGATCGGGCCTGCTTGACCACCGCGACGAACGGCTCGGACCGGCGCTGGAAGTCGTCGCGGAATGCGCCGGTCGACGAATCGAGTATGCGGCGAATGTCGGTGTCCGCCTCGGTGTAGCTGATCGTGGTCAGGTTCAGCGCGGCCTGGCGTGCGGTCTGCACGTACAGGTTCCGCAGTTCCTGCGCCTGTTCGGACTGGTATGCGCGAAAGCCCAGCCAGCCCGCCAGGGCACCGCCGGCGACGACCAGCGCCAGACCGGCTGCGACCACCGGCGAGATGCGCGCCAACCGTTGCCGCAGTGACGGTTTCCGTGCCGCGACAGCATCATCGTCGGCTTCGCCGACGGTGTCTAACTGCTCGGGGTCAGCATGCTCTGCCATGTCTTGCCTTTCTCGGTGGCGGCCAGGTCGGAGTCGGTGTACGGCTTCCCGTCGGGCCCGACGTACCCGCCGGTCACAGGGTCATAGGGCACCAAGGCCACCGGAGGCGCCGGGGGCGCGGGTCCAGGTGCGCCACTGGGGCGCTGCCGGGGATCGGTGCCCGGCGCGTACTGCGGTACCCCTTGCCCCGTCAGCGTGGCGTTGGGATCGCCCTTCCAGACGTATCCGTCGTTGAGGGGCACGTACTGCTCATTGCTTTCGCAGAGTTCGACGGTCGGTGCGCGCTTGGCCGGATTGTTCTCGCACGGAATGTTCCGTACGCCACGGACATTCAGGTCGGAATCCTGCGGAACCCGGCAGTACAGCTCACCGGCGGGACGTTCGGGATAGTCCACCTCGGTGGGTACCCGCTGCTGCTTGATCGGCAGGAAGCCGGTGTTGCACGGGGGCGGCAGGTTCATGTTCAGTTTGAAGTCCAGATAGATGCCCCGATAGGGCGTCTTGAGGTCCGAGTCGGCGACCGCGATCGCCGACATCAACGCGGTGCCCTGCGGGAAAAGCACCAGCAGTTGTTCGATGTCGTGCCGATAGACCACCGCGATCTCACCCAGGCTCACCATGTTGGCCAGCAGGACCGGCAGTGCGGGAGCGAACCTGTTGAACAGGGCGCGGCCCTCTTCCAAGGTCGGCTGGCCGAGCTTGAGCAGCTCGGCGAATGCCGCATCCTGGGCCTTGAACTGGCCGGTGATGGACGCGAGCCGCTGCGCCCACGTGGCGATCGAATCCGCTTTCTGCACTTGGGAGTTCAATACCGTGGGGCTCTGGTCGATCAGTTGCGTGATCGGGCCGACGGTCTTGCCGGCCGCGATGGCCAGCGACGTGGAGCCGTTGACGATGCGCGACAACTCAGGTCCGAGTCCGCTGACCGCTTTGTCTGCTTCGTCGACGACGGTACGCAGATTGTCCTGCGGGATGGCTTCGAGCGCCCGGTTGGTCGCGTCGAGCAGGTTGCCGATATCCGGCGGAATCCGCGCCTTCGCCACCGGGATGGTCGCGCCGCCGCGTAGGGTCGGGCCGGCGTCGGAATGCCCTGTCGCAGGGATCAATTCGACGAACTGTTCACCGACGGCCGAGCGGCTGTGTACCGCGGCCGACACGTCCGCCGGCACCTTGATGGCGGAGTCGAGGTTAAGCTCCGCGCGGACCCCGCCCGTCGTGACATCGACAGCCTTGACCCGCCCGATCTCGGTGCCGCGGTACGTGACCACTGACGTCGGGTACAGCCCGCCGGATTCGGGCAGCTCGACCGTCACGGTGTAGCGGCCGTACCCGAGCAGCGTCGGTACGTGCACGAAGCCGAATGCCATGACGCTGCACGCGATCACCGTGACGGCGCCGAGGATCGCCAGCTGGATCCAGACGGTCCGGGACAACCGCAGCCGCAGCATGTCAGTACCCCCCGAAGTGATAGGGGGCGATCAGGGGGTTGCCCGCGGTGTACGGGCTGGGCATCTGACCGATCGTGCGGCCCCACTGCATTTCGAGTTCGGTGAGGTTGCCCTCCCACCGGGTGCCGGTGAACAGGCTGCTGTCGAGCCGGCTCAGCGTGAGGTCGATGATCATCGTGATGTTGGCGAAGTCGCCCCGAAACCAGTTGCCGAGGTTGCTTTTCACCCACGGGTAGGTCGACAGGAAGTCCAGTCCCTTCGTCAGCGCCGGGCCCGAATCTGCCAGCGACCGCAGCACCGGCACCATGCTCCGCAGGTTCGCGACGAGGCTCTCCTTGGTCTGCTTGACCGTCGACGCCGCGACAGCGCTGAACCGACCGACGGCGTCGATCGCGTCGGCGAGCTTCGTCCGCTGCTCGGCCAGCACCGCCAAGGCCTGCGGAATGGTCGTGAGCGCTTTGTCGACGGTGCGCTGGTTCGCCGCGACCTGACCCACCAGCGAGTTCAAATGCTCGGTGGCCGAGATGATGTAGTCGGTCTGGTCGTTGAGCCGGGAGATGAACGTGTCGAGCTGGGTCAGCAGGCTGCGCATGTCGTTCTCGCGCCCGGCCAGGGCCTTCGCGAAGGTCTGGTTGATCTCCTGCAATTGGGCCAGGCCACCGCCGTTCAGCAGGATCGACGCCGACGCGAGCGCCTGCTCGGTGGTGGGATACGTGGCGGCCCTGGACAGCGGGATCACCGCGCCGTTGGTCAGTTCTCCCTGCGGCGCTTCGCTTGTCGGTGGGCTGAGCTCGATGTGCATCGACCCCAACAGGCTGGTCTGCCCGACCTTGGCGGTGCTGTTGGCGGGTAGATGAACGTCGCCGTCGATGCGCATGGTGACCAGCGCGTGCCAGTCCTGCACCTCGATCTTGGTGACGTTGCCGACGTTGACGTCGCCGACGCGTACCCGGGTGTTCTGTTGGATCACGACGACGTCCGGCAGCTGTGCCTGGATTGTGTACGAGCCCGGTCCGTCGCCGACCGTGCCGGGCAGCACCAGCGAATTCAGGCCCCGCCATTGGCATCCCGGCAACGCCAGGACGCTGACGAAGACGAGCGTCGCCGTCATGGAGCGCTTCATGGCTGCGTCCCCTGCTGCGGGACCATGAGGCCGGCCAGTCCCTGACCCGGGTCGGTCGGCGTCGGCGCAGGGGCCTCGGCCGGCAACGGGGCCGGCGCCGGATTCTGCTGCGGCGGCGCCCCGCCCGGCCGCAGGCGCGGCTCGCTGTAGGTGACCTCGTTGGGCCGGGCCGTGGCGCCGACGAACGGGTTGCCGCCGATCGGCAGGAAGTTGTACTGCCGGTTCTTGATGATCGGCGCCAGGTACTGCACGCACAGCTTGGCGGACTGCTCGAAGCCCTGCCGCGCCGCGGACTGGATTGCGCCGCACAGGAACTGCACGGTGTCGGCGAAGTTGACCGGTGCCAGGATGCCGGTGATGGCGCTCTGTGCGGGGTCGTAGATGTTGGTGAAGTTCTGGAACACCGTCGGCGTGATGTGCAGGACCTGTTTGAGGTCCGTGCGGCTGTCGTTGAGCGCTGTGGTGATCGCGTTGAGGTGATCGAAGGTAGTACCCAGCCCTTCGCGATTCTCCGCGATGAACCCGCGCAGATCCTTTACCGCGGTATCCAGGTTGCGCGTCGCGTCGGCGATGTTGTTCGGTGTGCTCGACAGGGCGGTCGTGATGGACGCCATGTTGGTGTTGAAGGACGCCAGCAGGTCGCTGCTCGACGACAGCGCAGACACCAGCATCTGCAAGTTGCGGACAGTACTGAAGATGTCGGTGCTGTGGTCACCGAGGGCCGACATGGCGCGGGACAGTTTGATCACGGTGTCGCGGGCGGTGTCGCCCTGGCCACGCAGGTTGTCGGCGGCACTGTTGATGAATTCACCGACGGCACTGGGACCGCCGGGGCTGGTCGGCTGCAGCGAGTCGGTCAGCTTCTCGAGCTGCTGCCGGAAATCGTCCCACTCCACCGGCACCACGGTGCGGTCGAGTGCGATGGTGGAGCCCGCGGCAAGCTTGGGGCCGCTGGTGTAGGCGGGCACCAACTGGATGGCCCGCGCACTGACCAGTGACGGCGACAAGATGGCCGCACGGACGTCGGCGGGCACCGCGTATTGCGAGTCCACCGTGAAGGTCACCTTGGCGGCATGCGGTTGCGGTTCGATCTTCTCGACCGTGCCGACGGTGACGCCCAGAATCCTGATGTCGTCGCCGGTGTACAGCCCGTTGGTGTTCGCAAAGTACGCGACGTAGGTGCTGCGGACGGCGGCAACCCACCAGGACCGCGCCAGTCCGGTCGCCGCGACCGCCAGGATGACCACCAGAGTGAGCGCAATGGCGATGCGCCATGCCCGGCGGCTGCCCACGCGCGGTGTGGTTTCGGGGGTGGACATGGTCAGCTCCCTCCCACGGGCGAAACGGGATCTGACACCACACCGGGCGAACCGCTGGGCGAATGGTTCGACGGCGGGAGCGGCGTCGGATGCGGGACCGTCGGCGGTGGCACCTCATTTGGGGCCGGAGCCAGCGCCGGAGGTCCGGGCGCCGGACCACCCGGCGGCGGCGCGGGCAGTGGCTCACGATAGGGGTAGCGCGGGTCACCAGGATTTCCGGTGATCGCATCGGGCAGCGTGAGATTCGGCGGTCCGCCCTGGCCGGTGCGGGGATACGGCGACGGCAGCGGCGGAGTACCCGGCTGACCGGCGCCGGGCTCGGTCAGCTGCGACGGCAGCAGCACGTTGGGGTCCAAGCCCAAGTCGGAGAACGCCGCGTCGACGAACGGCTGATCGAACTGACCCGGGAACAGGTTGACGAGTGACGCTTTGAAGAACGGTCCCGCACCCAGCACTTCGCCGAACGACATCGCGTACCGGCGCAACAGGTACAGCGTGCGCTGCAGCTCCTGCTTTCGGTTGTCGAGGATGCCGAGGACGCCGTTGAGCTTGTCGACGGCCGCTTTGAGTTGTGTCCGGTTGTCCTGGAGCAATGATCAGAACCTGTGGATGAGCCTCGGCGAGGCGGCGTAGGAAAGGGCGCACCTTCCCGAGGATGATCTGAATGTCGAAGGTCTGATCAAGAGCCGGCGTTGGCGCGCTGGTTCGGGAAGGTACGCCCATGCTCACGGTAGTTCACGATGCGGATTCATCCAACGAGGATGCTGGCTCGTCGCGGTCGTTGCTCGATGAGATTGTCCGCGACGGTGCCCGCCAGATGCTGGCCGCAGCGTTGCGGGCTGAGGTCGCCGCCTACATCGAGGCTCATGCCGGTGAGCTTGATGAGAACGGGCACCGGCTGGTGGTGCGCAATGGCTATCACCGCGAGCGCGAGGTGCTCACCGCGGCGGGCGCGGTGAGTGTGACCGCGCCGCGGGTCAATGACAAACGTGTTGACCCGGACACTGGTGAGCGGCAACGGTTTTCCTCGGCGATCCTGCCGGCGTGGGTGCGCAAGTCGCCGCAGATGACCGAGGTGTTGCCGTTGCTGTATCTGCATGGCTTGTCGACCAGTGATTTCGGTCCGGCGTTGGAGCAGTTCCTGGGCTCGGGTGCCGGCTTGTCGGCCACGACGATCACCCGACTCACCACGCAGTGGCAGGACGAGGCCAAGGCCTTCGAGGCCCGTGATCTGTCGGGCACCGACTACGTCTACCTGTGGGTCGACGGCATCCATCTCAAGGTGCGCCTGGAGCAGGAGAAGCTCTGTTTGCTGGTGATGATCGGTGTGCGCGCTGACGGCCGCAAGGAGCTGGTCGCGCTCACCGACGGGTACCGGGAGTCGGCCGAGTCGTGGGCTGATCTGTTGCGGTCGTGCCGACGTCGCGGGATGACCGCACCGGTGCTGGCCGTCGGCGATGGGGCCCTGGGGTTCTGGAAGGCCGTGCGTGAGGTGTTCCCGGCCACCGGCGAGCAGCGGTGCTGGTTTCACAAGCAGGCCAATGTTCTTGCCTGCCTGCCAAAGTCGGCTCATCCGGGGGCGATCGCGGCGATGCGGGAGATCTACAACGCCGAGGATATCGACCACGCGCAGGTGGCGATCAAGGCGTTCGAGGTGGACTACGGCGCCAAGTACCCCAAGGCGGTCGCCAAGATCGTCGATGACGCCGATGTGCTGCTGGAGTTCTATAAGTACCCGGCCGAGCACTGGGTCCATCTGCGCACTACCAACCCGATCGAATCAACGTTTGCCACGGTACGTTTGAGGACCAAGGTGACCAAGGGGCCGGGTTCACGCGTCGCCGGAATGGCCATGGCTTACAAGCTGATCGACGCCGCGCAAGCCCGCTGGCGAGCCGTCAACGCACCGCACCTGGTCGCTCTGGTCCGGGCCGGCGCGATCTTCCACAAAGGCAAACTGCTCGAGCGACCCACCGACATCACCCCGTCGGCGGACTCGGCACCGACCGAATCAACTGGAACGGAGGTCGCCTGAAACAAGCCGATCCACAGGTATTGACAATTCCTCGTTGTCCTGCACCAGACCGGACAGCTGGACAGTGGCGGCGCTGACATTGGTCATCAGCGTCTCGACCGAATTACGTTGCGACAGAACCTCACCCAGTAATGCGTCGGTGTTGACCACCAGTTGCGCGATCTGGTCACTGCGCTTGGCCAGCACCGCGGTCACCTTGTTCGCATCGGCGAGCAGCTGCCGCAGCTTGGCGTCGCGGGTGCCGAGAGTGTCGGAGAATCGCGCCACGCTCTCCAGCGCCAGCTTCAGGTCGGGAGGGGTGTTCTGGAATGTCTGCGCCAGTGTCTTGAGCGCCGACGACAGCTGTGTGGTGTCGAGGCCGCTGATGGTGGTCGTCAGGTCACCCAACGCCGCAGGCAGGTCGTACGGCGAGGTGGTGCGTTCGATCGGTATGGGGCCGTTGAGGTTTCGGTCACCGCGCGGCGTCAGCTCCAGCACCTTGGTGCCCAGCACGGTCTCGGTCTTGATGGCGGCCTCGGTGCGGTCGCCCAGTTCGACATCGTCACGCACCGTGAAATCCACCCGAACCTTGGCGCCCTCCAGATGGATTCCTGAGACCCGCCCGACACCCAGGCCCGACACTCGCACGTCGCTGCCCGTCTTGATGCCGCCCGCATCGGCGAAGTACGCCTGGTAGTCGGACGTCCCCTTGATGAATGGGATCTTGTCGTAGCTGAAGGCGGCGACGACGATCGCGACGATCAGCGCGATACCGGTCGCGCCGACCGCCATCCGGTTCCGTTCGGCCAGCGGCTTGATGTTCCACTTGGTGCGCGTCATTTCGGTGTGCACCGACCCGAATCCTGGCCGGCCACCTTGACGTACACCGGTTGGCCGCCTTTTCCGTTGAGCTTGAGCAGTGCATCGCAGAGGTAGAAGCCGAAGTAGTCGCCGTACAGCCCGTTGCGCGAGAGAATCTGGTACGCGTCGGGCAGCGTCCGCACCAGTTCGTCGACGTAGTCGTGGTCGGCCATGATCTGGCCGGAGACCCGGTCCGTCTGCTGCACAAACTGTTTGATCGGTTCACGAGCCACCGTCAGCAGGTCGGCGACCGACCGCGCCGCGGTGTTGATGTTCGCCACGCCGGTGGCGATGTCGGATCTGCGGTCGGCCAGCCCCTGAACGAGTTGCGAAAGTTTGTCCAGCCCATCGGCGAACTGGGTGTCACGCGCCGCGAACGTCCCCAGCACGGTGTTCAGGTTGGTGATGACCTCACCGATGAGCTGGTCCCGGCCCGCCAATGTTGTTGTCAGTGCCGAGGTCTGGGCCAGCACCGAGGAGATGGTGCCGCCCTGCCCCTGGAACACCCGCAGCAGTTCGCCGCTCAACGCATTGACCTGGTCCGGATCGAGCGCACGGAACAGTGGGCGGAAGCCGCCGATGAGCGCGTCGACATCCAGTGCCGGCGACGTCCGGGACAACGGAATGGTCTGGCCCGGCAGGAGTTTGCGCACCGACCCGGGGCCCTCCTCGAGCGCCAGATAGCGATCGCCGATCAGGTTCTCGTAGCGGATGGTCGCCGTGGTGCCTTCGGTGAGCGTCAGGTTTCTGTCGATGGCGAAGTCGATGGTGACGGTGCCGTCGCGGTGCAGGTTGAGGCTCTTGACCTTCCCGACCTCCACGCCGGCGATGCGAACGAAGTTGCCGCCCTTGAGCCCCGACACGTTGCTGAACACCGCCTGGTAGGAAGCCCGCGAATCGAAACGGAACTGCCCGAACACCGTCAGCAGCCCGAACATGAAGAGCAGGCTCACCACGGTGAAAATCACGACGCGGGTGGCGATCCCGCGAATCCGGCTTCTCACGGCGCCCCCGGCTCGGGTTGGGGTACACCCATCTCAACACCGGGCAGCCCCGGTGCCGGCCCGCCCGGGTACCGAATCCGCGGCGGTTCCGGTTGCGGTTTGGTCACCGGGAAGTAGTTGGCGAAACCGGGGAAACCGATACCCGGGTTGGGCCGCATGTCCAGGCCGTCACCGAAACCGGTGTCGGTCACCAGGTATTTGACCGGAAAGTGCTTGCTGACGTTGGGCAGCGAACCGCAGCTCGGCTTACCACCGGGCCCGCCGCTGGCATTGACGACGGGCAGGTTGTCGGGGAACCGGTAGGGGTCGGCGCCGGCCAGCAGCGCGGCGTCCATGATCACCGATTTACCGTTGCCGCCCATGGCATATCGACCACCGTGTTCGAGGAACCATTGAGCGCCCTGGAACAGGCAGGTATACGTCGGCGAGTATTTGTCGAGCAGTGCGGTCGTCGGCCTCAGCAGTTCCATCGACCGGGCCAATGCGGTCTCGTTGGTCCCGATGGTGTCGATGCCCGCCTGGGAGAAGCCGACCGCCGACAACAACAGGCCGTCCAGCTCCTTCGACTGGCCGGCGATCGTGGTGGCGGTGGTCGAGAACGAATCCAGGCTGGACACGATGTCCTGTGCCGCAGTCGAATACGCCTGCGCGGTCCGCCCGAACAGCTGCCAGTCCGTGCGCACGGTGTCCATGCGCGGATTCACCTCGAGCAGAACGTGGTTCGCGTCGGTGATGGCTTGGCCGATGACGTCGCCCTTGCCGCGCAACGACTCGGCCACCGCCGAGAGCACCGAGTTGAGCTTCGTCGGATCGATCACCTGGACCACCGACTGCAGGTTCTCGAATACGGTGTTGACCTCGACCGTCACGTTCTGCGACTGCAGTACCGCACTTGACCGGAGGTGGCCCGCGCTGGGACCGCTCGAGGGTACGTTCAGTTCGACGTACTTGGCGCCGAACGCGGTGCTCGACCGGATCTGAGCTTCGACATTTCCGGGCAACTGTGCAAACGGTCCCGGGTACATCCGGAGCTTCAGCGTCGAAAGTACATGTCCCGCAGTATCTGTGCGACTACCGATCGATTCGACCTCGCCGATCTGGACACCCCGGAGTTTCACCTTCGCGCCGTCTTCCATCACCAGGCCGGCACGGTCGGAGATCAAGGTCAACGGTACGAATCCCCGCAAGGATCCGGAGAACAGCAGCCACGTCATCGCGGTCATGGCGACGACCAGGATCACCAAGACCGGCGCCCACCAGATCGGGTCGATCTGCTCACGCCGAGTTCCGTTCGCTCCCTTCGCCATCCGGGTCAGCCCGCGAGGTGGAAGTTGCCGGACTGGCCGTAGACGGACAGCGTGATGGTGAGCAGGATGAACACGCCGGCGGTGATCGAGGTGCGCACCGCGCGGCCGACGGCCTCACCGACACCGGCCGGTCCGCCGGAGGCGGTGAAGCCGTAGTAGGTGTGCACCGCCATCACCGCGGCGGCCATGGCCAGCGCCTCGAAGAAGGACCAGGCCAGATCGTTGGGGTGCAGGAACGTCGTGAAGTAGTGGTCGTAGACGCCCCGCGACTGGCCGTAGATCATCGTCGTGCCGAACCGGGTGGCCAGGAAGGACATCAACACCGCGACGGTGTAGATCGGGACGACGGCCACCACCCCGGCGACGACCCGGGTCGCAGCCAGGTATGTGACCACCCGGATGCCCATCACTTCCAGGGCGTCGATCTCCTCGTTGATGCGCATGGCGCCGAGCTGCGCTGTCGCGCCGGCACCGATCGTGGCGGCCAGCGCCACCCCGGCGGTCGCCGGGGCGATGAAGCGCACGTTCAGGAAGGCCCCCAGGAAGCCCGTGAGGGCTTCGATGCCGACGTTGGACAGGGTGTTGTAGCCCTGCACCGCGATCAGGGCACCGGTGGACAGGGTGAGGAACCCGACGATGACGACCGTGCCCCCGATGACGGCGAGCGCACCGGTGCCCATGCCCATGACCGCGATCAGCCGCAGCACCTCGCCCGGATAGCGCCGGACGGCGTCCGCGGTGGCGGCGAGGGCGCTGCCGTAGAAGGCCGTCTGCTCGCCCAGCCGGCGAGTCGCCGCGATCGCCTGGTCGGTGAGTTCGCTGAGGTGTGACGGGCGGTCGACCTCGACATCGGTTGTCATGGCGCCACTTTCACGCCGAACGCGGTTGCCAGGATGTTGATCAGGAACAGCGCCATGAACGAGAAGACGACGGTCTCGTTGACCGCGTTGCCGACCGCGGTTGGGCCGCCACCGACCGAAAGGCCCTTGTAGCACGCGATAAGACCGGCCGACAGGCCGAACAGCAGTGCCTTGACCAGGGAGACGATCACCTGCGGCAGACCGGTCAGCAGCGTCATCCCCGCGATGAACGCACCGGGGGTCACGTGCTGGATGTAGACGACGAAGAAGTAGCTGCCGGCCAGGCCGACGACGGCGACCATCGAATACAGCATCGCCGCGACGAACGTCGCGGCGAGCACACGCGGTACGACCAAGGCCGGAATCGGGTTGACGCCAATGACTTTCATGGCGTCGATCTCTTCTCGGATGGTGCGCGCTCCGAGGTCGGCACACATGGCCGTCGAGCCGGCACCGGCCACGACGATCGCGGTGACCACCGGCCCCACCTGTGTCACCGAGGCCAGCGCAGCGCCGGCACCGGACAGGTCGCCGGCACCGACCTCGATCAGCACGATGTTGAGCGTGAAGACGATCAGCACCGTGTAGGGAATGGACAGCACGACGGTCGGGACGACGGAGACCCGGGCGACGAACCAGATCTGCTCGATCAGTTCCCGCCAGGCATACGGTGGACGCAGCATCGCGGCGAATGTCTCGCCGGTCAGGACGATGAAATCGCCGACCGCTACGGCGGGGCGTGCCCAGGCCGCGGAGGCGCGCGGAGACGACTGAAGCGTTTGCGCCACAAGCTGCCTCCCAGTGCCGATACGTCGTCGAACTTGGCCCGGACGTTAGGAAGGCACCAGTTTGCTGTCAACGCAACAGAATCGGGTACGACGTCGTCAATTGCCGAAGATGCAGGTTGACTCAACGCAATTGCTTCGGCTCACCCGGATTGAATCGCACTGAGCCAAAACCTACCCGCGAGTGCCCTGGTTACGGCGTCACGATGTTGAACCAAAGCTGGAAGGTGTCGAGCAGCCCCACGAACTCGTCCACCGCCTGCCTCTTACCCTCGACTGTGACGTTGTTCGCTGAAATCGCGTCGGCGAGTTTGACTTTGCCGAGTTGAATCTCGTTCATCGTCGCCTTGGTCAGCTTGAGTCCGGCGTCGGCGTTCGGGATGGTTCCGTCCACGTAGTTCAGGACGCCGTTCTCGACGGTGAGGCCGTACTGCTTCTTGAGGTCTGTGAAGTCCACGTTGAGGGCGATCTTCTTGCCGGCGGCCTTCGGACCGTTCAGCCGCACCGCCAGGTAGTCGAACATCATCTCCGGCGGCATGGCGTCGATGGTGTCAGGGCTCGCGGTGTCGGTGCCGCCGGAGGTGGGCACCCCGTTGCGCAGTTCGTACGCACCCTGCAGGTAAACCGAGCGCCATGGCCCGGATTCGGCCTGATAGCCCATTTGCTCGTAACTGTCGGCCAGCAGGTTCTTACCGTTGACGCTGTCGGGGTTGGCGAACACCACGTGTTTGAGCACCATGGCGGTCCAGCGGTAGTTGCCTTCGTCGAAGTCTTTCTTGGCCTTGCGCAGGACGGCGTCCTCGCCGCCCATGTACTCCACGTACTTCTTGGCGGCGGCCTGCGGTGGCAGGTCGTCGAGGTCGGACGGATTGCCGTCGTACCAGCCCATATAGCGCTGGTACACCGCGCGGGTGTTGTGCTTGAGCGTGCCGTAGTAACCGCGGTCGGGCCAGAAGTTGCCCAGCTCCGGCGGGAACTGCATCTCCTCGGCGATCTCGGATCCGATGAGGCCCTCGTTCATCAGGCGCACCGACTGGTCGTGCATGTACTTGTACATGTCACGCTGCTTCTTCCAGTAGTCGATGATCTTGTCTCGCCCCCACATCGGCCAGTGGTGGCTCTGGAACTTGATCTCGGTGTTGGGGCCGTAGACGCGGATGGTGTCGTCGAGGAACTTCGCCCAGATGCGGGCGTCGCGTACCTGCGCGCCGCGCAGCGTCAGCAGGTTGTGCATGGTGTTCGTCGTATTCTCGGCCATCCACATGGCCTTGAACTGCGGGAAGAAGGTGTTCATCTCGGTGGGCGCCTCGGTGCCCGGTGTCATCTGGAATTCCAGGTCGACGCCGTCGATGGTCATTTTCTGCCCGGTGGTGGTGATGATGTCGGTGGGGATGATCAGCGTCGGCAGGCCGGTGGAGACCGTCATGCCGAGGCCGCCGTTGACGCCGCCCTGTGCGTTGCGCGGCAGCAGCGCGCCGTACATGTAGACGGCGCGCCGCGACATGGCGTTGCCGGCGATCACGTTCTCGCTCACCGCGTCTTCGACGAAGGCTTGCGGGGCAATGACTTTCACCTTGCCGGAGTCGACGTCGGCCTGGTTGATGATGCCGCGGACGCCGCCATAGTGGTCGACGTGCGAGTGGCTGTGGATCACCGCGACGATCGGCCGTGGACCGAGCTTCTGGTTGACCAGATCCAGTGCGGCCTTGGCGGTTTCGGGCGAGATCAGCGTGTCGTAGACGATCCACCCGGTATTGCCCTTGATGAAGGTGATGTTCGACAGATCGTAGCCGCGGACCTGGTAGATCTTGTCGGGAAGGACTTCGAAAAGCCCGTATTCCATGCACAATTGGGCGTTACGCCAGAGGCTCGGGTTGACGGTGTCCGGCGCTGCCTTGTCATCGGAGATGTACTTCTTGTACTCCTCAAGGTCCCAGACGGTGGTGCCCTTGTCGTCCTTGATGGTCAGTGTTTCCGGCCTGGCGATGAGCCCCCGCTTGGCGTCGTCGAAATCGCTGCGCTCGTTGAACGGCAAAGAATCGAGGACCCTCTTGTTGGCCGCTTTGGTGGCGTCGGTCGCCGGCTTGACCTTGTTGTCGGTGCTGACGGCGTCCCCACTCGAGGGGCCTCCGGAGCCGTTGTCGTTGCACGCCGCGACCAGGGAGGTGGCAACGCCCGCCGCGGCCAGCCCACCGAGCAGCTTGCGGCGCGACACCTCCCCCTGATTCTCGCCGTCGTCACCATTCGTCTGCATCTTCGTAGTTCGCCCCATGGCGCCCGATTATGCCGATTCCGGCCGCGGATACCGGTCAAATTTACGAATGCGGACAATTCACCCGAGGCAAAAGGAGATTTTTCTCGTCATTTTCCGAAATTTACGAGCTGATGAATAAAGCGGCCGCTTCGCCGAAATAGCGAAGCGGCCATTGTCAGACCCGATCTAGGGGATCCATTTGCCCGGCTTGTTCCAGTGCCCCGGGGGCGGAACGAACGGCAGATGACCGATCTGACCGGGGGGAACACCGAACAGCTGGCCGACTTGACCCGGCGACGGGGCCGGAATCCACCACCAGGTATTGTCGGCGTTCGCCTGACCCGCGCCCAGTCCGATAGCAGCAAAGCTCAGGGCGCCTGCGGCAACAATTGCGAATTTATTGATAGACATGTCCGACTCCTTGTCAGCCCATCAGATGTCATGTATTCCATGATGCCACCGTGTGCTGTGGACCGCTATCAAGAATTGCCGGCTAACGTTTGCTCACTCGTTGTGTGCGACACCCTGCGACGACGTCTCGGCGGCAGCGGCCTTCACCGGCTTCGCCTTCGGCGCCGCACCGCGCGGCGACGGATCCTTCGGACCGGCATCGGCTGCCTTGTCGACCACCGGTTTGCCGCTGCCCGTTGCGTTCTGCCCGGCCTTCTTGCCCTTGCCGCGCTTCGGCGAATTGGCCTGCTTCGGCGCATCGGCCGATTTCGGCGCTTCGGACTTCGGCTGATCCTTGGTCGCTCCCGCCGAGCCCTTCTCGCCCGCGGGCTTCTTGCCGTCGGACTCTGCCTTTACCGCGTCCTTGCCGTCAGGCGCCTTCGTCTCAGGCGTCTTCGATTCCGGCGCCTTCACGTCGGGCTCGACGCTCGCGGGGTTCTTGGGCTCCGTGGACTTCTCGTCCACCGGCTTCACCTCGGGCTCCTTGCCAGGTTCCTCAGCCGGTTCCGTGGCCGGTTCCTTCACAGCATCGGGTCCGCCGGCGTCCTTGACCTCGGTCTCCTTCACCGGGGCGACCTTCACACCGGTCGCGGGCTCCTGCTTCGTCGCACCCGCGGCCTTCGGCGAGTTCAGTTCCGCCGCAACCTCTTTCATCGTGGCGACGGCCTTCAGCGCGGCCGTCGGGTTCACGGCAGCGACCGAGGTCGGAGGACGGATGATGTCGCCGATCTTCTGGATGATGTTCGAGATACCCGCGACCACGGCCTTCGTCACGTCGACCGCGGTGTTCGCCACCCATTTCACGCCCTGCACCACGGCGTTTGTCACCCATTTGACCGTATTGACGACGGCTTGCGTCACCGCCTTGGTGACGTCGACAAACGCATTCCACGCCGCGTCAACGACTTTCACCACGGCTTGCCCGATCTTGACGACGGTATCCACGACTGCGCCGATCGCCAGCCGCACCGCGGCCAGGATGCGCGCAGCGATGCCCTCGACGCCCCCGACGCCATTGAGCCGCAGGATTTCCTGCGCGATGACGAACGCGGCCTCCTTCGGGATCCAGTCCGCATAGAAGACGCCGAACTTGCCGGCGCCCGGCTGATCGTCGCGGGTGGTGTAGATGAAGATCGGCCCGCCGTAGAACTGGCCGTCGGTGGACATGGTCTGCCAGGTCTCGATGAGGTTCTTGATGAACTCGGCCTGGGTGTGCTCGCTGACGTTGTTGGTCGGCACCCCGTACTCGGTGATCCAGATCTTCTTGAGGCCGTCGCCGTTGGCCGCCATGAGGTCGTAGATCTTCTGAATCTGGGTGAACGGCGACAGGACGACGTTCTCCCCGTCGGAGAACTTCAGCGTCTCCTGGTACGGGTGGAACGCCAGCGCGTCGAAGTAGCCCTTCGCGCCGGCGGCGTACATACCGTTCACGTAGTCCACCGGGTTCATCGTGACGCCGCCGAAGGTGAAGACGCTGCCGAGCCCTGCGGCGATGACGGTCGCGGTCGGGTCAGCAGCCTTGATCGCCGGATAAGCGGCCTTCAACAGGTCGGTGTAACTCGACGGCGAGATCGGGTCGTAGAAACAGACGCAGTTGACCTCATTCCAGACCTCGTACGCCGAGATGGTCTTGCCGTACCGCGTCGCGACCTGGGTCATGAAATTCGCGTAGGCGACCGGATCAGGTGTCTTCGCACCGGGGAAGTTCCCGTCCGTCCCGGCCCAGACCGGCGTGCTGTTGACCATTGCGAGCACGCCCATGTTGCGGGCCTTCGCCGCGTTCATGATGTCGTCGATCGGCGCCCAGTTGTACTGGTTCGGCAGCGGCTGCGTGTACACCCACGGGATGTAGACCCGGACGTCCTGGACGCCCATCGATTGCAGCATGTCCAGCGTCGTGTCGATGTCCTGCTTCGACATCCCGTACAGGCTGGAGTCGGCCATCCCGATGGTCGACGGCGCCGAGACGATCTCGGCGGTCGGCGTCACCGCGGTGTGGGTTACCGGCTGCACCAACTGCGCCGCATATGCGCAGACCACCGCCAGCGGAATCAACACGGTCAACACCCGGTGCATTGCCCTGCAGCCGAGTCTGCCGATCCGTCCAGCCGCCAAAGCCCCCTTGAAGCGCTACCGAGCGACGCGTAATCACCACTCAAGGCAAATTTACGTCCGCGGATGGTAACCCGTAGGCGATTTGCCGGAGTCTCCTCACCCACTGCACGTCAGCGGCGTGAGCCGGTACCACCTACCGGCGGCGGATCACCGTCGTTCGCCAGGCTGCGGTTATTTACGATGCTGGCAAAATTCTTTGCCAGAAGCGCTGCGACAGCCGTTCACAACTGTTAATTTTCTGTCTGTACTGCGGCACGACACCCGTCTGCCAGACTGCAGTGCGGTAATGCCGCAGTAGCGGTCGATCTGCCGGGGGTCCGATGGCCGTGCGGCGTGACTATGGAGGAGCCGAAATGGCTGGTGCACACCGTCGCCCGCAACGCCGGAAGCTGGCGGTATCGACATGGCTGGGCACCGGCGTGGCCGCGGTCGGCGTCAGTGCCGCACTCCTCGGTAGCGCCGCAGTCGCGAGCGCCGCTCCGTCGACCGACTCCGAGTCCGCCTCGTCGTCCGCGCCGGCTCAGCCCAAGAAGGCACCTGCGCAGAAGACCACCAAGAACAAGAAGAAGGACGCGGCCGCTGCTGCGGACGCGTCGGGCACCAAGCCGGCATCGGATACCAAATCCGCATCCAACTCTTCAGCCGACGCCACCATCGACAGCGACAACGACACGAAGCCCACGCGCAACCGCCGGGCCAAGAGCGACGACAACGGCCGGTCCGCGTCCGCGCCCAACGCCGGCACCGTCGCAAAGCTGCCCACGACCGCCGCCCAGGCGGTGACCAAGAATCCGTCGACGAAGAATCCGCTGAAGACCGCCGCCGCGGTCAAACCGGCCACGGACACCACGACCAGCGACGCGCCGAGCTCACCGTCCGCACCGGCCGCTGCGACGCCGACCGCCGCATCGGTACCGGCACCGACAGCCGCCAGCACTCCGCAGGTCACCATCGCCGCCGCCGAGACCTCCACGGCCGCAATCACTTCCGTCCCGAACACCACCGTGAAGGCGCTGAGCAGCGCCACGTCGCCGACGGCGCCCGCCAACATCTCCGGGCTGCTGTCGGTGCTCGCGGCCGTGGGCCAGGCGCTCGGGGCCGCCACCCTGGCCACGGAGGAGTCCCTGGCCGGGGCCGTGGTCGGCACGACCAAAACCGTGAGCAAGCTGCTGGGCATCATGCCCGCACTGGCCACCACCGAAAAGACAAGTGCCGCAGCGACTCTCACTCCGGCGCCCACAGAGACGTGGCAGCCGGGCCAGACCGTTACCGCGGACGAGTACATCAACACCGCGCTGGCTGAGATCGCGCAGGCGCGCACGCTCCTCGGCACCAGTTGGGTGAACGGGTACTCCCGATACGAGTTGCGGATGGCGGCCACGTATCTCACGACGTACCAGGCGAACCAGCAGACTCTGATGGACGCGTACGCGGCCAACCCGACCACGACGAACCTGACTGCGCTCAAGGCGAACGAGGCGCTGATCGGCAAGTCCGTGACCGCGCTGAAGACCGCGCGTTACTGGTCGGCGAATCGCGACATCAAGGCCATCATCGTCGACGCCACCACCAACGCCCGCATCTACGCGTCGGTTCCGCTGTCCATGTATGCGGGCGTGGAACCGATCGTCACCATCTCGGTGAACGGCGGGCCGAGCATCAAGGTGCTGGTGGACACCGGATCATCCGGCCTGGTGGTGAACGCCAAGAACGTCGGCCAGACCGGTCTCGGCAATTCAGTGGGCACCGGCACCGGCGCCTACAGCGGCGGGCTGACCTACACCTACAACACCTACAACACCACGGTGAACTTCGGCAACGGCATCGTCACGGCGCCTGTCCCGGTCGACATCATCACCGATCCGGCGCAGCAGACCGCGTTCGCCAATTTCCTGAAGTACAACGGCGTCGTGGGCGTCCTGGGTGTCGGCACCAACGCGGTGGGCCCGGGCCCCGGCCTGGTCACGACCGGCCTGCCCGGCGCGCTGAAGAACGGCATCTACATCGACGAGGCCGGCAAGACCCTGACCTTCGGCCCCAACCCGCTGCCGGCGCGCGTCACCACGTCGGGATCGCCGAACGTGATCGGTTCCGTCAGCATCAACAACGGGTCGAAGACGCCGATCAACCTGCTCATCGACTCCGGTGGCGTCACCGGCACCCTGCCGTCGACCATCATGGGCAGCACCATCCCCGTCGGCACCGTCATCTCGGTGTACGACAGCAACGGCGTACTGCTCTACACGTACACGACCACGTCGTCGTACACGCCGGTGGTGACCTCCGACGCCTACAACGCCGAGTTGATGAACACCGGGGCAATGCCGTTCCTGCACAACCGGATCTACATCGACTACTCCACCGCAAACGGATCGACCGTCTTCGACCTGTAGCCGCGACCCGAAACCGGCCGCTGTTCCGCCACGCTCCGTGGTGGGACGGCGGCCGATTTCGTGTCGAATTCCGGCGCGCAATACCCAATCATCAGGCGGTTCGAGCGGGGTTAACAAAATACGCGATCCCGCGTTGCGGATCTGACGTGCCCGTTAGTCTTCTCGCACGTGGTCGCCGGTTAACGTAGTCCAGCTATTCACTGGACGCGACTGATGGGAGACAGCCAGGTGGAGAATCTCATGGCCAATGCGTTCGCCTACCCCTGGTGGGTGTACGTCACCATCCCGTTGGGCGCGGCATTCGTCGGCTGGGTCACCAAGATCATGGCCCTCAAGATGATGTTCTACCCCGTCGAGTTCAAGGGCATCCCGCCCTACCTCGGCTGGCAGGGCCAGATTCCCAAGCGCGCACCGAAAATGGCTGCGGTGGCGGTGGATTCGCTGACGTCGGAGATCCTCAAGCCCGAGGAGATGTTCGACAAGATCGACCCGAACGAGTTGGTCAAGGAACTCGCCGAACCGCTGCGACAGACCTCCGCCGAGATGGTCGACACCATCATGATGTCGTTCCAGCCGCAGGTCTGGCGCGCCACACCGGACCAGCTCAAGGACGTCGTCGTCAAGAACGTCGAGAAGCGCATCCCGGTCGCGATGGCCGCGATGTTCGACAAGATGCGCGGTCAGGTCGACCAGATCTTCGACATCAAGCACATGGTCGTCACCAACCTGGTGCGCGACAAGGTCACGCTCAACACGGTCTTCCAGGACATCGGCAAGCCGGCGTTCAAGTTCCTCATCATGTCCGGCCTGCTCTTCGGCTTCCTGATCGGTCTGGTGCAGGCCGCGGTGTTCGGCATCACCAACTGGCACTGGTCGCTGCCGCTGTTCGGCCTGCTGACCGGTGGTCTCACCGACTACGTTGCGCTGCAGATGATCTTCCGGCCGTTGGAGCGCAAAAACGTCTTCCTCGGCATCAAGTGGCAGGGCGTGTTCCAGCGCGAACGCAAGCAGGTCGTCGAAGGCTACTCGGCACTCATGGCCCGGGAGATCTTCACGCCCCAGGCGATCATGGAGAGCATGCTCAACGGCCCGTCGTCGGACCGGTTCTTCGACATGATCTCCACCGAGATCAGCGCGACCATCGACAAGCAGATGGGCTTCACCGGCAAAATCATCAAGTCCGTCGGCGGCCGCCAGTACGTGGACATGAAGAAGCAGATCACCGACTCCATCATCGACAAGCTGCCCGAAACATCCACCTACATCGAGGGATACATGCGCGATCGCCTCGATCTGGAGAACGTCATGGTCAGCAAGATGATGGTGCTGGACTCACTGTCGTTCGAGAACCTGCTGCGCCCGGCGTTCAAGGATGACGAATGGATCGTCGTCGTGCTCGGCGCCGCCCTCGGTTTCCTCTTCGGTGAGCTGCAGGCGCAGCTCATCCTGCTGCTGGCGCACTGACGCAGGGTTCTAGGTCTGGCCGGGTGTTCCGGTCAACTTCCGGACGGTGAGAACCTCGCTGTCGCGGAAGGCCCGCCCGTTGGGGTAGAGCAGATCGCTGAACCAGACCTTCGGCTCCGCGGGGGACGGGTGCTCCCACGAATCCCACGGGAAGTAGGTCTGAGTCTTGCCGGCCACGAGTCCCCAGCTGTACGCACCGACGTTGCGCTGCTTGGCAATTGGCAGAATACCTTCGACGGTGCTGCCCTGGTTTCGGGCGAGGTACTCGGTACAGATGATCGGCCGGCCCAGTGGGGCAAGCTCATCAATCCGGGCCGAGAAGTCGGCCGGCTTGGCGTAGCTGTGGAACGAGATGATGTCCGAGTTGTCCAGCTGGATCGACGCGACGGCGCTGCGCTGCGCGGGGTTGGCCCAACTTCCCTGCCACACACCGCTTGTCAGCGGCTGCGTGGGGTCGACGGCGCGTGCCCACGCGAACACCTGCGGGAGCAGGTCGGCAACGACTTTCATCTTGTCGCTGCGCTCGACCTTGCGATAGACGTCAGCCGGGTTGTCGGGCTCGTTCCACAGATCCCAGCCGAGCACGCGGTTGTCGTTGCGGAACAGGTTGATCACGCCCGTGACGTAATTCTGCAGTACGGCACGGTAATTGGGATCGGCGATGCGGTCCGCACCCGGGCTCTGCACCCAACCCGAGTTGTGGACGCCCGGGGTGGGCGCCCGTTGCACGCCGAGTTTGGGGTGCGGGTCCCAGCATGAGTCGAAGAACACGAACAGCGGCTTGATGCCGTTGTTCGCCGCGATGCTGACGAACTGCGTCAACCGCTGTGAGAAGCCGCGCGGGTCCTGGGCCCACAACAGATCGTGCAGGAAGACCCGGACGGTGTTGAATCCGAACCAGCGGGCGGCGCCGAGTTCGGCCTTGATGCGCCCGGGATCGTAAGTACCGGCCTGGAACATCTCGAGCTGATTGACCGCGGTGGAGGTGATGTAGTTTCCGCCGACCAGCCACCCCTGCCCCTGGTACCAACTGTTGGCCCGTTCGGGCGTCCAGCGCGTCCCGGCCGCGGACGCCGGAGCGGGTCCGGAGAATCCGGCCATGGCAGAGCCCGCCGCCAGCAGCAGCGGCACCTTGAGAGCGGTTCTGCGGTCCACCGCACGAGGCTACTGATCTTGATAGGGTGCGTGGGGCGTGCTTATCGAGTTGCAACAAACACGATGTCGGGTGGTGACGTCGGTCGGCGCGCTCAGGCGTTGATACCGGCAGTGAGAATCGCCGCAAGCTCGCGATATGCGCTGGCATCGTCGAGTCCGGTACTCTCGCGGACCCGGCGCTGCTGGATGCGCACCATCATGGTCGACGCCAGGTCGGCCGCGAAAGACGCGTGCACATCACGGAATTCGCCGCTCTCGACACCGTCGGCGATCATCTCGTGGACCCGCCGGGCCGCGATCTGGGTGTTCTTCTCGTAGACGCTGCGGGCCGGGGCGAAAGCATCCAGGTCCACCATGAACTGGTCCGACGCGGCATCGAGCACCGTGCCGACCGCGGACAGATAGGCCGTGATCCGCGCCCGGGCGCCGTCGACTCCGGCCACCAGCTGCTCGACCTCGTCGGTCGCCTGCCGGAAGAACTGCACGGTCGCCGCGCGGACCAACTGCTCCTTGCTGCCGGCCAGCGTGTAGAGCGTCGACTTCGAGCAGCGCAACCGCCCGGCGATGTCGTCGAGCGTGAGGTGGGCGAATCCCTCGTCGAGGAACAGCGCGATCAGGGCGTCGAACAGCTCGGTGCGGCGGCGGGTGCCGAACGCCGGGGACGTGCGCGTGCTCACAACGGCATAGTACTGCGGACCCTTTACTCAGTACTACTCAAACAGTACTCTGTGAGGTAATTCAGTACTGTCTGACGTATTAGTGGAGTTTCCGGTGCCTGTTGATCGCCTCTTGCCCAACGATGAAGCCCACGCGCTCATCGAGCTCACCCGCGACATCGCGGACAAGGTGCTGGACCCCATCGTCGACCAACACGAGAAGGACGAGACGTACCCCGACGGGGTGTTCCCCACCCTCGGCGAGGCCGGGCTGCTGAGCCTGCCGTATCCCGAGGAGTGGGGCGGCGGCGGCCAGCCCTACGAGGTGTATCTGCAGGTGCTCGAAGAGCTCGCGGCCCGCTGGGCTTCCGTGGCCATCGCGGTCAGCGTGCACAGCCTGTCGTGCCATCCGCTGATGACGTTCGGCACCGACGACCAGCGGCAGCGCTGGCTGCCGGAGATGTTGAGCGGCAACCTGATCGGTGCCTACAGCCTCTCCGAGCCGCAAGCCGGTTCCGACGCCGCGGCACTGGCCTGCAAGGCCGTCGCATCCGACGACGGGTACCGGGTCACCGGCTCGAAGGCCTGGATCACGCACGGTGGGCTCGCCGATTTCTACACCCTGTTCGCGCGCACCGGCGAAGGCTCGCAAGGCATCTCGTGCTTCCTGGTGCCCGCCGCCACCGAGGGGCTGTCCTTCGGTCGGCCCGAGGAGAAGATGGGTCTGCACGCGGTGCCCACCACGTCGGCGCACTACGACAACGCGTTCCTGCCTGCCGAGCTCCTCATCGGCACCGAAGGCCAGGGCCTGCCGATCGCGTTCAGCGCGCTCGACGCCGGCCGGCTCGGTGTCGCCGCGGTCGCCGTCGGCCTGGCCCAGTCGGCGCTGGATCAGGCGGTGGCGTACGCGCAGGAGCGAACGACGTTCGGCCGCAAGATCATCGATCACCAGGGGCTCGGCTTCCTGCTCGCCGACATGGCTGCCGCTGTCGACTCCGCACGCGCTACCTACCTGGATGCCGCCCGCCGACGCGACGCCGGGTTGCCCTACTCCCGCAATGCGTCAGTCGCCAAACTGGTCGCCACCGACGCCGCCATGAAGGTCACCACCGACGCCGTCCAGGTGTTCGGCGGTGCCGGCTACACCCGCGACTACCGCGTGGAGCGCTTCATGCGCGAAGCCAAGATCATGCAGATCTTCGAGGGCACCAACCAGATTCAGCGCCTCGTCATCAGCCGCAGCCTGGCCAAGTAGCGGGCCGCCGGGCTACATCCGGCTGACGTCGATGATCGCGTTCGCGAATTGCGCGGGCGCTTCCTGCGGCACGTTGTGGCCGATGCCGTCGAGGACGCGGTGCTCGTACGCCCCGGTGTACATCGAGCGATATCCCGCGCCATCCTTCGCGGCACCGTCGAAGTCACTGCCGATGGTGATCGTCGGGACGTGGATCAGCGGCTTGGCCTGCAGCCGTTGTTCGTCAGCCTCGTAACGGTTTTCACCTTCGGCCAGGCTGAGGCGCCACCGGTAGTTGTGGATCACGATGGCGACGTGGTCGGGGTTGTCGAACGCGCCGGCACTCAACCCGTAGGCCGCGTCGGTGAAGTGCCACAGCGGCGAGGCCTTCGACCAGATCAGCCGATTGAACTCCTTGGTGTTCTTCCGGTAGCCGAGTTCTCCACGCGGCGTGGCGAAGTAGTACTGGTACCACCACCCCAGCTCGGCGTCCGGATCCAACGGCTGCAGGTTCGCGGCGCGATTCACGATGATGTACCCGCTGACTGCAACGAGACCGGCAACCCGCTGTGGCCACAGGGCGGCGACGGCATTGGCTGAGCGTCCGCCCCAGTCAAAGCCGCCCAGGATCGTCCGCGGGATGTTCAGCGCATCCATGAAAGCCACGACGTCGGCGGCCAGTGCGGACTGCTGACCGTTCCGGACCGTGGTTTCGGAGACGAATCGGGTCGACCCGAAACCACGCAGGTACGGCACGATCACGCGGAAACCCTGATCCGCGAGCAGCGCGGAAACGTCTGCGTAGCTGTGGATGTCGTAGGGCCAGCCGTGCAACAGCACGACGGGCGTGCCGTCCGCCGGCCCCGCTTCGACGTAACCGACATTGAGGTCGCCGGCCCGAATCTGCTTGACCGCGTTCAGGTTGTGCTGCGGGGCGGGCGGCGGTGCCGACTTCTCGGCCGCAGCCGGCTCCGGTGACGAACCGCATGCCGCCAACGACGCGGCGCCGACCGCTGCCGTCGCCATCAAGCCGAACTGCCTTCTGCTGAAGCCGCTCACGGTCCGCCGTTCCTTCCAGAGTGTCTCGATTCGGAGCCCACGATTCACCACCGCGGTGCCTGGCACCCATCTCACCGTCAGATGTCCATCGTGTCCAACGATGGATTTTGATAGGACACATCTGTTTGAGAGATGAGACCTGGCCACGATGTCAGACTGCCGCCCACCCGCCGTCCACGCTGAGGACGACACCGTGAATGTTGGCGGCATCATCGCCGGCCAGGAACGCGACCGCGGCTGCAACCTCTGCCGGCGTGCTCATCCGCCGGGATGGCAGCCGGTCGAGCACCGGCTGGACGTGATCGGCAAACTCCTGTTGCCGCTCTGTCGCGATCGGTCCCGGGGCCACCGCATTGACCCTCACCCCGAACGGGCCGTACTCGTCGGCCCAGGAGGTGGTGAGCGAATGGATCGCCGCCTTGTTGGAGTTGTAGATCGCCGAGCCGGCGGCGCCACGCAGTCCCGTGATCGATCCGATGTTCACGACGGCTCCGCCGCCGTTGCGCACCATGGCCGGGGCGATGATCCCGGTCAGCAGGAACGGCGCGAAGACGTTGACCTCGAAGGCCTCCCGCAGCAGTTCGGGGGCGACATCGGCGGTCGGCGTCGGCATCAGCAGAGTGGCGGCATTGTTCACCAGGATGTCCAGCCGTCCGCCTGCCGCTTCGGTGGCGCGTTCGGCAAAAGCGCGGATCGCACCGTCGCCACCCGAGAGATCGGCCGCGACGAACGACGCCTCGCCGCCGGCCGCGCGGATTGCCGACACCACCTCTGCGCCACGCTCAGGGTTCCGTCCACTCACCACAACGCGTGCGCCTTCGTCGGCGAGCCGGCGGGCAACGGCAGTGCCGAGACCTCCCGTCGAACCCGTGACAAGTGCTGTGCGGCCGGACAAACGCGTATCTTCTGGACTCATGAGTCCACATGCTGCACCGGGCAAAATGGACCCGCAAGTCCAAAAACTGACCACCAAGGGGCAGGCCACCCGCGCCCGGATAATCGACGGCGCCGCGGCCGAGATCCGGGAGCGTGGTGTCGCGCTGACCACCATCGAAGATGTGATGGCGCGGACCCGGACTTCGAAAAGTCAGATTTTCCACTACTTTCCGCGCGGGAAAGAGCAGTTGCTGCTCGCTGTTGCAACGCTGGAATCACAGCGGGTGCTCGACGACCAGCAGCCCCACCTCAGCGAGCTCACGTCGTGGGCGGCGTGGCAGCGCTGGCGGGACGTCGTGGTCGAACGCTATCGCCGACAAGGCCAGAACTGCCCGATCGCCGTGCTGATGTCCGAGATCGGCCGCACCAGCACCGGCGCACAGGCGGTCACGACCGAACTGATCGACTCCTGGCGGGGCGCCATCGCTGACGGCATCGTGGCGATGCAGCAGCAGGACAAGATTGCCCGCACCGTCGACGCCGAGCGGGCGGCTGCCGCACTGCTGGCCGGCATCCAGGGCGGTGTCGGCATCATGCTCGCCACCGGCGACCTCACGTATCTCGAGGCGGCCCTGGACGAGGGGATCAGCGCGCTGCGGCAGCGTTAACCGCCGGCGTGCACCGTCGGCTCACACGGCACCCGCAATTGTTAGTTCGCCTACACGTCACCCCATCTGCGTTGACAGCCGTCAAGGCCGCCGAGAAGGATCGACGGCATGGCCGCCAAGACCGAAGAGCAGGTATTCACCGAAATCGAGACCCGCCTCACGGCCAAGTTTGCGGACCTGTCCCCAGCTCGTGTGACCACCGTCATCGACGGCGCTCGGCAGCAGTTCGCCGACAACACGATTCGCGACTTCGTGCCGCTCCTCGTCGAACGTCGCGCCGAGGAAGAACTCGCACGACAGCTGGCCGACGACTCCGCGACCTAGCCCGACCCACTCGGCCTCGCCGAGTTTGCCAGCCTCACAACGGGTTCCGCCATCAACCCGTTACCTGCCGAGACCTCTCTGTGAGGACTTTGAGGCTATTGAAACGATGCGGTCACGGTCGCGGCTCAGTCCCATGTCGAGCCCGCATCCGATTGAAAACATGTCTTGAACCCGCCTCCCGCGGTGCCCTACGGTTCAGCTGCGCAAATTTTCGGCGCTGTAATTTAAGGGCACGTTCAAGGAGACGCCGGTGATGATCAGCTTTGGTCGAATCGCTGTGAAAATAGTTGCCAGCGCCGGGGTGTGCGCGACGGCCGTGGCCGTGTGCCCGACCGCAGCTGCAGTCCCACTCAAGACGGGCGGATACGCGTGCGACGCCGGCGCCGTAGCGCCCGCAGCCGGGGCGCCTGCCGCCGCGGCAGCTGCCGCGCCTTGCGCTGCCCCCGCCGTCGAATCCTCGGGCATCGTCGGCCCCCTGGCGGCCGCTCCGGTCGTCCCGGCGGCAGTCCCGCCGGTTCCCGCGGTCGTCCCGCCCGTCCCGGCAGCGGTGCCGCCGGTCGTGCCGCCGATCCCCGCCGGGTTGCCGATCGGTGCGCCCATCCCGATCGCCGCGGCCCCCGCCGCGATCCCGATGGACATGGGTGGCGTCGCCGACGGCAAGGAGGCCCGGACTCTGCGGCCCGTCGACGCCGGCGGCCCGACCCCCAACCTGCCGACCCAGCCCGGTCCGCAGAACTGAACTGTCCAGCCGCACAATCGCTTTGACTGAAGCACCCGAGCCCACGCGGCTCGGGCGCTTCGGGCGTTGTGGGCATGTGGCGTTGTGGCGTTGTGCCATTGACCCTGCGCTGAGGGCCTATTCGCGCGAGTAGCCGACGCCCAGGCCGCAGACTCAACAGACCGCAGCACCCAACCCCCGTTGACCCTGCACTGAGGGCCTATTCGTGCGAGTAGCCGACGCCCAGGCCGCAGGATCAACCGCGTGCTCCCGTTGACCCTGCACTGAGGGCCAATTCGTGCGAGTAGCCGACGCCCAGGCCGCAGGATCAACCGCGTGCTCCCGTTGACCCTGCACTCAGGGCGCACTCCTGCAAGTAGCGAACGCCCATGCCGCAGAGTCAACGCGGTACACCGCGACGAATTACGTTGCAGCGCAGGCTAAGGCTCGACGATGACGGGGTCGCCGACGTTGACGGTGTTGTAGTACCACTCGGCTCCCGCGGGCGCCAAGCCGATACAACCGTGGCTGACGTTCTCGAAACCCATCGACTCGACGGCCCAGGGCGCCGAATGTACGAACAGTCCGCGCCGGCTGATCCGTACCGCGAACTCGACCTCCGTCATGTATCCGTCCGGATGATCGACGGGGATGCCGACGCTGCTCGAATCCATAAGCACATTGCGGTCTTTCGCCAGCACGGTGTACTTGCCGATCGGCGTCTCATACTCCGGCCGACCCATGGTCGCGAGCAGCACACCCGACTCACCGAGGTGCGGAAGGTGGTGTGGCGCCGGCATGTCCGGCGAGGTCTGGCCGTCGATCGTGACGGTGAAGGTGTGGTCGGCGACGTGAGCTGTCCCGATTACGGCGGGCCCGGTGGTAACGGCCATCGGCTGGCCGGCGACCGTCAGCTTGATGGTGCTGTGGGCAGGCCAGAATCCGTCCGGAACCCATTGCACCACTTTGTTATCCAGCCATTCGTACTTGCCGGACATCGCCGGAGTCGACGTCACGTCCAGGGCCATCTCCGCGGCCGCACGGTTGGTGATCGGCCGCTTGAACGTCACGACGATCGGATGCGCGACGCCGACCGGCACTCCCTGCGTCGGCTGCGTCGACTCGATGATCGAACCCAACGGCAGGCGAATGCCCGCCGTCTCGATACCGAGCGCGCCACCAGTGGTGGTCGTGGCGACCACAACCACGGCAAGGACGCCGTGCACTAACACCCGCATATATCCGACCCCTTTGTCGCTGGCCGCATGGTTGAACACCGTCATGGTATGGGGCGTGAAACGCCGAAATCCGTACGGCGCGTCAATATTTCGGTCAAAGATTCGTCACGGATTGGCCACTCAACATCACGGCGCCGACCAAGATGCCCAATCCCCGACAACAGCCATTGACGTGTGCGACAATTACCGGTAAAGGAACGCAGAAGGGCCGGGCCATGACAACAGACCGCGTTGCACTTCCGGACACTGCCGACGACGAGTGCGTCGACTGCGGCTACGCGCCCGAGCTGAAGCGGACCCTCGGCGGCTTTCAGGTCTTCGCGGTCTCGTTCGCCTTCATCTCGGTGGCGGTCGGGATCTTCGGCACCTACGACGACCTGCTGCAGACCTCGGGCCCCGTCGGCATCTGGCTGTGGATCGTCGCGGCAGTCGGGCAGACGCTCGTGGCTCTCGTCGTCGCGCAGTTCGCAGCCCGGATCGCGCTCAGTGGGTCGTCATATCAGTGGGCATCGCGGCTGGCCAACCCGAAGGTGGGCTGGCTGTTCGGCTGGCTGACGTTCTGGTATCTCGCAATCGCCGCGGTGGCGGTGGACAACGCCTTGGCCAGTCAGGCGCTGATGCCGTTGCTGGGCATCAGCGACAACGAGGACACCGCACGCCTGATCACCATCGCGGTGCTGATCGTCCAGGCAGCTCTCGTCATCGCCTCGACCCGGCTGCTCGGCCTGATCACCTCTGGCGCAGTCGGTTTGGAGCTGGGCATCGTCCTGATCCTGGTGCTCGTGCTCGGGATCGTCATGGCGGTCACGGGCAGTGGCCACGTCGACAACCTGACGAGTCGCGGCATCACCGCCGGCGCCGGCGATTACTACGCCGTCGGCGGCGGGCTGATGGCCGGCATGATCATGGGCCTGACCACGCTGGTCGGGTTCGACTCGGCGGCGAACCTGGCGGAGGAGGCCAAGGACCCGTTCCGCAGCGTGCCGCGCGCCATCGTGGCGTCCGTCCTCGCGGCCGGCGCCGCGGGGCTGGTTTTTCTGATCGCACTCACCATCGCGATCAAGGACGTCAACACCGTCAGTCACAGCGGCTCGCCGGTCGCCCTCATCATCCGGGAACAGCTGGGTCCTGTCGCCGAGCGAATCCTGTTGGCGGGCATCGTGTTGGCCATGTTCGGCGCCGGCCTGGTGGTGATGGCCGCGTGTTCGCGGCAGGTATTCGCCATGGCCCGCGACGCCCGCTTCCCCGCGCACCGCGTGATGCGAAAGGTCAATCCACGCACTCAAACTCCCGTGCCGGCAACACTATTGATCCTCGCGGTCGGTGTGGTGCTGATGGCGACGCTGCGCGGCGCCGCGCTGATCCAGCTGATCATCGCGTCGACGATCCTGCCCGCGCTGATCTACGGCGCGATCGTCGTGCTCTACCTCGCCGTTCGGAGACGATTGGAGCACAAGGAGGGTGGCTTCAGCCTGGGCCGCTTCGAACTGCCTGTCGCCGGTGTCGCATTGGTGTGGGTAGCCGTGGCGATCTTCGTGCTCGTGACGCCCACGACGGCACGGGTACCCAGCCTGATCGTGCTCGGTCTCATCGCCGTAGGGGTCGGGTACTTCGTGAAGATGTTGATCTTGAATCGCGAAGTACTCGACACGGAGCCCGGCATCGATGAATTCGCCGCGGCGCCGAAGTAATTGCACACAGAATATATTTTCCGAGCAACGGAATTGCCGGTAAACAACGTTGCGACAATTGTCCGAAAAATGAAACAGCTAACCGAGTGCACTTGGTAGCGGGATTCCGAATAGTGGGAGAACCGCTGATAGGCCGCGAATTTCGATCTCGCTGACTGGGAAGTAGCAATTGCCGAAACCGCAACCGTGGATACGTTATTGCCGCCACAAATCCGTGGTCCACGAGGGGAGTATTGCGGTGAAGCGCTTGTCCGGCATGGATGCCATGTTCTTGTCCATGGAGGGCACTGAATGGCCACAGCACACGCTGGGGTTGATGATCCTGGATCCCAGTGACGCACCGGGATTCGACTTCGAGCATCTGCGTGATCACCTCGACCGCCGGCTGCCCTATCTGCCGTCGTTCCGCCGTCGTATCCAAGAAGTGCCGCTCGGCCTGGACCGTCCGGTGTGGGTCGACGATCCAGCGTTCAAGCTGGATTACCACATTCACCGTGCGGCACTGCCCGCTCCCGGTGGCGAGAAGGAACTGGCCGACGTCGTCGGCGAAATCCTGGCCCGCCAGCTCAACCGCAACCAGCCGCTGTGGGAGAGCTGGTTCGTCGAGGGCCTGGAAGGCGGCCGCGTCGCCTTCATCGCCAAGACGCATCACTCGATCGTCGACGGGGTGTCCGGCGCGGGTTTGTCGTCCGTGCTGTGCGACGTCACGCCCGACGCCGAAGGCCCGATCGTCGAGCTGCCCGACGAGGGCGAGCAGCCGCGCCACTCGAGCCTCGAACTGTTCGCCAAGGGCACGCTGTCGGCCGCGACCACGCCACCGAAAGTCGTTCAGTACCTTGGCCAGACGGTCCGCAACGCGGTGACCACCATCGGTCACCTGCGGCGCGACGACCCGCCGCCACGCCCCATGAGCGCTCCCAAGACCAGCTTCAACGGCGCGCTCAGCTCGCACCGCAGCTTCGCGTACACGTCGCTGCCGATGGCGCACATCAAGCACGTCAAGAACGGTCTCGGCGTCAAGGTCAACGACGTGATCCTGAGCGTCGTGGCGGGCGCGCTGCGCACCTACCTGACCAAGCGCGACGCGCTGCCGGAGGCGCCGGTGCTGGCGACCGTGCCGATGTCCACCCGCGACGCAGGCGACGAGACGCCGGGTAACCACGTGCACACCATGATCGCCTCCATGTGCACCGATGTGGAGGATCCGGTCGCGCGCCTGTCCGCCATCCACAACGGCATGAACAGCGCCAAGGCGCTGGCCGAGGACCTTCAGGCCGGCCAGTCCATCGGCCTGACCGACTTCGCGCCGCCAGTCCTGCTGAACCTGATGTTCAAGGGTTTCCGCGCCGCCAAGCTCGAGGACAAACTGCCGCTGGCCAGCAACCTCATCGTCTCGAACGTCCCCGGTCCGCCGATCCAGCTGTACATGGCCGGCGCCAAGATCGAGCACATCGTGCCCGTCGGCCCGTTGACCGTCGGGATGGGCATCAACGTCACCGTCTTCAGTTACGGCGGCAACGTCGACGTCGGCATCCAGGCCGATCCGGACCTCGTCGAGGACCCGTGGGAGATCCTCGAAGGCGCCAAGGCCGAACTCGACCGGTTGTTGGCCGCATCCGGCTGGGTCGAGCCCGCAGCCAAGAAGCCTGCCGCCACGAAAGCCGGTACCGCAGTCCCACGGGGTGGGAGTTCTCCCGGCAGCGCCGAAAAGGTGTGATTGCCTGCACACGCGGGCAGATCCAGATGGCGATCCACGCCCTGACGACATCGAAAGGAAGTTGCTGCGATGGCAGATTCGGATGGCTTGTCGGACGTGGTGGCGCTTGTCACCGGTGGCTCACGCGGTCTCGGCGCGTCGATGGCAAGGCACATCGTGGCCGGTGGCGGCAAGGTCGTCATCGCTGACGTCCTCGACGACGAGGGCAAGCAGCTGGCAGCCGAACTCGGGAACGCAGCACGCTACGCGCACCTCGACGTGACGGATCGCGCGCAGTGGGATGCGGCCGTCGCGCTGACGGTCGCGGAGTTCGGCAAGATCACCGGCCTGGTGAACAACGCCGGTATCTCCACCGGCCAGTTCATCGAGCACGAACCGCTGGATCACTTCCGCAAGGTGCTCGACGTCAACCTGGTGGGCGTCTTCAACGGCATCCAGGCCGTCATCGCGCCGATGCGCGCCGCCGGCGGTGGCTCCATCGTCAACATCTCCTCGGCCGCCGGCCTGATGGGTCTGGCCCTCACCGCCGGCTACGGCGCCTCCAAGTGGGCCGTCCGCGGCCTGAGCAAGATCGCCGCCGTCGAGCTCGGTACCGACCGCATCCGGGTGAACTCCGTGCACCCCGGCATGACCTACACGCCAATGACGGCACAGGTCGGCATCCAGCAGGGCGAGGGCAACTACCCCAACACCCCGATGGGTCGCGTCGGCGAGGCCGACGAGATCGCCGGAGCGGTGACCTACCTGCTCTCGCGCGCCGCCTCGTACGTCACCGGCGCCGAGATCGCGGTCGACGGCGGCTGGACCACCGGGCCGACCGTCAAATATGTTATGGGTCAATAGCTTTCGGCTACTGACCACGTTCCCGTCCACACCGGCTCCCGCGAGCCGATGTGGACGGGACACCTACACAACTGCATACCAAGGAGACAACGATGTCTGCCCCTTTGAGGAACCATGAGCTTCCTGAGCCGCCCCCGGTGAGCCGTCCCGAAAACATGGACGCGGCCCAACGTATGGTCGTGGCGCCCCACATTGCCATCGACGAAGCCGTGCTCGCCGTCATGCGCCTGCGCCCGCCGAAGCTGCCCGCAGAAGCCGCACCCGAGCACCTGGCCGCCGATCTGGACAAAGCCGCCACCATGTTCAAGAGGCGAGGCTGGATCTCCAAACCAGCCAAATACCACCGCACTCCCCCGAAACTGAACGACGCCGACGTCCTGCAGTGGAGCACTCACAACGGGCCGCTGCGGCACGAGTCGATGTCCTTCGCGTCGGAATTCGACGCCCGGTCGTTCGAGCCGGGTGCGGACCGGTGGCCCGGCAACGGCCGCAACGACACCGTCACCGTCCGGCTGCTACGCCGCCCCGACTCATCGGCACCATGGGTCGTCGCCCTGCACGGTTTCGGGATGGGGTCGTCGCGCTTCGACCTGAACGTGCTGTGGGCCAACCATCTGCACCACAAGCTCGGATACAATGTGGCGCTGCCGATTTCGCCGTTGCACGGCCCGCGGCGCGACCCCGCCGATGGACAACTGCTGTCGCTCGATCTCACCTCGATGCTGCACGGCATCACGCAGGCGGTGTGGGATGTCCGCCGGTTGGTGAGCTGGATTCGCAGCACCACCGATGCCCCCGTGGGGCTGTACGGCGTCTCGCTCGGTGGGTACCTGTCCACCGTGCTCGCCGGCCTGGAACGGTTCGACGCGGTGGCCGCGGCGCTGCCGTTCGCCGATCCGCTGGCGCTGCTGACGCACCACGACCCGCCCGATGAGTACCGGGACGTGATCGCCTCCGACGACGCGCGAACCGTCTTCCAGGTCGTGTCCCCGTTGGCGCTGCCCACGGTCGTCGCACCGCGGGACCGGACGCTGTTCATCGCGAAGGCGGACCGGCTCATTCCGCGGGAACAGTCTGAGGCCCTTGCTGATTCGTGGCATGCCGAACATGTGCGATGGGTCAACGCCGGACATGTCGGGTTCACCTGGACCCGCGCGGCCCGCGGAATACTCGGACGTCGGTTCCGGGAGTCCCTGGGCGCCGCGTAGGGATTGATCATGGCGAACTCCGGACCGTTCCCGTCCTGGGACTCGTTCCCGAACTGGGACGCGCTGTCGTCGTTCTGGGCGTCGGCCGCGGGCAGCGCACTCACCAGCGGTCCGGCGGGCGCCTACACGTCCCTGTTCGACACGTTGCGCAAGCAGGTCATCGGCCGCCGGATGACCGTCAAGCTCAAGTCCGGCGAGATGACGCTGACGGTGACGGCGCTCGACGCCGACCTCGACGTGCGGAGCCTCTCGGTCGGCCAGCTCAACACCGTCTCGATCTCGGCGTCCGACATCGTCTGGAACGGTTGGCAATTCGACAAGGCGACCGCCGTCCTGCACAACACACACATCAAACCGACCAATATCCCGGTCCTTGTGGCGGCACCGCTCGATCTAACCATCGAGATGTCCACCACAGCGCTCGACAAGATAATCGATCGAGCCTCGTCGTTGCCGGGGCGCGCCGCACCACGTCTGCTCGGCCGGATCGACGCCGGTGGTGTCGCGCAAATCCGTTGGGCCAGAACGCCAGACCTCGGGCACCTCGAGGTCGACGCGACCATCGACGGGTCCACGCTGCTGGTGAAACCGCGGATGGTTGCACTGCGCCGGGCCCGGTGGCATCTGCCGAACCGCCTGCCCGCCTATCGGATTCAGCTACCGAAGCTGCCCCGCGAGCTCACGCCGACGTCCGTCGACTTCAGTCCCGAGACGCTGCGGTTGACCGGGCGGATGCCGCAGTGGCGGGTCGAGGTGCCGCACCGCCGCATCGAAGAGGCCATTGACCAGCTCAACCAGGTGGGCAAGGCACTCAACCTCAGCTGGATGGCGCGCGGCCTCTAGCCGCCGATCTTCGGAATGCGATCCCCGAAGAGCCGCAACGCATTCCCATAACCGACCTGGCGGCGGTCCGCCTCGTCCAGCGGATACGACGCCAGGAAGTTCGCGCCGTCGACGTTGTCGTCCATGGGATAGTCCACCGAGAACATGACCCGGTCGGCGCCCATGACCGCCAACGTGCACGCCATGGCCGGCGGGGAGAAGTTGCCGCTCGTCGTAAAGTACAAATTCTCCCGCAGGTATTCCGACGGCAGCTTCTGCAGCCGGCCACCTGACCCGCCCAGTCCGTAGTACCTGTCGGTGCGAAAAGCGGTGAATGGCAGCATCTCTCCGAGGTGGCCGAGGATCATCTGCAGGTTCGGGTGTCGGTCGAAAAGGCCCGAGTAGATCAGTCGCAGCGCGTGCGTGCCCGCTTCGACGGCGAAACCCCACGACGCCAGGTGCAGGCCCTGGTCGACATACGGCGCGAACCAGGCCGCCATCACCGCCGGGTGCGGGGTGGTCGGGTGCAGATAGAGCGGCACACCGAGGGTCTCAGCGGTGGCGAACAGCGGCTCATAGGCAGGGTCGTCCAGATAGCGGCCGTGAGTGTGACCGTTGATGAGCGCGCCCACCAATCCGAGATCAACGACAGCCCGGCGCAACTCGGCCGCCGCGGCGTCCGGGTCCTGGGTCGCCAGAGTGGCGAAGCCGCCGAACCGGTCGGGATACTGCCGCACCGTCTCGGCGAGATCATCGTTGGCGCGGCGCGCGTAGTCGACGGCCAGCGTCGCGTCGTCGTACTCCTGCACGCCGGGATCGAAGAGCGACAGGATCTGGAAGTCGATGCCGGCGGCATCCATCTGCTCCAGCCGCAGCGGCCCGCGGTCATACAGCCGGTCGAAGCCGAGGCGGTTGTTGGACTCAAGCCACGTCGCGACCACATTGCCGTCACTCGCCGGGTTCCACGCGTAATGCCCTTCCAGCGCGATCAGGTGCATAAGCCGAGGATAGGTCAGAGCGCGAAGACCTGGCCGTCGCGCGCGACGGTGATCTTGCCCTGGTAGCGGCGGCCGATCGCATCCCGCCACGTCGAGTCGGGCAGATCGGTGGGCGAATAGTGGCTCAATACAACATGCTTGGCACCCGCCGCGGCGGCGACTTCACCCACCTGCTCGGCGGACGTATGGGACCGGACCAGATAGCCGGGCGGGAACCTGCTGTTGTTGCCGCCGTCGGCGAGGCTGAACTGTGCTTCGTGCACCAGGATGTCGGTGCCCTGCGCCAGCGCGATCAGATTGTCGGACTTGGTCGTGTCACCCGAGAACGTGACCGAGACACCGGATTTCACCAGGTCGAACCGGAAGGCGAAGGCCGGGTACACGTCGTAGTGGCTCACCAGGGTCGCGGTGACGCGCACATTGTCGTCGGTCATGACCGGGAAGGGGTCGGTACGTGGCGCCCGATTCTGGTAGTCCGATCCAGGTGGGACGACAACCTCGTGCACGTTGACCAGGCCCTGGATGTCGTCGGTGCCCATGTCCCGGATGAAGATGTTGCTGGTGTAGGCGAAAGCCCGGTGCAGCGCATCGGTCATGGCCGCGATGCCCGGTGTGGGGTTGGCCGGTTCGACGGTCGGTGGGTCGGGATTGCCGACCTCGCTCGGTGGCAGGCCGCCGGCCGGGCCGGGTCCGTACACCGACACCGCGCCTTTACCGGGTGACGCGGTGTAGCCGCCGGACAGGAAGAAGCTGTAGTAGTCGACGATGTGATCGGTGTGCAGGTGCGTGATGAACAGGCTGCGCAGTTGGTCGAATCTCAGCCCCGCGTTCGCGAACGCGTTCAAAGAGCCCAGGCCGCAGTCGATCTGGTAGACGTCGTCGCCGATCTTGAGTGCCGACGAGATGCCCGTCCGGTTCGGCACCGGTGGCGGGCCCGCCTGTACCCCGAGCGTGATCAGGGCGTTCTGCGGAAGGTCCCCACCGCCCGGCGCGGCTGAACTGCCGGCCGAGGTCACCAACGCGGCGCCGCCGAGCAGCGCGGACACCGACGCGGCGATCGCCGTCCGCCGGGAAATCGCGTCGACGCCGTCGGCACAGTCAGGGCCACACCCGTGCATGATGGCAACGTATCGCCCTTTTCGCCGAAACCCTGGTCTCGGCGCGCGGAATCAGTGTGCGGCGTTGCGCGCCAGGTCGATGGCGAACGACTTCACGAACGTGCCTGCGCCGGGCTCCCCGCGGCCGCACGACCCGTCGGACTCGCCGACGCGCTTGACCCACAGGTACGCATCGGCGTGCGCACCGGCGGTGTCGGTGGTGGGCGCGACGCCCAGCGCACGGCCGTCCGGGTTGCACCAGTACATCGGGTCGCCTTCGGCGGGCCCGGCACCGTTGCGCGAGGTGTCGATGACGTAGTGCGCGCCGTTGGTCAGGCCGGAGATCGCCTCGCCGTACCCGATCTCTTCATTGGTGGTGAAGTAGTTGGTCGTGTTGAGGCTGAAGCCGCGCGCCTTCGCGACACCGACATCGTTGAGTCGCGAGGCCATGGTCTCGGCGCTCACCCAGCGCGAGTGTCCGGCGTCGATGTAGACCGCCGCGGCCGGGTCGCGCGTCAGGGCGTCGACGGCGTAGCGGATCAGGTCGAAGCGCTCCTGGCGCTGTCCGGCGGACAGGCAGTCGGCCATGGCGAGGGCATCGGGCTCGACGATGATCGCCGCCGGCGAGCCACCGAGGCCCGCCGCGACGCTGTCGATCCACGCCCGGTAGCTGTCGGCCGAGCCGAAGCCACCCGCCGCGTAGCTGCCGCAGTCGCGGTGCGGGATGCCGTACAGCACCAGCACGGGCGTCGCACCCGCGGCGTTCGCCGCACCGGCCAGCCCGGCGACCGTGCCACCGACGGTCGAGGCGGGGAACGCCTGGTCCAGCCAGTAGGCCTGCGGCGTGTTGGCGATGGCGGTGAGCTCAGGGCTCGGCGGGTCGGCCTGAGCGGCGGCGGCCCGGGCCTTCGAGATCGGGTCGGCGTAGAACGGCCGGCCGGCCAGCGGGTTGCTGTCGTCGACCAGGCGGATCGCCGGGTTGTCGGCGCGCGGCGCCGGGTCGACGGACAGGCCCACGCCGGCGACGGCGGCGACAGCGAGGAAGGGAGCGGTCCAGCGGGCGACAACGCCAACAGCCGAAGAGATCACCTCAGGAAAATAGTTCGACTTGGTCAATAAGCGCCAATCGGGGGCCAAAGTTGGTGTGCGAGTGACCAATGTGGCCATGGGCCCGCGCCTAATCGGTCGACGGTGGACGGCGCTCGACATCGTGTCCCTCCGAACACCAGGATCATCTCGGCCTCCCCATCCGGGTTCGAACCGTCGCAGAGTAGGTGTCAGGCCGCCACTCCCCGGCGACACCCGAACTGCTCAGCTTGAACATCGACCGCACGCCCCGCCCGCACATCCACACCACCGACATCGAGGAGGCCGCACATGGCAACGAGTGAGGCTCAGGAGATTCCGTTCCGCGGGGTGCGGATGCGGTTCGACAGCGACAAGTCGTTCGATGAGCTGCGCGACGCTCTGCTCGCCGACATCGGTGTCGAGCCCGCGCAGATAACCGGCCTCCCGGCATTGGCCGCGCGAGACTGGGACGCGTTCGCTGCGGACATCCAGCGCCAGGCCGGGCCCAGCGATTTCATGTTGATGCATCTGATCGACCACACCGGGTGGCTCGGCACCGCAGGGGTGGAGCGCAAGGCACTGCGCGTCATTCTCGGCAATCCGCTGATCGCGATCACCATGATTCGGCACGACCTCACCGCCGCGTTGTTCGCGCCCGTGGAGATTCTGTTGACGGACGAGGACGGCGGCCGCAGCAGCTTGACCTACGTCAAGCCGTCGTCGCTGATGGTTGTCGACGACAATCCGCCGCTGCGCGCCGCGGCACTCATCTTGGACGACAAACTCGCCGCCTTGGCGGAGAAGGTCGCGAGCACCGGCGACGCGCACTGAGAGCGTCGGCTACCGGTGCCCGCCGCCACCCCCGCGGTTGATGACGCCTGCGCCGGGGTACAGGTACCACTCGTCGTCGCCGAACGGGAACGCGTCGTCGCTCGCGATGACCGGCGGCGACGCGGCCGGCACCGACGTCGGGCCGCTGATTTCACTGCCCTGACAGACGGTCACCGACGGATCGCAGATGTCGGCCTGTGCGGCCGGTGCGACCAGCATCCCCGCCGCCATGCCTGCCGCCGCGAACAGCGTCGCCTTCCTGAGATCCATGGCAGTTCCTTTCGCCGTCCGCAACCCGTTGTGGACGAAGCTACCGCCAGTCACCAGAATTCGTGGGCTGCCGGCCGTTCAGTGCTGGGTGCCCAGCGAGCAGAACGACAGGACCACGGTGCCCCCGAACGACGTCGACAACCGGGCTTTCGTCTCGGCATCCTTCTGTGTCTGGGCCACGCCCGTACCCCACATCAGGCTGTGGTTGAACGGGTTGGGACTCGTCGCGAGTGCGGCGCATTCGTTGTCGCCCCACACCACGATCCGGCAGTCGGTGCCGCCCTTGTTGAGGCAGTAACCCACCGCGTCGAACTTGGCCTGGTTCGCGTCCAGCAGGCTTTGCGTGTAGCCCCACTGCCCCGTCGCCGGCGAGAAGGCGATGGCGAGGTACCTGTTGACGCCGGCACTCGCCGGGCTCGCCGACCCGAGCGCGCCGGCGATGGCTCCGGCGGCGACCAGTGCGGCGGCAGCGGCTGAGCGGCGACGGACGGATACAGCGGTCATGGCGTTCTCCTTGGCTGGTCGGCGCCCTCGTGGGCCCCGTTCATCAGCTAGGAGTCAGCAACCACCGCCAGGTGGACACTTTTTTCAGAACGACCTTGATGTCCGCCGCTCAGATGTCCGGGATGCGCTCCGGGTGCAGCATCTCCGCATAGCGCAGCTGCTCGGGAATCCCGAATCCGTCGACCAACACCTCGGCGTACGGCCGCAGCTTGCGGCAGCGGTCGTTGATGCCGGCGGTGACGGCCTTCGCCCGGTCCATGGACAGGAAGCGGTGCTCGATGTACCAGGCCTTGTCTTCTTCGATCACCGACAGCGCGTATAGATCGCACACGAGGCCGAAGATCTCGCGGGCCTCGGGATCGGCACACGCGTCGATCCCGGCGGCGAAGGATTCGAACACAATGCGGTCGATGTGCGCCGACGCCGCGTGCAGCACGTGGTCCTGCACGGAGTTGAACGCCTCGAACGGGCTCATCTCCTTGGAGTTGGCCTGCAGGCGGCGGGCGACCGTCGACAGCAGGTAGTCGGCCCGGTCCTCGAACATCTTCGCCTGGGTGCCGCGGTTGAAGAGGCTGCCCTCTTCCTCATTGTCCTGACGAGTGTCGAGCAGGTTCTGCAGGATGGTCTCGGTGCCGGTGCTCCGGCGCACCCGCTCGCGGGCCGTGCTTGTCGCGAACTTCACCCATTCGAACGGGCTCATGCCCTTGATGTCGTCGGCGTACTCCGTGAGCAGGTGCTTGGCCACCAACTGCGTCAAGACGTGGTTGTCGCCTTCGAAAGTCGTGAACACATCGGTGTCGGCCTTGAGCGCGATGAGCCGGTTCTCCGCGAGATATCCCGCACCACCACACGCTTCGCGACATTCCTGGATGGCCTTGGTGGCGTGCCACGTCGCGGCGGCCTTGAGCCCTGCGGCCCGCGCTTCCAGTTCCCGCTGCACCTCACCGTCGGGCTCCTCGACATCCTGCAGATCATGCAGGTCGGACACCAGCTCGTTCTGCGCGAACTGCAGCGCATAGGACTTCGCGATCAACGGCAGCAACCGACGCTGATGCACCAGGTAGTCCATGATCAGGACTTCTTCGTCGGTCTTCGGCGCCTCGAACTGCCTGCGCTGCAACGCATACCGGGTCGCGATGTCCAGTGCGACGCGCGCGGCGGCCGCCGCGCTGCCACCGACCGTCACGCGGCCGCGGATGAGCGTGCCCAGCATGGTGAAGAACCGGCGGTTGGGGTTGTCGATCGGGGACGAGTACGTCCCGTCCTCGGCGACGTCGCCGTAGCGGTTGAGCAGGTTCTCCCGCGGAATCCGCACATGGTCGAACTGGATGCGGCCGTTGTCGACGCCCGGCAGTCCGCCCTTGTAGTGACAGTCCGAGGTCCGCACGCCGGGCAGGTCGTTGCCGTACTCGTCGCGAATCGGCACGATGAAACAGTGCACCCCGTGGTTCTCGCCCTTGGTGATCAGTTGCGCGAAAACCGCTGATACCTGGGCTGATTCGGCTGCGCCGCCGATGTAGTCCTTGCGCGAGGCGGGGGTCGGAGAATCGATGACGAACTCCCCGGTCGCCGGGTCGTACGTGGCGGTCGTCTCCAGGGACTGCACGTCACTGCCGTGTCCGGTCTCGGTCATGCCGAAGCAGCCGACGAGGTCCAGGTCGATGGCCTTGCGCACGTACGCCTCGTGGTGACGTTCCGTGCCCAGGTTGTCGATGGCGCCGCCGAACAGGCCCCACTGCACGCCGGCCTTGACCATCAACGACAGGTCACTCATGGCCAGCATCTCGATACGGGCGATGGTGGCGCCCGCATCACCGTTGCCGCCGTGCCCCTTCGCGAAGGCGTCCTCGGCGGCGCCGCGCGACGCCATGTACTTCATCTGCTCGGTGACCTTGGCGCGCGCCACCGCGGTGTCCGGGGTGTAGTGCGGCTTGAACAGTTCAGCGGAAAGCTCTTGCCGAATACGGTCTTTCACCTCGCGCCACCGTCCGTCAAGGGCGTAGCGGAGATGTTCGGCGGTCGTCGTCACAAGGGTCCCCTCCATCGCACGGTCGCGTTGACGACCGCATGGTCCATCTAGCGTTCGATGCTGATGCCGTACAGATCGATACTGTGCGGCAGTGACTTCTGTGAGTTCAGCGTAGCGCCGCGCAGCACCGGCGTGGATCCGTCCAGTACGTGCGCCAGGAAGGCCTGCCCGAGGAACACCGACAGTCCGGCGCCCGGGCAGCCCTGTGGGCCGTGGCTGAAGAAGTTGTACGACCAGTCGCTCCCGGCATCCCCACTGACCCATTCACCCGGCGAGAACCGGTCGGCGTAAGGGATCCGGTCGCGGTTCCGGTGGTTGAACACGTTGTAGATGAGAACCTGCTTGCCTTCGGGCAGCACCGCCCCACTGGGGAACTCGATGTCGCGGGTCGCGACGCGGCCGAACAACCCCGTCGTCGGCCACAGCCGCATGGTGTCGAGCAGGCACCCGCCGAGGTACTTCAGGGACGCGATGCCCTGGCCCGAGTTGATGTCGGCCGACGCCATCTCCGCCCGGACCTCGGTCAAGTTCTCCGAATGCGTGGACAGCACCGCCAACGTGCGGAAAGCGTTGGCCGCCAGGGTGTCACCCATCGCGAACAGCCAGTGGATCACCTGGCTCGCGGGGCTCGCGGTCTCGGGCGGTGTGGTTTCCGCGATGAGTGCGGCCAGGCTGCCCGGCTCCGGGTCCTTCAGGTAGGACTCGATATGCGAGACGAACTCCGGGTAGCCGGGCGCCGGTTCGCCGGGCATTCCGTTGCCCGCCGACATCAGTTCGCTGAGCTGTGAGGTGAGCCGGGCGTCGTCCGCGGCCTTGTCGCCGAAGACCACGCTGCGGGTCAACCGCTGGAATGCCGCGTTCCAGTCCGACCACTTCAAGGCCCCCGCACCGAGGCCCTCAACCGTCCGAGCGACCTTCTCCACGAACGCCTGCGCCAGCCGGTGGACCGGGTGGCCGGTGTCCAGCACCGCTTCGGCGAACCGGCGACGGTCCTCCCACGGATGCCCGCGGGAGATGGTCAGCGCGTCCGGCTGGAACGCCGCCATTCCCTCGCGTTTGGGCTTCGGATCGGAGGCGAACGGGTCGGGCGATCCGCCCAGCACGAACTCCAGATCATCGGGGTGGTGCACCAGCAGCGCCTCGTCGGCGACGACCCGAACGTAGAACGGGCCGGGACCGTAGCTGCGCACCATACCTTCGACGAGCTGGTATCCCAGGTAGTCGGAGCTCAGGCCAGATGCGATGCGGGTGGGCAACTCTCGCTTGTTGAACAGTCCCAGAAGGACGTTCGGCACACCGATCTGAGCGGTGAACCGAACGCCTTCGACGATTGACGCGTGCGGGAAATCGTCGGCCATGTGTCCGTCAGCCCCAGGGCAAGTAGGCGCGGACCGAGTCGGCCAGCTGCACCACCGGGTTCTTCTTGCCCGGCACCGGTGCACCCAACTTCGGCCATGGCGCGAACACCCGCTCGACGTCGCCGATCACCGGTTCCAGCTCCGGATAGTGGCGCAGCATGACGTCTTTCATGGTGTTGTTGTTCACCCAGTCGAACCCGACCTGCGTGTACACCTCGGGCTTGTAGTCGTTGGTGAAGAACCGGTCGCTCTTCAGTCGGCGCGACGCCATCAGGATGAAGATACGGAAAGCGGTGTCCGAGAAGCCGAAACCCTTCGGCGGCTGCTCGGCCTGCATGCCGATCTGCAGATCGACAGCGTCGACATCGCCGTTGTAGACCTCGTTGATCTCTCGCGCCCACTGCTTGTTCGGGGTGATGTCGTCGATGGTCTTGCGGCGCGGCATCCGCAGCGCTTCACGGAAGTCGTTGTAGCGCGGCACACCGCGCTCGCGGTCACGCACGATGTCGAGAGTGGCAAGGTCGGTGACCTGGCCGTCGACCCGGGTGAGGTTGCGCAGCGCGTTCGGGTAGTTGTGCAGGCACACGGCACCGGCGCTGGCCAGACCGAACGAATACCACATGTCGCCCATCTGGATCTTGTCCATGAAGCCACGCGTATGAACACCCTGAAGGTCGGTGAAGTCCGCCTTGACCAGGTGCTCGCCCGACTCCAGCGAGAAGAAGTTCCAGTCGTCCGGGATCAGCGGGTGCATGCGGTAAACGGAGACGAACTCCTCGGTCAGTGAGAACGGAGCCGTGTGGTGGTCCGTCGCCGACCCGATGATGCCCGAAATCGCCTCATTGTCGCTGATCCGGCCGAACTTCTCCTGGAACGTCTCGCCCAGCGCGCCGTACCAGTTCGCGTTCATACCGATCTGCAGCGCCGGATGCCGCAGCACGCACGGCGTCCACTCCACGGTGTGGATCTTGGCGATGAGTGCAGAGACGACGAGGACGGCGATCTCGAAGAGGCGCTGATCATCGAAGCTCGGGTAGGCCTTCTTGAGCGCGTCGCAGACCGCGTTGTGCTCGCGCGCGAACATGGTGTGCAGCAGGCCGGTGCCGACCCAGTAGTTCTCTTGCATGCCAGTCAGGTCGATGCCCTTGATGTCGCTCTCGGGCAGACGGCCGTTCGGGTCGACCTTCACCTTGCCGTCGACGAAGGTGCGGACCTGCGACTGGCGCTCCTTGCCACTGCCGTAGACCTGCGAGCCGTCCCACCAGTGCGTCTCGGCGTTGGCGAAAACAGGTGCGGGGCAACCATCGGCGATCTCGCCGCGCAGCGGGATGGTGCACCGGATCTTCATCGGGTTCTCGGGGAACTGGTCGTCGGCGCTCAGCGGGATGTCGATGGTCTTGTCGGGCACACCGTCGCCATGGAAGAACCAGTTGTGGTTCTCGAACTGCAGCCATGCAGCGGCCAGCGCGTTGATGATGCCGGCGGGCTTGAAGTCGTCGCGGGCCATCAGCTTGCGGCTGATGACGCGCGGGTCCGGCTTGAGCAGACGCTTGACGTCGGTGACGGTCATCGACAGCGGCACGTTGCGTCCGAAGCCGGTGCCCTTGGCACCCATGTGCGGATCCGCGAGGTCGTTCCAGGTGCCGTCAGGCTGACGGGCCCGACGCACTTCTTCGGTGGGCTGGCCGAGGTCATCGGCAGGACGCATCCCGTAGCTCTCGTACAGATTGTGCGCGCGAAGGTCATCGCGAGCCTTGGTGAGAGCGTTCAGCTGCAGGAGCAGAGACGGGTATTCGTGCCACTCAGTCATGTTGTTGCCGTTTCTTTTTCGAGTTAGTCGTTTAGGTGGGCTGTGAACGCGAGGTCTGTCAGCGCGGCGTGCGCAATGCGAAGTAGCCGATCTTGCTGTACTTGTCGGAGCCGGTGTTGAACAGAATCTTGCCGAGGTAGACACCGGGCACGAGCTGCACCAGTTCGTCCCGGATGCTCCGGATCACCAGGCGCGGGTTCGATTCAACGTTGGCGTAATCGATGACCATGACCTGACGATCGGGGTCGTCCTTACCGGCTTCCACGTAGGTCGCGAAGTCGAAGGCGAGTTTGCCGGATTCGGCATCACGCATCGAATACAGCGGCCACAGCAGCTTGCCAACCAGGCCAGTGCTCTTGGTCAGCCGATTGTCGCCGGTGCCGGCCTCCGAATCGAAGCGCTTGCCCTGCCACGGCATCCACAGGGCCGTAACAGCCCGCGTCACGGTATCGAGCGCAGGGTTCGTCGTCGTCATGACGAGAATGCCCTCCGTCGGGCCGTCCAGATCGACCGGCGGCGTACCCAGCCGGAAAAGATCGTTGAGCTGCGCTTCGGCAGCATCGGAGTCGTTGTCCGCCAGCTTGGACAGCTCGACGATCCAGCTCCACGCCGAATCAACCGCTCCCGGCTGCCCTTCCGCGACCGACTTCCGCAACCACGCCAACCTGTCGTCCGCAGCAGAGTCCGCCGCTGCTTGTTGTTCGCTCATCGGCACCATTTCCGTCGAATTTCGAGTACTCGCGGAGCATGATAGCGACCTGCGCCATTCTTTGGAGGCATTTCAAGACGATCGTCCAAACTTTGCCACCCCGGGGCAGAAGTACCTGATCGGAGGAATAGACTTGGTATTCCCCGCCAGTTCACTGACACCTCATCTGCCACTGGAGCCCTGTGGATACCCCTTCGAGCCGCGTTGCAGGCCGACTGGCGGGCGCGCGTGGGCAAAAGTTCGCTGCGCGCCGTCAGGAGCTGGCCACCCAAGCCACCAGCGGACTTGCTGAACTGGGCTTCGCGCGCGCCAGCATGCGGGAGCTCGCCCAGCATTGCGAGATATCGCTCGGCGTTCTGCACTACTACTTCGACGACAAAGACGACCTCGTCATGTGCTGCGTGCGGCAGTACAAGAACCACTTCATCGACCGCTACAACTCCATCGTCATCGACGGCAGTTCCGGGCCGGAACTCAAGACCCGCATCAGCAGCGCCCTCAGCAACTCACTGCGCGAGTCGGCCGCCATGCACCGGCTCTGGTACGACCTGCGCACGCAAGCGCTCTTCGACGACCGCTTCGCCGCAAGCATCAACGAGATCGACGACAGCCTTGCCGCGCTCACCTGGAAGGCCGTGATCGCCTACGCCGAACTCTGCGAGTCCGTCGTCATCATCACGCCCGCCATCGTGTACGCGACGGCCGACGGCCTCTTCCACCGTGCACTACGTGACCTGATCACCGGCGACGCCGAGGCGCCACAGCGACTGGCACACGAAATCGATTCGGCGCTGGACGATTTCGTCGGAGCGCCGGCCTAGGCATCCGCCCGCGGTCGCGCACGGCGCCCTACCGTGGTCGGACATCAAGATCAGCCCTTGGCGCGATGTCTGGAACCGGGCGGATTCGTAGCGTCGATGACATGACACACGCACACGTTCCGACTCCCGCGGAGATGCTGCGGGATTGGCTGCGCCACAGCGCTCAGCAGTTCGCCGACGCGGTCACCGCCGCCGGCACCTGGCTTCAGAGCCGCGCCCATTGGCCTGAGCATCGGGCCGACTATTACCCGCCGCGGCGCGAGGAATCGTTCGAGGAAGCGGCCATGGCACGCGAAATGTACCGGCTCTGAGGCTCTTTCGCGGCTAGCTCGCGCCGTGCTCGCCCAGTTTGGCGAACTGGGCCGAACGCCAGCGAGCCGGTGAACCCCTCGATGGCCGCCTTGCTCGCGGTATACACCGCGGCGAGCGGCATCGGTGCCAGGGTCGTACTGGACGTCACGTTGACGATGACGCCGGACCGTCGTTCACGAAACTGCGGGACCACGGCCTGCGTCATCGCCATGACCCCAAAGGTGTTCGTCTCGAACACCTCCCGAGTCGTCTGCATCGGGGTCGCCTCGAACGCGCCCACCACCCCGACGCCGGCGTTGTTCACCAGCACATCGATCGGGCCGGCCGCGGCAACGGCCGCGGCGATGCTCTGCGGATTCGTCACGTCGAGCGCCAGCACCCGCATGCGGTCCGAATCCGGAAGTAGTTCGGGCCGCGGCGTTCTCATGGTCGCGACGACATTCCAGCCTTGCGCATGGAAGTGCCCGGCAATCTCCAACCCATAGCCGGACGAACACCCGGTGATCATCACTGTCTTCATGACTCAAACGTAGAGTCACAAAACGCGACGATCAATGCGCTTTCGTCTGGGATTCATGCGCGATCGTCTTGGCAACCTCCCGCGCTGCGCGAATGCCGGCCTCGATGGCCCCTTCGATGTAGCCGGCGTGTTCGGCGGCCGTCTCCGTTCCGGCCCAGTGAATCCGGCCGGTGGGCGCCGACGCCACGGGATAGAAGCCCTCGCTGGTGCCCTGCACCGGCAACGCGGAATAACCACCGCCCGCGAATGTGTCTTGGTGCCAGGCTTTTTCGTGCCAACTCGCCGGCTGCTCGACGGCGTGCCCGAGGTGCTGCGCCAGCTGACGCAGCAGCACGGCGCGCCGGCCGTCGGTGTCCAGATCGTCGAGGGCGCGGGCCTGGGGACCACCGACCAGCATGCACAGATGTCCGGGGCCGGCCGGCGGCGAGGTATCGAAGACTGCAACGTTGGGTTCCCCGAGCAGCATGCACTCCGCATCGCCACGGGCCCGCCAAAACGGCGTCTCATAGACCGCGACGGCCTTGTACACCGTCCCCATGAACATGTTGCGCTGCAGAGTGATTCGTTCCGGCGGCAAGGGCGGTTCGAAGGCGATGCTCGTCGTCATCGGCGGTGGCACCGAGACAATGGCACGCTGGGCAGCCACCGCGGCAGCGCTGGTGTCGAGGACCACCCCATCGGCAGTCTGACGGATGGCGGTGACGCGGCAACTCGTCCGGACGCGCGTGCCGAGCCCGGCCGCAAGCCGCTCGGCAAGGGTGCCCGCGCCCTCCAGTACGAGTGAATCCTGCGCGCCACCGCTGGTTTTCATCATGGTCTGCAAGCCACCCTGATAGCGGACCAACTCGAGAAAGGCCTGCACCGAAAGTTGTTCGGGTCCTGCGCACGACGTCGTCTCGACCAGCGCACCGAGCAGTCGGCGCGCGCGGTCGGACGGAACTCTGCGTAGCCACGACTGCACCGTCGCGGTATTCCATCGGCCCCTCACGGGAAGTCTGCTGAGCAGCTCGGCGGCCGCCAGCGCCCCCGTGGCGGTGAGTAATGGCAGCGAGTTGGGCGAGACGGTCTGCGGGCCGTCGAATATCGCGGGCGCCTTCGGCGTGTGCATCTGAAATCGGGTCGCGCCGAGTTGGTCGACCAATTGCTCAAATCTGTGGTGTCCCTGGCCGATCCATTGACCACCGAGATCGAGTCGCGAGCCGAGCGCGGACGTTTCGGCCAGCGTTCGCCCGCCGACCCGGTCCGCGGCCTCTAGCACCAGCACCTCGATACCCTGCCGCTGGAGGTCGCGCGCGGCGATCAGACCGGATACGCCGGCGCCGACGATCGCCACGGCGGTCTGCTGTGTTTCGGTGTTCATGGTCACGCCCCTTCGGCCAGGATGGCGTCCGCCGCACGGTAGCCGGATCGAATCGCGCCGTCCATGTAGCCGTTCCAGACATCGGAGGTCTCGGCGCCTGCCCAGTGGATACGGCCGACGGGCGCCGCCACGGCCTTGCCGTACTGCGTCCACACACCTGCGGCCAGCCGGCCGCCGTAGCAGCCCCGGCTGAATTCCTCAGCGGTCCAGTCTTGTTCGAGAACGTCGAAGGGGTCGGCGGCCCGCGGACCGAAGTACTTCACCAGATTCCGGGTGACGAGGTCGCGGCGCTCCGCGGCGGTGAGTTCTGCCGCCCGCCGGGCGTGTGCGCCCTCCAGGAACCCGACGAGGACGCCACAGGAGCTGTCGGCCGGCGAGTTGTCGAGCACGACGTTGAACTCGTCGTCGAGGCTCATGACGAAGCCCGACAGACCGGCATCGCGCCAGAACGGCGTCGGATACCCGATGTTGAACTTGATGACCGAGCCCGCAGGGAACTGCTGGGTCAGCGCATCGCGCGCCGCGGGCAGCGGCGGGCTGTAGCGGAGCCGCCCGGCGAGAGTCTGCGGTACCGCGACCACGACGCGGTCCGCCGCGAGCTGCCCACCGTCGTAGGTCACCGTGACCCCAGAGGCATCCTGGGCGATGCCGCTGACAAAGGTGTTGAGCCACAAGGCATCTCCGAGTTCGGCGGCTATGCGCTCCGAGATTTGGTGGGTGCCGCCGACCACGCGGGACTCCTGTGCGCCGCCGGTGGTCGAGATGAGCACCTCGAGGCTCGTCCCGGATTTGACGTAGAACAGAAAGTGCAGGAGCGACAGTTCAGGCGACTCGGCGGAGAACAGCGCGGGAACGATCAGGCGAAAGAACCGCAGCGCCACCGCATCGGTGGTCTGCCCGACCAGCCATTGATCCAGCGTCTGGCGGTCCAGGTCTGTCGCGCCGGCGGTGGTCCACGGCGAGCCCGTGTCCACGCTCTGCGCGAGCTGTTCGATCTCCACCCAGAGTCGCCCGACCTCGGCGAGGGTCTGCGGTGGCAGGCCGAACGTCTCGTCGGCGTAGCGGTGGTTCTCGCCGTCGTAGACGGTGATCGCATCGCCCGCATCGTAGGACGCGAACGTCTCGAGCCCCAGCTCATCGATCAGGGCCAGCACCGCATCCTGCGTCGGCCCGACCCACTGGCCGCCCATCTCGACCGGCACCCCGTTGCTGAGCGTGCCACCGAGGTTGCGACCTGCCACCCGGTCGCGTGCCTCGAGCACCACCACGGCCTTTCCGGCCCGGGTCAGCTTGCGGGCGGCGCTGAGCCCGGCAAGTCCTGCTCCCACGATGACGACGTCGACACGATCCATGGCGTTCTCCTGACGCTTGCCCGATTCCAAGTCATACAACTGACTGACTTTGACGATAAGGCACATCTGCCCAGGTGGCAAGGTCGGTCGCTCAGTCCGAAGACACGGGCTGCACGGCGGCAGCCCCGAGAATCATGGTGATGAGCGTGTCGAGATCCTCGTCTGCGCGCGCCGGATCGGGATCGACGACGTACTGCACGATCAGGCCGTCGATACCCGCGAGGATGGTCCGCGCGATACTCCGGTAGCCGATCGCCACCGTCTCCTGGGCCCGCGCGGCGGCCTGCTCGCACCAATGGGCGACGACGTCGACGTATCGCTCGTACTGCCAGCGCGCCAGGTCTTCGAGCCCGGGAGTGCGCAGCGCCTGGACCACCAGCTCGAACTGGACCAACTGCAAGTTGTCGTGGCCGACGACCAGGGTGTTCCAGAAACCGCGGATACCCTGCCGGACAGCATGTTCGAGGCCATCATCGAGATCGGCCGAGGTGCGCAACACCTCCGCGATCTCCTCGACCACGTCTTCGATGACGGCCCGCAGCAGCTTCTGCTTGGTCGGGAAGACGTGTTGCAATGTGCCCAAGGGGATTTGCGCCTCATCGGCCACCGCACGCATGGTCGTACGGGCGACGCCGTCGCGAACCAGCACGTCACGCGCGGCGGCAATGATCTGCCTGCCCCGGACGGCTGACTCGACGTAGACCACCTGCCGACCCCTCGATCGATTCATCTGACAGGCGTGAGACTACGCGCCCCCGTTCCCGTGGAATCAGGGCGACGGTAATTCTTCACGTGCCGCGCCCGGCCTCCTACGTTCGGTGTCATGGCGTGCGCGCCTGACCGATAGCCGTCGACGTGAGGAGCGTGATGACCACCCGCGAGGCCCCGGTGGCCGGCGCGGCCCCCGGAACCGAACCTGCAGCGGTGCAGGCGGTTTCCTGGCGCAGCCGCGTCCATGCCCGGCGCTGGGAAATCATCCGCTGGCTGTCACCGCTGGCGGTACTCATCCTGTGGCAGGCCGGCAGCGCGTGGGGCCTCATCGATCCCGCGGTCCTGCCGGCACCCCAGACCATCGCAGAGGCAGGCATCGAGCTGATCGGCAACGGTCAACTCGCCGAAGCGCTGCGCATCTCCGGCATCCGCGCCGCCGAGGGCCTGCTCCTCGGCGGCGTCATCGGCGCCGCTCTCGGCGCCCTCGTGGGGTTCTCGAGGTGGGCCGACGCCACGGTCGATCCGACGATGCAGATGATCCGGGCGCTCCCGCACCTCGGCCTGATCCCGCTGTTCATCGTCTGGTTCGGCATCGGCGAGCTGCCCAAGGTGCTCATGGTCGCGTTGGGTGCGGCGTTCCCGCTCTACCTCAATACCTCGTCGGCCATCTGCCAGGTCGACCCCAAGCTCTTCGAAACGGCTGCCGTACTCGGCTTTTCGCCCCTGCAACGGCTGCGGACCGTCGTCATCCCCAGCGCCGCACCCCAGGTACTGGTGGGCCTGCGGCAATCGCTTGCCATCTCGTGGCTCACGCTCATCGTCGCCGAGCAGATCAACGCCGACTCAGGTGTCGGCTACCTCATCAACAACGCGCGCGACTTCCTCCGCATCGACGTGATCATCTTCGGCCTCGTCGTCTACGCGCTGCTCGGCATCATCACCGACGCACTGGTGCGGATTCTGGAGCGCCGTGCTTTGCGCTACCGCGTCTGAAAGGCACCCTGTGACAGCACTTTACGAAGTACCCGTGGAACCGCCGGTGGTATCGGAACCGCCCGCAGCGGAGTTGCGTTCGGTATCCAAGTGGTACGGCGCCAATCGGGTGCTCGACGAGGTCAGCCTCCGCGTGAAGCGCGGCGAGATCGTCGCGCTCGTCGGGCGCAGCGGTTCCGGAAAATCGACGATACTGCGGGTGCTTTCCGGCATCGCCGGTGATTTCCAGGGCGAGCGCGAGGTACAGGGCGCGCCGGCCGTCGCCTTCCAGGAACCCCGGCTGTTCCCGTGGCGGTCCGTTCGCGACAATGTCCGATACGGCCTGACCCGCGCCAAATTGTCTCGCGCCGAGGCGCTTTCCCGCGCCGACCAGGCCCTGGACGAGGTGGGCCTGGCAGACAAGGCGCAGGCGTGGCCGCTGACCCTGTCCGGTGGTCAGGCGCAGCGGGTGTCCCTGGCCCGCGCGCTGGTGGCGGAGCCCCAACTGCTGTTACTCGACGAGCCCTTCGGCGCGCTCGACGCCCTCACCCGACTGTCGATGCACCGCCTGCTGCTGAACCTCTGGCGCCAGCACAACTTCGGGGTGCTCCTGGTCACGCATGACGTGGACGAGGCCATCGCACTGGCCGACACCATCGTCGTGCTGGAGAACGGACGGGTGGCGCACACCCTGCCGATCGCGAATCCCCGACAACCACACGGTCAGCGCGACCAACGCACCGACGACTACCGCACCGAGCTACTGACGCGGCTCGGTGTCTGACAGGAGAAGACTGTGACGCATTCCCGGGCAGCACGGCTGCTCTCCATCCTGGCCGCCGGAGCACTGCTCACCGCCTGTGTCTCCAGCCGCGACACCAAGAACGAAGTGGCTGTGCCCCAGACAGTTCCGGCAGCGGACCTGTCCGGACTGACGCTGCAGGTGGGTGATCAGAAGGGCGGTACCGAGTCGTTGCTCCGGGCCGCCGGGGAGCTCGACAACGTGCCCTACAAGGTGCAGTTCTCGACGTTCACCTCCGGACCGCCCCAGGTCGAAGCGGCTACCGCGGGCAAGATCGACTTCGCCGTCACCGGGAACACGCCGCCGATCTTCGGCGCTGCGGCAGACGCGAAAATCCGCGTCATTTCGGCCTATTCGAACAGCGCGGCCGGTGACCAGATCCTCACCCCCGCCGGCTCAGCGGTGCATACCGTGGCCGACCTCCGCGGGAAGAAGGTCGTCGTCGGCAAGGGCAGCTCGGCACACGGCCATCTGTTGCTTCAGCTGCAGAAGGCCGGCCTGACGGTCAAGGACATCCAGCTGGTGTTCCTGCAGCCGGCCGACGCCTTCACCGCACTGAGCCAGGGGCAGGCCGATGCCTGGGCCATCTGGGATCCGTACACGGCCCTGGCCCAGAACCAGCTCAAGGTCCGTACCGTCGTCACCGCCGAAAGCGTCACCAACGGCTACGGATTCGGCATCGCCTCGGTGGCCGCGCTGCAGGACGCCAAACGCAACAGCGCGCTGGCCGACTTCGTCCAACGGGTGGCGCGGGCCTCGCTCTGGGCCAAGGACCACCCCGACGAGTGGTACCAAAAGTACGCTGCCGCAATCGGAATCGATCCGCAGGTGGCCCGTGTCGCGCAGTCTCGGAGCCTGCGGCTGCCCATTCCCATCAACGATGCGGTGATCGCCTCTGAGCAGCAGCTCGCCGACGCGTTCACACAATCCGGACAGATCGACCACAAAACCGCCTTTTCGCAGTTCGTCGACAACCGGTTCGGCGATCAGTTGTCACAGTTCTGGACCACCGCAAAATAGGAGGATCGTCTTGTCCGCCAAGTTCTTCTGGTTTCTGCCCACAAACGGTGACAGTCGCTCGATCGTCGGCGCGTCGCACGCGTCATCGCACCACACGGTCCCCGCGGGATACCGCAAGCCCAGCCTGCGCTACCTCGGTGAAGTGGCCCGCGCCGCCGACCGGCTCGGGTACGAGGGGGTGCTGACCCCGACCGGAACCTGGTGTGAGGACGCCTGGTTGACGTCGGCAGCCCTGCTCGAGCAGACCGAACGACTCAAGTTCCTGGTCGCCTTCCGGCCCGGTCTGGTGCCGCCCACCCTGGCCGCGCAGCAGGCAGCGACTTTCCAGCGATTCTCCGGAGGACGGCTGCTGCTCAACATCGTCAGCGGCGGCGACGATGTCGAGCAGCGCCGCTTCGGCGACTGGCTCAGCCACGATCAGCGGTACGAACGCACCGGTGAATTCCTCGAGATCGTGCGCGACGTCTGGCGCGGCGGCCCCGTGGACTACCGCGGCAGGCACTACTCCGTCACCGATGCCCGCGTCTCCGAACCACCGAACCCGTTGCCGCAGCTGTACTTCGGTGGATCGTCACCGGCCGCGCTGCCCATCGCGGCGGAGCATGTCGACGTCTATCTGACGTGGGGTGAACCGCCGGCCGCCGCGGCCGCCAAGATTGCACAGGTGCGCGAACTGGCCAAAGCCCGCGGCCGCACCCTGCGGTTCGGCATCCGACTGCACACCATCACCCGCGACACCTCCGCAGCCGCCTGGGCCGTCGCCAATTCTCTGCTGGCCGAGTTGACGCCCGAACAGATCGCCAAAGCCACAGCACTGCATGCCAATTCCGAATCCGAGGGGCAACGGCGCATGACCGCGCTGCACGGTGGACGGCTCGACCACCTCGAGGTCTACCCGAACCTCTGGGCCGGTGTCGGTCTGGTCCGCGGTGGCGCCGGGACCGCACTCGTCGGCAGCCATGAAGAAGTCGCCGCGCTGATCTCCGAGTACCACGACCTGGGATTCGACGAGTTCATCCTCTCCGGCTACCCACACCTCGAAGAGGCCTACTGGTTCGCCGAAGGCGTGCTGCCGCTGCTGCGCAAGCGCGGTGCCCTGGCCGCCTAGTCCAGGTTTGCGCTGGGATCGTCGAGATCGCTGTGCTGCAACGCCATCGGGGTGATGGCCGGTAGATCGCCGCCGGCGACCACCATCCGGGCGATCGGGGTCAGCGCCTGGAACAGCGTCTCGACCTCGGCGTCGCTCAGCACGTCGAGCGTCGGCAGCGCGGCCGCGTCGGTGCGGTACTCGATGTCGTTCTTCAGCTCGCGTCCCGCGTCGGTCAACGAGCCGTCCGCCGTCACCAGGCCCCGCGCCGCCAGCCGCGCGGTGACGGCGTCCCACTCGGCGTCGTCGTAGTCGCGCGTGGACACGACCTTGTCCCGGGTGGTGCGGCCCGCCGCGACGTGCAGCACGTTGGATTCACGGCCGGTGATGCCGGCCGCCACGAGAGCGGCCACATGGGCGTCGCCCCGCTGTTCGCGCAACAAGGTTGCCGCGTGCCACAGCGCGGCCACCGGCTCGTCGGGCCACGGCGCCGCGGACAGGGCGGCGAACAACGGCCGGCCGTCGACGGCTGCGCCGCGCGCGACCCGGCCGAGCAGATCGGCGGCGGGACGCAGGGTGTCGTCTGCGGTGAGGCCGTAGCGGCGCAATGCGGCGACCGCGCCCGCTTCCCTGGCCGCGAGCGCCTGTTGAGGCGTCGCGATGTCCCACGCACCGGCGAGCGACTTCGCGACGCGGTGGGCGGCGAAGTTGTAGAAGATCGCCTCGACGACCTGCGGCGGCACCGGGCCCAGGGGCGCTGACCGGGTGACGAAGTAGCCGCTCCAGAAGCTGCGGTAGCCGAGGTCGACGGCCGCCGCGCGCGCCTCGGGCGCAAAGTACGTGATCGCGTGCACGGGTTCGTATCGCTCGAACAACCGACGGGCCAAGGTGGGTGTGCGGGCCATGATGCCAGTCAAGCACGCGGCCGCGGAGACCCGCGAACAGCCTCCGCGGGCCCCGGAATCACGTGGTTTTGGGCACATTTGCCGCCGCTCGGCGCAGGTAGACGGCGCATCGACGTGTGTTGCCGCCCCCACGCCGCGTAGGGTGCTTTGGTCGGCCTCAGCGAACATGTCGATAGAAAAGTTGGGCACAGTCATGACGACAGCAGCAGAAGCGTCGCCGCTCGAAGCGCGGATCGGCCACCACTACCAGATGGACGGCACCTACCTGGTCGGCCGCGAGAAGCTGCGCGAGTACGCCCGCGCGGTGCAGGACTACCACCCTGCGCACTGGGACGTCGCTGCCGCCAACGAGCTCGGCTATGCCGACGTGATCGCGCCGATCACGTTCACCTCGACGCCCGGCATGAAGTGCAACCGGCGGATGTTCGAGTCGATCGTCGTCGGCTACGACACCTACCTGCAGACCGAAGAGGTCTTCGAACAGCACCGCCCGATCGTAGCGGGTGACGAACTGGTCATCGACGTCGAGCTGACGTCCGTGCGCCGGACCGCGGGCCGCGACTTCATCACCGTGACCAACACCTTCACCGACACCAAGGGCGAGCGCGTCCACACGCTGCACACCACCGTCGTCGGCGTGACGGCCGAGGACATCGACGGCGACGTCAAGACGGCCGTGCAGAAGGCGATGATGCACGACATGAACATCCTGGACATCGGCTCGGAGGAGTACCGCAAGACGGTGCGCCCCGAGGGAGAGGTCCGGATCGCGACCGACGCGGCCCGCACGCCGGGCACTCCGTCGTTCGATGACGTATCCGTCGGTGACGAACTGCCCGCGAGTCACCTGCGGCTGTCGCTCGGCGATCTCGTGAACTACGCCGGTGTGGCCGGCGACGCCAACCCGATTCACTGGGACAAGGACCTGGCGCAGCTGGCCGGCCTGCCCGACGTCATCGCCCACGGCATGCTGACCATGGGTCTGGGTGCCGGATACGCCTCGACGTGGTCCGGCGACCCCGGTGCCGTGAGCCGCTACACCGTGCGCCTGTCGGCGCCCGCGGTGGTGCCGGCCACCGAAGGCTGCGACATCGAGTTCAGCGGCAAGATCAAGTCGCTGGATCCCGAGACCCGCACGGGTGTCGTCATCGTCGGCGCGAAGTCGGGCGGCAAGAAGATCTTCGGCCTCGCGACCATGGACGTCCGCTTCCGCTGATCCGCTACTGCGGGAACAGAACCGCGGGATTACCCGACATCGCCGACCACCGGCTGATGCGGTTGACGATGCGCCAGCCTTCGGGCCGCCTGGCCCAGGTGTCGGTGTATTCGCCGTTGGTGTCGAAGGTGTCCGCCGAGAGCGGGCCGAGGCCCTGGTGCCGGGCCTGTACGTACGCCCGGGTCACTGCCGTGTCGTCGTCGCGCACCTCGACCTGGATCGAACCGATGAGATGTTGTGTGCCACCGCACTTTTCGAGATATCGGCGGAACGTCGCCACCAGCGCGGGCAGGCCTGACTGCGGCCCTTGGTCGCCATAGTCGAACGTGACGTCGTCGGCGAAGACCTGCGAAGCCTCCGCCCAGCGCTTGCCGTCGACCACGCGCGCGAACGTGCCCAAGCCCGTCCGCAACTCCTCGGCGTCCACCAACTTCTGCACGGCGCTGTGCGTTGCGGCGTCTGACATCCAGTTCTCCGTCCTGCTCGTCCTCCGCATCCTATGGCGGTCGCAAGTCTTGTCGGCCCGTCCCGATTGGAGTAACGTCGCCATTGGAATAACGTTGCTATCTCAATGAGCACGGAGGAACCATGAAATCCGTCCGCCTCCAGGACGTCGCGATGCCCAAGGCAGAGCGCCAGAGGATCGACCGCCGGTACGACTTCCTGCTGAAGCTGCACGGCAAGAACGGGAAGAAAGCTCTGGCGATAGCGGAGGCCCCCCGGATCGACAACGGGTACTTCGGGCCCGATTCGATCAGCTGGAAGGTCTACGAGAACGTCATGGTTGCCGGAATGGGCGCCCTCTCAGGACTTTTCATCTCGGTGCTGGACCCCGACGGGGCCTACGGCGTCGGTCACCACACCACGTACTACTACGACACGATCGGCCGGATCCGGCGCAGCCTCCACTTCTTCGCCGGCGCCGTCGCGGGCGACACCACAAGCGCCGAAAAAGTGGGAGTTGACCTGTTCCGCAAGCACTCTCACATCACCGGCGAGGTCCCCGCGACCGGCGAGCTGTTCCAGGCCAACCACGTCGAGACGCTCAAATTCACTTATGTCGTGGGCTGGCCGCACCTGTGGCGCGCGTACAAGGCATTCGGAGACCCCAATGCGACCGACGACGACGAGCGCCAGTTCTACCGTGAGCAGGTCAAGGTCTGTCAGCTGATGGGTATGCCGGCGGGCGAGCTGCCGGACACCCCCGAGGAAGTCGAAGCGTGGGTGCAGCGGGCCGAGCAGGAGCTCATGGCATTCACGCGCCCGGCGCAGGAACTCACCGACTTCATGACCCATCCACCGGTGACACCACTGAACCCGAACCTCGTCATCGGAAGTCTTATGCGGGTGGCGATCTGGGCCGCCATCCCGCTACTGACACCGTATGTGCGACAGATCTGCGGCCTCGAGGACTACCGGATGCGGCCACGGCTGGGCACCCTGTTGGTCAAGGCGACCGTCAAGGCGCTGCAGAACCCGATCTTCGACCGCATCTTCATCCCGTACTTCGGCCCCGAGATGTGGGGGTATCTGCACAACGTGATTCGCCACGCCGACAGCACCGGCTTCGTCGAGATGACGCACGACCCCGGCCTGACGCTGCAGCACGGCAAGCGCGGCACGATGTGCCCGTTCGCCGTTGTGGGAGCGGTCAGTTGAGCCGGGTTGACGTCATCAGCAATGAGCGGGTGTTCGATGACCGGCACCACCTGCACGAGTTTCAGGACTTCTGGCGCGACGGACCGGTGGCGCTGGTGTTCCTACCGCAGTTCGGCAGCGCTTTCGGCCTGGCGCAGGCCAGAGAGCTGACCGGTCGCTTCGATGAGGTGGAAGCGCTTGGCGCCCAGGTGATCCTGATCGGCATCGGCACGTCGATCCAGGGCTTCACATTTCGAAAGCGGTCCGGAGCCCGCACTCCCGTGATGGTCACCGAGGACCACACCCTTTACCGCACAATGGGATTGGCCGCCCGACCGCGATGGTTGAACCCGATCCGGAATGCGAGCGCATTTCTCGACTTCGTCCGGGCCGGGATCTACCCCTATCAGCGCACCGGCGATCCGCGCCGGCTGGGTGGCGTGTTCGTCGTAGAACGAGGCGGGCGACGGGTCGCGTGGGAACACCGTGCGCGGTACGCCGCGGACCTGGCGGCCGGGAGCGACGTGGTCGCAGCGCTCCGCGCCGTTGCGGCACAACGGGTGACGGCGGGGACGGACTGACTCGGGCTCTATTTGCCGACGACGAGCGCGTCGAACCACAACCGCATGTTGGCGACCATCAGCGAAGCGCCCCGCTCGGCGTCGATCGTGCCCAGCGCCTGGGCCATCGCGATGCCGGCGCCGGTCGCCACCGCCACTTCGATGGCGTCGTCCATCAGCGGGTGATCGGCCGGAACCCCTTCGGGCACAGCATCTTCCAGCAGCACCCGCGTCGATTCCTTGAACCGTTCCAGCGCCTCACGGGCCTTGCCGAGCTGCTCAGGGTCGTGGAAGGTGCTGGTGACATACTCGGCGGTCAGCACGACGAGGTTGGGCTCGGCGCCGATGCGGGCCCACCAACTCGCGAGCGCCGCCAGCCTGTCGTCGGTGGAGACGCCGGCCGCCACGAGCGGTCCGAGCAGTTGATTGAGTTCGGCCATGGAACGGTTGCGGATCACCTCGAGGCACAGCGCTTCCTTGCCCTCGAAGTTGCTGTAGACCGCGCCGATGGTTCGTCCCGCCTCCGCCGCGATGGCCGCGAGCGACGTGGCGTGGTACCCGTTGGCGTAGAACTGTTGCTCTGCGGCATCCAGCAATTCCTGCCGCGTCTGCGCTTGACTCTCCGCCCGAGTCAGCACCTTCCGAGCCGCCACCACGTCCTCCACATCCTCCGCACGACGAGCCTCGATACTATCGCTATCCAGATAACAGGCCAGCTTAAGGGCCCTTTTCGCCGCGATCGCAGCCTTTCGGATAATTGCACCATCCGAATGTGATAATTATTTAGGATGGACAAGGCCGTAACCACGGGTACCGACAACCCGTTGCTCGACGAGCTCGGACAACCGCGGGCAGTACTCGAGAAGCTCACCCCCGAGGAATCTGCCCAGCTGCTCAGCCTGCTCAAGAAGGCGAAGGTGGCCCATCAGCGCAGCCTGAACGACTCGCTCGACGATGGGCTCAAGGTACTGCCCCGGCTGATCCGGCCCGCCGCCCGCAAGATCCTGTTCGGAAGGTGACCCACTGATGGCCGACATCCTGACCCGTGCCCAGCTGTCGCTGCTCGCCGCGCTGCTGCAGACCGACGCCGCAAACCTGGCCAGTCTAGAACGGCTCGGCGCCGACGACCTCAAAGCCCTCCGCGGAGCGCTGTCCGACGCGCTGTTCGACGAACAGGCCGAAGCCTTCGCACGCGTGGGCAAGCTCGCGCCACTCGTCCCAAATGCTTTGGTGGTGACCGTGGCTCACCGCGCGGTGCCGCCGGAAGTCGCGGGGCGCGTCGGCGGCGCCGTGGGACTGGCACACGGAGACCGCGCCATCGGGGTGCTGTCCGGGCTGAAGCCGGCGTACCTCGCCGACGCGGCGCCGTACGTCGACCCACGCGTCATTCCCCACTTCGCCCCGCGACTGCCCGCCAAGCTGCTGATCCCGGCCGCGAGGGAACTGCTGCGACGCCGCGACTACCTGACTGCGTCGCGGTTCGTCGAATTCGCCACCGACGAGCTCATCGTGGCGTTCGAGCGAGCCATCGATGACGACGAGGGCATCATCCTGACTGGCGTCCTGGTATCGGACACGCACGTCATGAACGACATCATGCGGGCCGCCGGACCGGACCGGTCCCTGCGGATGGCCCGGGCCGCGGCCGCGGGGAAGCCGGAAGTGCTCGCAGCATTGGTGTCGCTGCTGAACCGCATCGACCCCGAACTCGCGCGGCCCGCGGTCACCGAACTGCTCGGCCATCCCGACATCGACGTCGTGGTGCACGTACTCGAAGTCGCCACCGCCGAAGGCGTTGTCGTCGAGTTACTCGAGACCTCCGCCGTGCTGGACGGCGAGGCTCGCGCACGCCTGGCGAGTCTGGAGGCCTGGCAACGGATCACCCGCGAGGCAGAGTCCTGGGCACACGAGACACCTGCGTAGTCGGGCCGGTACGTTGATGGCGTCGTTGCACCGATTCCGTGGGAGGCAGCGTGGCACGCCGACTGCCTGAAGGGCGTCTTGCGCGGGGCGGCAAACTGGGCGCCCTCGCCGCGAAGCAGGCCGTGCGCGGCGGCCGCACCCGGCTGTCGATGGTCGGCCGGTCGGAACGCGCCAAGGAACTGCTGGCCGAGCGCGCCACCATCCAGATGGCCGAGAATCTCGTGACGGTGCTGGGCTCCATGAAGGGCGCCGCGATGAAGCTCGGCCAGATGCTGTCGGTGATCGAGCTGGATCTGGTGCCCGATTCGCATCGGGAGCAGTTTCGGGAAAAGCTCGCCGCGCTGCGGGATCAGGCGCCGCAGGCGCCGTTCAGCGCCATGCGCGAGGTCATGGAAACCGACCTCGGACCCTTGTCGGGCGTTTTCGCCGATTTCGACGAATCCCCCACGGCCGCAGCATCAATAGGCCAGGTGTACCGAGCGCGGTTGCGCGACGGCCGCGACGTCGCCGTCAAGGTTCAGTACCCGGGCGTGGATCGGGCCATCCAGGCCGACATGCGCAATCTCGCGCTGCTGATGAAGCTCTGGCGGTTGTGGCCATCAGCGAACACCGCCATGCTCGACGAGATCACCCGGAACTTCGAAAGCGAACTGGACTACCTGCGCGAGGCCGACACCCAGCGCGTCGTGGCCGAGCAGTACCGAGGACACCCGTTCATTGTCGTCCCCGACAGCGTGGTCGAGTTCTGCACGCCGCGGGTGCTGGTCACCGAGTACCTCGACGCCACGGGCTTCGAGCACATGCGCACGCTGCCGGCGGCCGACCGCAATCACATCGGAGAACTGGTCTACCGCTTCTATATCGGCTCGCTGTTCACCAACCATGAATTCTGCGGTGATCCCCACCCCGGCAACATCATGCTGGCCGCCGACGGACGGGTCGGCTTCGTCGACTTCGGGCTGTACAACCGCATGGATCCGGCCAACGTGGCATTCGAGCTGGACTGCTTCCACGCCGCGATCGATGGCCGCGCCGACGACCTGTACCGCCTGATGCTGGGCCGCGGCGTCGTCGACACGGAATCCGGTGTGACGGCACAGGATTGCCTGGAGTACATCTGGGCCGCGAGCGAATGGCACATGATCGACGAGGACCTCACCATCACGCCCGAGTTGGCCACCGGCGCCGTCGTCTCGGCCATCGATCCGCGGCAGACCGAATTCGCCGGGATGAAGCGGCAGATGCTGCCGCCCGAGCACGTCTTCTCCCGGCGTGCCGACTTCCTGACCTTCGGGACGCTCGGCCATTTGCAGAGCACCAACAACTGGTATCGGATCGGCCAGGAATGGTTCTTCGACCGCCCGGCGGAGACCGAGATCGGTTGCGAGATCGCGCGCTGGCGAGCGCGCCGTTAGCCGGCGCGGACCACGCTGTCCGCGGCCATCACCTCGGCTGCCGCGCGTTCTCCGGACCGGACCGCACCGTCGATCCAGCCGCACATGATGGCCGAACTTTCCGTGCCGGCCCAGTGGATTCGCCCGCACGGGGTCCGTAACGCGTGGCCGAATTCGGTGAGCACGCCGGGCGGAGCGTGGCTGATCATGCCGCCGCCGGAGTAGCGCTCGACCGTCCAGTTCTGCTCGTGGTAGCTCGCCGGCGCCGCGGCCTTCGCCCCGAACCGGTCCACCAGTTCGCCGATGACGACAGCCTTCCGCTCCGCCGCATCGAGCAGCCCGAGCTTGCGTGCCGCCGGACCTTCGGTGATGACGCACATGATGCCGGGCGTGCCGGTGTCGGTGCAGGCGTCGATGGTCAGGGTGGCCGGGCTGCCCGGTGCGGCCGACTGTCCGCACAGGCCGTCCGCACGCCAGAACGCCGTCTCGTAGACGATCGAGATCTTGTAGACGGCGCCGCTCGGCATGCGTCGGTGCAGGAACATCCGGTCGACGGGAAGAATTGGCTCATAGTCGATTTGGGTGGCGACGGCCAACGGGACGGCGACGATCGCGTGCCGAGCGCGAACCGTCACCTGCCCGGCATGCACGGTGACACCGTCGGCGTCCTGCGCGATGCGGTCAACGGGGCGCGAAAGATGCAGCGCGTCACCGAGTTCGGCGGCCATCGGCCCGTAGATGGCGCCCATGCCGCCGCGCACCCGGGCGTCCTGCGCGCCGACGGAGTTGGAGATGACGAACACCGGGCCGCCACCGGAACCCATCTGGTGCAACGCCCACAACAGCGACGTCTCTGATGCGGCCGAGGTGTAGATCCCGGCCATGGCCATGTCGAGCATCTCGCGCGCCTGATGCGAGCGGATGTTGCGATGCAGCCACTCCCCGAGGGTGATTCGGTCCCACTCGGCGGCCTTCTTGGCCTCCCATGGGGCGTCGAACGGGATGGTCTTGCACATCTGCCCGATCTCGAGCAGACCCGCGCCGAGGTTGGCGATGGCCCACGGGCTCATCGCCCAGGGGATCGTGCCCGAATACCGGTGCGTCTTGCCGTCGACGATCATCATCGCGTCGCCCTCGACGTACTCCTTGTATTCGGTGACGCCGTGCTCGGCCATCAAGGCCTTGATGCGGTCCTGTCCCGGACCGACCCACGCACCGCCACGGTCGATCCACGTGCCGTCCGGGAGCACCTCGGTGAAGGTGCGGCCCCCGACGCGGTCCCGCGCCTCCAGCAGCGCCACCGAGCGGCCCGCCTGCTTCAGCCGCAGCGCGGCGGTCAAACCCGCGAAGCCCGCTCCCACAACACAAAAGTCGACATCGGCTGCCATGGGTCGCCCTTCGCTTCCGAAGTTCCGTGCTCGTGCCACATGCCCTGCGTCAGGTGCGGTGGCCGGGCCAACTCATCGACGGCGGAGAGGGCTGAGCTCAAGGTACGCCCGCCAGCGTGGTGCCGAATCCGGATTTGCACAAAATATGCGCAGGCGTCAATGCGATTTGATGACGTCGCGGTTGCTACTCAACTCGATGCCGGCGTGCGCGTCAGACGCGTGATGTATCAGGACATCGGTGACAGTTCTGCATCAGGACATAGGTGACAGTTGATGTGTCAGGGTTTTCCGTTGCCGACGTAGGTCACTCCGGGGGCGCGTCATCGGGCCACTGCGCGATCGCCAGACGGACACGAGGATCGATCGGTTCATGAACAGCCACCGCCCGAGCCTGCGGGCCCAAGTGTCACCACCAAGACCACCGGAACTGTCACCGATGTCCTGAGACATAACACGTGACAATCATCGAATCTGGCGGTAGACTCGAACACATGTTCGAACATTCTGGCATCGGGGCCGGCGGTGTGCCGGTCCACGATGCCGGCGTGGTCGACTTGATGATCCACTTCGCGCGGGTGGAAAACCAGTGCGCTGCGGGCCGGCTGACAGCCGTCGCCGACCTGGTGGCGCTGCGGGTCGATGACCAGGATGGCCGGCAGTGGTGGGCCTGCGATGGCTGGGACGCCGCGGTCGCCGAAGTCGGCGCCGCGCTGGGGATCGGGAAACGCGAAGCCTCGGGGCAGTTGTCGATCGCCGTGGCGTTGCGGTTCCGGCTACCTCGGGTGGCGGCGGTGTTCGCCGACGGTGGAGTCTCGGCGCGGACGGTCGGGGCGATCTGCTGGCGCACCCGCCTGGTCGAGGACCCCAACACGCTGGCGGTGATCGACGCCGCGCTCGCGGGAGCACTGTCGGAGTGGGCGGGGTTGTCGCGCAAGAAGATCGAGAAGAAGATCGACGGTTGGGTGCAGAAGTTCGACCCCGCCGCAGTCCTGAAAGTCCGCTCAGCAGCGCGCCGCCGTGGGGTCGGGGTGGGCAAGCCTGATGACGAGACCGGCGTGGCCTCGATCTGGGGTGCACTACTGGCCACCGATGCCGAACTGCTGGATCGGGTGCTGACCGAGATGGCCCGGCAGGTGTGCGAGAACGATCCGCGCACCTTCGGGCAGCGCCGCGCCGACGCGCTGGGGGTGCTGGCCGCGCGCGGGGATCGGTTGGCCTGCCAGTGCGGTGATCCCGACTGCCCGGCGGCTGGGCCTGATGCGCGGGCGACGGCGGTGATGATTCATGTGCTGACCGATTCCCTGCCCGTGCCGGTGGCGGACCCGCTGCTCAACGGAGACCCGGCCGCGCCGCTGGTGCCCACGTCGGCCCCGCCTGCGCCGGAACCCCAGGCCGCGCCCGTGCCCTCGCCCGAGCCTTTCTCAACGCCCCAATTTGAGCCCATCCCTGCGCCGGCGGCCGATTCGCGGCCCGCCGACACCCCGGCGCCTGCGGCCGAACCGGGCGGCGAGATCGTGCCCACGCCGGTGCCAGCTGCCGCGACTGCGCACAGCCCTGCACGAGTGGCCGCGTCGGCGTCCACGCCGGTCCAGCCTTCCGCTAAACCGGTCGGTTATGTCCTCGGTGGCGGTGTGGTGCCGCCGGCGCTGTTGGCGGATCTGGTGGCCCGCGGCGCGAAAGTTCGCACGGTCGCCTCCGCCACTGATCTGGATGAGGTGCCGCGGTACCGGCCGTCGGTCGCGATGGATGAGTTCGTGCGGATGCGGGCGATGACGTGCATGTTCCCAGGCTGCGATCACCCGGCCACCGCCTCCGACATCGACCACACGATTCCATGGCCGGCCGGTCCCACCCATCCGGGCAACCTCAACCCCAAATGCCGCAAACACCACCTACTGAAAACCTTCTACGGCGGCCCCGACGGCTGGCAGGACCGTCAACAACCCGACGGCACCATCGTGTGGACCGCACCGACGGGCCACACCTACACCAGCGTGCCCGAAAGCCGAATCCTGTTCCCCCGCACCATCACCGACACACCCCTGCCCAATCCACCACCAGAGACCGTCGACCTGGACGCCACCACGGCCCCCGGCCGGAGCATCATGATGCCCATCCGCCGCCGCACCCGCGCCCAAGACCAGGCGCAGCGCAATGCCTACGAACGCGCACTCAACCAAGCCGACATCGACGCACAAGAGGCCGCGCGAGAAGCGTTCGCCCGCCAACGCAAAGAACGAGAAGAACGGGAAGCTGCAGAGGCCGCAGCGGCTGCGGAATCGGCAGAGCAACAAGACATCCCGCCGCCAGTCTGAGTTCATGCATGAATACCCCTGAAATAGCCCGACTTTCAGGGGTACTGCGGCGGGCTATACGTCGCCCGGCATGCCCGGCGGGCTGAGTGAACCGTCGACGTTCGGCACGACCGCGGGAGCGGGGATGCCACCTTCTGCGGCGTTGTCACCTGGGATGCCGTCATCGGCCGGGGTCGAGAAACCGCCCGGCCCACAGTTCCACTCCCACGGGAAGCACGCCGGAGACGGCTGGATCGCCAGCGAGGTGTCCGCCGATGGGTTGGCGCCCAGTAGCGCGACGGCCACCACACCCGCGCCCGCCGCGAGCAAGCCGAACATTCTCGATGCCATAGCAACCCCCAGTTCGCATCTTCAGATGTATCTGAAGCTACGCCGGCAAAGCACACACGAACCGGGAATCGGCGAAACGCCGGCTATGCACCGGCAAGCTGGCCGACGACGCCCATCGCGAGGTCGCGGGCCCGCAGCAGCTCGGTGTCGTCGGCGAACAGTTCCCGGCGGCCATTGCCGGCGGCGAGAAACGCGTCGATCTTGAAGGCGTCGTCCGCCGGCGTCGCGGATCCCGCGGCGGCCAGCTCGGTTTCGAGCAGCTTCAACCAGCCACGCTTGAGCTTGCGCACCTCGTCCGCGACCGGACCGTCACGCCTGCCATATTCCGCCGTGGTGGCCACCATGAAGCAACCGCCGCGGAACACACCGGCAGTCAGGTAGTCGACCCAGGCCTCGATAAGTGCGCGCAGGCGCGGCGCGCCGGGAGGGGCCTCAAACGCCTTCGCAATGATCGTTTCGCGGTAGATGTTTCGTGCCGCGGCCACCGCCGCCACTTGGATCGCCTCCCGGTTCCCGAACACCGTGAGGATTCCGCTTTTACTGACCCCGGTCGCCGCGGCCAGCGCGCCCACCGTGATCGAGTCGAGCCCGTGCGTCGTCGCGATCATTGCGGCCTCGTGGGCAACCTTGCGCCGCGTCGCGTCACCGCGGACGCGTCGCCCATCCCGCTGATCGCCGATTGCCACCTCCGCATTTTATACGTGCGACTGGACGTAAATCGCGCTGATCGCTACAGTCCACAACACGTCCGATCGGACGCTTAACTTCGCGATGGGAGTCAGTGCATGCCTTCGAATCCGCAACCCGTGCTCGAAGAGAGCATCGACATCGCCGCCACCCCGGACACGGTGTGGACGCTGGTCAGTGACGCGTGCCGGATGGCTGAGTGGAGCCCGCAGGTCGAATCCACCCGACTCAAAGGCGCCGAGCACGTCGCCGATGGCGTCGAGTTCACCAACCTGAACACCAACGGCAGCTTCCAATGGACGACACACGGAACCGTGGTGCGGCTGGACAGTGGCCGCGAGATCGCGTTCCGCATCAAGGAGAACTGGGCCATCTGGTCTCTGCGGCTGGAGCCCACAGCGAGCGGGACCAAGCTCACCCAGCGGCGCGAGAATCCCGAGGGCAGCCCGGCGGCGACGGCCCAGGTCATCGATGCCTACCTGGGTGGGCAGGACGTCTTCACCGCATCCATGCGCGATGGGATGCGGCAAACCCTGCAGGCGATCAAGGCCGCGGCAGAGTAGTCGGCGTACGCCAATTACGTTGGGCGGCGGTATGGTTGCACCGGTCAGCACAGAGTCATGCGCGAGTACAGCGTGACCAGAAAGTCAGCCATCGCCGCTGGCGTGACATCGAGAGTTCCGTCCGCCCAAGAGATCAGCAATTCCGAAGCGGCTCCCGACATGGCGAATGCCTCCATCCGAGCCGACACCGCGCTGCTTTCAAACGAAGGGGCTTCCGGCGCAGACCATTTCAAGAAGTTACCGGCGGCACGGGCGAGGACCTCGTTGCGGTGAACGCTCGCACGGCCACCCGAGCCCAGGCCCTCGATGAAGAGGATGCGGATCATCCGGGGATCGCCGGACAACACATCAACGGTGGTGCGCAGCGCGATCGATACCCTCGCGAAGCAGTCGACCGGCGCATCGACCATCGCAGCGCTCACGCGGGCTTCGATCGCATCGGCAGCCGCCTCGAACACAGCTCTGAACAACGCGTTCAGGTCGGTGAAGCTCTCGTAGAAGTACCGCTCTGTCAGGCCGGCCGCCGCGGCCACATCCTTGACCCGCACCGAGCCTGATGCTGGAGAGCCGAACAAGTTCGTACCGGCGTCGATCAACTTACGGCGCCGCTGGGCGACCCGCTCCTCGCCGGTGACGCCTCCGTACACGCGCCGCGTCCCGGAAACCGGCACCCTGGGCCCCCTTCAGTTCAGTTGCATCGTGCGGTGCCTCCAACGTAACGCGTGTGATCCGTCTCGACCGACGTGGAGGCGTTCCGGCGTTGCATCTTCGGTGACATCACGGCACGGTGACCATCAGCGCCCAGCAACCTCGCCATCACCCTCGAGGAGTGACGTCGTACGCGTGGTGGACGATGTCGTGCAGGTGATAGACCGAAATGGTCGCGACGGTGAATTCGCTTCCGTTACTGCGAAATCCGCGCCGGCCCCACGCGTCCGCCGGCACATCGGCATAGGTGGCGGCAACGACGTTCGCGGCGTCGAACAGCTCGGTGGCCACGACGGCGGGGTCTTGCGACACGTAGTCGTCGGCGATCGCGGTCTCGTCCTGGTCCCAGTTGGGGAACTGCGGATCGTCCTCGGTCAGCATCAGCTGGACGCGGTGCGCGAAGATGCGGTGCACGTCGCGGATGTGGCACCCGTACTCGAGGGTCGACCACACGCCCGGGCGCGGCCGGGTTCGGACGTCGGAGCCCGCGAGTCGGTGTACCCAGTCGGCGGCATCGTCGCGGATCCGGTCGGCGACGTCGGTGGGCTGGACGGATGCCGCATCGAAGCCGCATTCCGGGCAGGCGCTGGACAACACCCACGTCCAGTCCTTGGTGTCAGGCTCGATCGGTTCCGGAGTCGTCACGGCACCAGTCTGGCACTGCCCGCGGTGTCGTGATTCGGAGCGGTCCCCCACTCCACTCGGGATAGCCTCTACGCACTCATCGAGCGAAGGGGATGGTCCGACGACGACGTCAACAGCTGCTGAACCGCTCATCGACGGGTTCGTCTACGGCGAAGGCCCCCGATGGCACGACGGCCGCCTGTGGTTCAGCGACGGGCCGGCCGGGCGGGTCTACTCGGTCGGCGAGACCGGTGACCTCGTCGTGGCGGCCGAGGTCCCCCGCGCCTCCGGACTGGGCTGGCTGCCCGACGGCACACTCGTGGTGTCGGCGCTCTTCGAGGCCAAGATCCACCACGTCGACCCGCAGGGCACCACCGTGGCGACTTTCGATGTCGGCGACCTGGCCTGGTCGACCAACGACCTAGTCGTCAACACGGACGGCCGCGGATACGTCGACCTCTACAAGCAGACCGGCAATGCGTTGGTGGGCGAGATCGGCCTCGTCGACCCCACGGGGACCGTCCGCGTCCGGGCTTGCCGTCCCCAATGGCCTCGGCTTCCTGCCCGACCGCTCGACCCTCATCGTCAGTGAGACGAACGGCTCACGTCTGCTTGCTTTTTCGACCGAACCGGACGGGAGTCTCGGCTCCCCCGCGGTGTTCGCCGATCTCGGCGCCGGTCGCCATCCCGACGGGCTGTGTATCGACGCCGAGGGCGGCGTATGGGTCGGTTGTTACGACAGCGGCGAGTTCCTGCGCGTCATCGCGGGCGGCACAGTGACGCATCGCATCACCGTCGACCACGGCTGGGCCGTCGCACCGGCATTGGGGGGAGCCGACGGGCGCACGCTGTACCTGATCGTCGACGACACCACGCACGAGGGTCTGATGCGTGGCGAGTCGGCCGGGCGGGTGTTGCAGGCCCGCGTCGACGTGCCCGCGGCACCGCCGTAGCCGCGGCCCCACACCGGCACGCGATCACACCGAATGGAAGGCAACCCGATGGCTCCGAGCACCCGTCCCGCCGAGGGACCGCTGGGCGCCGTGTCCACGACCGACGCTCCGATGCACCGCGAGCTGAAGAATCGGCACCTGCAGATGATCTCGCTCGGTTCGGCGATCGGCACCGGGCTGTTCCTGATCTCCGGTACGTCGGTGCAAACTGCCGGACCGATCGTCCTCGTCGGCTACGCGATCGCCGGCGTCGTCCTCTACGGCGTGATGCGGATGCTCGGCGAGATGGCCGTGGCCCACCCCGTCGCCGGATCCTGGTCGGCGTACGCGCGCGAATACCTCGGCAAACCAGCGGGATTCATCGCCGGCTGGAACTGGTGGTACGTCTGTGTCGTCGTCTGCATGGTGGAGTTGACGGCAGCCTCGGAGTTCATGGCCTTCTGGTTCCCGAACCTGCCGCGCTGGATCACCACCGCGGTGTGCCTGGTGCTCATCACCGCCGCGAACACCTTCAACGTCAAGGCATTCGGCGAGTTCGAGTTCTACTTCACGCTGATCAAGGTGACTGCCGTCATCGCCATGATCGTCATCGGTATCGCGATCATCTTCGGCGCCGGCGACTACAACGTGCACGGCCTGCAAAACCTCTGGGCGCATGGCGGTTTCGCCCCCAAGGGGCCCTGGGCACCGCCGCCGGCGAAGTCGAGGAGCCCGCCCGCAACATTCCCCGCGCCATCAATCAGGTTCTGCTGCGAATCCTGATCTTCTACGTGGGTGCCATCGGCGTCATGCTGATCATCTGGCCGTGGGACCAGGTGGGCACGGAGGGCAGCCCGTTCGTGCTGATGCTCGTCGGCCTCGGGATCGGCGGCGCCGCAACGCTGCTCAACATCGTCGTGCTGACTGCGGCATTGTCCGTCGCGAACGTCATGACCTACAGCAATGCGCGCGTCCTGTACGACCTCGCCGCCAGCGGTCAAGCCCCCAGGTTCCTCGCCCACACCAACGCCCGCGGCGTGCCGGTGCGCGCGCTGCTGCTCAACTCCGGGTTCGTCGCCGTGGCAGTGCTTCTCAACGTCCTGCTTCCCGGCAAGGCACTGGTGATCCTGATTCCCGTCGTGGTCGGGGCCGAGCTGATCACCTGGAGCATCATCGCGTTGAGCCACCTGCGCTTCCGGGCCCGCGAGGGCGCCGGCGTCTTCAAGACACCACTGTCGCCGATCACGAACTATCTGTGCCTCGGGTACTTCGCACTGATCTACTTCCTGATGACCCAGGACCCGGCATCGCACGCCGGTGCGATCGCGCTGCCGCTGTGGTTCTGCGGACTGCTCATCGTCGGGTCCGTGCTGAGCAGAGTCAGGCGCTAACGTCGAAACGGTGAAAGTGTCGGGGTCGCGCGTCGCACGGGTGTCCGCGGTGGTGCTCGCCGTCGCGGCGTGCGGGCGGCCCACACCGCCACCGGTGGCCCCTTCGCCGAGCGCTCAGCCCCCGGCCGCGACGTCCACCGCAGCCACTCCCGTGCCGAGCGTCATTCCGGCCGGTCCCTTCGCCGCGGTATCCCGCCTGGTGAATGACGCCATCGCGGCACATCGGTTGCCCGGCGCGGTGATCGAGGTGGGACATGCCGGCAAGGTCGTCTTCCGGCAGGCCTACGGCGCCCGCAGACTCGGCGACGAACCCGCACTGGACGGGTCCGCGGCGCCGGCCGAACCGATGACCGAAGACACCATCTTCGACCTCGCGTCGTTGTCGAAGAGCATCGCGACGACCGTGGCGCTCCTGCAGTTGTACGAGAAAGGCCTGGTGCAGGTCGACGAACCCATCCAGACCTACTTTCCGGAATTCAATACTGCCAACGACCCACGGCGCGCCCAGGTGACCGTGCGCATGATGCTGACGCACACATCCGGCACCGGTGGCGATCTCAGCCACCAGGGTCCATGGGGTTTGACGAGTGCCGACAAGGCGGAGGGCATCCGTCGCGCGCTCACAGCACCTTTGGAGTTCGGTCCCGGCGAGGGGTTCCACTACTCCGACCTCAACTTCATCGTTCTCGGCGCGCTGGTCGAGAAGATCACCGGCGAGTCGTTGGACGACTACGTGCAGGACAACGTCTTTGCGCCCTTGGGACTTTCGGACACCCGGTACCTTCCTGCCACCAAAGCCTGCGGCCCGCACCAAGTCCGCGGCACGGCAATCGTTTTCGAGGGCGTACCGTCAGGTCCGTGCCCGCCGGGGACCTGGAGCACCGGCCTGCTGGCGCGCGTCGCACCCACTGCCCACGATGACGACACTCCCGGCATCAACCCCGACTTCGACCATCTGATCCGCGGCACCGTGCACGACCCGACGGCCCGGCGGATGGGCGGCACCGGAGGGAGCGCGGGCGTGTTCTCGACGGTCGCGGACATCGGTCGCTACGCGCAGGCGCTTCTCGATCGGCTCGCCGCGCGTCCGAGCCCGTTTCCGTTGGCACAGCCCACGGCGGAATTGATGGCGACGCCGCAACAGCCGGGTCACAACGCCGGGCAGCTGCCCGCGGCCGATGCCGCCAGCCGAGCAGCCATCGAAAATCATCCAAATCCAACGGATCCGCTACTGGCACCGAACTATCCGGCCATCCCGGGCCAGGAACTACGCAGCTTCGGCTGGGACATCGACACCGAGCACTCGCGCCCCCGCGGCATGGTTTTTCCCGTCGGTAGCTTCGGCCACACCGGCTTCACCGGGGTGACGCTGTGGATCGACCCGGGGTCGGACACCTACGTGGCGGTGCTGGCCAACGTGATCCATCAACGCGGCGGCCCGCCCATCGCGCGGCTCAGCGGCGAGATCGCCACGGAAGTCGCGAGGGCACTGCGGCTCTACGGGAGCTGAGGCAGGAGAATGCGTGGGGTGACCTCACTCTCGGGCGCGAACAGGTTCTGGATCAGCTTGACCGCGGGCGTCGGCGTCGGCCTCGCGACCGGAGTCCTGTCGCAGCGTTGGCCCGTCGGGCTGCTGGCAGTCGTCATCGTCACTGCCGCGAGCTACGTCCTGTGGGCGGTCGCAGTGCTGTGGCGGATGGACCCCGAGCGGACGAAGGAGCACGCGGGGGAAGCCGACGTCGACGACGAGATCGGCGATCTGGTCCTGCTCCTCATCTTGACCGCCAGCCTGACGTCCATCGGAATCCTCCTGTTGTCCGCCAACGACGCGGACAAAGCGTCGTACGCGGGCATGTCGCTGGCCGCGATCCTCGCGACGTGGGCGCTGCTGCACACCATGTACACGGCGCGCTACGCCCGCATCTACTACGACGACGGTCCGGGTGGCATCGACTTCAACGACCCCGATGTCGATCCGCAATACAGCGATTTCTTCTATTTCTCGTTCAACCTCGGCATGACCTACCAGGTGTCCGATACCGACGTCACCAGCTCGCGGATGCGAGCAGAGGTCCTGAAACACTGCCTTTTCAGCTACATCTATGGCACCGTGATCATCGCGTGCACGATCAATCTCGTGATCAACCTCGTCGGCTGATACTTCGCTCGCCGACCAGCGCGCAACGGGCTGCACGACGCGGCCGAACCCACATCCGGCGTCCGGTAGGCGTCAGCACCCGTCACGAAACACCGCCGACGGCGACTTCTGAACCGCAACGACAGATCAGGTCGAACAACCATGAACACCAACCGAATTACCCGCGGCACCGAACGGGTGCTCATCGAGAACATGCTCGACCGCAACCGCGAGGCGCTCATCGCAACCGCACGCGGCCTGACGGAAGCCGAGGCACGTCAGCGACTCGTGGCGTCGCTGACGACGCCGATTTCGTTGATCAAGCATGCCGCTGCCGCGGAGCGCATCTGGTTCCAGCGCTTCTGGGCAGGGCTCGACGAGGCCGAATGCGACGGCTATTCCAACCGCGACGAAGGCACCTTCGCAGTCGCCGATGACGAGTCGCTGTCCGATGTGATCGCCGAATTCGAGCGCGCCAGCCAACGGTCCCGGGCGATCGCCGCACGCTTCGCTCTCGACGACACCAAGGACAATCCCCGCGAAGACACGGTGAGCATGCGCTGGACCCTGCTCGCCATGATCGACGAATTCGCCCGACACGCAGGTCACGGAGACATTCTGCGCGAGCAGATCGAACATTCGGCGGGACGATGTTGAGGGGTCGCCGTCATCGCGGCGCGCAGATGCGAACTCTTCAGTACTCTGCCGCGTGTGCCCGGTAGGCCCTACCTGACGATCGACCTCGCGACGGTCCGCGGGAACGTTGCTGAGTTGCGCCGTGCGCTGCCCGACGCCGAGATCCGGTACGCCGTCAAGGCCAACCCGGCCGAGCCCGTGCTCCGGCTACTGGCCGGCCTCCATTGCACGTTCGACGTCGCGTCCGTCGGCGAGGTCGACCTGTGCACCGCGGCCGGCATCGACGGTGCCCTGATGACGTTCGGCAATCCCCTCAAGAAGCCCGCCGAGATCGCGTACGCCTTCGCGCAGGGCGTGCGGCGGTTCACCTTCGACACCGCGGCCGGCCTTGCGGCGATCGCCGAGAACGCGCCGGGGTCGAGCGTCGAATGCCGCATCGCGCCGACGTTCCCGTCATCGGTCACGCCGTTCGGGCACAAGTTCGGGTGCGCGCCGGGCGATGCCGTCGCGTTGCTGACGGAGGCCTCCCGATCGGGGCTGCGGGCGGACGGCGTGGCGTTCCACGTCGGCTCGCAGCAGCTCGATCCCGACGCGTGGGAGGTCGGTATCCGCTGCGCGCGTGACATTTTCGAGGCCGTGCCCGGTCTGACGACACTCAACCTGGGCGGCGGTATCCCGATCTCGTACGACGCGCGCGTACCCGGCCTCGGGGTCGTGGGCGACGCCATCGCCGGCGCCCTCGGACGGCACTTCCCGGCGCTCCCCCGCATCGTCATCGAACCGGGACGCGCCGTCGTGGGGTCGGCGGGCACGCTCTCGTGCGAGGTCGTGGCAGTGCGGACCGGTACCGACGGCCGCCGCTGGGTATACCTGGACATCGGGCGCTACGGCGGGCTGGCCGAAACCGAGAACGAATACATCCGCTACCGGCTGCGCACCGGCCGCGACGGTGATCCCGTCGACGACGCCGTGGTCGCCGGCCCGACGTGCGACGGCGACGACGTGCTGTACCGGCGCTATCCCCTGCCGGTGACGCTGCGCCCGGGCGATCCGGTCGAGATCGAGTCGGCCGGCGCGTACACGACGAGTTACTCGTCGACGTTCAATGGATTTTCCTGTCTGGCAACGGAGTTCGTGGAGGTCACTGATGCAGTCACAACCGGGTAGCAGCTTCGCGGGCTGTCACGTCCTGGCCGAGTTCACCGGTGTCGACCGGGACCTGGCCAACGATCGTGTGCGGCTGCGTCACCTCCTGCGCAACGCGGTCGAGCGCGCCGGAGCCACGGTGTGCGACATGGTGGACAAGCGCTTCGAGCCGCACGGCGTGACGGTGCTGGCGCTGCTGGCCGAGTCGCACGCGTCGATCCACAGCTATCCCGAGCGCGGCGCGATGTTTGTCGACGTCTTCACCTGCGGGGAGTCGGCCGATGCCGAGGAGGCCGTCCGTCTGCTGCGGCAGGCCGTGGGCGCGGCAGATGCCCACGTCCACACCGTGTTTCGTGGCGCCGGAAAGCAGATCGTCGAGCCGATGGCGCCCGGCCTCACCCGCACCTGGGAACTCACCGATGTGCTGTGCGACGTCCACACCGAGTTTCAGCATCTGGTGATCGGCCGCACCGAGCAGGGCATCTCGCTGTTCAGCGACTCGGACCGGCAGAGCACCGAATTCAGCCAACTCGTCTACCACGAGGCCTTGATGGTGCCGGCGATGCTGCTTGCCGAGACGATCGATCGGGTGCTCATAATCGGCTCCGGCGAGGGCGTGGCCAGCCAGATGGCCGTCGCCGCCGGCGCCACGCGCGTCGACCACGTCGACATCGACCGGGAGGCCGTCCGGCTCTGCGCCGAACACCTGCCCTACGGCTACACGCCGGATGAATTGGCAAGGGCGGAAGCCGGACTCGGCCCCGTCACGGTGCACTACACCGACGGCTACGAGTTCGTGGCCGGCTACTCCGGCCCCAGGTACGACGTCGTCGTCATCGACCTTCCCGACGAACGTTCCGATGCCGCCCAGCACAACCGCCTCTATGGTGCCGATTTCATGAAGCTGTGCGGTGACATCGGCGTCATCGTCGCCGGCCAGGCGGGTTGTCCCACGCTCTGGCGCAACGAGACACTGATCCGGTCGTGGGAGCGGTTCGGCGAAACCTTCGGCACCGTGGTCTATTTCGGCAGCGATGAGCACGAGTGGGCGTTCCTCTCCGGGGCCACGGGCGTGCTCGAGAATCCGCTCGCCACGATGACCGCCCGAATGGAGACGCTGCCGTACCGATGTCAGACGATCGACGCCGCGGCACTGGCAGCAGCCACGACGCCGCCGATGTCGTTGCGAGAGAACACTCGATAGCCGACGCCGAGTAGGGTCGGTGCCCATGCGAATCGTCGGTATCGCCCTGGCCCTGGCAGGTGCAGTCACGTTCCTCGGACCTGTGGCAGCGGCATCGGCCGATGCCGCGAGCCCTTTCGACGTCTCCGATCCCACGGTCGGCCGGCTTGATCCAGCGTTGCTGGCAGCCGTCCAGCAGGCGGCCACCGCCTCAGCCGCCGAAGGGATCCCCATGACGATCACCTCCGGCTGGCGCACTCCCGAGTTCCAGCAGCAACTGCTCGATGACGCGATCCAGACCTACGGCAGTTACAGCGCTGCGCGGCAATATGTTCAGACACCACAGCAGTCCAAACACGTCAGCGGTCAGGCCGTCGATATCGGCGGCAACAGCGCCGACACCTGGCTGATCGCCAACGGCGCCCGGTTCGGTCTGTGCCGGATCTACGCCAACGAACTGTGGCACTTCGAACTGGCCACCGACGCCCATGGGAACTGCCCACCGCTGCTGCCCAACGCCGCCACCTGATCAGTTGATCGTCAGCGTCTGCGCTTCGTCGTAGGAGATGGCAGCGGGCGTCGGCGCCCCCGTCGCGTAGGCCGTCACCGCCGCCGCGGCCTGCGTAATGGCGACGCGGAACGGCAGCGAGCCGGTGCTCACGCGGCGGACGCCGAGTTCGCCGAGCCGGTGGAACGGGAGCTGGGCGAGCAGATTGAGCGGAGTTTGGCCGAGCGCGGCGACGAGCCGCTCGATCTCGTGTTCGTCGCCAAGGCCGGGCACGAAGACACCGTCCGCACCGGCGTCGACGTACGCCAACGCGCGCCGGGTGGTCTCGTCCGTGGGCAGGTGCAGCCAGTACGTATCGACGCGGGCATTGACGAAAATTTCCGGCGCCGCGGCCTTGAACGCCGCGATCAGTGCGCACTGCGCGTCGAGCGCGGCGAGATGGTCGCCGCGGCCGTCCTCGATGTTGACCCCTGCGATACCGATGGCGGTCAACTCGGCGGCCAATTCGGCCGGATCCATGCCGAACCCGGCCTCGATGTCGACCGTCACCGGAACCGGGAGGCGAACCAATGTGCTTGCCAGAGCCAGGGTTTCCGCTCCGGTGACGCCGGCTGCGTCAGGGAGTCCGTGGGCAGCGGCGACGCCGAGACTCGTCGTCCCGACGGCGCGGAAGCCGGCACGGACAAACGCCGCGGCCGAGGCGAAGTCCCAGGCGTTCGGCAGCAAGAGCGGTTCGCCGGCGTGGTGCAGGCGTGCGAACGTGTCCATGGGTGCATCGTGACCGCGCGATGGTTCGGTGGCCACCGAACCATCGCCGTCGCACACTGGATTGCATGACAGCCGAAAGCCTCGCCGCCGTCGCGTCCGCCATGGCCGACACCACGCGCGCCCGCATGCTGATCGCGCTGATGGACGGACGGGCCTGGACGGCAAAGGAATTGGCGACGCATGCCGGTGTCGCCGCCTCGACCGCCACCGAGCACATCAACCGGTTGGTGTCGGTCGGTCTGCTCAACGAACGCCGGCAAGGACGCCATCGCTACGTCGAGCTGGTGGACGCCGACGTCGCCGAGGTGCTCGAATCGCTCGCGGTGCTGGGTGAGCAACCGTCCACACCGCCCCGCGGTATGCGCGAAGCGGTGATCAACAGTGCACTGGCACGCGGGCGTACCTGCTACGACCACTTCGCCGGACGGCTCGGTGTCACCATCACCGAGGCACTGCTCCGACGGGGGCTGCTGGACGAGTCGTTGACGCTCACCAGCGATGGACGGCGCTGGCTGACGGATGCGCTGGGCGCTCCCTTCGAACCGGGGCGCCGTGCCACGACACGCTCTTGCCTGGACTGGACGGAGCGGCGCCGTCATCTGGCGGGCGCGGCGGGCGCGCACATCGCGACCGCGATGTTCGCCAGCGGCTGGGTGCGACGCATCGGCAGCAGCCGAGCGGTGGTCGTGACGCCGGCCGGTGGCGAGGGCCTCGAGCGATTACTCGGAATCGAAGGGGCGGCGCACTTCTCAGCGGCGGGCTAGAAAACAGTCCGGTCACGATCTGGAATCAGCACGTCACGGCCACAACTTTCACATCTGTCGCATTGTTAACATCTCGAAATGCAGGACTTCCCGGAGACCACCGGCCTTCGGCGCCCGTTCTCGCGTCGTGACGCGCTGCGCTATGCCGGCGCAGCGGCGGGCCTGGCCGGGCTGAGTGCGGCAGGTCTCGGCCTGCCGACGGCTGCGGCCGCCGCGCCTACGCTGATCGACTTCGCCATGAAGCAGATTCCGGCGCAAGACATTCGGGCCGCCGGGCACGCCGGCGTCGTCAACTACGTCTCGACGTCGCGCCCCGGCTCGACGATGGGCGCCAAGCCGATCACGCTGCCCTATGCCCGGTCACTGGCCGCGGCCGGACTCGCGATCGTGAGCAACTACCAGTACGGCAAGCCCGGCGGGACCGCGCCGTCCGATTTCACGCGCGGCTATGCGGGCGGCGTCGCCGATGCGCGCACCGCCTGGCAGCTGCACACCGCGGCGGGCGGCGGCCAGAGCGCACCGATCTTCTTCTCCGTCGACGACGACATCAACCGCGAAACGTGGAACAACGTTGCGCTGCCCTGGTTTCGCGGCATCAACTCGGTACTCGGCCCGCAGCGCACCGGCGTCTACGGCGGCATCAACACCTGCCAGTGGGCCACAGCCGACGGCGTGATCGGGCGCTCGACCACGCCCGGGAAGGTGTGGGCCTGGCAGACCCGGTCCTGGTCGGGCGGCAAGATCTATCCGGCTGCCGTGATGTACCAACGGATCGTGAGTACCGCGTCGAACCCGGGCCCGGTGGTCGGTGGTCTCGAGGTCGACGTCAGCGACGCCCTGGCCTCCGACGTCGGGCAGTGGAACATGCACCCGTGAAAACGCGGGCGTGAACACGGTTCTGGCCATCCATGGCTGGCGCGACCTCGGCGTGATCGTCGGCCTCGCGCTGGTGATCATGATCGGCTCGCTGGTGATCACGCCCCTGCTGGTGCGCCGCGGACTCAAGACACCGGCGGGGCTTCGGCTGATCAACCGGATCAGCGTTCGGGCCGTCCAGCTGGTGAAGCGGCCGATCACCATCATGGTGCTCGACGAGGTCATCGACGTCATCAAGACGGGCCACTACACCCGCAACATCTCCAACGCCATAGAAGAGAACTACGACGAGCTGAAAGCCCTTGCGGCCGACAAGATTCGCACCGACTCGGGCATACCCATCGTCAGCCGAATCCCCGGGTACGACAAGGTCGTCGGACAGGCCAGCGAATCCGTCATGCACGTCCTCATCGCGATGCTCGCCGATCCCCGGATGGACGAGTTCGTCTCGGACCTGCTCCGCAACAATCTGGAACAGATTCAGAGCGCGGTCCGCCGCCGCGAGCACGAGCGCACCGGTTCGTTCCGGCAGGCCGACGCGCCCGCCGCGGCAGCGGTCGCCGACGCCGCCGCGTCCAGACCTCCGTCCGATGACGTTTGACCGGACTACAACTCGGCGACTCGTCCGCCCTCGACAAGCCACGAGCGGTCCAACCGGACGTTCTGCAGCATCCGGCGATCATGGGTCACCAATAGCAGTGCACCGTCGTAGGTTTCGAGCGCCTGCTCGAGCTGCTCGATGGCCGGCAGGTCGAGATGGTTGGTGGGCTCATCGAGAACCAACACGTTCGTCCCCCGCGCCTGCAGGAGCGCCAGGCCGGCGCGGGTTCGCTCGCCGGGCGACAGCTCGTCAACCGTGCGTTCCACGTGGTCGGCACGCAGTCCGAACTTTGCGAGCAGTGTGCGCACGTCCGCGGTCGTCCACGACGGCACGTACTGCTCGAAGCGATCGACGAGCCGGCTGTCGCCGGTGAAATCGGCACGTGCCTGGTCGATTTCGCCGATGGCGACATTTGCGCCGAGACTGGCGCGGCCCTCGTCGGGCTGTTGCCGACCGAGCAGGAGCCGCAGCAGCGTCGACTTCCCCGCCCCGTTGGGGCCCGTGATCCCGATCCGCTCGCCCGCATCGACCTGCAACGACACCGGACCCAGGACGAAGTCACCTTGTCGCACAACGGCATTGTCGAGTGTCGCGACAACTGAACTCGACCGCGGTGCCGCACCGATGGTGAATTGCAGCGTCCATTCCTTACGCGGCTCCTCGACCTCCTCGAGGCGCGCGATCCGGCTCTCCATCTGCCGCACCTTCTGCGCCTGCTTCTCGCTGGACTCGGTTTGTGCCGTGCGCCGGTTCTTGTCGTTGTCGGGTGCCTTGCGCATCGCATTGCGTACACCCTGACTCGACCACTCCCGCTGCGTGCGTGCGCGGGCCACGAGATCGGCCTTCTTCTCGGCGAACTCGTCGTACTGTTCGCGACGGTGCCGCCGCGCGACCTCACGTTCTTCCAGATAACTCTCGTAGCCACCGCCGTAGACGGTGGTCCGGTTCTGCGCCAGGTCGAGTTCGACAACGCGGGTCACGGTGCGGGCCAGGAATTCTCGATCATGGCTGACGAGAACCACGCCGCCACGGAGGTTGCCGACGATCTCCTCCAAGCGGGCAAGTCCGTCCAGGTCGAGATCGTTGGTGGGTTCATCGAGCAGCACGATGTCGAAGCGCGACAGCATCAGCGCCGCCAGGCCGACCCGCGCTGCCTGCCCACCCGACAGCGCGGTCATCAGCGTCGATTCCGGCCGCACCGCGTCGGAATCGAGTCCCAGGTCGGCCAACACCGCCGGCAGCCGTTCGTCGAGATCCGCCGCGCCGGTCACGAGCCAGTGATCCAGTGCGGCGGAGTAGGCGTCGGCGTCCGCCGTCTCATCGGCCAGCGCCTCGGCCGCGGCGTCCATGGCCCGCGTCGCGGCGGCACATCCCGTGCGACGCGCGACGTACGCGGCCACCGTCTCCCCCGGTACCCGCTCGTGCTCCTGCGGCAACCAACCGACGAACGCGTCGGCCGGCGCAAGACTCACGGTCCCGTCAAGCGGTGCGAGTTCGCCCGCCAGGATCCGCAGCAGCGTGCTCTTGCCCGCGCCATTGGAGCCGACCACACCGATCACATCGCCGGGTGCCACCGTCACATCGAGCCGCTCGAAGAGCGTGCGGTGGGCGAATCCGCCGGCGAGGTTGGTCGTGACGAGCGTGGCGGTCATGGCCCAATCGTCGCATCACCGCCGCAGCCCGAGCCTGCGTGGCGGCGCCTACGCCGTGATGCGCATTTCCTCGCCCGGGTGCGAACTCAGGGTGACGACGACGGTGCCACTGCCCGTCGCGAAGTTTCTGTTCGCGTAGCCGATGAACCCGTAGTGCCCGTCGATCGTCGAGACCGCGGAGATGTCGCCCTGCCCGGAGGCGCCGGTGTCGAGATTGCGCCACTTGGCCGTCACCGTCAGGGCGCAGGAACCGTCGTAGATGCCGGCGTCGTAGCGGATCGACACCCCGACACCGTGCCCGACGTCCGCGCCGATCTGCACCGGCGTCGCCTGCGCGTCGGCGCTGACGGTGCCGCCGCATGTCGGCGACGCGACCACGGGAACCGCGCCGAGTTGCCCGAACGCATCGGCATGCGCCACGGGCGCCGGCAACCACGGCGCACAGAGTGCGACGACGAGCGCTCCAGCAGCGCGCGATGAGGTCATGCCAGTGCTATCGGTGATGGCCGGGACAGCGTTAGCGCGGCGGAGGGCATATTTTCCGCCGCCTCGGCGTTATCAATGTTTGTCTCAATTGTCACATGGGTACCGTTGATAACAGCATCCCCACTGTGGGTGCTTCGGTCGACAGAGAGTCCATACCTAGAAAGAGCCGAATGGGTTATCGCTATGAATACCGTTTTGTACTTCAGCACCAACGGCCCGGTTTATGAAACCCGCGCCTACACGCCGGCGGACATCACTGATCTGATTCACGGTCAACGGCTTCAATGCCTGACCAGTACAGACCGCCAGTTCGACTTCTGGTTCAGCCCGACATCACGCCGGTGCCAGCGCCGCATCAATCGCAAGGCAACCGAACTGTTGCTGGCGACAACGACTTTCACGGCGAAGACGGTCCCCCTGCTGCGTGGGTCCATTGTCCTGGCCAGCCATGACGCCGACGGCGATCTCGACGGGCTGAGCTGGCTGCAGCTGGACCAGCTGTCCGGGTTGAATCGCACGCTCACCGCCCGCGACGAGCGAATCCTGAACCGCCGCATCATGCGCGAAGAGCGCCGCCTGCGGGGCGAGACGGCGGCCGCCAAAGCGCGTCGCGCAGCCGCCGCCACGCCGGCAACCGCGAAGGCAGGAACAGGCTTGCGCTGGTCCGGTTTGGCAGCGCCGGCTCAGTAACAGCCGGGCGGATGCCTCAGCGCTTTCGCGCGGTGATGAGCAGGTACTCCCAATCCATCACCGCAGTGGTGTCGCCGCGGTTGAATTTTCGGGTCAGGGCAACGAGTTCGCCGTCGAGCGCAGCCGTGCGCTCGGGATCGTCGGCCACATTGCGGTAGACCGCGATCGTCGGCCCGTACCGGACCTTGAAGTAGTCGAGAAAGTCTTCGGGCCTGGCGAATTGGTCGATGGTGACGATCCGCCGACGGACGTCGAGGTCCGTCACCCGGTCGCCGAACAACGCGCACACATGGTCTTCGTTGCCCCACAACGGTGGCGGCTGCGCGCCGGGAGGTGGCGGTGGCGCGTAGGGCTTCATGGTGGCGAACAGTTGGCCGATGAAGCCTTCCGGCGTCCAGTTGAGCAGGCCGATGGTGCCGCCGGGGCGACACACGCGGACCAGTTCATCTGCGCCGGCCTGATGGTGCGGAGCGAACATCACGCCGAGACAGGACATGACGACGTCAAACTCGTTGTCGCTGAACGGAAGAGCCTCGGCATCGGCCTGCTGCCAGGACAACGCCAGACCGTCGCGCTCGGCGGATTCCCGTCCGGCGTCCAGCAATTCGGGCGTCAGGTCGGAGGCGACGACGTCGGCACCCGCGCGGGCGGCGGGAATGGCGGCGTTGCCGGATCCCGCGGCGACGTCCAGCACGCGGTCACCCTGCCCGATGTCACAGGCGGCGACGAGCGCCGGGCCGAGGCTGGAAACGACATTGGTCGCCAGGGCCGGGTAGTCCCCCAATGCCCACATGGCACGGTGCCGTTCCTTGAGCGCACGGTCCTCATCGGTCGACGACACTGCATCGGTCATGTCGGCTCCCCTCTCGGTGGCGTGCCGATGACGCTACGAGCATCGCGGCGCCGCCACCGGAGAACGAGCAACGCCGCTCAGAGCTCGCGGACCAGTGCGTCGAGTTTGGCGTAGCCCTGGTCGACGCCCGTCTCCATCCCGGAAGCCAGCCAGGCGTCGCGCCCCTCGAAGCTGTCCACCAACGATTGGCCGTGCAGCCGGGTACGGCCATCACCGAGATCCTCGAACCACAACGTCTCGAGGGACACCGCGTCGGGCATGCCCTCGAAAGTGAAAGTCTGGACGATCTTGTCCTCGGCGACGGTGTGGAAGCACCCACGGAACCCGAACTCCTGGCCATCGCGGGCGGCGATATAGCGCCAGCTGCCGCCGTCGCGCGCGTCCCATTCCACGATCCGGGTGTCCATCCCGTCGGGCCCCACCCAGCGGGCGAACAACTCCGGATCGGTATGCGCCTTCAGCAATTGCGCTGGGGTGGCGTGGAAATCACGGGTGATGCGGATGAGTGGCACGTCCTTGTCGGCTTCGATGACGGCCTGCGCTGTGTTCATGATGCTCTGCCCTTTCGTCGCGGTTTTGATTCGGTGTCGTTCATCTCTGCCAGCACCGCATCCAGGCGCTGGTAACGCTGTTCGGCCTGCCGCTGGTAGCGCTCGATCCACTTGGTCATGAGGTCGAACACCTGCGCTTCCAAGTGCACCGGCCGGGTCTGCGCGGCACGGCCCCGGGTGACCAACCCCGCGTCCTCGAGCACCTTGAGGTGCTTCGAGACCGCCTGCAAGCTGACGTCGTACGGTTCGGCGAGCTCGCTCACCGTCGCATCGGCCGTCGTCAGCCGCGCCACGATGTCTCGGCGGAGCGGATCACTCAGTGCCGCAAATACTTTCGACAGCTGATCGGTCATCTTGCTCCTAAACCATTTGGTTGAATACGAGTGTGCGCGCCGGCGCCGTCGTTGTCAACCCGTTGGTTTAATACGCTGCCGAAGCGGTCCGCCGCGGGTGTGGCCGCACCGACCGATACCGGGCTGAGGCGAAAGCGTGGCCTCAGTAGGGCAACTTGGCGCGACGGCAACGGCTAATGTGCACACGCACAGGTGGCAAACCACCCGTGGTGCGGACCGGCGTGCTCGACGAAAGGCGGTGAGGTCGACGTTCAACGATTTTTGGGCTTGGTTGGTCGATCGCGACTGGACGTTGAGCCAGATCCACACCCCGATGGAGTGGTTCGCATTCCTCAGCATTCCGTTGTTCACCGCGGTGATCGGCTGGCTCATCAACTGGACCGGCCTGATCATGCTGTTCTATCCGGTCAACTTCCACGGGTTCAGAATCCCGGGGATGGCCGAGCTGGCCCGGCTGTTGCCGCACAAGCTGCAGGAGATCCCCGGCATCCTGCAGGGCGGCGTCGGCTGGCAGGGCATCGTGCCGGCCCGCGCGGCCAAGATGGGCTCGATCGCATCCGACAAGGCCATCGCCAAGCTCGGTACGCCCGCGGAGTTCTACCAGCAGCTCGAGCCGGACATGATCGCCGAGCACATCGTCAAGCTCTTCGAAGCCGAGATCCCGCAGCTCGTCGACGAGGTGATGATTGCCAACGACCCCCAGTTCTGGCGCGACCTGCCGACCGTCGGCAAACGCGCGATCGTCGCGCGGGTCCAGTCGCAACTACCGGACGTGGTGCGGTCGATCACCACCGAGATCGGCATCCACATCGACCAGCTGCTCGACCCCAAGATCATGGTCATCGAGCACTTCAGGAAAAACCCCGACCTCGTCATCCGGGTCTTCAAGGACATCGGCCAGCGCGAGCTGAACCTGATGGTCAACTTCGGCTTCATCTTCGGGTTCCTGCTGGGCATTCCCGTCGCGTTCATCGACCACTGGTTCCACACCTGGTGGATGCTGCCGATGCTCGGCGTCATCGTCGGCTGGATCACCAACGCGCTCGGCATGTGGCTCATCTTCGAACCGACCGAGCCGACCCGCTATTTCGGCATCAAGTTCCAGGGCCTGTTCCTGCGGCGGCAAGAGCAGGCCGCCGAGGTGTACGCCGGGATCATCGCCGACGACGTCATCACCCTGGAACGCATCGGCGACTTCCTGATCGACGGTCCGAGTGGCGACCGCACCCGCCAGATGATGGCGGCCGCTCTGGGCCCGGCCATCGACCGGGCAGCCGGCCCCATCCGGGGCGCCGCGCGGGTGGCACTCGGCGCCCAGGCCTACGACTCGATCAAGGCCGGCTTCGCCGCAGAGGCCGTCGGCCGGACGCTGACGCCCTTCAAGGACGAAGAGTTCTCGAAGGCGCAATCAGGGAAAATCCGCACGCTGATCGCACAGCGCACCAAAGAACTTCCGCCGACCGACTTCGTGGAGATGCTGCGTTCGGCAATCAGGGAAGATGAGTGGATGCTCTACGCTCACGGCGCGATCATGGGCGCCGCAGGTGGCTTCCTCCACTACGGGATCTTCTTGGGACTTGGTGTGGCATGAGTGACGACCGACGCCAGGCGCCCAGACGACGCCACGCCCAGTGGGGACCACTCAGCGCCACGTTCTCTCCCTCATCGGAGCCGTCCTCGTCGCTCCTTCCCGCGACCGAGATCGGCGAAGCGCTACCCGGCCTCGTCCGCCTGGCCGCGACGGCCTGGGTGCGCACGGCGGAATGGACCCTGGTTGCCGGGCTCAAGACGGGCCGTCGCGCACTCGAGATAGTCGCTGACCCGGCATCGGCCGCCGACACCGCACGCGAGCTGATCTCCGGCGTTGCCCAGGCCGGCACCGTTTTCGGCGAGGTGGCCAAGGCCGTCTCGAACGGTGTCTCGGTGTCGCAGGCCGTCGTCCAGGTCAGCGCCTCGCTCACCGACACCGCGACGACGACGCACACGGTGTCACACCAGCAGGAAGACGAAGAGCGCCAACGCAAAATGGAGCAGTCATTGCGTGCTCAGGGCCAGGCGCTGCTGACCCGCTCGCGCGACGTGTGGAACACCGAGCGCGGCCACCCCGCGTACGCCCGCATCCTCGAGGAGATGGCACCCGACGAGGCCCGCATCCTGCTGTTGCTCCTGCGCGGCGGCCCGCAGCCGGCGGTCGACGTCCGCACGGGCGGCCCCATCGGCATGGTGTCCTCGCGGCTGGTGGCGCCGGGGCTCAACATGATCGGCCCGCGGGCGGGCCTGCGCTACATGGACAACGTGCCCGCCTACCTCAACAACCTGTTCCGCCTGGGGCTGATCTGGTTCTCGCAGGAGCAACTACGCGACCCGCTCGAATACCAGGTTGTCGAGGCACAACCGGACGTGCTGGCCGCGATGCACTCGGTGCGCGCGCACAAGGTCGTCCGCCGGTCGATCCACCTCACCCCGTTCGGCGTCGACTTCTGCCGCGCCTGCCTGGTGTCCGAGGACGAAGACGTCGCCGCCCTGCCCGAGCATCAGGCGCCGCACGACATCGAGTGAAGGCTCCGGGCGCTCCTAGCCGTGCGCGTGCGCGAGCTGCGCGGCGATGGACTCGATGGCCTGCGTCAGGTCCAGGTACGGGATGTCCGGATCGCGCTCGTGATAGATCGCGGTGACGATGATCGGAAGTGTCGCAGCGGCTTCCGGATAGTTCTGGATATTCATCCGGGCGACCGCCTCCGCCACCGGCACACCTTGGTCGTAGAGACACGTCGCGTCGGTGTGCAGGTTGGACCAGAATCGGATTCCACGGTCGATGGCCGCGTTGATCTCGGGGCCGATCAGGACGGGACCGTGGCCCGCGACGACTTTCCGCGCTCCGAAGGCACGGATGCGCTCGAGCGCCCTGAGCCAATTCGGGATCGAACCCGACCAGGTGACCGCAACGGGGTTGTGCGTCAACAGATCTCCGGCGTACAGCACGCCGAGCTCGGGCAGGTACGCGACGGCGTCGCCCACGGTGTGCGCCGGGCCCAGTTCGTGGAGCTCGACGTCGAGTTTGCCTACACGCAAGGCCTTTTCGCCGTTGAAGGTGGTATCGGCCGCCCGAACCCGCACCTCGGAGAAGTCGAAGGGCCGCCCAAGTGGGGCGAGGGCCTGCAGCGGGCCGCCCGGCTTGGTATCGGTGTTCAGCAACTTCGTCGTGAGGTCGGCATGTTCCTGAGTCATCAGCGCACTGGCGGCTTCGGTGGTGACAATCTCCGTATCTCCGGAGAACAACTGATTGCCGAAGAAATGGTCGCCGTCGGTGTGGGTGTTGAAGACGTACCGCACCGGCGCAGCCTTCGTGAGTTCGTCCATGTACGCGCACATGGCCCGCGCATGTTGCACGTCGTAGAGCGTGTCGATGACCAGCGCTTCGCCGGCACTCACCACCAGGCCGGCATTGGCCAAGCCGAGAGCCTCATTGCCGGAGAGGAAGACATGGGCTCCCCCGCCGAGATCGAATAGGCCTTCCTCGAAAGGGATTTCGTCGGTCATCGTCCGTCCTTCGCTCGTTCGTCGTGCAGCTTGGCCGTGGCGTCAGCCAGAATGTTCGCGGCGTCAGCGCCGTCCACCTCGGGGACGATGCCGAGGGTCTTGATGAACATCGCGGTCATCACGTAGTGCCCGACCAGCAGCGTCATCTCGGCAATCTCGTTGTCGGAGAAGAACTCCCGCATGGGCTCTGGGTTCGCCCCGCCGCCCTTGATCTGCGCCAGCAGGTCGTCGACGAACGCGAGGAGCACATCGACGCAGCGGTCTCCGAACTCTGTGGCTCCTGACACGACGCTGTCGATCATCGGCTCCGAAACCCCGGCAGCCCGCGCCTCGGGCACGTGGTGATGAATCTCGTACGGGGCGTTCGTCACCGCGCCCACTCGCAAGATCACCAGCTCTCGCGTGTCAGCCGACAGTGCGCCCGTGCGGAACGAAAGCCCCAGGGCCAGATACGGCTTCGCGCTGGCCCTGGTCATGACCAAACCCCGCGACAGGTTGGCCGGAAAGAGGTCATAGACCTCGCGTTGTGCGGGATCGAGGTCCTCCACGTTCGGCAGTTTCACGAATCCTCACCTTTGCTTCGACGGGGTGTTTCTTGGCGACGTGCATAAGATACGGAGCGTTTCCTATTCTCAGCCTAGTGGGGCCGGTTAAGATACGCAACGTGCCTAATCGAGAAGCGGTGGCTCCATCCGAGCCGGCGGCACGGCGCCGGGACGACGCGCTGATGTCCGCCATCCGCGACGCCACCTGGGCCGAGCTGACCGACAACGGGTATGCCGGTGTCACGTTCGAAGGCGTCGCCCGCCGCGCGAAGACGGGTAAGCCCGTTCTGTACCGCCGCTATCGTTCTCGTGCACAGATGGTCACCGACGCGCTGCCAACGCTGCGCACCTCGCCGTTCGACGTGACGTCGTCGAAGAACCTTCGTGACGACATCCTCACCTTGGTCAAGGCCCTGGTCGAGCAGTGGCAAGAGATCGGCCTCGACACCTACCGCAACCTCATCGCCGAGGCCGACGAAGCCACCCTCGAGACATTCCAGACCAAGGTGGCCGCACAAACGGATCAAACGATTCGTCGCGCGTTGGATGCCGCCCGCGATCGAGGCGAGATAGGGCCGGCCCGGATTCCCGACCGCGTGGCCATGAGCGTCCTGGCACTGATGCGCAACGAAATGTTATTCGCGCACAACACTATTGAAACCAGCGCCCTCGCCGAGCTGATCGACCTCATCTACCTGCCCGCGGTCGCGGCCGCATCCCGTAACCCCTCGTAAGGGCGGGTCGGCCGGGCCGCTGACTATCGTGGGTCTGTGACCACTTGGCAGGGCGACGGACTCGACCTTGATGCTTACCTCGCGCGCATCGGTTTCGCCGGCGAGCGACTCCCGACGGCACAGACCTTGGCTGCTCTGCATCGAGCCCACACCACCTCCATCCCGTTCGAGAATCTCGAGATCATGCTGGGCCGGCCGATCGTCCTCGATCTGGAAACGTTGCAGAACAAGATGATTCGGGCCCGTCGTGGTGGCTACTGCTACGAGCATGCGACGCTGTTCGCGGCGGCGCTGGAGCGGCTCGGTTTCCGGTTCACCGCGCTCGCGGGCCGCGTCACTTTGGGCGCGGAGGGGACCGCGCGCCCGCGGACGCACGCGCTGATCGTTGTCGAGTTCGACGACGAGCGGCACTGGCTGTGCGACGTCGGATTCGGCCGCGGACCACTCGAACCCGTCGAGCTGATCGCGGGTACCGAGGTCGATCAAGACGGCTGGCAGTTGCGACTGTCCTCGGCACCACTCGGTGCCGACACCGAGGTGTTTCATCCGGACGAGTGGAAGCTGTGGCAGCGGTCGAGTGTGGACGGCACGGTCGGCTGGCTCGACCGGCACGTCTTCACGCTCGACCCGCAGTATCCGATCGACTACGCCGTCGCCAACCACTTCGTGTCGACCTCGCCGCGATCACCGTTCACCACCCGGCCGTTCGTCCAGCGATTCGCCGCCGACGTCCAGCACGTCCTCGACGGAGCCACTTGGACCACAACGAATCCCGACGGATCATGCTCGACCCGTGACGTCGAGATCGGCGACGTACCAACCTTGTTGGCCGACACCTTCGGCGTCGAGCTGTCCGGCGACGACGCTGCGGGTCTCGTCGACTGGATGCGGAGGCGTCTCTGAGCCGGCCGAGTTGCCATCATGCTGACGGGTGGGGTGGTGCTGAAGAACCCTGAGCGTTCCGCACGAATGCTTACGCCGGCTTCGCCAACGAGCCTGTCGCTGAAGCGATTTCGGCGTACCACGACATACTGGAGCACTCTCTCGCAGTGCGGATTTCCCCGCCTAGTCAGCTGATGTCACCGAGGGGTGGTGATCACCACTACCGCTTCAGCGGCACCATCGACGGCGGCGAACCGGTGCCGGCGATCGCTCAGCCAACTCAGCGTCGCCCCCTCCTCGACCAGACTCTCCTCACCGACCGGCCCGGCCAGCACCTTGCCGTCGACGACCGTGAGGTGCTCGCGAACGCCGGTCCCGTGCGACGGCGAGATGTGCTCGGCGCCGTCGGGGAACTCCAGGCGGAACACCTCAACGGTCACCCGGGGTAGGTGCCGCACCGAGAGCAGCACCGTGCGCATCCCGCCGTCGGCGGCAGGGTGCACGCCCGGGGACTCGCCGACCAGCGCGGTCAGCGGCACATCGAGGGGTTCACACAGGGCGTAGAGGGTCTCGACGGTGGGATTGCGACCGCCTGACTCGATCTCGGACAACGACCCCTTGCCCACCCCCGCTCGGCGGGCGAGCTCGGACAGGCTCAGACCCCGCTCGACCCGTAGCTCTCGCAACCGGCGACCGACCTCTCCTGCATACATCTCCTCATGGTACGTTCCGTTTACAGAACGTTCCGTATTCAGAACGGGGAGTGTGGGTGGAACAGGACGTCTCGAAGGCCGTCCCGATCAGTGCCGGCGTGGTGTGCGCGCTGGTCGGCTTCACGTCGTCGTTCGCGGTGGTTCTCGCGGGATTGCGGGCAGCCGGCGCAAATCCGCAACAGGCGGCCTCGGGTTTGGTTGCGGTGAGTTTGGCGATGGGCGCGTCATCGATGCTGTTGTCGTGGCGGTTCCGGATGCCGATCACCAGTGCGTGGTCGACGCCCGGCGCGGCGCTGCTGGTCACGACCGGTGCTGTGGCCGGCGGGTGGCCCGCGGCCGTCTGTGCGTTCGCGCTCACGGCGGTGCTGCTGCTGGCGACGGGCCTCTGGCCGGCGCTCGCGCGCCTGGTCACCCGCATCCCCAATCCTGTCGCTCAGGCGATGCTCGCGGGGGTCCTCCTGCCGCTCTGCGTTGCTCCGGTCACCGCCTTGGCCCACGATCCGGGTGCGATCGCGCCGGTGCTGGTGGTGTGGCTGATCATGGTCGCGGTCCGACCCCGCTGGGCCGTACCGGCCGCGTTCGGCGCCGCCCTGGTGGTGATCGCGGTGACGCTGGTCCGAAACCACGCCCTGCCCGCAGCCACTGCATGGATCCCCCACCTGCAGGTCACGGCTCCCAGCTTCACGTTGCAAGCTCTCACCGGTATCGCTGTGCCGCTGTACATCGTGACCATGGCAGCGCAGAACATCCCCGGCGTCGCAGTCATGTCGGGTTTCGGTTACCGCGTTCCCTGGCGTCCGGCGCTGAGGGTGACCGGGATCGGTTCCTTGCTGGCGACTCCATTCGGCGGACACGCCGTCAACTTGGCCGCGATCAGTGCCGCGTTGGCAGCCGCGCCGGACGCCGATCCGAACCCCCGGCGCCGCTGGATCGCCGGATTCACGACGGGGGCGGTGTACTGCGGGCTCGGCCTGGTCTCCACCGGACTGACAGCGGCTGTTCTCGCCGCCCCGGCGGGTGTCGTGCAGGCCGTTGCCGGTGTGGCGCTGCTCGGTGCTTTTGCCGGCGCCTGCGCGGGAGCGATGGCCGACGAATCGGCGCGACTCCCTGCAGCGGTGACACTGATCGTTGCCGCCTCGGGGACGACGGTGGCCGGTGTCGGTGCGGCGTTCTGGGCGCTGATGATCGGCGTGATCGCACACCGACTGCTCAGGGCCGCCCCCGCTCCAGAACCGTCGCGCCCAATTGCGCCACCTGCTACGACAACGCAGCCTCGCGGGTGAACGGCGGCGTCAGCACGGGCGCCACGGCAGGCTCCTGGCCCACCTGCGGACGGCGGTGACTCCACAGGACCACGGCCGCGATGAGCACCACCACCCCACCGGCGCCAACCGGTAGCGTCGTCGCCTGACGGTCAGCCAGTATCGACTGGCACTGCTCGACATAGTTGCTCGCCACGAACATCGGCCCGCCGTTGGTCTGCAGGTCCAAATTGATCTGGTCTTGTGCTCGGGCGACTTCGAAGTCCGGGTGAAAGCCGTTCCCGCAGGGAATCGGCATGCCAAACCGGTCCACAGCTCCCAACTGCACCGGGATTGCTGTAGATAGCAAGGCGCCGAGAACCGCAGCGGCACCGGCGAGCGTTAGTACACGGCTGAACATGTTGCTCCAATTCCCCTTTCGAGATTGGTGAACGACTGCGCCGGCGGCAATCTTCGGTTTGGCGTTCATCTCGTGAGCGGTTGCGGTCAGCAACCGTCGTATATGGGTTAGTCGTGATCAGTGGCCCGAGCCGAACGTGCGAATTTAGTGATCCCGAGCACATCGGACCAGCACGCAACTCAATCAAGCTGCCGAAGGCCTCTCGCGCGCTTCCATAGCGGGCGGGCCGTTACGGTCGACGCTGTCGATAGAGCTGGAGCTTCAGGAGACGGTCACGTGGACGTGGTCGAAGTGGGCAGCCACCCGCCACATCGTGTAGGAGATGCCGAAGCGTCCCGCCTGACTCTCGAGGTCGGCCCTTATCTCGTCCCCGAGAGACATGTCCGAGCCGATCATGATGTCCACCGCATGCCCGCTCGGGTGGTCGGGAAGCCGATCCGCGCGGACGCCACCAATCGACTTCACGCCGGGGTAGGTGGCCATGATGTAGTCCACGATCACCCTTGCATTGGGTACCAGACCGCTCATCCCGACCGTGGGGATCGGCGCGATCGGACCCAACGCCGCCGTGACGGCGGCTGTCGGGAGAACCAGCCCCGCCTGCTGGTCCGGGGACAACGCGGCGTAGGTCGCGGTGACAGCGGCCATCTGCTTCCGCAGCCGGGCCCGCATGTTCTGCAGGTCCGCTCGCACCGCAGCGGCCGCGTCGACGGCGGCCTTCGCGTCAGCCGCGGACTTTGCCGAGGCCTCCTCGACGGCCTGCGCCTCCTGGTATGCCTGGCGGAAGCCCCGCATCTGCTCGGAGATCTCGGTACCCACCACCCGCTGGACTGCCAGGGTGTCGATCAGGTTCGAGGGCGACGACGCGGTCAAGATGGCACTGACGCCGTCGGTTCGCCCGCCCATGTAGGCCGCGGCGGCATACTGGTCAACGTCCTGCTGGTAGGTGTTCAGCTGGGCGTTGGTCGCCTCGACACCGGCGAGATCGTCGGCGTGCTTCTTGTCCGCCTGGCTCAGCGACTTGAGCTTCGCGTCGAGATCGGGCTGCGCGTTGCGGATGGTCTCCGACAGCTGTTCGGCCTGACGGGACAGCTCATTGAGCTGCGCTAAGCCGTCCTGGGGCGGGTCGGCGTGCGCGACGCCACCCCACACCACGCTCAGGGCCACCAGTCCGGCGAGGGCGCCCACCACCGGCTTGTGAGCGGCGTTATTCGCCACAAGCGGTGAGTGAACCTTCAAGACTGCGCATCCTTTGACGCTGGCGACGTCTGCTCCGTCGAACCGACTGTCCATGTGCCTTAGTTGTCGAGGAGGCTACAAAAATGGCGTCGGCCCTGTCCAACCACGTGTCAGAGATTGCCGGCAAGGCCCGTCACGAACCGCCGCATCGATGTAGGTTCTCACTTTTCGCTGCATATGCACGCGCGGCTGACCTGGGGGTATCCGAGTTGTCTCATGATCGCTGCACTACGTTTTGTCTCACGGAGCGCTTCATTTCCTAGGAGAGTGGGGGGATGCGAATTTCCACCCGGTAGGCACGCTTCATTGAGGTCGTACCGCTACGCGCGCAGCGACCTGGTCCCGGACTTGGCTGTAGACATCAACGTTGATAGTCGGCGCTACCCACAAGGAGACTGCCACGGCGAAGTCCACAGCGCGTCCACCAAGTCCGCCAGCTTGTTCATAGCACTTCACCCGAATGTTCATATCGCTTCCTTGCCCCGAAGCGAAAGTCTTTTCCAGCTCCCATCGTTGGTGCTGTACGGTTGCTGCGCCGCGAGTGGTTACGGCCGATGGATGGCCAGCTGGCGTACCAAGCGTTGGGATGGCACCGCTCGGTGTGACGAAAGATAAACTTGCACAACGGTACTGGCGGCTGCGCCAGTTGACTGGCGTAAGCCAGGCAAGGGTTGCATCGATCCGTTTTGCCTCGCGGACATTGAGTCCGTCAGGCAACGGAAACAACAGCTCCTGCTCTTCCGCTGCCCCAATTGAGCCGAGGTAGAGGATCACTGCCTCGTTGCTGGCACATCCGTCCGCATAGTCCCGTGATATGACTCCATTCCCGATGGCAATCTCCGGGGACAAGGGATCGTAGGCTAGATCAGGCGGCCACGCAGTGCCATGCACCAGCAATGCCTTTATCGCCGCCGCTCGCTGGCGGCGAGTTAAGGAGGTTCCCGTCGCGATTTCCTCGACGAGATCATGGAGGCGTGCAGCCTGTCGCGATACTAGTGCTGCGGCGAAACTGGTTCCAATTACATGAGTTTCATTGAGTCCCGGCGGAGTCGCCACCTTGAGCCCGGGGCCGAGGGGCGAGAGGCCACGCAGCGTGATCGCTTCTTGGGCTGTTGCACCGTCAACGTAGAACGCGCGACCACCATGGGCCAGTACGTCCGGCTTGATGCTGCGGCGATATCCACTTCCCGTCGCGGTCACGGGGCTAATGCTTGGACACCCGTCCGTCGGGTCGACGAGGTAACCTTGCGCGACTGCGGTCGAACCGTCGTCGTGAGTGGCTCCCACGGTGATTGCGTTGACAGATTCCGCCGGAGCGAGCAGTCTCCGCTCATTCTGTCGACGATCGATCGCATCCAGCAGTACCTGACGCCGGTCAGTTCCGGCCGCTCCCGTGAGATCGGTTGACACCAAAGGACTTAGTGTCAGCTTGCCATGATTTCCTGCGGAAATTACGACGAGAACACCGTATTCGTAGCTCAGCCAGTCGAGCATCCGCGCCCAGGAAGACAAGACGGTCTCGAAGGGCACCGCGGGGTCACCTACTGAGATGTTGACGATAGCGACGGTGGGTGCCGCGGCGGGCCCGCTCGGGCCGTCCTCGAACAACTCCCGGAATATCCGCCACATCAGATCTGGTACCAGCTCGTTGGATGGCAATTCCTCTGTCCGATCGGCTGTCTCGTCCGATGGAACCAGCACGGGGCGAACTAACACAGGCCGAGCCGCCGGAACCTGTTGCGAGCCGCGGTCACCCCACACAGCGATAGACGCTGTCCAAGTTCCGTGTCGGCGTTCGCCGACCGTCGCAAGCTGGGTGAGATCGTCTGGGTCATAGACAGCTACTCGATCACGTAGCAGGACGTGATTCGCCATGGGCACACCGTCAAGAAGGCAAAGAACGGGGTCGCCACCAGGCAGCGGATCGTCGATATCCTCGGAGATCTCGATGGAGGGTCCGACTATCGGCAGCGCCTGCCCCGTGATTCGCAGGTACATCACGTTGGCGGAACGAACTAAGCGGACACCATCAAAGTTGCCCGCTGCCAGTTCGCGCAAGAGCGCGGTCGGGACCTCGCACTTGAGCCCATGAAATCCAATCTGATCGATGACTGCGACTGTGGCGACTCGCCCACCCGCCTGCTCGACCAGAGTCGCGACCTCCCGCTGGCTCTTGTCGCGTGCAGTGGGGCCGCGGCGGTACCAAAGCTCGATCTCGATTGAGTGGAGGCGGTCGTCGATTCGGCCGTCGAAATATTCATCCCAATCTATCGTCTGCAACCGGTCTTGCGGACCCCACGGCCGAACATCCTTGAGGTGGGCGAACAAGTCTCGTAGTGGTGAGTACCCTCGCGGCAGCTCTCGACTGTCCCTCCATGTACGCCACAATGACAAGAGGTTGTCGAACGCCGACTGATTCATGCAGACCGCGTGAAGACACGATGCGATGAACGGATTGCGGGGCTTGTCGCTCGTGAGCCGAACTTCGTCGGTCGGCAGTACAGCATTTTCGGCTTCAATCAACACTTCGATGCCGAGCTTCTCGGCAACGTTTGTCAGGTCGATCTGTTCGTCAAGCGCCTCGAAAACGAGGACCAGCTGCGGATCAGCGGCCTGGATAGAATCCGAGATACGCACCTGGTCGCCGATTGCAGCCATCGCAGCGCCAAATTGTGCATCGATGCGCCGCGCGCGGGCATCCGGATCGGTGAATTGGGCTCGTCCCCCGCCTCCACGACGTGGCGGTATCGCGCGGGGTGGGGCAATGCGCCCCAAGATCACCGGTCGGGTCGAGGCGCGCTCTTCAGGCGGCATTACCCGTCTTCACCGCCGGCTCGCGCGGACCATTGTTTAAGAACCTGCTGGGTAACCGCCGTGTCGTCCGGCTCAGGACCCGACAGGATCGAACGTCGCTGAACGTCGAGTGCGAACTCTTCCAACTCAGCGAAGCTGACCCGACCAAGCCGGTCCGCGATGGTTCGCGGCGTCAGACCCAAGCGGATTCCGGACTTGGCAGACCAAGCTTGTAGCCATTCAACCTTCCCCGCCCGAGTTGGGTGCGGAAGGTTAAGCCTCAGTTGCATCCGGCGCCAAACCGCTCGGTCCAACAACTCGGCGTGATTGGTTGCCGCTATCACCACCACATGGCTAGGTAGACGATCAACCTGCAACAGCAAAGAGCTCACTACGCGCTTGATCTCGCCCGTTTCGTGTGTGTCTCCGCGTTCCTTGGCGACCACGTCGAATTCATCGAAGAATAAGACGCAGGGACGAACACGCACTGCGTCGAAGAGTGCTTCCATCCGCGACGCAGTTTCGCCGAGAAAGCTCCCGATCAGACCCTCGTAGCGAACGCTGAGCAGCGGCACTGCGAGTTCGGTGGCGACCGCTTCCGCCAAGGACGTCTTGCCACCACCGGGAGGGCCCACGAGCAAGACGCGGTGCCGAGGTTCAACCCCATGGCTGCGTAACAGATCGCGTCGATAGTGTTCCTCGGTTAGCTGCCCGACGGCGTGGCGTACCTCGGATGGTAGGACCAAATCCGATACACGGCGCTCCGGCTCTTGCTCGAAGAACAAGCCTCTAGTCGCCTCGTTGCGGCTCAGCGCCGTCACACTCGATGAAGACTGGGGCCGCTTTCGGCGCAGCGCCTCGGTGAGCTGCGAAGCGAGAACATTGTGCCGCTTGTTTTCCTCTTCGGCGATCAATGCCTCCGCAGCACGCCTGAACGCGAGGTCGTCACCACCCGCACCCGATTGGACGAGTGCTAGAAGCAGGTCTGCACGTGCCATGGCCCTTGTTCTCCTCAACCTGCGCGGCAGTCACCGTGCGAGACATCTTACCGAGAGCTCGCGCGCATGCCGGCAAACTTGGCCGACCAGCGCCCAGGCAAACCTACTGGACTCAGCGGGGTTGCTGGCCGCGCTCACCCGTTCGCCCCCGCCTCACGTTCGGCCCAGCGCTTATCGTTTTCAGCCGAGCCCTCGTAAACAGAGCGGAACACCGCATCAGACAGCCCAAGCAAGCCGGGTCTGATGCACAACCACGCCACAGTTTGTCCTGCCCCCATCGGTTAGAAACCAGACTGACAGGTTCGGGGGCGAAGATCAGCAGGTGTCCACCAGCCGACGCCCTGTCAGGGTTCCTGCTGCACCGCATTCGTCGCTCCGTAGCTGAGAGTGAAAAGCCGATCCCTGAATAGGTCCGGTTCATCAAGCATCGAGCGAGGATCGTCGGCCAGTTTGAAGTCGCGGTGGATGGAGCGCATTCCTTGCAGCACCGCATCGGCCTCGGCTGCTTCGAGGGGAAGCTGGGCCTGCAACGACTCCAGCAACGACACCGCATCGGTCTTGCGGATCCTCCCCGGATGGTCCTTAATGAAGTTCTTCCGAAGCCGGTTGATGACGGTCGAGATCCTTGCCTGTGCATGGTCGCGCATGGCCTCGCGTTGCCTCATCTCGATGTGCGCGAGTACCGGTTGAAAGTTCTTGTACAACTCCTGTTGCCGCTCGGGGTCGGCGTCCTTGGCCAGCGCAAGATCCATCACACTTCGAGCGAAGGGCACCTTCTCGAGCTCAAGCGGCCGACCCAGTTCGCCCGTGGTGCAGGCAGCGATCGTGGCGTCTTTCAGCAACTTGAAGAGCCGCTGTCCACGTCTCGGTTTCACGTCGACCCATGCGGACCTGAAAGCCCCTGCCTGGTCGGCGGGCAGCACCGCGTCCGCGATCCGCTTAACGGCTTCGTTGGCGAACGCGACGGGAACGAGGTCCTCAAGTTCGACAATTCCGGGGCGCCGCTCGCCGTCTACTGTGTCAGCAACGGTGAACACCAGCGACGTTGGCAATAGTCCCTTCATCGCCTTCACGTCCTCGATCGCCGCCCGGCCCTCATCGTCGTCGTCAACCATGACGAGCACTGCCGGCTTATCCTCGTCACGTCCACGAGCCAGGTGAACCATGTAGGCGATGTTGCGAGCACCTCCACACGGGACAAGGGTCAGAGTGTTCAGATCGAGCGCGTTTCCGCTAGGCGCGACCCTCCTCGCCACAGCGCTAGCCCCGGCGAGGAGAATGGGATCGGCCTGGCCTTCCAACATCAGGTTGCACGAGCTGATGAACGTCGTCTCAGCGACGAAGGCGCCCAGAGCGGATCGCAGCGGCTCGTAGTGGTTGCGCCCCGCGTTCTTGACGACGCGTGTTCCCTCCTCATTCTCGCCCTTCTCCAGAACGCGAATTCGTTCGGCGTGATTCTTGTCGATCAGGAACGGGGAGTGGGTGACGTAGACGACCTGGACCGGGACCGCCGTGTCGGTGTCCGGGTGAGCGAATGCTTCGAAGATCCGCAACAGGTCCTGTTGCCCCGAGTTCGATAGGAAGGCGTCGGGCTCGTCCATCAGCAGGATCTCGCCCTTATTTCGGTCGTGCGACATGTACTGGACGAAGTAGCTTAAGAAGTACTGGAGACCCTGACTCCTCTCCGCAAACGTGTAGTCGGTGCCCGTTCGGTCGCGGATCGTGAACACCAGGTCGAAATCACGCAGCCGCAGTTGCAGGGAGAAGTCGCTGTCCTGGGTCCACCATCGTCGAAAGTTGAGACTATCGGCCAGTTTACGGTTGAATTTCTTCACGAGGGCCTCGGCGTAACCCTCTGAGATCGAGATCGCGGCTCCGAGCTCCTGGAACTCGTCCTCGGTAACTTCGGCGACGTCGAGGAGCAGCCGCCGGGCAAGATTCCACTGCTCGAGCAGCCGATCGCTGGGCGGGTCGTCGGCCCCGTCGTACACCGCCCTGACCTCGCCTGAGGGTGGAGTATCCAGCGACTCGGGGTTGCGGCGTAGGAAGGACATCCGGCCCAGCCAGCCCTCGCGGGTCCGCCCAGTCCGCGATGTGTCGCCGGCCAGGTAGGCGATCTCGACACTGTCCGGAAGCGGCACTCGTGCGTCGATTCGAAACGAACGTGGCAGCGTGAGGCCAGAGAGCGTCTCGTCGACCTCGACAGACTCTTCACCGACGTACACGACCGTTCTGTCATGGAATCGGAAGAAATGGAAGGAGTCGATCGTCTCCACATTCCACTTCGCCAACGCAAGGACAGCGGTGTGCTCGTCCTCGGTGAGATCGGTGAACTCGCCACCGAATTCGGGCAGAGTCGGTGCCGCTTCCTCAGCGAATTCCGTTGAATACCTACAAAAGTCGCGCCTGACGTATCCCTCTCCGGTCAGCAGCGCCTCGATCGCGTACAGCAGCTGGCTCTTGCCCGCCTCGTTCGCGCCGACCACCGTGGTGACGTCTGGCTCCAGCGGGATGCGCACGAAGGGAAAGAACAGATCGTTATCACCCACCAGATCCCACAGGTTCGGCGTCGAGGTAGTGTCCTCCCTGCTCTTGCGCAAGTAGTCGAAATTGAACGAGCGGTAGAACCGCACGTACATAGTCGAGAGTTTCACTCGCTCCCCCAAATTTTGTAGTCCTGCTCGACTCCCCGATGGTATTCCGAGGGACCGACACGACCGCCGCCGTTTGAGACAACTCGATCCTCAGCGACCACGACGCCGGCCAGCGCCGACTCTGATTACTTACTGCAACGAGATGTGCTCGGTCTCTGACGTGACGACCTGGTAGAACCACTTCGCGATGTCGGACATCAGGTGGGTGCGGCCCGGCGCGTTGGTGAAGAAGTAATCGCTCATCTTTTCGTGAGCACCTTGGTTGTCAGCGACTGCACCGGTAACCGCATCGTCGAAGTCGGGCGACTCGACGAACTGGTTAGCGGAGTTGACCTTTGCCTGCTGGACGAGCGCATGGTCGTCGAGCAGTGTTCGCAGTAACGCTTCGAGGAACGACACCTTTTGGGATTGGGTGAAATCCTCCGACCCGAAGAGGTCGTTGAGACGATCGAGAACCTGTTGGAATGCCAACATTTTCGGGTCCCGCTTCTCACCCGAGCCAGCAGCAGTAACCCCGGACAACCCGACACGCACACCGAGGCCGATGTCGATTCGGCCTCGGTCAATCTGCTTGACCTGCTTGAGCACTACGTCGGACAGGTCGATGGGCGCAGTGTAGTTCTCCGACTGGATGAACCGGTCGAGGAGTCGAAGGTAGATCTGCTTCTTCTCCAACTCAGGATCGCCGTAGTCGATGATCTGCGACATGAAATCATAGAGGCGGACGAACGACCCGACGTCCTTGCGGAACATGTCCAGCTCGGCGAGCGCTGCCTTGTCTCCCTCGCCGCCGTTGTGGATCAGAGCCGCGGTGTACCGGTCAGCGAAGCGCTTTTGGCCCGGGCCGACGGCCCCCGCAAGAGCGCTGTTGCCCTTGTTCTTCACGAAAGCTTCAGCGCACTGGTCGATCTCGGCTTGGGTGTAGATCGCGGCGGTGTCGAGCTTTGCGGCGAGGTCATGCACCAAGTTCGGATCGGTCGCAGTTTCCAAGAAAGCATCGGTGAAGTACGGCTCGAACGCCTCTTTGATTGCAGCGGGTTCGTTGACGAAGTCCACGACCTGGGTCATGGCCGCCGTCTTCACGATGCCCGATGGGGTGCGGTAGGTGCGGTTGAGCCGAGACAGCGTCTGCACGGCCGTCACCCCGGACAAGATCCGGTCTACGTACATCGCGCAGAGCAGCGGCTGATCGAACCCGGTCTGGAACTTATTGGCGACGATCATGATTCTGTAGTCGTCACCGCGGAACGCGGTGCGCAGATCGTGCACGCCGGGGTTCATGGTCGCTTCGGTGAAGTCATTCGGCCCGGATTCGGGATCCTGCACCGCACCTGAGAACGCGACCAGGGTGCCGTAGCCGTAGCCCTTCTTGGCGATGTAGTCGTCAATCGCGAGCTTGTAGCGGACGGCGGCCTTGCGGGAGTCGGTGACGACCATGGCCTTGGCGTGCCCGTCGAGTAGTGCGGCGACGTTCTCGCGGAAGTGCTCGACGGATATCGCGGCCTTCTGTGAGATCGTCTGTGGGTTGAGCTTGACCCAACGCATAACTGCTTTGGTGGCCTCGTTCTGGTCCACCTCATCGCCGCCACCCGCGTTCTGCCCAATCTGGAAGGCAAGCTTGAACGAGTGGTAGCCGGTCAGTACGTCGAGGATGTAACCCTCTTCGATGGCCTGTTTCATCGTGTAGACGTGGAACGGCACCGGGTTCTCGCCCGGTGCCGGCTCGCGGCCAAACAGTTCGAGCGTCTTGGCTTTTGGGGTGGCGGTGAACGCAAAGTATGAGATGTTCTCCGATGCAGCTCGCTCAGTGGCTTCGGCGGCCAAGACGGCCTCGACGTCGATCTCTTTGCCTTCCTCGACCTCCTTGAGTTCCTCGGCAGTCAACACCGCTTTCAGCTTTCCGGCGACCTGCCCAGACTGTGACGAGTGCGCTTCGTCGGCGACGACTGCGAACTTCTTCCCCTTGAGCCCCTTGTTTTCTCGAATCGCCTGCATCGCGAACGGAAAGGTCTGGATGGTGACGACGATGATCAGTTTCCCGTCGGTGAGCGCCTTTGCCAGCAACCCTGACTTCGAGGCGCCGGCCTTCGCTGCCTCGTCGCGGTCGATCGCCACGACGATGCCCTGGTCGTTGTCGATCTGCTTGATTGCGTCTTGCAGTTGAGCGTCGAGGACGTTGCGGTCAGTGACCACGATGACGGAGTCGAAAACCTTCTGATTGTCGACCTGCAACCGGGCCATCCGGTGCGCTGTCCATGCGATCGAGTCGGTTTTGCCGGAACCTGCGGAGTGCTGGATCAGATAGCGCTTGCCAACGCCCTCAGTGGTGACCGCCGCGGTGAGTTCGGTGACCGCTTCCCACTGATGGAAGCGGGGAAACCGCAGCGTTGCCGACTTGCTGGTCTTCCCGCTGATCGGGTCGGTCGAGGACTCGTGCTTGATGTACATGAGCCGCCCCAAGATATTGAGCCACGCGTCGCGCTGGAGCACCCGCTCCCAGAGGTATGACGTGCGTGACCCGTTGGAATTCAGGGGATTCCCGGCGCCGCCCGTTTCGGATCCGCGGTTGAAGGGCAAGAAGTGCGTTTTCTCACCGGCCAACCGAGTGGTCATCCACACCTCGTCGTTAGATACCGCGAAATGCACCAAAGCCCTTGCGCCAGAGGTGAACAACGGCTGTACTATCCCAGATACGGGGTCCTTTGGCAGCCGCGATGTTCGGTACTGGGTGATGGCGTCGGCGACGGTCTGGGTGAAGTCCGTCTTGAGTTCGGCTGTAGCCACCGGTAGTCCGTTGACGAAGAACGCAAGATCTACCGATTGATTGCCAGCGGTTGAGAAGTGCACCTGGCGCATCACCCGCACCCTCACAGCTGCGTAGTCGACGTTGCGCTTGGCGTTCAGCGTGGACTCGGGTTTGAAAACGCACATCTGGAACTTCGCAGCCAGATGCGAGAAGCCCTTACGCAAAAGGTTGAGGGTACCGCCGCCGTTCTCCAACGGCAGGTCGAGAACCTTCACAATCCGGTCGAGAACCTGAGCCTGCTGCTTCGCAACGTCCTTCGAACCCGGCTTGACGACCTTCTCCAACTGGTCGGGCTGGGTGTCCTCCAACCAGCCAAGGACGTCCTCGGGGAAGAGCGCCCGCTCCTTGTCGTAGCCGGTGTCGTCTGGGGAGTACAACCAGCCGTGGGAGGCGAGGTGCTGGGCGATCTCTTTTTCAAACTCAATCTCGTTGTGCTGCGCCATGTTTAGGCCACCTCCGCCCGCAAGACAGTTTGACCGGTCACCGCTGAATCGATTAGAGCGGACCGACGCTCCAGCGCCAGGTCGATGAACCGTTCAGTCTCGGCGATCAGGACATCGATCTTCGCAGTCTGCTCGTCGAGGTAAGCCACGATGCCGTGCTGCTCAGCGACCGGCGGAACAGGAATTCGGAACGAACGGATCTTGTCCTGGTTGATGTTGGGCTGTCCGCCGCCGGCAGCTTCGAGTAACAAGTGGGGCTTGGCGGCGACCAAGCTGTATTGCACGAACTCGGCGATCACCCCCGTGGGGCCCACAAGTGCGCAACAGGCCTGATTCGACGCGGCGTCGACACCCAAGATCGCCATCCGTCCAATGGTCGCTCCGTACATCGCGATTAGTAATGAACCGGCCGGGTGCAGCTTTAATGCCGAGTACCGATCCAGTACCTGCGACGTGACGCCGCGCTCGGTATCGACAATTACTGACTCACGCAATTCGCCAGTAGTGACCCACGGAATCTCGGCGCCCGCTGAGTAAACGATGTCTTCGTTGCTCGGTGTGGTGCCGCTCGCAGTACTGCGGAAGATCCAGGAAAGACGCTGACTGCTCCATCCCTCCCGAACCAACCCATCCCATCCCGTGCCTATCTCGATTACTGACTTCCGTCGCTCCCGCAGTAAGTCGATGAGCCGTTGCTGCTCGTCGATCAGCGTGTCGATGCGGGCCGTCTCCCGGTTCAGGAAGTCCACGATTGCGCGCTGCTCGGGAACTGGCGGCACCACTACCTCTATAGCTGCGGCGTCAGCCTTATAGATAGTTTGATGAGTGGATCCCATGTTAAGGCCCCGCAACTGAGGCGCCATCGATCGAAGCTGGAAGTTCAAGTATTCCGGCAGCAATTCGTCGCCGCATACCCAGTTCCAAAAATCTTGGCTGGTCGCCATCGGGCGCGGCATGATTCCTGTGAAACCTACCGATGCAGTGCGTGAGAGGACTACAGTGCCTGCGGGCAGCAACTCCGCTGCTGAGTTCGCGAGCCCAAGTTCGGAGATTTGGCTCGCCGTTTCGCCGAGATAGGTGCGGCGACCGTCACGTAGCTGCCAGACATCCGCCAGTGTGAACCAGGGAATCGAAGTCTTGTCCCAGTACGCCGACACTGATCGGCTCGGGGTGTGCCCCGTCTTCATCGCAGCGAAGTGCCGGATGTTGCCTCGGCGCCAACCGGCGGGGAGGGCGGTCGCACTCATCCTTCCACCTCGCGCAGCAGGTCAATGATCCTGGCGACCTGTTTCTCAAGCTCTGCGTCGATCTCCGCGAGCGGTCGAGGCGGCACGTACTTGTAGAAATGTCGGGTGAACGGAATCTCGTAGCCCACCTTCGTCTTCGCGACGTCAACCCAGGCGTCGGGAACGTGCGGCAGAACCTCCGCCTCGAAGTAAGCCTTTATAGTCTCCGCGCGAGCCGCATCGCCCGCGGTGTTACCGCCGTAGGTGAACGGAATGTTCTCCGTGTCTCTCAGTTTCGGGTCCGGCTTCGGGTAACCCTTCCGATCCATCGACACCTTGCCCGTCTCGGTCAGCAGCGGCCGCTCCACCGTCACCGCCCAGTACCCGAAATCGTTGGCAGTGAATACCTTCGAATAGTCGGGGTCGGCCTCGTCGAACGCGTCGTAGAGCGCCAGGATCCGGTCTCGCGCGTCACCATTAAGCTCGCGGTTCTTCGAGCCCAGACTCTTGCGCATCTTGGTCCAGAATGATGTCGCGTCGATCAACTGGATCTTGCCAGCGCGCTCAGGACGCTTGGCGTTGTCGAGAATCCAGATGTACGTGGCGATGCCGGTGTTGAAGAACATGTTCGTCGGTAGCGCAACGATCGCCTCGACCAGGTCGGATTCGAGCAGCCACTGTCTGATCAGGGAGGGACCCGACTCTGCTGCTCCGTTGAATAAGGGCGATCCGTTGAGAACGATGCCGGCGCGGCCACCTCCGTCGTGCGCTGGCCGCATCTTCGATGCCAGATGCGACAGGAACAGCATCTGTCCGTCCCCGATTGACGGTAAGCCGTGGGAGAAGCGCGAATTCTGAGCTAGCGCCTCCTTCTTCACAGACTCCTGCGACGACTTCCAATCCACCCCGTACGGCGGATTGGACATGCAGAAGTCGAAGGTGCGATCGAAGAAGAAATCGTCGGCCAGTGTGTCGCCGAGCTTGATGTTCCCGACGTCCTGGCCTTTGGCGATCATGTCGGACTTGCAGATCGCGTAGGACTGGTCGTTAATTTCCTGCCCGTACAGCCGCAGCCGCGCACCGGGGTTACGTTCGAGAAGTCGCTCCTCGGCGACGGAGAGCATGCCGCCGGTGCCCGCGGTGGGATCGTAGATAGTCCGCACGGTTCCAGGTTCGAGTAGAGCAACGTTGTCCTCAGCAAACAACAGATCGACCATCAACCGGATCGCGTCACGCGGGGTGTAGTGCTCGCCGGCCTCTTCGTTAGAAGCTTCCGCGAACTTGTAGATGAGGTGCTCGAACAGATCGCCCATTTCAGCGTTGGACACAGAGTTGGGGTGCAGGTCCACCTCGGCGAACTGCGACGTCACGAGGTACAGCCGATTCTTTTCGTCGAGTGTGGCAAGTTCGTTTTCGAACTTGAACCGCTCGAAGACGTCGATGTTGGCCGAGAACTCGGTGATGTAGTCCATCAGGTTGGCGCGCAGACCCTCCGGATCCTTCAGGAGGAGCTTGAAGTCGAAGGGGCTCGTGTTATAGAAGGCGAGGCCAGTTTTGCGCTTCACCTGCACATCCAACGCGCCTCCGGAGTACTTCTCGGCCAACTCACGCACCTCATCACGGGTGGGTTCGAGGATGCAGTCCAGACGCCTCAGGATCGTGAAAGGCAGGATCACCCCGCCGTATTGGTGTGGCTTGTACACACCACGGAGTTGGTCGGCGATACCCCACACGAAGTTGCCCAGCTTGCTCAATTGACTCTCCTTCTGAAACTGCGCTTAACGTGGGTGTCGCACGAGTGTGGCACCCCAGTTCTGACAGAACGCGGGATCACTTGTTGTCGCCCATCGGCGCGTCGTATCGCACGGCGTCGAGGATCGCGGTGGCGGAAGCTGCAGCGGCCTCGGCCACCTCCGCGGCATGTCGAGCAAGTTGCTCGATCTCACGCAAGGCTTCGACTAGGCGTTCCTGATCCGGTAGCGGGACTAGCGGAATTTCGAGGTCCCGCAGGTCAACGCGTTGAATGGACGAACCCTTCTTGAATCGTTCGTTCCAACTGCCGCACAGGCACTGTGCTACGTAGTGCGGTTCGCATTGCTTGTCATCGACCCGCAGCCGATGTACTCCGCTGCCGATGATTCGGCCGCCCTGCTCATCGACCACCGCCCGGACGGCATTCCAGGTCGTCACTAGCACGTCGCCGGCTCGGGTTCGTTCGTCTCGTCCGCCTGCCAGGCTTGGCTGTCCATCGGTCGGCAACTCGTCGAGCAGCGGTAGCCCGTCGCGCACCTCGCTCGGCGTAATCAGCACAGCGGCATCTGCCTCGTCGAGGTCATCCCGCTTGATGCGTCCGTTCTGAATCGAGGCCACACCTAGTTGAACTAGTTCCTTCACGCTCAGGAGCCGCGGTGCTGCCGACGGTCCCTGCGGTACCGGCACTACCGCGCGATCCAACAACGAGGCGAGTGCGTTCTGGAGAACACGCTGCGAGTCGGAGAGACGAGCCGCCACGTCCTTCGGATCTGAGCCAGGAGTTTGTACCCAGCGCCGAGGATCGAGCTGTGCGTCCTCAGCGAGTAAGTCCAACGTTGTGACCACTGCGTACGGCGGCGCGTCGACCGCCGATCCGTTTAGGCAGTCGTCTAGCCACGCAAGGACGTGTGTCTCAGGCCTCTCCGCCGCCGAAGCGTCGATCAGTAAGACGTCAACCGTGTTGGACGGATGATCCGCCTGCCTCAATACCCACAGTGCTACCGGAATAGTAGTGTGCGGCAGCATCTTTGGCGGTAGCAGAATGACGGCTTCGATCCAGCCTGATCGGAGCAGTTCGGCGCGGATCGCGGCGCTGCTGCCACGCGCCGTCAACGGTGCCGTGGATGTGACGACGTATGCACTCCCGTCCGGGTTCAAGTGAGCAATCGCGTGCTGAAGCCAGGCCAACTCAGAGTTGTTCGCGGGCGGTATGCCGAAGGCCCAACGCGGATCCGCGATGTTCTGGGAGCGCGACCAGTCCATACCAAACGGAGGTTCAGCGACAACGGTGTCGGCTCGAAGATCTGGGGCAGGGTCTTCGAGCAGCACGTCGGCACACTCGAACTCAGCATCCAGCTCATGCAGGAAGCTGCGCATGCGAGCAATCCGAATGGCGCGCACATTGATGTCGTGGCCGACCAAGCGGCCACCCCCCGCGCGTTTCGTCCGAGTCCGAACGAGCGCCTCAGCAATCCCGCATGCGGGGTCATAGACGAGGCCCTTGGTCGACGACGCGAGGTTCGAAAGGAGTTCTGATACGCGCGAGTTCACAATCCCGTGTTCGCCGACTCCGTACCCGGCGGCGCGCCCGCGTTCACCGCTTCCGCGTCGGAGCACCTCGTCTGCCGCAATCGCCAAGCGGTCAGGCTCGATCCCGTCAACGGCGCTCACCACGGCCGCGATCGGGAGCGTGTCGAGCCGCCCGTTTGTCTCCCGCTCAACATCATCGAGGGTTGAAAGGATGTCGTCCCACTGCGCGTCGGTCGCAGTGCGCCGCAGTACATCCGCCGTTTGAGACGGACTGGCTGCCGCTATCAGCCTCCAATTCGCGTCGACGGCTTCTAGCGACAGCTTCTTTGCACAACACAGGGCTAGAGCGAGCTCACCCGCTACCGAACCCGATACACGTCCACGCAGGGCGTTCAACGAATGCGAAAGCGCCGCCAGACCGCTGTCGCGTTGTATCTGAATCTCCGGCTTCGTTTCCGCAAGCCAAGCGATGACTTTATCCAGGTCGTACAGCGGCTTGGTCGCTGACTCCGGCGCCGGATCTGGAAATGGCGGATCGCTCGGCCGCTTCCTCCAATTGGTGACTGCTCCTCGCGTGACGCCCGCCAGGTCTGCGATCTCGCTCGGAGTGAGCAGCACCCCTGCCGATTCACCCATCAGGCCACATCCATATTCGACACCGTGGCGACAGAGCGCGGCGAGGGCTGCTCGGGAAGCAGCCGGACCTCTCCGGCAGCGAACTCCAGCCGTCGAGACAAACCGCTGGCGTGCGCAACCACAGTTGTCTTCACTCCCCGCGAAGCGAGTGCAGCAATGGCGTGAGTGAAAGTTCCGTCTCCCGACACCAGTACGACTTCGGTGAAGCGGTCGGCGATGTTTTCGCCGAGCACTTCAAGCAAGGCCAAATCTGCGCCGTTCTGGCCTGGACGCATGACGTACCTGACGCTCTTCCATGCGCAGGCGAGGTCCAGCAATCCAGTTGGACCAACGCCGATGACAACCTGGTCACCAGGCTGCGCCGGAACGCACTCGCCTATGACCGCCTTGGCCCATGAGACGTGATCGCGGACAGCGGATAGGCCACCGACAACATTTTCGATATCGACCAGGACGATTCGGCGCTTACCGGCCTTGCGGCCCTCGGCGTCCTTAAGCGTTTCCGTGAATGGCATGCCATGAGGGTGGCACGCAGTTGCCACATATGTCAAGATTCTATGCGATTCACGGTCTATGTGAACTTTCGAATAGGTGTCGAGGTCTCGGTCGCCCTACCGTTCTTTCTGGTGGTTGTCGCAGCGTGCGTGCTTCTCCGATGCGTTGAGTTGAGGGTCTTTCAACGGGCGACGGCTCCCCCCGGTGTGGCCGCGGCGAAAGCCGCCACGACCCGGTGGCAGCGTCGTTCCAGGCGGCCAGGACCGTCGACTGCTTGTCTGCAGCGACAGGCATGCCGACCCCATTCATCAGGCCGTGGCCTGGGCAACCCTGTCCACCCAGACAAATTGCAAAGGTGACACGCGCACGCACGAGCGGCGTAGCCTCCCGGGACCCTCAACCGCCGTTAGATGTCGTCATCGCGTAAGAGCGTCGGAAATCACGGGGAGGTACCGACGAACCTGCTCCCGGTCGCTGTCTTTCTCCCGTTCAGACAGCCCGACGTATGGTGTCTCGATCTGAGCCTCCCAGCGCGCAGCCAGCTCGGCCGGAATCACTAAGGATCCATCTCGCTGGCGCTCGCAGTGGTCATGGACGTACCGCTGCCAGTGCGCCCAACGCTCGTGCTCGACCGCGGCGAGCTCGTCGACCAGCTGCTCACTCTCCAGGACCTTCCGAATTGCGTCGGTCGACGGCATCAGATCAGGTCCTGCTTCACGAGCTTCCAGTAGTGCTGGCCAAGGACGGTGAGCTCGCACGCCTTGTCCTGCATCGCTGCGTGCCACATGTGCGGCGCACCAACCGGGCGGACCAGGTTGACCTTGACCAACTCCTGCAGCACAGCGAAATCGGCGTTCTTGGCCGGGTCCGGCAGCGGAACCGAGTCGTCCTCGTTGCCCGTGCGCTCAGGCTCGTAGCTCGGATCGAGCTGAAGCTCCGTGGTCGGTTGGTTGAACAGGACAGTGAGCTGCTGCAGCTTGACGAGCTCGATCGGTGCGTCCGCCTCCCGCAGCGAAACAAACTTCTTGATGTTCGTCTTGAATACCGGTCTCTGCGCCCACGGACCGAGCGACTGGTCGATATGCGCGTAGACGCTGCCGGGGGTTACATCGCCGACGAGATTGGCCGCAGCCCCGTTCAGTGCGTCGACAAGCAGGCTTGTGAATACGCCCGAGCCACCGGACTCCATCGCGTACTGCTCCGCGGTCGACGCGGTCAGGATCGTGACTCCCTCCTTGATCTCGGCAACCTGCTCCGCGACCGGGTTGGTGCCGGCCACCCCGCTGTGGCAGCTATCCAGGATGATCACCTTGTTCTTCGCCGGCGAGCTGTTGGCGAAGGTCAGCACTTCGTTGAGCGAGAGACCGTCGTGCCCGGAGGCGCAGTCGCTAGCACATAGGTACCCGCCGGCCCCGTCGATGTAGCCGTGCCCGGAAAAGTACAACAGCGGGATCTCGGCATCGTCCTTGAACAGCTCTTGGACCGCCTCACGCAACTCCGTGCGGGACACCGCTGCTCCCGGACCGGTAGCCGTCATCAGCCGCGGTTGGGCGAAGTTGAGCGTGCCGTCGGCATGCCGTTCCAACGCGGCCTTAACGCTGTGAGCGTCGTTCACCGCGCCGCTGAGCGACTGGATCTGGTCATAGTGATCAATCCCGATGATGAGCGCCTTGCGCGTGTCCCTCGGCATCAGAGCGAGTCGATGAAGCCGGCGATGTTCGCGTCGGTCCAGGGCACCGTCCGGACGCCGGCGAGATTCGTACGGTCGGAGGCGTAAGCCCAGACTCCGAGCAGTGGCTTGCCCTCCTCCTTGGCGCACTGGATCTCCCACTTCTGTCCGGATGACGTCTGTTGACCGTCTCTCTGGATGGCTATCACGGGGTGGCCATTCGTCATTGATCTTGCCGATGTGATCGGTGGCGTGGCCCGCCGGCTTGAGCTTGGTGGTGTGCACCATCAGTGTGATGAGGAACTGATGGGTGCGCGGCACCCCGCCGAAGTCTTGGCGGGCTCGCAGGGTGCCGCGCTGTAGTGCACGGAGGCACTGATGGTGACGGTAGAGGCTGATCTGGTCTGCGTCGAGTCCCGGTTGGCAGCTGGCCAGATCAGCTGCCCGGCGTGCTCGCAGGGTGTTCTTGGCGGCTGGGGATTCGCCCGCACTCGCCGTGTCGTCGGTCTGGCCGGTGCGGTTCGGCCGCGGCGGGCGCGGTGCCGGTCGTGTCTGGTGACCCATGTGTTGTTGCCGGTCACGGTGTTGCTGCGTAGGGCTTATGCGGCACAGGTGATTTGGGAGTCTTTGTCGCTGCGCGGCCACGGGCAGGGGTATCGGCAGATCGCTGAGCAGTTGCGGGTTCCGGCGGCCACGGTCCGCGGCTGGCTACGTCGGGCCGGCGGGCGACTTGAGGCGGTTCGGGCGCGGTTCCTCATGGTGGCGGTTCGAGTCGGGATCGATGTGACGATTCCCGACGAGCGGAGCAGTCCCTGGGGTGACGTGGTGGCGGCGGTCAACGCCGCGGCGGCGGCGATCCGGCAGCGGTTCGGACCGGCCGGATTGGTGGGCGCGGTGACGCCGGCACAGGTGCTGGTCGCGGTCAGCGGCGGCCGGCTGCTCTCACCGGGCTGGTCCTGGATGCGGTAGGTCCGGTACGCAACACCAGTTGCCTCTGACGCGGCGCGGCGTGATCGGTGATCCTCGCGAAGGCACCTGCCCGGCATTGGTTTCGGGCAGGGCCTTCGACTGCGAGGAGGGCACTGCGGTGTCATTGGAGGAGCACAAGCGTCGGGAGCGGGCCCAAGCGATCGGACTGTTCCGGTATCAGCTGATCTGCCCGGCGCTGGACGAGGGGTTATCGACCCGCCAACGGGGTCGGCTGGTCCGCGAGATCGCCGAACGTCGCCATATCGACCCGTTCGGCACCCAGGTCCAGATCGCGCGAGCCACCCTGGACCGTTGGATCCGTCGCTACCGGGCCGGCGGGTTCGAAGCGTTGGTGCCCGAGCCGCGCCGGCTGGCCACCCGCACCGATGTCGGGGTGCTGGAGCTGGCCGCCTCGTTGAAGCGGGAGAATCCGTCACGCACCACCGCCCAGGTGGCCCGCATCCTGCGCACCGCGACCGGATGGGCACCCTCGGAATCGACCCTGCTGCGCCATTTCCATCGCTGCGAGCTGATGGGCCCGGCCGCCGGTGGCGCCAGGGAGGTGTTCGGCCGGTTCGAAGCCGCCGACCCCAACGAACTGTGGGTCGGCGACGCTCTGCACGGTCCGCGGGTCGGTGACCGCAAGACCTACCTGTTCGCCTTCCTCGACGACCATTCTCGGTTGGTGGTCGGTCACCGGTTCGGGTTCGCCGAGGACACCGTGCGTCTGGCGGCCGCGCTCAAACCCGCGCTGGCCGCCCGCGGCGTGCCAGCCTCGATTTATGTCGACAATGGTTCGGCGTTCGTCGATGCCTGGCTGCTGCGGGCGTGCGCGAAACTCGGTATCCGACTGGTACATTCGGCGCCCGGGCGCCCGCAGGGACGGGGCAAGATTGAACGGTTCTTCCGCACCGTGCGTGGGCAGTTCCTCGTTGAGGTCACCGACACCACCACCGAGGACCTCGCCGCCGCCGGGGTCGACCACACCGGTGCGCTGTTGGAGCTCAACCGGCTGTTCATGGCCTGGGTCGAGACCGAATACCACCGCCGCACCCATACCGAGACCGGGCAATCCCCACTGGAGCGCTGGGACACCGGCTGGGACCGCCTTGGTCACACTCCGGAGTTGCCGACGGCGGCGGATCTGACCGAGGCGTTCTTGTGGTCGGAATTTCGGGTGGTGACCAAGACCGCCACCGTCTCCCTGCATTCCAACACCTACCAGGTCGACCCCGCCCTGGCCGGGCGCCGCGTGGAGCTGGTGTTCTCCCCGTTCGACCTGCAGACCGTCGAGGTCCGCCACCGCGACCAGAGTTTCGGTGCCGCGACACCGCACACCATCAGCCGCCATGCCCACCCGAAAGCCCGACCCGAGACCGTCGAGACCCCGCCGGCAACGACGGGGATCGATTACCTGGCGTTGACCGCTGCCGCCCATCACGAGCAGCTGCGTGAGGATGAACGTATCGGCTATCACGCCCTCTACGGAACCGACTCCGACGGCGACCAGGTCGCCGCTCAGCTCTCGATCACCGACCTCGCTCCCACCGAGGACGAGTTCGAGGACGGGGTGTCGGCGTGAGTATTCAACGGTTGCAATCACATTGGGGCTTCACACGGATGCCGTTCGGGCGGGATCTGGCGCCGTCGATGCTGCACCGCCACCCCGGCCACAGCGAAGCGATCGCCCGCATCGGCTGGTGTGTGGACCAATGCGCCATCGGCGTCATCACCGGCGAAGTCGGCGCTGGCAAAACCGTCGCGATCCGCGCGGCAGCCACCTCCTTGGATCCGGCGCGGCACGTAATCATCTACCTCGCCAACCCCACCATCGGGGTGCGCGGCATGCTCACCCACATCGTGGCCACCCTCGGGCACACCCCGGCGTTTCACACCGCCCGGCTGGCTCCCCAAGCCGCAGACGCCTTGGCCGCCGAGCACGCTGAACGTGGCCGCAACCCCGTGTTAGTCGTCGATGAAGCCCACCTGCTCGACAACCATCAACTCGAAGCGATCCGGCTGCTGACCAACCACGACATGGACAGTGGTTCACCGTTCGCCGTGGTCCTGGTCGGGCAACCCACCCTGCGGCACCGACTGCGTCTGGGTGTTCTGGCCGCGTTGGATCAGCGCATCGCCGTGCGCTACACCCTGCCCGGCATGACAGCGGCCGACACCGCCGACTACATCGGGCATCACACCAAGATCGCCGGCCGCTCCGATGCGCTGTTCGCCGACGACGCGATGACCCTGATCCACAACGCCTCCCGTGGACATCCGCGTGCGGTCAACAATCTCGCCCTGCACGCGCTCACGGCCGCGTTCGCCGCCGGGCACTCCATCGTCGGGGAGAAAGCCGCCCGCATCGCCATCAGCGAAACAGCAACCGACTGAACCCGATCCGCTTCACCACGGCGACGACCACGTCACCGCGACGAGGATCCCGTCACCGAGATCACAAACGCCCCGCTCGCCACAGTCGAGCGGGGCGTTCTCATCAGTGCATCGTCATCAACACCGATGACGCCGACATCGTCATCTTCAACGACGGCCAACAGCAACGGCCGCTGGCACGCGTCGTGAACTGGTTACCTTGGTTCCGACCGGCGCGGACATGCTCGAAGCGCCCCATCTGGATACTTTTCTTTCACACCTCAGGGACACCCCGCCCCGCCAATTCGCCTTCATATTCACCGATTCCAATCGGCCATTCGCAACCCACGCCAAGAACCGGATCAAGGGGATGCGGCGTGTACTCCAACAGCATCCGGGAGCCTGGATCATCGGCGTCGACCCTCTGATCGCGAGCGACGCAATCGCGTGCGGCGCAGGGCTGGCTGTGGTCGGTGTCAGCGGTGCTGCACGCAACCCGGCGGGACCTAACGACAAGGGGTTCTGCCCAGACTCCGATGGGTTCCTCCCCGGGCTTTTCCTGCCGTCGCTACTGGAGCACCGTAGCCCGCGCACGTACGCGAAATGGTTCGCCAACAGCGCAGTTGATACCTGCGATGACTGTGGGCGTCGGCTCGATAGCTTCCAGTGCACCGATGCGGACAAACTCGCGATCTTGCGCCATAACCTTCATGCCACTCACGCGCTGGTCGATGCTCTCACTGCACGCGGGCCTGCGACTCAACGGGCATGGCTCGATCGGCGACGTTGTAACGCACTTGCCGCTCACCTGCAAATGAACCCTATAGCAGCGACAGTTGACGCGGATCGGACGCTGCGCGCGTTGTGCGAACTCGACGACCCGCAGGGCCGCCTGACAACACCGCAGGGCGCGTGGCTTTGAGATGCTCGCGGTAGGCAATTTCCTGGAATTCCCAGCCTGCGGCTTTCCAGAACCGCCGCACGTACGGGCGCGCACACAGAGCCTCTGTGATGTCCTCGCCGCCTCGTATCCACACGCCTATGCCGGCGAATGAAGCCTCCCACGCTACCGAGCTGAATCCTCTTGGTGCGCAGGGAAATAGCGCGATCTGTTGACAGAACGGCAGGAATCGCGCGGCACGACGTGTGATGTTGCGCCACCCCGTGCCCTCGACAATGGCTGCCGCAACCGTTAGCGGGGCCGCCAACCGTCGAGTCACCCAGCCCGCTTCATCGACGTCAATCACCCCGGGTGGTGCCTCACCCAAGATAACCATGTCATGCACGCTCAGTGTGCGCATGCGCACAGGTGTGTCCAATGGCAAATTCAGCAGCGCGCCGAGCAACGCATAGTTCGTCACCGCGCCCAGTCCGTGTTCGGCCCGTCGGGCGATCTCGTCGTGATTGAACAGCACCAGCGCATCGCCACGCCCACCTGCGGTGACCGCACCGTTGTCAATGAGCGCCCACCCGGGGCCGGTGAGATCAGCGGGCCGCACCGGCTCAGTGACCGCTACCGGATGGAACATGACCTCACCTTGCCATATGTACACACTTGCGCGACTCTGGACACACGGAAAGTGCACACATGGACGGTGATGATGTCGTGGCCGGATGACTCGGCGATGCTCAGCGCGCGGCAGCTAGCGCTCGAAGCGGGAATCAGTGCGACAACGGTCAAAAACTGGTCCGGGCGTCCTCATCACGCACTGCCGGGGCACGATGTCGGCGGCAAACAGATGTTCCGCTGGGGAGATCTGGTCTCGTTCGTCGAGTCTCACCCAGAGCTGCCCACCGCCGCGAAACTGGCCGCCAAATTGCGCACACCTGTGCACAGCTCCGCCGATGCCGCCGCTCCCGCTGATCCGGAGACCCTCAAAGCAATCGCCCGCGATGCGAAGGCCGCCGCCTCAGCTGCCAGCGACGCCGCGCTCCGAGCCGCCCAGAATGCGCGCGACGCTGCCGACGGGCACCTGCAGATGGTGCAGGACCTTCGGACGGCCATCGCCGCGCTCGACAGCGCGCTCACGGTGGCGCTAGCGCCGGGCACCCTCAACGATTAGCGCAGCCTCAGACTCTTTCAGTGACCCACGCCGCCAAGCGGCCGCAATTCAATCTGTCAGCGGTTGTCGGTGTCTGCGCGTGGAAACACCAACGTGGGGTTCACGATGCGGATCAGTGCGCGCTGAATGGATCGCAGCAGGGCGAGCGATTCGGAGTCGGTGAAAGGGCTAACCAGCTCGAACTCCACCCCGGCGCCGAACATGTCACTGGCCCAACTGATTTCGGCGAGGAACTGGATGCGCGACCAATCCACCGGCAACAGGTCGGGGTGATCACGGCCCAGCTGATCACGGAGCCGGGCGACATCTGCGGCGAAGTCCGACTTGTCGGTGTAGCCGAGCGCTTCGATCGGCGGCGATTGATTGGAGGCGATCCCGCCCCACACCGACAGCGCGGCATCAAGGAACCGCCTCTGCTCCCCAGACAGCACCGGTCCGGCGGCGACGTCACGTCGCATCTGTTCGGCGTGGTCGGCAACTGCTGCCGCAACATCGTCTTCCGTCGCCCCGATACGCCCGATGAACGCGTCCTCCACGGCGGCGGCGAGCGCACCGATCCCACGGCCAAGGCGCATCCGCTGTCCTGCGGCGGCGGCGAAAATCTGCTCGACCGCCAGCCCCTGATCAGGCTCGGTCGAACCTCGCACATATGTGCAGTACTCGACCCAAAGCAACTCGTTACCGGCCGCGACGAAGCCGCTGGCGCGCACACCGCACACGCCGGGCAGGTTCGGCAGGACCACCAGATCGGCTCTAATCCCGTCGGCATCCCACTCTCGAAGGCCCTTGTCTGCGTTCGTCACCAGCAGATCAGGGTTGGGTGCGCCGGTGAACCGAAACGCGCTCAGTGTCTGGAGACCGGCCAATCCGGGGTGCCCTTCCACGGTTGTTCCGACGATACGCAGCGGAGTCGCGGCGTCGGCGTCGACCGCCAGCATCTGCCACCCGTCCGGCACCGGGCTTTCGGTCAGCCACGATGCCTCCGCAGCCGGCAGCGGAGTCCACCCGTTGACGTGGGACGCGATCAGGTCGAGCAGCGACGACTCGGCCAGGACGCGACCCCACGGGGACTCGCCTCCGTGTGGGTGCCCGAACGCCGCAGTGTCACTCATCGCCCCATCAACCCCGTTCATTCGCAGTATTTTTCATGATCACCCTCAGCCCGGCGACAGCAGCAACAGGCCCAGTATCGCGGCGAGGCTCAGGCCGCCAGCGGCTGCAGCAGGTGCGCTGACCTGACCCGGGTTCAGGCCCCCACCCAGGTTTGGCGCCAGCGGGGTGCTCGGAAGGACGAACGGCCCCACCGGCGACACCGGTGTGGCAGGAGGTGAAGGGTTCGCCAACCACGGTGGGAGCCCAATCGGATCGGCAGGCAGCGGCGGAAGCGTGACCGGTGCGTGCGGAACAGCTGTCGGCAGGGGGTGCTCCAGGGGGTGAGGCACCGTCGGCGGCAGGTTCGGGGGTGCGCTGATGACGGGAGCGGCAGCGCCGGCGCCACCAACCCACTTGAGGAACTCGTTGAACCCGTCCGTCGGCCGGTAGACCGTGCCTCCATCGCCGGTCATCGGGTCATGGATCACGAGGATGCCGTCCTTGTAGATCGCCGTCGACGATCGGCCCGGTATCGCACCCACATGCAGCGAGGGATCTGTGCGGGGATCACCGGTGAGCATGTCGTGCACGCGCTCCGCGAGCTGTTCCTGCGTCATCCCCTTCCAGTCGCTGAGGTGTTTCTCCCAGGCATGGCCGTAGGCGATGCGCTGGGCGTCCTCCATCGCGGGATCGCGACTCCAGCCACCGGGTGGTTGTGGTTGACCCGGACTAGGAGGCGGTGGGTCCATCTTGAACGTGTGGTCGACGAGCTGTACGTGGGAACTGGCGCTATCGGATCCCGCGTCCGTGCCCTCGCCCTGGAACTTGATCGCTTGCAGTTCAACGGCTTTGGCCTTCAGCTGCTTCCCGACCAGCTTGTCAGTTGCCACCAGTTGCGCAGCCCGGAACCGGATGAACTCGGCGTGGTCTTTGGCGGCCTGGTTACGCTCCCGAATGGTGGTGATGTCGTAGCGGCGGACGTCGGTCACCGACAGGTCATCAGCGACGGCGAACCCGTCATCCTCGGCCTCGGTGATGGCATCGATCACCAGCTTCCTGGTTGCACGGACATCTTCAGCGCCGGTGCGGGCTAGTTTCGTCGCCTCGCGTTTCACGTCGGCGTGGTGGCGGACCACTCCCAGGTCAGTGGTCACCCGGTTGACGGCCGCCTCGTTACCGGAGCCCGTCCATGCGGTGCCGCCCGGGGAGACGACATTGCGGTGGTGCTGCTCGAACGCCGCCACCGACGTGGTGGCCTTCGCGTCCCATCTGTCCGCGGCGTCGTCGAGGTGCTGCGTCGGCCACGTCTCGATCTGCTGACGGGTCGGCAGCCGCTCGCCCCCGTCGGCGGGTACGGCGCTCACACTGACACCGCCGTGACGGCCCGGCCACCACCTTCGTCGGTCTCCTGGTAGCCAGTGGCGCCGGAGGTGAGGGCGTCGGCCTGGCCAGTGATGCGGTCGGAGTAAAGGGTCGCCGTCGCGGCGATCGCGGCGTCCATGGCGGCCACCCCGGCGACGCTGGCATGGGTCGCGCCTGGAGTACCCGCGTCAGCGCCGGCGGTCAGCCCCGCGGCGAGCGCACCGCTGCTGGCCGCTCCGCTACGCAGACCGTCCACGTCGACGTGCAGCTCTCCCATGCGAAATCCCCCAACGAACACGGTTTGAATTGACGCTACAGGACAGATTCAGTGGTCATCGACGCCGATTTCGACGTATTTCGCAGTTGAAACTGGGCCGAACTGATCGAGCGTCGGGTGCATCCACCAGGCCATGGACACGGCTCCTTCAAGGGACGTCGTGACCAAAAGTCGAGCAACCGACTCCATGCAACCCAGGGCACATCAGCGAGTCAACTGAACCCGGCGCAGTCCCCACCGTCGCCCGGTGCACCTCTGAGCAGTTGTCGGCTGGTTGGTCGCGGCCGCGCGTGGTGTGTGCGGCCATTCAATGTCAGTACGACTTAGATTGAAACAATGACCGCAAGTCGCGATGAGCTGCTCCGCCTGATCGACAGCATGCCCGACGACCAAGTGGATACCCTACTCGCGGACGCACGTCGGCTGTCCCGCGCAGCTCAAGCCACGCCGCGAGGGACCTGGCCCCCGAGGTTTGTAGGCATGATCAAGGATGGCCCTGACGTCGGATCGTCGCCGGAGTACACCGACTCGGTGTTAAGTCGGGGATTCGGCCGCGAACGTTAGTCGGACGTCTGCCTGAGGGATCTCAGCATCTGGATTCCATCGTCTGTGAGCTGCATTGCGCATCCATTCTCTGGACGAACGAGCAGTTGCATACCGAGTTCGCTTTCTAGGTACTTGATTCGGTTGATGAGGCTGATCGGGCGGACGCCAAGTTCTTGCGCGGCAACGGTAAGTGTCCGGTAACGAGCAGCACACGCGAATAGCTGCAGACGCTGCCATGTGCGGGTTCCGACGAGCGTGGAGTCGTGTTCCAGGGCGCTAGGGACATCGCGCTGGGCGGCGAGGCTTGCGCTGTGGCTCTGTCCACCTCGCCCGCGCAAGGGGATAGCGTGCGTCTTTGCCCAGCGGGCCATGCTGCTGGTGCTCATCCCGGCCTCACGTGCGAGGTCTGGGAGGGCCCGTCGTCCAGTGACGTACTGCTCGTAGAGCCAGTCGCGGTCTACCGGGTTTCTGGTGTGCCGACAGGGTTGCCGCACAGAGACCTCATAGTCGTGTGCGAGGCGGGCAATCGTCTGACGGCTGACTCCGACGTCGACGGCTATGTCCCGCAATGACATTCGCTGATCGTGATAGAGCTCGACGAAGCGTGAGCGGGGGAGCGCGCCCCGAGCGGCACAATACGCGGATGCGCTAGTCGGCGCAGCCTGGTCGGCGTCGACTGCGGACGAACTGGCAACGGCTGCTACCTGTAGGACGTGTCGCGCTGTGTCGAGGCTGGTGCCAATGAGCTTGGCGGCATTGCCGAGCGTCATCTGTTCGGCATTCACCAGATTGCGTAGTTCAGCGACATTCAGGTCGTCGGGATTAGGTCCAGGTAGCAGAAGGCCATCGAGGACGTTGGATGGTGGAGACCACACAGGCGGTTCGCCGAAAATGTCCATGTCGGACAGAAATTCCTGTGCGTGCCCATTGAGCGCAGCTGACAGTGCTGGGCTGAGGTGCTGCGGAAAGTTGGCGACTCTGCTTCGGAATGCGCTGTCATCGGCACCCCACGGTGCGGCCGCTGAGGGCAGTCCGCTGAGTTGTTCGAAAAGGTAACTGCGGGCGATCTTGGCCCGAGCAGTCCCCGCGCCAGGGGTGCCGGTGTCGCGACAGATCTGTGCCCACGTCGTGTCTGGTAGTAGCTGGCTGTAGTTGAGGCGTCGGCGCAGCTGGTAGTCGATGGGTACGTTTTCGGTGGCCAGGCGTTCGGCCATTCGGATGAGTCCGGCTCGAATGTCGGGCCAGCGCTCGTGGTCTTCGAGGAGCTGGAGCACGCGCGATACCGCCTGGCCGCTGATGGGGCAGTCGACTATTCGCGCCGCGTCGTCCAGACTGAGCCGGCTATGGACGAGCAGAAGCGCAACGGCGAGCGCGGGCCGTAGTTGGCGCTGATGGCATTTCGGAATCGAGAATCGCAATGACCAGGCCGGCCACAGCATGGGCGGCAGTCGTTTGGCCAGGATGGTGCTGTGTTCGTCGGAGGGCGCGGGATGCGTCGGCATCGGTGTGCCGATGCGGTAACGCAGTTGGTCGCTGGGGTTGAGTAGAGGTCCCAGCGCGGCGAGTTGGGCTCCGACGAGTGCGGCGGAGATGCCCTTTCCCCAACCAATGTTTGTTGCTGTCACAGACAATCCCTGGTCCCGCGAGGATTGCACTAACCAGCGCAGCGCCTCCCCGGCGCCGGCGACACTCACGTGATCAAGCACGTTCAGCGCGGCGACCACGCCGACCGCCGCACTTGCAGCGGGCGTCGGCACCACCTGTCTCGGGTCTCGGCTGGGTCCACGTCGGGAGGAAGGCCGGCGGATCGGGCCACGGTAGACGGCGAGCAGGTCAGCGGGGATGACGGCTTCGAGATCGCGTGGTGTGGCATAAGCCAACACGCGTCCGGCGACGGCCCGAATGTCGGCGAGGACGCTGGCGCGTGGCTGGGTGTGCGCGTTGTAGAGACCGAATCTTGGTGTCGCCGTGGCGATAATGGCATTGACGGTTTGTTGCGCCTTTATCACGGGGTGTTCGATTCTGAAGATGGAGACCCTCGCGTGTGAGAGGTCGGCCCCGCACCGTTTGGGTGAGCGACCGAGCGCTGACGTTGCCGGGTTGGAGCAACGTCCTAGTTGGGGGATGGTCTCTTTGATATGTGCCCGCCCACGCTGCACACCGCCGCATTCTGGGCAGGCATGCGCGAGCAAGCAATGGTGCTTGATGCAGACGAATGTCCAGCCCAGCCGCCAATCGAGGTTCCATCTCCCACCGGTCTCTTCTAAGCACGCCGGGCAAAAGCCCGATCCGGTCGGTGTGCTCCACGGCAGGTACCGTTCTGCGACATACAACCGTCGATCGAGATGCACGGCATCATCGGCGTAGCGGTGCAGCGTCATGCGATTGAGCGTGGCCGATGAAACGCCCGTCACCGCGCTGACCGTCTCGATCTCGGTGGAACTCAGCCCTACCATCCACCAGGCTGCGGTTGTCTGCGGGTGTGTAGCGAGGCCGACCGCCTGAAGAAGGTCTCCGAATGCCGTGTGCGTGCGATGCGCAAGCGCTTCGAGCCAGGAATCGAGGGCTTCACCATCAATCGGGTTGACGCGGATCGGCAAGGTACGCAAACGGTTACCCTGCCTTACCGATTCGAGTCGTCAACCGCCGCGCCTGAAATGCGATCTCCAGTTCCTGACGGGCTTTCTCCGACGCCGCATCGTTCTTGACGCGATCCATCAATTCGCGGGAAAGGACTTCAGCCCCGGTCCGAACGGCGCGTTGACAGCCCCGATTGATCAACGTCATGAGCGATCCGATATGCCCGGTACTACGCGCAAACAGGTAGTCCGAAAGCTCGTCGACGAGCATGCCGGGATGGTGGTCGGCCAGCACGATCCGCTGCTCCAGGGCGAGCAGGAGTTGGCGCCACTGACGGCGACCTTCGTCCCCTTCGATGGTGAACGGCCTCATATCGAGGTTTGTTGTCCGCCTACCGGTTTGAGCGATTACGGCGTCTTCGTAGAAATGGCCTTCGGAGAACAGGCCGCGAGCTGCCAGACCGACGCCGACGAAGATCAGAGTGACGGGGAACTCGTTGGCGATGTATTTGAAATGGTTGCTGATCTCCACCCCGACTGTGTTGCGCCAGCGGAGAAAGTGCAGATCATCGACGATGAGCAACTTGGTCTCGCAGCTCAGGACGTTGTCCAATGCTCGATAGGCGTAGTCAGCTGCCTTGCCCCGTGTGACCCCTGGATGGGCGTAAAAGCCGAGCATCGCCTTATTGAATTCGACCATCCCAGTATTGCCGGTCAACCCCACTCGGCACACCGGCCAACGCTCGTGGCCCGCATTGGTTTCGGTTCCCTGCTCGTTGATTTCGCGACGATGGAACTTCTTGGCGAAATCCAGCACCGAAGTGGTCTTCCCGAGTCCGGGAAAGGCATCGATCGCCACCGCGCCTTTGGCTTTGTCGCCGTCCTGGGCGTTGCTGTCGACGATGTCCCACAGGTCCTCATGCAGGGCGGCGAGCTGCGGCGTTTTGATCGGGCCAAGATTGGCGTGCCACTCGCGGCGCTGCCGGTTGTAGTCGGCGAAGGCCGCTTCGCCCAGCGCCTCAAGTTGGCTGCGGGTCAGTGGCTCCGGTGGGATACGGGCGGCGGTGTTTACGAATCGCTGCCAGCCCTCCTTGCGTGCCAACGTGAGATTGTCCAGCCGGGCCTCGGTCTGCTGCTGTGCGTGGTTCTTCGTGGCCATCACGCGTCCTCCAGCGCGTCGGCGTAGAAGTCGCTCACGTAGTCGTCGAGTTCGTCCTCGGTGTCGTCATCACCGGTCTCGGGATCGGGTACATCAGGCGTGTCCGCATCCTCATCGGCGGGAGCATCGGCTGTGGCCATCACGCGGGCTACTGACGGCAGGGTGCCAACCTCGTTCAGCGCAGCACTCTGGTCGATCAGTGTGTCTTCGCGGGACAGCCGCAACGCCATCCGCCGTTCCGCCAGCGTGGAGCCCAACCCGAGGTTCCACCGCTCCAACAGATCGGTGACCGCAAGTCGATCATCGGGGTAGGTGTACTTTGAAGCGGCGAGCTTACGTGCGAATTGCAGCGCATCCTGGCTCAGCGGCATCTCCATCGACGGTGCGTGTTCCCACATCAACGTGTGCCACTTGCGGGTCTCCGGATCGCGGAAGTAGGCGCGGGTGACGTCGTCGGGGTCGTAGTGAATAGGCCAGCCCCCCTTGGCTTTTCCCTTATACGGGCTGGCCACATTGCGGTAAGGGCTCAATGACATGCCGTTGTACCGGCGACCACCCAAATCCACCCCGTAGTGCTGCACCTTGCGGAACTCGGCTTTCAGGAACTCGTACGCCAAATCGGGATCACGTGGCGCCTCGATGTAGCCGGCGCGAGCAATGCCGTGTTCAAACATCTGTGCCGGGGACATACGTAGCCCTGGCACATGCGGATCGACGAGACTGTCATGCGGTCGGCGGTGATACTCCACTGCCACCCACTCACGGATGATCGCTTCCAACTCGTCAAGATAGAAGAACGCCTCCGACTCCGGGTCGAGTCCTCGCGAGTGAATATCTGGACCCTTGTATCCGGGGAGGATTTGGAGCAGGTCTTCGCGAATCGTGCGAAAGAATCTCTCCACTGGCCCTTTGTCTCGGCCTGTTCGTAGTCGGGCCGGCTGGATCGAAATCCCGAGCCGCTGACAGACACTCGTCATATGCTCGGACACGTAAATTTTGCCGTGATCGATCACCACGGTCTCGGGCACGATCGCCGGGCCCGCTGCGCCGACGAACGCGCCGTCAACCGCCTGCACGTCAATCAGAACGGACCTCGGCACACCATGTTCGGGCCACACCGCATGCGTCGGCCAGTTCTTGCCGGCTGGCCGTGGCCGATAAGACTGATACAGGACTGCAGCCGCATCCACTGACTTCGTCGACACCGGTGTCAACCGAATCCCGGTGACGCAGCGGGTATACCAGTCCATACCGATCGTCAACTCCGCCTGCACCCACCGCAACGTAATCGGATCCATCGCAAAGACGTCCAGGCGCGTGGTGTCCATCAGCATGTACTCGCCGGGCCTGGTCGGGCGGAGCTTTCCGTATAACCCGTCTGGACGGTCGGCGATGTCGCGGTTGCGTTTCGTACTCAACCGGAAGGTCGGGTACCGCCTTTCTAGCTCGGCAAGAACACGAAATGCTGTTGCACGCGAAGGGACTTCAACGACCCCTTCGCCAAAACGAGCGACAATCCGCGCGTTGGTTCGCTTGATGACCATCGTTTGCGACGGCCGGGATTGGTCTGCGTGCTCGACCATCACCTCAACTGCCGTCTCAGTCCACCGAGAGTCGACGTTCGCACCCGGGCCAGCACCCGCGCGATCGTGCGTCGGCGCAAGTCCCGCCTCACCGCTCTTCTGGAATTGCTGCACCCAACGCTCGATCGAGCGCACCCCAGCACCAAGCTCACGCGCTTTGCTCGCGTAACGTCTCGACAGCGGGACATCGCCTCGGTACTCCGACCGCGGCTCCCCGGGGAGCGCCAATTCCTTACTACCCGAACGGAACCCAGTCAGCACCTCACGGACGTGCGCCGCTCGGTCGATCACCTCGTTACGCTCATCGCCGCTCAGCTGAGCAAGAACAACCCCGGCCGGCTCGAAGTCGTCATCACCTGTCGGCCCGTCCCGTTCGGGGATAACTCGCGTGGCCCCAGACGTGAGGAGTTCGTTGAAGCTCGCACGGATGAGGGCTTGCTTCGACGTACATTTCAACACGACGTCCATGCCCGTCCGGCCAGCGTGGATCTCAACGATCTCGACCAGCTCCCCGTCGTGCACAAGTCGTGTGCCTACACCGATCCGAACCGCAGCTGAACTCATGCTGGTCTCCTCAGTTCCGTTCGTCCGCTAAGCGGCGCGCTCAGATCGATCAGCAGCTCTTGGCGCCAAACAAGGTGCAGCAGGCTCGATTTGACGTGTTGGACCGGTTCATCCGGCAGACACTTGAGCGCGTCTGCGAGTGTCAGGCCGTCCAGATCCTTCCCCCGCACTCGTGTCAGGAGCTCAGACCGGAATAGCCAGTTGCGCCGGTATCCCGATAAGAAGCGGACATTCTGCAGTTCCGCAGCGATGGGCTCGGTCGCCACCTCGTAACGCCAGCCTTTCGCCTCAACCAGCTCGCGGGTCCACTCGAACGTGAAGGCCACCTCGGGATCGGCCAGACGACGGGCTGGCTTCACGTCCACGACAACAGGGCCGGTATTCGTGACCAATAGAAAGTCTGGGACGTGCTTGCGTAGCTTGCGGTCGACCGACGCTCGTAGCAGAAATGGTTGGGCGACGATGTTCTGCACACTCGTATCAAAGTCGGCAAATAGCAAGCGCGCCAACTCAAGTCGCGATTCGTAGATGACGTGGTTACCGATGGTGCTCGACCAGTAGGTACCCGAGTAGTGCTTCTGTCCGCGGTGCCACCGAAAGGTCCGCCACGGCGCCGCATTGGCAAGTTCGTCGATCCCTGCCGCAGTCCACTCTCGTGCCACTTCACTCAGGTCGTCTGCACGTCGGTATGAGACAGAGACACTCGACGCCTTGTCTCCACTGCGGCCCATGGCGATCACCTCGGCCCTGCAATCGGATCAGACTGCTTTGGTGACCTGATCGTGACATGGCTGTCGGCGCAGACATCGGATTGAACAACCCGCGTGTCTCACCAATTTGGCGGATCCGCCATCACTCCGCCATCATCCGTGAGATCCCGCCACGTTCCGTGAGAACCTACAGTGCGTGACCCTTACCGCGCCATATTCGTAAACCGCGAGAAGTGAAGCTGGTGTGCCACAGTGATATTCGCGGTCGGGCCGTTACGGTGCTTACCCAGGATGATGTCGGCTTCACCGCCGCGCGGGTCATCGCGGTCGATGGAGTCCGGGCGGTGCAGGAGCATGACCATGTCGGCGTCCTGCTCGAGACTATTATGCATAGTTATGCAGTTAGCTACAAAATTATGCGTCCCTGTCACGGTGCCGTCGTAGACATCATGCTTGCCAATGCTCGTGATCTCGACGATCTCGTCCCAGAACACATCGTTCGTGGCGAGGTCGTGCAGCTCACGATCATCCAAAGCTGCTGCGATGCGGTGAACTTTGTCCCGACCAGGCGAAGTCTTCCAACGATCTTCGCACGCAACGACATTCGTCGCGAGCTTGAGATCGCGATTCGTCCAGCCCTTCGCAGCCATCTTTGATCGCACGACATCCCACACCGCGGGCGGAAGGGTGTCACTTCCCGGCCGCCCAGTCCGCTTCTTCAACTCGAGAAAAACTTCACGAGCCTTATCCCCACGGGCGCCGTGCACCCCGATCTTCGTCACGAATGCGATCTGGTTGTCGGCGCGGTCGACGTAGACGTGCCAGCAGTCGCGATAGCCAGCTTTCTTGACCCGTGCGATCCGCCCAAGTACCCCCACGCGCAACAGCAACTGCACGACATCATCCGCCAGCTGCCTGCTTGTCGTCGCGTAGTAAATGCGACCAATTCCGACCTTCGCGTCCCAGCGCACCGAGCCATCCGTCGCCCACAGGTGCCGCAGGAACAGCGCGACCTGATCGTTGGGCAGCGCGAAAACCTCTTTGGGAACGAACTTTTCGTAACTGCGCTTCCCGAAGAGCCCCAGCTTGTCCAGCCACGCCGCAATTGGGTTCCGCTTGCCGTGCGTAAGCCGGTATGGCGCGGGCAGTCGAAGCGTTGTCACGCGAGCCACAGCGTATTCGTCGCGAATCGGCGTCACACCGAAGTGCCACGCAGCGACGGACACCGCGGCCAGGTTTTCCTCATCGATCGACGCGTAGCGGACCGGCTGGCGCTTCACGCACGAGCCGTCACCGATCATGTGCGCGAGCATGATGACCTCGGACTCGTCCATGCGCTCGGTGTGCACGGGCTCGGGCACCCGCCGCGGCACGGCAAGACGATCGCCGACAGCCAAGTCGCCCAAGGAAACCCAGCCGTCGAGCGTCATGAACGGGTGGTTGGCGGTGGCCTCGACCTGACGCCCGGAAGCCAGGCGCAGCACGAAGACTTCCTTGTGCCCGCTGTAGAACACATTGGTCATGGGCCGGGCGACCATGCGCTTGCGGTCATCGAGCGACCACACCAGCGGCCGCTCCCCGGTCGCCATCAGCTCACCGAAGGTGACCTCGGCGCCGGTGTCGGCGCGCAGGATGCGCGTCGAGGCCGTCAGGCAGCCGGACTCACGAAGGTCCGACACCTGCGGGCGCTTGTCGGTGCGCTGTTCGGGACCACGGTTGAGCTGAGAAATAGCGACCACGGGGACCTCGAGTTCCTTGGCCATCAGCTTCAGCGACCGCGAGAACTCCGAGACTTCCTGCTGCCGGGACTCGAACTTCTTGCCCGAGGTCATCAGCTGCATGTAGTCCACGACGATGAGCCGCAGGTTGGCCTTCTGGTGCAGACGGCGGGCCTTGGCCCGGATCTCCATCATGGTCAGGTTCGGTGAGTCGTCGATGTAGAGCGGCGCCTCGGAGATCTCGCTCATGCGGCGGGCCAGCTTGGTCCAGTCGTCGTCGCTCATGCGGCCCGAGCGCATGTCACCGAGCTTGATCTTCGCTTCGGCCGAGAGCAGTCGCATGACGATCTCGGTCTTGCTCATTTCCAGCGAGAAGATGACGCTGGCCTGCTGGTGCTTGATGGAGCAGGACCGCATGAAGTCCAGCCCGATCGTCGAGTTGTGCGTGGGCACCATCGAGCGGCCGGCCAGGTACAGGTGGGCCGGGTTGTCGACCTCGACACAGCGCACCGGCACCGAATCCACCCGGCGCACATCGGTGATCGTCACGGGGCGGGTGAGCACGGCCAACCCGCCGGCGGTCAGTGCCGGCTCGAGCCGGTCCGCTCCCGGCCGCAGAGTCGCGGTGGTGACGATGCCGCGGCCCGTCGGCCACTGGTGCGACGCATCGGCCACGATCGTGGTGCCGTCCGACAGGTCGATCTCGTAGCAGGGCCGCTCCTCCAGCACCGGAGTCGCGGCGATGACACGGGTGGCCCGGCCGTTGGCGTCGATCAGCTCGTCGCCGACCGAGACGTCACCCATCGTGGTCCAGCCGCCCGGCGTGGGCAGTGGGGTGTCGAGCGCCAGCGCCTTACCGACACCGGGGCGCGCGGCCACGATGATCATCTGGCCGGGGTGCAGACCGTTGGTGATCTCGTCGAGTTCGGTGAAGCCGGTCGGGATGCCACGCGAGATACCGCCCTGCGACGCGATGGCGTCGATCTCGTCCATGGTGGGCTGCAGCAGCTCCTCCAGGACGGTGAAATCCTCGCTGCTGCGGGTCTGGGTGACGTCGTAGATCTCGGCCTGGGCGCGATCCACGAGATCGGCCACATCGGCGCCCTCGGTGCCCGCGTAGCCGTACTGCACGACGCGCGTGCCGGCCTCGACGAGGCGGCGCAGCGTGGCCTTCTCGGCGACGATGCCGGCGTAGAAGCCGGCGTTGGCGGCGGTGGGCACGGTGGAGATCAGAGTGTGCAGATACGGCGCGCCGCCGATGCGCTTGAGCAGACCCCGGCGGTCGAGTTCCGCGGCCACGGTGACGGCGTCAGCGGGCTCCCCACGGCCGTACAGGTCGAGGATCGCGTCGTAGATGTTCTGGTGCGCCGGGCGGTAGAAGTCTCCGGGACGCAGGCGCTCCAGGACGTCGGCGACGGCGTCCTTGGACAGCAACATGCCACCCAGCACCGACTGCTCGGCAGCCATGTCCTGCGGCGGTTGACGGCCGAAATCCTCGCTGGGCGGCTCATCCATGTCGGAACGACCCAGGTCGTCAGCGACAGCCACGAAGCGCTCCCCCTCCCGAAAATCGATATGAAACGAATGTTCGAACGAGCTACTTGTGACCGTACTTCACCCCGCCGACAGACCGGGCTCGCAAGCCCGCTCACCTGCCGCGCGACGCATCACGTTAGGCGTTGCTGGAGCGTCCCGAAACCACCCCTGTTGATAACCCTGGGGATGAAATGTGGAAAGACGTGGACAACGATGTTGACGGGTTGGGGAGAACTTGTGGAATACCCGCGGGTAAATTCCCAACCTTGCTGGTCAAGGGCCTATATATCCCCTATGAGCCTGTGTATGGGAATTGGTGCGGCGTGTCGTGCCGGGTAGCCATCTCGGGCGTGTTGTGTTGCGTGCGCGTGGCAGAAAGGGGCCGCGCAGGTTAACAGCCGGCGTAGATCACTGTTTGCAGATTGGCCTAAAAAATTCGCCGGTTGTCAACAGAAAACGCCCGGGCGAAGTCAAAGATTGACTCCACCCGGGCGTTCTGCTGTTTGAGCTACCGCGTGCCTATCCGGCGACGACAGCCAGCGACACCGGCACGTTGACCGACGGGTGCAGACGCACCGCGATCTTGTGGGTGCCGACCGACTTGATGTGCGCCTTGGGCAGCTCGACGGTGCGCTTGTCGAGGTTCGGGCCACCGGCCTTCTTGATCGCGGCGACGACGTCGCCCGCGGTCACCGAACCGAACAGCTTGCCGCTGTCGGCACCGGCCTTGACGGCCAGCGACACGGGGCCGAGGGCCTCGATCGCCTGCTTCAGCTCGTTGGCGTGGTCCAGGTCGCGAACCGTCTTGGCGTCACGCGCGCGACGGATCTCGTTGGCCTGACGCTCGGCACCACGGCTGGCCACGATGGCCAGGCCGCGGGGCAGCAGGTAGTTACGGCCGTAGCCGTCGCGAACCTCGACGGTGTCGCCGGCCGAACCCAGGTGGTCGACCTCAGTGGTCAGAATGAGCTTCATGTTTCTCAGTCCTCCCTATCGAGTCGACGAGCTGAACGGGAGCAACGCAACCTCGCGGGCGTTCTTCACGGCGATGGCGATGTCGCGCTGGTGCTGCACGCAGTTACCGGTGACGCGACGGGCACGGATCTTGCCGCGCTCGCTGATGTAGGTCCGGAGCAGTCCGGTGTCCTTGTAATCGATGGTCTGCGCCTTCTTGGAGCAGAACACGCACTTGCGGGTCTTGACCGGCTTTTCCGGCGCCGGACGCCGCTTGGTGGCCTTGGCCATGTCTTTCTCTTTCTGGGTCTAGCTGGTTGCCCAGCCAATTACGTGGATCAGAAGGGCGGCTCGTCGTCGGCGCCGCCGAACGAACCCGAAGCCGGGGCGCTGCCCCACGGGTCGTCGGCCGGAGCGCCGCCACCAGCGGACTGACGGGAACCCCCGCCGCCTCCGCCGAAGCCGCCACCGCCTCCGCCACTGCGGTTGGCCTTGTTCACCTTCGCCGTCGCGTACCGCAGGGACGGGCCGATCTCGTCGACCTCGACCTCCATCACGGTGCGCTTCTCACCCTCGCGGGTCTCGAACGAGCGCTGCTTCAGCCGGCCGGTCACGATGACACGCGACCCCCGGGTCAGGCTCTCGGCGACGTTCTCGGCCGCCTCGCGCCAGATGTTGCAGCGGAGGAACAGCGCCTCCCCGTCCTTCCACTCATTGCTCTGCCGGTCGAACATCCGCGGCGTCGAGGCCACGGTGAAGTTCGCAACAGCAGCACCGGACGGCGTGAAACGCAGCTCCGGGTCAGCGGTCAGGTTTCCGATAACGGTGATGGTGGTGTCACCAGCCACGAGATCCTCCTGGGACGGATTGGGTGAATTAGGCGCGAGCCTACGCAAGGCCCGCGACAAATCCGCAGAGCTTCGGTGCTTCTAGTGCTTGTCGGTCCGCAGGACCTTGGTACGCAACACCGACTCGTTCAGGTTCAGCTGACGGTCGAGCTCGTTGACCGTGGCCGGTTCGGCCTTCAGGTCGACAACCGCGTAGATGCCTTCACCGTGCTTGGCGATCTCGTAAGCCAGCCGGCGACGGCCCCAGATGTCCACCTTTTCGACGCTGCCCCCGTCTTTGCGGACGACGTTCAGGAACGTCTCCAGCGACGGAGCTACGGTGCGCTCGTCAAGTGTGGGGTCGAGAATGACCATGATTTCGTATGGACGCATGTGGAACCCATCACCTCCTATGGTCGTATCGGCCACGGCGTGTTCCGTGGCAGGAGGGTCGCCTGCGTCGGCAACCGGGTTAGGCTACCCGAAGAGCCCCTGAGCTGCGAAATCGGCGCCCAGAAGAGCCGACCTGACGGGGCCGTCAAGATCGCTAGGCTGGGTCCAAGATCATTGTCGGCGAGGGGGACGCATGACGTATCCGCAGGGGCCTTACGGCCAGGGTTTCCCGGGGCAGCCCGGTTACCCGCAGCAGCCGGGGTATCCACAGGGCTACCCGTCCCAGCCCGGCTACCAGCAGGGATACCCGCAGGCGGGCGGTTTTCCGGGTGCCTCTCCGAGCGGTTTTCCGCCCGCACCCGTGCCGCCCGCGTCGACCGGCGGGGTCGGTGGGGTCATCGCGGGCGTGCTGGCGATCATGGGCGGACTGCTGCATGGCTGCCTCGGTGCCATGGCTTTGGTGGAGTCCCTCACGAAAGAACCGGGCCCCTTCGCAACCCGCTCTCCGGCACACGTCGGCCACCTGTTCCTTGGGATCTCGGTCATCGGCGGTCTGCTCATCCTGGTCGGCGGCTTCATGCTGCTGTCGCGCAAGCCGGCCAGTCGCTGGCTCATCGGCGTCGGATGCGTGCCGATCTTCGCGTTCGGGCTGGGAGCCTTCTTGGGCGCAAATGCGGACGGGGATAGCACTGTAGGGGCGGTGATCACCGTCCCGATCGTGATCTTCTCAGTGGCGACCGTCGTGTTGACCTTCCTGCCCTCGACCACCCGATGGATTCAGGCGAAGCGCGCTCCCGTTGCGCCGCAATACTTTCCGCAATACCCGCCGCCATATCAGCGCTGAGGTGGGCGGCCGGTGTGGACTGCGAATCCACGCGCACGGCTACTCGAACTTTCGCGGCGTCAGTTCACAGTCGATGCAAAAGCCTTCTGCGACCCCGGTATACGCGACCCGCCGATAGGCTGGCTTCACCGTTTGTCAGCGAGGGGGACGCATGACGTATCCGCAGGGGCCGTACGGCCAAGGGATTCCGGGGCAGCCCGGGTACCCCCAGCATCCGGGGTATCCGCAGGGGTATCCGGCCCAGCCGGTCTACCCACAGCCGGGCGGCTATCCGGGTGGGTTTCCGCCCATGCCAGCCGCGGCGCCCGGCGGCGGCACGGCAATCACCGCGGGTGTGCTGGCACTGCTCGGCGGGTTGACGCACTTCTTCGGCGGGGTCGCCCAGGCGCTCGGACTGTCCGCCATGATGCACGACTCGGCTGCCGACGTCGGCTGGGGAAGCCTGATAACCATCGTGACGCTCAACATCATCGCTGGGGCGCTGATGTTGCCGGGAGCGCTGACGCTGCTGCTGCGCAAGCAGGTCGGCCGCTGGCTGATCGCCGCAGGTAGCGGCATTTCCATTCTCAGCGCCCTGATCAACATCACGTCGACGCCCGATTCGTTCGGCGAGTATTCCTATAGCCGCGGTATCGGCGGCGACGTCGTGGGCATTTTCTTCGCTATCGCGACCATCGCGCTGGCCCTGGTGCCGTCGACCACGACGTGGCTGGCTGCCAAGAAGAACCCCATTGCACCCCAGTACTTTCCGCCGTACCCGCCGTACCAGGGCTGAGTGGACGGGCCCGGCGCCAGAGGGAAAACATGACGTATCCGCAGTACCCGCAGCCAGGCGCCTACCCCGTCCCGCCGGCGGCACCAGCCCAGCCGAGGGGCGGCACCGCGATCACCGCCGGCGTGCTGGCGGCGCTGGGCGGATTGCTCAGCCTCGGCATCACCGCGGTCTCGCTGTTCTTCCTGATCGTCATCGCATCGATCGGCAGCAACTTCGACCGCTCTGATGTCGAATTCCTCGACAGCATCTTCGGCGTTCTGGCCATCGGACTGGTCGCCGTGGTGATCATCGCGCTCGTGCTGGGCACGCTGCTGAGCGTGTTGCTCATCGCCGGCGCAGTGCTGCTCTTCCGGCGCAAGATGCTCGGCCGGTGGCTCGTGGTCAGTGGCTGCGCGGTGGCCATCGTGAGCAACCTGATGACCTCCGTCTTCACCACCGCCGTGACGTCGGACGACTGGTACTCGCCCGAAGGTGTCGTCAGCGCCCTTCTGGGCCTGGCATTCCCGATCATCACGATGGTCCTGGCATTGCTGCCGTCGACCACCGCGTGGATCAGGGCGGAGCAGGGTCGGGCTGTGCCGCAGCACTTTCCGCAGTACCCGCCGTCGTACCAGGGCTGAGTTCGAGAGAGCTCTCCTCTGGACATGTTCGATCCCGAGCCGTCAACTTTCATTGACCGTCAAGGCAAGTTGACGGCTCCAGATCGAAGTTGCCAAGGGAGAGAGCGACGTACGCCGCGAAACCTAGGCCTCGGCCGTCTTCTTGATCGCCGCCAGCGTCAGCGGGATGCCTTCTTTCGCGTACTTCGTCCGGAGCGCGATCTGCGCGTCGGCGTCGTCGGACCAGCGCTCGTGGAAGCCCGCGATGCCGGCCGGCAGGAACTCCCACGACTGCGTCAGTCGCGTGCCACCGTCGGCGGGATCCAGCGTGAAGCCCCAGCGCACCCAACCGCCGTTGACCTCCCAGAAGAACTCGCGGCCGGGCTCGGCGACGACCACCTGGCTGCGGGTCTCCCAGGTTCGGTCACCGGTTTCGTTGCGGCCCTTGAACCAGGCGCCGGCCACCGGGCCGCCGTCCTCGTCCTCCCACCAGCACTCTTTGCACTGCGGGCTCCACTGCCCCATCTTGGTCACATCGGACACCAGGGCGTAGAGGGTCTCGGGGTCGGTATCGATGACAACGGAATCGGAGAACGTCAGGTCGGTCACGCCCTCGACCCTGCCACCACGCGCGACGGAACGCAGCCCATTTATGCCGTGGGCGCAAGCTCCGGTTCCGGGTCGGGATCGGGTTCGGCGACGGCGATCGGGCGGGGCCGGAGCCGGGCGGGCAACCAGCGCGGCGGATCGTCGTCGGCCTCGTCGAACACGCCGCCGGACGGATCGTCCACGCGGCCACCCCAGCGGACCAGATCCAGCTCTGGCCGGTAGATGGCACGAATCACCAACGCGCACAGGCCGATCACCGCGATGTCGCGCAGCAGCACCGTGGTGGTGAAGAACTGCTCGGGCAGCCCGAGCTTGGGATCGCCGTACAGGTACAGCATTCGGGGAATCCAGATCAGCGCATCGATGGTCATCCACGCCAACAGGATTCGGCGATGCGGCAGCGCCAGCGCGGCCAGCGGCACCAGCCACAGCGAGTACTGCGGGCTCCACACCTTGTTGGTCAGCAGGAACGCCGCGACGACCAGGAATGCCAGCTGCGCCAGCCGCGGCCGCTGCGGCGCCGTCCACGCGACGTAAGCGATTGCCGCACAACACAAGACGAACAGCAACGCGGTGACGGTGTTGAGGACCGTCGGCGGTTCCCAGAACCCGAGATTGGTGTCGAACCCGCCCCAGCCGGTGAACGACTTCACGACGTTGTAGAGCGAGTCCATGTCGTCGCCGCGGCGGGTGTTGAGCCGGAAGAACTCCGACCACCCGCGCGGGAACATCACCATGATCGGCAGGTTCACCGCGATCCACGTGACCAGCGCGGTGATCGCCGTCTTGGCCACCGGCCGCCACTTGCCGGTCCGCACCGCGAGCATCGCCAGCGGGATCAGCAACAGCAGCGGATACAGCTTCAGGGCCACCCCGACCCCGATGAGCACACCGGCCACCACCGGTTTCCGGCGCGACCAGGCGAGCATGGCGCCGGCCGCACATGCCGTCGCGAGCGCGTCGAAGTTGGTGAACGCCTGGAAGATCAGGATCGGCGACCCGGCCACCACGGCGGCGTCCCACGGCCGCCGGCCGGACATTCGCATGGTTGCCCAGACGGTGGCCATCCAGGCCAGCGCGAGCCCGAACGCCGAGATGTTGAAGAACATGATCACCTCGGCGACCACCGGCATCCGGACCAGCTTGGACAGTGCCGTGTAGGTCTTGGCCACCGACATCGCCGCGTACTGGTACATGCCGGTCAGCACCGGATACTCCATGTAGCGGATCGCGCGGGTGCCGTCGTACTGGACGCGCGGCTTCTGGGTGCTGTCGGTCTCGATCCAGCTGGACTTGTACGGGAACTTGCCAAGGTTCAGCAGCTCCGCCGTGTACAGCGGCACGGTGTCCGAGTAGCAGAACTCGTAATAGGCGCGTTGGTTCTGCCAGTTGGCAACCCGCTGATCGGCGGTCCCGGTGCCGGTCGTCACCAGGCACGGCGCCTTGGTGGTGTAGCCCAGCCCGAGGAAGACCAGCGCGATGATCAGCATCACCCGGAACGGCGTGAGGAACGGCGCCCGGCCGATCATGGCGTGCCGGCCCACCGGTCCGCCGACGACCCCGGACAGCGCCGCACCCATGACGTCGGTCCGGCTGGGCAGGTCGCGATCGTCGGCGCTGCGCAGGTCCCGGGCCAAGCGGGCCGGCGAGACCGTCGGGACGCCGGACTCGTCTGGTTCGTCGACCGTCACGGCGGCGGCGGGGGGCCAGGCTGGTTCGGGTCACCACCGGCCGGAGGCGGGGGCGCATCCTGGTGCGGGGCAACCTGCATCGTGGTCGGCGGCCCGAACGGGATCGTGATGCCCGGCGCGATGACGAGCGTCGGCTGGACCACGGTCTCCGATGGCGCGCCCGGCATGGGCGCCTGCGGGTCATCGGGCGCCGGCGGCTTGATCACCGGTGCCTGCGGCACACCCGCGTAGCCGCCGATGGCCGTCGGCTTCGGGAACGACTCGTTGTCGGTGCCCTTCAGCGCACCGTCCATCGTGGATTTCCAGATGTCCGACGGCAGGCCCGAGCCGTACACCGGCCCGCCGCCCTTGTTGACCAGCGGCTGCGTCCCGGCCGTCGTACCGACCCACACCGCGGTGGACAGCGACGGCGTGTAGCCGACCATCCACGCGTCGCGGTTGGCGCCCGTGTCACCGAGCTGCACGGTGCCCGTCTTCGACGCGGACGGACGCCCACCGGCCAGGTTATGCCCGCGCGAGTAGCCGGCGATGGGCTGCATCGCCGAGGTCACGTTGTCGGCGACGGCCTTCGGGATCCGCTGCTCGCCCGAGTTGTCCTGGGATGTCGCGTCGAACAGCACCTGCCCGTCGCCGTTGACGACCTTCTGCACGAAGTGCGGCTTGTGGTACTCGCCGGACGCCGCCAGCGTCGCGTACGCGGACGCCATGTCCAGCGCACGGCTCTGGTACTGACCCAGCACGACGCCGTTGTTGGGCGGGCCGCCCTTGCCGTCCTCGGACAGCGTGTGCTCGACGCCCGGGAAGCTGTCGGCGACACCGGCCTTGTGCGCGGCGTCGGCGACATCCTGCGCGCCGTGCTTGAGCTTGAGCATCAACCGGTAATAGCTGGTGTTGAGCGACCGCTTGAGCGCCTCGGCGATGCTGCAGGTGCCGCAGCCCTCGCCCTCGACGTTGGTGATGTTGATGCCGTTGACCGTCACCGGCGAGCTGTCGATCTGGTAACCCAGCCCGATGCCCTGCTCGAGGGCCGCCACCAACGCGAAGACCTTGAACGACGAACCTGTCGGCAGACCGGCCTGCGCGAAGTCGAAGCCGTTGGCGTCGGAGCCGCCGTAGTAGGCCTTGATGCCACCGGTGTGCGGGTCGACCGACACCACCGCCGCGCGCATGTCATCGGCCTGGCCGTCCAGGTACTTCGATACCGCGTCCTCGGCCGCCGATTGCGCCTTCGGGTCGATGGTCGTGGTGACCTGCAGCCCCTCGGTGTTCAGCGCCTGCTCGTTGATGTTGAAGATGCTCTGCAGCTCCTTCATCACCTGCCGCTGGATGAGACCGTTGGGTCCCTCGGTCTGGTTCGCCTGCCGCGCCTGCTCCGGCGGCACCGTGGCCGGGAACTTCTGCTGGGCGCGGTCCTCCTTCGACAACGCGCCCATGGTCACCATGCCGTCGAGCACCCAGTTCCAGCGCTCGGCGGCGCCCTCCGGGTCGACGGCCGGGTCCAGGGTCGACGGCCGCTGGATCAGTGCCGCGAGCAGTGCGCCCTCGGCCACGTCGAGTTGCTCGACCGGTTTGCCGAAGTACGCCTTCGACGCCGCGCCGATGCCATAGGTGCCGCGGCCGAAATAGATGATGTTCAGGTACGACTGCAGCACTTCGTCTTTCGACCACTGCCGCGACATCTTGGTGGCGATCACCAGCTCCTTGGCCTTACGGACCAAGCCGCCCACGCCGGAGCGGGCGTCACCGACCAACGCGTTCTTCACGTACTGCTGCGTGATGGTCGACCCGCCCTGCAGGTCACCACCGAAGATGTTGTTCTTGAACGCCCGCGCGAAGCCGGAGAACGAGAAGCCCGGGTTGGTGTAGAAGTCCCGGTCCTCGGCGGCCATCACCGCGTTGCGGACGTGCACCGGGATCTGGTCGATGTTGACATCGACGCGGTTGCCTTCCGGCGGCACGAACTTCGCGAGCTCGCTACCGTCGCTGGCCAGGATGGTCGACACCTGGTTGGTCCGGATGTCGCCCGGCTTGGGGATGTCGACGATGAGGTACGCCATCGCGAACGTGACGATCGGCAGCACCAACAACACCACGGCGCCCGCGTAACAGAGCCGGCGGAACACCTTCCAGTTCCACTTGAACTGCGGCAACTTCGGACCGCCGGAGTTACCACCACTTCCGCCGCCGGTCCGCGGGGGCGGCGGAGGCGGCGACTTCGGTGGCGGGTTCATGCCCGCGCCCATGCCGACCGGAGCCTGGCCCGGCCGCTTGGTGCCGTCGAGCGCTGCCTTCACGGCGTCGATCGGATCCCGCAGCCGCGCATCGTCGGCCTTGCCGACGGGCGGCAGGATCATGGTGCGCCGGTCGTCCGGCGGCACGGGTCCGGGGCGTCCTTGCGGAGCGCCGGCGCCCGGTCCTCTGGTCGCGTCGTTGTCCGATCGGCTGTGGCGCCCAGCCCCACTCATTCCGTCACTCACTGGCGGTGCGCGCTTTCGAGCGCGCCGCGCGGGTGCCACGAGGCTTCGCCGCCTTCGGGGGACTCGGCGTCCCTAATACATATGACTTGACCAAATGATTCCAACTGCAAGTGCGGCATACCTCCACCACGTGAACCGCGAATTCGTCGAATTTGGCCGCCAGCAGGACGAGCTCTTCGGTGCTGCGGGCCGAACCCGACACCGCTCCGAGATGATCACCGAAGACCCACGACACCAATGTCAGCGGTTCTTTCCGGCAGATCGGGCACATCACCGAACTGGTACGACCATGAAATTTTGCTGCGCGCAGCAGGTAGGGGTTGGCGTCACACACCTCGGTGACGCCGGTACGGCCCGAGTAGACCTCGGCCAGCAGCGACCTGCGCCGGAGCGCATAGTCGACCACCTGCCGCTGCAATCGCACGTTGACCAGAGTACGTCGGGCACCTGAGCGCCGACGCGTGATGGCGCGCATGTAGCCGGGTTGTAGCCGGCTCGATAGGTGCAGCGGTAAACGGCTTGTGGCCGGGCTCACGCGCGCGCACCACCTGACCTTTACGCTTTCCCGGTGGCCACCGCAGCGACCCGGGCGAAAGACAGCGACCGCAACGACACCTGCCAGATCCTGGACACGGCACTGGCCGACGGCCAGCTGTCCGCCGAGGAGCACCGGCAGCGCGTCGCGGCGGCGACCCGGGCCGTCACGCTCGGCGAACTGCGCTCGCTGGTAACCGATCTGCAGACCGCGAACTCGTCGGTCAAACTGCCGCCGTTGAAGACCGGCGCGGGCCGCGCGGTGCGGTCGACCGGCTGGGGCATCCTGGCCGCCGGCGCCGCGGTGATGCTCGTGGTCGGTATCGCCATCGGCTGGGGCTTCTACGCCGCGCCCGGCCAGTCCCCGCTGACTGCCGCCGAAGACCCGGGTGCCAAGCCCGACGGCGTCGCTCCCGTGGTGCTCACCCCGCCGCGCCAGCTGCAGTCGCTCGGCGGGCTGACCGGACTGTTCACCCAGATGAAGAAGAAGTTCGGCGATACCACCGGCTACGAGCTGACCATCTACCCGGACTACGCGATCCTCGAGCGCCCCGACCCGGGCGAACCCCGCCGGGTGCTGCGGTACGACTACCGCGGCGGCTGGGACGACCCCGACACCACGACGGTGAGCAGTGACGAACGCGTCGTCGACCTCGGGAAGTTCAACTTCGAGAAGATCACCGGAATCCTGCACGGCGCGCCCGAGACGCTGGGCATCAAGCGTAACGAGATCAACACCGTCTACCTGATCTTCAAGGCCAGCAAGGACACCACCGCCCCGCCGGACACCGTCGCGATCTCGATCTATGTATCCGGGAAGTTCAACAACAGCGGCTACATCGAGATGGATCCCGAAGGCAATACCAAGCGCATCAACTACCCCGGCTGATTCGCCCCCTGTTCGGCCGGTGTTGACGGCCGCATCCAGCGCCGTTCATCTCCGTATGCGGCGTCGATTGGCCGCGTATATATCGGCGCGATACTATGGCGCGAGGTGTTGAAGCGTCCTAGCGCTCAATATGCGAGTCCGTCAATTCATGTCGGGAGGTGACACTGTGCTGGAGCTGGCCATCCTGGGGCTTCTGCTGGAGTCCCCCATGCACGGCTATGAGCTGCGCAAACGGCTGACCGGACTGCTCGGCGCGTTCCGGGCGTTCTCGTACGGCTCGCTGTACCCGGCGCTGCGTCGCATGCAGGCCGACGGCCTGATCGTCGAAGACGCGGCACCGCTCGGTGCGACGAAGGTGCGTCGCGCCCGTCGCGTCTACCAACTCACCGACGCCGGCAAGCAACGGTTCACCGAACTCGTCGCCGACACCGGCCCCCAGAACTACACCGATGACGGATTCGGTGTGCACTTGGCGTTCTTCAACCGGACTCCCGCCGAGGCCAGGATGCGAATCCTGGAAGGTCGGCGGCGTCAGGTCGAGGAACGTCGCGAAGGTCTGCGCGAGGCGATCGCACGGGCCAGCAGTTCACTCGACCGCTACACCCGGCAGCTGCATCAGCTCGGGCTCGAGTCCAGTGAGCGCGAAGTGAAATGGCTCAACGAGCTGATTGCTGCCGAACGCGTGGCAACTGCCGGACCGACGGTGCCGCCGTCACAAGGCCACGCCGACCAAACCTGAGCGCACGCGCCCCCGGGTGAATGCACTGAAAGAGTAGGAAAAGGAGACCGTCACATGTCTGAGTCGAACGAGGTTCGCGTCGCAATCGTCGGCGTAGGCAACTGCGCGGCGTCGCTCGTCCAGGGCGTGCAGTACTACCAGGACGCCGACGAGAGTTCGACCGTCCCGGGCCTGATGCACGTCAAGTTCGGGCAGTACCACGTGCGCGACGTGAAGTTCGTCGCCGCGTTCGACGTGGACGCCAAGAAGGTCGGCTTCGACCTCTCCGAGGCCATCGGCGCCTCCGAGAACAACACCATCAAGATCGCCGACGTGCCGCCGACCGACGTCATCGTGCAGCGCGGCCCGACCCTGGACGGCATCGGCAAGTACTACGCCGACACCATCGAGGTCTCCGACGCCGAGCCCGTCGACGTGGTCAAGGCCCTCAAGGACGCGAAGGTCGACGTCCTGGTCTCCTACCTGCCCGTCGGTTCCGAAGAGGCCGACAAGTTCTACGCCCAGTGCGCCATCGACGCCAAGGTCGCGTTCGTCAACGCCCTGCCCGTGTTCATCGCTTCGGACCCGGTGTGGGCCAAGAAGTTCGAGGACGCCGGCGTGCCGATCGTCGGTGACGACATCAAGAGCCAGGTCGGCGCCACCATCACCCACCGCGTGATGGCCAAGCTGTTCGAGGACCGCGGCGTCACGCTGGACCGCACCTACCAGCTGAACGTCGGCGGCAACATGGACTTCAAGAACATGCTCGAGCGCGAGCGCCTGGAGTCCAAGAAGGTCTCGAAGACGCAGGCCGTCACCTCGAACCTGACCGGCTCGCTGGCCGACAAGGTCTACGACAAGAACGTGCACATCGGCCCGTCGGACTACGTCGCGTGGCTCGACGACCGCAAGTGGGCGTACGTGCGCCTCGAGGGCCGCGCCTTCGGTGACGTGCCGCTGAACCTGGAGTACAAGCTCGAGGTGTGGGACTCCCCCAACTCGGCCGGCATCATCATCGACGCCGTGCGCGCCGCCAAGATCGCCAAGGACCGCGGCCTCGGTGGCCCGATCCTGCCGGCCTCGGCCTACCTGATGAAGAGCCCGCCGGTGCAGGTCGCCGACGACCTCGCCCGCCAGCAGCTGGAAACCTTCATCGAGGGGTAAATATCGACGTCAGAGTGGGCGGCCAGGTGAAACCTGGTCGCCCACTTGGCGTTTGGGGCATCGGAACCGCCGGCCCGGGTTTGTGAGACTGACCACAACTCGCCTTCAAACTGGATCGAGTCCAGAAAAAGCGACTAGTGTGGGGACTCGTAACAGACATCCGATAAACCCGAAGAGAGGTTCTCGTGGCCCTGATCAACAAGCAGATCAAGCCGTTCACCGCGACCGCATACAAGAACGGCACCTTCATCCCCGTGTCGGACGCCGACATCAAGGGCAAGTGGGCCATCTTCTTCTTCTACCCGGCCGACTTCACCTTCGTGTGCCCGACCGAGCTCGGCGACCTCGCCGACCACTACGAGGAGCTGCAGCGCCTCGGTGTCGAGGTGTTCTCGGTGTCCACCGACACCCACTTCACCCACAAGGCGTGGCACGACTCGTCCGACACCATCGGCAAGATCCAGTACGCCATGATCGGCGACCCGACCCTGCAGATCAGCACCAACTTCGAGGTGCTGCGTGAGGACCAGGGCCTGGCCGACCGCGGCACGTTCCTGGTCGACCCCGACGGCGTCGTCCAGTTCACCGAGGTCACCGCCGAGGGCATCGGCCGCAACGCCGCCGAACTGGTCCGCAAGGTCAAGGCCGCCCAGTACGTGCGCAACCACCCGGGCGAGGTCTGCCCGGCCAAGTGGGAAGAGGGCGAAGAGACCCTGGCCCCGTCGCTGGAACTCGTCGGCAAGATCTAGTTCCGCACTGCTGATGACGGTACGGGCCTGGTCCACCCGGGCCCGTACCGCTCACCAGAACTGCTTCACCCCAACATCTTTCGGGCCGCAACGGCCCAGCCATTCCTATCCTCGATGGAGTTGATCCGCATGCTCGACACCTCACTCGCCGGCCAATTGAAGTCCCTGCTGGAGCGGCTGACCGTGCCGATCGAGCTGGTGTCCTCCCTCGATGACGGTCCCAAGTCCGCCGAGCTCGCCGAACTGCTCACCGAGATCGCGGCGATGTCGGACAAGATCACCTACACGCGCACCGACGACGACGCCCGCCGGCCGTCGTTCGCCATCCGCCGCACCGGCACCGACGTCGAGGTGCGGTTCGCCGGCATCCCCCTCGGCCACGAGTTCTCCTCGCTGGCCCTGGCGCTGCTGCAGGTCGGTGGCTACCCCTCGAAGGAAGCCCCCGAGCTGCTCGAGCAGGTGCGCAACCTCGATGCCGACCTGCACTTCGAGACCTACTTCTCGCTGTCCTGCCAGAACTGCCCCGACGTGGTGCAGGCCCTGAACCTGATGGCGATCCTCAACCCGCGCATCAGCCACGTCGCCATCGACGGTGCGCTGTTCAAGGACGAGGTCGAACAGCGCAAGGTGCTCGCCGTTCCCACCGTCTTCCTGGGCGGTGAGGTGTTCGACTCGGGCCGCATGACGCTCGAGCAGATCATCGGCAAGGTCGACACCGGCGCAGCGCAGCGCACCGCCGAGGCCATCGCCGAGAAGGACCCCTTCGACGTGCTGGTGGTCGGCGGCGGTCCTGCCGGCGCCGCGGCCGCGATCTACGCCGCCCGCAAGGGAATTCGCACCGGTGTGGTCGCCGAGCGCTTCGGCGGTCAGGTGCTCGACACCATGGCCATCGAGAACTACATCTCCGTCCCGCACACCGAGGGACCGAAGTACGCCGCGGCGCTGGAAGCCCATGTCGGTGAGTACGACGTCGACGTCATGAAGACGCAGCGCGGCGCCAAGCTGCTGCCCGCGCTCGACGAGGGCGGCCTCGTCGAGATCGCGCTGGAGAGCGGCGCCTCGCTGACCGCGCGCACCGTCATCCTCGCGACCGGCGCCCGCTGGCGCGCGATGGACGTGCCGGGTGAGGCCGAGTACCGCAACAAGGGCGTCACCTACTGCCCGCACTGCGACGGACCGCTGTTCAAGGGCAAGCGTGTCGCAGTCGTCGGCGGCGGCAACTCCGGCGTGGAGGCCGCGATCGACCTCGCCGGCGTCGTCTCCCACGTGACGCTCATCGAGTTCGACTCGGTGCTGCGCGCCGACGAGGTGCTGCAGCGCAAGCTGCGCAGCCTGCCGAACGTCGACATCCTGCTGAGCACGCTGACCACCGAGGTCCTCGGCGACGGGGACCAGGTCACCGGCCTGACCTACCAGGACCGCACCACCGGCGAGGCGCACACCCTCGAGCTGCAGGGCGTCTTCGTCCAGATCGGCCTGCTGCCCAACACCGAGTGGCTCGAAGGCAGCGTCGAACTGTCCAAGCGCGGCGAGATCGTCATCGACGAACGCGGCCAGACGTCGGTCCCCGGCGTGTTCGCCGCCGGCGACTGCACGACGGTGCCGTTCAAGCAGATCGTCATCGCGGCGGGAGCCGGTGCGACAGCGGCACTGTCGGCGTTCGATCACCTGATCCGGACCTCCGCCCCGGTCGGCAGCTGAGCGCTCCCCGGCGCCGGGGGTAGTGTCCGAAACGTGGCCCTCGAGATTTCCGACGACGACCTGCTGGTGCTCGACGAGTTCGCGCTGCTGCCCGAGAACGCCGAGCAGATCGGCGCGACCGGTCCGCTGCCGGCGGTGTCCCGGATCGACGACGGGCCGATCAGCCTGCTGAAGTGGGGCACCTCGGAACCAGAGGTGGTGTTCCTGCACGGCGGCGGGCAGAACGCGCACACCTGGGACTCCGTGATCCTCGGTCTCGGGGTGCCGGCGCTGGCGATCGACCTGCCCGGGCACGGGCGGTCGGCCTGGCGTGAGGACGGCGACTACGGGCCCAAGCTCAACGCGGAAACCCTGCGGCCGGTGCTGCGCGCGCACGCGCCGTCGGCCCGGCTGGTGGTCGGGATGTCGTTGGGTGGGCTGACCGCGCTGCGCATCGCCGCGACCGACGCTGTCCTGGTGCCCTCGCTGGTCCTGGTGGACGTCACCCCGTCGGCACCGGAGCGGCACGAACAGATGACCCAGGCCCAGCTGGGCGCGGTCGCACTGGTGAAGGGCGACCGCAGCTTCCCCAGTTTCGCCGCGATGCTCGACGTCACAGTGGCGGCGTCGCCGCATCGCAGCCGGGACTCGTTGCGCCGCGGCGTCTTTCACAACGCCAAGCAACTCGATGACGGCACCTGGACCTGGCGGTACGACGCGCTCCGCGTCGGCGACGGCTTTGTCGGGCTGTGGGACGACGTCCCGTCGATCACCATGCCGACGACGCTGGTGCGCGGTGCCAAGTCGTACTTCGTCCACGACGACGATGCCGCCGCCTTCGCCGCCGGTGCGCCAGGTTTCCAGCGGACCCACGTGGTCCCGGATTCCGGGCATTCCGTGCAGGGCGACCAGCCCGCCGCGCTCGTCGATATCCTGCGGGGCGTGCTCGGCGGTTAGCGTGGGGGCATGACCCTTCCCATTCGCATCGGGGTTCAGCTGCAGCCCCAACACTCCCCCACCTACGGCCTGATGCGCGACGCCGTCCGCCGCGCCGAGGACCTCGGCGTCGACGTCGCCTTCAACTGGGACCACTTCTTCCCGCTGTACGGCGACCCCGACGGCGCGCACTACGAATGCTGGACCATGCTGGGCGCCTGGGCCGAGCAGACGTCGCGCATCGAGATCGGCGCGCTGGTCACCTGTAACTCGTACCGCAACCCGGAACTGCTGGCCGACATGGCGCGGACCGTCGACAACATCTCCGACGGACGGCTGATCCTGGGCATCGGATCGGGCTGGAAAGAGAAGGACTACGACGAGTACGGCTACGAATTCGGCACGGCCGGAAGCCGACTCGACGACCTGGCGGCGGCCATGCCGCGCATCATCGCGCGGCTGGGCAAGCTGAACCCTCAGCCCGTGCGCGACATCCCGATCCTGATCGGCGGGCAGGGCGAGCGCAAGACGCTCAAGCTCGTCGCGCAGTACGCGCAGATGTGGCACAGCTTCACCACGGCGTCGACCTACCCGGAGAAGGCCGCCGTCCTGGACCGGCATTGCGCCGACGTCGGCCGCGACCCGAGCACCATCGTCCGGTCGGCCGGCGTCGACAACAGCGGCGACGGCCTCATCGCCAACGCCGAAGCGCTTACCGCGCTGGGTGTTTCGTTGCTGACGGTGGGCGTCAACGGGCCCGACTACGACCTGGGCGACGCCGAGAAGCTGTGCCGGTGGCGCGACAGCCAGTAGCGGTGACTGTCCGGCCGGATGAATTCCCGGCGAGCTGAAGCCGGGGCATTCGGCCGGGTACCGGCTAGGTTGACCTGCGTGACCTCTTTCCTGCGTGCGACGGTAGCGATACTGGTGGCACTCCTGGTCGGCTCGCTGAGCGTGGGCGTACCGGCCCGCGCCACCACGGATCAGTGCGCGCCACCCGGCGAGCAGAGCGCCAGCGCCCTGCCCACCAACCTGTCCACCGCCGCCAAAGGCGACGGCACCGACAAGTACACGACACCTGGTACCCAACCACTTTCGACGGTGCGCCCGGAGTCCTTGGGGCTGGGCACGCCGGGTGTGCTGACTGTCGGCACGCTGTCGGACGCCCCGCCGAGCATCTGTATCAACTCCAGCGGCCAGTTCACCGGGTTCGACAACGAGCTGCTGCGGGCGATCGCCGCGAAGATCGGCCTACGCGTCAACTTCGTCGGCACCGATTTCGCGGGCCTGCTGGCCCAGGTCGCCTCCCGGCGCTTCGACGTCGGGTCGTCATCGATCACCACCACCGACGCCCGGCGGCGCACCGTCGGGTTCACCAACGGCTATGACTTCGGCTACTTTTCGCTCGTCGTGCCGACCGGATCGGCCATCAACGGATTCGGTGCACTGAAGGCGGGGCAGCGCATCGGCGTCGTGCAGGGCACCGTGCAGGAGGCCTACGTCGTCGACACCCTGCACCTGGAACCGGTGAAGTTCCCGGACTACGCCACGGTGTACGCCAACATCAAGACCCGGCAGATCGACGCCTGGGTGGCGCCGTCGCAGCAGGCCTCCGGCACCGTGCAACCGGGCGATCCGGCACGCATCGTCGAAAACACCTTCAGTCTGGACAACTTCGTGGCCTACGCGGTCGCCAAGGAGAACAAGCCGCTGATCGACGCGCTCAACGCCGGGCTGGACGCGGTGATCGCCGACGGCACCTGGGCGCGGCTCTATGCCGACTGGGTCCCCCGGGCGCTGCCGCCGGGCTGGAAGCCCGGATCCAAGGCCGCACCCGTGCCGCAGCTGCCCGACTTCAACGCCATCGCCGCGTCGCACGCGTCGGCGGCCCCGTCGGCCGGTCCCGCACCCAAATCGACGCTGTCCCAACTGAAAGACGCGTTCCTGGACTGGCATCTGTACCGGCAGGCCATCCCCGACCTGTTCAAGACCGGCCTGCCGAACACGCTGATCCTGACCGTAAGCGCCAGCGTCATCGGTCTGATCATCGGCATGGCGCTGGCCATCGCCGGTATCTCCCGGTCACGCTGGCTGCGCTGGCCGGCCCGGGTGTACACCGACATCTTCCGCGGCCTGCCCGAAGTGGTGATCATCCTGGTCATCGGGTTGGGTATCGGGCCGGTCGTCGGCTCGCTGACGGGAAACAACCCGTACCCCTTGGGAATTGCCGCGCTGGGCCTGATGGCGGGCGCCTACATCGGTGAGATTCTGCGCTCCGGTATCCAGAGTGTCGACGCCGGCCAACTCGAGGCCTCACGCGCGCTGGGCTTCGGCTATCCGGCGTCGATGCGCCTGGTGGTGGTGCCGCAGGGCGTACGACGGGTGCTGCCGGCGCTGATGAACCAGTTCATCTCGCTGCTGAAGGCGTCGTCGCTGGTGTACTTCCTCGGGTTGATCGCCAGCCAACGCGAGCTGTTCCAGGTCGGCCGCGACCTCAACGCGCAGACGGGGAACCTGTCGCCCCTGGTCGCCGCCGGGCTGTTCTATCTGGCCCTGACCGTTCCGCTGACCCATCTGGTCAACTACATCGACCGGCGACTCAGCAAGGGCAAGCCCGTCGCAGCCGAGATCGCGACCCAGGAGATCATATGACCACGCCGCAGGCAGTTTCCTTGGCCGCCAACGATATTCACCTGTCGTTCGATGCCAACACGGTGTTGCGCGGCGTCGACCTGGACGTCCCGGCCGGCACCACGACAGCGGTCATCGGGCCGTCGGGCTCGGGCAAGTCGACGCTGCTGCGCACCCTGAACCGGTTGTACGAGCCGGATCGTGGCGACATCCTGCTCGACGGGCGGTCGGTGCTGAAGGACAACCCCGATCAGCTGCGTCAGCGGATCGGGATGGTCTTCCAGCATTTCAATCTGTTCCCGCACCGGACGGTGCTGGAGAACGTCACGCTGGGGCCCCGGAAACTGAAGGGCCTGGACGGCGCTGCGGCCCGCGAACTCGGGCTGCAACTGCTGGACCGCGTGGGGCTCAAACACAAGGCCGACGTGCGCCCGGCAACCCTTTCCGGCGGGCAACAGCAACGTGTCGCGATCGCCCGCGCCCTGGCCATGAGCCCCCAGGTGATGTTCTTCGACGAGGCCACCTCGGCGCTGGATCCCGAACTGGTCAAGGGCATCCTGGCGCTCATCAGCGAACTCGGAGCGGACGGCATGACCATGGTGGTGGTGACCCACGAGATGGGTTTCGCCCGGTCAGCGGCAGATTCCGTGGTGTTCATGGATGGCGGCCGGGTGATCGAGACCGGAACGCCCGAACACATCTTCGAATCCGCCGAAACTCAACGTTTACGTCAATTTCTGGCGCAGGTTGTCTAATACCGACCAGTATCCGGCATACACGTTAGACTATCGAACTATGTCGTCGACGGAGCCGCAGGTGGCGGACCTTGCAGGAGACCTGCAACAGGTCCTCTCCAAGCTGTTCAACGTGATGCGCCGACGCGTCGAGATCCCCAAGGACGCCGAAGCCGGTGCCGATCTGACGTTGGCGCAGCTGTCCATCCTGCTGACCCTGCTGGACCGCGGCCCCATCCGGATGACGGAGTTGGCCGCGCACGAACGGGTCCGCACGCCCACCACCACGGTGGCGATCCGCCGGTTGGAGAAGCTGGGACTGGTCAAGCGGTCGCGTGACCCTTCCGATCTGCGCGCCGTCCTGGTGAACGTCACGCCGCGCGGACTGGTGCAGCACCGTGAGGCCCTCGAGGCCCGTCGTCAGGTGCTCATCGCGATGATGGCCAAGCTGACCCCCGAGGACATCGACAACATCTCCAAGGCCCTTGCGCCGCTGGAGAAGCTGGCCACCAGCAACGACGACTAGGTCTGTCGGGTCAGCCCAGCCAGTCGAGTACGGCAGCGGCGGTCCACGACTGCTGCATGCTGCCGAGCGGTTCCCCGGTGAAGGGTTCGTAGTATTCGGCGAATGTGCCGTCGCTGGCCTGCCGCAAGCCTTCCCGGCGCAGAATCGACGCGCGCTCGGACCAGCCGCGGCGGGCGAAACACCACGAGAACAACCACGTCATCACCGGCCACACCGGGCCGCGCCAGTATTCGCGCGGCCGGAAGTCACGGGACACCGGTGACGTCGACGGGATCAGCGGGTACTTGAGGTCCGGGTGGGCGCAGAACCGCGGTCCCTCCAGCAGGCGCAGCAGCGCCCGTTCGCGGTCGTGCGGCAGACCGCCGCAGAGCAGCGGCGCGAACTGCGCCACGGTCTCACTCGGAATCCACTTGCCGGCCCGCAGATCGAAGTCCCGCGCCGCGCCGGTGCGCTCGTCGGTGGTCGCCACCACGCCTTGCCGGAACCGCTCGGCCCACGAATAGAGTTCGCGCACATCTGAATTGGGCCGCTTGTAGTCTTCGCCGATCTCGGCCAGGACCGTGCACGCCACCGACAGGATGGCCGAGACGAACACGTCCTCGACCTGGAAGCTCAGCACCTTCGGCAGCAGCGCATCGTCGTACCGGACGGACTTCATCTCCTCCAGCAGCCACAGGTAGCGGTCGTACTCGACATCGGACGGCCGCTGGCTGGTGTCGGTGATGATCGCGTTGTCCTCGCGCTGGTACTCGGGCACCGCACCCGGAACCACGTTGGCGTACGCGCTGTCCCACCGCGGTGAGTTGTCCATGCCGGACTCCCAGCCGTGGTACAGCGTCACCCGGCCGTGCTCCTGGGGGTCGCGGGCCTCGGCCAGCCAGCGGTGCCAGCGCACCAGGTCGTCCCACCGGCGGTCCAGGAAGGCCTCGGCGACCACCCGGGTCGAGCGCCCGCGGGTGCGGGCGTGGTCCAGAATCCGTTGCACCGCAATGGCATGCACTGGCGGCTGGGTGATACCGGAGGTGTCCCGGTTGCGCGGCGCGTTGACGGCCAGGCTCGAGGTCTCCCACCGGGCCGGCCCCGGGAAATAGCCGTCGACGCCGTTGGCGAACACGATGTGCGGGATCATGCCGTTGGCCCACTGCGCCGACAGGAGCGTATCCAGCTCGACCACGGCACGCTCGACCGTCAGCGACGCCAGGCCGATCGATACGAACGCGGCATCCCAGCTCCACATGTGCGGATACAGCAACGGCGCGGCCGTCGTCATGACGCCCAGGTCATTACCGCGCAGCAGGTAGGCGGCGCGGGCCGAGAGCTGGGTGGGCGCGAAGCTGTGGTCGGGTGGCATCGCTGTCTATTGTGCGTCGCCGCCCGGGGATTCGCTGATCGGTAGGCTCACGCCATGCCGACCGCAATGATCACCGGCGCGTCCCGGGGCCTCGGAATGGCCATCGCCGAAGCCCTCGCGCCGACCCACACGCTGTTCCTGGCCGGCCGGCCGACGGCCGAACTCGACGCCGTGGCCGAGCGACTGGGCGCGACGACGTGGCCCATGGACCTCACCGACTACGAGGGCGTCGAGGCGACGGTCGAGCCGATCGTGGAACTCGACGTACTGATCCACAATGCCGGCGTGGCATACCCGGGCCGGGTGGGCGAATCCTCCATCGAGGAGTGGCGGGCCACCATGGAAGTCAATGTGCTTGGCGCCGTGGGGCTTACCCTGCCGCTGCTGCCGGCCCTGCGGGCGGCCCGGGGTCAGGTGATCTTCGTCAACTCCGGTGCCGGCCGCAGCCCGTCCCCCGGGCTGGCGTCGTACACGGCCAGCAAGTTCGCGCTGCGGGGCTTCGCCGATGCCCTTCGCGCCGACGAACCGGCACTGCGGGTGACGACGGTCTACCCCGGCCGGATCGACACCGACATGCAGTGGAACCTGGTGGCCTATGAAGGCGGCGAATACAAGCCGGAGCGCTTCCTCAAGCCCTCGACCGTCGCCCAGGTGATCGCCCAGGTCGTGGCGACCCCCGACGACGCCCACCAGCACGAGGTGATCATCCGCCCCCGCTGATTCCCGAGGGATTTGTGCACGATTTTCCGCGGTCGGCGCGGAAAATCGTGCACAAATCCCAGGTCAGGCGACGATGTTGACCAGTCGGCCGGGCACCACGATGACCTTCTTGGGTGTGGCCCCGGCCAGGAAGGCCTGCACCTTCTCGTCGGCGAGGGCCGCGGCTTCCAGCGTGGCCTTGTCGGCATCGGCGGCGACGACGATCTTGCCGCGCACCTTGCCGTTGACCTGGACGGGGTACTCGACGGTGTCGTCGACCAGGTAGCGCTCGTCGGCGACCGGGAACGGGCCGTGGGCGAGCGACTTCTCGCTGCCCAGACGGCGCCACAACTCCTCGGCCAGGTGCGGCGCCAGCGGCGCGACCATCAGCACCAGCGGCTCGACCGCGGCGCGCGCGGTCACGCCCTCCTTGGTGAGGTGGTTGGTGTACTCGATGAGCTTGGCGGCCGCGGTGTTGTTGCGCAGCGCCGCGTAGTCCTCGTTCACGCCGGCGATGGTCTTGTGCAGCTGCTTGAGCGTCTCCTCGGACACCGCATCGTCGGAAACCCTTGGCTCACCCGTGGTTTCGTCGACGACGACGCGCCACACGCGCTGCAGGAACCGGTGCGCGCCGACGACGTCCTTGGTCGCCCACGGCCGCGACGCCTCCAGCGGGCCCATCGACATCTCGTAGACGCGCAGGGTGTCGGCGCCGTATTCCTCGCAGATCTCGTCGGGCGAGACGGAGTTCTTCAGGCTCTTGCCGATCTTGCCGAACTCCTGGTTGACCTCGATCTCGCCGTCCGGGCCGGTCCAGAAGAACTTGCCTTCGCGTTCAACGACTTCCGCCGCCGGCACGTAGCTACCGCGGGCGTCGGTGTAGGCGAACGCCTGGATGTAGCCCTGGTTCACCAGGCGGCGGTACGGCTCGCGCGACGACACGTGGCCGAGGTCGAACAGCACCTTGTGCCAGAACCGCGAGTACAGCAGGTGCAGCACCGCATGCTCGACGCCGCCGACGTAGAGGTCGACGCCACCCGGATCGCCGGCGCCGTGGATCTCGGGCCGCGGGCCCATCCAGTAGGCCTCGTTCTCCTTGGCGCAGAACGCTTCCGAGTTGTGCGGGTCGGCGTAGCGCAGCTCGTACCAGGAGCTGCCGGCCCACTGCGGCATGACGTTGGTGTCGCGGGTGTAGGACTTGAGCCCGTCACCGAGATCGAGGTCGACGTGCACCCACTCGGTGGCCTTGTTCAGCGGCGGCGACGGCTCGCTGTCGGCGTTGTCCGGGTCGAACAGCACCGGCGAGTAGTCGGGCACGTCCGGAAGTTCCACGGGCAGCGCTGAATCCGGCAGCGGGTGGGCCTGGCCGTCGGCGTCGTAGACGATCGGGAACGGCTCGCCCCAGTACCGCTGGCGCGCGAAAAGCCAGTCCCGCAGCTTGAATTCGACGCGGGCCTGGCCGCGGCCGTCCGCGACCAGTTTCTCGGTCACGGCGGCCTTGGCGTCGACGACGTTCAGCCCGTCGAGGTAGCCGGAGTTCACCAGCGCGCCGTCGCCCGTGTACGCCGACTCCGAAAGATCGCCACCGGCAATGACTTCCACGATGGGCAGACCGAACGCCGTCGCGAACTCCCAGTCACGCTGGTCGTGGCCGGGCACCGCCATGATGGCGCCGGTGCCGTAGCCGGCCAGCACGTAGTCGGCAATGAAGATCGGAACCTGCTGTCCGTTCACCGGATTGGTGGCGTAGGCGCCGGTGAAGACACCGGTCTTGGTCTTGTTCTCCTGGCGCTCCAGGTCGGACTTCGCGGCGATGGCGGCGCGGTAGGCGGCGACCGCCTCGGCCGGCGTGGCCGCACCGTAGGTCCACCGCTCGTCGACGCCGGCGGGCCACGAACCGGTCAGCAGCGAATCCACCAGGTCATGCTCGGGGGCCAGCACCAGATAGGTGGCTCCGAACAGAGTGTCGGGGCGGGTGGTGAAGACCTCGATGTCGGCGTCCCCGGCGGAGAACAGCACCTCGGCACCGACGGACCGGCCGATCCAGTTGCGCTGCATGGCCTTGACCTTGTCGGGCCAGTCCAGCACGTCCAGGTCCTCGAGCAGCCGGTCGGAGTACGCGGTGATGCGCATCATCCACTGCCGCAACCGCTTCCGGAACACCGGGAAGTTGCCGCGTTCGCTGCGGCCGTCGGAGGTGACCTCCTCGTTGGCCAGCACGGTGCCCAGACCCGGGCACCAGTTGACCATCGAGTCTGAGCGGTAGACCAGGCGATGCGCGTCGACGACCTCGGCCCGTTCGGCGGCCGTCAGCGCGGACCAGTCCCGTCCGTCGTCGAGAGTCCGTGCCCCGGAATCGAATTCGGCGATCAGTTCGGCGATGGGCCGGGCCTTCTGCTGCGCTACGTCGAACCAGGCGTTGTAGATCTGCAGGAAGATCCACTGCGTCCACTTGTAGAAGTCGGTGTCGGTGGTGGCGAAACTGCGGCGCGAGTCGTGGCCCAGTCCCAGCCGGCCCAGCTGCCGCCGGAAGTTGACGATGTTGGCCTCGGTCCGGGTGCGCGGGTGCGTGCCCGTCTGGACCGCGTACTGCTCGGCGGGCAGACCGAAGGCGTCGAAGCCCAGGGCGTGCAGGACGTTGCGGCCCGTCATGCGGAAGTAGCGGGCGTATACATCGGTCGCGATGTAGCCGAGCGGGTGCCCGACGTGCAGGCCGTCGCCCGAGGGGTACGGGAACATGTCCTGCACGAACATCTTGTCGGCCGGCACCGGCGAGCCGTCGGTGGGCGCGAGCGAGCCGACGGGGTTCGGCACGTTGAAGGTGCCGCGGTCCGTCCACGCCTGCTGCCAGTCGGCCTCGATGCGGCCGGCCAGTTCGGCCGTGTAACGGTGCTGCGGGCTGTCGGCGTCAACGGCCACGGCCGCCTCGGGACGCACGCCTGCCTGCGCATTCGGGGAATCGCTCACGTGCACAGGGTAGTCAACACCCCCGGCGCGACCTGCATCACGCCAGCCGATAGGCGTTGGTCTCGGTTCCGTTGCAGTGCGGTCAGAGCACGGTTGCAGGTGCGCGCCGGATCTGGTGGGCACTGCGCCCACCTACCTACAGTCGGCTCCAGTGCAACGCGTGAGACAGAAGTGAAGCGGAAGGACCGGCGCCACATGTTCGAGAACGCCCGCCACTGGCGGCTTCTGGCAGGAGGTGTCGCCGCGGGCCTGGCGGGCGTCGTCGGCTTCGCAGGCAACATCGCCTCCGCCGATCCCCTGCCGCCCCAGCCCGTGGTCCCGGCTCCCGCCACGGTGACCCAGACGGTCACCGTGCAGGCCGCGCCGGCGCCGGTGGCTGCCGCCCAGCCGGCCGGGCCCGCGTTCATCCCCGCCGGTCAGCCCGCCGGCGTGCCCCAGCCGGCCACCCTTCCCCAGCCCGCGGTGGCGCAGCCGGTCATCGCCCCGGCGCCGGCCCCGGTACCCGCCATCGCCCCGGCAGCTTCGGGCACCATCGCCGAGTTCTTCCGCGCCCACAACGTCGCCATGCAGCGGCAGACGGCCGCCGGCTTCACCGCGCTGAACATCGTCCTGCCGGTGCCCCCGGGCTGGGCCGCGGTGCCCGATCCGAACGTGCCCGACGCCTTCGCCGTCATCGCGGACCGCGTCGGTGGCGACGGCCTCTACACCTCGAACGCCGCGCTGCAGGTCTACAAGCTGGTCGGCGACTTCGACCCGCGCGAAGCCATCAGCCACGGCTTCATCGACAGCCAGCAGCAGGTCGCGTGGCGCTCGACCGACGGTTCGATGGCCGACTTCTACGGCATGCCGTCGTCGATCATCGAAGGCACCTACCGCGAGAACAACATGACGCTGAACACCTCGCGGCGGCACGTCATCGCGACGTCGGGCACAGACCGCTACTTGGTCACCCTGTCGGTGACCACAAGTGCCCAGGTGACCGTCGCGTCCGGCAACGCCACCGATGCCATCGTCAACGGGTTCAAGGTCAGCGCGCCGGGTGCACCGGCCGCCGTTCCCGCACCAGCCGCAGTGCCGGCGCCGGCCGCACCTGCTCCCGCCCCGGCTCCGGCCGCGCCGATGGTCCCGGCACCGGCCGCCGTCCTGCCGCACACCGCCGGCGCCGTGCCGCTAACCGCGTCGATCCCAGGCCTGGGCCGCTGACCGGTCGCCGGTTTGGAGCGGCCGCCCGGCCGCCCCTATCCTGAGACGCATGCTGATCGCCGCGGTGCTGTGCCTGTGCGCGGCCGTGGTGACCGCGGGCGTCGGCGCCTGGTCGCTGCGCCGCCCCCATTCGACCGACACCGTGCCGCGCGTGCTGCGCTCGGTGGCACCGATCCAGCTCGCGACGGCCGTCATGCTCGCCGCCGGTGGTGCCGCCGCGCTCGTCGCACCGCGCGGCACCGGGATGATGGTGCTGATGGTCTGCGTCATCGGGGCCGTCGGCACCTTCGCGGCCGGCTGCTACCAGGGCGCCAAGGCCGGGGTCGCCATGATGGCCCTCGACAATGCCCCCGCCGGGGACGGCTGTGCCGGCAGCTGCGCCAGTTGCACGCTGTCCTGCAGCTGATTTCGCCGGGTTAGTTCCGGCTCACATCTATCGGATGCGTCGCCAGCATCGCCATGGGCATCGGCTGACGCCGTAGCACCCGCGACCACAGATCCACCCGCGGTTCCACGAGGACGTCCGACGGCAGCGCCGACAGCACGATCCAGTCGTCGCGCTCGATCTCACCGTCGAGCTGACCCACCGACCACCCGGAGTAGCCGGCGTAGATCCGCACGCCCTCGACGGCGCCTTCGATGTCCTCGGGGTCGGCGTCCAGATCCACCATCGCGATGCGGCCCTGCACATGCCGCAGTCCGGGGACCGACGCGGCATCGACGCCGACCTTCATGGTCGCCAGGCACAGCGCGGAATCGCGTTTCACCGGACCGCCGATGAACATCGACTTGGGTTTCTTCGCGAGCTTCGCCCACTGCGGCAACACGTTGTAGACGGCCGTCTCGCTGGGCCGGTTCAGGACGACGCCAAGGGTGCCACCGGAGTTGTGCTCGACGATGTAGATGACGCTGCGCCGGAACGTCGGCTCCAGCAAATCGGTGTTGGCGAGCAGAAGCGTCCCCGCCCGAATCCGGTGCGTGGCAGGGGCAATGAAATCCTCCGGTTCCTCTGACTGCGCCACGCCCTCCATCATGGCACTTGAGGGCCGTCGCCGTGACCAACGAACACGGCCCGCCGGGATATTTGTACTGTGGAGCGGGTCGCTTCAATCACGCCCGGCACTCTCAAATCAGGACACGAATATCCCAGTGACCGACCGCCGTCCCCACCACGTCGTCCTGCATGCGGTGCAGGCCCTGCCGGACTTCCGCCGGCTGCTGGAACTGCGTGCGGTCAGCCAGTTCGCCGACGGACTTTTCCAGGCCGGTCTGGTGGGCGGACTGCTGTTCAGCCCGGAACGGCAGGCCACCCCCCTGGCCATCGCCGGGGCCTTCGCCGCGCTCTACCTGCCGTACTCACTGCTGGGTCCGTTCGCCGGCGCGTTGCTCGACCGCTGGGACCGCCGGCAGGTGCTCATCGTCGCCAACCTCGGCCGGCTGCTGGTGATGATCTGCGTCGGCGCGCTGCTGGCCACCGCCGCGACCGACCAGCGGATCCTGTTCGGCGCGTTGATCGTCAACGGCTTCACCCGCTTCGTCTCCTCCGGGCTCTCGGCGGCACTGCCGCATGTCGTGCCCACCGAACAAGTCGTGTCGATGAACTCGGTGGCCACCGCGTGCGGAGCCGTCTCGGCCTTCGCCGGCGCCAATGTGATGCTGCTGCCGCGCTGGCTTCTGGGTGCGGGCGACACCAGCTCGGCCGTGGTGATCTGGTTGGCGGCGGTCGCCGTCGCCGTGGCGCTGTGGCTGTCGGTGCGCTTCCACCGCCACCTCCTGGGTCCCGACGACAGCGCCCGCGCGGTCCACGGTTCCGTCACCTACGCCGTCATCACCGGCTGGGTCTACGGACTCCGGTCGGTCGCGAACGTGCCGACCGTGATGGCCACCCTGACCGGGCTGGCGGCCCACCGCATGGTGTTCGGCATCAACACCCTCATGGTGCTGGTGATCGTCCGGCACGGCGGCGGCGAACACGTCGCGGGGTTCGCGGTGACCGTCGTGTTCGTGGCCGCCGCCGGCCTCGGATCGTTCCTGGGCAACGTCGTCATGCCGGCCGCGGTCCGGCGCTGGGGTCGCTACGCGACCGCGAACGGGGCCCTCGCCATCGCGGCGGCGGTTCAGCTCGCCGGCGTCGGCCTGCAGATACCGGTGCTGATCGCCTGCAGTCTGGTGCTGGGCACGGCCGGGCAGGTGGTCAAGCTGTGCGCGGACTCGGCGATGCAGCTCGACGTCGACGACGCCCTGCGCGGGCACGTGTTCGCGGTCCAGGATGCGCTGTTCTGGATGGCGTTCATCGTCGCGATCACGGCGTCGGCGGCGGTGATCCCCGCGGACGGCAAGTCGTCGGCGCTGATGGCCGCCGGCACCGTGGTCTATCTCGTGGGCCTGGCCCTGCACGCGACGCTGGGCAAGCGCGTCTAGCAGCTGCCCTGGGCGCTGATCGTCGTACCGCCGACAGCCTTGCCGCACTTGCTCGGAGCCACGGCCGCTGCGGCGGTGTGCCCTGAGACCGACACCGTGTGCGTGTGGTGATCCGATGCCGGGGCCCCGCTCAACCGGCGCAGGACCGACGCGTCCATGTCCGCCTCATCCGGCAGGTTCGCCCCGTTGGCCTGGGCGAAGTCGTACAGCTTCCCCGGGGTCCCGCCGAACACCTTGGGGCTGTTCAGCAACGTTTGATAGTCGCCATTGCTGCCGTGGGTCGGCGTCTCGTAGTTCGGCGTCCCGACGCGGTCGTGGTAGTACGTCCCCATCGCTGAGTTGTCGAGGGCCCGGTTCGCCGGCGTGCTCTGGTTGAAGACCCGGTCTCCCACCGCCTGTACCACCCGCAATTCGGGGGCCGGATTCTTCAGACCCGGTCGGCCAACCGCATCGCCGGATTCGGTGCTGTAACCGTGGGCGCCGGCCGAGCCCGCGGCCGGGGAGCCGACCACCAGTAACGCTCCGACCAAGGTGGCGCCGACAAGACCCGGCACTGAGGCACCGCGGCTGACTACTGACATTGTTCTGCCTTTCTCTACTACATCGACGGCATGGCGAAATCCGTGTGGAATCAAGGGAATACGTGCCGGTGACGCCGCTACCGGGCACGGGCATCGCGTTGGCGCAGGAGCGCTACTCAGCGACCTGCCGACGAACAGACGTTGGACGTCGGTCGCGGTACGCCCCCCGGACACAGGGATCGGGAGCGGTTGTTCTTGCCACCACCGCCGCCTTTCGCCGACCCGCCGGCACCCCCGCTGTCCGACGAACCACCGCTGTCGCTCGAACCACCGTGGTCATGTCCGGGATGCGCACCGGCCAGACCCATGGGCGCGGCGGCAAAAAAGCACACCGCCGCCAGACAACCACCGACGGCCACCCTGGCCTGCTTTGCCAGCCCGGTCGATCGCTTCATCACACTCCTGCACATCGATTCCTGCCTGCACGTCGAGGTGTTCGGTAAACCGCCTCGACGCCAGTACCTTTCGGCTCGGATAGTCGCGGCGGAACTCCAAAAAGTTCCCGAAACTGAGAAGTTCCTCTGTGGTCACTGTGCGAATGCTGTTTTGCCGGGCCGCATCCGCCGCCGGCCGACGAACCGTCACCGGCACATGCCCGCAGCAGAACCAGCGGTACCGTCTAGGGTGCTGCCATGGCCCCCAATGCTGCTGCCGGTGTGATCGCCGATCTGCGTGCCGAGAGTGACGACCTGGACCGGCTGGTCGCCGAGCTGCCCGCCGCCGGATGGGCCACTGCGACGCCGGCCGAGGGCTGGACGATCGCCCATCAGATCGCGCATCTGTGGTGGACCGACAAGGTGTCGGTGCTCGCGGTGACCGACGAGGAGGCCTTCGCCGCGACGCTCGCCGAGGCGTGGAAGAACCCGCTCGGCTTCGTCGACGTGGCGGCCGAAGAACTCGCGCAGACACCGCCGGCGGAGATGCTGGCACAGTGGCGCGCCACCCGGAACACGCTGCACGACGCGCTGGAGGGTGTCGCCGACGGCCGCAAGCTGCCGTGGTTCGGCCCGCCGATGAGCGCCGCATCCATGGCGAGCGCCCGGCTGATGGAGACCTGGGCGCACGGCGCGGACGTCGCCGACGCGCTCGGTGTCCGGCGCGAGCCGACGGTCCGGCTCAAGTCGATCGCGCACATCGGGGTCCGGACAAGGGATTTCGCGTTCACGCTGCACGAGCTCACGCCGCCGGCCGACGTGTTTCACGTGGAACTTGCCGCGCCCGACGGGTCCGTGTGGACCTGGGGTCCGGACGACGCCGCGCAGCGGGTCACCGGCTCGGCCGAGGACTTCTGTCTGCTGGTCACCCAGCGGCGGCCGCTGCGCGAACTCGACGTCAAGGCCGTCGGCGACGACGCCCAGAAATGGTTGACCATCGCGCAGGCCTTCGCCGGACCGCCCGGGGCGGGCCGGGACTAACCGCCCGCCGGTCCGGCCGAGTCGGCGGTGCCGTCACCATCAGAGTCGGACAGCCGCACATCCCACCGCCCGTCGCCGTCGGTGTCCGCGTAGGCCACCGGCCCGGCCAGCACCCGGTCGGCGAGTCCGTTGCCATCGGTGTCGATCAGCCGGTCATCGGCCGCGCCGTCGCCGTCGAAGTCGACGACCGCTCCCCCGCTCTGCTCGGTGCCGTCGAGCCCGAACCACCGCAGCCCCGAGCCCACCGCCCAGGTGCCCGAGCCGTCATCGGTGAACGTGTGCCGAGCACCCTCAACATCGACCACGGCATGGTCGGCACGGCCGTCCCCGTCGAAGTCGGCGAGCGCGTCGTCGAACAATCCGTCGCCGTCCACATCGAGCCGCACACCGTCCAGCGTGCCGTCACCGTCGGCATCCACCGCCGGCTCCCCCGGCCACCACGACGCCGACCCGTCCCCGTCACTCAGGCAATAGTCCATACCTGAATGGACGGCTGATCAGCCTCTGGCGTTCCACCATTTCTGCAATTCGGCGACGGCCTCGTCGTGCGACAGCGGCCCACGGTCCAGCCGGAGCTCCTTGAGGAACCGCCACGCCTCGCCGACCTGCGGCCCGGCCGGGATGCCCAGCAGCGTCATGATCTCGTTGCCGTCCAGGTCCGGGCGCACCCGCGCCAGATCCTCCTGCGCGGCCAGCTCCTCGATGCGCCGCTCGAGACCGTCGTAGTTGGCCTGCAACCGCGCCGCGCGCCGGCGGTTGCGGGTGGTGCAGTCGGCGCGCACCAGCTTGTGCAGCCGGCTCAGCAGGGGCCCGGCGTCGGTGACATACCGCCGCACCGCCGAGTCGGTCCACATGCCGGTGCCCTTGTCGTCGGCGTAGCCGTGGAACCGCAGGTGCAGGTACACCAGCTGCGACACGTCGTCGACCATCTGCTTCGAGTACTTCAGGGCGCGCATGCGCTTGCGCGTCATCTTGGCGCCGACCACCTCGTGGTGGTGGAAGCTGACGCCGCCGTCGGGCTCGTGGCGGCGGGTGTCGGGCTTGCCGATGTCGTGCAGCAGCGCGGCCCAGCGGAGGACCAGATCCGGGCCCTCGTCCTCGAGGTCGATCGCCTGCCGCAGCACCGTCAGCGAGTGGTGGTAGACGTCCTTGTGCTGGTGATGTTCGTCGATCGCCATCCGCATGGCGCCGACCTCGGGCAGCACGACGTCACCCAGCCCGGTCTGCACCATGAGATCCACGCCGGCCATGGGGTCGGCGCCCAGCATCAGCTTGTCCAGCTCCGCGGCCACGCGCTCGGCGGTGATCCGGCCGAGCTGCGGCGCCATCTCGATGAGGGCCTCGAGAACCCGGGGCGCCACCGCGAACCCCAGCTGTGAGACGAAGCGGGCGGCCCGCAACATCCGCAGCGGATCGTCACCGAACGACACCTGCGGCGCCGACGGGGTGTCGAGCACCCGGTCGGCGAGCGCGGTCAGCCCGCCCAGCGGATCGTGGAACTCACCGATGCCACCGGGCAGGTCCGGGTTGATCCGGACCGCCATCGCGTTCACGGTGAAGTCCCGGCGCACCAGGTCGTCCTCGAGCCGGTCGCCGAACACCACCTCGGGGTTGCGGGACACCTGGTCGTAGCTGTCGGCGCGGAACGTGGTGATCTCGATGCGCTGGCCGTACTTGGCCGCCCCGATGGTCCCGAACTCGATCCCGGTGTCCCACAACGCTTCTGCCCAGCCGCGCAGCATCTTCTGCAACTCGGCCGGTCGGGCGTCGGTGGTGAAGTCCAGGTCGTTCAGCTCGCGGCCCAGCAGCGCATCGCGCACACTGCCACCCACCAGATACAGGTCATGACCCGCCGCCGCGAACACCCGGCCCAGGTCTACGAGCAAACCCGCATGCTTGTTCAGCGCGACCGCGGCAGCGGTCAGCAAAGTTGACGGGTCGCACGGCACGCTCTTGGGGCTCCGCTCCGACCCGACCTCGGCGCTAGCTTCGTTCGACACGTCCGATGAGCCTAATGCGCCCACCCCGCGGTTTGGTACCGACCATCGCGGCACGGTCACAACTGGGCCACTGACCGGCGAGTGGGGACAGAGCGCCCAACCTGAGCAGCTACTATCGCTTGGGTGTCGGAAGGCGAGCGTGCCAAACCACGACGACGCCGCGGGCGACGTCGCGGTCGACGCTCGGCAGGTCCGCCCAGCGACAGCACCCAGGCCACCGACACCGATTCGGCGGCGCCCCCGCGCAACAACACCACTCAAGCGGCTCCGGCCGCCGCTCCCACCACCCCGGCTGCCCGCAAGTCGAACAACGACCGGCTGCGCACCGTCCACGAGACCTCGGCCGGCGGGCTGGTGATCGACGGGCTCGACGGCCCCAAAGACACCCAGAAGGCCGCGCTCATCGGCCGCATCGACCGCCGCGGCCGCATGCTGTGGTCACTGCCCAAGGGGCACATCGAACTCGGCGAGACGGCCGAACAGACCGCCATCCGTGAGGTCGCCGAGGAGACGGGACTGCAGGGCAGTGTGCTGGCCGCGCTCGGCAGCATCGACTACTGGTTCGTGACCGAGGGCCGGCGCGTGCACAAGACAGTGCACCATTACCTGATGCGATTCCTGGGCGGCGAACTCTCCGACGACGACGTCGAGGTCACCGAAGTGGCGTGGGTGCCGCTGCGGGAGCTGCCGTCCCGCCTCGCCTACGCCGACGAGCGCAAGCTCGCCGAGGTGGCCGGCGAACTCATCGACAAACTGCACACCGATGGTCCGGGCGCCCTGCCGCCGCTGCCGCGCACCGCGCCGCGCCGCCGGCCACAGACCCATTCCCGTACGCGGAACCATCGCACCGACGACTCCGCCCATACCCAGCCCGGCCGCCGCGCGAACGGCTGCGGACCCGGGACGTGAGCGTCAGCCGAGTGCTGTCGGGGCCGGCCACGACAGCACTCCTGCGCGTCCTCGCTGTCACCGTCCTGCTGCTACTGCTCACCGCCCCGGTGACGCCACTTTCGTCGGCCGGGGAACCCGGCGGGACGACGTTCCTGCAGCTGCGCATCGACCACGTCACCCCCGACGTCGTCACCACCACCAGTGAGCCGGTGGTGACCGTCACCGGCACCGTCACCAATGTCGGTGACCGGCCGGTGCACGACGTCATGGTGCGGCTCGAGCATGCGGCCGCGGTGACGTCGTCGTCCGCGCTGCGGACGACCCTGGCCGGCGAACCTGTGGACTTCTCGGCCGTCGGCGACTTCACCACGGTGTCGCAGGACCTCGCGCGCGGGCAGAGCGTGCCGTTCCGGCTCGCGTACCCGGTGCGCTCGACCGACCATCCCGCCATCGGCATCGACCGTCCGGGCGTGTACCCCCTGCTGGTCAACGTCAACGGGACGCCCGACTACGGGTCGGCCGCGCGGCTGGACGACGCCCGCTTCCTGCTGCCGGTACTCGGCGTGCCCGCCACCCCGGCCACCGCCGGCGGCAGCGGTGGTCAGCAGCCGATCGACGCCGTCGTGCCACCCGACACGGCGCACCCCGTCGCGCTGACGCTGCTGTGGCCACTGGCCGACCGTCCACACCTGGCGGCCGGCGTCCCCGGACGCACCGAACCGGCACGCCTCGCCGACGACGATCTCGCGGCCTCCCTGGCCAACGGCGGCCGCCTGGACACCCTGCTGGCCGCGGCGGACTTCGCCACCAACGACCAGGTGGATCCCGGCGGCCTCATGCGCGGCGCGATGTGTCTGGCCGTCGACCCCGACCTGCTGATCACCGTCAACGCGATGAGCGGCGGCTACGTCGTGTCCGACGACCCGGCGGCCGGTCTGAACTCGCCCACCCACCCCGGCACCGGACAGCAGGCCGCGACCGAATGGCTGAACCGGCTGCGCGAGCTGGCCCAGCGGGTGTGCGTCACCCCGACCGTGTACGCCCAGGCCGACCTGCGGGCGCTGCAACGCGTCGGCGACGGCGTGCTGAGCGCCACCGCGACCACCGACGCGGGACCGATCGTCAACCAACTGCTCGGCGTCCAGTCCCTGCGCGGCGCCACCGTCGTGGGTGACGGGCCGCTCACCGGCCCGGCGGTGCGGCTGCTGTCCGCGCAGCCCGAACCGACCGTCGCTATCGCGGCCGCCCCCATCACCGCCGACGAGGCCGCGAATCCCGCCGACACCGCGCCCCGCCGCTACAGCGACAAGGTCACCGTGGCGCCGTTCGACCCATGCGTCGCCGCGGCCCTGGCCGGCGCCGGCCGGACCCCGATCTCGCCCGGGTACCTGGACACCTCGCTGCATGTGCCGCTCAACCACGACTCCCCGGTGGCACGCCGACAGGACGCCATCGCCTCGGTGCTGTGGCGTGGCCTGCAACCCGACGCACAACCGCGCAACCAGATCCTGATGCCGCCGCTGGCGTGGGACGTGACACCCGACGATGCCCAGGCGATCCTGACGTCGGTGGCCACGGCCGTACATTCCGGGCTGGCCGTCGCCCGCCCGATGCCCGCGGTGATCGCCGACGCGCAGGCACTGCCGCCGACGCCGTCGGCCACCCCGCCGGACAACGGCACCGGCAACCCCAAGGCCCGCTACGGCGACGGCATCACCAGTCAGATCTCGACCACCATGGAGCGCATCTGGGGCCTGACCGCCGCCCTGACCGTCAACACCCAGACGGGACTGACCGGCGATCAGTACACGGCGCCGCTGCGGGAGGACATGCTGCGGGCGCTGACCCAGTCGGTGCCGCCGAGTGTCCGCGAGGCCCTGGCCCAACAGCGCATCACCACCACGCAGCGCACCATGACCGACCTGTTCCACGGCGTGACCGTCGTCAACCCCGGCGGTTCGTACACGCTGGCCACCGAGCGCAGTCCCCTCCCCCTGGCCCTGCGCAACGACCTGCCCGTGCCGATCCGGGTGCGGCTGGTCATCGACGCGCCACCCGGCATGACCGTGACCGACATGGGTGAGATCGAACTGCCGCCGGGTTACCTACCGCTGCGGGTGCCGATCGAGGTGCACTTCACCCAGCGCGTCGCGGTCGATGTCGCCCTGCGCACCGCAAACGGGCTGACGCTCGGGGAACCGGTGCGGTTGTCGGTGCACTCCAACGCGTACGGCAAGGTGCTGTTCTTCATCACGCTGTCCGCCGGCGCGGTCCTGTTCCTGCTGGCCGGCCGACGGCTGTGGCACCGGTTCCGCGGTCAGCCCGACCGTGCCGATCTGGACCGCCCGCACCACACCCGGCCCATCCGGCCCGATCCGCTCGACACCGCCATCGCCCACGCCCCGGAGGACTCATGAGCGAGGCTCGCCGAGCGAATCAACCGGCACAGGGCGCCCCACTGCTCTCGAACCCCGCGACGACGGCACCGCCCCGGCGGGCCGAACTGTCCGACGCCGCCGTCGTCTCCCGGTCCTGGGGCATGGCGCTGGCGACCCTGGTCAGCCGCATCACCGGATTTCTGCGGATCGTGCTGCTCGCCGCGATTCTCGGTGCGGCCCTGTCGAGTTCGTTCACCGTCGCCAACCAGCTGCCGAACATGGTGGCCGCCCTGGTTCTCGAAGCGACCTTCACCGCGATCTTCGTGCCGGTGCTCGCCCGGGCCGAACGCGACGACCCCGACGGTGGCGCCGCGTTCGTGCGCCGGCTGGTCACGCTCGCCACCGCGCTGCTGCTGCTGACGACGGTGCTGTCGGTCGCGGCGGCACCGCTGCTGGTGCGGCTGATGCTCGGCAGCGACCCGCAGGTCAACGAGCCGCTCACCACCGCCTTCGCGTATCTGCTGCTGCCGCAGATCATCTTCTACGGGTTGACGTCGGTCTACATGGCAATCCTGAACAACCGCAACGTGTTCGGGCCGCCGGCGTGGGCGCCGGTGCTCAACAACGTGGTGGCGATCATCACGCTCTGCGTGTATGTGCTTGTGCCGGGCGAACTCTCGATCGATCCGGTCGAGATGGGCAACGCCAAACTGCTCGTGCTCGGCATCGGCACCACCCTCGGCGTCGTGGCGCAGGCCGCCGTCCTGCTGTACTCCCTGCAGCGGCACCGCGTCGACCTGCGTCCGCTGTGGGGCATCGACGACCGGCTCAAGAAGTTCGGCACCATGGCCGTCGCGATGATGCTGTACGTCCTGATCAGCCAGATCGGCCTGATCGTCGGCAACGAGATCGCCAGCCACGCAGCCGCATCCGGTCCCGCGATCTACAACTACGCCTGGCTGCTGCTGCAGCTGCCGTTCGGCATGATCGGCGTCACGGTACTGACCGTGGTCATGCCCCGGCTGTCGCGCAACGCCGCCGCGAACGACAACCCCGCCGTGCTCGCCGACTTCTCGCTGGCCACCCGGCTGACCATGGTGACGCTGATCCCGATCGTCGCATTCATGACCGTCGCCGGCCCCGCCATCGGCAGTGCTCTGTTCGCGTACGGCAACTTCGGCGCCACCGACGCCGGCTATCTCGGCATGGCCATCACGCTGTCGGCGTTCACCCTGATCCCGTATTCGATGGTGCTGCTGGAACTTCGGGTGTTCTACGCCCGCGAACAACCGTGGATCCCGATCGTCCTGATCGTCGTGATCACCGTGGTGAAGATCGTCGGCTCGCTCATCGCGCCCCACCTGACCGACGATCGCGAACTCGTGGCCGGCTACCTGGGCCTCGCCAACGGGCTGGGCTTCCTGGCCGGCGCGACGGTCGGCTATGTGCTGCTGCGGTCGGCGTTGCGGCCACCGCGCGGCCGGATGATCGAGCTGCCGGTTATCCGGACCATCCTCGTGACCATCTGCGCCTCCCTCGGTTCGGGATTGCTGGCCTATGTCGCCGACCGCCTGCTGGGGTTCGACCGGCTGACCGAGCACGGCGGCGCCGGCGGATCGTTGCTGCGGCTGGTTCTGCTCGGCCTGATCATGCTCCCGGTGATCGTGGCCGTCCTCGTGGCCGCCAAGGTGCCCGATGCCCTGGCCGCAGTGGCTTTCGTGAAACTCCGGCTGGGTCGCGGCACACCGGCACCGACCCCCGCTGTCCAGGTCAGCTCGGCTGTACCGGGCTCCCGACGGACCTCGGTCCCGTACCCTGGACACGGCAATTCATCACCGGTACCACCGCGGCCCGGCGCGTCCGCCACTGGCGGGGCAAGCCGGGACAGTGGTACCACGGGCGGGCTTCGGAAAGGATTTGCGGTGACCGACGCACCTGCGGAGCAGGGATCCGCCCACATCCCGGATACGTCCGGCGGCGACGACGTCGCGTTACGGGCCGGCGCAGTCGTCGCCGACGGCCGCTACCGGCTGCTCGTCTTCCACGGCGGTCCCCCGGATCTGCAGTTCTGGCACGCCCTCGACATCGCGCTCGATCGCCAGGTCGCGCTGACGTTCGTCGACCCCGACGGCGAGCTGCCGGAGTCGATGGTCCAGGAAATCCTCACCCGGACAAGCAAACTGAGCCACATCGAAGGCCCCGGCCTGGCCCGCATCCTGGACGTCACCCGGCTCGGCCACGGTGGTCTGGTGGTCAGCGAATGGATCCGCGGCGGTTCGCTCGCCGAGGTGGCCGCGACGGAACCGTCCCCGATGGGCGGCGCCCGCGCCATCCAGTCCCTGGCTTCGACGGCCGAATCCGCGCACCGCGCCGGCGTCGCGCTGTCGGTCGACCACCCCGGCCGGATCCGGGTCAGCATCGAGGGCGACGTGGTGCTCGCCTTCCCCGGCACGCTGCCGTCGGCCACCCCCGAGGACGACATCCGCGGCGTCGGTGCCACGCTGTACGCGCTGCTGGTCAACCGGTGGCCGCTGCCCGAGGGCGGTGCGCTCAGCGGCATGCTGCCCGCGACGCAGAACAGCGCGGGCCAGCCCGTCGAACCCCGCGCCATCGACCCGACCATCCCGTTCCAAATCTCCGCCGCGGCCGCCCGGGCCGTGCAGGAAGGCGGCGGAATCCGTTCGGCCCCAACGCTGTTGAATCTGCTCCAGCAGGCCACCACCGTCGCCGACACCACCGAGCTGCTCGAGCCCGTCGACAGCTCGCAGGGCCCCGAGTCCGAGGACGCGGCGGAACTCGAAGCGGCCGCCAAGCGGCGCAAGGCACTGCTCATCGGGGTGGGTGTCGGTGGAGCCATCCTGCTCGTGGCACTGCTGGTGCTGGCGTCGGTGCTCAAGGGCATCTTCGGCGACGTCGGCGGCGGCCTGGACAAGCAGCAGCTCGGCCTCAACAGCCAGCGCCCCACCACGAGCGGTGCCCCGACCCCCGGCAATGTGGTGAAACCCGTTGGTGTGACGGTCTTTTCGCCCGGCGGCGGCGCGGACTCCCCCGAAACCGCCGGCAAGGCCATCACCGGCGCGCCCGGTGACGCATGGTCGACGGACGTCTACACCGATCCCACGCCGTTCCCCGGGTTCAAGAGCGGCGTCGGCCTCATGCTGAACCTGCCCCAGGCGACCACGGTCGCGTCGGTCAGCCTGAACCTGACCAGCACCGGCACCGCGATCCAGATCCGGTCGGCGCAAACCGCCAACCCGTCCTCACTGGACGCCACGACCGTGCTGACGCAACCGGCGACCATGAAGACCGGCTCCAACACGATCACGATCAGCAACGCGCAGCCGACGCAGCATCTGCTGATCTGGATCTCCACGCTGGGGACCGTCGACGGCAAGAGCAAGACCGACATCTCCAACGTGGTCGTGAAGGCTGCCGCGTAAGTTATCCACAGGGTCCACGGGCCATCTGTGCAGGTCGGGACGGTTCCGGTCAATTCGCGTCGGGTGCGTTCCCGGACCCGATTTATGGTTCGGAAGTGGGGAGTTTCGGGGCGCCACAGTCGGACGCATCAGACGCAGAGTTGCTCGCGGCGCACATCGCCGGTGAGCGGTACGCGTTCGAGGAACTGTTCTACCGACACCGGCACCAGCTGTACCGGCTCGCCCGCCTGACGAGCCACGACCCGCAGGATGCGCTGGACGCCCTGCAGGACGCGCTGTTCAAGGCCCACCGGCACGCGCCGCGGTTCCGGCACGACAGTTCGGTGCGCAGCTGGCTGTGCCGCATTGTCGTGAACTCGTGCCTGGACCGGTTGCGGCACAACAAGTTTCACCGTGCCGAAGAGCTCAGCGACGCCACCTGCCGAACCGCGGACCCCGCGCACCGGATCGAGACCACCATCGTCATCGAACGGGCGCTGCTGCGGCTGCCGGTCGAACAGCGGGCGGCGGTGGTCGCCGTCGACATGCAGGGCTACTCGGTCGCCGAGACCGCGGCGATGCTGGGTATCGCGGAGGGCACCGTGAAGAGCCGCTGCTCGCGGGCGCGCGCGAAACTCGCGCAGTCGCTCGCCCACCTCGCCGACTGACGGGTGCCGGTCACGTGACGTTTTCGCCCCGATCACCGGCGACGGTGTACCGCGGGTCTCTGCGGCGACCGGATTAGGCTTCGGCAGGTGGACGACGAACAGGCCGATCAGTCCGTCTCCCTCGAGCTCCTGGCCGACCTGCAGGCCGGACTGCTCGACGACGCCACCGCGGCCCGACTGCGCCGCCGCATCCGCGACGATCCGGCGCTCGCCCGTCGGTACGCCGCACTCGAACAGGTCCGGCGCGACGTCCACGACCTGGCGGACGACCCCACCGCCACCGACCTGCCCGCAGACGCGACCGCCCGCATCGGCTCGGCCCTGCGCGACCCCGGCTCGAAGCCGCGCCACACCGTCGTCCCCGGTCGGCCCGCCGGCCACGGCGCGCGCACGGCACGTCCCGCCGTCGTCGCCGCGGCCGTCGCTGGGCTGCTCGCCGTCGGCATCGGCGCCGTCGTGGTGTTCGGCGGACCCGACGAGCCGGCCCGCGTCTCCGCCGGTCCCAGGGCGGCGTCACTGACGGTGCAGCGCCAGGCCGGGATGCCGTGGCCGGACCGGCAGATCCTGGACCTGCGGAGCCGGCCACCCGAGTTGGGCGCGCTCGCCGCACCGGATCGCCTGCGGTCCTGCCTGACGGGGCTCGGCTACTCGCCCACCACCGCGGTCCTCGGCGCGGCCACCCTGACGATGCACGACCGTGCCCAAGTGCTCCTGCTGCTCCCGAAAGCCGACGACGGCGCTCTGATGGCCCTGGTGGTGTCTCCGGGCTGCAATTCGAGCGACGCCGGCCTGGCCGCCGACGCCGTCATTCCCGACGCTCCGGGCCCGCCGGCGCAATCGCGCCGCTGACCGCCCCGGAGCCCGCCAAACGGCCGGGAACACCGGCACTTACCCTGGTGTTATAGGCGTACCGACTCTGGCAGCAGGCCGACCAGGTATGAGCCTGACCAGAGCCAGATGAAAGGCGGCCATGACCACCCAAGACACCGTGCACGACGTGATCATCATCGGCTCCGGGCCGGCCGGCTACACCGCTGCGGTGTACACGGCCCGCGCCCAGCTCAAGCCGCTGGTTTTCGAAGGTGTCCAGTTCGGTGGTGCGTTGATGACCACCACTGAGGTGGAGAACTACCCGGGCTTCAAGGAGGGCATCACCGGCCCCGAGCTCATGGAGGAGATGCGCGAGCAGGCGCTGCGGTTCGGCGCCGACCTGCGCATGGAGGACGTCGAGGCGGTGTCCCTCGACGGACCCGTCAAGACCGTCACGGTCGACGGCGAGACCCATCAGGCCCGCGCCGTCATCCTCGCGATGGGCGCCGCCGCCCGCCACCTCGGCGTGCCGGGCGAGCAGGAGCTGATCGGCCAGGGTGTCAGCACGTGCGCCACCTGTGACGGTTTCTTCTTCCGCGATCAGGACATCGCCGTCATCGGCGGCGGCGACTCCGCCATGGAGGAGGCGACGTTCCTGACGCGCTTCGCCCGCTCGGTGACGCTGATTCACCGCCGCGACGAGTTCCGCGCCTCGCGGATCATGCTGGAGCGCGCGCAGGCCAACGAGAAGATCACCTTCGTCACCAACACCGAAGTTGTTGCGGTGGAAGGTGATTCGAAGGTCAGCGGGCTGCTGCTGCGCAACACCGTCACCGGCGAGGAGAGCAAGCTCCCGGTCACCGGCGTGTTCGTCGCTATCGGCCACGACCCGCGGTCGGAGCTGGTGCGCGGCCTCGTCGACCTCGACGACGAGGGCTACGTTCAGGTCAAGGGCCGCACCACCAGCACGTCGCTGGACGGCGTGTTCGCCGCGGGCGATCTGGTCGACCACACCTACCGGCAGGCCATCACCGCGGCCGGCAGCGGCTGCGCGGCGGCCATCGACGCCGAGCGCTGGCTCGCCGAGCACCACGGCTGATCGTCCTTCCCCCACAGAGTTCACCCGAGAGGAGCAGTACATGAGCGAGGGCAGCGCAACGCTGACCGTCACCGACGGTTCGTTCGACAGCGACGTCATCAAGAGCGGCACCCCGGTGCTGGTCGACTTCTGGGCGACCTGGTGCGGACCGTGCAAGATGATCGCCCCGGTGCTCGAGGAACTGGCCGGCGAGAAGGCCGGGGAGCTGACGATCGCCAAGCTCGACGTCGACGCCAACCCCGAGACCGCCCGTAGCTTCAACGTCGTCTCGATCCCGACCCTGATCCTGTTCAAGGACGGCGAGCCGGTGAAGCGCATCGTCGGCGCCAAGGGCAAGGCCGCCCTGCTGCGCGAAATCGCCGACGAACTCTGATCCCATCAGCGGCTGCGCACCCGCCGGTTTCGGCGGGGCGCACCGCTGCTGCCTGTGAAGTTGCGGAATCCTGAGGAGCGTCTGCGACAATGGGTCCAGGCGTCCCGCCAGTGCGCAGCTGTCCGCCCGCCTGGCGTCCGTGATTGAAAGGCCAGGAATGTCGATACTGCGTCGCGGTGACCGGGGAGGTTCGGTCACCGAGATTCGGGCCGCACTGGCCGCCCTGGGGCTGCTGGACAGTCCCGACGCGGATCTCACCACCGGCAAGCACGTCGCGCTCGACCTCTTCGACGAGGAACTCGACCAGGCCGTGCGTGCCTTCCAGCAGCAGCGTGGCCTGCTCGTCGACGGCATGGTCGGCGAAGCGACGTACCGCGCGCTGAAAGAGGCCTCGTACCGCCTGGGGGCGCGCACGCTCTCGCACCAGTTCGGTGCCCCGATGTACGGCGACGACGTCGCCACCCTGCAGGCCCGGCTGCAGGATCTCGGCTTCTACACCGGTCTCGTCGATGGTCATTTCGGCTTGCAGACCCACAACGGCCTGATGTCGTACCAGCGCGAGTACGGCATGTTCCCCGACGGCATCTGCGGTCCGGAGACGTTGCGCTCGCTGTACTTCCTGGGTTCGCGGGTCACCGGCGGTTCGCCGCACGCCATCCGCGAAGAGGAACTCGTCCGGCGCAGTGGCCCCCGTCTGACCGGAAAGCGGATCATCATCGATCCGGGCCGCGGCGGCGACGACCGCGGGCTCATCATGACCAGCCCGTCCGGCCCGGTCAGTGAAGCCGACGTCCTGTGGGACCTCGCCAGCCGGCTGGAAGGCCGCATGACGGCCATCGGCATGGACACGTTCCTGTCGCGCCCTGTCAGCGGCAGCCCGGCCGACGCCGAGCGGGCCGCAACGGCCAACGCGGTCGGTGCCGATCTGATGATCAGCCTGCGGTGCGCCAGCCTGCCCAGCCCGGCAGCCAACGGCGTCGCCTCGTTCTACTTCGGCAACTCGCACGGTTCGGTGTCCACCATCGGCCGCAACCTCGCCGACTTCATACAGCGGGAAGTCGTGGCGCGCAGCGGTTTACGTGACTGCCGCACCCACGGCCGCACCTGGGACCTGCTGCGGCTCACCCGGATGCCCACGGTGCAGGTCGACATCGGCTACGTGAGCAACCCGCACGACCGGGAGCTGCTCACCTCCCCCGGCCACCGCGACTCCATCGCCGAAGGCATCCTGGCCGCCGTGAAGCGGCTGTACCTGCTGGGTAAGAACGACCGTCCCACAGGCACTTTCACGTTCGCCGAGCTGCTGGCTCACGAGATGTCGGTCGAGCAGGCCGGCCAGGCCGGCGCCTAGCCCTGCTGCCCTCAGGGTTTTCGTCATGCACGCCACCGCATTTCGGTGCGCGGGCTGGTTGAATCGGTCGGTATGAGTGGCCACGCCACGGTTCTCGTGACCGGCATGTCCGGAGTCGGCAAGTCGACGACGCTGGCCGGCCTCGCCGAACGGGGTTACGCCACAGTCGATACCGACGACGGGGAGTGGATCGACGTCGTCGACGGCGAGCCGCTCTGGCGCGAACCTCTCATCGACGAGCTGCTGCAGCAACCGCGCGACGGGCCCTTGTTCGTGCAGGGCACCGTGGCCAACCAGTGGCGCTTCTACGGCCGGTTCGATGCGGTCGTACTCCTCACCGCCCCAACCGATGTCGTGTTGGATCGGCTGCGACGCCGGACCAACAATCCGTACGGCAAGAGTGCCGACGAGCGCGCCCGGATCCTGGCCGACATCGCAGAGATCGAACCGCTGCTGCGGCAGTCGGCCACCCACGAGATCGACACGACCCGCCCGCTGCCGGAGGTGGTCGACGCTCTGGTCGCCATCGCCGCGAAGGCGGTCTAGCGGGCTCCGGTCACTCGTGCCGGCCCGAACCCCGTCTCCCCCAGCGTCGTCCCGCAGGGGCCGCCACTGAGGCCTCATGGCCCGCCTGGCGGACCGGGAAGCGCCGGACGCCCAGACGTCCCCGGATCGCCGGCCGCGCCCCCGATTTCGACCGCGAGGCGGTTGCGACATGAGCGTCACGTGACGCTTGTTCCGGTTGGTCCTGGGTCATCGTGATTCAGGCCCCATCGGCGGGTGTTCCGGCTTGGAGTCCCCATGTCGCTGACCGGATTGGGTTCTCCCGATCACAACCACCGTCGGGCCAACAGCGCCACCGGTGACGCGCACCCGACACCGATGAGCGCGAGCACCGTCAGCGATGCTGCCGCATCTGAGGCCACGAGCTGCGACCCCGCCCAGGCGCCGGAGAAGATCCCGACTTGAAACGCCAGCACGTACAGATAGGACGCGAAGGCAGCGTTGGGGCAACGCTTGATGAGGATCGTCTGCATGGTCGGCGCCCAACACGCAAAGGCCGCTCCCCACAACAGAACTGCCGCGACGAACAACCCGCGCGAGCCAACCAGGCTCAGCGTCGCGAACGCAATCAGCAGACCCGTCAGGGCCGCGACCACGACGGCGTAACGGTGACGATCGAGCACCCGTCCGGCGACGACGACCGCCGCCAGCGCGGCGCCGCCATAGCCCAGGAGCAGAACCGGGAGCCCGGCGGCCGGGATCCCGATGTCGCCGGCCAACACCGTGATGAACGAATACGGGGCATAGGCGGCGGTCACCACCAGTAGCGTCAGTACGCAGACCGCCGCGACGGTGTGCGGCTCACCGGCTCGGCCTGCGGTCGGCGCCGTCACGGTACGACCGATATGGCGGGGAATCAGCACGGCAATGGCCGCCGCCAAGATCAGGGCAAGCACCGCCAGCACCAGCGACGCGGCTCTCCACCCGATGAGTAGGGAAAGCTGCGTCGTCAGTGGGGATCCCCCGGCCAACCCCAGTGCCGCCCCGACGAACACCAGCGCGGTCGCCTGCCCCGCACGGCCGGCGGGTGCGAGAGCACTGGCCAGCACCGGAGCCAGGGACCACACCGAACCATGCAAGATCGCGCCGACGACCCGGGCGAAGACTGCCCACCCGGGCGTCGGTGCGACGGCCAGCAGCAGTTGCGACAACGACAGTGAAGCCAAGGCGGCAGTCAGCATGACGCGATGCTCGACGCGACGAGTCGCCAGAGCCACCGGGATGATTGCCACACCAGCAGCCACCGCGTACACGCCCACCAACAGCCCCGCAGCGGGCACTGTCGTGTGCAGTCCGTCGGCCATCTGCGGGACGACGCCGACCGGAAACATCTCCGCGGCGAGATAAACGAAGGCGGCGGCAGACAGCACGGCCACCCGCCAGTGCCACCTGTCGGTCACAGCTGGTGCGCCAGCAGAAACTTCCGGATATCGGAGATCCATGTCCGCCCCTCGTCCGGTGTGAAGATGTGACCGGCGTCTGGATATTCCATCAGGACTGCGCCAGGTATGCCCGCTGCCAGAGCGCGCGTCGAGGACGGCTGCACGATGCGGTCCACACCCGCCGCCACGACCAACGTCGGGATCGCGACTTCCGCGAGGCGGTCGCGGAGGTCGATTTCGGCGGCCAGGGCAGCCTGCTGCGGACTGCCGGGCGGGATGCTCGCGCGGACGTCCGCCACAATCTCGTCGAGATTGCCGGCCTCGTCGAACGCCGACGGCGACGACACTGCTGTCAGGAACCGCGCCAGGACGTCACGGTCGTGCGCGGCCAGATAGCGCCAGACATCGACAACCAACCGCAACTGCGGATCGGCGTGCGCGAAGCCCACCGTCAGGACCAAGGCGCTGACGGCCTCGGGATGACGGAGTGCCGCGGTGATGGCAACCGCCGAGCCCAGAGATAGGCCGACGATGGGGAATCGCTCGAAGCCGGCCGCTCGCCCGGCGTCGACGATCGCGTCAGCCAGATCGTCGACGCGATACGAACCCGCGGTCAACGGACTGGCTCCCGAGCCCGGATAGTCCACGCCGATCAGCGTTCGCTCGCCGGCCATCTCGTCCATGAGTTGGCCGAAATTCAGTGCGACACCGCCACCTGCTCCGTGCGCGAGAAGCAGGGCGGGACCGGAGCCGACGCGGGTGACCGTCAACGTGGAAAGTAGGGAATCGTTGGGCATGCGGCGAAGTTAAACCCTGACATCAGCGTCAAGGTCAACCCAAGAGGAGCTCGCGTGCGCATCGGTGAAGTAGCGGCGGCAACCGGCAGCTCGGTCAGGTCGCTGCGCTACTACGAGGCGCAGGGTCTGATCGCACCGCAACGCCGGTCCAACGGCTACCGCGACTACCCCGCCGACACCGTGGAAGATGTGCGCCGCATCCGGATGCTGATCGACACCGGTTTCGGCGTACGCACCATTCGACAACTACTGCCCTGCATCGACGGCAGCGCGGTCGACATGTGCCCGGCCATCGCCGCCGCCATCAGACAGACACTGGCCGAGATGGACGCCCGCATCGGCGACCTGAATCTCCGCCGCGCACGCATCGTCCAACTGCTTGACGGCCAGTAGCCGACTCGCTGGGGGGGTGAAGGCGTCGGGTGCTGCATTCGGCTTCCCCCCTCCCCTGCCCGCACTGGCGCGCCATGTCGATCCCAGGCTGGGCAGCGCGCGCCGACGGTGCTCTTGGCGACTCCGCTTCGCCGCGCACGCCAACGGCGCCCCCAATCCCGCACCGCGCAATTGCGGCGCTGAGGTCGTTCGCGCCGAGGACGTGCGGGCGGCCTACGCGTACCCGACCAGACGTGTGGTCGCGGATCAATCGCAGCCGGGTGTCGGTTGGGGAACGGCCTAGTGGTTCGGTCAGTCGGGCCGGCGCTCGGGGGCTTCACCGGCGGCGCCGGAATGGACAGCCGATGTGCGACCGACGTACCCACCCACCGACCATCGCGACAGCCACGTGGACCGCTGGCCGTGTCTTGCCTGCGCCGCCGATTCCGACCAAGTCGGCTGGGCGTCAGGGCGCCGCGCACTTCCGGCATCTCGACTCGGTCGAGCGATGACGTTCGGCCGGCGGGACACAGGAGCCGCGCAGTGCTGCTCGGTTGGTCTGGCCGATACCGGTTCCGCGTCGGGCAGCCGTAGCGCGCCGGTGTGAATTCCGGGCGACGCCTACATGGCCGCGGCACCGGCGCGACTCCAGCGCGATCACCGCGACCCACGTGTGACCGCACGGATTCCGATGTGGGTGCCGAGGGTGCGGCGGCGGCCGGTACCGGCGTCGGGGGCCCCGCGGACTCTCATCGATTTGGCCGATGTTTCACGTGGAACGGCCGCGCTATCTCCGCGGTGGAGTGAACCGTTCGACAGCCTCTGCAATCGCCGCCGCCATCGCCGGGCTGCCCGTGTGGCCCGAGTCTTCGATGATCCTCAGATCCGCGTCGGGCCACGCCTGCGCGAGCTCCCACGCGGTCCGGACGGGCGCAGAGAGATCAAGGCGCCCGTGGATCAGGACGCCGGGAATGCCGCCCAGTCGATGCGCATCCCGCAGCAGTTGGCCGTCCTCCAGCCACGCCGTGTGCGCGAAGTAGTGCGTGCAGATCCGGACGAAGGCCATGCGGTCGGCGTCGATCTTCGCCGAGTACTGGCCGGGCTTCCCCGACGTCTCGTGGGCGATCGCAGCGTCTTCCCACGCACACCAGTCCCGCGCCGCCTGCTCGCGCACGGCGGCATCGGGGTGCTCCATCAGCCGGCGGTAGGCCTCGACGAGATTCTTGTCCCGATCCGCTTCGGGCACGCCGTCACGGAACCGCTGCCACTCGGCGGGGCGGACGAGCCGGAGCCCGCGGTACAGCCAGTCGACCTCCTGCGGCCGCGTCATCGTCACGCCGATCAGCACGACTCCGGTCACGCGATCCGGATGCCGCTGGGCGTAGGCGAGGATCAACGTGGACGCCCACGAGCCGCCGTACAGCAGCCACCGATCGATCCCCAGATGACAGCGCAGCGCTTCCATGTCGGCGAGCAGATGCTCGGTCGTATTGCACGACATGTCGGTCGACGGATCCGCGGCGCTCGGCACGCTGTCGCCGCATCCGCGTTGATCGAAGAGCACGATGCGAAACAGGTCAGGATCGAACTGATTGTGAGCGCGGCGCGACCTGCCGGCGCCCGGGCCGCCGTGAACGATGAGGACCGGTGCCCCCGCGGGGTTGCCGTGGGTCTCCCAGTACATCCGGTTGCCGTCGCCGACGTCGAGCAGCCCGCAGTCGCCGGGCGTCGGCGGGACGTCAGCCACGCGTGTTCACCGTGGAGGCCCGCTCCCCTATCGACCGGAGTGCGGCGTCCACAGCACGGGGCTGGACACCGCACCGACGGGCTGCTGCAACGCGCTGCTCTCCAGCAGTCGCTCCAGCGCCGCTTCGACGTCCGCCTTCCAGCCGAGCCCCTGCTCGAGTTCCAGCCGCAGTCGTGGGAAGTACGGATGCGGCGCGACGATCTCGAAGCCGTTGTCCTGAAGGAAGTCGGCCTCGATCACGCACTGCTCCACAGCGCACTCCCCAAACGCCTCGACGGTCGCCGCCAGCTCCGCCGGGCAGGCCTGCGGGCCACCGAGTTGAGCGACCTCATTGGTGCGACCGAACGCCTCCAGCGCGCGCACACCACGACGAACCAGATCGGCTACGACGGCGGCGATCAGGTGACGCGACAGTCCGTCACCGTCGTCAGGGCAGTCGACACCGATCGACGTGAGCAGGACCGCGTCGGGGCTGACCGGTCCGGTGGGAAAGCGCCCTGCCCGGGGCACGGCGCGCGGCGGTGCGTAGAACGCGTAGCCCAGACAGGGCGCGTCATCGTTGGGGTCCTCGGCGCGGTCCGGGTCGCAGGCGACCGCCAGCTGTCCGCACGATCCCCACTCGAGCATGACCATCGACAGCCATGCTTCCTTCTCGAACTCGGGGTCGCTGAGGTGGTCGCTGTCTCCGAGTGCCGACGGATCGACTTCCCAGAAGACACAGCGCCGCGCATGCTTCGGCAGCCGCTCGAACGATTCGAGGCGCAGCGGCGTGATTCGTGAACTCACCAGACTCCCGTCGTCCACCCGATCGGATCAGGCTGCTCTTCCAGGATAAGAGACGCCGGCGCCGTCGACTCGATTTGTTCAGTAGGGATCGACGGCGGGCGGACAACGAACTGTTCCACGTGAAACATCGCGGTTCCCCTCCTCGTCCGGCGGCCCACAAATGTCACCGTCACAGTGACGTAACGAGGCCTTGTCCCCGTTCGGGGGTCACCGGCCAAAAAATGAACCCGTCAGCCCTGTTCGGTCTTCATCAATTCGACGATGCGCTGGAGGTCGTCGACCGAGCCGAACTCGACAACGATCTTGCCTTTGCGCTTACCCAGACTCACGGTGACCTTGGTGTCGAACGCCGTCGACAGCTGCTCGGCCACATCCTGCAGCCCGGGCATCTGGATCGGCTTCCGCTTCGGCGCCGGCGCCGGCTTGTCGCCGTCGCGGTTGGCCAGGGTGACCGCTTCCTCCGTCGCACGGACGGACAACCCCTCCGCCACGATGCGGGCGGCGAGCTCCTCCTGCTTCTCCGGTCCCCCTTCGAGCGCCAGGAGGGCACGGGCGTGGCCTGCCGACAGCACGCCTGCGGCAACGCGACGCTGCACCGCGATGGGCAGCTTCAGCAGCCGGATCATGTTGGTGATCACCGGACGCGAGCGGCCGATGCGCGTTGCGAGTTCCTCGTGGGTGACGTCGAACTCCTCCAGCAACTGCTGATAGGCCGACGCCTCTTCGAGCGGGTTCAGCTGGACCCGGTGGATGTTCTCGAGCAGCGCATCGCGCAGCATGTTGTCGTCGGCGGTCTCGCGGACAATCGCCGGGATGGCCGTCAGGCCGGCTTCCTGCGAGGCGCGCCACCGGCGCTCGCCCATGATCAGCTGGTAGCGATGCGGCCCGGACGGCTGGCTCAGCTCGCGGACCACGATGGGCTGCATGAGCCCGAACTCACGGATGGAATGCACCAGTTCCGCGAGCGCGTCAGCGTCGAAGACGCTGCGGGGCTGGCGCGGGTTCGGCTGGATGGCCGACGGCTCGATCTCGCGGTACACCGCGCCGATCGCCTCGGCTTCGGCCCTGGCGGCCGCGGCCGACTCTGCCGCGGCGGCACCGTTAACCGGTGCGACCGGGCCGCCGCCGATCAACACGTCGGCAGCCGCAGACCCCATTCGCAGCGACGTGTCCTGCTGCCCGTCCTCGGGTGCACCGGTCGGGATGAGCGCCGCCAGCCCCCGACCGAGTCCGCTGCGCTTCTTCGGCTGCGACATCGTTACTTCCTCACTCCCGACTCGCCGCGTTGGGCGAGTTCACGGCTGGCGTCCAGATAGCTCATTGCTCCACGTGATCCCGGGTCGTAATCCAGGATCGTCATGCCGTACCCCGGTGCCTCGGAAACCTTGACGCTGCGTGGGATGACGGTCCGCAAAACCTTATCGCCAAAGTGGTCCCGAACGTCCATCGCGACCTGGTCGGCGAGTTTGGTGCGGCCGTCGTACATCGTGAGGACGACGGTCGTGACGTCCAGCTGGGGATTGAGGTGCGCCTTGACCATTTCGATGTTGCGCAGCAGCTGGCCCACGCCCTCCAGTGCGTAGTACTCACACTGGATGGGGATCAGCACCTCCGGCGCCGCCACGAGCGCGTTGATGGTCAGCAGACCCAACGACGGCGGGCAGTCGATGAAGACGTAGTCGAAGTTGTGGTCCTTGAGCGTCGCGAGCGCGTTCCGCAGCCGGGTTTCACGTGCCACCATGCTGACCAATTCGATCTCGGCGCCGGCCAGGTCGATGGTCGCCGGGACGCAGTACAGCCGCTCGTTGTGCGGACTGCGCTGCAGCGCGCTCTCGAGGGTGATCTCACCGATCAGCACCTCGTACGACGACGCGGTGCCCGGTCGGTGCTCGATGCCCAGCGCGGTGCTCGCGTTGCCCTGAGGATCGAGATCGATGACCAGAACATTGAGTCCCTGCAGGGCCAGAGCCGCGGCCATGTTGACCGCGGTGGTGGTCTTGCCGACGCCGCCCTTCTGGTTGGCGATGGTGAACACCCGCTGGTGCGTCGGGCGCGGCAGCTGCTGTCCCTTGGCGCCGTGAAGGATCTGGACCGCGCGTTCGGCTTCCGCCCCGATCGGCGTATCCATCGTCACGCTCGACCACGTTTCACGTGAAACATCAGTCTTCCCGTCGCTGTGCTCGCCCCTGGCATCGCTCACTGCCTTTCCTGATGTGGCGGCCGGGTCGACCGCTTTCAAAACCTCGGCGGACTTGTCGCTCCCCCGGGCCGACGATGTCATCGCCGGTTCTTGGCCGGCCGGCCGGGGGCCGCGCGCTTGGCTCCGCGCTTCGCCACGACCACGGTTGCGGGCGGAGTCAAATAGTTCACGCCACATTTCACCACCCTTACGTCCACAGCACCGAGTGAGTTGAGTGCCCGACGGTGTTCGACGATCTCATCGGCTGCCCGCTCCCCTTTGAGAGCCAGCATCCTGCCGTCGACTTTGAGGAGCGGCAGGCTCCACTTGGCGAGCTTGTCGAGAGCTGCCACCGCTCGCGAGGTGACGACGTCGAGCTCCCCCGCCTCGGCGCGCACCGTTCGCTCTTCGGCGCGACCCCGAATCACGGTCACGTCGATGCCGAGCTCGGTCACGACTTCACGGAGGAAGTCGGCCCGGCGCAGCAGCGGCTCGATCAACACCACGTGAACATCAGGCCGCGCGAGGGCCAGCGGAATGCCGGGCAGGCCGGCTCCACTGCCGATGTCGCCGATTCGCTCGCCACTGGAGACCAACTCACCTATAGCGGCACAATTCATCACGTGACGGTCCCACAACCGGCCGACTTCCGACGGTCCGATCAGTCCCCGCTCGATTCCGTCGCCGGCAAGGATCTCCGCGTAGCTGTGCGCCAGCTCGACTCGGTCCCCAAAGACGTCGACGACGGCGGCTGGTGGGGATGGGGCTTCACCATGTTTCACGTGAAACAGCCTCCACTTTCCCCGCCAGCTCGCCGCCGACGAACAACATCGATGTAATTAGGGTGCTCAATCGAGCAGAACAACCACCCGGCGCGACGGCTCGACGCCCTCGCTCTCGCTGTGGACGCCATCGACGGCCGCCACGGCGTCATGCACGATCTTGCGCTCGAACGGCGTCATCGGCGACAGCTCTTCGCGCTCACCCGACGCCAACACCCGCTCGGCCACCTTCTTGCCCAGCGCGGCCAGTTCGTCACGCCGCTGCCGGCGCCACCGGGCGATGTCCAGCATCAGCCGGCTGCGCTCGCCGGTCTTCTGGTGCACGGCCAGCCGGGTCAGCTCCTGGAGCGCATCCAGCACCTCACCCTTGCGGCCCACCAGCTTGCTCAGGTCGTTGCCGCCGTCGATGCTGACGACCGCGCGGTCGCCTTCCACATCCAGATCGATGTCACCATCGAAATCCAGCAGATCGAGGAGCTCCTCGAGGTAGTCGCCGGCGATCTCACCTTCGGCGACCAGGCGCTCTTCGAGATCGTCGCTCTTGCTTCCAGGAGCGGCCGGAGCCGTCGTCGCGGCCTCTGATTCCTGGGCCTCCGCCTGCGTTTCTGTGTCTGTCATATCCCTGCCTTCTCCCTCTTGCACCGGCCGTCGCTCAGGGTCTTTACCCTCTGACCGGTCAACGCTTCTTCTTGTTGGGCTTGGCGCCCGGGGCCGGCTTCGAGCCGGCGGCGCCGGGGTCCGTCGTGCCGTCGAGCTCCGTACCGGTCTGTTCGACGTCGGTTCCCGAACTCGCCGGGGCGGCCGGCGTATTGCCCTTCTTCGACCGGTTCGGCTTCACGCCGGGTGCCGGGGCGTTGGCGGAACGGCGTGCGATCGCCTGCTCCTTCTCCTCCGCCTCGCGCTTCTCGATCCGGTTGAACACCACGTGCTGCTGGCCGTAGGTCCAGATGTTGTTGGCCACCCAGTACATGAGGATCGCGATCGGCAGGAACGGGCCGGACACCACGACACCCAACGGGAACACGTACAGCGCCAGCTTGTTCATCAGCGCGGTCTGTGGATTGCCTGCTGCTTCGGCGCTCTGCCGGGCCACCGAGGCGCGGCTGTTCATGTGCGTCGCGATACCCGAGATGATCATCAGCGGAATGCCGACCAGGATCACCGACATGCGGTCGAAGTGTGCGAACGCCTTGAGGCTCTCGCCGGTCTGAATCATGGTGGCGCCCAACGGCGCTCCGAACAGGTCGGTGTTCAGGAAGTGCGCAACGTCGGTGGCGCTGAAGAAGTAGTTGCCCGTCGTCCGGTTCTCTTCGAGCGACAGCGCCTGGGCGCCGATACCCATGCCGGCGCCCTCAGTGCGGTTGAACGAGCGCAGCACGTGGAACAGGCCCAGGAACACCGGAATCTGCGCCAGCATCGGCAGGCAGCCCAGGAGCGGGTTGAAACCGTGTTCGCTCTGCAGCTTCTGCATCTCGAGCGCGAGCCGCTGGCGATCCTTGCCGTACTTCTTCTGCAGCTCCTTGATCTGGGGCTGCAATTCCTGCATCTGCCGGGTGGTCTCGATCTGGCGGACGAACGGCTTGTACAGCAGGGCACGGAGGGAAAAGACCAGGAACATCACCGACAGGCCCCAGGCGAAGAAGTTCTCCGCGCCCAGGATCGCGCCGAAAAGCTTGTACCAGAGCCACATGATCCCCGATACCGGGTAATAGATGTAGTCCAGACTGAACCAGTTAAAAGACAAGCGAATCGCTCCTTGACTGCGCGGCGGTTGCCGCGGACCGTCTTTCGGGGATGGGGTCCCATCCCCCGTGATGCCACGGGCCACACTTGGCCAGCCGGACCGTCGTCAGCCAACAACCACGGAACAGTCCGTGTTCGGTGAGTGCCTCGACGGCGTACTGGCTGCAGGTGGGGCTGAACCGGCAGCTGGGCAGACGCATCGGCGACACCATGTTGCGGTACAGCTCGATGAGAAAGATCAGCCCGCGGGCCAGCCGGTGACTCATGGCCGGGATCCGGACTTCGCGTGAGCGCGCTGCACTGCGACTCGCAGTTCGTCCTGCAGCGTGGCGGTGGCCGCCTCGCGACTGCCGGGCAAGGCCCGGATCACCAGGAGCTCACCGGACTGCAGCTCGGGCAGGAGATCCCGGCTGGCATGACGGAGCTGACGGGACACCCGGTGTCGCTGGACGGCGTTGCCGACCGATTTACCTACGACGAGACCGACTTTCGGCGCGTCCTCGGTGTTTGAGCCGGCATCACCAAGAGCTCGTGGTGCCAAGGAATGCACCACGAGATCCCGTTGCGCCGAACGCACACCGCGGCTCACGGTGACTCGAAAGTCTGTCGAGCGCGTCATCCGGTTACGAGCCGGAAGCACGGTGCTTCGATCCTGCGTCAGGTCACGCAGTGAGAGAGCGACGGCCCTTGCCGCGACGTGCCGACACGATGGCGCGGCCGGCACGGGTCCGCATGCGCAGACGGAAACCGTGCACACGGGCCCGACGACGATTGTTCGGCTGGAAAGTCCGCTTGCCCTTGGCCACGGCTGTATCTCCTCAACTATGTGACGCCCGCACTCGCCACCGACATGAACGAGTCATGCCGGTGGGCACGGTCGTCGCTGGTAAGCGCACGCATCTTGCTTGCTAGCCGGCGCGGTACCGATAGATACCGGTCGCAGCCGTATCACCACGTGTGGGCGACTGTTCGAGGGTACTGATCTGAATTCTCCGGGTCAAACCTCGCTGTCGCACGTCAGCAACCGTTACCGCTTCGTAGTGAGAAGTGCCACGCCGCGCACACGAGTTCGTCACAGTTGTCCCACTCGCAACGTGGCAAGCCGACACGCCCAAGAACCTCGAACCAATGTTGCCGAACGGTTGGCGGACGAACAGAAAACTTGTTAGCTTCTGCCAATGCCGTTGCACGACGGCGACAGACAACAAGTCAGAGAGGTCCCGACGCTACGAGCCCACAGACGTTCCTGTGACGAGCCTCAGCGCGCGGGCTTCCTGCATGCAAAACACGAGCACGACGGCACTCTCCTACTTTGTCCACAGTCTGTGGATAACTATGTGGACAGATTGTCGTCGTTTTATTGAGCCGCCGGTCAGGCGGTTACGAGGGGGTTGTAGTCG
>NZ_CP176428.1:0-5902 GCF_046250085.1 Mycobacterium sp. SMC-16
GACCACCGCGTTCGAAGTTGTCGGCGACGGTATCGGCGTATCCAACCGAGGCCAGCAAGGCCCGGTCCAGATTCTCGCGCTCGCTGTTGATGGTGCGCTCGGCGGCAACCGCACTCTTCAGACCATTCCACAGGTCAGGTGAGGCATTCGCGTACGTCTCCGCCAGGTCGGCGATGGCCACGGTGTCGTGTCGGAACGAGGGCGTCCGGGCGATCAAGTCGGCCAGAATGTCGTTGCCCTCGACCAAGGATTGCCCGAACTCGTCGCCGAGTCCGTCGAGTGCCTGCGCTGCGGCGGTCAGCGTGGCGTTCACTTTGATGGGGTCGATCTGTTCCGAGATGGCGGTGATGGTCTCGAACAAAGTGTTGAATTCGGTTGTGACTCCGATGGCGTCGATCTGTTCGCCGGCCCGTAGTCGCTGTGGCGACGGATCCAGCGGTGACGCGAAGGCGACGTACTTGTTGCCGAACGCCGTCGTGGCAAGCGGGATCTGGATGGCCTGCGCAGGTACTTGCCCGAACCGCCGTGAACTCCGTTGTGTGACAACAAGTTCGGTGTCCGGACTCTTTTGCTCATCGGTATCAGGCCGGTAGGCGAGAGCCACACGACCATGGGGTGATTCAGCGGGTGTACGTCCATGCTTTAATTGACATAATTAGATATTATCGGCGTTTTGGTATTGATTGGTGACGACGGCTCGGCCCGGACTCAGCGGATCACGTGCCATCTCATCGGTCGGCTTCTGGTGGTCCCGACGCCGTCTGGGCGTGCGCACTTCACGGGGCGCCGGCAGGAACCCCGACGAGACACGACTCCACGTCTGGCCACAAAACTGGCCCGGAGCGTCGGTGCCTCGATTACGCGCCGGGCGGGCCGTCGTACCGCCAACACGGCAGCCCCGACCACGCTCGCGGACCGGCCGCTCCACTGGACCAATTTGTCACAGTGACGTTTTAACCATGCCTCGCACGGTGCGCGAATATCGCTGCAGCGCGCAACTTTTCGATCTGGAGTTGTCCGTTCTCATTGAATCTGGGGCACATTTACTAGTCTGACCTGCATTGCCCCAGATTGGATGAGAATTTCGATCGCGACGTTTCTCATTGAATCTGGGGCTACCCTGCTTCCGCGCCCGGCTGCGAGCGCAGCAGGGTAGCCGGAATGGTCTCCTGTCGATTCCGTTGGCTCGGGTACGTCTTCGGTATAACTACTGTGATCGTGTCTCTCGTGACACACGATCATGATTCTGTGGTGCGCTCGCTCGTGTTGGTAGTTCGGGTGCCGGCTGCGGCCTTTGAGCACCTTGGCCACCGCCCGTTTTAGATTGTCATAGCGGATACGGGCCGGGACATCACCAAAGTGGTTGAACGCCAACACATGCCGATGCAGGAGCGCCTCCTGGCCCTGAGTGGTGAAGTTGCTCCGAGCTAGAGGGCGAACGCTCCGCCTTTGATGAGGATGAGGGCCCCGATTGTGATCAGTGCAACGGGCAGAACGATGTGGCCCCAGCGTGAGAGTGCTTTGGCGATGATCGGGTGGGAGGCGAAATATCGGCCGGCCGCGCACCAGATGGCCACACCGATGAGGAACACGATGATGTAAACACCGATGGTGGCGATCGTTGAGACGGCGAAGATCGGAACGTACACGCCGATGTTGTCGCCGCCGTTGGCGAAGGTGATGACTGCGACCTGCCAGGTGCCAGGCGTCAACAGTGTTGCGGGATCATCGGTCGGCGCCGGTTGGGTGCGGCGATCCCGCCAGGCCAGCCATGCCGCCCGCAGCCCCAACACGATGGGCAGCAGCCCGAAGTACGGCAGTGCGGCTGGAGGAAGCAGCGTGGCACCCAGGAGTGCGCCGCCGACCGAAACTGCCAAGATGGCGGTGAAGCCGAGGTACTGACCGGCGGTCACTCGGATGGCTGCGCCACGATGACCGGGCGCCTGGCCGAACATCACCGCGAGGACCACGATGTCGTCGATATTGGTGATGGCGAAGGTGGCGATCGCCTGAACGAGTGTGGCTGGGCTCAGCACGGCCAATGCGACCAGCTTCGAGTGAAATCCCACCGCATCGGGTGAGCCTACTGCTCAGCAGGCCCCGCGCTCCCGCGCACCAACGACCTCCAGTGGGGCGGAAATTCATGACGACTGCCGGGGTCAACGGACTTGACGAAATACATGCCTCCGGTGCCACGGAGGTGGCTCCTAGAGGTATCGACATACGTCATCGGCGCTGCATGATTCCGGGTCGACGCTTTCGGCGCCCTGCCGCAGCCGGGCGATGGTCTCGCGCAGTGCCACCAGTGCGCTGATCTGCTCGTCGAGGTCGGTCAGTCGGATGTCGAGCAGGTCGCGCACGTGCGTGCACGGCGCGTGGCCGCTGTCACGGATGTCGAGGATCTGCCGAATCTGGGCGAGGCTGAACCCGGCGGCCTGTCCCCGTCGGATGAAGCCGACCCGGGCGATCGTGTCGGCGGCATAGTCGCGATACCCCGCCGGGGAACGTTCGGCGGGCGGGAGCAGGCCTTCGTCTTCGTAGTAGCGCAGCGTCGCGGTGGTGGCCCCGGTCGCCTCGGCGAGCTTCCCGATTCTCACGATGTCTCCTCAGAACACTTGACCTTCAAGCCTACTTGAAGGTCAAGGATGGGTGCATGAGTCAGGGATTGGACCTCGCGGTCATCGGTTCCGGCGGCGCGGCGATGGCCGCGGCGATCCGCGCTACCGCGCTCGGCAAGTCCGTCGTCATGATCGAGCGCGGCATCTTCGGTGGCACGTGTGTCAACACCGGCTGCGTGCCGTCAAAGGCCCTGATCGCAGCGGCCGAGGCCCGGCATACCGCAGCCGACACTGCCCGGTTCCCGGGGATCGCCACCACGGCCGGCCCGGTGGACATGGCGGCCCTGATCGCCGGCACGCACGATCTGGTGGAGTCGCTGCGCTCAGAGAAGTACCTCAACGTGGCCGAATCGTATGGCTGGCAGCGCATTCAGGGCCAAGCGCGGTTCGCCGGAACCCCGGACGCGCCCGTCATCGAGGTCGGCGATGCCACCATCGAGGCCGAGCACTACCTGATCGCCACCGGCGCGAACCCAGTCATCCCGCCCGCATTCGAGGGCGTCGCCTACCTGACCTCGACCACCGCGATGGAAGTCACCGAGGTCCCGGAGTCGCTGCTGGTGATCGGCGGCGGCTACGTCGCGTTGGAGCAGGCGCAACTGTTCGCCCGGCTCGGGTCAACGGTGACGGTGCTGGTCCGCTCCACGCTGGCATCGAAGGAAGAGCCGGAAGTCGGCATGGCGCTGCTGGAGGTGTTCGCCGACGACGGCATCCGGGTGGTGCGCCGCGCCACGGTGAGCGAGGTCGAGCAGGCCGACGATCAGGTCACGGTCACCGCGACCATCACCGGCGGAACGCAGCAGTTCCGTGCCGCGAAAGTCCTCGTCGCCACCGGCCGCCGTCCGAACACCGACGGCCTGAATCTCGAAGCGGTGCAGGTCAAAACCGGCGAGAACAACGAGGTCGTGGTGAGCGACGGGCTGCAGTCGTCGAACCCACGGATCTGGGCGGCCGGCGACGTGACCGGGCACCGCGAGTTCGTCTACGTCGCCGCCCATCACGGCGCGATGGTCGCCGACAACATCTTCACCGACGCCGGCCGCAGGGTCGACTACCGCCATCTGCCCCGCGTGACGTTCACCAGCCCCGCGGTCGGTGCGGCCGGGACGACCGAGGCCGAGCTCCTCGCCGCCGGGACACGGTGCGACTGCCGGGTGCTGCCGCTAAAACATGTGCCGCGTGCGGTGGTCAACCGAGACACCCGCGGTTTCATCAAACTCGTCGCCGACGCCGGCACCGGCCGCATCCACGGCATCACCGCCGTCGCCAAGGATGCTGGCGAGATCGCCGCCGCCGCGGTCTACATCCTCGACGCCGCGATGACCGTCGACCAGGTCGCCGGGTCCTGGGCCCCGTATCTGACCATGGCCGAAGGCATCAAAATCGCCGCCCAGTCCTTCAGCGCCGATATGTCCCGACTGTCCTGCTGCGCATCCTGACGCATGGCTCACTCGAAAGGTTCCTGATGCCCAATTTCCTTGACCGCCTGACCATTCCGGAAGAGTCCGGGCTCGACCCGACGATGCTGGTGCCGTTGCTGCGGCTGCTCGCCGCCGGCGAGCCGGTCACCGTGGAGGCGCTCGCCGCGGCCGTCGGCCTCCCGGTTGACGAGGTGACCCGGCGTCTGGCCGCGGTACCCGACACCGAATACGACGAGCAGGGCCGCATCGTCGGCCAGGGCCTGACCCTGCGCCCGACCCGCCACCGATTCACCGTGGCCGGCCAAGAGCTCTACACCTGCGGAAGCCTGCCGCGGAGTGTCATCGAGAGCGAAGCCGTCGGACCGCCGAAACGAGCCGCCTGTCTATGAGTTTGCTTAACGTTGCATTCACCGGCCGTACATCGTCCATATACTCTCAATTAACGTCAAGACTGCCGGGAACCCATAGTCTCAATCAGACGCGTCGAACAAGCCTGTCGGGCAAGACATTTCCAGCGAGACTTGCCGATCCAAACGCTCAGCGGGCCGGCAGTGCGCGCAAATGCGGCCAGATGAAATATTTCGATTTCCGTTAATTTTAGGGAAACGGTAGATAGACTGCCGTTGAATTACACTACGGGGAGGATCGGTATGGTGAAGCGCCGTTTGGTAACGACGATCGTGGCTGCGAGCGTTGTCTTGGCAGGTGGCGCAGCCGCTACGGCTTGGGCGGGGGGTCCACCTGGTTTCGTCCAGGATCTGGACGACGTCTCGGTGGCGGTCGGCACAGGCGAATTCGAAGGCGCACTGGTTGGTTTCACCGCAACCGGCGACACCAACGATGAGGCTTCGGCGGCAGTCATCGCGGCATGCACCGCAGCTGGTGGAGTTGAGTGCACCAGCGATGAGGTGACCAATGATCGCCTCTGCATCGTGTCTGTGGGCGACGGTGTCACCCATGTCGTCAGTGGCGGCGCCGGCGTGACTGTCGAGGCGGCTCGTGACGATGCCTTCAACCGCGCCGCGGCCGCGGGTACGCCTCTCGGGGCGGACTCCACCACTGTCGTATCGGCATGCCCCTGATGAGCGCGCGCATGTCAGCGCGTACCGCGCACATCCATGTTGGTAATGCGACCGAGGGGAATGGACACATGCCGGGTCGACGCAAGGCAGCGTTGTTGATGGTGAGTTTGGCTGCAGCGGCAGGTATTTCAGCCCCCGTCGCCAATGCTCGCCCGACGTGCCAAGACACCTTTGCAAAAACCATCTGCTCGACGAACGGCAGCACGTCGATCAAGGCCCGGCCGGGTACTGTCGCGCCGCCCGCCAACCAACCCATGATGCCGTGGTTCGGTATGCCAGGCAGGCGTCGCTGACGGCGAACGGTGACCCGCCCGCTTCGGGCGGGTCACCTCGCGGCTCGGATCGTAGCTGCCACAATGAAACTCAGTGCACATCAGCCGTCACGGGTTGATGGTGTTCTCCCCTAGCTGACGACCCCAGACGTAGTCGACGACGACCGGCGAGTTGAGTCCGAAGTGGTTGTAGGGTGCGATGGACGCACCGGTGTCCATGACCAGATACGGCATCGGAAGAATGTCTTTGGTCACCTGCCAGCAGCCCGGCCGGCCCATCGGACCGCCCGAGGCGTTGATCCGCGGCAGATTGTCCGGGTACACATAGGGATTCGCGGCCCCAACCAATGTGCCTGGACCCTCCAGTGAGTAGCCGTTGCCACCGATCGCCTTCGCCAACGCCGGCCCTGCTCTTACGACGCCCCTGAGCGTGCAGTCGAATTCGGGACTGTATTCGTTCAACAGCTCCGCCGTGGGCCGCAGATCCTGTGCACCACGGACGAGGTACG